>NZ_JBCHVH010000010.1:0-1952 GCF_050474425.1 Pseudomonas sp. B1-22 | reverse complement strand
CTTTAGGAGGCGACCGCCCCAGTCAAACTACCCACCTGACACTGTCCCCGAACCGGATTACGGTCCTAGGTTAGAACTCCGATACGAACAGGGTGGTATCCCAACGGCGCCTCCACCTAAGCTGGCGCTCAGGCTTCTCAGGCTCCCACCTATCCTGTACAGTCCGTACCAAAGTCCAATATCAAGCTGTAGTAAAGCTCCATGGGGTCTTTCCGTCTTGTCGCGGGTAACCTGCATCTTCACAGGTATTAAAATTTCACCGGATCTCTCGTTGAGACAGCGCCCAAGTCGTTACGACATTCATCTGGGTCAGAATTTACCTTACGCCCGTTATAGTTACGGCCGCCGTTTACCGGGGCTTCGGTTCATAGCTTCGCCTTGCGGCTAACCACTCCCCTTAACCTTCCGGCACCGGGCAGGCGTCAGCCCGTATACTTCGCCTTGCGGCTTCGCACAGACCTGTGTTTTTGCTAAACAGTCGCTTGGGCCTTTTCACTGCGGCCCCCTCGGGCTATTCACCCTACCGAGGCACCCCTTCTCCCGAAGTTACGGGGTCATTTTGCCGAGTTCCTTAACGAGAGTTCTTCCGCGCGCCTTAGAATTCTCTTCTCACCTACCTGTGTCGGTTTGCGGTACGGGCACCTTCACCTGGCTAGAGGCTTTTCTTGGCAGCATGAAATCAAGACCTTCGGTACTGTAATTTTCCCTCCCCATCACAGCCTAGCCTTACGATGTGCGGATTTGCCTACACATCAGCCTCACTGCTTGGACGAGCATCCATCAGCTCGCGTCCCTATCCTTCTGCGTCCCCCCATTGCTCATAACGGTTACGGTGGTACAGGAATTTCAACCTGTTGTCCTTCGACTACGCCTTTCGGCCTCGCCTTAGGTCCCGACTTACCCTGAGTGGACGAGCCTTCCTCAGGAACCCTTAGGTTTTCGGCGGACATGATTCTCACATGTCTTTTCGTTACTCATACCGGCATTCTCACTTGTGTACAGTCCAGCAGTCCTCTCGGTCTACCTTCAACCCGGTACACAACGCTCCCCTACCACTGATACATAGTATCAATCCATAGCTTCGGCAGTATGTTTAGCCCCGTTACATTTTCGGCGCAGAGTCACTCGACCAGTGAGCTATTACGCACTCTTTAAATGATGGCTGCTTCTAAGCCAACATCCTGGTTGTCTGGGCAACTCCACATCCTTTCCCACTTAACATACATTTAGGGGCCTTAGCTGATGGTCTGGCCTGTTTCCCTCTTGACAATGGACCTTAGCACCCACTGTCTGACTCCCGGATATAAGTCGATGGCATTCGGAGTTTGACTGAACTTGGTAACCCTTGGCGGGCCCCGCATCCAATCAGTGCTCTACCTCCATGACTCTTTACTCCGAGGCTAGCCCTAAAGCTATTTCGAGGAGAACCAGCTATCTCCGAGTTCGATTGGAATTTCTCCGCTACCCCCACCTCATCCCCGCACTTTTCAACGTGCGTGGGTTCGGGCCTCCAGTGCGTGTTACCGCACCTTCACCCTGGACAGGGGTAGATCACACGGTTTCGGGTCTACGCCTACGTACTTATTCGCCCTATTCAGACTCGCTTTCGCTTCGGCTCCAGCTCTTCACCTTAACCTTGCACGCAAACGTAACTCCCCGCTTCTACGCATACGGTTTCAGGTTCTATTTCACTCCCCTTCCGGGGTTCTTTTCGCCTTTCCCTCACGGTACTGGTTCACTATCGGTCACCAGGGAGTATTTAGCCTTAGCAGATGGTCCTGCCAGATTCCCACGGGGTTTCACGTGTCCCGCGGTACTCGGGATCCGTCTCGGAGGGCATTTACTTTCGATTACAGGGCTATTACCTTCTATGGCGGGCCTTTCCAGACCTCTTCGTCTAATAAACACCTTTCTGACTCCATGTGAGACGTCCCACAACCCCAAGGAGCAAG
>NZ_JBCHVH010000009.1:0-3123 GCF_050474425.1 Pseudomonas sp. B1-22 | reverse complement strand
TAGAAGTAAGACTGAATAATCTCTTTCACTGGTGATTATTCAAGTCAAGGTAAAATTTGCGAGTTCAAGCGCGAATTTTCGGCGAATGTCGTCTTCACGTTCGAGACAGTAACCAGATTGCTTGGGGTTATATGGTCAAGTGAAGAAGCGCATACGGTGGATGCCTTGGCAGTCAGAGGCGATGAAAGACGTGGTAGCCTGCGATAAGCTTCGGGGAGTCGGCAAACAGACTTTGATCCGGAGATCTCTGAATGGGGAAACCCACCTAGCATAAGCTGGGTATCTTGTACTGAATACATAGGTGCAAGAGGCGAACCAGGGGAACTGAAACATCTAAGTACCCTGAGGAAAAGAAATCAACCGAGATTCCCTTAGTAGTGGCGAGCGAACGGGGACTAGCCCTTAAGCTTCTTTGAATCTAGCAGAACGCTCTGGAAAGTGCGGCCATAGTGGGTGATAGCCCCGTATGTGAAAGGTTCTTGGAAGTGAAATCGAGTAGGACGGAGCACGAGAAACTTTGTCTGAACATGGGGGGACCATCCTCCAAGGCTAAATACTACTGACTGACCGATAGTGAACCAGTACCGTGAGGGAAAGGCGAAAAGAACCCCGGAGAGGGGAGTGAAATAGAACCTGAAACCGTATGCGTACAAGCAGTGGGAGCCTACTTAGTTAGGTGACTGCGTACCTTTTGTATAATGGGTCAGCGACTTATATTCAGTGGCGAGCTTAACCGAATAGGGAAGGCGTAGCGAAAGCGAGTCTTAATAGGGCGAATTAGTCGCTGGGTATAGACCCGAAACCGGGCGATCTATCCATGAGCAGGTTGAAGGTTAGGTAACACTGACTGGAGGACCGAACCCACTCCCGTTGAAAAGGTAGGGGATGACTTGTGGATCGGAGTGAAAGGCTAATCAAGCTCGGAGATAGCTGGTTCTCCTCGAAAGCTATTTAGGTAGCGCCTCACGTATCACTCCAGGGGGTAGAGCACTGTTTCGGCTAGGGGGTCATCCCGACTTACCAAACCGATGCAAACTCCGAATACCTGGAAGTGTCAGCGTGGGAGACACACGGCGGGTGCTAACGTCCGTCGTGAAAAGGGAAACAACCCAGACCGTCAGCTAAGGTCCCAAAGTTATGGTTAAGTGGTAAACGATGTGGGAAGGCTTAGACAGCTAGGAGGTTGGCTTAGAAGCAGCCACCCTTTAAAGAAAGCGTAATAGCTCACTAGTCGAGTCGGCCTGCGCGGAAGATGTAACGGGGCTCAAACCATACACCGAAGCTACGGGTGCATCGCAAGATGCGCGGTAGAGGAGCGTTCTGTAAGCCTGTGAAGGTGAGTTGAGAAGCTTGCTGGAGGTATCAGAAGTGCGAATGCTGACATGAGTAACGACAATGGGAGTGAAAAACTCCCACGCCGAAAGACCAAGGGTTCCTGCGCAACGTTAATCGACGCAGGGTTAGTCGGTCCCTAAGGCGAGGCTGAAGAGCGTAGTCGATGGGAAACAGGTTAATATTCCTGTACTTCTAGTTACTGCGATGGAGGGACGGAGAAGGCTAGGCCAGCTTGGCGTTGGTTGTCCAAGTTTAAGGTGGTAGGCCGAACACTTAGGCAAATCCGGGTGTTCAAGGCCGAGAGCTGATGACGAGTCGTCTTTTAGATGATGAAGTGGTTGATGCCATGCTTCCAGGAAAAGCTTCTAAGCTTCAGGTAACTAGGAACCGTACCCCAAACCGACACAGGTGGTTGGGTAGAGAATACCAAGGCGCTTGAGAGAACTCGGGTGAAGGAACTAGGCAAAATGGCACCGTAACTTCGGGAGAAGGTGCGCCGATGAGGGTGAAGCATTTACTGCGTAAGCCCATGTCGGTCGAAGATACCAGGCCGCTGCGACTGTTTATTAAAAACACAGCACTCTGCAAACACGAAAGTGGACGTATAGGGTGTGACGCCTGCCCGGTGCCGGAAGGTTAATTGATGGGGTTAGCGAAAGCGAAGCTCTTGATCGAAGCCCCGGTAAACGGCGGCCGTAACTATAACGGTCCTAAGGTAGCGAAATTCCTTGTCGGGTAAGTTCCGACCTGCACGAATGGCGTAACGATGGCGGCGCTGTCTCCACCCGAGACTCAGTGAAATTGAAATCGCTGTGAAGATGCAGTGTATCCGCGGCTAGACGGAAAGACCCCGTGAACCTTTACTGTAGCTTTGCACTGGACTTTGAGCCTGCTTGTGTAGGATAGGTGGGAGGCTTTGAAGCGTGGACGCCAGTCTGCGTGGAGCCATCCTTGAAATACCACCCTGGCATGCTTGAGGTTCTAACTCTGGTCCGTTATCCGGATCGAGGACAGTGTATGGTGGGCAGTTTGACTGGGGCGGTCTCCTCCTAAAGAGTAACGGAGGAGTACGAAGGTGCGCTCAGACCGGTCGGAAATCGGTCGCAGAGTATAAAGGCAAAAGCGCGCTTGACTGCGAGACAGACACGTCGAGCAGGTACGAAAGTAGGTCTTAGTGATCCGGTGGTTCTGTATGGAAGGGCCATCGCTCAACGGATAAAAGGTACTCCGGGGATAACAGGCTGATACCGCCCAAGAGTTCATATCGACGGCGGTGTTTGGCACCTCGATGTCGGCTCATCACATCCTGGGGCTGAAGCCGGTCCCAAGGGTATGGCTGTTCGCCATTTAAAGTGGTACGCGAGCTGGGTTTAGAACGTCGTGAGACAGTTCGGTCCCTATCTGCCGTGGACGTTTGAGATTTGAGAGGGGCTGCTCCTAGTACGAGAGGACCGGAGTGGACGAACCTCTGGTGTTCCGGTTGTCACGCCAGTGGCATTGCCGGGTAGCTATGTTCGGAATAGATAACCGCTGAAAGCATCTAAGCGGGAAACTAGCCTCAAGATGAGATCTCACTGGGAACTTGATTCCCCTGAAGGGCCGTCGAAGACTACGACGTTGATAGGTCGGGTGTGTAAGCGCTGTGAGGCGTTGAGCTAACCGATACTAATTGCCCGTGAGGCTTGACCATATAACACCCAAACAATTTGCGTGTTGTACGGTGAAGACGTAACGAACCGAAAGTTCGTGTGAACCGCAAAGACCTGTCACATACCCGAATCTGGATGA
>NZ_JBCHVH010000008.1:0-43178 GCF_050474425.1 Pseudomonas sp. B1-22 | reverse complement strand
CACCGTAGTAGCGCTTGCCCGGATAGCCTTCGGCGTACTTGTTGGTCAGCCCGCTGCCCTGGGCCTGCATGACGCGCTTGCTGGTGTAGTTCTCCGAGGCGATCAGCTCGAGGTGGTCTTCCTGGCGTGCCTCCTCGGCGTCCATCGCCGCGAGCAGTTCGTCGTCATAGCCCTGGATCTGGTCGTGCTTGCTGAACATCGCTGGTCTCCCTGCGGCGCGGGACGCGCGCCAATGGCTGGTGCGGGGCCGAGTGGCCCCCTTGTCTGCGATGGTATGACTGGCCCTGCCGACTCAGATGCCTATGTACGCCACGGCTAGGTGCGTTTGCGACATGGCGCGAATGGCGCAAAAGCGACCGGGCGCGTGGAATTGCCCGCTGCGGCTGGTCAGAATGCGACATGCCCGCGTCAGGACGGCGCGACCTGCGGGATGAAGCGCTTCTTTCTACCTGTGTCGTTCTGCCCTGCTGCTGACCCAGGTGTCGGCCTGGGGCATGTCGCGGCTGTTCGATGGCGAGGCGACCGGCAGGCAGGGCTGCAAACCCCCGCAATGAAGCTGCCGATAGGAACCGCCCGGACAAGGGACTAAACTGCGGCTCTCCGAAATGCGAGGACGCCATGAACCGTTCCCTGACCCTGCTTTCCGCCCTGCTGGTCGCCGCGACCCTGCAAGGCTGTGGTGATGACAGCAAACCCGCCAAGGCCCAGGCCCCCGAAGCCGCCAGCACCGCCGCCGCGCCGGCCGGCGACAGCTGCACCGGCCATGCGCTGGAAAAGGCGCTGCCGCCGACCAAGGCCATCTACGGCTATCCCTACCTCTCCCGCGAGTGCGGCTACGACGACGCCACCATCGTCTACGGCAAGGCCGACGGCAGCCAGCACCTGGTCGTGACCCTGACCGACACCGGCATGCCGGCGCCGGGTGCCGACCAGCAGGGCGAAGCCGCCAAGCAGTACCTGGCCGCCCAGGCCAAGTTGCGCGACACCACCGCCAAGAACGTCTCGCTGCTCAACCAGGCGCGCCAGGCCGCGCTGCAGAACGGCACCGCCGCGCAGTTCGGCGGCGAGCAGTACCTGCCGGTGATCGACAGCACCCGTATGGGCGACCCGCTGGCGATCAGCGTGCCGGCGCCGGACGACAAGACCGGCGAGGCGACCCTCACCGGCCTGATCAAGGGCCGCTACGTGCTCAACATGACCTCGCCGGACAAGCCCAATGGCGGCACCGCCCAGTCCCTGCGCGAACTGTTCGTGCCCATCTCCGAGCAGATGGCGCTGACCAAGCTGCCCTGATCCACCGCACGGCCTCTCTATACGGAGAGGCCTCGCGCCCCCTCCGGCGGCGAGCGACTATCCGTTGCTACGCTGCTGTCAGACGTACAACGTTTTTTGAGGCCGCCCCATGACCGACAACACCCAACAGTTCGCCAGCGACAACTATTCCGGCATCTGCCCCGAAGCCTGGGCCGCCATGGCCGAGGCCAATCGCGGCCACGAGCGCGCCTATGGCGACGACCAGTGGACCGCCCGCGCTTCCGACTACTTCCGCGAGCTGTTCGAGACCGACTGCGAAGTGTTCTTCGCCTTCAACGGCACGGCGGCCAACTCCCTGGCACTGGCATCGCTGTGCCAGAGCTATCACAGCGTGATCTGCGCCGAGACCGCCCACGTCGAGACCGACGAGTGCGGCGCGCCGGAGTTCTTCTCCAACGGCTCCAAGCTGCTGCTGGCGCGCACCGACGCCGAGGGCAAGCTGACCTCCGAGGCGATCCGCGAGATCGCCCTCAAGCGCCAGGACATCCACTATCCCAAGGCCCGCGTGGTCACCATCACCCAGGCCACCGAGGTCGGCACCGTCTACCGCCCGGACGAGCTGCAGGCGCTCAGCGCCACCTGCCGCGAGCTGGGCTTGCACCTGCACATGGACGGCGCACGTTTCTCCAACGCCTGCGCCTCGCTGGGCGCGACCCCGGCGGAGCTGACCTGGAAGTCCGGCGTAGAGGTGCTGTGCTTCGGCGGCACCAAGAACGGCATGGCGGTGGGCGAGGCCATCCTGTTCTTCAACCGCGAACTGGCTGAAGGTTTCGACTACCGCTGCAAGCAGGCCGGCCAACTGGCTTCGAAGATGCGCTTCCTCGCTGCGCCCTGGGTGGGCGTGCTGCAGGACGGCGCCTGGCTGCACTACGCCAGCCATGCCAACCAGTGCGCGCGCCTGCTGGCCGAACGGGTGGCGGACGTGCCCGGCGTCAGCCTGATGTTCCCGGTGGAGGCCAACGGGGTGTTCCTGCAGATGTCCGAGCCGGCGCTGGAAGCCCTACGTCAGCTGGGCTGGCGCTTCTATACCTTCATCGGTGCCGGTGGTGCGCGGTTCATGTGTTCGTGGGATACCGAGATCGCCCGTGTCGAGGCGCTGGCCGCCGACATCCGTCGCGTGATGGGCGCCGCCTGAGTTGTCCCCAGGCGCTGGGGACGGTTGTTCGCGCAACCTGTCCCCTTCCTGTGGATGAATGCCTGTAGGCCACGGCTGGCACAGCTTTCATTGGTGTGATCAAATTTTGACCAGAAGCCGCCGGCCGGCTCCGCGTCCCACCGTAGGAGCGGGCCATGCCCGCGATCGCGCGCATGGCGCGCTCCTACGACGGAGTCATCAGCTCCGGTAGTAGCGGACCTTTTCCGCGAATCTCCACTGCCACTCCTGCATTGAAGAATGAACACCCTTCAGCCGGGCGTCGCGCCCAGGGGCTTCCTGCCGCAAGGCATTGCGCCGCTAGATGCGCACCGCCGTTCCGCTCACGCTGACCATCAGCATGCTGCCGTTCTGCCCCACCACCTCGTAATCCAGGTCGATGCCGACCACCGCGTTGGCGCCCAGCTCCTGCGCGCGCTCCTGCAACTCCTCGAAGGCAATCTCCCGCGCCCGCCCCAGCTCCTTCTCGTACGCACCGGAACGGCCGCCGATGATGTCGCGCAGGCCGGCGAACAGGTCGCGGAACACGTTGGCGCCGAGGATGGCCTCGCCAACCACGATGCCGCGGTATTCCTGGATGGTCTTGCCCTCGATGGTGGGTGTGGTGGTCAGGATCATGGGAATGGCTCCTCGTGTTGGGGAAATCCAGCATAGCCCCGCGCCCTCCCGAAGACCGCGTCGGCTGTGTTTCAGCATTTGCCGGAAATCTGGGGGCAGCCTTGTGATAAAGCTGTGGATAATCGCGTGGAGAATGACCGCTTCGTGGCGCTTCCATGAACCGCGAAGGCGGGTCGGTATTTCTTATGGAAGCCCCGTAATTCGCGGCCTTCAGCGCAACAGGGTGGGGTTGTGCAGATCTCCACAGCCGCTGTGGAGGCACGCTTGTCCAACCTGTGGAAAATCTGTTGGCGGCCGTCTGCGAGGCCGGTGGCACGTGGCTTTGTGAAAGCTGGTTGTTTTTTGATCACGCTAACCTTTTCAGCCACTTGCAAGCCTGTGTATCGATTCCCGCGAAAATTCTGTGTACGAAGTTTCCACCGCTATCCCCGGTTTGTGTTGACCCTCTTGTGAGTCGCCTGTGGAAAACATCGCCGGCACCGCATGCTGCAAGAGCTGCGCGGTCTTGATCAAATAACGAACAGCCATCGGCGCAACTGACTGATCCACAGGTACTTTTCCCCAGCGGCGGAGCCTGCGTGAAACTTTCCACAATGCCTGTGGGGCGAATCTCGCAGAAGGTGTGGACAACCTGTACCCAGATCGCTGGGGGCCCCGCCAGGCGTGGACTTGCTCCGTCAGGTCGTTTTTTGATCAATCGCTGGAAGTCCGATGGATTCTGGCTTCCGGCGATTTTCGCGGGATGTTTTCCACATTGGCTGTGCAGCGTTCTGCCGGGAAGGTGTGGACCGGTTGTGGATGGATCGCTGCAGCTGCGATGGCTGCTGGGCTGCGCCGTGTTGGTCAATTTTCGTCCATGGGCGTCGGAGGTGACTGCCTATAATCCATGGACTGCGAGGCAGGAACCCTGGGGGCGGGAGATCAGCATGTCCAGTTACTCGGTGGAACAGATCCGCACGGTCGCCCTGGTCGGCCATGGCGACAGCGGCAAGACGCTGCTCGCCGAAGCGCTGCTGCAAGGCAGCGGCGCCATCACCAGCATGGGCTCGCTGGAGCGCGGTGACACCGCCTGCGACTCCGACCCCATGGAGCGCGATTACCATCACTCGCTCGCCGCCGCCCTGGTGCATTTCGAGCACGAAGGTGCGCACGTCCGCCTCATTGACACCCCCGGTTATCCCGACTTCATCGGCCATGCGCTGCCCGCGCTGGCGGCGGTGGAGACGGCGCTGGTGGTGGTGAATGCACAGAACGGCGTCGAGCTGACCACCCGGCGGATGATGGACTGGGCCGGCGAGCGCGGCCTGTGCCGGATGCTGGTGGTGAACAAGATCGATGCCGAGCGCGTCGACCTGCCGGGTTTGCTGGCGGATTTGCGCGAGGCGTTCGGCAAGGAAGTGCTGCCCCTGAACCTGCCCGCCGAGGGCGGCTCGCGGGTGGTGGACTGCTTCTTCGAGCCCGACGGCGACGCCGATTTCTCCTCCGTGGCCGAGGCGCACCAGGCGTTGGTGGACCAGGTAGTGGAAGTCGATGAGGCGCTGATGGCGCATTACCTGGAGGAGGGCGAGGTGGCGCCCGAGGCCCTGCACGAACCCTTCGAGCGGGCGCTGCGCGAGGGTCACCTGATTCCGCTGTGCTTCGTCTCGGCGCGGACCGGTGCCGGGATTGCGGAGCTGCTCAATGTGCTGGCGCGGCTGGCGCCCAATCCCGCCGAGGGCAACCCGCCGCTGTTCGTGCGTACCGACGACAGCGGCGACGTCGAGGACTTCCACTCTTCACCGGACCCCAAGGGCCATGTCCTGGCCCATGTGTTCAAGGTGGTGATCGACCCCTTCGTCGGCCGCCTGGCGGTGTTCCGCGTGCACCAGGGCACGCTGCAGCGGGACATGCAGTTGTTCGCCGGTGACGGCCGCAAGGCGTTCAAGGTCGGCCACCTGCTGCGCCTGCAGGGCAAGAAGCATGAAGAAGTGGGGCAGCTGATCCCCGGCGACTTCGGCGCCCTGAGCAAGGTCGATGAACTGGAGTACGGCGTGGTACTGCACGACTCCCACGACGAGGACCATATCCGCCTCAAGCCGCTGAATTTCCCCACGCCCATGCAGGGCCTGGCGATCGAGGCCAGCCGCCGGGGCGACGAGCAGCGCCTGGCGGAGATTCTCCAGCGCCTGCAGGCCGAGGACCCCTGCGTGCGCCTGGACTACAACGCCTCCACCCAGGAAACCGTGCTGCGCGGCATGGGCGAGCTGCACCTGCGCTACCTGCTCGAACGCATGGCCGGCCAGTACAAGGTCGACGTGCAGACCCGCGCACCCAGCGTGCCCTACCGGGAAACCGCCACGCGCATGGCAGAAGGGCACAGCCGGCACAAGAAGCAGACCGGCGGCGCCGGCCAGTTCGGCGAGGTGTTCCTGCGGGTGGAACCGTTGCCCCGTGGCGGCGGCTTCGAGTTCATCGATGCGGTGAAGGGCGGGGTGATTCCCGGCCAGTTCATTCCCTCGGTGGAGAAGGGCGTGCGCTCGGCGCTGGCGGCGGGGCCGCTGGCAGGCTTCCCGGTGGCCGACGTCAGGGTCACCGTCTACGACGGCAAGAGCCACTCGGTGGATTCCAAGGACATCGCCTTCCAGGCCGCCGGGCGCAAGGCGATGTTCGATGCGTTGCGCAACGCCGGCGGGATCGTCCTGGAACCGGTGGTGAACATCGAGGTGACCGCGCCGGACGCGCGCCTGGGCGACATCACCGCCGACCTGACGGGGCGGCGCGGCCAGGTGATGGGCACCGAGTCGCTCTCCGCCCATGTCGCGCTGGTCCGTGGCCAGGTGCCGCTGGCGGAGATGGAGGGCTACGCCAACCGGCTCAAGTCGATCACCGCCGGCCAGGGGCTCTACGACCTCTCGCCCAGCCACTACAGCGCGGTGCCGCAGGACGTGCAGCAGCGCCTGTCCAGTACCTACAAGGCAGTACCGGAAGACGACTGAGCGAATGTGGATAATCGGCGCAGCCGGGGCGTGAAAACCGCCCCGGCTGCGCTGTTGCGCGCCCGTTCCGTTCGCACCTCGACGGGGTATCGAAGTCAAGTGGCATGCGGGTTGCAGGCGGGATCGGTGTGGCCAGCGGGGCCGGCCAGAGGTGTCTCCGGCCTTGCGCCGGGACACCTTCAGTCTGTGGATAACTCGGTGGGTAACGTGTGGGGCGGGTGGGGGTAGGCTGTGATCAGTATTCGATCACCACGTCGCCCTTGGGCACGCTGCAGCACGACAGGATGTAGCCTTCGGCCACGTCTTCGTCGGTGATGCCGCCGTTGTGCTCCATGTCCACGTCGCCGGAGCGCTTCATCACCTTGCAGGTGCCACAGATACCCATGCCGCAAGCCTTGGGAATGTGCAGGCCGAGCTTGGCAGCGGCGGCGTGGACGGTCTCGCCCGGCGCCACGCGGATGCTCTTGCCGGTTTCGCAGAAGTCCACCTGGTGTAGGTCGGCGGCCGGCACTTCCGCCGCCTCGGCGGCTTCGGCGGCGAGTTCCTTCACTTCCGCGCGGACTTCCGGCGGGGTCGGGCCGAAGGCTTCCTCGTGGTAGCGCGACATGTCGAAGCCCTCGGCTTCGAGCAGGCGCTTGACCGCGTGCATGTAGGGCGTCGGGCCGCAGCAGAAGATCTCGCGTTCGAGGAAGTCCGGGGCGATCAGGTGCAGCATCGCCTTGTTCAGGTAGCCGCGGTAGCCGGCCCAGGTCTCGCCGATCTCGTACTTCTCGCAGATCAGGTGCAGCTTGAAGTTGTTGATCCGCGAAGCCATGTGGTCGAGCTCGCGGTGATAGATGATGTCCTTCGGCGTACGGGCGCTGTGCACGAAGATCATGTCGACGTTGCCGTTGGTGTCGAAGAACCAGCGCGCCATGGACATCACCGGGGTGATGCCGACGCCGCCGGACAGGTAGAGCACCTTGTCGGACTGGAAGTCGATGGCGTTGAAGTTGCCCACCGGGCCGTGCACCGGCAGCACGTCGCCTTCCTTGAGGTTGTCGTGCAGCCAGTTGGAGACCTTGCCGCCCGGCACGCGCTTGATGGTGATGGAGAAGCTGTAGGGCACCGAGGGCGAGCTGGAGATGGTGTAGGAGCGCATGATCGGCACGCCGTCGATCTCCAGCTCCAGGGTGACGAACTGGCCGGGCTTGAAGAAGAACATCAGCGGCTGGTCGGCCGCGAAGCAGAAGGTGCGCACATCCCAGGTTTCCTGGATGGCCTTGACGCAGCGCACCAGGTGGCGGCCGTTGGCCCAGGTCTGGGTATTCACCGGATTGAGGAAGTTGTTCGTCGACATGCTGTCTCTCCGCGCACGCGGGCCGTCGTCGGCCTTGTAGGGGCAGCGCCGGGGCCGGTGCGCGTCGCCGGTGGGCGACTGCTGAAGCACGGGCCTTTCGGCATGCCTGATGGAGCCGATTGTGTACATGGGCCGTCGCACCCATTTACCTGCCAGCGACATTTGCATGCTTATCGCGACCTGCCGCCTGGCGTGCGGGCCTGCGCGTCGGAAACGGATGCGGTCGTGTCGCCCATGGATAAGGGTCATTCCGGGGCGCGGCCCCACACTCAGCCTCAGCCGAGCAACCCTTCACGGTTGTATGAGGACGATGGGCCAAGGCGCTCTCGGCGCGCCTGACACCTGTCGCCACTGCCCTGCGTGGCACACCGTATCAGCCACTTAATTTCCGCCGGCAGCCCAGGGCTGCGGCATGAGGACTTACCGATGGACGTCACCACCAAGCTGAGTCTGGGCGATCCGCTGGAACCGGCCCGCAAGGCCACCGTCGAGATGCTGCAGACCCGCGACCACAGCTTCTCGCTGCCGCAGCCTTTCTATAATGACGAGCGCCTGTTCCAGATCGACATGCAGGAGATCTTCCACAAGGAGTGGCTGATCGCCGGCATGACCTGCGAGATCCCGGCCAAGGGCAACTTCCTGACCCTGCAGATCGGCGACAACCCGATCATCGTGCTGCGCGGCGCCGAAGGTAAGATCCATGCCTTCCACAACGTCTGCCGCCACCGTGGTTCGCGCCTGTGCGTCAGCGACAAGGGCAAGGTCGCCAAGCTGGTCTGCCCGTACCACCAGTGGACCTACGAGCTGGACGGCCGCCTGCTGTTCGCCGGCACCGAGATGGGCGCCGACTTCGACATGAAGGACTACAGCCTCAAGCCGGTGAACGTGAAGACCGCCGGTGGCTACATCTTCATCTCCCTGGCCGAGAACCCGCCGGCCATCGACGACTTCCTGCGTACGCTCGAGCACTACATGGAGCCGTACGACATGGAGAACGCCAAGGTCGCCGTGCAGACCACCCTTCGCGAGAAGGCCAACTGGAAGCTGGTGATCGAGAACAACCGCGAGTGCTACCACTGCAACGGTTCGCACCCGGAGCTGCTGAAAACCCTGCTGGAGTGGGACGACGTCACCGACCCGCGCGCCAGCCAGGCGTTCAAGGACCAGGTCGCCGCCTGCACCAAGGCCTGGGACGAGGAGAAGATTCCGTACGCCCACGCCAGCTTCGGCCTGCGCAACCGCATCGTGCGCATGCCGCTGCTCGACGGCACCGTGTCCATGACCATGGACGGCAAGCCGGGCAGCAAGAAACTGATGGGTCGCATCAAGAACCCGGACCTGGGCTCCATGCGCATCCTGCACCTGCCGCATGCCTGGAACCACTGCATGGGCGACCACATGATCGTCTTCACCGTGTGGCCGATCAGCGCGCAGGAATCCGTGGTCACCACCAAGTGGCTGGTGCACAAGGACGCGGTGGAAGGCGAGGACTACGACGTGGCGCGCCTGCGCGAAGTCTGGGACGCCACCAACGACCAGGACCGCCGCCTGGCCGAAGAGAACCAGCGTGGCATCAACTCCACCGCCTACCAGCCGGGCCCGTACTCCAAGACCTACGAGTTCGGCGTGATCAACTTCCTCGACTGGTACAGCGAGCGCATGCTCAACAACCTGGGCGAGGAGTCCGCTCACGCTCGCCTGGTCGCTGGCGAGTAACCGCACCAACCGGCGCCCCCTTGCGGGGCGCCGTCGTTTTCGGAGGATTCCACGTGGACGCCATGCTCTTCTATAGCAGCTCCGCCTTCGTCACCAGCCTGGTGGCGTGGAATATCTTTGCCTGCTGGCGCAAGCGCTGAATAAAACGCTCCGATCCACTCCCTGATAGCCGGCTGGCGGGCTTCTGGTAGGAGCGAGCTTGCTCGCGAACCGTCCTGCGCTCCGGGCTTGGCATCGCCGCATCTCCCTATCCCTTTCCTTTCGGAGAGAGGCGCTCTCAATCCCCCTCCATATTCCGTGCCGAAGCTCGTTCCTGCAAGGAGTGTCCGGCCTCCCCGTGAATCCTCACCTCCAGCCCCAACCTTTCCCTATACGACGCAAACGCTGTCGCCCATGTCGCCAGGTTGACGCTTTCGGTACGACCCTGGTCGTTTTCGAACCGGGTCCCCTCCGGTGCCAGGGATATCCTGCCTCAAAGCGTCGGCACAAGTCCCGGCGTACCAAGCCTGACAAGCCTTGCCTGACTAGAGAGACACCAAGATGAGCCCAGCCGAAATTCACGCCGACAGCATCGTCATCGATGGCCTGATCATCGCCAAGTGGAACCGCGAGCTGTTCGAAGACATGCGCAAGGGCGGCCTGACCGCTGCCAACTGCACCGTCTCGGTGTGGGAAGGCTTCCAGGCCACGGTGAACAACATCGCCGCGAGCAACAAGCTGATCCGCGAGAACAGCGACCTGGTGATCCCGGTGCGCACCACCGCCGACATCCGCAAGGCCAAGGAACAGGGCAAGACCGGCATCCTCTTCGGCTTCCAGAACGCCCATGCGTTCGAGGACCAGATCGGCTACGTCGAGGTGTTCAAGCAGCTGGGCGTGGGCATCGTGCAGATGTGCTACAACACCCAGAACCTGGTCGGCACCGGCTGCTACGAGCGCGACGGCGGCCTCTCCGGCTTCGGTCGCGAGATCGTCGCGGAGATGAACCGCGTCGGCATCATGTGCGACCTGTCCCACGTCGGCTCCAAGACCTCCGAGGAAGTCATCCTCGAATCCAAGAAGCCGGTCTGCTACTCCCACTGCCTGCCGTCGGGCCTCAAAGAGCACCCGCGCAACAAGTCCGACGAGGAACTGAAGTTCATCGCTGACCACGGCGGCTTCGTCGGCGTGACCATGTTCGCGCCCTTCCTCGCCAAGGGCATCGACTCGACCATCGACGATTACGCCGAGGCCATCGAGTACGTGATGAACATCGTCGGCGAAGACGCCATCGGCATCGGCACCGACTTCACCCAGGGCCACGGCCAGGACTTCTTCGAGTGGCTGACCCACGACAAGGGTTACGCCCGCCGCCTCACCAGCTTCGGCAAGATCGTCAACCCGCTGGGCATCCGCACCGTGGGCGAGTTCCCCAACCTCACCGAGACCCTGCTCAAGCGCGGCATGCCCGAGCGCGTGGTGCGCAAGGTCATGGGCGAGAACTGGGTAAGAATCCTCGCCGACGTCTGGGGCGAGTAAGTCGCTTTTCCCCCTCTCCCTTTGGGAGAGGGGCGGGGTGAGGGCTGCTGCGCTCACCCGTCATACCCCCTCACCCCAACCCTCTCCCAAAGGGAGAGGGAGCCAAAAGAATCGGAGTTCTACCACCATGGCCAAACACGCCCCCGAACTGCCCATCGAAGTCGATAGCGAAACCGGCGTCTGGACTACCGACGCCCTGCCGATGCTCTACGTGCCGCGTCACTTCTTCGTCAACAACCACATGGGCATCGAGGAAGAGCTGGGCGCCGAGCGCTATGCCGAAATCCTCTACAAGGCCGGCTACAAGTCCGCCTGGCACTGGTGCGAGAAGGAAGCCGAGTGCCATGGCCTGGAAGGCGTCGCCGTCTTCGAGCACTACATGAAGCGCCTGTCCCAGCGCGGCTGGGGCCTGTTCCAGATCGAAAGCATCGACCTGGACAAGGGCACCGCCGAGGTTCGCTTGAAGCACTCCGCCTTCGTCTACGTGTACGGCAAGGTCAACCGCAAGGTCGACTACATGTTCACCGGCTGGTTCGCCGGTGCCATGGACCAGATCCTCCAGGCGCGCGGCAGCAAGCTCCGCACCGTCGCCGAGCAGGTCTACAGCGGCTCCGAGGAAGGTCATGACGACGGTCTGTTCGTCGTCAAGCCGCTCTGATCCCGCCCGCTGACAAGAACCGGCCGAAGCGGCCCGAACGGGCCGCCACCACAACAAGAAACCTCTGATTCCGTGAGGATGCCGCAATGGCTTTCGAGGCAATGTTCCAGCCGATCCAGATCGGCAAGCTGACCATCCGCAACCGCGTACTCTCCACCGCCCACGCCGAGGTCTACGCCACCGACGGCGGGATGACCACCGAGCGCTACGTGAAGTACTACGAGGAGAAGGCCAAGGGCGGCATCGGCCTGGCCATCTGCGGCGGTTCCTCCGTGGTTGCCATCGACAGCCCGCAGGAGTGGTGGAGCTCGGTGAACCTGTCCACCGACCGCATCATCCCGCACTTCCAGAACCTGGCCGACGCCATGCACAAGCATGGGGCCAAGATCATGATCCAGATTACCCACATGGGCCGCCGCTCGCGCTGGGACGGCTTCAACTGGCCGACCCTGATGTCGCCGTCGGGCATCCGTGAGCCCGTGCACCGCGCCACCTGCAAGACCATCGAGCCGGAAGAGATCTGGCGCGTGATCGGCAACTACGCCCAGGCGGCACGCCGGGCGAAGGAAGGCGGCCTGGACGGCGTCGAGCTGTCCGCCGTGCACCAGCACATGATCGACCAGTTCTGGAGCCCGCGCGTCAACAAGCGTACCGACGAGTGGGGCGGCACTTTCGAAGGCCGCATGAAGTTCGGCCTGGAAGTGCTCAAGGCCGTGCGCAAGGAAGTCGGTGACGACTTCTGCGTCGGCATGCGCATCTGCGGCGACGAGTTCCACCCGGACGGTCTGACCCATGACGACATGAAGCAGATCGCCAAGTACTACAGCGACACCGGCATGATCGACTTCATCGGCGTGGTCGGCTCGGGTTGCGACACCCACAACACCCTGGCCAACGTCATCCCGAACATGACCTACCCGCCGGAGCCCTTCCTGCACCTGGCGGCCGGCATCAAGGAAGTGGTCAACGTACCGGTGCTGCACGCGCAGAACATCAAGGACCCGAACCAGGCCACCCGCATCCTCGAAGGCGGCTACGTGGACATGGTCGGCATGACCCGCGCGCATATCGCCGACCCGCACCTGATCGCCAAGATCAAGATGGGCCAGGTCGACCAGATCAAGCAGTGCGTCGGCGCCAACTACTGCATCGACCGCCAGTACCAGGGCCTGGACGTGCTGTGCATCCAGAACGCCGCGACTTCCCGTGAATACATGGGCGTACCGCACATCATCGAGAAGACCACCGGCGTGAAGCGCAAGGTCGTCGTCGTCGGTGGCGGCCCGGCCGGCATGGAAGCGGCGCGCGTCGCCGCCGAACGTGGCCACGACGTGACCCTGTTCGAGAAGAAGGACCAACTGGGCGGACAGATCACCACCGCCTCGAAAGCCCCGCAGCGCGACCAGATCGCCGGCATCACCCGCTGGTACCAGCTGGAGCTGGCGCGCCTGAACGTCGACCTGCGCCTGGGCACCGGCGCGGACGCCGACACCATCCTGGACCTGCGCCCCGACGTGGTGGTGCTGGCCAACGGCGGCCATCCGTTCCTGGAACAGAACGAGCACTGGGGCGCCGCCGAAGGGCTGGTGGTCAGCAGCTGGGACATCCTCGACGGCAAGGTCGCGCCGGGCAAGAACGTGCTGGTCTACGACACCATCTGCGAGTTCAGCGGCATGTCGGTCGCCGACTTCCTCGCCGACAAGGGCGCCCAGGTCGAGATCGTCACCGACGACATCAAGCCGGGCGTGGCCATCGGCGGCACCACCTTCCCGACCTACTACCGCAGCATGTACCCCAAGGAAGTGATCATGACCGGGGACCTGATGCTGGAGAAGGTCTACCGCGAGGGCGACAAGCTGGTGGCGGTGCTGGAAAACGAATACACCGGCGCGAAAGAAGAGCGGGTGGTCGACCAGATCGTCGTGGAGAACGGCGTGCGTCCGGACGAGAGCCTGTACTACGCGCTCAAGCAGGGCTCGCGCAACAAGGGCCAGATCGACGTCGAGGCGCTGTTCGCGATCAAGCCGCAGCCGTGCCTGTCCGAACCGGGTGACGGCTACCTGCTGTTCCGCATCGGCGACTGCGTGGCCCAGCGCAACACCCACGCCGCGATCTATGACGCACTGCGTCTGTGCAAGGACTTCTGACGCCCCCGTAGGATGGTGGAGCTTGCGATACCCATCGATTGTCGAGGCAGCATGGGTATCGCTGCGCTCCACCCATCCTACGAGTCCTTTCTGCGTTAGTCCGGTCCCGTAGGGAGACCAATAACAATGCTCAACATCATCCTCCCCATCCTGCTCTTCGCCGCCCTCGGCCTCGCCGTGCTGGGCGCCGTGAAGCGCTTCGCGATGTGGCGCCGTGGCCGACCCGCCCAGGTCGACTGGATCGGCGGCCTGCTGAAAATGCCGCGCCGCTACCTGGTGGACTTGCACCACGTGGTCGAGCGCGACAAGTACATGTCCAAGACCCACGTGGCCACCGCTGGCGGCTTCGTCGCCGCCGCGCTGCTGGCCATCCTGGTGCACGGCTTCGGCCTGCACAGCCGCATCCTCGGCTTCGCCCTGCTGGCCGCCACCGCGCTGATGTTCTGTGGCGCGCTGTTCGTCGCCAAGCGTCGTCTCGACCCGCCGTCGCGCCTGTCGAAAGGCCCGTGGATGCGCTTGCCGAAAAGCCTGCTGATGTTCTCGGCGAGCTTCTTCATCGCCACCCTGCCGGTGGCCGGCATCCTGCCGGAAGGTTTCGGCGGCTGGTTCCTCGCTGCCATCCTCGCCGTCGGCGTAGCCTGGGGCGTGTCCGAGCTGTTCTTCGGCATGACCTGGGGCGGCCCGATGAAGCACGCCTTCGCCGGCGCCTTGCACCTGGCCTGGCACCGCCGCGCCGAGCGCTTCGGTGGCGGTCGTTCCACCGGCCTGAAGCCGCTGGACCTGGCCGATCCCATGGCGCCGCTGGGCGTGGAAAAGCCCACCGACTTCACCTGGAACCAGCTGCTCGGCTTCGACGCCTGCGTGCAGTGCGGCAAGTGCGAGGCCATGTGCCCGGCCTTCGCCGCCGGCCAGCCGCTGAACCCGAAGAAGCTGATCCAGGACATGGTCATCGGCCTGGCCGGTGGCAATGACGCCAACTTCGCCGGCAGCCCGTATCCGGGCAAGCCGCTGGGCGAACACAGCGGCGGCCCGCACCAGCCGATCGTTGCGCTGGACGGCAAGGCCCTGGTGGACGCCGAGACCCTCTGGTCCTGCACCACCTGCCGCGCCTGCGTCGAGGAATGCCCGATGATGATCGAGCACGTCGATGCCATCGTCGATATGCGCCGCCACCTCACCCTGGAAAAGGGCGCGACCCCGAACAAGGGCGCCGAGGTGCTGGAAAACCTGATCGCCACCGACAACCCCGGCGGCTTCGCTCCCGGTGGCCGCCTGAACTGGGCGGCGGACCTGAACCTGCCGCTGATGAGCGACAAGCAGCAGGCCGACGTGCTGTTCTGGGTCGGCGACGGTGCCTTCGACATGCGTAACCAGCGCACTCTGCGGTCCTTCGTGAAGATCCTGAAAGCCGCCAACGTCGACTTCGCCGTGCTCGGCCTGGAAGAACGCGACAGCGGTGACGTGGCTCGCCGCCTGGGCGACGAGGCCACCTTCCAGACCCTGGCCAAGCGCAACATCGCTACGCTGTCCAAGTACCGCTTCAAGCGCATCGTCAGCTGCGACCCGCACAGCTTCCACGTGCTGAAGAACGAGTACGGCGCGCTCGGCGGCAACTACCAGGTACTGCACCACACCACCTTCATCGACGAGCTGGTGCAGAAGGGTGCGCTGAACCTCGGCCAGAGCAAGGCCGACAGCGTGACCTATCACGACCCGTGCTACCTCGGCCGCTACAACGGCGAGTACGAAGCGCCGCGCAACGTGCTCAAGGCCATCGGCATCGAAGTGAAGGAAATGGAACGCTCCGGCTTCCGCTCGCGCTGCTGCGGCGGCGGCGGCGGCGCGCCGATCACCGACATCCCCGGCAAGCAGCGGATTCCCGACATGCGCATGGTCGACATCAAGCAGACCGGCGCCGAGCTGGTGGCCGTGGGCTGCCCGCAGTGCACCGCGATGCTCGAAGGCGTGGTCGCTCCGCGTCCGGAGATCAAGGACATTGCCGAACTGGTCGCCGAGGTCCTGATCGAGGCCACCGAGGTGGCGGCAAAAAAGCCGTCGCTGGCCAAGCGTGACGAAATGGCGGAGGTGCATTGATGGATACCCGCCCCTGCGGAATTGAACCTGTAGGAGCGAGCTTGCTCGCGAACCGCCCAAACTTCGGTGCTGATCCGTTCGCGAGCGAGCTCGCTCCTACGAAAAGCACCTTCGCGCTGGAGGTCCAGTCATGAGCGACATCATCCGCCGCGATCCCCGCGCCGAGTGGATCGCCCGCAACCGCCTGCATCCGCTGCACGCGGCCATGCAGTCCGCCCAGGGCGGCGAGACCCGCTGGATGGGCCCCAACGGGGTGATTCGCAAGAATCCCCACGCGGTCGGCTTCATCGGCCCCAACGGCATCAAGCGCATCGACCGCTCCGGTGGCCAGCAGGGCACCGGCGGCAAGCGCAGCAGCGCGCCGGAAGTGGTGCAGCTGCCGCTGGTGACGATCGAGCAGCCGGCTTTCCTGATTGCCGTGGTGCCGGACATGGTCGGCGGCCGCCTCTCCAGCCACGACCGCGACCTGCTGGGCCTGGCCCGCAAGCTCGCCGGCAGCGACGGCGCGGTGCTGGCCGTGGTCTTCGGCGAACACAAGGAAACCGCCTTCGATACCGCCGGCGTCGACCGCCTGCTGCAGATCGAAGGCAACGAATACGATGGCTACGCCCCGGAACAACGGGTGCTGGCGCTGCGCTCGGTCAACAGCCAGTTCACCCCGCGCCACTGGCTGCTGCCCGACAGCCGCACCGGTGGCGGCGAACTCGGTCGGCGCCTGGCGGCAAGCCTGGGCGAGCGCCCGGCGACCCGCGTCTGGCAGGCCGAAGGCGAGCGCTGCGTCGGCCGCGCCGGCGCCGGCCAGCAGGACCTGCACCGCGACCTGCCGCGTCTGATCCTGGCCGCCGCCGAGTGCGCCGAGCCGGTCAGCGAGACCCGTCACGAAGCCCGCGCCGTCGAGCTGGACAACAACGTCGCGCGCAATCTGCCGCGCATCGAGGACCTGGGCCCGGTGGCCGTGGACCCGGCGCAGATTCCCATGGCCGAGGCGGAGTTCATCCTCTCCGGCGGTAACGGCATCAAGGACTGGGACCTGTTCCATGCCGCCGCCGTGGCTCTTGGCGCCACCGAAGGCGCGTCCCGCGTGGCGGTGGACGACGGCCACATGCCGCGTGCGCGCCAGGTCGGCGCCACCGGTACCTGGGTCACTGCGCGGGTCTATCTTGCCGTCGGCATCTCCGGCGCGATCCAGCACCTGCAGGGCATCGGCTCCTGCGACAAGGTGGTGGCGATCAACATGGACCCGGGCTGCGACATGATCAAACGCGCCGACCTATCGGTGATCGGCGATTCCACCGCGATCCTCAAGGCGCTGATCGCGCTGGCCGAGGCCCATCGCAATGGAGCGGCGCGTGATGCGGCTTAAAGGTCTCTGGTGCGCGGGGCTGCATCTGTTTGGCCGCCACACCGCGCGATTGGCTGGGCTTCTCCCTCTCCCCATGGGAGAGGGCCGGGGTGAGGGCGCTCTTGCCCTGGACCATCTTCCCGTGAGTGACGCGCTGCGCCACTCGCTCTTCGAGGTTGCGTTATGAACGACCTGAACATCGTCACCCTGGTCTCCATCGGCGCGCACCCTGCCTCGGGCCGCGCGCGTCGTGCCGAGCAGGACGCCCGCGCGGTGGAGCTCGGCCTGCGCCTGGCCGGCAAGCGCTTGCGCGTGGTGCACGCCGGCAATGCCGAGGAAGAAGCCCTGCGCGGCTACCTGGGCATGGGCCTGGACGAGCTGGCGGTGCTGGAACAACCCGCCGGCGCCGACGCCCTGCCGCCGCTGGCCGCCTACCTGGCCGACAGCGACGCGCAACTGGTACTCACCGGCACCCAGGCGGAAACCGGCGAAGGCTCCGGCATGCTGCCCTTCCTGCTCGCCGAGCGCCTCGGCTGGCCGCTGGTGGTCGGGCTCGCGGAAGTGGAAAAGGTGGAGAACGGCAGCGCCCAGGTACTCCAGGCACTGCCCCGTGGTCAGCGTCGCCGGCTTAAAGTGCGCCTGCCCTTCGTCGCCAGCGTCGATAACGCCGCGCCGGTTGCCCGGCAAAGCGCCTTCGGCCCGGCCCGTCGCGGTTATCTGGAAGCGTCCGAGGTGGAAGTGGTGGTCGATCCGCTGCTTGCCGAAGGCAACCTGCAACCGGCGCGCCCGCGTCCCAAGCGCCTGAAGGTGATCAAGGCCAAGACCGGCGCCGAACGGATGAAGGCCGCCACGGCCAAGGCATCGGGCGGTACCGGACAAGTGCTCAAGGACGTCACCCCCGAAGCGGGTGCCGAGGCGATCTTCAAGCTGTTGCGCGAAGAGGGCGTGATCCGCGTGTAATTCGGCCTCCCCTGTAGGAGCGCCCCATGGGCGCGAATCGCGGGCATGGCCCGCTCCTACAGGTTGCTGCCCCTCCGCCTGCGTGAACCTTGTCCGCCTATTTCCGGTCAAAATCGGCGATGGCACGACAAGGTATTGAAACAACACGAGAAAGCTTCCGTAAGCCATTGAATTGACAGCATACGGCTTATCCGAAGATTGCCGTTTTCGCTGGCCCCGCGTCGCCCCTTTCTTTATCCTCCGCACCCTTTGAAAGGCTTTGCGGAGGCTCCCATGCTCGATTCCACCCTCGAACAACTTGAACAGCTGGTCGCCGAACTGCTACAGCAGAACGAAGTGCTGGTGCAGGACAACGCCCAGGTGCGTGAAGAGCTGCTCAAGGCCCGTGAGGAAAACGACAGCCTGCAGCTGTCCCTGATGGAGCAGGAAGAGAAGCACAACGCGACCGCCACCCGCCTGCAGGCGCTGATCCGCCGCGTCAGCGACAGTCGCGCCCACGCATGAGTGGCGACGGCGTCCGCGTCCTGCGTATTCTCGGACGCGAATACAGCGTCCGTGCGCCGGCCGGTGAAGAGCGCCGGCTGCAGGACGCGGCCGCGCTGTTGCAGGCGGAAATCGCCGCCAGCAAGAAGAAATTCCCCTACGTCACCAGCAATGAACTGATGGTGCTCTCCGCGCTCAACCTCTGCGCCCGCCAGCTTGGCGAAGAGGTCCGGGAGCGTGACGATGCGGACGCCGTGGAGCGTATCGCCGCCCTCAACCGCCGGATTCTCGATCACCTGCAGCGGCAGGATTGAGTCCCAGCGCGTCTCTTCTTCAAGCCATGCGAATCGCGGACGGAGTCCGCTCCTACGAAACCTGAACAGCGTAGGAGCGGACTCCGTCCGCGATGCTCTTCGTAGGGCGCCCCGAATCACAGGCAAAAAAAAGGGACACCGGGGTAAGCGGTGTCCCTGCTAAAGGAGAGTGGGCCAAGAGGCCCCTCAACCGGTGAGACGTGGCGCTCCGGATGAATCCGTCGCGCCGGGCATAAAAGAAGGGACCGGGGGTAACCAGTCCCTGAAGGTGAGGAAGGAGTACTCCCCCCTCAACCGGTGAGACGTGCCCGGCTCGCGCCGGGCGGGTGATCAGGCGCGCAGCGGAATCAGGCGCGGGGCGATCATGTTTTCCGGCTTGAGGATGTCGGCCAGGGTGGCCTCGTCCAGCAGCTGCTCCTCGCGTACCAGTTCCAGGACGCCGCGACCGGTTTCCAGCGCGGTCTTGGCGATACGGGTGGAGTTCTCGTAGCCGATGTAGGGGTTCAGCGCGGTCACCAGGCCGATGCTGTGCTCCACCAGCTGGTGGCAGCGCTCGACGTTGGCGGTGATGCCGGTGATGCAGTGCTCGCGCAGCATGTCCATGGCGCGCTGGAGCAGGCGGATCGAGTCGAGCACCTTGTAGGCGATCAGCGGTTCCATCACGTTCAGCTGCAGCTGGCCGCCTTCGGCAGCGATGGTCAGCGCCAGGTCGTTGCCCATGATTTCGAAGGCGCACATGTTCACGGCCTCCGGGATCACCGGGTTGACCTTGCCCGGCATGATCGAGCTGCCCGGCTGGCGAGCCGGCAGGTTGATCTCGTTGATGCCGGTGCGCGGGCCGCTGGACAGCAGGCGCAGGTCGTTGCAGATCTTCGACAGCTTGACTGCGGTGCGCTTGAGCATGCCGGAGAACAGCACGAAGGCGCCCATGTCGGAGGTGGCTTCGATCAGGTCGGCGGCCGGGACGACCGGCTGACCGCTGATGGCTGCCAGGCGCTCGACGGCCAGCTTCTGGTAGCCAGGGTCGGCGTTGATGCCGGTGCCGATGGCGGTGCCGCCGAGGTTCACTTCGGTCAGCAGCTCGGGCGCCAGGCGACGCAGGCGGTCGAGGTCTTCGCCCAGGGTGGTGGCGAAGGCGTGGAATTCCTGGCCGAGGGTCATCGGTACCGCGTCCTGCAGCTGGGTACGGCCCATCTTCAGTACGCTGGCGAATTCGACGCCCTTGGCGGCGAAGGCCTGGATCAGGCTGTCGAGGCTGGCCAGCAGGGTGTCGTGGCCGAGCAGCAGGCCCAGGCGGATGGCGGTCGGGTAAGCGTCGTTGGTCGACTGCGCCATGTTCACGTCGTTGTTCGGGTGCAGGTACTTGTACTCACCCTTGGCGTGGCCCATGGCTTCGAGCGCGATGTTCGCGATGACTTCGTTCGCGTTCATGTTGGTCGAGGTGCCGGCGCCGCCCTGGATCATGTCCACCACGAACTGGTCGTGGAAATCGCCACGGATCAGGCGAGCGCAGGCTTCGCTGATGGCGGCGTGCTTCTCGGTCGACAGGTGACCGAGCTGGTGGTTGGCATCGGCTGCCGCCTGCTTGACCATCGCCAGGCCGACTACCAGTTTCGGGTAGTGCGACAGCGGTACGCCCGAGAGGCGGAAGTTGTTCACAGCGCGCAGGGTCTGGATGCCGTAGTAGGCGTCAGAAGGTACTTCGAGGGTGCCGAGGAGGTCTTTCTCGATGCGGAACGATGCAACAGGGGACATGACGGGGATTGTCTCAGAGAAACACGGCCAGTGCCGCGATGCCCGGTAGACTAGGGATTTCGCCGATCGTCGGCCAATGCTGTTAAAAGCTGCCTCATGCACAAACGGCATAATGTACCCTGTGACGAATAGATGACGGCGAGCGTGTGGCTGTGTTACGCGCGCCCGGCTCCTGACCAATCGATCAAGCGCTGCTCCGCGCTGGAGATGACGTGAACCTCGAAACCAAATGGCTGGAAGACTTCAGCACCCTGGCCGCCACCCGCAGCTTTTCCCAGGCGGCAGAGAAACGCTTCGTCACCCAGCCGGCCTTCAGCCGCCGCATTCGCAGCCTGGAGGACGCCCTCGGCCTGACCCTGGTGAACCGCCAGCGCACGCCCATCGAGCTGACCGAAGCGGGGCAGCTGTTCCTGGTCACCGCCCGGGCGGTGGTCGAGCAGCTCGGCCAGGTGGTGCGTCACCTGCACCACCTGGAAGGCGGGCAGGGCGAGGTGCTGCAGTTCGCCGCAGCGCACTCGCTGGCGCTCGGCTTCTTCCCGGCATGGATTTCCCGCCTGCGCTCGGAGGGCCTGAACATCGCCAGCCGGCTGGTGGCGACCAACGTGGGCGAGGCGGTGCACCTGCTGCGCGAAGGCGGTTGCGACCTGATGCTGGCCTTCTATGACCCGGACGCCGCCCTGCAGATGGACCCGGAAGTCTTCCCCTCGCTGCACCTGGGACGCACCGAAATGCTCCCGGTGTGCGCGGTGAACTCCGCCGGCGTACCGCTCTACGACCTCGACAGCGGGCAGAGCGTGCCGCTGCTGGCCTACAGCGCCGGCGCCTTCCTCGGTCGCGGGGTCAACCTGCTGCTGCGCCAGCGCAACCTGCGCTACACCACCGTCTATGAAACGGCGATGGCCGACAGCCTCAAGAGCATGGCCTTGCAGGGCATGGGCGTGGCGTGGGTGCCGCGCCTGAGCATGGAGGCGGAACTGGCGCGTGGCGAACTGGCGGTGTGCGGCGGCCCGCACTGGATCGTGCCGCAGGAAATCCGCCTGTACCGCTGCGCGCTGGTGCGCAAGGCGCAGATCCGCCTGCTCTGGCGCAAGCTGGAAGGCGGACTGGGGTTGGACGAGACGCCCTGATCGGCAGGAGCGGGGCGGATGATCGGGGCTGTTCCGTTCACTTGATAAGAATTATCATTTGCGACTTTCCAGGGTCTTCCCCTCGCGCCGGTTTCGGCGCGGACCGCTGGCGAGCCTCCGTCCCCGATGTCCCATTCCGACCACCCGGCCGACTCCTTTGCCGTGGACGCCCCAGCGCCCGCCGATTCGCTGCCGCGCGAGGACTTCCTGCGGGTGTTCCTGTCCCAGCGCCCGCGCATGGAGGCCCTGGTTCAGCGCCGCGTCGGCTGCCGCGCCACGGCGGCGGACCTGGTGCAGGAGTTGTTCCTGCGCTTCTGGAAGCGTCCGCAGGCGCCGGTTGAGGAGCTGGGCAGCTACCTGTTGCGCAGCGCCCGCAACCTGGCCATCGACCATCTGCGCGGCGAGGATTCGCGCGGTCGCACCCTCAGCGCGCTACTGCCCGATGACGATGCGCAGCCATCGCCCGAGCAGGCGGTGCAGGCCCGTGCCGAACTGGAACGCATCGAGTGTGCCCTGCGCCAGTTGCCCGGACGCACCCGCCACATCTTCCTGCTCAGCCGCGTGCATGGCCGCACCTATGGCGAGATCGCCACAGCCATGGAGCTTTCCCGGAGCGCGGTGGAAAAACATATGATGCGCGCCCTCGATGCCTGCAAGGCGAGCCTGGAACCCGCCGCGCCGGTTACTCGCCGTGGAGCCGCCGACCGATGAAGCCCGACATCGCCACCTCGCCCCAGCAGGCCCAGCGCCAGGCGCGCCAGTGGCTGCTGCGTTTGCAGGATCGCGACGGCGAAGCCTGGCTGGAGGCTTTCCAGGCGTGGCTGGCGGCGGACCCGCAACATGCCCTCGCCTATGCCGAGGTCGATGCACTGTGGCAGGCCAGCGCCGCGCCGGCGCAACGACTGGCGGCGGAGGAGGGCGATGCCTTGAACGCCTATCTGGCGCAGATGGATCGCCCCGCCGCGCGCCGAGCTCAACTCAATCACCGACGCTGGAGCTATCCCCTGGCCAGCGCCGCCTGCCTGCTGCTGATGCTCTGGGCCGGCGCATGGTGGTCGCCAGGCAACTGGCTCGGCGACCTGTCCGCTGACTACGTCAGCGCGCCGGGCCAGGTGCGGGAGATCGCGCTGGCCGATGGCTCGCGTATGACCCTGGACGCCGACAGCGCCGTCGCCGTCTCGCTGGAGGGCGAGCAACGCCGCGTCGAGCTGTTGCGTGGCGCCGCGTCCTTTACCGTGAAGCATCTGCCCAAGCCCTTCGTGGTGCGCGCCGGCGAAGGGGAGGCGCGGGTGCTCGGTACCGAATTCGAAGTGCGCCGCCTGGATGGACAGACCCGCGTCACCGTTGCCGAAGGCCGCGTCTCGGTGCGCGGCAGCCATGCGGTTGGCGTGCCGGAAGTGGTGCTGGGCGCGGGCGAGCGGGTCGGCATCGACGGCACGACGCTGGGCGCGGCGCAGCCCGCCGATGCACAGGCCGCACTGGCCTGGCGCCAGGGGTGGCTGACTTTCTACCGCGCGCCGCTGGGCGAGGTGCTGGAGCGCCTGGGCGCCTATTACCCAGGACGCATCGTCCTGCTCGACGACGAGCTGGCGCAGCGCCGGGTCAGCGGCAGTTTCCCCAGCGCCGACCCGCAGGCTGCGCTGGATTCGCTGCAGGCGGTGGTGGGCTTCCGCCAGCAGGCGCTGCTGGGGCGCTTCGTGTTGATTCGCTGAACACGAAAATATTTTCGGAAAAAGGGTGAGGTACTGCCGCGGTTGCTCCGTGTAGTGGTCATGAATGCGATTTATTCGCATGTGGAATCGACCTTTCGAGCAAGTGAGCCCCCGATGACCCCGTTGTGCCGCGCTGTCCCCGAACTGTCCCTGAAGCCGCTCGCCGCCTTCGTGCTCGGCGCTGTCCTGGCCACTGCCCAGGCGCCGGCCGCATGGGCCGAGGAGACGCAAGCCGGCAGCAGACTGCAGGCAAGCTTCGGCTTCGACATCGCCGCCCAACCGCTGCCCCAGGCGCTCAGCGAGTTCAGCCGGGTGACCGGGCTGAGCGTGGTCTACACCGACGAAGCGCCCTACGACCTCAAGGCCCCGGCCGTGACTGGCCAACTCAGCGCCGACGACGCACTGAACCGCCTGCTTAGCGGTTCCGGCTACCGCTTCCGCGCCCTCGATGGCCGCACCCTGACCCTGGAGCGCCTGCCGAACGACACCCTGAGCCTCACCGACACCACCGTCACCGCCCTGGCCGATTCCGCCAGCTACCAGCCGGCGCCGGTCGCCTCCATCGGCCGCACCGACACGCCGGTCCTGGAGACTCCGCAAAGCATCGTCACGGTTCCGGCCCAGGTGCTGCGCGACCAGAAACCACAGAACCTCGACGATGCCCTGGGCAACGTCAGCGGCATCACCCAGGCCAACACCCTCGGCGGCACCCAGGATGCGGTGATGAAGCGCGGTTTCGGCGACAACCGCGACGGCTCGATCATGCGCGACGGCCTGCCCTCGGTGCTGGGCCGCAACCTCACCGCCACCGCCGACCACGTCGAAGTGCTCAAGGGGCCGGCCTCGCTGCTCTACGGCATCCAGGACCCAGGCGGGGTGGTCAACGTGGTGAGCAAGAAGCCGCAACTGCAGCAGTACAACGCCGTCACCCTGCGTGGTTCGACCTACGCCCACGGCAAGCAGGGCGGTGGCGGCCAGGTCGACAGCACCGGCGCGCTGGGTGAGTCGAACCTGGCCTACCGGCTGATCGTCGATCATCAGGACGAGAACTACTGGCGCAATTTCGGCCAGCAGCGCGAGACGCTGGTGGCGCCGTCCCTGGCCTGGCTCGGCGAGGACACCACGGTCAACCTCAGCTATGAGCACCGGGAGTTCAAGACCCCCTTCGACCGCGGCACCGCCATCGACCCGCGCACCAACAAGCCGCTGGACATTCCGCGCACGCGCCGCCTGGACGAGCCGTTCAACATCACCGAAGGCCGCTCCGATCTCACCCGGCTGGACGTTGAGCATCGCCTGGACGACGCCTGGAAGGCGCATTTCGCCTACGGCTGGACCCGCGAGACCTACGACGACAACCAGGCGCGGGTGACCAAGGTCGACAGCGCCAAGGGTACTGTGACGCGCCGTGTCGACGGCACTCACGGCGCGGTGAGCAGCGACAGCTTCGCCACCGTGGGGCTCAACGGCGACCTGCAACTGGGCGGCTTCCGCCATGAAGTGACCGTCGGCATCGACAGCGAAAAGCGCAAGATCTACCGCGCCGACCTGATCCGCGATACCAAGAGCAACACCTTCGACTACCTCGATCCGGTCTACGGGCAGATTTCCCCGGCCACCCGCGTCAGCCCCGCCGACAGCGACCAGACCGACAAGCTGCGCAGCGACTCGCTGTTCCTGCAGGACTCCTGGCACCTGGACGAGCACTGGATCCTGGTGGCCGGCGGGCGCTACCAGATGTACGACCAGTACGCCGGACGCGGCCGGCCGTTCAAGGCCAACACCGACATCAACGGGCAGAAGTGGGTGCCGCGCGCGGGCGTGGTCTACAAGGTCAACGACGAGGTCTCGCTGTACGGCAGCTACACCGAATCGTTCAAGCCCAACTCCACCATCGCGCCGCTGTCCACGGGCGAGGTAATCGACTCGTCGATCCTGCCGGAGGAGGCCACCTCCTGGGAAATCGGCGGCAAGCTGGACATCCCCGGCCGCATCACTGCCAATCTGGCGTTCTTCGACATCCACAAGCGCAACGTGATGGTCACCCAGCTCGACGCCAACGGCGACACCCGAGTCAGCACCGCCGGCAAGGTGCGCTCCTACGGCGCCGAACTGGACGTCACCGGCCAGCTGACCGAGCGCTGGAGCCTGATCGGCAGCTACGCCTGGCTGGACGCGAGGGTGACCGAGGACCCGGAGCTGGAAGGCAATCGCCTGCAGAACGTGGCCAAGCAAACCGCCTCTCTGGCGGCGGTGTATGACGCGGGCTCGATCTTCGGCGGCGACAATCTGCGCCTGGGCGGCGGCCCGCGCTACGTCGGCAAGCGCGCGGGCGACCCGGCCAACTCCTTCGAGCTGCCGTCCTATACCGTCACCGATGTCTTCGCCAGCTACGACACCCAGCTGGGTGGGCACAACGTCGGCTTCCAGTTCAACGTGAAGAACCTGTTCGACCGCACCTATTACCCATCGGCGGCGAACAACCTCTACGTCGCCGTGGGCGAGCCGCGGCAGTTCGAGGTGTCGACGACGGTGGAGTTCTGATCCGGGAGTGCTCGTGGCGGGCGCGCGCGGCAGTTGTAGGATGGGTGGAGCGCAGCGATACCCATGCTGTCGGTGGCTCGTGCAGGAGCGCCCCATGGGCGCGATCGCGGGCATGGCCCGCTCCTACCTGGATAGTCCTTTGTTGGCCTTAGCCCTCTCCCCCCGCCCTGGCTGCGCGCCCCGCTCCGAAGGGAGAGGGAGCTATCCGTGCCGGCTGACACTATGGTTTCAACCTGCACCAAACGGTCCCCTGTCCCTTCAGGGAGAGGGAAATCCCGAGCACGGAGTTCCAGAAGAAGACAGTTGCTCCTACCGTTCGTATAAGGCTTGCCGGCTGACTCCGGCATCCCCCGCACTCCGAACGGTTCCCTCTCCCTTCAGGGAGAGGGGCTTTTGCTATGTACCGAGCGAGCCTTACATCTCCACCACGATCCGCCCTTCGATCTGCCCGGCGCGCATGCGGTCGAGGATGGCGTTGATGTCGTCCAGCTTCCCGGCGCTGACAGTGGCCTTCACCAGCCCTTCGCCGGCGAAGTCCAGGGCTTCCTGCAGGTCCGCGCGGGTACCGACGATGGAGCCGGTGATGTGCAGGCCCTTGAGCACCACGTCGAAGATCGGCGTGGGGAAATCGCCCGGCGGCAGGCCGACCAGCGACACGGTGCCGCCACGGCGGGCCATGCCGATGCCCTGGCCGAAGGCGCTGTTGGAGACGGCAGTCACCAGCACGCCATGGGCGCCGCCGATATCGCGTTGCACCACCTGTACCGGGTCTTCCTTCCTGGCATTGATGGTCAGCTTGGCGCCCAGATTCCTGGCCAGTTCCAGCTTGGCGTCATCCACGTCCACCGCTACCACATGCAGGCCCATGGCCCTGGCGTATTGCACGGCCACGTGGCCGAGGCCGCCAATGCCGGAAATGGCCACCCACTGGCCGGGGCGCGCCTGGGTTTCCTTCAGGCCCTTGTAGACGGTGACGCCCGCGCAGAGGATTGGCGCAATCTCGGTGAAGCCGACATTTTTCGGCAGGATGCCGACAAAGTTGGGGTCTGCCAGCACATATTCGGCATAGCCGCCGTTCACCGAATAGCCGGTGTTCTGCTGGTGTTCGCAGAGGGTTTCCCAACCGGTCAGGCAGTGCTCGCAGCAGCCGCAGGCGGTGTACAGCCAGGGCACGCCGACGCGGTCGCCTTCCTTCACGCGGGTGACGCCGGCGCCGACCGCGGCGACGAAGCCGACGCCTTCATGGCCGGGAATGAACGGCAGGCTCGGCTTCACCGGCCAGTCGCCCTCGGCGGCGTGCAGGTCGGTGTGGCAGACGCCGGACGCCTCGATCTTCACCAGAATCTGTCCGGGGCCGGGCAGCGGGACTTTGACTTCCTCGATCCGCAGCGGCTCGCCAAAGGCGTGGACGACGGCGGCTTTCATGGTCGTGGGCAGGGTCATGGACATTGCACTCGCTCCTTGAAGGGGGAGGGGCCTGCCCAATCCGGGCAGGAACAGGAAGATGTCAGACGAGTCTGTTCCTTTGAGGCGAAGCCACCTTGAGTTGAAGCAAGCTTTTCCGAAGTCGTCAGTCACTCCAGCACGGGGAAATGACGAAATCGGGACAGACGGTCATGGTGGGTGCACCCCGGCGTGCCCTTTGCGGTATACTGCGCCGCCTTCAAGCCGCCGGCACTGCCCGCCGGTTTGGCCACGCACAAGCCACGCCTCCGACGAGCGTGGCTTGTTGGTTTCTGACGCGCACAAGAGCGCACTTGAGAGAGGCACGACGATGAGCGCACTGGTTGGCGTGATCATGGGTTCCAAATCCGACTGGAGCACCCTGAGCCACACCGCGGACATGCTGGACAAGCTCGGCATTCCGTACGAAGTGAAGGTGGTTTCCGCCCACCGCACCCCGGACCTGCTGTTCCAGTACGCCGAAGAGGCCGATGGCCGCGGCATCGAAGTGATCATCGCCGGCGCCGGCGGTGCCGCCCACCTGCCGGGCATGTGCGCCGCCAAGACCCACCTGCCGGTGCTCGGCGTGCCAGTGCAGTCCTCCATGCTCTCGGGCGTCGACTCGCTGCTGTCCATCGTGCAGATGCCGGCGGGCGTTCCGGTCGCCACCCTGGCCATCGGCAAGGCCGGCGCTACCAACGCCGCACTGCTGGCCGCCAGCATCCTGGGCGGCAAGTACCCGAAGTATCACGAGGCGCTGAAAGAGTTCCGCACCATCCAGACCGAAACGGTCCTGGACAATCCGGACCCGCGCGACGCGTGAGTAACAGGGCGTCCGCGCGGCGCCCCCGAACAGTGTCAGCAAGCACAGGCTCGAACCATGAAAATCGGTGTCATTGGTGGCGGTCAGCTCGGCCGCATGTTGTCCCTGGCGGGTACGCCGCTGGGCATGAACTTCGCCTTCCTCGATCCGGCGCCGGACGCCTGCGCGCAAGCGCTGGGCGAACACATTCGCGCCGACTACAGCGACCAGGAGCACCTGCGCCAGCTGGCCGATGAAGTCGACCTGGTGACCTTCGAGTTCGAGAGCGTGCCGGCCGAGACCGTGGCCTTCCTGTCGCAGTTCGTGCCGGTATACCCGAACGCCGAGTCGCTGCGCATTGCCCGTGACCGCTGGTTCGAGAAGTCCATGTTCAAGGACCTGGGGATTCCCACCCCGGCCTTCGCCGACGTGCAGTCCCAGGCCGACCTCGACGCCGCCGTGGCCAGCATCGGCCTGCCGGCAGTAATGAAGACCCGCACCCTGGGCTATGACGGCAAGGGCCAGAAGGTCCTGCGCAAGGCCGAGGACGTGACCGGCGCCTTCGCCGAGCTGGGCAGCGTGCCCTGCATCCTCGAAGGCTTCGTGCCCTTCACCGGCGAAGTCTCGCTGGTGGCGGTACGCGCCCGCGACGGCGAGACCCGCTTCTACCCGCTGGTCCACAACACCCACGAGAACGGCATCCTGCGCCTGTCCGTGGCGAGCACCGACCACCCGCTGCAGGCGCTGGCCGAGGACTACGTCGGCCGCGTGCTGGACAAGCTGCAGTACGTCGGTGTGATGGCCTTCGAGTTCTTCGAGGTCGACGGCGGCCTGAAGGCCAACGAGATCGCCCCGCGCGTGCACAACTCCGGGCACTGGACCATCGAAGGTGCCGAGTGCAGCCAGTTCGAGAACCACCTGCGCGCCGTTGCCGGCCTGCCGCTGGGTTCCACCGCCAAGGTGGGCGAGAGCGCCATGCTCAACTTCATCGGCGAAGTGCCGCCGGTGGCTGATGTACTGAACATCGCCGACTGCCACCTGCACCACTACGGCAAGGCCTTCAAGGCCGGGCGCAAGGTCGGTCACGCCACCCTGCGCAGCCAGGACCTGCCGACCCTCAAGGCGCGTATCGCCGAGGTCGAGGCGCTGATCGCCAAGGGCTGACGGCCTGCCGGTCACGGTGCTTTGAAAGGAGCCGCGTCAATCACCGACGCGGCTTTTTTCTGCCTGCCTGGTGCATCCGTGCGCGCGTCGCGCTACGCCGCAAGTCGCTCTGGCCTGCGTCCCGAACAGGGAACGTCGGCGTTTTCTACACTGTCCCATGACAAGCGCGAACCCATCGCGCTCAATCCACAAGGAGACTGTCATGGGCTTAATCGGAACCATCGTCATCGGCCTGATCGTCGGGCTCGTCGCGCGCTTTCTGAAGCCGGGCGACGACAGCATGGGCTGGATCATGACCATCCTGATCGGCATCGGCGGCTCGCTGTTGGCCACCTACGGCGGCCAGGCGCTGGGCATCTACGCCGTGGGCCAGGCGGCGGGCTTCATCGGCGCGGTGATCGGCGCCATCGTCCTGCTGGTCATTTACGGTCTGATCAAGAAGAATTGACGGTGATTTCCAGCCCTCTCCCGCAACGGGGGAGGGCGCTGGAAGACCTTCCCGTCCGTGCCCCACCGGGCCTTTCGAGTCCACGATGCGCCGTACATTGCTTGCCTGCAGCCTGGTGCTGCTGACGTCCCTGGCATCCGCCGCCGAACTTCCCGAAACCGACTGGCTGTCCCTGATGCCGCCGAGTGACCGCAAGGCGCTGGAGGACATGCCGGAAATCACCCACAACGGCCCCGAGGCCAACGGCACCTTCACCAACAAGGGCGGCCTGAAGCAGTCCGACAAGAAGCTGCCGCAGGTGATGTATTCCACCAAGACCGTCGCCGCGCTGAATGGCAAGGCGTTGCGCCTGGGCGGCTACCCGGTGCCGCTGGAGAACGATGCCAAGGGCCGTGTCACCGAATTCTTCCTGGTGCCCTATCCGGGCGCCTGCATCCACGTGCCGCCGCCGCCGCCGAACCAGATCGTGCTGGTGCGCTACCCCAAGGGCATCAAGCTCGACGATATCTACAGCCCGATCTGGGTCACCGGCACGCTGAAGGTCGAGAAGGTCAGCAATGACCTCGCCGATGCGGCCTACGCCATCGACGACGCCAAGGTGCGGCCGGTGGAGGAGAGCGATCTGTAAGAATCGGTCTTCGTAGGAGCGGACTTCGTCCGCGATTGACAGGGGTGCCGGCACGGTTCGCGAGCAAGCTCGCTCCTACAGGCTTGCAGCGGAGCGCTCTGCGTAGGAGCGAGCTTGCTCGCGAACCTGATGTAGCGCCGGCCTTGCCGACGGATCGCGGACAGAGTCCGCTCCTACGATATCTGCTACCGCCGCGGGCTCAACTGCTGAGCGGCTCGCTCCAGATTTCCACCTTCATTGTCTCGCTGCGCCCCGGGGCGACGCTCATCACGTCGTCCCAGACCCGCGCGGTCTCGATGCACAGCATGTCCTGCCAGGCATCGTCCGGGAACTGCGGCAGGCGCGCGGACTTGTCGATCCAGGGGTTCCACACCACCGCCGAGCGCGAGCCGCTGGCCTTGATGTGGATGCCGCGCTCCCACAGCGGATCGCGGATCACCAGGGGCTTCTCCACGTCCAGGTAGATGCGGTCGGTTTCCCCGGCAATGCGCACCAGCCCGTGTTGCTGGCGCTCTTCCCAGTTCTCCAGGGTTTCGATGTAGCGGCAGCCCTGCAGGCCGTCGATGCCGATCTCGCGGCTGTTGCTCACCGCGAAATAGGTGTGCAGCGCCTGGCTGACCGGCAGCGGTTTGTCGCCGAGGTTGTGGGTGGTCATTTCCAGGGTCAGGCGTTCGCCGAAGCGCATCACCAGTTCCAGGCGCGCCGAATGCGGCCAGCCGGGCAGGCCGTGGCTGGCGTCGACGCTGAAGTGCACCGCCAGTTCGCCCAGTTCGTCGGCGATGTCGTCCAGCTGCCAGTCCACGCTGCGCACCAGACCGTGGGCCGGGGCGCTGTCGCCGGTAAAGGCGGTGCGGACATCCACCGGGTTGCGTTCGAGGTTGCCGAACCAGGGCCAGCAGACCGGCACGCCGCCGCGCAGGGACTGGCCGTGGCGGAACTCGGCCGTCTCGCTCAGCCACACCAGCGGCGGCTGCTCGTGGGGCTGGTAGCTCAGCAATTGCGCGCCCTGCTGGGCGATCAGGGCTTCACCATGGGCGGTGTGGATGCGCCAGCAGGGCAGTTCGTCGACCTGCACCTGCTCGACGCGGGGCGTCTGGATATCGCTGCTCATGGTGGTCTCCGGGGCTGCGATGGGAAAGATTCAGTATCACCGATCCTCCGCGCGCCGGGCAGTTCCCGGAGAATGAAAAGATCAGCGCAGGCGCAGGTCCGCCAGCTGCGTCCGCTGCCGTCCTTCCCCGTCGAAATTGGTTGCAGCCAGCCAGGCCTCGAAGGCTTGCTGGCAGCGCGGCCATTCACTGTCGATGATCGAGAACCAGGCGGTGTCGCGGTTGCGGTCCTTCACCACGGTTGCCTGGCGGAAGGTGCCCTCGAAGGTGAAGCCCAGGCGCACGGCGGCGCGCATGGAACGGGCGTTGAGCGCGTTGCACTTCCACTCCAGGCGGCGGTAGCCCATCTCGAAGGCCCAGCGCGCCAGCAGGTAGACCGCCTCGGTGGACGCGGGCGAGCGCTGCATCGCGCGGCCGTAGGCGATGTGGCCGATCTCGATGCTGCCGTCCTTGGGGAAGATTCGCAGGAAGCTGAGCAGGCCCACCGCGCGGCCGCTGACGCGGTCGATCACGGCGAAGAACATCGGGTCGGCGCTGGCGGCATTGCCGGCGAGCCAGGCGTCGAACGGCGCACGCTCGGGGAAAGGGCCGTAAGGCAGGTAATCCCAGAGCAGCGGATCGGAGTCCGGACCTTGCAGGGCTGCCCACAGGTCGTCGCCATGGATGACGGCATCCAGTGGCACCAGGTTGACGTAGCGGCCGGGCAGGATGCGTTTTTCGGGGGTGGCGGCGGGGCGCCAGTTCAGCAGGGGCTGGTCGTTCATGGGCGCTCCGGGTCAGATGATCTTGCGGTACTGGACGAAACCGGAGCGGTCGGCAATCCGGTCGTAGAGGAACATGGCGTCGGTGTTGGTCTCGTGGGTCAGCCAGTGCACCCGCGAGGCGCCGTTGGCGCGGGCATCGGCATAGACGTGCTCGATCAGCGCCGCACCGATGCCGCCGCCACGCTGGCCTTCGGTGACGAACAGGTCCTGCAGGTAGACGTAGTCGCCCTGGGTCCAGCAGGAGCGGTGGTAGATGAAATGCACCATGCCGATGGCCTCGCCGTCGCGCCAGGCGAGGGCGGCGTGCATCGGCTCGGCCGGGTCGAGGAAGCGCTGCCAGGTCACGGCGCTGGTGGCCTCATCGATGGTGGTCTTGTAGAAGCGCTGGTAACCCTGCCAGAGCGGCAGCCAGACGGCGTGATCGTCAGCGGTGATCGGGCGGATCTCGACAGCGGAAGTCATGGTGACGGCCTTGTGTGCGTTGGAATGGTTCCAGCCTAGGCCGGGAAATGGTTCTGCTAAAGAGCCATTCATGGTGAAATCAAAGGAACCATTGCCGTCCTCCTGGAATCCGCCCGCATGAGTGTTCCGCTGCCTTTCAACCCCTCCGGCATCCTTCTCGATCCCGCGCGGCCACTGGGGGTGCAACTGTTCCAGGCCCTTCGTGAGCGCATCCTCGACGGGCGCCTGGCGGCGCGTTCGCGGTTGCCGGCAAGCCGCGACCTGGCGGCGTCACTGGGGGTTTCGCGCAATACCGTGGTGCGTGCCTACGAGCAGCTCTACGCGGAGGGCTACATCGAGGGGCGTACGGGTGACGGCACCTATGTGGCCGAGCGGGTGCAGCCGTCGGTGGACACCGCGCGCGGCGAGGCGCGCAGCCCGGATGCGCCGTCGCTGGAGCGCCTGGCGAAGCATCATCTGCCGCTGCCGCCCACCGGCGCGCCCCGTGCCTTCCGCGTTGGCGTGCCGGCCTTCGACCTGTTTCCCTTCGATACCTGGGCGCGGCTGCAGGCGCGCTTCTGGCGCGACCCGCCGCTGGATTGCCTGGGCTACGGCGACCCGGCGGGCGAACAACGCCTGCGCGAACTGGTCGCCGCCTACCTGCGCAGCACGCGAGGGCTGCATTGCGACGCCGGGCAGATCATCATCACCAGCGGCGCCCAGCAGGGCATCGCGCTGTGCGCCCAGGTACTGCTGGCCGAGGGCGACGGCGCGGCCATCGAGAATCCCGGCTACCGCGCAGCCGGCCACGCCTTCGCCACCGCCGGCGCACGGCTGCATGGCGTGCCAGTAGATGCCGACGGCCTGTGCACGGCGCAGCTGGAGCAGTTGCCGGACTGCCGGCTGGTCTACGTCACGCCCTCTCACCAGTACCCGACCGGGGTGACCCTGTCCCTGGCGCGGCGCCTGGAGCTGCTGGAGTGGGCCGAGCGCAGTGGCGGCTGGATCGTCGAGGATGACTACGATGGCGAGTACCGCTACAGCGGTACGCCGTTGATGCCGCTGGCGGCGCTGGACCGGCATGACCGGGTGCTCTATGTCGGCACCTTCTGCAAGATCGCTTTTCCCGCGCTGCGCCTGGGCTATCTCGTGGTCCCGCCGGCGCTGGCGCAGGCCTTCGCCCGCCGTCGCGCGCTGGACGTGCGGCACTCGGAGGTCGGTACCCAGCGGGTGATGGCGGACTTCATCGCCGAGGGGCATTTCCAGCGTCATGTTCGCCGCATGCGCCGAGCCGCACGCAGCCGGCGCGATGCCTTGCTGCGGGGCTGGCCGGAAGTGGCTGGCTGCGCTCCGATGCCGACGGTGGAAGCGGGGCTGCACCTGTGCGTACGGGTCGATAGTCGCGAGCGCGAACGTGAACTGGTGCAGCGTGCGCTGGCCGTGGGGGTAGAGGTGAATGCGCTGAGCGACTACTGGCTGCCGGAGTCCGCAGAGCCGGAAGACCAACGCGCCGGACTGGTACTGGGTTTCGCGGCGGTACCCGAGGCGCGGATCGCCGAAGCGCTCAAGGCGCTGCGCAAGGTGTGGCGGTAGGGCGTACAACCGTTCGCGGTTGTACGCCGATGCACTGTGTTCATCGGTAGCTCCATGGTCGACCCCGGAGCACCCTACGTTCATGCTGCGGTGCAGAGTGCCGTCATTCCCGCGGACGCTCGCAAGACGGCGGCTGCTCCCGCTCCGCCCAGTACGTCTGCTTGTGCCCGCGCGCCTGGTAGTTCCGCGCCAGGGCCTCGGCCTCGTCGCGGGTCAGCTGGCGGCGCATGACGAAGCGGTTGCCGTTGTCGTCCAGGCGCAGCAGGCACCAGTCCCGCTCAGGCATTGAAGGTCGAGGTCTTGCGCAGGCGCAGGGCGAGCAGCACCAGCATCACGCCGAAGAACACCGCATAGGCGCCGATCACCCAGGCCACCGCCACCGCGCCGGCACCGGGGTTGGCAATCATCAGGACGCCGAACAGCACCGACAGCGCTCCGGAAAGACCCAGCCACCACTCGTTGGCCAATGCCTTGCGCAGGCGGATCGCGGCGATGATCTGCAGCGCGCCGGTGACCAGCGCCCAGGCGGCGATCAGCATGAGCAGGCCCAGCGCCGTCAGTGCCGGCCAGAAGAACGCCACCAGCCCCGCGACGACGCCCAGCAGGCCGACCAGCACCAGCGGCCAGATCGGCCGGCCCGATTCGCGCATGCGTGCGGCGGCCAGCAGGGTGAATACCCCGTCGACGAAGGCGTAGGCGCCCCAGACCAGGACCAGCACGGCCAGGGCGATAGCCGGCCAGGCGATTGCCACCAGGCCGAAGATCACTGCCGCCACGCCGCGCAGGGCAATCCATTTCCAGTGTTGGCCGAGGGCCTGCCAGAGAGGGTTGTCGCTCATGACTGTCTCCACGATAGGTATCGCAGACACCATAGTCGTTCGCCGGCGCGCTTGAGCGGCCCAGATCAACGAGCGGAAAAAGAAAAGCCCGGCGCGGGGCCGGGCGAAAGGGCCTGCCTCAGCAGGCGGGCGGCGTCTGGCGACGCCGCCGGGGAGATCAGGCTGCGGGAGCCAGGGAGGCGGGCGACGCGGCCTGGCCGTGCAGGGCCTCGTAATCCGCCTTCATGGCCTTGTAGAGGCCGAACATGAACAGGATCAGCACCGCCGAGAACGGCAGCCCGGCCAGCACCACGACGGTCTGCATGGCGGTGAAGTTGCCGGCGAACAACAGGCCGATGGTCACCAGGGTGATCACCGCGGACCAGAGGATGCGCAGCCAGTGCGGGGCGTCTTCATCGAGATCGCCGCCCTGGCGCGACAGGTTGGCCAGCATCACCGAGCCGGAGTCAGCCGGGGTGAGGAACAGCACGAAGCCGACGAAGATCGACATGCCGATCACGATCTTGGCGAAGGGGTAGTGCTCCAGCAGCAGGTAGATCGACATCGACGGCTGCTCCAGCGCGGCCTTGCCCAGGTCGGCGGCGCCGTGGTTCATCACCAGATCCACCGCGCTGTTGCCGAACACCGACAGCCAGGCGAGGGTGAAGCCCAGCGGGATCAGCAGCACGCCCATGACCAGTTCGCGCACGGTGCGGCCACGGGAAATACGGGCGATGAACATGCCGACGAAGGGCGCCCAGGAGATCCACCAGGCCCAGTAGAACAGGGTCCACAGGCCCAGCCACTCTTCGTTCTTGCCGGCGCCGCCGCCGGTGTAGACGTAGAGGTCGAAGGTCTTGAGGATCAGGCCGTTGAGATAGTCGCCCAGGTTCTGCACGAAACCGTTGAGCAGCTCCAGGGTAGAGCCGCAGACCAGCACGAACACCAGCAGCGAGCTGAACAGCACGATGTTCAGGTTGGACAGCCGGCGGATGCCTTTCTCGATGCCCGAGACCGCGGCCAGCGTGGCCACCAGGCTCATCACCAGCAGCACGATCAGCAGGGTGGTCTTGGAATGCTCCATGCCGGTCAGGTACTCGATGCCCGAGGACACCTGCAGCGCACCGATGCCCAGGTTGGTCACCAGGCCCAGCAGGGTGACGAAGATGCCGAAGCAGTCCACCGCGTTGCCGGCGCTGCCTTTCACCCAGCGTTCACCGAGGATCGGCAGCAGCGCCGAACGCAGGGCCAGCGGCTGGCGATGGCGATAGGCGAAGTAGCCGACGGCCAGGCCGACCAGCGCGTAGATCGCCCAGCCATGCACGCCCCAGTGCAGGAAGGTCAGCTGCAGCGCTTGGCGGGCGGCCTGCGGCGTTCCGGCCACACCTTCCGGCGGATGGTAGAGGTGATCGATCGGCTCGGAGGCTGCGAAGTACAGCAGCGAGATGCCGATGCCGGAGGAGAACAGCATGCCGGCCCAGGCGCCGTAGCTGAAGTCCGGCTTCTCGTGGTCGGCGCCCAGCTTCAGCTGGCCGTAGCGCGAGAACGCGACCCAGAGTACGAAGAACAGGTAGCTGCCGATGGCCAGCATGTAGTACCAGCCGAAACTGTGCGAAAGCCAAGCTTGCGTGCGATTGAGGACCGCACCGGCGCTGTCGGGAAAGAGAATAAGGGCGGCGGTCAGAACCAGGATCAGTACGGTGGAACCGTAGAACACGACCGGATTCAGACGTACCTGCTCGTTTGTTTTTATTGGCGAAGCAGTACTCATTTGGAGGATGACCCCATGACAGTGAACGCATGGCGGCCGGCGTCGGATGCGACTAAGGCACGGCGACGGGCCGCAAACCACAGACACAGCACAGCCGCATGACACTTCCCACCGGGATTCTGCGATCCTTGAAGGTTGGAAAACGATGCGGCGATGAACGGCTCGGGCCCGCTTGCACACAAGGCTCGGAGTGGTTCACGGAGCGCAGCTTATTCTTAGTTGATTGAACGTTCAATAAAAACAAAATAGACTGGCCAACAAGTCGCCGGACGGCACAGGTACGTCCAGGCGAAGAGGAGAGACGAAATGCCCAAGGTCGGTATGCAGCCGATTCGCCGTTCCCAGTTGATTCACGCCACATTGGAGGCGGTGGACCAGGTGGGCATGGGTGACGCCAGCATCGCCCTGATCGCCCGTCTGGCGGGGGTCTCCAACGGCATCATCAGCCACTACTTCCAGGACAAGAACGGACTCCTGGAAGCGACCATGCGCCATCTGATGCTGGCGCTGAACAAGGCCGTCGGTGAACGCCGCCGGGCCCTGAGGGATGACGAGCCGCGCTCGCACCTGCGCGCAATCATCGAAGGCAACTTCGATGCGAGCCAGGTCAACGGGCCGGCGATGAAAACCTGGCTGGCGTTCTGGGCAACCAGCATGCACCAGCCGTCGTTGCGCCGCCTGCAGCGGGTCAACGACCACAGGTTGTATTCGAACCTGTGCTGCGAGTTCCGCAGGGTTCTGCCGATCGCCGAAGCGCGCGCGGCGGCCCGTGGGCTGGCGGCGCTGATCGATGGGTTGTGGCTGCGCGGCGCGCTCTCGGGCGATGCCTTCGACACCGAGCAGGCACTGTCCATCGCATACGACTACCTCGACCAACAACTGGCGAAACAGGCGGGATAGCCCGCTGTGCCAGCCTTGCGCACTGATACCTAATAAGAGAGGACGCCTACACCATGGCTCGATTCGAAGAACAGAAGCTCTACATCGGCGGTCGCTACGTGGAAGCCACCAGCGGCGCCACCTTCGAAACCATCAATCCGGCCAATGGTGAGGTTCTCGCCCAGGTCCAGCGCGCCTCCAAGGACGACGTCGAGCGCGCCGTACAGGCCGCGGTGGAAGGGCAGAAAGTCTGGGCGGCAATGACCGCCATGCAGCGTTCGCGCATCCTGCGCCGTGCCGTAGAAATCCTCCGTCAGCGCAACGACGAGCTGGCCGAACTGGAAACCCTCGACACCGGCAAGCCGCTGGCCGAGACCCGCAACGTCGACATCGTTACCGGCGCCGACGTGCTCGAGTACTACGCTGGCCTGGTGCCGGCCATCGAAGGCGAGCAGATCCCGCTGCGCGAGACCAGCTTCGTCTACACCCGCCGCGAGCCGCTGGGCGTGGTCGCCGGCATCGGCGCCTGGAACTACCCGATCCAGATCGCCCTGTGGAAATCCGCCCCGGCCCTGGCCGCCGGCAACGCGATGATCTTCAAGCCCAGCGAAGTCACCCCGCTGACCGCGCTGAAGCTCGCCGAAATCTACACCGAGGCCGGCCTGCCCGATGGCGTGTTCAGCGTCCTCACCGGCAGCGGCCGCGAAGTCGGCCAGTGGCTGACCGAGCACCCGCTGATCGAGAAGATCTCCTTCACCGGCGGCACCTCCACCGGCAAGAAGGTCATGGCCAGCGCCTCGAGCTCCTCGCTCAAGGACGTCACCATGGAGCTGGGTGGCAAGTCGCCGCTGATCATCTTCGAAGACGCCAACCTCGACCGTGCCGCCGACATCGCCGTCATGGCCAACTTCTTCAGCTCCGGCCAGGTGTGCACCAACGGCACCCGCGTGTTCATCCCGCGCAGCCTGCAGGCACGCTTCGAGGCGAAGGTCGTCGAGCGCGTGAAGCGCATCCGCCTGGGCAGCCCGCAGGACGAAAACACCAACTTCGGCCCGCTGACCAGCTTCGCCCACATGGAGAGCGTGCTCTCCTACATCGAGTCGGGTAAAGAGCAGAAGGCCCGCCTGCTGTGCGGTGGTGAGCGTGTCACCCAGGGCGAGTTCGCCAAGGGCGCCTACGTCGCGCCGACCGTGTTCACCGACTGCACCGATGACATGACCATCGTCCGCGAAGAGATCTTCGGGCCGGTCATGAGCATCCTCGTCTACGACACCGAAGACGAAGCCATCCGCCGCGCCAACGACACCGAGTACGGCCTGGCCGCCGGCGTCGTCACCCAGGACCTGGCCCGCGCGCACCGTGCGATCCACCGCCTGGAAGCCGGCATCTGCTGGATCAACACCTGGGGCGAGTCGCCGGCCGAAATGCCGGTTGGCGGGTACAAGCAATCGGGTGTCGGTCGCGAGAACGGTCTGACCACCCTGGCTCACTACACTCGCATCAAATCCGTGCAGGTAGAGCTGGGCGACTACGCCTCGGTGTTCTGACCGCCGCGAGCGAGCCCTGAACGGCCGGTCGCAGGCCCCACTCCCTGACCACCGGCCATCCCGAATACGCAGACACCGACGCGCACGCGTCGCGGGCGGTGTCGTGCCTGAAAAAGAGGAAGGCCTGCATGTCCCAGGAATTCGACTACATCATCATTGGTGCCGGTTCCGCCGGTAACGTACTGGCTACCCGCCTGACCGAAGACGCCGACGTCAGCGTCCTGCTGCTCGAAGCCGGCGGCCCGGACTACCGCGCCGACTTCCGCACCCAGATGCCGGCCGCGCTGGCCTACCCGCTGCAGGGTCGTCGCTACAACTGGGCCTATGTGACTGATCCCGAGCCGCACATGAACAACCGCCGCATGGAGTGCGGTCGCGGCAAGGGGCTGGGTGGCTCCTCGCTGATCAACGGCATGTGCTACATCCGCGGCAACGCCATGGACTTCGACGGTTGGGCCCAGGCCAAGGGCCTGGAAGACTGGACCTACCTCGACTGTCTGCCGTACTTCCGCAAGGCCGAGACCCGCGACATCGGCCCCAACGACTACCACGGTGGCAATGGCCCGGTCAGCGTCACCACGCCCAAGGCCGGCAACAACCCGCTGTTCCATGCCATGGTCGAGGCCGGCGTGCAGGCGGGCTATCCGCGAACCGAAGACCTCAACGGCTACCAGCAGGAAGGTTTCGGTCCGATGGATCGCACCGTGACCCCGCAGGGCCGTCGCTCCAGCACCGCACGCGGCTACCTGGACCAGGCCCGCGAGCGGCCGAACCTGACCATCGTCACCCACGCGCTGACCGACCGCATCCTGTTCAGCGGCAAGCGCGCCATCGGGGCGACCTACCTGCATGGCAACGACAATGCGCTGAAGGAAGTTCGTGCCCGCCGCGAAGTGCTGGTGTGCTCCGGCGCCATCGCCTCGCCGCAGCTGCTGCAACGTTCGGGCGTCGGTCCGGCGGGCCTGCTGCGCGACCTGGGCATCGAGGTGGTGCATGACCTGCCCGGCGTCGGCCAGAACCTCCAGGACCACCTGGAAATGTACCTGCAGTACGCCTGCAAGCAGCCGGTCTCGCTGTACCCGGCACTGCAGTGGTGGAACCAGCCGCAGATCGGCGCTGAGTGGATGTTCCTCGGCACCGGCCTGGGCGCGAGCAACCAGTTCGAGGCCGGTGGCTTCATCCGCACCCGTCCGGAGTTCGAGTGGCCGAACATCCAGTACCACTTCCTGCCGGTGGCAATTAACTACAACGGCAGCAACGCAGTGAAGGAGCATGGCTTCCAGGCCCACGTCGGCTCCATGCGCTCTCCCAGCCGCGGCCGGATCAACGCGGTCTCCCGCGACCCGCGCAAGCATCCGAGCATCCTGTTCAACTACATGTCCAGCGAGCAGGACTGGCAGGAGTTCCGCGATGGCATCCGCCTGACCCGCGAGATCATGAACCAGCCGGCGCTCGACCCCTTCCGTGGCCGCGAGCTCAGCCCGGGTCTGGACAAGCAGAGCGATGCCGAACTGGACGCCTTCGTACGCGAGCACGCGGAAACCGCCTTCCACCCGTCCTGCTCCTGCAAGATGGGCGAGGACGACATGGCGGTGGTCGACGGCGAGGGTCGTGTGCACGGCATGCAGGGGCTGCGCGTGGTCGACGCCTCGATCATGCCGCTGATCATCACCGGCAACCTCAATGCCACCACCATCATGATGGCCGAGAAGATCGCCGATAAGGTCCGTGGCCGTCAGCCGCTGCCCCGCAGCACCGCCGACTACTACAAGGCCAACGGCGCTCCGGTACGCGGCAAGCCGATGCGCTGATCCTGAAAAGAGAGAAGGGCACGTACGAAAACGCCGGCTTGATAGCCGGCGTTTCAGTTTTCAGCCTCGGCGCGGTGGAACCGGACGGGTGCGACCGCTGCCGTCGATGGCGACGAACACGAAGACTGCCTCGGTGACCTTGCGCCATTCGCTGGACAGCGGATCGTCGCTCCACACTTCGACCAGCATGCGGATCGAGCTGCGGCCGACTTCCAGCGATTGCGTATAGAAGGAGAGCTGGGCGCCAACGGCGACCGGAACTAGGAAGGCCATACGGTCGATGGCCACTGTAGCGACGCGGCCGCCAGCGATGCGGCTGGCCATGGCGGTACCGGCGAGATCCATCTGCGCCACCAGCCAACCACCGAAGATGTCACCGAAGCCGTTGGTCTCGCGCGGCAGGGCGGTTATCTGCAGGGCCAAGTCACCCTGCGGAATGGGGTCTTCTTGTTCGAGCTCGATCATAGTTCAGGGCCTCTTGCCCCCGGCGTACTCATGGTGAGGTTGTGGAAAAACTCTCCCAAGACACCTGCCGGTGCAAGGCCTTGGGACAGCTTTTGATCGGCCTGTCTGCATTATATAGAGCAAGGCCCGCTGCGACGACCGTAGGGATTCGACTTTGCCTCGTCCGCGCATGCCTGTGTCGTCCTGGCGCAATTTGCTATGGTTCGGCACCGGCGGCTCAACGCCGCCGCCATCTGCCTTGCCTGTCGAGAATAATCACAATGCCTTCTGTGAACGCTCCTGCCGCGCCCGCGTCACGTCCGTTGACCCGCAGCGACTACAAGACCCTGTCCCTGTCTGCCCTGGGCGGCGCCCTGGAGTTCTACGACTTCATCATCTTCGTGTTCTTCGCCACCGTGGTCGGCAAGCTGTTCTTCCCCGCCGACATGCCCGAGTGGCTGCGTCAGCTGCAGACCTTCGGGCTGTTCGCAGCCGGCTACCTGGCCCGTCCGCTGGGTGGAGTGGTCATGGCGCACTTCGGCGACCTGCTGGGGCGCAAGAAGATGTTCACCCTGAGCATCTTCCTGATGGCCGTTCCCACCTTGATCATGGGCCTGCTGCCGACCTACGAGCAGATTGGCATCTGGGCGCCGCTGGCGCTGTTGCTGCTGCGCATCATCCAGGGCGCCGCCATCGGTGGTGAAGTGCCGGGCGCCTGGGTCTTCGTCGCCGAGCACGTTCCGCACCGCCATGTGGGCTATGCCTGCGGCACGCTCACCTCGGGTCTGACCGCGGGCATTCTCATCGGTTCGCTGGTAGCGACGCTGATCAACAGCGTCTTCAGTGCCGAGGAAGTGCGGGCCTATGCCTGGCGGATTCCGTTCCTGCTCGGCGGCATCTTCGGCCTGTTCTCCGTCTACCTGCGCCGCTGGCTGCACGAAACACCGGTTTTTGCCGAGCTGCAACTGCGCAAGCAGTTGGCCGAAGAAGTGCCGCTGGGTGTGGTGGTGCGCGAGCATCGTCCGGCGGTGGTGCTGTCCATGCTGCTGACCTGGGTGCTGTCGGCCGCCATCGTGGTGGTGATCCTGATGACGCCGTCGGTGCTGCAGACGGTCTACGGCTTCGATGCGGCCACGGCCCTGAAGGCCAACAGCCTGGCGATTGTATTCCTCAGTGTCGGCTGCATCCTTGCCGGGCGCTTGGCGGATCGTTTCGGCGCCGGTCGCACCTTTATAGTCGGCAGCGTGCTGCTGGGCGTCGTCTGCTGGACCTTCTACACCAGCCTCAAGGCACACCCGGACTGGTTGTTCCCGCTGTATGCATTGACTGGCCTGTGTGTCGGCGTCATCGGCGCGGTGCCCTATGTCATGGTGAACGCCTTTCCCCCGGTCGTGCGCTTCACCGGCCTGTCCTTCTCCTACAACCTGGCCTACGCCATCTTCGGCGGCCTGACACCCATGGTGGTTGCCCTCCTTATGAAGGAAGACCCACTGGGGCCGGCCTACTACGTCGTGGCGCTGTGCGTGGTCGGCCTGCTGGTGGGCGGCTATCTGCTGCGCCAGGAGCGCCGTCTGACAGGGCAGGGTGTGGCGGTAAATTGATCGGTCGGACAGTTTTTGCAGAAAGTTTAAATTAGTCGTTGACGGCCAATTTAAACTCCCTATAATGCGCACCACTCCCAGCGACGAAGCGCTGAAAGAGCTTGAAAATCAAGCACTTACAGTAGGTCGAAGTTGGAAGTGGTGAT
>NZ_JBCHVH010000007.1:0-406430 GCF_050474425.1 Pseudomonas sp. B1-22 | reverse complement strand
CACCGTAGTAGCGCTTGCCCGGATAGCCTTCGGCGTACTTGTTGGTCAGCCCGCTGCCCTGGGCCTGCATGACGCGCTTGCTGGTGTAGTTCTCCGAGGCGATCAGCTCGAGGTGGTCTTCCTGGCGGGCCTCCTCGGCATCCATCGCCGCGAGCAGTTCGTCGTCATAGCCCTGGATCTGGTCGTGCTTGCTGAACATGGATGAATCCTCACGAATGTCGGGTGGGGCGCGGCCCGGCACAAGCCAGGCCGCGCCAGCGGCTTCAGGCTTCCTGGTAGCTTTCCAGCGACGGGCAGGCGCAGATCAGGTTGCGGTCGCCATGCACGTTGTCGACGCGGCCCACCGGCGGCCAGTACTTGCCGTCGATCAGGCCGGCAACCGGGAACACGGCCAGTTCGCGGCTGTACGGATGAGTCCATTCGCCGACCAGCTCCGCCGCGGTGTGCGGGGCGTTCTTCAGCGGGTTGTCCTCGGCGTGCAGCTCGCCGCGTTCCACCGCGCGGATTTCCTCGCGGATGCGGATCATGGCGTCGCAGAAGCGGTCCAGCTCTTCCCTGGATTCGCTCTCGGTCGGCTCGACCATCAGCGTGCCGGCCACCGGGAAGGACATGGTCGGGGCGTGGAAGCCGTAGTCGATCAGGCGCTTGGCCACGTCGTCGACGCTGATCCCGCTGCTGTCCTTGAGCGGGCGCAGGTCGAGGATGCATTCGTGGGCGACCAGGCCGTTGCCGCCGCTATAGAGGATCGGGTAGTGCTCTTCCAGGCGGCGGGCCACGTAGTTGGCGTTGAGGATCGCCAGCTGCGAGGCACGGCGCAGGCCGGCGCCACCCATCATGCGGATGTACATCCAGGTGATCGGCAGGATGCTGGCGCTGCCGAAGGGCGCCGCGCTCACCGCACCGACCTTGCGCTCCAGCTGCTCGCCGTGGCCCGGCAGGAAGGGCGCCAGGTGGGCTTTCACGCCGATCGGGCCGACGCCCGGACCGCCGCCGCCGTGGGGGATGCAGAAGGTCTTGTGCAGGTTCAGGTGGGAGACGTCGCCGCCGAACCGGCCCGGCGCGCAGAGGCCGACCATGGCGTTCATGTTGGCGCCATCGATGTACACCTGGCCGCCGTTGTCGTGGACGATGGCGCAGATTTCGCGGATGCCTTCCTCGAACACGCCGTGGGTCGAGGGGTAGGTGATCATCAGCGCGGCCAGGCGCTCGCGGTGTTCCTCGGCCTTGGCGCGCAGGTCGGCGATGTCGACGTTGCCCTTGGCGTCGCAGGCGCTGACCACCACGCGCATGCCGGCCATCTGTGCGGTGGCCGGGTTGGTGCCGTGGGCGGACGAGGGGATCAGGCAGACGTCGCGGTGACCTTCGCCACGGCTGGCGTGATAGGCGCGGATCGCCAAAAGACCAGCGTACTCGCCCTGGGAGCCGGCATTGGGCTGCAGCGACACGGCGTCATAGCCGGTGGCGGCGCAGAGCATGGCCTGCAGCTCGTCGGTCAGCTCGCGGTAGCCCGCTGCCTGTTCGGCGGGGGCGAAGGGGTGCAGGTTGCCGAATTCCGCCCAGGTGACCGGGATCATCTCGCTGGCGGCGTTCAGCTTCATGGTGCAGGAGCCCAGCGGGATCATGCTGCGGTCCAGCGCCAGGTCCTTGTCCGCCAGTTTGCGCAGGTAGCGCATCAGCTCGGTTTCCGAGTGGTAGCGGTTGAACACCGGGTGTTCGAGGAAGGCCGACTGGCGCAGCAGCGCGGCCGGCAGGCGGCTGGCGGCGGAGGCGGCGAGGGCGGTGAAGTCCGGCGCGGCCTGGCTGTTGGCGAACAGTGCCCAGAGTTGCTCGACATCCGCCGGGGTGCTGGTTTCGTCGAGGGCAATGCCGACGCGCTGGGCGTCGACGCGGCGCAGGTTGATCCGCGCGGCCTTCGCCCGTTCATGCAGGGCGGCGACCTGGTCGGCGTTGCCGAGGTTCAGGGTCAGGCTGTCGAAGAAGCTGTCCTGCTCCACGGTCACGCCCAGCTTGGCCAGGCCCAGGGCGAGCACGGCGGTCAGCTGGTGGATGCGCTGGGCGATCTTCTTCAGGCCCTTGGGGCCGTGGTAGACGGCGTACATGCTGGCGATATTGGCCAGCAGTACCTGGGCGGTGCAGATGTTGCTGGTGGCCTTCTCGCGGCGGATGTGCTGCTCGCGGGTCTGCATGGCGAGGCGCAGGGCGCGGTTGCCGAAGCGGTCGATGGAGACGCCGACCAGGCGGCCGGGCATGTCGCGCTTGAACGCATCGCGGGTAGCGAAGTAGGCCGCGTGCGGGCCGCCGAAGCCCAGCGGCACGCCGAAGCGCTGGGCGCTGCCGAGCACCACGTCGGCGCCGAATTCGCCCGGCGGGGCGAGCAGGGTCAGGGCCAGCAGGTCGGCGGCTACCGCCACCAGGGCGCCGGTGGCATGGAAGCCGGCAATGGGCGCGCGGCAGTCGAGCACGTCGCCGTGGCTCGCCGGGTACTGCAGCAGGGCGCCGAAGTAGGGGCTGAAGTCGGTCAGCGCCTGCTCGTCGCCGACCACGACTTCGATACCCAGCGGTTCGGCGCGGGTGCGCAGCACGTCGAGGGTCTGCGGGTGGCAGTGCACGGAGGCGAAGAAGGCCTGGGCCGCCTTGTTCTTCGACAGGCGCTTGCAGAAGGTCATGGCCTCGGCGGCGGCGGTCGCTTCGTCGAGCAGCGAGGCGTTGGCGATCTGCATGCCGGTCAGGTCGCTGACCAGGGTCTGGAAGTTCAGCAGGGCTTCCAGGCGGCCCTGGGAGATTTCCGGCTGGTAAGGGGTGTAGGCGGTGTACCAGGCCGGATTTTCCAACAGGTTGCGCAGGATCGGCGCCGGGGTGTGGCAGGGGTAGTAGCCCTGGCCAATGTGGGTCTTGAACAGTTGGTTCCTGCCGGCGATGGCCTTGATCGCGGCGAGCGCGTCGGCTTCGCTCTGGCCGGCTCCCAGCGGCAGCACGCTGCTGCCCTTGATGCTCTCGGGGATGACGCTGGCGGTCAGCGCTTCGAGGTCGGCGTAGCCGAGCAACTCGAGCATGGCGCGGACATCGCTGTCGCGCGGGCCGATGTGGCGGGCGACGAATTCGTCCTGGGTACCCAGGGCATTGTCATGGCTGGCCATGGTGGGTTCCTCAGGCGCTGATCAGTTGCTGGTAGGCGGCTTCGTCGAGCAGCGCGGCGAACTGGCCGGCGTCGCTGGGGCGCATGCGGAAGAACCAGCCGCCGTTCTGCGCGTCCTCGTTGACCAACTCCGGGGAGCTTTCGAGGGTGGTGTTCACTTCGACCACTTCGCCGTCCAGCGGCATGAGGATGTTGCTGGCCGCCTTCACCGATTCCACGGTCGACACTTCGTGGCCGGCGTCGTAGGTGCCCGGCTCGGGCAGTTGCACGAAGACCACGTCGCCGAGGGCTTCCTGGGCATGGTGGGTGATGCCGACGGTGATCAGGCCATCGGCATCCAGACGCAGCCATTCGTGTTCGACGGTAAAGCGCACTTGGCTCATGGGAACTCCTCGGGGTCAGACTCGCCGCTTCTTCAGGCGGGCGATTGGGATTGGCTCGTGTCGGGTAACGAGCGGTGTCGAGGAAGTAAGAGCAAGGCGGATGCCAGTTTTATTTTTTATATATAAATCAAATAGTTATGATTTATATGGGAGAGATTTTGTGATGCAGGTGTATTGAATTCGATACGACGGCTCCGGGTCGGCTAGCGGCGGCCTGTGGTCAGGCCGCGCAGGGCTAGGCGGGGAGCTGTCTGTATTGAAATGAGTACGATGTATTGAAATCGATACGATAAGCCGGAAGGCCCGTCCTTGAGCGCTTTCGCTGGACTCAGGCCTTGCCGGGGATACCGTACTTGCGCAGGCGGGTGGCGATTGCGCTGTGGGAGGTGTTCAGGCGCGCGGCCAGTTGCCGGGTGGAGGGATAGCTGCCGTAGAGGCGGCTGAGCAGGTCCTTCTCGAAGCCTTCGACGGCCTCTTCCAGGCTGCCGATCTCGCCGCTGGCCAGGGGCGCCACGGCGGTGGCGATGTCCAGGTCGTGGATTTCCACCAGCGTGCCCTCGCACACGGCGGCGGCGCGGAAGATCACGTTCTGCAACTGGCGCACGTTGCCCGGCCAGCGGTTGCCGAGCAGCGCGGGGAAGGCGCTGGCCGCCAGCCGGCAGGGCGGGCGCTGGATCTGCGTGCAGGCGTGCTGCATGAAGTGCCGGGCCAGTTGCAGGATGTCCTGGCCGCGTTCGCGCAGCGGCGGCACTTCCAGGTTGAGCACGTTGAGGCGGTAGAACAGGTCTTCGCGGAAGCTGCCTTCGCCGACCATCTTCTCCAGGTCGCGGTGGGTGGCGCTGAGTATGCGCACGTCGACCTTCACCTCGCGGTCGCCGCCGATGCGGCGGAAGCAGCCGTCGCTGAGGAAGCGCAGCAGCTTGGCCTGCAGGTAGGGCGACATTTCGCCGATCTCGTCGAGGAACACCGTGCCCTGGTGGGCCAGCTCCAGCAGGCCCGGCTTGCCGCCGCGCTGGGCGCCGGTGAAGGAGCCGGGGGCGTAGCCGAACAGTTCGCTCTCGGCGAGGCTTTCCGGCAGCGCCGCGCAGTTCAGCGCGAGGAAGGGTTGGGCGCTGCGCGCGCTGGCGGCGTGGCAGGCGCGGGCCACCAGTTCCTTGCCGGTGCCGGTTTCGCCATGGATCAGCAGCGGCGCATCCAGGGCGGCCACGCGCATGGCGCGGGCCTTGAGCGCGCGCACCGGCTGCGAATCACCGATCAGCGCGTCGAAGCCTTCGGCGTGGTCGTGGTGCAGCGCGGCCAGGCGGCCGCCGATGCGGTTCGGCGGGTAGAGGGTGAGCAGGGCGCCGGTGAGGTTGTCGTTCTCGTGGATCGGCGTGGCGTCGAGCAGCAGCGCCTGGCCGCGCAGGGTGACTTCGCCCAGCGGCACGCGGAAGCCCTGTTCCACCAGGGTGGCGGCCAGCGCCGGGTCGTCGAACAGTTCGGACAGCAGGCGGCCCTCCGGCGGCTGCTCGCAGAACTGCAGCAGCGCCGGGTTGGCCAGCAGCACGCGGCCTTCGGTATCGACCGCCAGCACCGGGTCGCTCATCGCCGCCAGCAGGGCATCCAGCTGCAGGCTGCGGCGCTGGCCGGGGAGGATGTCGACCACGGTCACCGCTTCCACCCCGCGCACCTGCAGCAGCGCGCCGCGCAGCTCGTCGAGCACGGTGAAGCTCAGCGCCGGGGCGTCGATGTAGACGTTCGGCGGCACCATCTCCACGGCATCGAGGTTGAGGTTGCGGCCGACCAGCAGCGCCAGGACTTCCTGGGTGATGCCGACGCGGTCGATGAAGCTGACGTGGATGCGCATGGAGAGGCTCTACGGAAAGTGTGCGTTCAGTATCTTCGGGTCAGCGCGCGCAGGCCGCCAGGTCTTCGAGGAAGGCGCGCAGGATCGGCGGCGGCGCCGCGCCACGGCGGGTGATGGCGTCGAAGGGCGACATCAGGTTCAGCGCGCTGGCGCCCAGGCGGCGCATCTCGCCGGTCTTCACCCATTGCTCGGCGAAGTGTGCCGGAAGGAAGCCGATGTAGGCACCCGAAATGATCAGGATCGCCGCCGCCTCGATGTTCTCCACGGTGGCCGCCGCCTTGCTCACGCCCAGTTGTTCCAGGTCGTACTGCTGCATGTAGCCGCGCGCGACGATGCGGCTGCTGCGCACCTCTTCGAGCAGGCGACCGTTCTGCGCCTGGCTGGCGAACAGCGGATGGCGGCGCCCGCAGTACAGGCCCAGGGCCTCGTTGTACAGCGGGTGGTAGGAGAGCCCGGCGACGCGCAGCGGGAAGTGCCCGATGGCGAGGTGCAGGCGGCCGTCCAGCACGCGCTCTTCCAGTTCGGCCGGCGCACCGATGTAGACGTTCAGGTGGGCGTCGTGGCCGCGCGAGACGAAGCGCTGGGTGGTGCGCGGCAGCGGCGAGTCGGGGTCGGTCAGCGTCGAGTCGATGATGCCCAGGTTGAGCTGGCCGCTGATGTGCTGCTTGAGCACGTCGGTGTCCATGCAGAAGCTCTCCACCGCCGACAGCAGGCGCTGGGTGGCCTCGTGGATGGCGACGCCCTGTTCGGTGAGGCGGAAGCCGCTGCGCCCGCGCTGGCAGAGCTTGACCCCCAGGCGCGTTTCCAGGTGCGTCATCTGTTCGCTGATGGTCGACTGGCCGGTGTTGAGCGCGGCCTGGGCGGCGGAGAAACCGCCGCAGCGGACGATGGTGGCGAACACCCTGAGGAGTTTCAGATCGACGTCGTGAAGCTGGATCACCGGGGTCTCCTGTCCGACTGGTCACATCGCCTGGGCTGATATGAGCGCTGGATCGTCTTGTTTTTCCCAAGGTAAACCGGCGGCGCCGGGAATCGCAACGGCGGGGGCGTTGCAAAAGTGCCTGCCCGGATCGTACAGCGCCCGCTATTCGCAGGCCTTGGCGCACTGAGTAATCGCTGAAAGGCGCGTTCCAGACACCTGCGCTGGCGCGCGAAAGCTAGAGAAGGGCAGTGTCGGATACTTCGGCAGGGCCGATGTGAGTATCTGAACTTGCGCATTTTTCTGTTGCCCACCTGCGCCCATAGTCGGTCCAAGGGCGCTCCCCGCCGCCCCACCTCCTCAACAGAACAAGAAATGGAGAAGCACGACCATGGCAAAGCACGGTTACGAGTCCGGCCGCCTGAACCTGCCCTTCGTCGGGCACTGCACCTTCGCCAAGTCGCCCATCTGCACCGACTGGAACGCCATCGATGCCGACGTGGCCATCCTCGGCGCGCCGAACGACATGGGCACCCAGTGGCGCTCCGGCGCGCGCTTCGGACCGCGCGGTATCCGCGAGGCATCCACGCTGTTCTCCTTCGGCCACGCCGGCGCCTATGACCACGAGGACGACGCCACCTACCTGACCGAAGACCAGGTGCGCATGGTGGACGTGGGTGATGCCGACATCGTGCACACCGACATGGAAACCAGTAACGCCAACATCGAATCCGCCGTGCGCCAGATCCTCGCGTCCGGCGCCATGCCGGTAGTGCTGGGCGGCGACCATTCGATCCACGCGCCGGTGATCAAGGCCTTCGAAGGACGCGGGCCGATCCATATCGTGCACTTCGATGCGCACCTGGACTTCGTCGACGAGCGCCACGGCGTGCGCTACGGCCACGGCAACCCGCTGCGCCGCGCTTCGGAAATGGACCACATCGTCGGCATGACCCAGATGGGCATCCGCAACGTGTCCTCGTCCAACCGCGCCGACTACGACGCCGCCCGCGAGTCCGGCTCGCAGATCCTCTCGGTGCGCGACGTGCGCCGCCTGGGCTGCGACGCAGTGGTCGACATGATCCCGCAGGACCGCAACTACTACATCACCATCGACATCGACGGCTTCGACCCGTCCATCGCCCCCGGCACCGGCACCCCCAGCCACGGCGGCTTCCAGTACTACGAGGTGCTGGAAATCATCCAGGCGCTGGCCAAGCGCAGCCACGGCCGCATCGTCGGCATGGACCTGGTGGAAGTCGCGCCGGCCTATGACCCCGCCGGCGTCACCTCGATCCTCGCCGCGCAGCTGTTGATGAACAGCATCGGCTTCATCTTCCACGCCCGCGCTCGCGCCCGCTGAGCCCGGCAACCGTCATGCAAGCGGCGGGCGCCGACGCCCGCCCCATTACGAGGACATGAGAGTGGACACCAAGGTCAAAGACTACCTGCAGCGCTTCGGCATTTCCGAAGCCACCCAGCGCTTCCTGTCGAAGGCGCAGAAGATGTTCATCGGCGGTGAGTGGCTGGATGCCAGCGACGGCGCCACGGCGGAGGTCATTGAGCCTTCCACCGAGGCCGCGCTGACCCGTATCCCCATGGGCACGGCGGCCGACCTGGACCGCGCCGTGCAGGCCGCCCGCGTGCAGTTCGACGGCGGCGCCTGGAGCCAGCTCAAGCCGCTAGAGCGCGAGCGCCTGCTGCATCGCCTGGCCGACCTGATCGAGGCCAACGGCGACGAGCTGGCCGAGATCGAATCGGTCGACATGGGCAAGTCCGTCGCCCAGGCGCGGGCCGTGGACATCCAGGGCACCATCGACACCTTCCGCTACTTCGCCGGCTGGGCGAGCAAGATCCACGGCCGCACCGTCGAGCCGTCGCTGCCCGGCAACTATGTGGCCTACACCCGCAAGGAGCCGGTGGGCGTGGTCGGCGTCATCGTGCCGTGGAACTTCCCGCTGCAGACCATGGCCTGGAAACTCGGCGCCGCGCTGGCAGTGGGCTGCACCGTGGTGGTCAAGCCGGCCGAGCTGACCTCGCTGTCGGCGCTGCGCTTCGCCGAGCTGGTGCAGGAAGCCGGGATTCCCGACGGCGTGGTGAACATCGTCAGCGGTCGCGGCAGCGTGGTCGGCGCGGCGATGGCCGAGCATCCGGGCATCGACAAGCTGAGCTTCACCGGCTCCACCCCGGTCGGCTGCAACGTCGGCAAGATGGCCATGGACCAGATGAAGCGCCTGACCCTGGAACTGGGCGGCAAGTCGCCGGTGATCGTCTTCGCCGATGCCGATATCAAGGCGGCCGCCCAGGCGGTGGCCAACGGCGTGTTCTTCAACTCCGGGCAGGTCTGCGACGCCGGCACCCGTGCCTACGTGCACCGCAGCATCTACGCCGAGTTCCTCCGCGAGCTGGCCGAGTACACCGCCAGCCTGAAGATGGCGCCGGGCCTGGACGCCGACTGCTTCATCAGCCCGCTGGTGTCGAAGCAGCAGCAGGAGCGCGTGCTGGCCTACATCCAGACCGGCAAGGAGGAGGGCGCCGAGCTGGTATACGGCGGCCAGCCGGTGGAAGGCCCCGGCTTCTTCGTGCAGCCGGCGATCTTCGCCAACTGCCGCAACGACATGCGCATCGTCCAAGAGGAAATCTTCGGCCCGGTGCTGGTCACGGCGCCCTTCGACGACGAGGAAGAAGCCCTGGCGCTGGCCAACGACTCCTGCTTCGGCCTCGCGGCGGCGCTTTATTCCAACGACCTCGGCCGGGTGCATGGGCTGATCCCGCGCCTGCGTGCCGGCACCGTCTACGTGAATGCCCACAGCACCCTCGATCCCTCGATGCCGTTCGGCGGCTACAAGCAGTCCGGCTACGGCAAGGACATGGGAGCGGAGCAGCTGGAGTACCTGCTGGAAACCAAGGCGGTGTGGATCACATTGCCCTGATCGGGCCGCCTGGCCAATCGCCATACCGTTGATGCATGAGGCGCTGTACCTGGAGCCCGCGTCGTAACAGACTCGAATTCAGGTGCGGTGCCTGCTGGTGAGACTCCATACAAGAACAATCCGGAGAGAACCATGAAAGCAGATTCGCAGACCGCCCCCCTTTCCGAAGGAGCGCGCGGCTTGGAAATAGAAGGGCACTCCATCGATTTCATCGAGGAGCACGAGCGCACCGACAAACTGTCGACCCAGGGCCCGTTCTGGTTCGTCGGCAACTTCACTTTCTTCACCATGACCATCGGCTTCGTCGGCCCCAGCGTTGGCCTCAATGCCCTGTGGACCATGATCGCCGGCACCCTCGGCATCATGTTCGGCACCCTGTTCATGGCCTTCCACGGCTCCCAGGGCCCGCACCTGGGGCTGCCGCAGATGATCCAGTCCCGCGCGCAGTTCGGTTATCGCGGGGTCATCCTGGTGCTGTTCGCCACGCTGTTCGTCTTCGCCGGCTTCAACATCGTCAACCTGGTGCTGATGATGCAGGGGCTGCATACGCTGTTCCAATGGGGCCCGATGCAGGTGGCCCTGGCGGTCACGGTGCCGGCGACCCTGCTGGCGATCCTCGGTCACGACTGGATGCACCGCACCTTCAAGTGGTCGCTGTTCCTCTCGCTGCCACTCTACGGCTTGCTCTCGCTCGCGGTGCTGATGGGCTGGGTGCACTCCGCGCCCGCTGCCGCCGTCAGTACCGAGACTGTCGCCCTGGGCTTCACCTGGGTCGGCTTCGTCGCCCAGTTCGCTGCCGGCGCCAGCTACAACATCGCCTATGCGCCCTACGTCTCGGACTACTCGCGCTACCTGCCGAAGAACACCTCCAGCGGCAAGCTGATCCTCGCCGTGTTCCTCGGGGCCTCGCTATCCGGCGCCTGGATGATCGCCGTCGGCGGCTGGCTGGCCGAGCACCTGCACACTACCGACGTGCTGGTGGCGCTCAACGCCGTGGGCGCGGGCTTCGCGCCGCAGCTGGGCACTTTGATGGTGACGCTGACCATCCTGGCGTTCCTGCCGGTGATCGCGATGAACATCTACAGCGCCAAGCTCACCACCCTCACCGGTGTCGACTCGTTCAGGAAGATCAAGCCGACGCCCCGCGTGCGCATCTGGGCGATCCTCTTCGTGGTGCTGCTGCAACTGGGCATGGCTATCACCATCAACGCCTCGGGCTCGGGCCTGTCGGTGCTCAACATGTACCTGGTGGTGATGCTGTACTTCCTGGTGCCCTGGACCGCCGTCAACCTCACCGACTACTTCTTCGTGCGCAAGGGCCGCTATGCCATCCCGCACTTCTTCATGCCGCAGGACAACATCTACGGCCACTGGGGCAGCCGCGGACTGATCGCCTACCTGATCGGCTTCGTGGTGATGATCCCGTTCTTCACCATCTACAACGGCGCGGACGAAATCTTCGTCGGCCCCCTGGCGCGGATGATCGGCGGCGTCGACATGGCCTGGCTGGTCGGGCTGATCGTCTCCGGCATCGCCTACTACCTGCTGTGCCTGTCGCTGGACCTCGATAAGGAGGAACAGTTGATTCGCCAGATCGAAAGCGCCACGCCGCATTTCTCCACCGGCAAGGCCTGGTAACCGAACGGCGCGGCCCCGCGCCCAGCGAGATCCGAAATGACCAACAAATACGACTACATCATCATTGGTGCGGGTTCGGCCGGCTGCGTCCTGGCCAATCGCCTGAGCGAAGACCCGCGTACCTCGGTCCTGGTCCTGGAATTCGGCGGCAGCGACCGCAGCGTGATCATCCAGATGCCCAGCGCCTTCTCCATCCCGATGAACACCAAAAAATACAACTGGCGCTACGAAACCGCCGCCGAGAAGCACCTCGACAACCGCCGCCTGCATTGCCCGCGCGGCAAGGTGCTGGGCGGCTCCTCGTCGATCAACGGGCTGGTCTACATCCGAGGCCACGCCTACGACTTCGATGAGTGGGAGTCCCTGGGTGCCAAGGGCTGGGGCTATCGCAACTGCCTGCCGTACTTCAAGCGCGCCGAGGGCTACAAGTTCGGCGGCGACGATTACCGTGGCGCCGATGGGCCGCTCTCCACCAACAACGGCAACAACATGCAGAACCCGCTGTACGGCGCCTGGGTCGAGGCGGGCGCCGAGGCCGGCTACATCAAGACCGACGACTGCAACGGCTACATGCAGGAAGGCTTCGGCGCCATGCACATGACGGTGAAGAACGGCGTGCGCTGGTCCACCGCCAACGCCTACCTGCGTCCGGCCATGGAGCGGCCGAACCTCACCGTGGTGACCCACGCCATGAGCCGCCGCATCCTCCTCGAAGGCAAGCGCGCCATCGGCGTGGAATACGACCAGGGCGGCAAGACCCACACCGTCTACTGCAATCGCGAAGTGCTGGTCAGCTCCGGCCCGATCGGCTCGCCGCACCTGCTGCAGCGTTCCGGCATCGGCCCGGCGGCGGTGCTGCGCAAGGCCGGCATCGAGGTGCTGCACGACCTCCCTGGCGTCGGCGAGAGCCTGCAGGACCACTCGGAAATCTACATCCAGTACGCCTGCAAGGAGCCGGTCACCCTCAACGGCAAGATGAGCCTGTTGGGCAAGGCGCTGATCGGCCTGCGCTGGCTGCTGTTCAAGGACGGCCTGGGCGCCAGCAACCACTTCGAGGCCGGCGGCTTCATCCGTTCCTCCAAGGGCCTGCGCTGGCCGGACATCCAGTTCCATTTCCTGCCCGCCGCCATGCGCTACGACGGCGACAAGCCGTTCAAGGGCCACGGCTTCATGATCCTCACCGGGCCGAACAAACCCAAGAGCCGTGGCTACGTGCGCGCCGTCTCGGCCGACCCGTACCAGCACCCGGAAATCCGCTTCAACTACCTGGAGAGCGAGGAGGACCGCGAGGGCTTCCGCCGCTGCGTGCGCCTGACTCGCGAGATCATCGGTCAGCCGGCCATGGACCGCTTCCGCGGCGAGGAACTGGCGCCCGGCCCGCAGGTGCAGACCGACGAGGAGATCGACGCCTTCGTCCGCGCCAACATGGAAAGCACCATGCACCCCTGCGGCTCCTGCCGCATGGGCGAGGACGAACTGGCGGTGGTCGATTCCGAACTGCGCGTGCGCGGCCTCCAGGGCCTGCGGGTGATCGATTCCTCGGTGTTCCCCACCGAGCCGAACGGCAACCTCAACGCGCCGACCATCATGCTCGCCGAACGCGCCTCCGACCTGGTGCGCGGCCGCGAGATGCTGGCACCGGCGAACGTGCCGGTGGGTGTGGTGGAGGACTGGGAGGAGCAGCAGCGGAGCAGGGCGCCGGTGCGCCAGGTCAGGGCCTGATCGTTGACGGAGGGCGACGCCGGCCGGTGGGGCTGGCGTCGTGTTTGAGGGGCTCAGCCATTGAGGGCCGTGGGGCGACTGCGGGTATGTGCGAATGGCTGTTTTCGACTCATAGCTGCCCCTCTGTAAAGGGCAGCTACTGGCCGGCTTCTGCCGGTCGCGACGGGCAGATTTCAGCCTGAAGGAGTCCAGGTTGTGAGGCTAGACTTACTGATTGCAGTTGAGATTGGCATCCGCCTCGTGTGACTCAGCGTAGGCGTTGAGGGAAAACCCTCATTGTCTGGGGGTGTTGCGTCTCCTTAGCATTGCTCCAGGTAATCGACCCGATCGATGGAGAAAAGCCATGGCTACCGTACAGACCGACGACAAGCGTCCGACCCCTGACCCGGCCGAGGACAATGCCTTCTTCCCTTCGCCGTACTCGCTCAGCCAGTTCACGTCACCCAAATCCGACCTCAGTGGTGCCGACTATCCGAACCCCTATCGCGGCGGGCGTTGGAAGGTCCTGATGATCGGGGCCGATGAGCGCTATTTGCTGACGGACAACGGCACCATGTTTTCGACAGGAAACCACCCCGTAGAGACATTGCTGCCCATGTACCACGTGGATAAGGCCGGGTTTGCCTTCGACATCGCGACCCTGTCCGGAAACCCGGTCAAATTCGAGTTCTGGGCCATGCCCTCCGAAGACGCCGAGGTGAAAGGGCAGTACGCCAAGTATCGCGATCAGTTCAAGACCCCGCTCAAGCTGGCTGATGTGATCGAGCAGAAGCTGGGAGAAGACTCCGACTATATCGGCGTGTTCATTCCGGGCGGGCACGGGGCCTTGATCGGTCTGCCCGAGAGCGAAGACGTGAAGAAGGTCCTTCAGTGGGCTGCGGACAACGACAAGTTCGTGATCTCCCTTTGTCATGGCCCCGCAGCTCTGCTCGCAGCAGGCATCGGTGAAAGCCGGGACACCTGCATCTACAACGGCTACAAGATCTGCGTGTTCCCCGATTATCTTGACGCGAAGACCCCTGACATCGGTTACATGCCCGGCCATCTGACCTGGAAGTTCGGCGAAGAACTGAAGGCGTTGGGGCTGGAGATCATCAACAAGGACATCTCCGGTGCAACCCACCAGGACCGGAAGCTGCTCACCGGTGACAGCCCGCTTGCGGGCAACGCGCTGGGCAAGCTGGCGGCCGCCGCGTTGCTGAAAGAGGTTGCAGCGGGGTGACTCAGAACGTGGCCGAGGCGGCATTTCGAACCGTCCTTGCGATCGAGAGTGCGCAAACGCTTTCGGTGATCCAGGAAGCGATCCGCGCCTTTGCCATGCCCTTTGGTTACGACCGCTTCGTCCTGTTTTCCGCCACATCTGCACGGGACGAAGTGGTCGAACGAATCTACTGGGTGGAGGGTAACTGGTTCGATGACCAGGCTACGGTCGACGCACAGACCTATGTCCGACGCTGTCCGGTGACCCGCCATATCCTTGAGGCCCGTGAGCCCTTTTACTGGAGCAAGGTGAAAGGCAATGGCGGCGAGCTTTACCGGGTGGTATGCACGCCAACGGGCCCCGGCGTTCATGGGGTGCAAATACCCGTATTCGGTCCACTGGGGCTTGAAGGCGCCATGAGTCTTGGCGGGGAGCAGGTGGAATCGACTCCCCGGGTTCGCCTGGCCTTGAGCATTGTGGCCAGGGCCGCATTCTTCTCCGCCCGCCGCTTGCTCGAAGCGCCGGTAGGCGAGGTGTACAGGAAGCTTTCCGAGCGTGAGCGCGAAGTTCTGGCGTGGACTGCTGCAGGAAAACGTCAGGCGGATATCGCCGCAACACTCGGTCTGTCGGAGCGTACGGTGGAAAACCATTTGCGTTCGGCGCGCCGCCGTCTTGGCGTTGCAACGACTGCCCAGGCCATCACCTTTGCCATGCGCAACGGTGATCTTGAGGGCTAGGGGCCACAGGATGAGCACGTGTGTGCTGATAACCGGAGCAGCCTGCCTTATGGCCATGGCTGCTTTTGGCCGGAAACTGCCCTTGCCCGGCGTTCACTTCCGACCCAGGGCGGATGTGCTGGAGTGGCGGAGCGTCAAGCCGATCGACTATGGCGCAATTGCCGCGGGGTCGCGTTCAACAGGCGGCGCAACAGGCGCCGGAGAGCCGTTGGGTCCTGATAGCCGACCTGCGCTGCAACCGCTTCGACGGAATATTGGCCGGATTCGAGAAGCGCTCGCGCCTTGTTCAGCTGCACCCGTTGGATGAGTTGCCGAGTGGAGTGCCCCGTCGCCTTGTGGACGTGGCGCGACAAGGTCCGCTCGGACATGCCGACACTCGCGGCGAGTGCCTTGACTCCCGCAAGCTCCGGCAGCGATTCCTCGATCTGCGCGGTCAGGCGCGAGATCAGGGCATTACCTTGCACCAGCACGGCGGGGATGACGAAAGGCGACTGCAGTTGCCGACGGTCGAGCAGAAGAGCCTTGCTCACCGTGTCGGCGATTTCAGGGGAAAGGCGCCGGCGTAGCAGGTGCAGCATGAGGTCGGTTTGAGCGAAGGCGGCACCCGCCGTGGTCAATGGGGGATCGGCCAGCACCATGAAGTCCGGGTCTACGCGGCAGCCCGGTGCGAGTGTCTGCAGGTGCGGTGCCAGCCACCAGGAGGTTGTCACCCTCCGGCCTGCCAGCAGCCCGGCTGCATGCAGAAGAAAGACGGCAGAGCACGACGCGGCAACTTCCTTGCCGTTAGCAATGTGATTGCTCAGTGCAGAGAGGAGGGGAGTTGTCCACGGTTCCGCGAGGCGCCGCTCCAACTGGCCCAGGTCACTGATGCCGATCCCCGGTATGACCCAGCAGGAGTTGTCCTCGGCGCCTTGCTCCATCGGTTCCACATCCAGCAGCAAGCCATGACCCAGCGTCACCGGTCCCGGTTGCGGACCGCAAACCCGCCAGCGCGGTGTGGCCAGGCCGCGTCGCTCACCGACGTTTGCCGCGGTGGCGAGGATGTCCAGGGTGGAGGCCACGCTCGAGGCGAATGCCCCTGGTACGACCAGAATGGTGAAATCATGCATTGTCGGATTATGCCCGAAAGAGGACGGATCAGACACTTTTGCAAGAGGCGAACGCCAGGCCCAATAGCGGCCCAATTCATCGTCAAGGTTTCAGCCATGCCCAACATCCTGATCAAGGTCCCCACCGGAGCTTTCAGCGAGCCGCAACGTGAGCGCCTGTTGAAACGCGTCAGCGGGGCAGCCATCGCACATGAGCGCATAGGCAACGATCCACGGCAGCGCAATCTGTGCTGGGTGCTCATCGAGGAGGTTCGGGCTGCCGATTGGCTATGTGGCGGCGCTAATGTGCACGCTCAGGCCATCCCCTGCATCGTCATGGTCAAGGTGCCTGCCGGCGTTCTCGATGAGCAGATGCGCAAGGACTACGTGCTGGGCCTGCACCAGGCCATCGAGCAATGCGTAGAGCCGGATGATGGGCGGGTGTTGATGACGTCGATACAGCTGACGGACATCGCCGATGGCACATGGGGGGCGAACGGAAGTCTCTGGCGACTGGCCGATTTCACTCGTGCTGCCGGTTACGGGCATCTTCTCCCTGGCGCCTAGAGAACATGTCAGGCCGGAGGTGGGAGACAAGGAACGGTTTCAATACTTCCTTGCGCAGAAGTCCACCTCTGGCCGATTACCGTCGTTGGTGAAAGGCAGCTTGCAACCCGAGGCGGCCGTTCAGATATCGGCTGATCCGTTGCACCACGTCCATCGTCGATCTGCCGAGCACCGCATTGCCTACCGGGCCGATAAGAGTCGGCGGCGCCGGTACTCTCCTATCTGCGCATGCATCTCTCCACGGCGGCCAGGGTCGCGGTTTCAATTTGACGGCTGTCTGGCCAATGGCTCGGCCTCCTATGCTGAGAGTATCTCCGTACTTTTGGCGAACCGGCCGAAATGCAGCGCCAGGGTTGGCAGCACCAGCAGATTGAGGGCCGTCGAGGTAACCAGGCCGCCAAGGATCACCAGTGCCATGGGACCTTCGATCTCGTTGCCGGCGGCGCCGCTGGACAGGGCCAGGGGCAGCAGGCCGAGCGCGGTGACCACGGCGGTCATGAGAATCGGCACCAGCCGCTCGGCGGCGCCGCGGCGCGCGGCTTCCGGACCCCAGTTCATTCCTTCTTCATCGACCAGGTGCTGGTAGTGCGACACCAGCATGATGGAGTTGCGCAGGGTGATGCCGAACAGGGTGACGAAGCCCACCAGTGAGCCCAGCGACAGGTCGCCGCCACTGACCAGCACCGAGAGCACGCCGCCCACCAGCGCGAAGGGCAGGTTGGCCAGCACCAGCAGGAGCGCCCGGTTGTTCTTCAGGGCCATGAACAGCAGAAGCACGACGCCCAGCGTGGCGAGCACGCTGTACACCAGCAGGTCGTTCTCCGACTGGCTGCGGGCCTGGTCTTCGCCGGCAAACAGCACGTAGACCCCCGCGGGAAGCCTGACCTGGCTGGCGATGCGCTGCCGTGCTTCGGCAACGAAGTCGCTGACCGCGCGCCCGCGCACGGCGGAGGATACGGTCTGCACCCGCTGGCCGTCGCTGTGCTGGATCTGGTAGCGGCTGCTGGTCTGGCTGATCTGCGCCAGTTGTCCGAGCGGCACCGTGATACCGGCCGGACTGCGCAGCGGCAGTTCGGCGATGCGGGTCAGGTCCTGTCGAGCCGCGGGCGCCAGTGACACATTGACCTTGTAGGCCTGGGCGCCTTCGTAGAGCTGGGCGACATCGATGCCTTCGTAGGCCGCCTGGATGGCGTCCAGCACATCCAGCGGGGCGAAGCCGTAGCGGGTCAGCTGCTCCGGAATCAGGCGCAGGGTCAGTTGCGGGGCATATTGCGCGGCCTCCACGCGGACACCGATGGAGCCCGGAATCGAGCCGACCAGCATGGCGATCTCGTTGGCCTTGTGCTCGATCAGATCCAGGTCGGCTCCGAAGACGTTGATGACCACCGGCGCGGTGACCCCGGAAATGCTCTCGTCGATGCGTTCGGCGAGGAAGGTGTTCACCGAGGTGATCAGGCCGGGGAAGCTTGCCAGCACGTGCTGGATGCCCAGCAGCGCCTCGCGCTGTTCCTCCGCAGAGGTGCGCTTGAGGTCCACCTCGAACTCGCTGATGTTCACCCCGGTGGGATCGACCACTTCACTGGCCCGCCCGGCGCGTTGCGCGACCAGGCCCACACCGGGCACCGCGGCGAGCGCCTTGCTCACCTGGGCACCCACGCGCATCGATTCCTGCAGCGAAGAGCCCGGCGCGAGGGCCATGTGCACCAGGTAATGGCCCTCGTTGAGCTGCGGGATGAAGTCACCGCTCATGAACGGTAGACAGGCAATGGCGCCGCCGCAGAGCAGGAAAACGCCACAGAGTATGCCGCGCTGATGGGCTTCGGCCCTGGCCAGCACTGCCAGATAGCGGGTTTTCAGGCGGCTCAGCAGAGCCGGCTCGTTACTGCGCAGCGGGCGCCGGGTCAGCAGCAGGAAAGCCAGGGCCGGCGTGACGGTCAAGGCCACCAGCAAGGAGGCAAGGATGGCCAGGATGTAGGCGATGCCGAGCGGCGCGAAGAGCTTGCCGGCGATACCACTCAGGCTCAGGACCGGGAGGAAGGCCACGGCCACGATCAGGGTTGCATAGACCACTGCGCTGCGCACTTCCAGCGAGGCGGCGAGCACCACGCTGGCGGCCGATCGTGGGTTACCCAGGGCATGGTTCTCGCGCAAGCGGCGGAAGATGTTCTCGACGTCGACCACGGCGTCGTCCACCACTTCGCCCAGGGCGATCGCCAGGCCGCCGAGGGTCATGGTGTTGAGGCTCACGCCGAAGTGCTGGAGGAGGATCACCGCGGTGAGCATCGACAGTGGGATGGCGGTGGCGGAAATGATCGCCGTGCGCGCATCGAGCAGGAACAGGAAGAGCACCGCGATCACCAGTACGCCGCCGAGCAGCAGGGCATTGCGCAGGTGTCCCATGGCGCTTTCGATAAAGCTGGCCGGGCGGAACACGTCGGCGTGCAGCTCGACCTTTTCGCGCTCCAGCTGCGGCTTCAACGCTGCCAGGGCCTGTTCGACACCGGTCGAGACGCTCTTCATGTCGATGCCATACTGGCTCTCGACCATCAGCGAGACGCCGGGCTCGCCATTCACTGCGGCTGCGCCTACCGCCGGCTCCGCGCCGATCTCGACAGTGGCGATATCGCCCAGGCGCAGCGGCTGGCCGCTCTGGTAGCGCAGTACCACCTGCGCCAGTTGTTCCGGGCGCAGTGTCTGACCTTCGGTGCTCAGCACGATGCGCTGGTTGGCGCTTTCGATATAGCCACCACCGCGCACGCCGGTCGCGCGCTGGGCCGCGCCGAGTACGTCCTGCAGCGACAGGCCATAGCGCACCAGGCGTTCGGGCTGCACGTGAATCTGCAGCTGCCGCGCATCGCCACCGAAGACGATCACGTCGGCCACACCGGGCACGCGCAGCAGCTGAGGCCGTACGGTCCATTCGGCCAGCGTGTGCAGGTCCATCAGCGAGCGCTGCTTCGAGGTCAGCGCCGCCACCAGGGTGACGCTGGTGGAGGAAGTCAGCGGCAGCAGCGTCGGAGCTGCCGCTTCGCGGGGCAGGCTGCTGGCCAGTGCGGCCAGTCGCTCGGCGGTAAGTTGCCGGGCCTGGTAGATGTCGGTGCCGTCCTTGAAGGTGAGGGTCACCATGGATAGTCCTTGCAGCGACTTCGAGCGCAGGGTCGCGACACCCAGGGTACCGGCCATGGCATTTTCGATGGGCTGGCTGACCAGCACTTCGACCTGCTCCGAGGTCAGGCCGGGCGCTTCGGTCTGAATCACCGTCTGCGGCGGGGCGAATTCGGGGAACACGTCCTGGCGCGTCTGCGTCAGGCTATAGAGGCCGTAACCCACCAGCAGGCAGGCGAGGGCGATCACCACACCGCGCAGGCGGATGGCGAAGCGAATCACGGAATTGAGCATGGCTTGATCGCTACCGGGGTCAGTCGTCGCACTCGGGGTCTTTGCAGGCGGATGCGGCGATCTGCGGGCGCTGCTCCTCCGAGAGCAGCAGCTGCGCACCGCGCACCACGACCTGCTCGCCGGCCTTGAAGCCGCTGCCGACGAAGTAGCCGTCAGACACCGGGCGCGGGTCGCTCAAGGGGCGCCGCAGGAAGTGGCCAGGCTCGGTCTGCACGTAGGCCCAGGGAATGGCGCCGAACCAGACCACCGCGTCCGGCGGAATCAGCACACCGCTGGTTGCCTGCTGCGTCACGGGCAAGTGGGCCAGCAGGCGGGAGCCGAATGGCAGGGCCGTGGAACTGCGATAGAGATAGACCTGCCCGGCCAGGTTGGGGTCGCTCTGTGGGGCGGCAGAAAGAAGATCAGCCTGGACCCGTTGCCCGGAATCGTCCTCGACGCTGATCTTCCGTGGCGGTGTTCCCTTGCCCAGTGCCGGAAGGGCGATGCGCAGTAAGCTCTCCTGGTGATCCAGCAAACGGTCCAGTTCGGCGGAGGGCTGCAGCGACAGCAGATTCGCCAGGGGCCCGCCGAACTGCTGTCGCACGCTGCTCTGCAGCGCCCGCACCGTGCTCCGTGCGGTTTCCAATTTGGCCTGGTCGGCGCTGGCGGTGGCCGTGGCGGCCTGCAGATTCTTCTCCGACACATTCCCGGCGTCCCGCGCCAGCGCCTGGCTGCGTTTGAGTTCCTGGTTCGACGCGTTGGCAGCGGCCTGCGCCGCCGCGAGTTCGGTCTGGGCGATGCGGTAGCGGCTACTCAGGTCGGTTAGCGCCTGGATGTCCGGAACGCTGCCATAGGCGAGTTGTTCCGACTGGTACTCGATCGACGCGAGTGCGGCGGTCTGGATACCGGTGCGAGCGAGGGTGGCCGGGTCCAGCGTGACCAGCGTGAGGCCTGCTTCGTTGGTCACCCAGGTGGGCGCTGCCGGCGCCGGTGCGGCCGGCGGAACGGGTTGCAGGTAAAGCCAGGCCGCCAGTGCGGCGGATGTGGCTGCGGCGGCGGTGACCAGCCACGGCAGCAGGGCGGGGCGGCGTGTCATGGCCGGCGATCTCCCGAATCGGTGAAAAGAGGACGGTGGTTGTCCTGCAGGGGCCGTTGCAGGGCGTTTTCCAATTGCAACAAGGCCTGTTGCATTTGCACCCGGGCATCGAGGCGCGAGAGTGCGTCAAGGCTGGCGGCGAGGTCGGCTTGGCGTAGCGCCAGCCGATCCATCTCGCCGCTGGCGAACGCGCGTTGATCGGCTTCGCGGGCGGCAGACTGGTTGGCAGCCAGACGGTCGAGCAGGCTCAGCCGATGCCGCGCGGCGTCGTAGTTGCGCAGGGCGGCCGCACCGGCGTTGATCGCCTGTTCCTGCAGCGCCTCAACCTTGATGGCAGCCTCCTTGCGTTGCGCCTCTGCCTGGGCAATGGCGCCCTGGTTGTGATTGAACAGCGGCAGATTCACCACGCCCGGCGTGAGGCTGTACTTGTCCTGGCCCTGGTCGAAGGAGTAGCCCAGGCCGAGCGAGAGATTCGGGTATTGCCGGGCGATTTCCAGTTGCAGGGCGGACTGGCTCGCTTCGTAGTCGTCCAGTGCCGCGCGCAGATCGGTGCGATTGAGAATGGCCGCGCGCCGTACGCTATCGGCAGGAATTGCTGGGGCTGCGCGCTCGAACTGGCTGAAGTCCGGACTGATCGCTTCCAGGGCGGGCAACGGGATGCCGATGGCGGCGGCGGCCCGACTGCGTGCGTCCAGGCCGGACTGATGGGCTGCGGCCAGGTCGTTCTCAGTTCGCATCAGTGCCATGCGCTGCTGATTCGCCTCGGTGGGCGCCATCTCCCCCAGGCGAGCACGCTGCTCGGTCATTGCCAGCAGCTCCTGCTGCAACGTCACTTGACGTTGTAGGAGATCTTCGCGCTGGTGACTCGCGAAGAGGTCGAGCAGGGCCGTGCGCAACTGGCTGCGGACCTGCCAGGCGGCCTGCCCGATCGCCAGCTGCGCGGCGCTGGACAGCTGCTGGGCCTGGGCTACCCGATAGCCGCGCTTCCCAGCGGTTTCGATGGGAATATCCAGGGCCAGGCCGTAGGTCCAGGGTTTGCTCGTCGCAGCGGTATATTGCGTCGGCAACGACAATGTTGGATTGGGTCGTTCCCCGGCGCTTTCGATGGCGGCCTGGCTGGCCGAATAGCGGGCGCGGGCTGCGTCCAGCTCGGTGCTGTAATAGAAGGCAGCGAGAGTCAGGGTGTCGGGTGTCCAGCCGGTATCCGAGCGGTCCGAGTGGGTGGCGATGTATTGCCTCAGGTGCGGATCATTCAGGTTCCGCGCCTCGTAGGCAGCGAGCATCCGATCCGGGGCCAGGGGCTCCGCGTGGTAGGTGGCACAGCTGGCGAGCAGGGCCAGGACCGGGAGTAAGATGATCTTCTGCATGCGCGTGACAGATTGATGCCGTTCGGCGGGCAGGCAGACGGTAGACAACGCCGGCTTAAAACCATCTTAAAAATCGTCGTGCGAGGATGTGGGTATTGCATGTTGACGGGCACGGAGCCCGTTGCGATGCGGAGGCCTGGGAGAATGCTATGCGCTTGCTACTGGCGGAAGACGACTCGATGATCGGCGCGGGCCTGCAGCAGGGCCTGCGCAAGGAGGGCTACAGCGTGGACTGGGTCCAGGATGGCAAGTCGGCCCTGCTTGCTCTGGAAACCACCGACTATGCCGTACTGCTGCTCGACCTCGGGCTACCTCGGGAGGACGGCATGCACGTCTTGCGGCGCCTGCGCCAGAATGGCGAAGTGTTGCCGGTGATCATCATCACCGCACGTGACCAACTGGCCGACCGCGTAGCCGGCCTGGACGGCGGCGCCGACGACTATCTGGTGAAGCCCTTCGCCATGGAGGAACTGCTCGCACGCATACGCGCCATCAGCCGGCGTCAGGCAGGACAGGTGCAGAGCGAATTGAACGCCGGACCGTTGCGCCTTGACCCGATCAGCCACCAGCTGTGGCTGCGCGGCGAGCCGGTGAGCGTTTCGGCCAAGGAGTTCTCGGTGTTGCACGAACTGATGCGTGGGCCGGAGCGCATCCTGTCGCGCGAACAACTTGAAGATCGTCTCTATGGCTGGGGAGAGGAGATAGGCAGCAACGCGGTGCAGGTGCATATCTTCAATCTGCGCAAGAAGCTCGGCGCGGAAGTCATCCGCTCTGTGCGGGGCGTTGGCTACCACATCGGGGAGGAGCAATGAACTCGCTGCGTCGCCGTCTGTTGCTGTGGCTGCTGCCCGCTACCTTTGCGGCCGGCGCGCTGGCCAGTGTCGGCACCTACTGGGGGGCTTTCCTGGAACTGGGTGATCTGCTCAATGACCAGATGCGCTACATCGCCCGGCATGTGAGCCTTTCTGGAGAGCAGGTGTCCTTCGACAGGCGGGGCCAGCACCTCAGCGACTCGGAGGAGGAAAAGCAGGACGAGGTGCTGTTGCAGGTCTGGGACAACCAGGGGCAACTGCACTATAGCTCGGACCCCGCACTGCAGCTGCCGGCGCCCACTGCAACCGGCATCAGCGACGTCTCCCACCAGGCGCAGACCTGGCACACTTTCGTTACCCCACGGGGCGATCGCCTGATCCGTGTAGCCCAAGCTCAGAATGAGCGTTGGGAGGCCCTGGCGGGTCTGGCGGTCCACCTGCTGTGGCCTGTACTGTCGCTGCTGCCGTTGTTGGCGTTATTCCTCTGGTTCGGCATAGGTTACGGCTTGAAACCGCTGCATCGGATCGTCGCCGAACTGGCGCAGCGTAACGCCAACAGCATGGTGCCCATCAAGGATACGGATCTGCCCAGCGAGATCAGCCCCTTGGTGACCGAACTCAATTCCCTGCTCCAGCGGCTGGACCAGTCATTCACCCTGCAGCGGCATTTCATCGCCGATGCTGCTCACGAACTGCGCACGCCGATCATGGCGCTGAGTCTCCAGGCCGACCTCGCGCAGCGAGCCGAGGATCAGGAGGAGCGGCAGCAGGCATTGCTCCAGTTGCAGCGAGGCGTATCCCGCCTGTCGCGTCTCGCCCAGCAGTTGCTGACCCTCGCTCGCCTGGAGCCGGAAACGCAGTGCGCACCGTTGCAGCCAGTACCCCTACTCGCGTTGTGCAAACAGGTGATCAGCGATCGCATCCGCCAATCCGATCTGAACGGCAACGACCTGGGGCTGGCGCAGGCTGAGGACGTGTCGGTCATGGGTGATGCCAGTGCCCTGAGCATCCTGCTCAACAACCTAGTCGACAATGCCATACGGCATGCGCCGGGCAGTACCATCAATCTGTCGATCCGGCGTGAAGGCCAGAACGTCATACTAGAGGTCAGCGACGATGGCCCAGGTATTCCCGAGGCTGAACGTGGGCGTGTGCTGGAACGCTTTTATCGGGGCCTGGGCGAAAAGCTGCCCGAGGGCAGCGGGCTTGGGCTTTCCATCGTCGCCAAGATTGCCGAGCAGCATCGAGCGGGATTGATCCTGGACTCTGGGGCTGGAGGGCGAGGTTTGAGTGTGCGTTTGAATTTTCGCGTTTTTGAAATGGACGATCGAGACGGCGGATAGCGGAGGCAGGAGCGTGCATGGCACTGTCCGCAGCTTTTGGCCGGAAGCGGGCGTTCAAAAGCTGGAACGATTGATCTGCCCCCTATTACCCTCAGTGAATCGTCGGAAAACGCTCTTTCACCAACGCCTCAGCCTGACGCGCCATCTGGTCGAGCAAACGGTCGCGTTTGCTCTCGGCCTCGCTCATGGCCTTCCTGCCGTTCTGCTTCAGCAGGTAGGCGTGGATCTGCTGCACTTCCTTGGAGCGGAATATCGGGGCCAGGTCCTGCACCGCCACCATGCCGTCCGAGCGGTGGTCGCGGGTGTTCAGCAGCACGTGCGGCCCCTGCGCTGCCAGTACCTGGAACCCCATTGATTCGAAGACTGGCGCCTTGCTCGCCGCGCAGGCCAGTTCGACATGGGGGCGCTGCTCGATCATCCGCTGCAGCAGGGCGCGGGCGATGCCGTGCCGACGGTGGCTGGCGCTGACGGCCAGATAGGCCAGGGTGCAGGCCTCGGCATCGTCCCGGCTCGGCAGGTAGAGGGCGAAACCCAGCACCTGGGAGGGATCTTCATCATCCAGGGCCAGGATCAGTCGCGCGGGGCTCTCTGCGGAGCCGTCCATGGCTTGCAGGTACAGGTGCACCTCGTAGCCAATCACGTACTGATACAGCTGATAGAGCGGATTGCTGGGCGTCAGCGGCACCGGGCTGATGTCGCTGAAGTAGTCCACCACCATCTGCAGAATCTGACTCTTCAGGGATTCGGGTGGCGGTGTGTCCAGGTTTACGAGGGTGAACATCTGACGCGGGCTCCGGGCGTGTCCGATCCGGGGGGATCGGTGCGGGCGCCATTGTAGCGCCCGCGAGCGTCGAGCGTTCCCGTCGTGCTCACCGGGCCTGGAGGAGCTGCGCGTTGCTGTTGATGACGCCTTGCACGATCTCGACTCCGCCGTTGATGGCGAACTGAACGCCCATGCAGACGAGCAGGAAGCCCATCAGCCGGGAGATGGCATCGATGCCGGACTGTCCGGTCATCTTCATGATCCAGTCCGAGGCGCGCAGGCAGAGCCAGAGCGTCAGCGCCGCCGACAGGAAGATGAGCGGCGGCGCGGTCAGCAGGACCCACTGCGGAAAGCTGGTGCTGTGCTTGATCGTGGCGGAGGAGCTGATGATCATCGCGATGGTGCCCGGTCCCGCGGTGCTGGGCATGGCGAGGGGGATGAAGGCGAAGCTGGCGCGTTCGGCATTGCCGTCCTGCGCGGCGGCGGCGGGCAGGGGCTGGGGAAACAGCATCCTGCCGCCGATGATGCAGAGGATGCCGCCGCCGGCGATCCGCAGGCCGGGGATGGAGATGTTGAAGACGTCCATGATCAGTTCGCCGATGTAGTAGGTGAACGTCATGATGAGGAACACGTAGAAGGCTGTCAGGAGCGCCTGCTTGTTCTTTTCCTCCCGGCTGAAGCCCTGGGAAAGGGCCAGGAACAACGCTACCGTCGTCGGCGGGTTGATCAAGGGCAGTATGGCCAGCAGGCCGAGAACGATAGCGTCGAACAAACTGCTCATATCCGGGGCGTCCTTGTAGTGTTCCGGATCGTCTCCGCCGCCTCTGAGTCGCGGAGTTTCACTCTTGCCGCTGCATGACCCGCTACCGGCTGAGCATGATACTCAGGTCGCTGTTCATTTCCCTGATGGCCTGCTTGAAATCGTCGGCGGTGATCGCCTGCTTGTCGTTTTCCAGGGTTTTGCCGAATACCTTGCGCACCACGTAGGCCAGCGGCTGCCCGGTCGAGGCATCGCTGATGCTGGCTTCGATATAGAGCTCGGTATTCTGGTCCCGATGCCCGGTGACCGCCGACGTGGCGCCGACGACGGCCGCGATCGGAACCACTTCGTACCATTTCATGCCTTCGTTGGAGGCACTGACGCCGGTGATGGCGGCCTTGATGAACATGGCGCGCTGGCCGGCGGGGACCGACTGCCGGTTGGGAACGACCCGGTATTGCAGGGCAATGGTTTCCCGCGCGGTGGAACTGGCGTATCTCTGCAGGTCCTGCAGGGTTTGCTGGTTCACCCGCTCCGTCGGTTTGGGCGCCGGGTACAGCTCAAGCCTGTCGAAGACGACCGTGCTGTAGGAGCGCGGCTGGAAGCCGGGGGCGATCCAGCGCATCACCGGGTGGCCATTGGGCGATGTCGCTTCCTTGAGCCCGGAGTAGTCGGGCAGGAAGCCGGAGTACTGGTCCTGCTCCGTGACCTGCGAAACACAGGCGCTGAGCAACAGGCTGCTGAAGAGGGCGCAGAGAAGCGTTCTGGCGATTCGGCTCATGATGGGATTTCCTCGGCTACGGTCGGGCGCATTGGGAACTGAAACTCTGGTTTCTGCTGGCGATCTTCATGCCGGCGGCCAATACCTCAGCGGGAGCATCGACCCGGTTCCAGGTGGTCGACGCAGGTAGCCGTATTGGTTTTTGTGAGCAGAATCGCGAAGAAGTTTAGGCGCGATTTTGTCCCTGGCCACCGAGGAGCGTGCCCGCGCCATCGAATCGGATCCGTTCGATCCAGGGGCGGTCGGCCGTTGCGGCGTCAGGCAGATCCGGCATTCATCAATGCGTTGATCCCGCCGACTGGAGAGATTCTGTTCGCCATGGCCAGGCGCGAGTTGGCACCAGCGTCTTTACTTGCGTGGAGACGTCGATTTTTCGCGGTGACGCCGATAGCCGGGTACCTCCTGTACGACGGCTTCTTCAACCCTGACTCAGTGAGCAAACGGTGGATGGCGCGACCCGTCCACCGCCGTGGAGAGGGCGCAATGGACAGACCGCGAGTTGGCACCTGGCAAAGAGTTCTCGATCCCGTGGATCGCGTGACCGAAGTGATCTTCGGGCTGCTGATGGCCATGACGTTCATCGGCTCGCTGAGCGTTGCGACGGCGGGGCGCGAAGAGGCGCGCACCATGCTGATTGCGGCCCTGGGCTGCAACCTCGCCTGGGGCCTGGCCGATGCCGTCATCTACCTGCTGCGGACCTGGACCGAGCGCACGCGTAGCCGGACCCTCCTGTCCCGCCTGGGCGGCGGTGCCGACCCGCGCGAAGGCCAGGGCCTGATCGCCGATGCCTTGCCGCCGCGCATCGCCGAGGCGGCGGGGACGGACGCGCTGGAGATGCTGCGCATGCGCCTGCTGGCCAACGCCGCGCCGATTCGCGCACGGCTGGACCTGGAGGATATCAAGGGGGCGCTGGGCACCTTCCTGCTGGTGGTGCTGGCGACCTTTCCGCTGGTCATCCCGTTCCTGCTGACCGACCACACCGGAACGGCCATACGCCTCTCCAACCTGGTGGCCCTGGGGATGCTGTTCATCTCCGGCTGGATTCTGGCCCATTACTCCGGCGGCACGCCCTGGGTGGGCGGCGGGGCGCTGGCGGTCGTGGGTACGGCCCTGCTGTTCGCCATCATCGCCCTGGGTGGCTGATGCGTTGCGTGGCAGGCGGGCTGCCTGCTTGCGAGTCGCGCTGAATAGCAGCGCGGGCGGCGGTCTTCCCGCTCAGCGCCTGGTCCCGGTGCCGATTCGGCCAATGCGAGCCTGCCCGGCGGCGTGTTGAAATACCGGAACAAGTTCACTGGATTGCCTGCATAACGATGGCCGGACCGACCAGGATGAGTCGATTCCTCATAAATCACTGCGTGATGTTCGATACCGACAATTTCACGCTTCAGCGTTGGCCCGACGACGCGCAAGAGCCGCAGCGTCTGGGCGTATTTGCCAGCCGGTGCCTGCTCCAGCTGCTCCTGTCCCAGGCAGTGGTGGTGGGCAAGCGTGATCTGATGGAGGGGGCCTGGGGCAAGTTCGGTCTGGAGGTGACGGAGAACAGCCTTGCCCAGGTTGTCCGTCAGTTGCGCGTGGCCTTCGAGGCGATCCTGCCCGGGCAGGAATGCATCATCACCGTGCCGCGGATCGGCTACCGGTTGAGCGAGCGTTTGAGTTGGCAGGCGTACGAGCCGTGCGACGCTGCGCCCACTGCGCCCACTGCGCCCACTGCGCCCACTGCGCTGGTCGAGGAAGAACTGGCGGCACCGCTTGCGTCCCTTCCACCAGCCGAGCAGGAGGGGCGCCGGCATACGCATTGGCCGATCGGGCGATGGATTCTCGCAACGCTGGTACTCGGCATCCTTGCTTATCTGGCGGGAGCCCTTTTGCCGACCCCTGGATTGAAAATGGCACCCTTGTCGTTCGCCGCGCCATTGAAGCAGGAGGACGTGCTGATCTATCTGCCCACCGGCAATTCAGAGCCGACGGTGCAGGAGCTGCGACGGTGGCGCGAGCAGGCCCTGCACGTGGCACGACTGGCGCAATGGCACGCCACGCCGTTGCACCTGTACCTGCTGGCGCCGCAGAAGACACAGGGCTTCCTGTGCACCGCGCCGTTGCTGGATGAACGCGGCAAATGCCTGGGAATGCTTCCCTATGAAATCACCTACTAGCACCTTGGCGCCGGTCCTGGCGGGCATGCTCGCATTGCTGGGAATGGTGGCGGCCTATGTGTTCGGCGCCATGCAACAGCGCGAGGATGTCTGGTGCTCCAGCCAGTTCGTCCAGCCGCTGGACGCCGGTGGGCAGCCGCGCTGGCTGCTGGCACAACTCATGCTGGAGCTGGGCTCCGATGGACAGGGCGCTTTGCGTATCCGCGGGCGGGTGCTCGATGACGAGGGAAAGGTTCAGGCATACATGCACCGCTACGCGGCGTTGCGCTATAGCCGTGACGGGGCCCGCCTGCGGCTGTCCGTCGAGCGCGCCGGACGAAGCCGCACGGACAGCCTTGCCGATAGCCAGATTCCCATGATCAGCCTGAGCCTGTTCCAGCCCGGCGCCGAGATAGGCTTGCGCCTGGAGCGGTTGGGCAGTTCGGCCTACTTGATCGACAACGGTCTGGGGAGCAAGTACTACTGCAAGGTCACGCCTGCGCAGCTTGCAGACGCCGGGGAGCCGGAATAGCTGACGTGCCCTGGGTGATCGCCGGCAGAGTCGACCGTAGGCGCGTGAGCTCGGCATCGTCGACGACGAGAATGGCCGTTTCGGCTGTCATCACGAGGAATCCTCCTGAGTCCGCAGGGCAGGGGAGCTCGGTACGCTGACGAGGTGTCAGGCCTCCACCGCTGTGGCCAGCGAGTGATAGTCCCGCTTTGCCTGCAGGCTTTCTTCGGTGTCCGCGAAGCGCCGGGCGATGTCCCTGAAGAGGTCTTCCACGGCGAGGAAGGCCACGACGACATCCGGATCGAAATGCGTGCCGCTGCCTTCGCGTATGACGTCCACCGCCTTGGCATGGGGCATCTCGGGCTTGTAGACGCGGCGGCTGATGATCGCGTCGTAGACATCGGCCACGGCCATCAGCCGGGCGCCAAGGGGGATGGCCTCGCCGGCCAGGCCCTGGGGGTAGCCGGTGCCGTCCCAGCGTTCGTGATGGCAGAGGACGATCTGCTTGGCCGTCTCCAGGAACGGAATCGATTGGCCGAGCAACGCCTCGGCGTTGGCGAGTGCGCGATAGCCCAGCTCGGGGTGGCGCTTCATGACGTCGTACTCGGCAGGCTCCAGGCGTCCTGGCTTGAGCAGTATCCGGTCGGGAATGCCGACTTTGCCGATGTCGTGCAAGGGTGCCGACTTGAACAGGCGCTCGATGGCCGCGGGGCTGAGTTGCGCGGCGAAGCGAGGATGATCCCGCAGGTGCTCGGCCAGGGTTCTTACATAATGCTGTGTGCGCAGCAGATGGTTGCCGGTTTCGTTGTCGCGGGTTTCCGCCAGGGAGGCCAGCGCCAGGATGGTCACGTCGTGGGTCGCTTCCAGTTCCCGGGTGCGGGCGCGCACTTCGCGGTCGAGGCGGTCGTTCTGTTCGTGCAACTGGTCCTTGGCCTGCTTCAGACGCAACTGGGTCGCCAGGCGGGCCAGCAGGATCGGCGGGACAATCGGCTTGTGCAGATAGTCATTGGCGCCGAATGCCAGTCCGGAGCGCTCGTCGTCGACTTCATGCTGCGCCGTGAGGAACAGGACCGGCACATCCCGGCTGCGTGGATTGCTTCTGATGCGGCTGCAGACTTCATAGCCGTCCATCCCCGGCATCATGACATCGAGCAGGACCAGATCAGGGGTGTGCTGCTCGATGAGACTCAAGGCTTTTTCGCCGCAGGTGGTCACGCGGACATGGTAGTCATCCAGCAACAGCGAGCTGATCAGGCTCAGGTTGTCCGGCATATCGTCCACCACCAGCACGCTGGGTTTTCTTGTATTGAGCATCGGCTGCTGTCCTCTGAATGCGTGGCTCCCGTGCATTAGGCACGGGACCGCCTCAGGCTGCTCTGAGATGTCCTGATTACCGCTGAATCACCCTGAAAAGTTCTGAAGACCGTCTAGGTCGAGGGGTGTGGCGGAGTCATGAAGGCCTTCAGGTTTTCCCTGGCCTGCTCGAAGTCGAAGCACGACAGGGCCGTATCCAGCAGCCGGCCGCGAACCCTGCAGGCGGCGTTGAACAGGGCACGGTGTTCCTGGAACAGGCTGATGACGGTGGCGTCATGGTCACCCAGCAGGTCGTCGAGGCGTCCGGCGATGATCGGCAGTTCGCTCAGGTCGAGTTCGGTCGAGGTGGGCGGGGCCGGTTCGTCCGGCAGGCAGCGAGCCAGGCTTGCCAGCAATGTTCCCAGCGTCCGGGCCAGTCGATCGAGGTGGGCGGACGCCTGAGCCGGATCGGCCTCTGTCGCAATGGACTGCTCCAGCGCCGCGGCGAGCTCCGTTACCGCCTCGGCGCCTATGTTGGCGGAGGCGCCCTTGCAGGAGTGCGCCAGCAGTCGTGCCTGCCGCTGGTCGCCGTCATCGAGCGCTTGCTGCAGCCCGTCCAGCAGTGCGGGCTGGGTAGCCACGTACTTGCGCAACAAGGTCTCGTACAGCGCCTGCTTGCCCAGCATGCGGTACAGGGCGGCGCCGGTGTTCAATCCGGCCTGTCCCAGGGCTTCGAGATCGAGCTGGACGGCGGTCTCGACGGGGGCCGCGCCTGCCGGCGTGCTCAGGTATTCGGCCAGCCAGCGGCGCAGCACATCGAACAGGACACTGGGTTCCAGGGGTTTGCTGATGAAGTCGTTCATGCCGGCGGCAAGGCATTTTTCCCGATCCGACTTCAGGGCATTGGCCGTCATCGCGATGACCGGCAGGTTCTTCCATGTGTCCCGCCGACGCAGTTGCAGGCAGCAACCCACACCGTCGAGCACGGGCATCTGCATGTCCATGAGCACGAGGTGATACGGCTGCTCTTCCAGGCGCTTCAGGGCGATCTGGCCGTTATCGGCGATGTCGACATGGCAACCGGTGGCACTGAGCAGTTCACTGGCAACCTGCTGGTTCAGCTCGTTGTCTTCCACCAGGAGGATATGCGCGCCGATGAACTGGGGGATCGCCAGCGCCTGCCGGGATTCTTCCTCCTCAGGGCAGGAAGTGGCCTCCGTCAGGTTCGCGGTAAAGCTGAAACAGCTGCCCACGTCCGGGGTGCTGCTGATCCCGACCCCGCCGCCCATCAGTTCGCTCAGCTGCCGGGCAATGGCCAGGCCGAGACCGGTACCGCCGTAACGGCGGGTAGTGGTTGCATCCGCCTGCCGGAAGCTCTGGAAGGCCCGCGAGCACTGTTCGGGGCTCATGCCGATGCCGGTGTCGCTGACGCGGAAGCGCACGAGCAGGCGCTCCTCGGGCTGCGGTGAACCATCGACGCGCACCTCGACATGCCCCTGCTCGGTGAACTTGACGGCGTTGCTCAGGTAGTTGAGCAGAATCTGGCGCAGCCGCAGGGGGTCTCCGGACAGCCGCTCCGGCAGGCTTTCATCAATCTCGACGAACAGATCCAGGCCCTTTCGCTCGATATCCGGACGCACCTGGTCAGTCACCTCCAGGAGTAGCCGGTGCAACGAGAAGTCCTGGATGTCCAGTTCCATCTTGCCGGCTTCGATCTTGGAAAAGTCGAGAATATCGTTGATCACGCCAAGAAGATGCCGGTTGGCGCCCTGGACCTTGCTCAGGTAGTCGCGTTGCTGCACGTCGAGGGTGGTCTGTGAAAGCAGGTGGGTCATGCCGATGATGGCATTCATGGGCGTGCGGATTTCGTGGCTCATGTTCGCCAGGAAATCGGCCTTGAGCTGGGCGGCTTCTTCGGCCAGTTGGCGGGCTTCTGCCATTTCCAGCCTGGCGGCGTGCTGGAGACTGGCATCCTCGACAATCCAGATCGAGCCTTCGCGCAGATCCCGGGACTTCACCGCCCTGGCGCTGATGGCCGCGAAGAAATGCGAGCCGTCGGGCCGGTAGACCGGCAACTCCCGATGGAATATTTCGCCATGGGCCAGTTGCCAGCGGATTTCCTGCTCCAGCGCCGCCAGGTTGTCGGGATGCGCCCAGCTGGTCGGGCTGGTGCCAATCAATGCATCCGCCTGCTGATCGAAGAGCTCGTGCAGCCGCGGGTTTGCCTGGATGATCAGTCCGTCGCGAACGAAAGCGATACCATGCGGGGCTGAATTGAACATGGCCTGACGGTGCTCGTGCGCCCTGGTCAGGCTGAGCTCCTGGGCCCGGCTCTGGGTCATGTCACGAACCACCACGCACAGCGAGCGGCCACGGCCATCCAGCGATGGCAGGTCGGACAGGCGAATCTCGATGGGGAATTCCGATCCATCCCGGCGCAGGGCGATGCTGTCCTGGCGGAGGTTCTGCCTGGTTCGCAGATACACCTCCAGCATCATCGCCAGCGTCTTCCACTGGTCACGCGGGACCAGTGTCTTGAAGTGCCGGCCCTGCAATTCATCCTGCCGGTAGCCGAAGATGTGCTCGCCCTCGGCATTGGCCAGGGTGACGCACCCGGACTCATCGAAGACCATCAGGGCATCGGGTGCGGCCTGGATGATGCCGCGATACCAGTTTTCGGTTGCGGTCAGGGTCAGTTGCCGGTCTTCCAGGTTGGTCAGAAGCTGCTTCTGGTATTCGCGCTGCTGCTGGATCGCGAGCAGCTGCCCCAGCGCCGGTGCCAGGCGCTGCATCAGCATCTGCTGTTCGGGGCCACACGGGGTGGAGAACGTCAGCTCCAGCACCGCGAGCTCCTGATTGGCGTGGCTCAGGGGCAGCAGCACGCGGTCAGGGTGGGCGTTGTCGTCCGTTGCCGGTGTCGGCAGCAGCCGCACATCGCTGCACAGCAGCATGGCGCTCAATTGCCGGCCCAGTTCGGCGGCAAAGTCGTCCCGGGTGACCCGTTCCTGGAGGGCGACGCCCAGCTCGCTCAGGCAACGGTCGCCCCAGGCGCGCTGCTCAGCCTGCCGATTGACCGCCCGGTAGTCGTCCATGGCCTTTGCCAGGTTGCGTATTTCGCTGAGCGCACAGGGGGAGGCGATCCTTTGCAGAGGCAGGCCCAGCTGCAGGTTCCGGGTCTGTCGGGTGAGACTGAGCAGTGGCCGGACCAGGCGGTAGCGCAGCAGGAATATCCCGGTGATGAGGGCAATGAGCCACAGCACCTGCATGCCCAGCGAAAGCAGATGGGCCAGGCGGGCATATTCGCGGGTGACCAGCACTTGCTGGTCCAGGCGACTGTTGGCGCTTTTTCTGAGCTGGCCGATCAGGTCGCTGATACGCGCTTCGCTGGCGATGTAAGGGGTGTCGTCCAGCATTTCCATGGGCTTGGCCTGGGTACGAGTCCGCATGGCCTCCACTTCCACCAGCCCCTGGGCTGCGTTGATCCGCTTGATGTCCTCCAGGAGGGCCCGCTCCTTGTCGAGCAGATTCATCGATAGCAGGCGTTCCACGGCCTTCTCGAACGTCTGGCGCTGATCGCTCTCGCCGGTGTGCGCCCGAAGGAACATGGCATCACCCGTGGCCATGAACTGCCGGGCAAGCTGGGTAAGTCGCTGATTGCCTTCGAACAGGGTCGCAGTCAGGTCCGCGACGGCGTCGCGCTCCTGTTCGGTCTGAATGGCATGGCGATAATTCCTGTCGGCGAGCCAGGTGGTGAAGAGGCTGCCGCTACACATCAGGACAATGCCAACAGTCAGCAGCCGGCTCAGACGGTCGAGACTCATGCATGACGCTCCGCAAGGAAAAAACTGCTCCGCCCCGCACGGGATCGGGCTGGACGCAGTAACGCATGCGGCAGATGCCTCAGTTATGAAAAGCCATGAATTTGCGGTGATTTACCCTGAATGGCGATGAAACCGGCGTGCAGCCGGCTGATTGCGAGAAGCCCGCGTCGCGCAGGACCCGGCGTTCGACAGGAGGCGGTCCTCAGACAAAGAGCAGGCGTCCGCATCCAGGCCAGGCTCGGAGCGCGGCATGGCTAGCCCTGCATGCTGTCCGGTTAATCCCCCCTTGTTGGCCGCCAATGCCCTCAGCGCCCGGTGGCGCCTGACTTAACGTTGCTCCCTGCCCACGACAACAAGAACCCGTGCCACCACCCGGCACGGCAGAAGAGGGGAGCACCATGTCGATACCCGGAACACCGCTACTGCCGGCAGCCTTGCTGGCGCTGGCCGGACTGCTCGGCGGCTGCGGCGATGACACCCGCCCAACCGCAGCGCCCCGATCCGCCACCCTGGCGCCTGCCGACAAGGCCCTGGCGAAGATCTACGACAACAGCTGCAAGACCTGCCATGCCAACCCGGCGTCCGGCGCTCCGCAGGCCGGCGACGTCGACGCGTGGCGACCCAGGGTTGCCCAGGGCGCGGACAGCCTGCTGGATCACAGCATCAACGGCTACAAGGGCATGCCGCCGATGGGGATGTGCATGCAGTGCTCGGAAGAAGAGTTCCTGGCGCTGGTTTCCTTCATGTCCGGCCAGCCCATCCAATAATCACAAGGTGCCCTGATGGCAAACCACCTCACTCGCCGCCAGCTGCTGCAGCGGGCCGGCGTCGCCGGCGCGTTCGCGGCGCTTTTCACCACACCGGGGATGGCGCAACTGGCCCGTACCCCACGCCTGATCCCCTGGCGCAACTGGTCCGGCGGGCAGAGTTGCCTGCCCCTGGCGCGGCTGGCGCCGCAGAGCCTGGACGAACTGGTGCAGGTCATTCGTCAGGCCGAAGGCAAGGTTCGCCCGGTGGGCTCGGCGCACTCCTTCAGCCCGCTGGTGCCCACCGACGGCACGCTGGTCTCGCTCAGCTACTTCAACGGCCTGCTCGGCCATGACCCGAAGACGCTGGAGGCGGAGTTCGCCGCCGGCACGCCGATGTCGCTGATGGGCCCTGCGCTGAAAGGGATTGGCCAGGCATTGCCGAACATGGCCGACATCGATTACCAGACGCTCGCCGGGGCGATTTCCACCTCCACCCATGGCACCGGCGTCGGCTTCGGCTCCTATTCCTCCCACGTCACCGGCCTGCAGCTGGTGACGGCCGCCGGCGAAGTGCTGGACTGCGACGCCCAGCGGCACCCGGAAGTGTTCAACGCCGCGCGGGTTTCCCTCGGCGCCTTTGGCGTGGCCACCCGTGTGCGCCTGCAGAACCGCGAGGCCTATCGCCTGCGCGAGCGGCAATGGATCGCCAAGACCGAGGAGCTGCTGGAGGAGGTGGAGAAGAACACCCGCGAGAACCAGCACTGGGAAATGCTGGTGATCACCCATTCCGACTATGCCTTGTCCGTGGCGCTCAACGAGACCAGCGACCCGCTCACCCCGCCGGTGGACCCGGCCGAGGAGGGCGGCAACGAGTTCGTCAGCATCATCGAGGGCCTGGACAAGTACGGCAGCGACTTCCCCGCCGCGCGCCGGGCGCTGCTCAACAGCCTGCGCCACATCGCCAGCTTCGACGACCGGGTGGGCGACTCCTACGAGATCTACGCCAATGTGCGCAACGTGCGCTTCAACGAGATGGAGTACTCGATACCGGCCGAGCACGGCCCGGCCTGCCTGCGCGAAATCCTCAAGCTGATCCGTGACAAGGACCTGCGCACCTGGTTCCCCATCGAGTACCGCTATGTGAAGGCCGACGACATTCCCCTGAGCATGTTCGAAGGCCGCGACAGCTGCTCCATCTCCGTGCACCAGCACTACAGCATGGACCACCACAACTTCTTCGCCGCCATCGAACCGATCTTCTGGAAATACGCCGGTCGGCCACACTGGGGCAAGCTGCATACGCTCAACGCGCGGACCCTGCAGCCGCTCTATCCGCGCTGGAAGGAGTTCACCGAGGTGCGCCGCGAGATGGACCCGCAAGGCAAGTTCCTCAACGCCCACCTGTCCTCGATCCTGGGCGTGGCCTGACACGCAAGGAGACTGCATGAATCGACGCAACTTCATGGTTGGCGCGGCCGGGGCAGGGGTTCTGCTCGCCAGCGCCGGCGCCTGGCTGCGCCCGGCCGACAAGGGTGCCCCGTACAGCGACTACTTCGTCCGGCTGAACCGCGAGCTCAGGGAGCACGGGCCGATGCGCCCGGTGATGCTGATCGACCTGGACCGCCTGGATCACAACATCGACGTGGTGACGCAGTCGGTGCAGCGCACCGGCAAGCACCTGCGCCTGGTGGAGAAGTCCCTGCCATCCCCGCAACTGCTCGACTACATCGCCCGACGCGCCGGCACCCGCCGGCTGATGTCGTTCCACCAGCCCTTCCTCAACCACGACGCCGAGCGCTTCCCCGATGCCGACCTGCTGCTGGGCAAGCCATTGCCGGTGCGCTCGGCGCAGGCGTTCTACGAGAACCATCGCGGTGCCTTCGACCCGTCGGCCCAGTTGCAATGGCTGCTCGATACTCCCGAGCGCCTGCAGCAGTACCTGGTGCTGGCCCAGGGGTTGAAGACCCGGTTGCGGGTCAACATCGAGCTGGACGTCGGGCTGCACCGGGGCGGTGTCGCCGACCACGCGACCCTGGGGCGGATGCTCACCCTGATCGGCGCCAACCCGCAGCACCTGGAGTTCGCCGGCTTCATGGGCTACGACCCCTTCGTCGGAATGGGCGTGCCCGGCATCCTCGGCTCGCCGGAGGTGCTGTTCGCCAGGGTCATGACGCTTTACGACGGCTTCGTCGACTACGCCCGCACGCAACATGCCGCGCTCTGGCGCCCGGACCTGACGCTGAATACCGCCGGCAGCCCGAGCTACCGGATGCACGAGCATGAGCGGACCAGCAGCGAGGTATCGGTAGGCTCCGCGCTGCTCAAGCCGACCCACTACGACCTGCCATCGCTGATGGAGCACCAGCCGGCGGCCTTCATCGCCACGCCGGTGCTGAAGAGCACCGGTGCGGTGCGGATTCCGGCGCTGGACGACAAGTCGGCGCTGCTCTCCTGGTGGGACCCGAACCAGTGCAAGACCTTCTTCATCTATGGCGGCAACTGGCTGGCCGAGCCCGAATCGCCGGCCGGGCTGCAATTCAACGGCCTGTACGGGCGCAGCTCGAACCAGGAGATGATCAACGGCTCCGCTGCCGTGGGCCTGAGGGTGGACGACCAGGTGTTCCTGCGCCCGACCCAGTCCGAGTCGATCCTGCTGCAGTTCGGTGATCTGCTGGCGGTGCGCGAGGGCCGCATCGTCGAGCACTGGCCGGTCTACAGCTGAGCGCCGGATCGCGGCAACAAAAAACCTCAGGTCGATGACCTGAGGTTTTTTTCTGCCCGTGCAGTCCTCAGAGAGTGAACGGCAGGGTCAGCTTGGCCCAGAGCATCTCGCCCTCGGGGCGGTTTTCCACCGCGAACTCCTTGGCCCAGCGCAGCTCGGCCGTGGCGTACTTGAGGAAGGTCAGGTGCGCGGCGGGGCCGATGGCGAATACCTGGCCGCGCACGCCGTCGCCCACATCCTCGCCCATGAAGGTCACGGTCTTGCCGTACTGCTTGTCGTCGGTGGTCTGCTTGATGAAGTAGCCGTTCACCCCGAGGTGCAGGTTGTCGGTCACCCGGTAGCTGGCCGAGTAGTCGAAGTGGAACAGCTGGCCGGAGCGGTAATCGGTGTCGTGGTTTTCCTCGTTGAAGCTGTAGGTGGCCTTGACCGACAGCTCGGTGCGCTCGGTGGGCAGCCAGGTGGCGGAGAGCAGCGGCTTGTAGGTGTAGAAGTTGTTGCCGGTGTTGGCCAGGTGCGTGGGGTCGTAGTCGCCGGTGGGCACTGTGATCTCCAGCGCGGCGCCCAGGGTCAGGTTCTTGCCCATGTCCCAGAGGATGATCGGCGCGACCGTGGTGTCGCCCTGGCTGTTGCGTTCGCCCTCCATGCCGAACATCTCGACCTGCTGGCGCATGTACGGCTGTGCGACATAGCCGCCCAGGCGACCGCCGAACACTCGCAGCGGGCTGAGGTAATCCAGGCGCGGGATGATCGCATCGGAGGTGATCTTCACTCCCGGCACCTTGCCGCCGAGGGAGCTGATGTCCAGCTTCGTGGCCTCGTAGTGGTTGTAGTAGAGGTTGAAGGCGAACATGTTGTCCGGCAGGTTGTCGACGTCCAGCGGCAGGACGAAGAAGCCGTCGGTGCCGGGGCCGATGTTGTCGACGCCGTTTTCGGTGGCCAGGGCCGGTAGCGAGAAGGATGCGGCGATGCAGAGGGCGGCCGCCAGAGGCTGCCGGGGGAGACGGATAGTGTTCATGCGTGAGCTCGTTATTCTTGTTGGCGGACGGCACCGGGGCGTGGCCCGGCCCGCGCCATAGAAATAAGCGCTCGGGGCAGGATGAAGCAGGGCATTGCCGGACAATCAGGGGGCTTTGGCGGACAAGGCCTGCAATATTCTGTTACGTCCGCCCTTGGCGCTGCCGTGAACGCGCTATGATGGCTCCGCCGCGCGCCGCCCCAGAACAAGAACTCCAGGCGTCCGGTTCGAGAGCCGCCTTCATGCCAACCACACCCATCGACGCCCAATTCGACCTGGCCCTGGTTTCACCCTTCCTGCTGCAGACCCTTGCCGAGGTCGTCAGCGACAAGGGCGTGAGCAGCGAGCGCCTGTGCCTGGGGCTCGGTTTCACCGTCGAGGAATTGCAGGATCCGGCCCAGCGCATCTCCTACCGCCAGGCTGTGACCATGATCCAGCGCGCCCTGGCGGCGTTGCCCGAGCGCGGCCTTGGCTTGTGGGTCGGCCACCGTAATGTGCTCGGCACCCTCGGCCTGCTCGGCCACGTGCTGTCGCTGTGCAAGACCCTGCGCGACGCCTTCGAGATCGGCCGGCGCTTCCAGCACACCACCGGCAGCATGGCGGTCTGCAGCCTGCTGGAAGGCGCCGGGGAAAGTTTCGTCGAAGTCGATTGCCATCTGCCTTACGCCGATGTCCAGGTGTTCGCAGTGGAGGAGTTCTTCGCCAGCCTGCTGGTCTACAACCGCACGCTGATCGGCAGCGAATTCCAGCCACTGCGCTTCGAGTTCACCCATGCCGCGCCCAGCTACCTGGACGAATACCTGCGCGTGCTGGGGCCCAACCTGCACTTCGGCTGTCTGCACAATCGCATGGTGATCGCCAGTCACTGGCTCGACCTGCAACTGCCCAGCCACCAGCCCGTGGCCCTGCGCCAGGCACTCAGCCTGCTGGAAGCGGAGTGCGCGCAGGTGCAGCAGAAGATGGGGCTGCTGGAGACGGTGGAGCGCGCCATCGCCCGCGACCTGTCCCAGGGCTGCCATATCGACAAGGTCGCCAGCGATCTCAACATGAGCAGCCGCACCCTGCGCCGTCGCCTGAGCGAACACGACATGACCTTCGACGCCTTGCAGGAGCAGGTGCGCCGGGCGCGCGCCATGAGCCTGCTGGGCAATCCGGACATGCCCATCGAGCGCATCGCCGAGGCACTGGGCTACAGCGACGTGCGTGGCTTCCGCCGGGCCTTCAAGCGCTGGACGGGGCTCAGTCCCTCGGCCTTCCGAGGCGAGGTGCCGGCGTCGGCCGACTGACCCGGATTCGTGCTGGGACCGGGAAACGCAAGCCTTGATGCGCGGGGCGGGCGAGGAAGGGCAAGCCGGGCCGGGAGCGACTGGGCAATGTTCCTGTCAGCTCGAGCGGGTCTTGCGATCCTGTCCGGAAGCCATCGACAACAGCAGGTGCACGCTTGCACTGCAGCCCTGGCCGGCCAGGTGACTGATCTGCAGTTCGCCGCCGATGCTGTTGATCAGGTGCCGGGCGATGTTCAGGCTGAGGCTGTTGCGCGCCGAATTGCGGGCCGGGTAGTCCATGGTCAGCTCGGCGAGCGAATAGGCGCGCAGCTCTTTCTTGCGGGCATCCGCCACGCCTTCCAGGGTAATGCGCACGCCCAGCTGCTCCTGTTTCGGGCTGGTGGCGATCCGCAGCTGCACGGCACCCGTGTCCGTCAGGTCGATGACATGCAGGCCGAGATGGCGGAGGGCTTCGCGCAGGGACTTGGCATCGACGAGCAGTGTCTGACGGGAACGGTTGTCGACCTTCAGATGCAAGGCGAGCTGCTTCTGCTCCGCCTGGCTATGGAGGACGTCCAGTACTTCGGCGGCCAGTTCGTCCAGGCGTGCCGGCTGTAACGGAACGTCTTCCTGGGCGATCAGCGCGCGCTTGAGCGAGGCACCGTGCACCCGCAATTCGTCGAGGATCGCCCGGGCCTGCTCCAGGGACGTGGGGTCCGGGTGCTCCAGGGTGTCGGAGAGGGCCTGGATGCGCTCATTCAGGTGGGTTGTCGCGCTGGTGAACAGGTCCGTCAGCTGCTGGTGCGCCAGTTCGCCGGCCTCGGCCCGGCTCCGCAGTTCGTTGACCTGGTCGTAGCGCTCGGTGATGTCGGTGCTGCAGCAGATCATGCCCTGCAGATTGCCGTCGCCATCGCGGTAGGGTGTACCCCAGTGGTGCAGGACACGGCGTTCGCCATGGACGATGAGTTCGATGTCCTTGCTGAAGGACTTCTCCTCGGCGATGGCGCGCTGCAGGAAGCGCAGCATGTTCCGCGCATCCGCCGGCTGGTACCAGTCCACCTCGGTGGTGCGGGTGCCCAGCACGTCGTCGAGTTGCGACTGGTAGAGCTCCAGATGGGCCGGGTTGGCGTACACCAGGCGGGCCTCGGTATCGCGGACGTAAAAGGCCGCCGGCAGGCTCTCGACCATGGAGCGCCACATGGGGGCCTCGCCGTCGCTGGCGTCGCGGGCATGCAGCGGGTCGGCCGGCGCTGCGAGGCGGTTGCGCCGGGCGAAGTCGATCAGGTCGAGCATGCTGGAGAGGTTGAGCTTGCTGCGCATGCGGGAGCGATAGGTACTGACGGACTTCTCGCTGATGGTGAGTTCGCGGGCGATTTCCTGGTTGCTGTAGCCGCTGGCGAGCAGGCTGAGCACGCTCAACTCGCGATTGGACAGCGAGGCCACGCGCTCCGCATCGTTCTCTTGCAGGCTGCTGCGGTGCACGCTGCCGAGCAGCTCGGCGGGGAAGTAGCTTTGCCCACGCAGAAGCACCGCCAGGGCTTGCTTGAGCCGGTCGATGTCCTGGTGCTTGCTGACGAAGCCCGAGGCGCCCACCTGCAGGAAGCGGCCGACGTAGTGCTCGGAGTCCTGGGTGCTGTAGCCCAGGATCGGCAGCGTCAGGCCTCGGGCGCGCAGACGCGAGATGACGTCCAGGCCAGTGAGCTGCGACAGGTCGATATCGATGATCAGCAGGTCCGGGGCGAGGCGGGTGGTCTGGGTCAGGGCCTCGAGGCCGTTGCCGGCCTCGCCGACCACCGTGTGCCGCTCTGCCTGCAACAGCATGCGCACGGCATAGCGGGTCATCGGATGTTCGTCTGCGATCAGTATTCGCGCCATGTCATCGCCCCTGGGATTGGCTTTCACTCTAGGGCATGACCATACCCTCGTGTAATCATTTTCCTACAAATCGTGACTGGTTTTCGCATCCTCACTTTGAGCGGGCACGCCAAGAATGGCCTCAACCGCTTCCCCTCAAGGTGACTCGCCATGGAACCCCTCACCCGCAGTCCCAACTTTCCCTGCACGCCGTTGGCCTTCGCTATCGCCATGCTCATCGCCGCGCCGGCGCTGGCCGTGGATTTCAACGCTCCGCAGGTATTCACCGCCGCCAGCGCCCAACCCCGTGTGCTGGCACAGTCGAGTGTCGACATCCCCGGCAACGGCCCGGCCATCAGCGCGCAGGGTACGGACTTCTCCCTGCGGGACGTGCTGGTGCGCAACGCCGGCAGCGGCGGCGGGCTGGAAGCCGTGGGCGGCGCCGCGCTGGACGCCACCTCGGCCGATGTGCAGACCCTGGGTGGCAATAGCCCGGCGATCCGCGTCGATGGCGCCAGCCTGCAACTGAGCGATTCGAGCCTGGTGACGCGCGGCATCCTCAGCCAGGGTATTCAGCTGGGCGCGCAGTCCGGCCTGCAGGTGCAGCGCTCGACCATCGAAACCTTCGAAACGGGCAGCGCCGGGATCTTCGAACAGGGCAACGGGCTGCCCGGCAGCGTGACGGATACGCAGATTCATACGCACAAGGCAGAGAGCGCCGGTGTGTGGTTGGATGCCAGCGGTCCGCTGTCGCTGATCGACACAGGCATCTTCACCGAAGGTGATGCCAGCGAAGGGATATCTGCCAACGCTGCGAGCCAGGCCCTGCTCAGCGCCGGCAGCAGCGTGCACACGCTGGGCACCAATGCCGCCGCGCTGTCGGCGCGGAACGGCTCGGCCATTGGCATGGCTGACGGATCACTGTTCACCGAAGGTGCCCGCTCTGCCGCCGCCACTGTCAGCGGCGGCAGCGACATCCGCCTGGAGCGCACCCAGGTGCTGAGCGCCGGCGCCCAGTCGCCAGCGCTGCAAATCCAGGGCGACAGCCGCATCAGTGTGCTGGAAGGCGCGGTGGCGAATGTCGATGGCAGTACCGCAAGGTTCATGGCCGGGCAGGGCGTCGGTCAGTTGGCATTGACCGACACCCGGCTGACCGGCCCGCAGGCGCTGGTCGAGGCCGTCAGTGGCAGCCAGGGACAGGCGACCGTGCAGGGCTCCCGCCTGTCGTCGTCTGCCGGGCGGCTTTCTCCCTTCGGCCGGACAGCTCGATGAACTCCTCCCTGAGCAGCAGCACGGTCGATGCCCCGGTACTCGCCAGCGTTGACGGCAACGGCCTGTTCGAGCTGACGGCGGATGGCAGCGCGCTGGGCGGCAACACCTTGCTGCAGGACCCGGCCCGCGGCCGGCTGGATATGGACCTGCGCTCCAGCACCTGGCTGTTCGACGGCAACTCTTCAGTCAGCAACCTGAAACTGCGGGACTCCACTGTCTTCTTCGGCGGCACGGGCTACCAGGTGCTGACGGTCAATGGCGACCTTACCGGCAATGGTCGCTTCCGCATGAAAACCGATCTCTCCACCTCCCAGGGCGACTTCCTGGCGGTGCAGGGACAGGTCCAGGGCAGCCACGAGATCCAGGTGGCCGATAGTGGCCGGGACGCTCACGGCGCACCGCTGAAGCTGGTCGGCACCGCCGGCGGCGCGGGGCAGTTCAGCCTGCTGGGCGGCCATGTGGATGCCGGTGCATTTCGCTACGGCCTGCAGCAGCAGGGCAACGACTGGTACCTGGTGGAAGCCGGCCGCGTGGCGCCGATGACGGCGCTCAACCCGTCGATGCAGCCGTACAAGGTGCCGCAACCCAACGGCTCCAGCATCCCGATGACGCCGCTCAATCCAACGAAGCTGCCGTACAAGGTGCCGCAACCCAACGGCTCCAGCATCCCGATGACGCCGCTCAATCCAACGAAGCTGCCGTACAAGGTGCCGCAACCCAACGGCTCCAGCATCCCGATGACATCGCTCAATCCATCGAAGCTTCCGTACAAGGTGCCGCAGCCCAATGGCTCCAGCATCCCGATGACGCCGCTCAATCCGTCGAAGTTGCCGTACAAGGTGCCGCAGCCCAACGGTTCCAGCATCCCGATGACGCCGCTCAATCCGTCGAAGCTCCCGTACAAGGTGCCCATGCCCAAAGGCAACACGCTCCCGATGACCCCGCTGAACCCTGCGACGCGCCCGCAACCCGTGCAGCAGCCCAAGGTCAGCACAGTGCAGATGACGGCGCTGACGCCGGCGCAGCGGCCCGCGATCGTCCCCGGCACTCCCGCGGTGGCCATGAGCACGCTGGTCCCGGCATCCCGCCCGCACAACCAGGCGCAGCGTCTGTCCAAGGGCGCCAATGCCGCGCTGGGCATGCAGACGGCAGCCGCCAACCTCTGGCAGAACGAACTGGGCACCCTGACTCGCCGGCTCGGCGAACTGCACCAGGGGCACGACCAGGGCGGCCTCTGGACACGCGCCATGGGCGCCAAGCTGAACGTGGACAGCGGCGAGAGCCGCGCCTTCGATCAGCGCCTGAGCGGCGGCGAGATCGGCGCCGACCGCGCCCTGGAGCGGGGCGATGGAGCGCTCTATGTCGGCGGCATGCTCGGTCTCGGCCATTCCGACCAGGACTTCGGCGAGCACAGTTCCGGCGACCTCGACAGCCGCAGCGTCGGCTTCTACGCCACCTACGTGCGGGACGACGGCTGGTATCTGGACTCGGTGCTGAAGTACGACCATCTGCGCGGCGAGGTGAAGGCGCGTACCAATGTCGGCGGCCAGGTGCGTGGCCACTATGACGCCGATGCCTACGGCGCCAGCCTCGAACTGGGGCGCACCATCGCCCTGGGCCAGGGCTGGTTCGTCGAACCCCAGGTGCAACTGGCCGGCGCGCATCTGCAAGGGCCGCAATACACCAGCAGCGACCAGCTGGAAGTGGATGGCGACGCCGTGGATTCCGTGCAGGCCCGCGCCGGCGGCCGCGCCGGGCGCAACTGGCAGCTCGAATCCGGCATGCAGGCGGAGGGCTACCTCAGCGCCTCGTGGATCGACGAGCTGGCCGGCGACAGCGAGGTGAAGGTCAATGGCCACGCGCTGGACAACCAGCTGCCCGGCTCGCGTGCGGAACTGGGCGCCGGAGGCTCGCTGCTGGTCAGCGCCCACCAGAAGCTGACGGTCGAAGCCCACTACGCCAACGGCCACGAGATCGAGCAACCGCTCGCACTGACCCTCGGCTACCGCTACCTCTGGTAGTGGATCATCCCGCTCGGGCGCACGCCGTGCGCCTCTGGAGACCCATCATGAGTCGCGCTCGCATCGTCAGGACCGGCGTCATCGCCAGCCTGCTGGGTGTCGCTCTGGTACAGGCCGGTACCAGCTACCTGGCCTGGCACCTGGTCATGCAACACACCGCCGAACGCCTGGAGACACTGGCCAGGCTCGCTTCCCAACGGGCGGACGACACCTTCGCCCAGGCCGCCGCCGCGCTCCGCGAGCTGAACCGCTCGCCGTTGCCGCCGTGCTCGGTGGACGGTATCGAGCAGATGCGTCTGGTGGCCATCGATACGCTGGCGGTGAAGGCGGTGGGTTACGTCGAAGAAGAGGTTTTCGTCTGCAGCTCCTGGGGCATGCTCGACCGCCGCGTGGAGCGTTGGCCGGCAGACTTCCGCACTCGCGAGGGCATGGGCGTATCGGTCAACGTGGAACCCTTCGTGGCGCCGGCCAGGCCCATGCTGGCCTTGCAGGACGCCGCGTTCAACCTGCTGATCGATCCCGAGCACTTCCTCGAGACCTCCCTTGCACCCGGCGTCAGCCTGGCGCTGGGTACGCCAGCGGGGCACTGGCTGGGAACCCCCGCCGCCGGCTTCGCCCAGGTACTCACGCGCATCCACAGCGAGCCGCATTCCGGGTTGCGGGACGGCTATATCTACACCCGGATCGCCCATGGCAACTGGCAGACCGTCGCCGCCGTCACCCGCCAGGAACTGCTGCGCAACCTGTGGCGCGAGCTGCTGATGCTCGTGCCGTTGGGATTGCTGCTGTCCGGCGTCTGGTGCTGGGCCGTTGCGCGACGGGTACGCGCGCACCTGTCGCCACTGGCCGTGCTGTCCCGGGCGGTGGCGAACGCCGAATTCACCGCGTTCTATCAGCCTATCCTCGACCTGCGCGACGGCCGCTGCATGGGTGCGGAAGCGCTGGTGCGTTGGCGCCGCGCTGACGGTTCGGTGGCCATGCCCGACACTTTCCTGCCGCTGGCGGAATCCAGCGGCCTGGTCGAGCGGATGACGGCGCAGGTCATCACCACGGTCTGCCGTGAACTGGGCGCCAGCCTGGCGACCGGTCGCCTGCAGCATGTGTCGATCAACCTGTCGGCCCGGGATGTGGCGACGGGCAATTATCAGCCGCTCCTGGCCGAGTCACTGCGGCGCGAAGGTATCGCTGCCGAATCGATCTGGCTGGAGGTGACCGAAAGCTGCCTGTTGAGCATCGAGGAGGCGCACCGGACACTGCTGCAAAGTCGCGAGGCGGGCCACCCGATCGCCCTGGACGACTTCGGCACGGGCTATTCCAGCCTGCAGTACCTGCGGAGGCTGCCGCTGGACCTGCTCAAGATCGACCGCTCCTTTGTCCAGTCCCTGTCCGTGGGCACACCCTGCCCGGTGACCGACCACACCATCTCCATGGCGTGCCAGCTGAACCTGCTGCTGGTGGCCGAAGGCATCGAGACCGACGAGCAACTGCAGTACCTGCGCCAGCGCGGCGTGCAGTTCGGCCAGGGCTGGCTGTTCGGCAAGGCGATGCCGCTGGACGAGTTCCTGGCGTTCGTCGCCAGCCACCACTGGCAGGCCGCCTCATGATCCGGCCCGCCGCCTTGATTTCACCTCACTCACTCATCACAGGATGATCACCATGAAAACGTCCCTGCTACTGGCCTGCCTGCTCGCCGCCACCCCCGCACTCGCGCTGGCCGCCGACACCACGACGACGGTTCCGGTGCATTTCGCCAAAGGCGCGAGCAGCTCGGTCAGCAAAGGCAGCTTCAAGGGTTATGACACTGTCCTCTATACGCTGTCGGCCAAGGCCGGCCAGAAGATGACGGTAGGTGTCAGCGGCAGCAGCAACGCCAACTTCAACCTGTTCGCGCCGGGCGACAAACCGGGGGAATCGACCGCCCTGGGCGGCGGCTCCGTCGGCCAGGACTGGAGCGGCGCATTGCCGGCATCCGGTACCTACAGCGTGCAGGTCTACCAGACGCGCGCCACCGCCCGGCGCGGCGAGAAGGTGAACTACAGCATCCACTTCAAGATCGAGTGACGCCGTCGATTCACAACGGAGCGTTTCCGTACGCGCCGAGCCTTATTGCCCCATCCCAATAAATGATTGATGAAGGAAGTTCCATGCGAGCCCTCTATGCAGTTGCCATCACCGCCGCCGTCATCGTGATGGCGGGTTGTTCCACCGCTGCGCAACGTATGGCTGATTGCCAGGCGCAGGGAATCAGCCGAGATGCGTGTTATACGGCCGAGCAGAACCGGCAGGCGGCGGTCAATGCCGCAGCGGAAAAACAAGCGATGGAGAATGCGCATGATCTGAAGCTGGACACCAAGTGAGCTGGAGGCTTCGACCAGCGATCGGCGACGGTTGATTTGATCGTGCTTGCGCGAGGTATCCGAGATCGGCCGGTAGCGGACCATGGTGCGTCTGATCCAGACGGACCATGGTCACCGGTGGCTATGTGCGCCCATAGGATTGGTCCGGCAGTGCTCAAGGTAGATGCCGCGACCGATGACGATATTGAAGTGCGGGCCCCGCCTGGTGAGGGCGGGAAGGTGCACCCTCGTCGCGATCAGCCGGCAACCGACACTTCACTTCGCCTCGCTTTGCGGACCGCCAGTACAAGGTGGGCGAAAAGGCCAACGATCAATCCCCAGAAGGCTGCCGAGAGGCCGAGGAACGACATGCCCGATGCGGTCACCAGGAAGGTGATCAGAGCGGCCTCGCGGTCCTGGGGGCTGCCCATCGCGCCGCTCAACGCTCCCCCGATCGCGCCCAGAAGGGCCAGGCCAGCGAGAGCTGCGATCAGTTCATGGGGGAAGGCGCTGAAGAGGGACACCAGCGTCGCGCCGAAAAGTCCCAGAAGCAGATAGGCGACGCCTCCCGCTACGCCGGCTACGTAGCGGCGGGAAGGATCTTCATGGGCTTCCCGGCCGGTGCAGATCGCCGCCGTGATTGCCGAGAGCGTCAGCCCGTGGCAACCGAACGGCGCCAACAGGAGCGTGCCCAGGGCGCTGCTGGCGAGCAGCGGCCGAGCAGGCGTCTGGTAGCCGTCATTGCGCAACACCGCGATGCCGGGAACGAATTGTCCGGTAAGGGCGACCACCACGAGCGGCAAGGCAATATTCAATATCGCGTGGAGGCTGAACGCCGGGCTTATCCACTGCGGTGTCGCCAGGCCTGTGACCAGGGAGGATGCGTGCAGATCCCCCGCTGCGATTGCGGTCATGCAACCCACTACAAGAACCAGGGCAACGGCGTATCTCGGCGCGAGGCGCCTGCCCAGGAGGTAGGCAATGAGCATCGCCAGCACCAGCACGGGTTTGGCCTGAAGTGACACGAACAGCTGGGTCCCGAAGCTGAACAGAATGCCGGCGAGCATGGCCGCGGATATCGCTGGCGGGAGCTTGCCGACGATGCGATCGAATGCACCGGAAACGCCGACCAGGAAGATGATCAGGCCGGAAACCAGATAGGCGCCGATGGCCTCGTTCAGGGTGACGTGGGGCAGCAGCGTGACGAGCAAGGCCGAACCCGGCGCCGACCAGGCAATGATGATCGGTACCTTGTAGCGCAGGCTCAGCACGATCCCGAGGACGCCGCTGCCGATGGAAATGGCCCAGATCCAGGAAGACACCATGCTGTCGGGAAGCCCAGCGCCCTGAGCGGCCTGGAAGACGATCACCAGTGGACCGGCGTAGGAGATCAAGGTCGCTATCAGTCCCGCCACCACGGCGGAGACGGACAGGTGGCGGATGAGGTCTTTCATGGCACTCCACAGGCTGGGTTTGCATAAACGCCATAAGCGTTTTCGATTCGGCTGTTTTCAGCCTTCCGAGGCGGACCTTCGTACGGATACTCCGGCGGCGCATTTCAGGCCAAACCCGGCGATTACTGCCAGGCCGGACGTCAGGAAGATCGCCTCATGATCGGTTCGTTGCAAGAGCACCGCGATTAGCGCGGGGGCGATGGTCGCCGCGCCGGACTGAACCACGCTCACCAACTGGGTGAGATTACCGCGAGGGTCGTTGGTGCTGATCGAGGACATGTAATAGGTCAGGGCCAGGACCCAGCCAAAGTTCATCAGGAACAGTGCGGCGCAAAGCTGTCTGCCCGTACTGGTATAGCCGTCCAGCATGATGATGGACGCCAGGACCAGCAACGAGCCCAGGCCGATCATCGGCCCACGGCTGACCCGTCCGCCCAGCAGGCTCGGCAGGGCGGCACCGGGCAGTCCACCCAGCACGCCAAGGCCGAAGGCCCAGCCAATGTCGATGGCGCCGATGCCGCGTTCGCGGCCCAGCTGATCGATGAATCCCCAGATGCAGTAGATCGCCAGTTGCAGGCAGAGCATGCCGAGCAGGGCGAAGCGGCCAATGCGTGCCGAACCGACGCCCGAGCCTGCGTTCCTGGCCGGTCCTTCGCTGCGCAGTTGGGCCGGAATGGCCAGGCAGACCAGGGCGATCAGCACGAACCAGATGCCGATGGAGGCGAGCGCCAGGCTGTCGCCGACAGCCACGGCGAGCACCGGCAGGTTGGCGGCGAACGCTGCAAACACCAGGGTTTGCAGGAGCAGGGTGAGGCCGTAGGAGCGATCCTGGCCGGGCAGGCGACCCAGCGCATTGATGGCGCCGGCATAGAGCAGGCCGGCGCCGACGCCGCAGGCGCAACGGCAGGCCAGCAAGGAGGCGAAGCCATCCAGCGTAGCGCTGGTGATGTTGAAGGCTGCGGTGGCAAGCGCCGCGCAGAGGTAGAGGCCGCGCCCGCCGATACGACGCTCTACCGCAGGCAGCAGCAAGGTTCCGAGCAGTATGCCGGCCATGTCGCTGGAGAGGAGCCAGCCCTGTTGGCTGAGGTCCAGGGAGAGGCGTTCGCTGAACAGGCCGATGAGAATCGGCTGGACCCCGATGACGATGAGCGCGGTGGCGGCGATGTAGATCAGAGCGGCACGCAGGCCCCGGGTGTTGTTGTTATGCATGGTCGATTCTCACCGGAGGAGGTGGGCGCGGCTGTCTCTCGCCGCGCCCGTGCGGGGTCAGGCTTTGCCAGTGGTGCCGGCGTCGTGGGTGATCCGGCCGTTCATCAGGGTCAGGGCCACCTCGGTCTTGCCGATCTGGTAGCGCTCCAGCTCGAACAGGTCCTGTTCCATGACGATGATGTCGGCGCGTTTGCCGACGCTGATGGAGCCGAGTTCCTTCTCCAGGCCCAGCTGGTAGGCGCCGTTGAGGGTATAGGCGGCGATCAGTTGGGGGATGCTCAGGCGCTCGTTGCCGTCGGGCATCACCGGTGCGTTCGGTTCGCCGGCCAACTGGCGGGTGTGGCCCGACTCGATGTGTTCCACCGGGCGGTGCTGGCAGCGGCACTGGCAGGCCAGGCCGTCCATGCCGATGGAGACGGTCACGCCCTGGTCGATGAAGGTCCGGAACTTGTACATCGAGGCCCAGCGCTCGTAGCCGTAGGACTTCTGGATGGCTTCGGCGTAGGCGTCGACGACACCCCATTGCAGCTGGGTGTTGGCCATGACGCCGATGCGACGGAAGCGCGGGATGTCGTCCGGGTGGGTGAGGAAGGCGTGGGTGATGACGTGGCGGCGGTCGCGCGGCGGGTTGGCGGCGTAGGTGCGCTCGAATACGTCCAGGGCCATGCGCACCGCGCCGTCGCCCACGGCGTGGACCATCACGTCGATGCCATTGGCGTCCGCCTTGCGCACGTGGCGTTCGAACACTTCCTCGGGCATCACGGTCGAGCCGCAGCTGTGCGGCTTGTCGCAATAGGGCTCCAGCAGGAAGGCGGTGTGGTTCATCTCGGTGCCGTCGAGCATCAGCTTCAGCGCCTGTGCCTTGACCAGCGGCGAGTCATATCGGGCGCGCAGGTCCTGCAGGGTTGCCACGGGATCGCTCTCGGTGCCCATGTCGATGAAGCTGCCGACCACGCGCAGCTTCAGGCGCTCCTCGCGCTCCAGTTGCTGCAGCGTTTCGTAGAGCAGGGTCTGGTCGCCGCTCGGGTCGAGGAAGCCGGCGTCGAATACGGTGGTGATGCCGGCGGCGACCAGCTTCTCCTGCCACAGGGCGATGGAGCGCAGGTACAGGTCGATGCCCACGGGCAGGTAACCGGCGTCGCTCAGACGCTGCATCAACAGCGAGTAGGCGGCGCCGTCGACGATCACCCCGGTGGGTTCACCGGTGACGGCGTCCTTCTCGAACCAGCTGGCGCCTTCTTCCACCGGCGGGGTGTCGCGGTCGATGCCGGCAATTTCCAGGGCACAGCTGTTGACCCACATGGTGTGGTAGTCGGTGGAGAGCAGGCACACCGGCTTGTCGGCGCAGATCGCGTCGAGGGTCTCGCGACGCAGCAGTTCGACGGGCATCAGGGCCTGGATCCAGCCCATGCCGGTGATGGCCTTTTCCTCGGGGTGGGTGTCGACGTAGCGCTTGAGCATCGCCAAGACTTCGTTCGGGTCTTCGTGGTTGACGAAGGCCTGGTGGGCGAAGGCGGTGGTGCAGAAATGCCAGTGGGACTCGACGAAGCCCGGCAGCACCAGTTTGCCACCGGCGTCGATCAGGCGGGTGGCCGGCCCGCGGTGGGCCATGACGCTCAGTTCGTCACCGACGTCGAGGATGCGCTCGCCGCGCACGGCCACCGTGCTGGCCCAGGGCAGGTGCGGGTCGACGGTGTAGATGCGGGCGTTGTGGATGATCAGGTCGGCATAAGTGGCTTCGGCGGTCATGGCGTTCTCGCTTGCAGGGTGGATCGAAAGGGATGCGGCGGCGTCATACGCCGGTGCGGATGGCGTTCCAGGTGCGCGTGCGGACGCGCTCGGTGCGCATCGGCAGGGGCTTGATCGGGTAGAGCAGCGGCTGGCGCTCGACCGGCACGTACATGTTCGGGTTCTCGCGGATAGGCGCGTCGACCAGGGGCGTGGCGTCCTTGTTGGGATTGGGATAGCCCACGGCGTTGCTGGCCTTGGCGATCACGTCCGGGCGCAGGATGAAGTCGATGAAGGCGTGGGCCTCCTCGGTGTGCGCGCCCCGGGGGATGACCATCACGTCCGACCACATCGGCACGCCCTCGCGGGGGATCATCATGTTCAGGTGCACGCCCTTGCCGGCCTGGGCTGCCAGTTTCTCGGCCAGGGCGAAGCCGCCGGACCAGCCCACCGACACGCAGGTATCGCCGTTGGCCAGGTCCATCGAGAAGCGCGAGGAGTTGAAGTAGGCGATGTGCGGGCGAACCTTGAGCATCAGCGCCTGGGCTTTCTTGTAGTCGTCCGGGTTGCTGGAGTTCGGGTCCAGGCCCAGGTAGCGCATGGCGATCGGCAGGATCTCGTCCGGGGCATCGATGAAGCCCACGCCGCAGGCGGCCAGGCGGCTGATGTTGTGCTCGTCGAAGATCAGGTCCCAGCTGTCCAGGCGGGCGTCGGCGCCGAGCACCTGGCGCACCTTGTCGACGTTGTAGCCGATCAGCGTGGTGCCCCACATGTAGGGCACCGCGTACTGGTTGCCCGGATCGCCGGCGGTGGCGATCTTGCCCATGAAGTCGCTGTCCAGGTGGCTCAGGTTGGGCAACCGTGCCTTGTCCAGCGGCTGGATGGCGCCGGCCTCGATCAGCTTGTGCAGGTTGGAGGTGCTGGGGAAGACCACGTCGTAGCCGGAGTTCCCGGTGAGCAACTTGGTCTGCAGCATGTCGATGGAATCGAAGGTGTCGTAGATGGGGCGGATGCCGGTTTCCTTCTGGAACTGCTGCAGCACTTCCGGCGGCAGGTATTCGATCCAGTTGTAGATGCGCACGGTGCGCTCCTCGGCCTGGACCAGACAGCAGCACAGCGACAACAGGGTAGCGAGCAGGGCTTTCATGGGGCTTCTCCGTAGGAGGGCTCAGTAGCGGTAGGTGACGTACATCTCGAGGGTGCGGAAATCATCGTTGCCGAACAGCTCGCGCGCTGCGCCCAGGGGCTGGGCCCAGTTGCAGGAGAGCGAGGTATAGATGGCCGGCGTCGGTGTCCAGTCGAGGAACACCACGTTCTCGTTGGCAAAGCGCCGGTCGCTGACCGGGATGCCGTTGAAGACCTTCTCGTCGAGGCTGAAGCGGTAGTGGATACCACCCAGGCTGAGGGTCGGCGCGACGTGGGTGCGCAGTGTCCACTGGTCGACGCGCTCGTTGCTGTTGTAGAGCATGTAGTTGCCGACGATGTCGCCCAGCAGCCAGGTGCTCCAGTCGATGAAGCCCTTGCTCAGCGGGTCCCAGTTCTTCTGGGTGTTGTCGCTGGGGTCGTCGTCGCCGGAGAAGCGTGCGTGCCGGTAGCTCAGCAGTGGCTGCAGGGGCAGGGCGGGGAGGGCGTAGTCGGCCTGGGCGTACCAGGCGCTGGCGTCGTAGTCGATGCCCGAACCGTTGCCGCGTTCGATGGCGTATTCGCCATGCAGGGTCAGGTCGTCGATCCCGGGCACCTTGCCCTGCAGCGCGCGCAGGTTGTAGACCTGCATGCCGTCGCGCGGCTGGAGCTGGTTGGCTTGCCGATCCAGCGAGTTCACCCGCATGGCCATGGCACCCAGGGACACCGCGCCGCCGGCTGCGTAGTCGAGGTTCACCCCGTCCATGCGGAAGTCGCCCAGGTGGTCGTCGGTGCGCAGGCTGAAAGCCTGGGCGCTGACTTCGTCATGGCCGAAGGCGAGGATCGCCGAGTCGCGGAACGCCGTACGTGGGCCCAGCCAGTAGGCGCCGTCGTCGTGCATGTCGAGATCGCCGTCCATGACAATGAATCCGGTGCCGACCATGAAGTTCTGCCGTCCGCCGCTGAGCTTCCATTCGCCGTGCTGCACACCGGCCCAGGCCTCTTCCACGCCGGTCCGCCCGTCGTTGCCACGGGTGTAGCCGCCGGCGTCGCCGTCGCCCCAGGTGCCGGGGGCCAGCACCGAGCCGCCGGCCAGCAGGCGGGTGTCCGGATCCAGCGCGTAGCCCAGGGTCAACCCGGGCTTGACGTAGGCCTCCTGCCAGTCGGCCTTCTCCCCGGTATTACGACCGTCGCGCAGGTCGATGCGGCCGAGACCGAAGTTGACGTTGCGGGCGGCGATGTTGGCGGCGCCGGCGCCGAGGGTGAATTCCCCGCTGAGGTCGCCGGCGTCGAAAGCGTAGCCGGCCCAGGTGGGCGTGCTGGCCATGGCGCCGAGCGCCAATAGCGTCCAGGTGTGCCTGGATCTGGTCATTCTGCTGCTCCGTTGTCGTTGTACTTGTTTGTGGGCAGTGCGGTGGTACCTGGCGACGGGCAAGACGAGGCCCTGACCCGAGCGCCTGGGGTCTTCGAAGGCTTGTTTTCTGGAGGTATGGGGCACGTACCCGATCCGGATGGCGGAGAGGACGTGGCGGTGTATTTTTTAATCGGTAAAAAACTTTAGTCAATAAGATTTTTATCCGATGCAAGTTCGGCTATGCTGCCGGCTCATCAACCAGTATCCGTACGAGGAGCGTCCGTGAGCGGATTGCGTGAGCAGCAGAAGGCCCGGCGCCGCGAGACCATCAGCCGCACAGCCCTCGGGTTGTTCGAGAGCCAGGGCTACCAGGCCACCACCATGGAACAGATCGCCCGACAGGCGGCGGTTTCGGTGCCCACGGTGTTCGCTTACTTCGGCAGCAAGCAGGAAATTCTTCTGGAAAAGCTGCGCGAGGCCGATCACCGCGCCATCGCCGAGGCACGCCAGCGTGCGCCGGAGTTCGCCGATCCGCTGGACACCATCTGCTATTTCGAGCGACGCCTGACCGAGTACGCTTTCGAGGTGCTTCCGCCTGCGCTGTGGCGGGAGATCCTGCCGCCGCTGCTGCCCTTGCTGGGCGGGGATCAACGCAAGTTGCCGGAGGCGTACAAGCGCAACAACGACGCCCTGGTCAGCGAGATGGCCTTGCTATTGGGCGACCTGCGCGACGCCGGCAAGCTGCGCGCCGATCTGGAAGTGGAGTACGCCGCGTTCCTGCTCAACGACTACGGCCATCTGCAGCTGTTGCGCCTGTGCAGCGACGATCAGCTTGACCTGGAAGCCCACCGTGCCGAGGTGCGGCGATCCACGGCGCTGATCCTCCGAGGCATGGCTGGCGGCTCCTGAGCTGCGCCGTTCGTTACGAGGGTTGAGGGGGCGGAGTCCGTAGACCTGCTGGCGGGATTCATGAGCCGCCCGAAGGGCGCTGCTCACCGACCTGCTACCCGTTCCGAGGCAGGCCGGTTCTCGGGCTTTCGTTGTGGCTGAGGTCATGATTCGTCACTCCACATGAGTGACGGACCAAGGCGCATCGCTCGCGGCTTCAGGGCCGCTTCCGGCCACTTTCCGCCTGCGGCAGGCAGGAAGCGGCCGGTTGATTTTCTGCCAGGCCTGATCAGGTGCCGGTCGTGACCTTGGTCCAGACGCGGGTACGCACTCGCTCGAGCCGCAGGGGCAGGGTTTCCAGCGGGTACAGCGTGCCCATGACTTCCTGGGATGGATAAAGCGCCGGGTTCTCGCGCAGTTGGGCATCGATCAGCGCGGTGGCGTCCTTGTTGCCGTTGGGATAGCCCACATGGTTGGAGTTCCTGGCGGTGATCTCCGGACGCAGGATGTAGTCGATGAAGGCATAGCCCTGCTGCGGATGCGGCGCGTCCTTGAGCAGCACCATGTTTTCCATCCAGACCGGCGCGCCTTCGCGGGGAATGTTGTAGTTGATCCTGACGCCGTTGTGGGCCCGCTCGGCGGTCTGCTGGGCGCTGTAGACCGAGCCGCCCCAGCCGACGACGGCGCAGATGTCTCCGTTGGCCAGGTCGGCGGTGAACTTCGAGGAGTCGAAGTAGCGGATGTAGGGGCGGATGCTGCGCAGCAGGGCTTCGGCCTTCTCGTAGTCGGCGGGGTTCTTGCTGTTCGGCGGCAGGCCCAGGTAATGCAGGGCGATCGGGATGATCTCCACCGGCGCGTCGAGCATGGCGACGCCGCACTGGCTGAGCTTGCTGATGTTTTCCGGCTTGAAGATCAGGTCCCAGGAGTTCACCGGCGCGTCCGGCCCCAGCAACTGGGTAACCTTTTCCACGTTGTAGCCGATGCCGGTGGTGCCCCACATGTAGGGGACCGCATAGCGATTGTCCGGGTCGTTCACCTGGAGTTTCCTGAGTACGTCGGGGGCCAGGCGCGGCCAGTTGCTCAGCTGCGAGCGGTCCAGCTCCTGCAGCACGCCGGCCTTGACGAAGTTGGGGATCAGGTCGTCCGGGATGATGACCACGTCATAGCCGCTATGCCCCGCCATCAGCTTGCTTTCCATGACTTCGGCATCGTCGAAGACGTCCTGGACCAGCGTGGTCCCGGTGGCGGCCTTGAACTCCTTGGCCGTCTCCGGCGCGAGGAAGTCAGACCAGTTGTACAGGTGCACGGTCGGCTGCTCGGCATGGGCGGTGCCCAACGCGAGCAGGGATGTCAGGCCAAGCGAGAAAAGACGCGGGAATTTCATCTGTGTGGCTCCTGGCTGGCCTGTTCCCTGGGGACGGCCAGCGGTCTGTTGTTATTGGCAGGCAGCGAAAGCGGATATGAATGTGCAGTGATCAGGGGATCAGCAACTCGCGGCGCCCGTCGGCGTGCTCGGTGCGTTGTCCGGGCAGGCGGAAGCGCTTTTCCGCCTGGTAGTCATAGAGCTCGCGGGCGGCCGGAATCTGCTCGAAATCCAGTTCGACGAAGTGCCGGCATTCGCGGTTGCCGGCCTCGAACTGGATATGGCCGAAGGGGTCGACCACCGCACTGCAACCGGCGAAGGTGATGTCGTCATCGCCTTCGCCCACGCGGTTCACCACGACGGCGAATACCTGGTTCTCCAGGGCGCGAGCGGTGATCGAGGTGCGGTGAACGTGGCCGAAGGGCTCCATGTTGCCGTCGGTGACCAGGATCAGTTCGGCACCCAGTTCCGCCAGGGCGCGGGCGCTCTCGGGGAACTCGCTGTCGTAGCAGATCAGCAGGCCGATGCGCACGCCGCGCCATTCGAGGGTGGCGTAGCGGTCGCCGGGCAGCACCAGGCCCGGCTCGGAGACCCACAGGTGGGTCTTGCGGTAACTCAGCAGCAGCCCTTCGGGGGCGACGAATACGGTGGTGTTGTAGAAGCGGCCGCCGTCGTTCTCGATCAACCCGACGACCACCGCCACGCCACGCTCGCGCGCTGCACGCTGCACGGCCTGGACGCTCGGACCATCCAGCGGCTCGGCGTTGGCGGCGATGTTCTGCGCGTTGAGAAACCCGGTGATCTGCGCCTCGGGGAATACGACGATATCGGTGTCCGGCGAGCAGCCGGCGATGGCTTGCAGGATGCGATGCAGGTTGTAGGGCGTGTCGCCGTCGCGGGCGGCCTGTTGCACGAGTTCAAGCTTCATTGTCGGGACCTTGTCGATGAACCGGAGACGTATTCGGAAAGCCGGGTGACTTTTCGCCGGGGCTGATGCAAGTATGCGAACCCTGACCGAATTTCCTATTCCGCCGTTTGGTTAACCCCTGGGGTATCCGCATGACTCTGACCCTCCTGGACCTGGCCTGGCACCGCGCCTTCGGGCAACTGGCCGAGCGCCTCGACCAGCCCGATTTCTGGCGCGCGCTGGCCGAGGTGCTGGGCGACCATCTGGCGCTGGGCAGCTGGGTGGCCCTGATGTTCAGCGACGAGCGTCCGCGTATCTTCGCCGAGAGCCGCTACGAGGGCGGCGGGCCTGATCCGCTGTTCAACGATTACGTGCAGGGCCTGTACCTGCTCGATCCCTTCTACCTCGCCAACCGCGAACGCCCGGCGAGCGGCCTGTTTCGCCTGGGCGAGGTGGCCCCGGAGTGCTTCCGCGAAACCGAGTACTACCGGCTGTACTTCACCCACAACGTGGTGGAGGACGAAGTGCAGTACAACGTCTGCCTCGATGGCGGGCGCAGCCTGTGTCTTTCGCTCGGCAGCCGTTCGCGCTTCGAACCGCAGCAGATTGCGCTGCTGGAGATGATCCGCCCCTGGGTCTGCGCGCTGATGCGCCAGCGCCTGTTCTTCGAGGGTGGCACCAGCGAGCCGGCGGTCCGGCCCGGCGCGGGTTGGCAGGGCAACCTGGAGCAGATGATGGAGCGCCTGGGAACACCGCTGACCGGCCGGGAGCTGGATGTCATCCGCCTGGTGCTCAGCGGCTGCTCCAACAAGGAGGTGGCCGCGAAGCTCGATATTTCCGCCGAGACGGTGAAGGTGCATCGACGGCATGTCTACGCCAAGCTCAAGGTCAAGTCGCAGTCCGAGCTCTTCAAGATCTTTCAGAACGCGCAGGCAGTCTCCGCCTGAGAACAACCCTTGCTCCGCGTCGACAACTGTCCTGCGCAACAGTCGCCGCTGACCGTTTCCGGCCGGTTTTTGCCGGTCGAGACGGGTAGAGGTCGGCCGGAAGGGGCCTCGCCCGGGCAAATGCCGGGCAGGCGGCGGAGCGCGCTCAGCCGTGCCGTGCCCGGCTCGCCTGTACCACCCGGTGTGCCGGCACGCGCAGTTGCGTCAGCAGGTATTCGGCGAATTCCGGCGAGAAGGGCTGCAGGGCAATGGCGCGCTCCATGCAGCCCAGCCAGGCGGCGCTGCGGGCTTCGTCGATCGGCCATTGTGCATGGAAGGACGGGATGGAGATGGAACCGTATTTTTCGCTGAACAGCCGCGGGCCGCCCAGCCAGCCGCTGAGGAAGCACGCCAGTTTGTCGCGAGACTGTTCCAGGCTTTCCGGGTGCATGCGGCGCAGGTCGGCCGCCTCCGGCAGTTCGTCCATCAGCCGGTAGAAGTCGTCGACCAGGCGGCGCAGGCCGTCGATGCCGCCTGCGGCCTGGTAGGAGGCATCGCCTGTGCCGAAGGGGAGGGTGCTGCTCACGGTCGGGGCTCGCTGAGGTTCGGAAACCCCATCATACCCGGCGCGCCAGCGGCGGATCAGTTGGCATTTCGTCGCGTTCCCCGGGAGACGGACGCGGCACCCAAGGTGCGAGCAAGAACCCGCACCCGGAGAGGCATTCGTCATCCACGGGCAACCTGCCGAGGGGGCGCAGCACAGCCCCCGGCAGGGCGCGACCGAGTTCAGTCCGCGGTCTGTTCCACTGCGGTATCGGCAGTATCGGCGGCAGCAGCGGGGGCCGGGACGGGCGTCTTTGACTTCGCGCGATTTCGTCGGTCCTGGCTGCGTTGCCGCGCAGCCTGCTGCTTCGCATGCAGCGCCTGGGAGGCCGTTACGATGCCCGCTGCCTGACCGTTCAGGTCCAGGCGCGGCGCATTTTCCACCATGCTTGCCCAGTAGCGGGCTCCCCGGCACCAGGTAGAGATGCCCAGCTTCAGCTGTTCGCTGGTGATGCCGAGCAGCTCCAGGTGTTGCTCGGCATCCTTGAGAATGCCTTCCTTGAGCGGAACCTTGGGGGCCGGATTGACCGGGAAGGCCAATGGAAAGTGCTTCTGCAATCGCCAGATCGCTTCCACCGCCGGATCCTGCTCACGAGGCTTCGCCTGTGGCGATGACTTCCGCTTGGGATGTTTCGCGCTATCGGCCTTTGCCTGCTCTTTTTCAGCCCGCAGGCGGTCACGTAGTCCAGCTAGTTGTTCAAAACCCATCGTTCAATTCACAGCTTCGAGGTTGAGTACGTGGCGCAAGGGTATTCGATACGGCCCTCGGGATCATCTGAAACCGGATAAATCGCCTCGGGTGTCGTGGAAATTCTATGCGCTCCTGACCGTTAGCCGTCACTGGCGGGAGCCTACTTTGGGTCGGTATCCTCCTCGATAACGACAACAAACCCCGACATGCTGCCGAAACTGCCCGTGACTCTCGGAATCATCTTCAGCTCGGTAGCCGTGCCGGTGCTGGAGATCTCCGACTCGGCCCGGTAGCCGCATGGCAGCTCGATGGCGCTCAACGACGGCACGGAAAAATGATCCTGGGCGTCACCGGGACTGTTCGCCTATATGCTCGCCATCCCCATGGCTGCCGTTGCCGTGATGACGGACAGTCGTAGCCGACCGGCAGGGGAGAAGGCCCGCCATGGGCGTAACCTGAGCAAGCCCGGCTAGGTGCACCCACCGCGGATTGGGTGATTCTGTCGTCGACCGCATAACCAGGAGCCTCCACCCGGTGTCCGATATTCCGACTGCCTATTCCAAACGATTCGACGCCGTGCTTGCCTACATCGATAGCCACCTGGAGGGTGACCTTTCGGTGAAGACCTTGAGCGAGGTGGCGCATTTCTCGGCGTTTCACTTCCATCGGCAATTCACCGCCTACGTGGGCGTGCCGGTTGCGCGTTATGTGCAGCTGATGCGCCTGCGGCGGGCGGCGCATCGCCTGGCGTCCGGCGCGGAATACTCGGTGCTGGACGCCTCGCTCGACGCCGGCTTCGACAGCCCCGAGGCATTCAGCCGGGCCTTTCGACGAGACTTCGGTACGGCGCCCAGCGCATTCCGGCAACAGCCGAACTGGCAGACCTGGCATGCGGTTTTCGCCATTCCCCATTTTTCCAGGAGCATCACCATGCAGGCACGCATCGTCGATTTCGCCGAAGTCAGGGTCGCCGCCCTCGAGCACTGCGGCCCTCCCGCACAGCTCGACGCGAGCGTGCGCCGGTTCGTCCAGTGGCGCATGGGCAGTGGGCAGTCGCCGGTAGGCGTGAGCCGCACCTTCGGCATTCCCTACGGCAACCCCGACACGACACCCGCGGAAGAATTTCGCTTCGATATCTGTGGCGAGATTGGCGAAGCCGTGGCGCCGAACGATTACGGCGTCCGCGAGCGGGTCATTCCCGGCGGTCGCTGTGTGGTCGTTCGCCACGTCGGTTCGCCTGATCACATCGGCGAAAGCATCTATCCGATCTATCGCGACTGGCTCCCTGGCAGCAACGAAGAGCTCCGCGACCACCCGCTGTTCTTCCACTACCTGAGCATCTTCCCGGAGACGCCCCTGGAAGAGTGGCAGACGGATATCTATATCCCGCTGCAATAGCAGGTGCTCTCGCAGCGTGCCGTCGTCCGGATTGTTCGTGACGGCGGCAATTTCGTGCTGCCCAGTCGCATCGACGGCCAGGTACATCGACTTCCGTGCGTTCATCGTTCCGTCCTGCCGCCCGTGGCCGATGGCAAGCCATCACCGACCCAAAGCTGCCTTCGCCCCGGGGCGGGCGCCAGGTACGCACCGCCTACTCAGCCGCGTTGGCGGAAGATATAGTGCCTGCCCATCCTCCATGCCCACCGAACCGCGCGACTCGGCACGGCGTTGCGAACGCTCCGAATGTGCGACTGGAACACGCCCGACCATGCATCCGAAGAACCTCGATGGCGCCACCGATGAATCGCTGCTGCTCGTGGAGCTGAAGCGTCTGTTGAAGGATCGCAATATCCGCTATTGCGATATCGCCGAGCAGTTGAACCTGAGCGAGACAACCATCAAGCGCAAGTTGACCGGGCATGGTCTGAGCGTATCGATGCTCGAGTCGGTCTGTTCCATGGCGGGCGTGCGCCTGACCGATCTTGCCGAACTGGCGGCGCGGCGAAGCGACAGCAAGATTCACTCGCTGAGCATCGCGCAGGAGCAGGGGCTGGCCGATGCGCCATTCACGGCGTTCATCTTCCTGCTGTTGCGCTATGACTGGACGCCCCTGCAGATACAGCAGGAGTTCGAGCTGAACGACGCGGACATCTTCCTTCACCTCAGGCGTCTGGAAAAGCTCCGGTTGCTCGACCTGTTTCCCGGCAACCGTGTACGACTGCTGACCGTGCGGCACCCGGAGTGGATACCAGGCGGCCCGCTGCGGCGGGCCGTGGACGACACGATGCGCCGGCATTTCGAGGCGATGGACTTCCACGACCCGCAGTCGGTCTGGCAGCTCGAAACCGTCAAGTTGTCGCGCGGCTCGATAGACCAGTTGCGTCAGATGATGGCCTCGCTTTCGCAGCGTATGCGCGAGCTCGCCACCGACGATCGTTCCCTGCCTGACGGGCAGACGGAGTGGTACAGCATGTTATGCATGGCTCGCCTCACCGATCCGCGAATCTTCTGGACCGAGTGACGCTGGCTGGCGTGCCGCCATGGGCGCGCGTACCGCAATGCGACACTATTAAGTATCACCCGGTGATGCTTTCTTAATAGTCCCGCATTGGGTAATCCATGTGGGTTCGCCTGCTGATACTTTTCCTCAACGACACCCTGTCGATCTACCGAGGAAAGGAGAGGCAATGATGAGAAAGAGCGGATTCCCGCAGGGCGCCACTTTGGTCTTTGGCGGCAGCGGTGGCATCGGACAATGCGTTGCCCTCGAGTTCGCACGTGCTGGCGTGCCGGTCGCAGTCGCCTACCGGAGCAAGGCCGAGGTAGCGCAACGCGTCGCCGGCCAGATCCGGGAAGAGGGCGTCGATGCGAGCATCCACCAGGTCGACGTCACCGATGTCGCCCAGATCCAGGCGACGCTGGACGCGGCCATCGAAATCCACGGTCGCGTGCACACCATCGTCTGGGCGGCCGGGCCTTTCGTGAACCAGCTCCATATCAGCGAAATGGGCCCCGATGACTGGAAGCGCGCCATCGATGTCGAGGTCATGGGCTTCTTCAATGCCGCCAAGGCCGCGCTGCCGCACCTGCGCGCCGCGGGGGGCGGTTCGTTCGTCACGCTGGGCTCCGCCGGCCACCTGCGCTGGCCGGATCGTGATGGCCTGTCGGTCGCGCCGAAGGCTGCCAATGAGTCGCTGATAAAGGGCCTCGCCCGCGAGGAAGGCCGCTACAACATCCGTGCGAACTCCGTCCTGGTCGGCGTCATTGAGGCGGGCATGTTCCCGCAGCTCCTGGAACAGGGCCAGTTCGACCAGCGGTGGATCGACGAAACGCTGCACATGCTGGCGCTCAAGCGCTGGGGCAAGCCCGAGGAAGTCGGTCGTGCCGCCGTGTTCCTGGCCTCGGACAACGCCGCCTATATCACCGGGCAACAGCTGAACGTGTCCGGCGGGTACGGCATCTAGGGCCTCTTCTGGCCCCAATCGAGAGTCGCTGTTCACCGATACCTCCGCGTCTGCATTCTCGGCGCGGCCGTCCTTTCCCGCCCTGGAGTACGGCATGACCGATTTGAATCCCCACCACGCGTTGTACGAACTCGCGTGCCGCTATGCACAAGCTGTCGACCGACGCGACTGGGCTCGGCTCAGCACTCTCTTCACCGCCGACGCATCCCTTGCCGGCCCCGGTTTCCGCTTCGACGACCGCAACGCGATCGTCGCCGGCATGGGCGCGATCGAGCGCTACGAAACGACGCAGCATCACGTGCACAACCAACTCGTCACGCTCGACGGCCGTGTGGCCGACGTCGAGACCTACGGCGTTGCGTGCCACGTCTATGTGCGCGATGGCGTGAAGCGCAAGCTCGACTGGGGGCTGCGCTATCACGACCGCTGCCTGTTCGACGGCGACACGTGGCGCTTCGCGGCGCGCACGCTGCACGTCGACTGGACCCAGGACCTGCCGCTGGAGGGCTGAACGATGCCAACGTCTCGTCCCCTTGACGGCCAGGTCGCGCTGGTTACCGGCGGTGTCGGCGGTATTGGCGCGGCCTGTGCGCAGGCGCTGCTCGCGGACGGTGCGGCCGTCGTGCTGATGGGCCGCCGCCACGACGCGGTAAAGGCCGGCCGCGTGCCTGGCGCTGCATGAGCGCATGCCTTCTCTCCATACCACGGGAAATCGATCATCCATGAAACGAGTCGCAAACAAGGTCGCGCTGGTCACCGGCGCAGCGAGCGGCGTCGGCCGCGCGGATGCGCTGCTGCTTGCCGCCGAAGGTGCCCGCGTCGTGCTGTCCGATATCAACGAAGCGGCGGGGCAGGCGCTCGCACGTGAGATCGGCGACGCCGCAATGTTCGTGCGTCACGACATCGCCGAAGAAGACGGCTGGCGGCAAGCGATCGCCGCGACGCTCGAGCGCTTCGGCCGCCTCGACGTGCTGGTCAACAACGCGGCGATCTGCCCGGTCGGCTCGATCGAGGAGACAGACCTCGGGACCTGGCAGCGGGTGATGCGCACCAACGCGGACGGCTATTTCCTCGGCTGCAAATACGCGATCGGCGCGATGAAAGGCAACGACACGCCGGGCTCGATCGTGATGATGTCGTCGGTCGCCGCGCTCGGCGGGCTGCCGATGATGTGCGCGTATGCCGGCTCGAAGGGCGCGGTAACGGCGCTCACCCGAAGCGTCGCCGTGCACTGCAAGCGCAGCGGCTATCGGATCCGCTGCAACTCGATCCACCCGGACGGGATCTGGACGCCGATGACGCAGGCGCTGATGCCCGGTCTCGACCCGGCCGCACTGGGCATTGGCAGCGATCCGATGGCGCGCATGTGCGACCCACAGGATGTCGCGAATCTCGTGCTGTTCCTCGCGTCCGACGAATCGCGCTTCGTGAACGGCGCGGAACTGCGGATCGACAACGCGCAACTGGTGTCGTCGCTGTGATGCGGCGCAATGCTTTTCCATTCGATGGAGTGCCTCGATGATTTCATTTACCGGTAAGGCAGTACTGGTCACTGGCGGCGGCGCGGGTATCGGCCGGGCGTGCGCCGAAGCCTTCGGTGCGGCGGGCGCGCGCGTCGCCGTGGCCGAGATCGATGCGGCCCGCGCGCAGGACGTGCGGCACGCGCTCGAGGCGGCGGGGGTCGACGCGCTCGTCGACATCGTGGACGTCACGCGCCGCGACGAGGTCGACGCGTTCGCGCGGACGGTCGACGCGCGTTTCGGGGAGCTCGACGTGCTCGTCAACAACGTTGGTGATTTCCTACAGATCGCGAAGCCGTTCGACGATTACACCGACGACGACATCGCGCGGCTGTTCGACGTGAACCTGCGCCAGGTGTTCATCGTCACGCAGGCGATGCTGCCGCTGCTGCGCAAGCGCGGCGCGGGCAGCAGCATCGTCGGCGTATCGTCGATCGAAGGTTTCCGCGCGATTCCGAACTGCGCCGTGTATGCGTCGTTCAAGGCTGCGCTGACCGGTTTCACCAAAAGCCTCGCGCTCGAACTCGGGCCGGTCGGCATCCGCGTGAACCAGATAGCCCCCGAAACCACCGAGACGCCGCAGGTACCTGTCAGCCTGATGGTCGCGGCGGAGCACCAGGATCACATCCCGCGTTGGATTCCCCTCGGACGTTTCGGCGACGCCGGCGACATCGCGGGCGCCGCGCTGTACCTCGCGAGCCCGCTCGCCGCGTGGGTCACCGGCACCACGCTGCACGTCGATGGCGGCGCGCTAGCGGCGGCCGGCTGGTACCGCGACCCGAAGGGCTTCTGGACCAACATCCCCGTCGTCACGGGCAACGGCTTCAACTTCTGAGCGCCAGCCGCACGTCGCTGCGGCTTCATCCGTCCATTTCTCGCGGCGTGCCTGCGCCGCTACCGGAGATACCATGAAGATCCTGATCGTCGGCGGTACCGGTCTCATTGGCGGCCATGCCGCGCTGCACCTGCAAGCACAGGGCAACCAGATTACGCTCGCCGCGCGCAAGCTGCCCGCGGCCGACAGTGCGCTCGCGCAGTTCGACGTGCTGCTGCGCGACTACGTGGCCGGCAACTTCACCCGTGATGACCTCGCGCCGTTCGACGCGGTCGTGTTCGCGGCCGGCAACGACATCCGCCACTTGCCGCCTGGCACCGACGAGGCCGCCCACTGGGAGCGGGCGAACGTCGACGCGGTGCCGCGCTTCTTCGCGCTGGCGCGGGAAGCGGGCGTGAAGCGCGCCGTACTGGTCGGCAGCTTCTATCCGCAGGTCGCACCGGAGCTGATCGAGTCGGTGCCGTACGTGCGCTCGCGCCACCTGGCCGACGAACGCGTGCGTGCGCTGGCGACGCCGTCGTTCGCGGTGTGCAGCGTCAATGCACCGTTCGTGGTCGGGTCGGTGCCGGGGCTGCGCAGCGAGATGTTCGCCGCGTACACCGGCTATGCAGAAGGCAAGCTTGTGGGGCTGCCCGTGTTCGGGCCCGCCGGCGGCAGCAACTTCATCTCGACGCAATCGCTGTCGGAAGCGATTGGGGGTGCGCTGCTTCGCGGTGAGTCCGGCAAGGCGTATCTCGTCGGCGACGAGAACCTCAGCTTCGCCGATTACTTCGCCGCGTTCTTCCGCGCGGCCGGCCATCCGCAGGATGTGCCGTCGTTGGACCAGGAACATCCGCTGTTGCCAGACATGGCGATCTACACGGGGCGCGGCAACGTCGTGTCCTACGAGCCCAATGCCTCGGAACTTGCGCTGCTGGGCTACCGGCGCGGCGACGTGCAGCGCGCGGTCGACGAAGTCGTCGCGCATTGCCGCGCGCAGTAGAGCAAACGGCGCTGTCCCGCCACCGGCAAGCAGAGCCGGCGGCGGGACGTTGGGGCCAGTTCGGCCCGCTGGATGCACTCAATGCGCCCCTCTGCTGCTGGGGTATCGTCAGGTAGCGAAGGTCCGCTCCTGGCCGTTAGTTGCCTCTTGAACCAGCCGTCCCCAATCGAGCCGAAACAGAAAGCCAGCGCTGTTGCTTTCAATGGCAGTTCTGGTTCCGGTATTCCCCGGGGGTCATGCCCGTCCAGGCCTTGAACGCGCGCAGGAATGAATTGGCATCCTGAAAGCCAATCAGGAAGGAGATTTCTCCTGGAGAAATGGTCGAGCGGGAGAGGTAGTGTCGGGCCAGGTTCGCTCGCGTGTCGTCAAGCACCTCCTGATAGCTCAGGGCCTCGTCTGCCAGGTGGCGTTGCAGTGAGCGCTTGCTCATCGCCAGACGGTCGGACACGTCCTGGATGCTGCTCCGGCCGCTGGGCAACATGTCCAGCAGCGCACTGCGCACCCGCTCGCGAGTGCTGGCTCCGGTCTCCAGCATCGAAAGCCTCGTCTGCAGTTCCGGCTCGAAGAACTGCCACATGGAGACGTTCTCGGTGAGGAACGGGAGGGCGGCATCTTCTGCCGAGAAGCGAATCCGGTTGCGAGCGCCTCGCTGCAGACGGCACCCGAGGAACTCTTCGCAAGGCTGAGCCTGATCCGGTAGCGCCACCAGCTCCGCCTCTGTTGGAACGATGTCCCGCCGCGTGGCGAGACGTGCCAGGTGAGTGAGGAATACCAGCTCCATGGCGCAGAGGCTGCGCGGCAACGGGCGGTCGTAACCGTAGCATTCGATGAAGACCTCCGTATGCGTGTCGAGGACGAAGACCTCCAGTGCCAGGGGGCCGCAAAGTCGCTTGTACTCGGCAAGGCGAGTGAGGGCGACATTGAGGTTCGGGCTGCACAGGCAGGCGAAAAGAGACGGATCGAAGGCCTCGACCGAAATGGCGCCGCCAAGACGCAGAGGCAGCTGCGATTCGCCGACCAACTGTTCGAGGCCAATAAAAAGCCGGAAATATTCGGGCGGGGATAACGTCGCGTCCTTGCGGCTGAACAGGTCGGCTGGTAGCTCGGCCAGGGTCAGCAGATCTCCGGCGGCTATTCCCAGATCGGCGATGATCAGCTTCCATCCGGGATGCACGGCAAAATACCTGGCTTGCTTCATGGTCGAGAGGTTCCCTCGGAGTCGGGTTGCTGGCGGGCACTGGGAGGCCACGGCGGCAGCTCAGCGGGCCGGCTGGGCGTCCGGCACCCGAGCCTGGCTCAGGATGTCTTCTCCATCGCCTGGCGCGACACCTTGAGCACCGTTCTGCGAGGCAACAGAGGAACGATCCAGTCGAGCATGACCCGCAACTTGCATTCGTTGAAGGCTACCAGCTCACCTCGTTCCATCGCCTGGTATCCGCACTGCGCCACGGACTCTGCCGTCCTGGCATTCTTCCAGACATCGACGCCCTGCAGGTCGCCCGCCGCGACGAACCCAGTCGCTACCGCACCCGGACACAACACCGTGGCCGTCACGCCGTACTCCCTTACCTCCTCGGCAATGGCCTGGGTGAAAGAGGTGACGTAGGCCTTGGTTGCGTAATACACCGCCTGCAGCGGGCCAGGCATGAACGAAGCGGTCGACGAGACATTCAGGATGCGCCCGCGCCTCCGGCCAACCATGCCTTTCAGGTAATGGTGGGTCAGCGAGGTAAGGGCCGCCATGTTCACCTGCATCATGGCCTGGTCAGCGCCGAGATCGCGTTCGACGAACTTTCCGTGCCCGCCGAAGCCTGCGTTGTTGATCAGGACATCGATGGCCAATCCCAGGGACTCAGTGGCTCTGAAGATGCGATCCGCTGCGCCCGGATCGGCCAGATCTTCCGCGATGACGTAAGTCTTCACGCCGTGCTGCGCCTGGAGTTCCCGCTTTATGGCCTCCAGCTTGTCGCGCGAACGCGCCACCAGCACAACATCGCCACCCTTGCTTGCATGGATGCGCGCCAGTTCCAGTCCGATACCGCTCGAGGCTCCGGTAATCAATGCAGTCCGGGATTCCATGACATCTCCTGTTTTACGATCAAACCAATGGGTAGGGAGATGCTAAGGGTCGCTTGGCAAGGAGGCACTGACGCATCACGCCAAGTCTAATTCCGATCATGCCAATCTGCCGGAGCTCCTCGAGAGGACTGTTGCTGCGGCACTCTGGGCAATCGGCTGCACGGAAAGGGCGCTTTGCACAGGGGCTGCTACCGACCCATAGCTGCCCTTTGCAGAGGGCAAATTGCGGCCAGGTGCAGGCATATCGGTCTGTCCCGTTTCTGAGTCAATGATTCCGGTCAGGCTTATTGTGTCAGTGGGCTTGAGCGTAGTTGTTGGTCTGCAAATGATTACCAGCGATCATGGTCGGTTTTTTTCACATGCCTACTCAGCTATGAGGCTTTACTGGTGGCTGGGGAGCCTGCTGATACATTAGGTGGCGCTATGGATGCATTTGAGCTGCTGGTGTCGCCCGTTGAGCGGCATCCAGTTGCCGGACCGATTAGATGTTCCGATCTCGACCCGAGGCGCTCGTACCCGAATGTCTCGGTCTGCCACTGAAGGAGTTGTCAGAATGGGTTTTACCGGCCGCAGTGAGTCTGAGGTTTTCGCCGATCTTGTCGCACTCACGGCGCAGCCGGGATACGCCTATGCCATCGCACTCATCTGTCATCGCGATAACCTAGTTGCTTACCGGGAGGAATACACCACCGACGACCTGAGCGATCTCTACGATCCCAAGCGGCTTATCCGGACGGAAATCAACACCCTACTGGGGCTGATGATGCGTCATCCACTTGACCTCTCCCTGCCTGAGCCCAATCAAATTCAAACCTTTGTCGCGCGCAGCGATGAGCTGATGGCCGAATTGCACGATGCCATGAGTGGCTCAATCTTCGCTTCCTTAATAGGCAACGCAACAGACATGGCGAATCATCAAGCCTGGGACGGCGTAATGATGCGGGAGCCCATTTTTTACGGCTCTGAGTCCGCGTACAGTTTCCAGTACCGCGATTTCTTCGTAGACAAGCACAGCTGCGATGATGACTGGCTACGACAGAACAAAGGCTTCACGAGCCGGCAGGCACAGCAGGTTGCCCGGGCAATGTGTTCGAGCATGGACTCGCGTGCTTCCAAACTGTACCAGGCTGGTAAGGGCACCAAAGTTGCAGCCGATGCACTGCTGGCTCACTTCGAATTCACGGCAGAGGAAGTCAGTCAGAAGACCGGGTTGGACATAGACATCGTTCAGGCTGTGTTTGATGCCCTGACATTCACGGGTTGCAACGCTGAGTTCCATGAGCTTGGTGACTACAACAGCGTGGCCGCCACGCCGCTGCTGCCTACCGGTCGCGGGTCAGTGCTGCTCTTCATGCATTATGCAATCTACGAAGCGCTCTACGAGTCTCCGTTTTTCTGGATGAACGTTGACCCCCTTTATCGGCAACAGGCGTCCGACAACCGTGGCGCGTTCGTCGAACAGTTCGCTCACAAACGGTTGGCTGCGGTATTCGGCGCCGGCAACGTCTTCACCAACGTCAATCTCATTGAGAAAAATATCGTTGGGGAGGCCGACGTTCTGGTGATCTTCGGCGATCGAATGATCATTGTTCAGGCCAAGGCAAAAAAGCTCACCTTGGCCGCACGCAAAGGGAACGACGGCCAGCTCAAGAAGGATTTCGCAGCAGCAATCCAAAAAGCGTCTGATCAGGCCTGGGAATGCGCGAACGCTATTCTTTCCGGCAAGTGCCGTATGGTCGATGACAAGGGGATGGAGATTACCCCTCCTCAGGCAATCAAGGAGATCTACCCATTCTGTGTCGTCTCTGATCACTACCCCGCACTAGCGTTTCAAGCTAGTCAGTACCTTGAATACCAAACAACCGATGTCGTTCAGCCCCCCTTGGTCATGGATGTCTTCCTGCTGGACGTCCTGACCGAGATGCTTGATACACCCCTGCACCTGCTCAGCTATGTGCGCCTTCGGAGCAAGGCGGCCAAGAAGCTGATGCTAAGTCACGAATTGACAGCGCTCGCTTACCATCTGCATCAAAATCTGTGGCTAGAGCCAGAGCTCAGTATGATCTCGCTAGATGACTCCATCGCGGGTGACCTGGATGTTGCCATGACGGTGAGGCGAGAAGCATTCCCAGGCAAGCGAACGCCGCCAGGAATCCTAACGCATATGCAAGGAACGCTATACGAGCGGCTGATTATGCAGATTGAGCGCCGCGCTGAGGCCGGCATTCTAGAGCTTGGCTTTGGACTGTTGTCCATGGATGGTCAGTCGTGCCGGAACATACATAATGGCCTCGCCGGCATCGCGGCTCTGGCAGTAAAGGATGGCAAGCGTCACGACTTCACGTTTGTCATTGGCGATGGAAAGACCGGCATTACTTTCCATTGCAATCCGAATCCCGACTCGTCGGCGATCAATGACCTTCAGCTGCACTGTGAAAAACGTAAGTATGCCCAGCGGGCGAGCATGTGGTTTGGAGTGTCCCTAAGCCCGGAGGGTGATATCCAGTTCGGCATGACATACGACAAACCGTGGACTCAATCCGACGCGATGGATGAGCTGACCAAGGGTATGAAAAATCCCCTGCGCGTGGGAGTAGTGATGAAAACGCTAGAGAGGGGGTTGCGAGTCAAAAAGCCGGGGCGCAACGATTCGTGCCAATGCGGTAGCGGGAAAAAGTACAAGAAATGCTGCCTGCCATGAATCTACGTGGCAGAGGCTTGCTGACCAGCAATCTCTGCACAAAAGCGTCAACTAATCGCGGCGCCTAAAGCGCCTTGATTCCCCTATTTGACGACGGATCTGACACAGTTGATTTCTGTTGAGTGACTTCAGTAGATCGTAGTGATCTGCGAATAGCCGGTAGCTGCTGTTCACAGATCGCCCTTAACCGAAGACTAAGCTCTCCTTCATGGCTCTATTTATTCCACCTACCGCTTAAGTGACATCATGCTCAAATCGGGCTCACACCAAATCAAGGAGTGAGGGCGTAGATGATCGATCTCCTTAACATGCTGCGCTACAAGAGCGAGAGCACTGATATTGACTTCAAATCTGCCCAGTATCGCTTCAATAGCGGCACTGATGCCGATAAATCAGAGCTGCTCAAGGACATTCTTGCAATTGCCAATTCCTGGCGCGATGGCACTGGCTACATCCTTTTGGGGTTCAAAGATCAGCGCCCCCACCCTGCGGAAGTCGTCGGTATCCAAGACAGTATCGACGACTCTCGGATACAGCAGTTTGTGAACAGCAAGGTGAAGCCGAAGCTGACGTTCCGCTATGAGGAGCACCTGTACGAGGAGAAAACCATCGGCGTCATCATCATCCCAAAGCAGAAACGTCCATTTTACCTCTCAAGCCCTTACGGCAAGCTCAAGAGTAATGTGGTGTACGTCCGTCGAGGTAGCAGCACTGACGAAGCAGAGCCGGTCGAGGCCATCGCGATGGCGAATGAGGACAGCGGTCGTGGCGATTTGAGAGTCGAGCTATCCCTACTGACTCCTGGGAATGAAGAACTCCCCAATAGCTTTGCTCATACCTACTTGCAGTTCACCGAGAAGTTTCCGGACTTCGAGAGACCACGCAAGCCCCGTGGCCCGTTTGATCCGCCCGAGTTTGTAGGTCTCGATAGAGACAACAATGATTTCTGGCGGGAGCACGCCGAGTACACACGCGTGAAGGAAGCGCGCATTGCAATGCGTTTCGTGCTGACCAATCGATCCGGCGTACAGCTCTCCAACACCAAGCTTGAGGTAACCGTCGAAGCTCTTGGCTCCCAAGCGGTTCACATGATCGCTGGATGCGATTTACCCGAAGAGCCGAAGCCTACGTGGAACATATCCAATCTCGTATCCGTGCAGGAGGTATTGGCCAAAAACGATATGAGCCTTAAGGTAGATGAAAGCGGCCCAATCCCGGTATGCCACATTCGCCTTGGGTCTCTCTTACCAGGAGAGCAGGGCAGATCGGAGTTGCTTGCGATTCTCCCGCAAGCTCCTGGCAGATTGCGTCTCCACCTGCGCATCCTAGGCAGTGAGCTGGCTAAACCGATTGAAGAAGAGCACTTGATAGAGACAGTCGGCGAGGTTCTCTCGATGGACTTCGAAGGCTACAAGAGATTCTTCCTCGCGGAGAGAGCTAGGAGCAGATAAGACCGATGCGAATGGCCTTACCCCCATCGGCAAGGTCAACCAGTCCGACCACTACCTCTATAGTCGTGGGGTACTGGCACAAAGAGCCGACGTGTCTTACAACTGGAGCTTATACATGAGTCGCCATGTTCCAAGGAGGAGCTTGTTTTGGTTGAGGCTGCGATTGTTGAGCGCGTTCTCTGCGTAGTGGATAGATGCCTGAGAAGCCAGTTTCCTGACGACTATTACAAACGCTGTATGTACGCGTCGTTCGGTGTGCACAGGTTGCTGCAGGCCTTGGGTTATAGCCCTGTAGTCGTTGGGGGTAATTTTGGGGCCTTTGTTGTATCGCGAGATCAACGCACGGCTTCTATCCAGGGGTACGCATCCGGCTCTGGCGAGCATTCCCACTATTGGGTCGAGCTAGATGGCACCATCATTGACCTAGGAAGCTACTACTTGCCAATCGAGTCCAGCTTTCAGGCCTGCGAGGTGCCTGCGGTGTTTTGGAATGCGAGCTATCCGTTACCTAAAGGGCTGATCTATAGCCCAGCTGACCGCTACCCATCGTCGGATATCTCGCATCTGGCACCGCATATCATTGAAAAGATGGAGCCCTTCCTTGCTGCATGCCATGCCCGAATGGCGAAACCGCTGGCAAAGCCAAGAATTGGAAAGTGGCTCGTGACTACACCCTCATCCATCCAAAAAGCGGCCAGAAAAGGTGATCCATGGGCCCTAGCGGTAATTCGATATGAGTCCATGTCGGTGGAACACCTAGCCATCGGATGAGCGGACTATCCCGATGAGTTCGACTTCGACATCTTGACTCTAGGTGTCTGCTTCTGGCCGATTGTTGCCTGGTTGAGCGATAGCGAGCGCCTGCGATAGCGTTGCGCTATGCATTCCTGTCCCTGCATAAGCCTGCCTATCGCTCAACGTCACCGTCAGATTCAGGCCCGTCGCTGACGGGCCTTTTCGCTCCCTGGATCAGCAGCCCTGCGGCATCTCGCCCCGCGCCAGGCGGGCGTTGATGTCGGCGATCACCGCCGGCAGTTCGGCGATGGTGTCGATCAGGTAATGCGGGCGTGAGCCCTCGAACATCTGGCCGATGCGCTGGCGCTCCTGTTCCAGTTGGTGCGCCGGCAGCGCCTTGTACTGCTCATAGGTCAGGCCCAGGGCATTGCCCGAGCAGGTCAGCGCCACGGTCCACATGCCGGCGCTGCGGCCTTCGAGGATGCCCGGCCAGGTGTCGTCGACCTTCACGCAGGCCGCCACGTCGCTGATGCCGAGGGCGATCACGTTGGCCAGCGCCTGGGCCGGATGCGGACGGCCGTTCGGTACTTCGTCGGTGGCCACCACATGGTCGGCGACGTAGCCGTTGGTCTTCGCCAGGGCGACGACCTTTTCCATCACCACCGCCGGGTAGCCTGAGCAGGAACCGATCTTCAGCCCCTGCCGGCGCAGCGCGGCGATGGCGTCCAGCGCACCGGGGATCAGCGCCGAGTGCTCGGCGATCTTCTCGATCTGCAGCGGCATGAAGCGTTCGTAGATGGCGGTGACGTCGTCGTCGGTGGGCAGGTGGCCGAAGGCGGCGCGGTAGCGTTCGCCGATGGCGGGGATGTCGCACAGGGTGCGGATGTGGTCCCACTTGCCCATGCCCATCGGACCGCGCGCTTCTTCCAGGCTGACCTGGACGCCGAACTCGGCGAAGGCCTCGACGAAGATCTGGGTCGGCGCGAAGGAGCCGAAGTCGACGACGGTGCCAGCCCAGTCGAGGATGGCGGCTTGCAGTTGCTTGGGTTGCTGGTAATGCATGGTGGTGCTCCTGTGAGGGGATTATTGGTGAAATCGAAGGTGAGCGCGGCCCGCCCGGCGTCGTGGCAGGCTCGCGGTTTCAGGGGTTGTTTCGGGTGAGAATCAGGCCGTGGAGTCGAACAGCTCGGCGATGATCGGCCGCTTGCGGCGGATGCCCAGGCAGCACAGGTAGTAGCTGATGTGGAACGGGTCCTCGGCGAAGGCGATGGAGCGCGTGCCCGGCCGGTCGGCGTATTCCACCGCCGAGACGAAGCCCACGCCGATGCCGTGCACCACCGCATGGACGATGGCCTCGCGGCTGTTCAGCTGCATCGCGCAGTCCAGCTCCACGCCGTGCCGCCGGCAGCCTTCCTCCACCAGCTGGCGGGTGCGCGAGGCCGGTTCGCGCAGTACCACGCGCTCCCTGGCGATCTCCTGCACGCTGACCGATTCCTGCTGCGCCCAGGGGTGGTCGTCGCGTACCACCGCAAGGATCGGGCAGGTGCGGTAGAGCTGCGTGCTCAGGCGCTGGTCGAACTCCGAGAGGGCGAGGATCGCCACGTCGATGTCGAAGTTGTACAGCCGCTCCAGGGTACCGGCCTCGCTGGTGAACGAAGTCTCCAGCTCGATGTGCGGGTAACGCTGCATCAGCGAGTAGGTCAGGCTCATGGCAATCGGCGGCGACACCGCGCCCAGGCGCAGCATGCCCTGCTTGCGCTGCTGGAAGCTCTGCAGCAGTTGCAAGGCTTCGTCCTCCTGGCCGAACAGGCCCTGGGTGATCGCGTAGAGCTGCTGCCCGGCCGGGCTCAGCTCGATGAAGCGCCCGCGGCGGTGGAACAGCTCCACCGAGAAACGCTTCTCCAGGCCGCTGACCTGCTCGCTGATGGTCGGCTGGCCGACGTTCAGCAGCGCCGCCGCCTGGGTGAAGCTGCCGGTGCGGGCCACGGCATGAAAGGAACGCAACCACTTGTGGTACTGGTACATGAGGCTTCTCTATCAGGAGGGCTTGCCGCATGGCCGTGCCCTCAGCGCCGGACGAACAGGGCGACCACCGCGCTGCATACGCACGCCGTGGTGACCACGATGAAGATCAGTGAAGTATTGCCGGTCGTGTCCAACATGCGACCGATCAGGGGTTCGGCCAGGCCCGCGAAGAGGTAGGAGGAGAAGTTCATGATGCCGGTGGCGGTGCCGGCGCGGCGTGCACCGACCAGGTCCGGGCAGAGCGCCCAGAAGCTCGACGCCGGGCCGTAGACGAAGAAGCCGCAGAGGAACAGCGCGAGCAGGCCGACGCCGCTGTGTGCCGGCAGGCTCCACATCCACAGGCTGGTGAGGGCGCCCAGCACCATGTAGAGCATGATCGCGCGGTAGCGCTTGCTGCCGAACAGGCGGTCGGATACCCAGCCGTTGCTCAGCGCACCCACGGCCATGCCGACCGGCAGGGCGATGGTGATCCACTTCGGGTCGATGAAGCTCTGACCCTTCTGCCAGTCGGCGCCAAGGAAGTGCACCGGCACCCAGACGATCAGCCCGTAGCGCGCGGCGTTCTGGAAGCCCAGCGACAGCGCCGCCACCAGCAGGCGCGGGTTCTTCAGCACGGCGAGGTAGCGCTGCGTAGAGGTCTCTTCCTGGCCGTGGGCAGCTTCGCTGGCGCGGTCCTCGGCGTTGGCCACGCCGGTATCGGCCAGCGGTTCGAAGCCCATGTCCTGCGGGCGTTCGCGGGCCACCAGGTAGAACACGATGCCGCCGGCGAGCATCAGCAGCACCGGCAGGCGGAAGATCCAGCGCCACTCCAGGTGCAGCACGTCGATCACCACCACCGAGGTGACGTAGGACAGCACCGACGCGCAGCCGGCGGCGAACACGTAGAAGCCATAGACCTTGCCGCGCTCGGCGGCGCCCCACCAGTTCGACAGCAGGCGGCTGCCCGGCGCCCAGCCCAGGGCCTGGAAGTAGCCGTTGATGCCCCAGGGCAGGATCAGGCTGCCGAAGCCGCCGGCGAAGCTGGTGACCCAGTTGGCCGCGCAGGACAGCGCCGCGCCCAGGCTCATGATGCGCCGGCCGCCGAACTTGTCGGCGAGGTTGCCGTTGATGGCCTGGCCGATGGCGTACATCCACAGCATGGCGCTGGAAGCCCAGCCGAGGGTCTCCTTGCTCAGGCCGAATTCGGCCTGGATGCCGGGGATGGCGAAGCCGAAGGTCTGGCGGCCGGTGTAGAAGAACAGGTAGCAGAACATCGCGGCCAGCAGCATGCGCCACTGGGCAACGCGGAAGGGGGTGACGGCGGAGATGGGGCCAGACAGGGTTTGTGCACGGTTCATGGCTGTTTTCCTTCTTGTTCGCTCGCGCCGACTGAAAGCTCGGCGTGTCGGCACTCTTGTTTGGTGCGATAGGTCCTCGGAGCAACAGGAAAAGGCGGCCGCCTGGGCCGCCCGGTGAGGGACGGCGTCAGGCGGCTTGCGAGCCGATGAAGTTGCGTCCGCGGGCACCCTGCATGGCGAAGTCGATCATCGCTTCGGCTTCGGCGGCAGTCACGCCGTAGTCGCCGAACTCGGTCTTGACCCCGAGGCGATGGAGGAACTCACGCAGGCGCTGCTGCGCTGTAACCAGTTCGCTGCCGAATACCCGCTGCAGGGTGCGGTCGCGGTCGGCGTCGCGGCCCCAGGCCAGGCCCAGCACCAGCGGCAAGGTGAAGGAGCAGGCGATGCCGTGGGGCACGCCGTGGCGCAGGGTCATCTCGTAGGAGATGGAGTGGGCCAGCGCGGTCTTGGTGTTGGAGAAGGCCATGCCGGCCTTCAGCGCGGCCAGGGCCATGCGCGAACGCAGCTCGCGGTTGCCGAGGTCATGCTGCAGGCGCGGCAGGCAGTCGAGGATGTCCTCGATGGCGGAGACGGCGAAGGTGTCGGAGATCGGGTTGGCGTTGTGGTTCCAGATCGACTCCAGCGCGTGGGACAGCGCGTCCAGCCCGGTGGACACGGTCACCCCGGCGGGCACGCTGAGCATCAGGTCCGGGTCGATCAGCGCGACCCTGGGCCAGGTGCAGTCCAGGTGCAGGGAGTACTTCTTCTGCTGTCGGGCATCCCAGATGGTCGCCCAGGGCGTCACTTCGCTGCCGGTGCCGGCGGTGGTCGGCGCGGCGATCAGCGTCTTGCTGCGCGCCGGGACGAAGGGCTTGCCGGCGGCCAGCAGGTCGAGCAGTTCGTCGAAGTGCCCGGAAGCGGTGCCGACGATCAGCGCCTTGGCGGTGTCGATGGCGCTGCCGCCTCCGAGGGCGAAGACGGTGCTGCAGTCGGCCGCTTCACGCCAGAAGCGCTCGTGCACATCGCGCAGCCAGGCCACGTCGGGGTTGGGCTGCACGTCGTCGATGACGTAGGCGAGGCGCTCGCCGAGCAGGCCGCGGACGCGGTCGACCAGCCCCAGTTGCGTGGCTTCGGGGAAGGTCACCAGGGCGACCGTGCCTTCGCACAGGTCGGCGATGCGGTCCAGGCTGCCGCCGCCGAAAACGGTGGCGACGGGATTGTGGAATCGGGCAGGCATGGGCAGTTCCTTGTTGTTGTTTGAACCTGGGGGCCATGCTCGGGGGCTCGTCGGTTTCGTTCCAATCGATTGATCGCAGGTGGGCATCGGCCAGACCGATAACGGCGGGTGCGGGCATCCCGCGCAAACTCCAGGCGTGAGCCTGCCCGGCGCGCGTACGTAAGGCACACGCGGCAGGAGGCTGCGGCGGAAGGGGGGACGAAAGTCGGGGCGGGTCAGTGCCGCCCGTTACCCAGGATGGCGTGCCGCAGGCGGTTGAAGAGCAGGTTGGTGAGCACCACCATGAGAGTGATGACGACGATGCAGGTGGCGGTTTCCTGTTACTTGAAAGGCCCGCATGCGTCCGCCCTCATCGCTGAGCGGTTGTCGTCGCCCCGGCATGCCCGGGCAATGCGCTGGAAATGACAGCGGCCAACAGAACGAAGACTGTCGATATCCAGAGACACGCCGCCAGGCCATACGCCTGGAATACCCACCCGGAAAGCAGCGTGCCGATCAGGCGTCCCAGGGCGTTGGACATGTAGTAGAAGCCCACGTCCAGCGACACGCCGTCCTCCTTGGCATACGAGACGATCAGGTAGCTGTGCAGGGAGGAGTTCACCGCGAAGAGCGCGCCGAACAGCATCAGGCCGCCCAGCAACACCGCCTCGGTGGAAAGGCTGGTATTCAGGCCAATGGCAATCGCCGCTGGCAAGACGGCAAGCAGCGTCGCCCAGATAAACGCCGCGCGGCCGTCCGGGACATGCCCGCGCTTCTTGCCGGTCAAGGCCGGGGCGAAGGACTGGACGATGCCGTAGCCGATTACCCAGGCGGCGAGGAAGCCGCCCACCTGCCAGACGTCCCAGCCGAAGGATGCGCTCAGGTAGACGGGCAGGGCGACCACGAACCAGACGTCACGCGCACCAAACAGAAACAGACGGGCCGCGGAGAGGACGTTGATCGCCCGGCTCTTGGAAAGCAGGTCGCGGAACCTGGGTTTGGCTTTGGCCTTGCCCAGGTCCTTTTTCAGCGACAGCATGCTGCCGATCCAGATGAAGCCCAGCACCAGGGCCATTGCCAGCACGGCCCCCCTGAAACCGAGCAGGGCCAGGAGTGCGCCGCCCAGGAAGAAGCCGACGCCCTTGAGGGCGTTCTTCGAGCCCGTGAGGATCGCCACCCACCGGTAGAGCTTGCCTTGCTGCGTGTGCGGCACCAGGAGCTTGATCGAACTCTTGGCGCTCATCTTGTTGAGATCCTTGGCGATGCCCGACAGGGCCTGTGCGGCCATCACCCAGGGAATGCTCAGCATGGCCGATGGAACCGTGAGCATGAGCAAGGCCACCACCTGCGTGGCGAGACCGATGTTCATGGTGCGGTTCAGGCCGATGCGCGCGCCGAGATAGCCGCCCACCAGGTTGGTGACTACACCGAAGAGCTCGTAGAACACGAACAGGGCGGCGATCTGCAGGGGCGAATAGCCCAGCGCGTGGAAGTGCAGCACCACCAGCATGCGCAAGGCGCCATCGGTGAGGGTGAATGCCCAGTAGTTTCCCGTCACCAGCAGGTACTGCCGGAATTCCGGGGCGAGGGACGACAGCGCCTTCATGATCCCGTCCTGCTCTCTCAACCGGCCAGGCCGACCAGCTTCGCCAGTTCCACGGTGCGGTTGGCGTAGCCCCATTCGTTGTCGTACCAGGCGTAGATCTTCACCTGGGTGCCATTGACGACCAGGGTCGACAGCGCGTCGATGATCGACGAGCGCGGGTCGGTGCGGTAATCGATGGAGACCAGGGGGCGCTCCTCATAACCGAGGATGTCCTTCAGTTCGTTTTCGGCGGCGCTCTTGAGCAGGCGGTTCACCTCATCCGCGCTGGTTTCGCGTTCGACCTCGAATACGCAATCGGTCAGCGAGGCGTTGGCCAGCGGAACGCGGACCGCGTGACCGTTGAGGCGCCCCCGCAGCTCGGGGAATATTTCCGCGATGGCGGTGGCCGAACCGGTGGTGGTGGGGATCAGGCTCATGCCGGAGGCGCGGGCGCGGCGCAGGTCCTTGTGTGGTTGATCGAGGATGCTCTGGGTATTGGTCAGGTCGTGGATGGTGGTGATCGAGCCGTGGCGGATGCCGAGGTTCTCGTGGATCACCTTCACCACCGGAGCCAGGCAGTTGGTGGTGCAGGAGGCCGCCGTGACGATGCGGTGCCGGGCCGGATCGAACAGGTGCTGATTGACGCCCATGACGACGTTCAGGGCTCCGTCCTCCTTCACCGGAGCGCTCACCACGACGCGCTTCACGCCCTGATCGAGGTAGGCCTGGAGCACGGCAACCGACTTCATCCTGCCGCTGGCCTCGATGACCAGATCGCAGCCGGACCAGTCGGTGTCGGCGATGGCTTTGTTGGCGGTGACCTCGATGCGCCTGCCGCCGATGATCATCGAGTCGCCGTCGGCGCTGGCTTCGTGATGCCAGCGGCCGTGCACCGAGTCGAAGTTGATCAGGTGGGCGTGGGTTTCGGGATCGCCGGCCGGGTCGTTGATCCGGACGAACTCGAATTCCGGCCAGTCCCAGGCGGCGCGCAGTGCCAGACGACCGATACGGCCGAAACCGTTGATGCCGATTTTGATGCTCATGTTGGTGCGCTCGGATGTTCGTTGAAGGAAGAGGAGAGGCCCTGGCGATTGCTCAGCAGCAGGCGGCGGCCCGCTCCGGGCGATCACCCATGGTGTCCAGGCGTTTGCTGTCGGGCTCAAGCCACTGCCGGTTGGCCTCCAGCGCAGTACTCAGGAGGTGGCGCACCCAATCGGGAAGTCCAGGGTGCAAGCGGTAGTACACCCATTGCCCCTGGCGTCGATCCGCCAGCAAGCCACTGGTGCGCAGTTGGGCAAGGTGGCGGGAGATCTTCGGCTGGCTCTCATCCAGGGCGCAGGTCAGTTCGCACACGCACAATTCGTCTTCGCGGGTGATCAGGAGCATCAGGCGCACACGGGTGTCGTCGGCCAGGCATTTGAATACGGTGGTAGGGCTCAGTGGGTCAGCCATGGCGGCCTCCGCATGGGCATTCATTCTGTTGCGCCACCTGAGTCGTCGAGGGCGACAGGGCGCATGATCGAAGCGATGCCATATGATCACATATGGAAAATCGAATATGCGAATTTTCAGATATGAGGCAAGTGCGGGAAGACGGAGTAACGAAAAACGAGCGGGGCGCCGGCGCGGGTGCCTGAGGAGGACCGGGGGTATGGACCCACGGATGTGCCAAGGCGCCGCTTGGGCCGCTCCCGGCCTTTTGCAGACGGCCTGTTCGACCCTTCGTCGCCTTCCCGTTTCGCCGGGATGTCGTGGCCGCCGTGAACGCCAAAGCAGGGCTTCACTAGGGGGAGAGGTCGCTTCACGACCTCTGTTGACTTGAGGCCCGGCGGCACGGCGAGGAGATCACGATGAGCGACCAACAGGCGGCACCCGAGACCCGTGGCGTAACGGTGGAGTTACTGGCTTCGATCGACCTGGGTCCGGAGATCGAGGGCATGGCCGGGCGCCAGCTGCGGATGCGCAAGGTGACCATCGAGCCGGGTGGGGTGTTCGGGCCGGTGCACAACCATATCGACAGGCCCGGCACGGTCTTCATCCTGCAGGGCACCATCACCGACCATCGCAATGGCGTCGCCACGGACTACGGGCCGGGCGTGGGGTGGCCGGAGGACCGGAACACCACGCACTGGCTGGAGAACCGGGGCACGGTTGCGGCGGTGGAAATTTCGGTCGATATCGTTCGGCTGGGGTGAATCCGGCGCATCGAGTCGGAACGAAGAAGCGCCGCGCCGGCCTGGAACTCGGGCTCCAGGCCGGCGCAGCGCAGGTGGGGCTAGGCCTTCGCGGTCTCTTCCAGCAGCGCGGCCTGTACCAGCAGGTGCAGGTCGCCGTCCGGATGTCGCTCCAGCCAGGCCTTCAGGTCGCGGAGCATCGCGGGCGTCCAGAAACTCTTCAGGTGCTGGTGCACACCGCGCACGGCTTGCTCGCGGTCCGGCTCGCTGGCGAAATACTGGCCGATCTGGTTGGCCATCTTGATCAGGTTCTCGACGTTCATCGGCGGGCCTCGGCTTTCTCGGTCTGGCGACGCTCCTTCAGCAGGCGCCGTTGTTCGTCACTGAACGACTGGAAGCGTTTCTGCCATTCGGACGGCTCGTAGACGCGCGTGACTTCCACCGCCGTGACCTTGTATTCCGGGCAGTTGGTGGCCCAGTCGGAGTTGTCGGTGGTGATTACGTTGGCGCCCGATTCCGGGAAGTGGAAGGTCGTGTAGACCACCCCCGGCGCCACCCGCTCGCTGACCTTGGCGCGCAATACCGTCTGCCCGGCGCGGCTGCCCACGCCGACCCAGTCGCCATCCTGGATGCCACGGCTTTCGGCGTCGCTGGGGTGGATCTCCAGGCGGTCCTGCTCATGCCAGGCAACGTTGTCGGTGCGCCGGGTCTGGGCGCCGACGTTGTACTGGCTGAGGATGCGCCCGGTGGTCAGCAGCAGCGGATAGCGGGCGTTGACCTTCTCGTCGGTGGGCACGTAGCCGGTGAGCATGAAGCGCCCCTTGCCACGCACGAACTCGTCGATGTGCATGGTCGGGGTGCCATCCGGCGCCGCGTCGTTGCACGGCCATTGCAGGCTGCCGTGGCGGTCGAGTTCTTCGTAGCTGACGCGGGTGAAGGTCGGCGTCAGGCGGGCGATCTCGTCCATGATCTGCGACGGGTGGGTGTAGTTCATCGGGTAGCCCAGGGCGTTGGCCAGGGCCACGGTGCCTTCCCAGTCGGCCTTGCCGCCCAGCGGCTCCATCACCTTGCGCACGCGGGAAATGCGGCGTTCGGCGTTGGTGAAGGTGCCGTCTTTCTCAAGGAAGGAGCAGCCCGGCAGGAACACATGGGCGAACTTGGCCGTCTCGTTGAGGAAGATGTCCTGCACCACCACGCACTCCATGGCCGACAGGGCGGCGGTGACGTGCTGGGTATTGGGGTCGCTCTGGGCGATATCCTCGCCCTGGCAGTAGAGCGCCTTAAAGCTGCCGCCCAGTGCCGCTTCGAACATGTTGGGGATGCGCAGGCCCGGATCGGGCTGCAGGGTCACGCCCCAGGCCTGTTCGAACTGCGCGCGCACGGCCTCGTTGGAAACGTGGCGGTAGCCCGGCAGCTCATGGGGGAAGGAGCCCATGTCGCAGGAGCCCTGGACGTTATTCTGCCCGCGCAGCGGGTTCACGCCCACGCCTTCGCGGCCGACGTTGCCGGTGGCCATGGCGAGGTTGGCGATGCCCATCACCGCGGTGCTGCCCTGGCTGTGCTCGGTGACGCCCAGGCCGTAGTAGATGGCCGCGTTGCCGCCGGTGGCATAGAGGCGGGCGGCGGCGCGGATTTCCTCGGCGGGTACGCCGCAGACCGGGCCGAGCACCTCGGGGGCATGTTCCGGCAGGCTGACGAAATCGCGCCAGCGGGCGAAGTCGGCGGCCTCGCAGCGCGCATCGACGAAGTCCTGCTTGACCAGGCCTTCGGTGACGATGACGTGGGCCAGCGCGTTGAGCATGGCCACGTTGGTGCCGGGGCGCAGTTGCAGGTGCAGCTCGGCGCGGGCGTGGGGCGAGTCCACCAGGTCGATGCGGCGCGGGTCGATGACGATCAGTTGCGCGCCTTCGCGCAGGCGGCGCTTGAGCTGGGAGCCGAACACCGGGTGGGCGTCGGTGGGGTTGGCGCCGATCACCAGGACGACGTCGGCCTGCATCACCGAGTCGAAGCTCTGGGTGCCGGCGGATTCACCGAGGGTCTGCTTCAGGCCATAGCCAGTCGGCGAGTGGCAGACGCGGGCGCAGGTGTCGACGTTGTTGTTGCCGAATGCCGCGCGCACCAGTTTCTGCACCAGGTAGGACTCTTCGTTGGTGCAGCGGCTGGAGGTGATGCCGCCGATGGAGTCGCGCCCGTACTTCTGCTGGATGCGGCGGAACTCGCTGGCGGCGTAGGTGACCGCCTCGTCCCAGCTGACTTCCTGCCACGGATCGTTGATGTGCTTGCGGATCATCGGCTTGGTGATTCGGTCCGGGTGGGTCGCATAACCCCAGGCGAAGCGGCCCTTGACGCAGGAGTGGCCGTGGTTGGCCTGGCCGTTCTTGTCCGGGACCATGCGCACCAGCTGGTTGCCCTTCATCTCGGCGCGGAAGGAGCAGCCCACGCCGCAATAAGCGCAGGTGGTGATGACGCTGCGCTCCGGCTGGCCGATCTCGACCACGCTCTTTTCCATCAGCGTGGCGGTGGGGCAGGCCTGCACGCAGGCGCCGCAGGAGACGCACTCGGAGTCGAGGAAGTTGTCGCCGCCGGCCGCCGCCACGCGGGACTCGAAGCCGCGCCCCTCGATGGTCAGGGCGAAGGTGCCCTGGGTTTCCTCGCAGGCGCGCACGCAGCGGTTGCAGACGATGCACTTGCTCGGGTCGTAGTCGAAGTAGGGGTTGGAGACGTCCTTCGCATCGCTCAGGTGGTTGGCGCCGTCATAGCCGTAGCGTACCTCGCGCAGGCCCACCTGGCCGGCTACCGTCTGCAGTTCGCAGTTGCCGTTGGCCGAGCAGGTCAGGCAATCCAGCGGGTGGTCGGAGATGTACAGCTCCATGACGTTGCGGCGCAGGCTCGCCAGCTTCGGCGTCTGGGTGCGCACCACCATGCCTTCGGTCACCGGCGTGGTGCAGGAGGCCGGGTAGCCGCGCATGCCGTCGATTTCCACCAGGCACATGCGGCAGGAGCCGAAGGCTTCCAGGCTGTCGGTGGCGCAGAGCTTGGGAATGGTGGTGCCCAGCAGCGCCGCGGCGCGCATCACCGAGGTGCCAGCGGGCACGCTGATCTCGCGGCCGTCGATGTTCAGGCTGACCTGCACGTCGCTTTCGCGGGCGGGGGTGCCGAGGTCGATTTCGCCAGAGTTGGCGGGGTCGAAGATGGTGATCATTGGTCGGCCTCCGAGGTTTCCAGACCGAAGTCGGCGGGGAAGTGCTTGAGCGCGCTGGTCACCGGGAAGGCGGTCATGCCGCCCAGTGCGCAGAGCGAGCCGTAGGTCAGGGTGTCGCAGAGGTCCTTGAGCAGGATCACCTGTTCGTCCCGCGCCTGGGCGTCGGTCGCCGCCAGCAGGCGGTCGACCACTTCCACGCCACGGGTGGAGCCGATGCGGCAGGGCGTGCACTTGCCGCAGGATTCCTCGGCGCAGAACTGCAAGGCGAAGCGCGCCATGCGGGCCATGTCGAGGCTGTCGTCAGCCACTACCACGCCGCCGTGGCCGAGCATCGCGCTCATGGCGGCGAAGGCCTCGTAGTCCAGCGGGGTGTCGAACTGCGACGGCGGCACCCAGGCGCCCAGCGGGCCGCCCACCTGCGCGGCCTTCAGCGGCCGGCCGGTGGCGGTGCCGCCGCCGTAGCCTTCCACCAGCTCGCGCAGGGTCAGGCCGAAGGCGCGCTCCACCAACCCGCCGTGGCGGATGTTGCCGGCCAGCTGGAAGGGCATGGTGCCCAGCGAGCGGCCCATGCCGAAGTCGCGGTAGAACTGCGCGCCCTTGGCCAGGATCACCGGCACGGAGGCCAGGGTGAGCACGTTGTGCACCAGCGTCGGCTGGCCGAACAGGCCTTGCAGCGCCGGCAGCGGCGGCTTGGCGCGGACCACGCCGCGCTTGCCTTCCAGGGAGTCCAGCAGGGCGGTCTCCTCGCCGCAGATGTAGGCGCCGGCGCCCATCCGCACTTCCAGCTCGAAGGTGCGGCCGCTGCCGCACAGGTCTTCACCCAGGAAGCCGGCGTCGCGGGCGATCTGGATGGCCTGGTTGAGGGCGGTGATGGAATCCGGGTACTCGGAGCGCACATAGATGTAGCCCATGGTCGCGCCGACGGCGAGGCCGGCGATGGCCATGCCTTCGATCAGCAGGAAGGGGTCGCCTTCCATCAGCATGCGGTCGGCGAAGGTGCCGGAGTCGCCTTCGTCGGCGTTGCACACCACGTATTTCTGCGCCGCCTTGGCGTCACGCACGGTGCGCCACTTGATGCCGGCGGGGAAGGCCGCGCCCCCACGGCCGCGCAGGCCGGAGTCGAGCACTGCAGCAACCACCTCGGCGCCGTCCATGCCGATGGCGCGGCTCAGGCCCTCGAAACCGCCGTGGGCGCGGTAGTCGTCCAGCGACAGCGGCCGGGTGATGCCGGCGCGTGCGAACAGCAGGCGCTGCTGGGTCTTCAGGTAGGGAATCTCTTCCACCGGCCCGAGGGCCAGCGGATGGCGGATGGGGTCACTGGTCAGGGCATCGAGCAGGGCAGGGACCTGGTCCGCCGTCAGCGGGCCGAAGCCCAGGCGGCCGTCGGCGCTTTCCAGCTCGACCAGCGGTTCCAGCCAATACAGGCCACGGGAGCTGGTGCGCTGCACTTCAAGCGGCACCTGGCGGCGTTCGGCCTCGGCGGCCAGCGCGGCGGCGACCTCGTCGGCACCCACCGAGCGGGCGACCGAATCGCAGGAAACGAAGAGCTTCAGCATGCGCCGTCCTCCAGGCAGCCGTTCACCAGCTCGCGCAGGCGTTCGGGGGTGAGGCGCGCATGTACGCGGCCGTCCAGCTCCAGGGCCGGCGAGCAGGCGCAGGCGCCCAGGCAGTACACCGGGCGCAGGGCGATCTGGCCATCGGCACTGGTGCCGTGGTCATCCAGCGCAAGCTGTTCGCGCAGCTGCGCGGCCAGGCCCTCGGCGCCCATGCTCTGGCACGACTCGGCTCGGCACAGGCGCAGGGTGTGGCGGGCGGGCGCGGAGGTGCGGAAGTCGTGGTAGAAGCTGATTACCCCGCGTACCTCGGCAACGCTGAGGTTGAGGGCGTGGGCGATTTCGGGAACGGCGACATCGGGGATGTACCCGATGCCGTCCTGAATGGTGTGGAGGATCGGCAACAAGGCGCCGGGAGTCGCCTTCTGGCGTTCCAGCACGTCGTGAATCAGGGGCAGGTGGAGCGAGTCATCAGACATTCAGCGAACCTCGACATCGCGAACGCGCCTGCCGTCCCCCGGCAGCGGTTCGGAACTCTTCGGCTGCGGCGTGCCGGCCACGTCACGGGAGCGTGGCTCTTCGGAGCGCCATTCTTGTTATCCGGCCAGGCATCTGGGCGCACCTGGTCCTTAACAGTATGGAAGCTTGCCATCCCGGCTGCCGGCGGATTGCACCTGAACGACACGTCGCATCCTGAAACCGACAGCGGGCCGTGCAGGCAGGCGCAAGCGGCGTGCTGACCGCCCGTCAGGAGGGCATTTGGAAGCGTCCTGCCCGCCGCCGGAGCCGGTGCGGTGCTCCCCGCGCTCCAGGCTTCGGCGGCTGGCGAGGCCGGTCAGGCGTCGCGGTAGGTGCCCTTCTGCTTGGCGGCGTGGCTGGCCAAGGCATCCATCAGCGTTGGTGACAGGCAGTCGTAGGGCTCCAGGTGAAGCTCACGCAGGCGCTGGCGGATGGCGTCCATCTGCGAGGGCGGGGTGCCGCTCTCGATCACCGAGGAGACGAAGGCGGCGAAGCCCGGCGCCGACCAGCCTTCCTGCGGGGAAAGCTCGGTATGCACGAAGTCGAGGCCGTAGAACGCATGGCCCTTGTTCTCGATGCGGCCGAACAGGTGCACGCCGCATTCACGGCAGGCATGCCGCTGGATCACGGCACTTTCGTCGACGATCTGCAGTTTTTCGGGGTGGGCCGTCACGCTGACCTTGTCCCGCGGCACCACGGCGATCACCGCAAAGGTCGCCCCTGCGGGCTTCCAGCATTTGGTGCAGCCGCAGGCGTGGTTGTGCAGCGTCTGGGCGCCGACCGTGACTTCCACCTTGTCGGTCGCGCACCGGCACTGCAGCGTGCCGCCGCTGAAGCCGGGTTTCTCCGGGCGGATGCCGCTGTCCACGGAAGGGTGAATATGAATCGCGCTCATGGATGTGATCCTCCTGGCGTTCGCTACGGCAGGGCGGGCGCGGCGCGAGTTGCTGCCGCGTTGTCCTGGCCGTCGGGATGACTGACGGCGCGGATGAACGGGTCGTTGCGAATCAATTCGAAGGCGCTGCTGATGCCTTCGAATTCCACGGTGGGGTCGAGGTCGATCCGGCACTCATTGCGTCCCCCACCATGTCGGGAAGCCGGGTGCGCCGCCGAAGACCCTTGCAACTGCGACGGGTGCTCGCAGGAAGGGGCGGGAGCGATCTTCGTCTCGGCGCCACTGTCGCCGATAACGATCGATTGCCCTCAATCACGATAGGCGAGTTTCAGGAGCGGGGCCTTGTGCGGAGGGGCCCGGAAATTGCGGGGCCAGGGAGATGCATGCAGGAGGGGAACACCGGCGCCGAGGAGGGCGCCGGTGCCGTCGATCACTGCGGCTCGACGCTGACAGCGACGGCGGAGGTGATGCGCAGCACGACCTGGCGGCCGATGTATTCGCGCTTCATTTCCACGTCCGGGCGAACCTTGACGGTGTGCAGGCCGCCGTCGGCGAGCTGCAGGGTGGCGGTGCGCTGGGTGGTATCGAGGGACTTGACCAGGGCGGTGATCTCGATGGTGTCGGCCGAGACCATGGCCGGCTTCTCGCCCAGGCGAGCGGTGGCGACCATGCCGGCGGCACCGTCCACGGCGGGTTCGCCGGGTTTGCGCAGGTAGACGACGCGCTCCATGACGACAACCGCCTTGACCCGGTCGCCGACCTTGAGCTGGTTGAAGTTGCGCATTTCCGGCGGTGCCTGGATGGTGCGGCTGTTGCCCTGGTCGTCCTTGAGGGTGAAGGTGCGCTTGGCCGGGTCAATGGCCGAGACGGTGGCCTGCAGCTCTTCAGTCTCGGTGATCGCGCCGCCCGGCACGCCCTTGTCGACCGACTCGGAACGGTCGTACTGGGTGTTCAGCGGCTGGTCGGCCTGGCTCTGGCAGCCGACCAGCAGGGCGGCGGCCAATGGCAGGAAAACAAAACGGGATGCACTCACGGCGGGTCCTTGCTTCATGGTGTTTGAGGTTCGGTTTCGCGGATTTCGTAGATGGCGTTGTCCGGGCGCATGGGCGTCACGCGGATCAGATAGCTGGGGCCGGGCTGGCCGAGCATCATTTCATTCAGGTTGAAGCGCACGTCGAGCTTGAGGTACTTGATCTCGCCCGGCGCGATGGAAAAGGTCTGCTTGATGTCGCGCGGTTCCCAGCTCGCCTTGCGCGTCAGCCCGGTCACGCGGAGGCTGTGATTGCCGGGCGCAAGCTCGACACGGCGATAGGAGTTGAACTCCAGCGTACCGACGCTCTGCTCGTCGATCAGGATGTCCGGATAGGAGAAGCGCAGGGGTTGCCGGCCAGGATTGTCGGCCTTGGGGCGATACAGGTAGAGGGTTGCCTGGTGCGGACTGCTGGGGGGAATGGGTTCGAAATAACCGGGGCCGCTGCAGCCCGTGAGCAGGAGAAGGAACGCGAGGAAAATGGGGAGCCGGCGCATGACGGTCCTTCGTGGCGGCCTGGATCGGCGCAGCGTAACAGAGCCCCCGCGCGCCGTTCAATGCGCGGTTGTACGAATCCTGCGCCTTCCGCTGGCGGTGTGTGGTTGATCAGGGATGGCGCCAAACGGTGGCCGCCTGTCGCCTCGGCTGCGCTTTGGCGGGCTGTCAGACCGGCGCGAGTGCTCGAAATAGAGCGATTGCCGCCTCATCGGTTGCGTCCGGCGGGCGGCGCGAGCATGGCGACTGCGCGACCTAGTCCGTTTGGACGAGGTGATACGCCGTACCTTTTTCATAGTCTCGAACCACCCCTGTTCTCCCTCAAGGGCGGTGAAGGCAATGAAAACAAAAAAAATCTGCCTGGCTGTGGTTCTCTGTGCGCTTTCCGCAGCCTATGTCCTGCTACTGGTCCAGCCCAAGCCAGCTGCCGTGGCCAGTGCTGTGTACTGCAACGCCAGCTACCCCAGCTGCTACGTACCGGTGCCCTCCATCAGCCGCCTGTTGCCCTGATCTCCTGTTTCAGCCGCCTGCATCGCCGTGGCTCGTTGCCGATGGCGTGGGGCGTGCTGCATGCAGGGCAGGGCGCGGCCGCGCCTGACTGAGCGGGTATCGACGCTGGCCGGGCACGGCAAATCATTGGCCGGCTGCTGACGCCACGCCGCGTATCGGGCAACCCCCGCCGCAGGCGATGTTCGCTCATCGCCCCGATTCCTGTTTCCCTCCCGACCGGCCACGCGCAGCGTGACGCCGGCGTTCTGGCTCGCACCTATTGAGCTTTCCAGCTGGCACGGCTTCTTCACGCCAGAAACCGCCGTTGACGGCACCTTGCTTCGGCCATATGGTTATTTGAGTTAACTAATAACCCATGTAACGAGGCCGATGATGCCCAATCGCATCGAGATCGAAGTCAGCTGGGGCGATTGCGACCCGGCTGGGATCGTCTTCTATCCCAACTATTTCGCTTACTTCAACCGTGCCACCGACGCCCTGTTCGCCAGCATCGACCTGCCCCTGAGGAAGGCCATGGAGCGCTATGGCATCGTTGGCTGGCCCATGGTCGATACCCGTGCGCGCTTTCTGAAACCCAGCAGTTTCGGCGACATCCTGCGCATCGAAACCCACGTGGCCGAACTGCGCCGCAGCAGCTTCACCCTGTGCCACTGGGCCTTCCATGCCGATGGTGCGCTGGCCGTGGAAGGGCACGACATCCGCGTCTGGACCGGCTCCGACGGCGAGCGGCTGGCGTCCCGTGAGATTCCGACCGAGGTGCGTGCGCTGCTCGTCGGGCACCAGCTCCAGACCGTGGATTTCGCAAATATAGTTAATTGACATAACTAATTTGGCAGGATAGCTTTTCCCTCATCGAGCAAAACAAGAGCAAAGGTGAGACATGAACAAGTACGAAGGCCGCTGGCAGACCGTAACCGTCGACGTGGAAGGCGGCATCGCCTGGGTCACCCTGAACCGCCCGGAAAAGCGCAACGCCATGAGCCCGACGCTCAACCGCGAAATGCGCGACGTGCTGGAAACCGTCGAGCAGGACGCCGACGCGCGCGTGCTGGTGCTGACCGGTGCCGGCTCCGCCTGGACAGCGGGCATGGACCTGAAGGAATACTTCCGCGAAGTGGACGCCGGCCCGGAAATCCTCCAGGAGCGCATCCGCCGCGACGCCTCCGAATGGCAGTGGAAGTTGCTGCGCCTGTACTCCAAGCCGACCATCGCCATGGTCAACGGCTGGTGCTTCGGCGGCGGCTTCAGCCCGCTGGTGGCGTGTGACCTGGCCATCGCCGCGGACGAGGCGGTATTCGGCCTGTCCGAAATCAACTGGGGCATCCCGCCGGGCAACCTGGTGAGCAAGGCCATGGCCGACACCGTGGGCCACCGCGAGTCGCTGTACTACATCATGACCGGCAAGACCTTCGATGGCCGCAAGGCCGCCGAGATGGGCCTGGTCAACCGCAGCGTGCCGCTGGCGCAATTGCGCGAGGCCGTGCTGGAACTGGCCGCCGACCTGCTGGACAAGAACCCGGTGGTGCTGCGCGCGGCGAAGAACGGCTTCAAGCGCTGCCGCGAACTGACCTGGGAGCAGAACGAGGACTACCTCTACGCCAAGCTCGACCAGGCCCAGCTGCGCGACCCGGAGCACGGCCGCGAGCAGGGGCTCAAGCAGTTCCTCGACGACAAGAGCATCAAGCCGGGTCTCCAGGCCTACCGCCGCTGACGGGCAGCCGCCGCGGGGCGCAGACCCCGCGGCCAGAACAATGACAAGAGGAATCGCTGCATGAACGAAGTCTCGCTGTTGATCGGCGGACGGGCCTTGCCTGCCAGCAACGGACGCACCTTCACCCGGCTCGACCCGCTGACGGGTACGCCGGCCAGTGTCGCGGCCGCCGCCACCCTCGACGATGCCGATGCCGCCGTGGCTGCCGCCGCCGCGGCATTTCCTGCCTGGTCGGCGCTGGGCCCCGGCGAGCGCCGCCTGCGCCTGCTGGAAGCGGCGCGGCTGATGGAGGCGCGCAGCGCCGAGTTCATCGCCGCCGGCGCTCGTGAAACCGGCGCCATGGCCAACTGGTACGGTTTCAATGTGCACCTGGCCGCCGGCATCCTGCGCGAGGCCGCTGGCATGACCACCCAGGTGCTGGGCGAGGTGATCCCCTCCGACGTGCCCGGCTCGCTGTCCATGGCCATGCGCCAGGCGGTCGGCGTGGTGCTCGGCATCGCGCCCTGGAACGCCCCGGTCATCCTTGCCACCCGCGCCCTGGCCATGGCTTTGGCGTGTGGCAATACCGTGGTGCTCAAGGCGTCCGAGCACTGCCCGGCGGTACACCGGCTGATCGGCCAGGTGCTGCACGACGCAGGCCTGGGCGATGGCGTGGTCAACGTGCTGAGCAACGCCCCGGAAGACGCCGCCGCGCTGGTCGAGCGGCTGATTGCCAACCCGGCGGTCAAGCGCGTCAACTTCACCGGCTCGACTCGCGTCGGCCGCATCATCGGCGAGCTCAGCGCCCGTCACCTGAAGCCCGCGCTGCTGGAGCTGGGCGGCAAGGCGCCGCTGCTGGTGCTGGACGACGCCGACCTGGACGCCGCCGTCGAGGCCGCCGCCTTCGGTGGCTACTTCAACCAGGGGCAGATCTGCATGTCCACCGAGCGGGTGATCGTCGATGCGCGGGTGGCCGATACCTTCGTCGAACGCCTGGCGAAGAAGACCGCCACCCTGCGCGCCGGCCATCCCGCCGCGACGGACTCGGTGCTCGGCAGCCTGGTGGACGAAGCCTCCGCCCGGCGCATTCGCGCGCTGATCGACGATGCGGTGGAGAAGGGCGCGCGCCTGCTCTGCGGCGGCGAATGCGAGGGCGCGGTGATGCAGCCGGCGTTGCTCGATGGCGTGACGGCGGAGATGCGCCTGTACGCCGAGGAGTCCTTCGGCCCGGTGCTTTCGGTGATCCGCGTGGACGGTGACGAAGAGGCCCTGCGGGTGGCCAACGACAGCGAATACGGCTTGTCGGCGGCGATCTTCAGTCGCGACCAGGCCCGCGCGCTGAACCTGGCGCGGCGCGTCGAGTCGGGCATCTGCCACATCAATGGGCCCACCGTGCACGACGAGGCGCAGATTCCTTTCGGTGGCGTCAAGGCCAGCGGTTACGGTAGCTTCGGCAGCCGCGCCGCGCTCGATCACTTCACCCAGCTGCGCTGGGTCACCCTGCAGACCACGCCGCGTCACTATCCCATCTGAGTACCGATCCGAGCGCTCGGCAGGACGCCGTGCAGAACAAGAACAAGATTTACGCCGCCGCGCCGAAGGGCCCGGCGGCGTGTCTCGATGGAGCACACTCCATGAACCTCGACTCCAATACCTGGCCGCGCTACCGGCCGGTCGCCATCGGCCATCCCGAAGTGGACGTGCGCCGCGAAGCCGACGGCACCCTCTACATGCAGGCCCGCGAAGCCCTGGAGCAAGCGCCCGAACGCCTGCTGGAACGCCTGCAGCTGTGGGCGGCCGAACGGCCGCAGCAGACCTTCGTCGCCGCCCGCGACGAATCCGGCGACTGGCGCCGCATCAGCTACGCGCAGATGCTCGACAGTACCCGGCGTATCGCCCAGAGCCTGCTGGCCTACGGGCTCGGCCCCGAACGCCCGTTGCTGATCCTCTCGGGCAACGACCTGGAGCACCTGCAACTGGCCTTCGGCGCGCTGTACGCCGGCATTCCCTATTGCCCGGTGTCGCCGGCCTATTCGCTGGTCTCCCAGGACCTGGCGAAGCTGCGCCATATCGTCTCGCTGCTGCAACCGGGGCTGATCTTCGCCGCCGAGGCCACGCCGTTCCGCCGTGCCATCGAAACCGTGATCGATGCCGAGGTGTCGCTGCTGTTCACCCGTGGCGAAGTAGCTGGACGTCAGTGCCGCGCCTTCGCCGAGCTGTTGCAGGCAGAGGACTGCAGCGAGGCGGACGCCGCCTTCGCCGCCACCGACGGCGACACCATCGCCAAGTTCCTCTTCACCTCCGGCTCGACCAAGCTGCCCAAGGCCGTACCCACCACCCAGCGCATGCTCTGCTCCAACCAGCAGATGCTGCTGCAGACCTTCCCCGAGTTTGCCCAGTCGCCGCCGGTGCTGGTGGACTGGTTGCCGTGGAACCACACCTTCGGCGGCAGCCACAACCTCGGCATCGTGCTGTACAACGGCGGCAGCTTCTATATCGACGGCGGCCGCCCGACGCCCCAGGGTTTTGCCGAAACGCTGCGCAACCTCAAGGACATCTCGCCCACCGCCTACCTCACCGTACCGCGCGGCTGGGAGGAACTGGCCGGGGCGCTGGAGACTGACGCGCAACTGCGGGAGAGCTTCTTCTCGCGCATCCGCCTGTTCTTCTTCGCCGCCGCCGGGCTGTCCCAGGATATCTGGGATCGTCTCGATCGCCTGGCCGAAGCCCATTGCGGCGAACGCATCCGCATGATGGCGGGCCTGGGCATGACCGAGGCGGCGCCGTCCTGCACTTTCACCACCGGCCCGCTGTCCGAGGCCGGCTACGTGGGGCTTCCGGCGCCGGGTTGCGAGGTCAAGCTGGTGCCCTGGGAAGGCAAGCTGGAAGCGCGCTACCGCGGGCCGAACCTGATGCGCGGCTACTGGCGCAACCCCGAGCAGAACGCCGAGGTCTTCGACGAGGAGGGCTTCTACTGTTCCGGCGACGCCCTGCGCCTGGCCGACGAGGCCAACCCGCAGCTGGGCCTGATGTTCGATGGCCGTCTGGCCGAGGACTTCAAGCTGTCCTCCGGCGTGTTCGTCAACGTCGGCCCGCTGCGTACCCGAGCGGTGCTCGCCGGTGCGCGCTACGTGCAGGATGTGGTGGTACTGGCGCCCAACCGTCCGAGCCTGGGGCTGCTGGTGTTCCCGCGCATGGCCGAGTGCCGTGCGCTGGCCGGCCTGGGCAAGGACGCCAGCGAAGCCCAGGTGCTGGGCAGCGCGCCGGTGCGTGCCTGGTTCGGCGAGTGGCTGGGGCAACTCAACCAGCAGGCGACCGGCAATGCGAACTTCTTCGGCTGGGCCGCGCTGCTCGATGAGGCGCCGTCCATCGATCGCGGCGAGATCACCGACAAGGGGTCGCTGAACCAGCGCGCCATCCTGGCTTCGCGTGCCGAACTGATCGAGGGTCTGTACCGGGGTGACGACGCACGGTTGATCCCCGCGCCCTGAGCCTGAGCGAACGAAACGGGCCGCCTTGTGAGAGCAAGGCGGCCCGTTTTTTTTGCGTGAAGTTCGGCGGGAAGAAAAGCGGCGCCGGGGGGCGCCGCCTGATGGGGTCTCAGTTGAAAGCGGTGGGCTGCGGGTTTTCCAGCAGCACGGCCATGCCCTGGCCGCCGCCGATGCAGGCGGAGGCGATGCCGTAGCGGCGGCCGCTGGCGGCCATCTGCCGGGCCACGGTGTGGGCCAGGCGCAGGCCGGTGGCGGCCAGCGGGTGACCCAGGGCGATGGCGCCGCCATGGATGTTCAGGCGTTCGTCGTCCAGCTCCAGTTCGCGCTGCACGGCGAGTACCTGGGCGGCCTGGGCTTCGTTGATCTCGAAGTGGCCGATCTGATCCAGACTCAGCCCGCAGCCATCGAGCAGGCGGCGGATCGCCGGGGCCGGGCCGATGCCCATGTACGCCGGATCGACGCCGACTGCGGATGCCGCTCGCACATGGGCCAGCACCGGTCGGCCCTTGGCTTCATTACCGGACATCAGCAACGCGGCGGCGGCGCCATCGACCACGGCGCAGCTGTTGCCGGCGGTCTGCACGCCGTCGGGGTAGAGCGCGTTCAGGCGCGCCAGGGCTTCGGCGGAGGTTTCGCGGATATGGCTGTCCTGGGCGGCGCGCGCCTGGCGGCTGGCGAGCTTCAGTCGGCGCGGGTCGAGGCCGGGTTGCTCGAAGGTCTGTTCGAGCACTTCCTGGATTTCCCCGGCGAACCAGCCCTCGGCCTGGGCCCGCAGGGCACGCTCGAAGCTGCGCAGGGCGTAGGCGTCGACTTCTTCGCGGCGCAGGCCATAGCGGCGGGCGAGGTTCTCGGCGGTCTGCATCATGCTCAGGCCCACGGCGGGGTCGAGCAGCGCTTCCCAGAGGAAGTCCTTGAATTCCACCGGCTGGCCCAGGGCGAAACCGTTGCGGTGGCTGTAGCTGGCGATGGGATTGCGCGACATGGATTCGGCGGCCACGCAAAGCACGCTGCGGGCCTGGCCGCGCTGGAGTTGCTCGGCGCCCTGGCGCAGCAGCTCCAGGCCGGTGCCGCAGATGCGCTGCACGCCCAGGGCCGGAACCTGTTGCGGGACGCCGCAATACAGGCCGATGTGGCGCGGCAGCATGTAGGCATCGAAGCTGGCCTGGGCCATGTTGCCGGCCAGTACGCTGTCGATGCCGGCCGGGTCCACGTTGCTGCGCGCAAGCACGGCGCGGCCGGCGCAGATGCCCAGGTCGGTGGGCGAGACGGGGGCGAGGGCGCCGCGGTAGTCGATCCAGGGGGTGCGCACGGCCTCGACGAGCAGGGCGTCGTCGAAGGCGCTGAAGAGTCCGGGTTGGTTCATTGGCTGGATTCCTGATTGTTACGTGAGTGGATCGGTGGCGCAGCGCCAGGCCGCGCCGGGGAAAGGGGGCAGGTCAGTCGTTCTGGTTGGCCGGACGGTGCCGCAGCAGGAGGATGATCCCGGCGGCGGCTACCACGATGCCGGGCGCGGCAACGGTCATCAGGCCCGAGGCGCCGGCGCCGGAAGCCAGCATCTGCCCGGCGAGCAGCGGCCCGCCAATGGAGCCCAGGCGGCCCACGGCGACCGCCGAGCCGACCCCGGTGGCGCGGATGCCCGCCGGGTAGAACTGCGGCGCCAGGGCATAGAGCACCAGCTGCGCGGCGAGCACGAAGAAGCCGGCGGCGAAGCCCACCAGCAGCATGCTGGTGAAACCGTCGAGGGAGCCCAGGCCCGCCAGGGCGAGCAGGATGCCGGTGTAGATCAGCGCCACCAGCAGCGTCGGCCGCCAGCGGTCGAGCAGCACGCCGGCCAGCACCGAGCCCAGCGCCATGCCCAGGTTCAGCAGCAGTTGCACGCTGCCGGCCTGGATGCGGCTGAAGCCCTGGCCCATGAGCAGCGACGGCAGCCAGTTGAGCAGCATGTACACCACCATCAGGGTGAAGAAGCAGCTCAGCCACAGCAGCAGGGTCGGCAGCGCCTGGCCGGAGCGGAACAGCCCCTGGTACACGCCGATGCGCTGGCCGTCGCCGGCCGGGCGCTGATAGGCCCGGGACTCCGGCAGGCGCAGGTAGAGCAGCGGCGCCACCAGCAGCGGCGCCCAGCCGCCGATGTGGAACACCAGTTGCCAGTGTTCGGCGCCGGCCGACATGCCGGCCAGGGAGGCCAACGCGCCGCCCAGCGGCACCCCGCAGTACATCAGGCTGACCGCGGTGGCGCGGCGGGCGCTGCCAGCGGACTCGGAGGTCAGGGCGATCAGGTTGGGCAGCGCGGCGCCCAGTCCCAGGCCGGTCATGAAGCGCGCCGCCAGCAGGCTGTCGAGGTTCCAGCTCTGGGTAGTGGCGAGGGAGAACAGACCGAACAGCGCCACCGCCGCAGTCAGCACGCGCTTGCGGCCGATGCGGTCCGCCAGCAGGCCGCCGAGGAAGGCGCCGGGCAGCAGGCCGACGATGCTGGCGCTGAACACCCAGCCGAGCTGGACCTTGTCCAGGCCGAAATGTGCGGCGATCCCCGGCCCGGCGATGCCCGAGGACTGGATGTCGACGCCCTCCAGCAGGGCGACGATGAAGCACAGCAGGATGGTGAGGCGAGTGGAAGCGGTTCGCTGCGCCGCCGGGGCGGGAGTGATGTCGTTCATGCCGATAGCGCTCTTGTAGTTGTTGTTGATCGCAAACTAGTTAATTCAATTAACTAGTTTGCGATGCTAGGAGGCTTGGACGCATTCGTCAACGGCACGGCCGTCCACCGCCGGAGGGCGGTGGACGAGGCGCGATCGGAAAATGGGAGGGCGAGCGAGGAGGGGATTACGCGGGGGAGTGGATCTTCTGCAGCAGGCCGAGCAGTTGTTCGCGTTCGGCGTCGGAGAGGCCGGCGGTGGCGGCGAGGTCGCTCTGCAGGGCGACGTCCTTGAGCTGCTTGAGCAGGGTTTCGCCGGCCTTGCTGAGGAAGATGCCGTAGGAGCGCTTGTCCGGCTTGCAGCGCACGCGCACCGCGAGGGCACGGGTCTCCAGCTTGTTCAGCAGCGGCACCAGTTGCGGCGGCTCGACGCTCAGGGCGCGGGCGAGGTCAGCCTGCATCAGGCCGGGATTGCTCTCGATGATTGCCAGGGCGGTGAACTGCGCCGGGCGCAGGTCGAACTTGGCCAGTTCGTTCACCAGGTGCTGGAACACCGACAGCTGGGCCCTGCGCAGGGCGTAGCCGACGTAGTTGTCCAGGGGCGAACTCAGGTCCGGGCTGGCGGCCTCCTGGACCTCGTCATCGGGAGCAGCGCTTTTCTTGGTCATACGGTTACTCGTGTTAACGATTTTGGGCGATCTTCGCACTTTTTCTACGGCGCTGGCCAGATGGGGCGGATTTTCTACGCGCAGCGATGCGATGGAGCTCAGGATCGGGGTGGCTCGTCCTTGAACACCTGGCGCATCAGCTCAAGGTAGCGTCGGGCACCCAGGCCGAGCGGACGGGACTTGATCCAGATGACGTCGACCCAGAGCCGCAGGCGGCTGGCCATGTTGTCGAAGCGCACTTCCGTGACCGCGCCCGAGGCCAGCAGGGGCTGCACCAGGGGTTGTGGCAGGTAGGCCCAGCCAAGGCCGGACTGGATGAACTCGAGGGTGGCCAGGTAGCTGTCGGTCAGCCAGATGCGCCGCGACAGCACCATGCGCGGGTCGGACCCAGTGGGCTTGCCCGAGGCGACGATGATCTGCCGCTGCTCCGCGAGCTGCTCCTCGCGCAGCGGCACGTCGTCGTGCCGGGCGACGGGGTGTTGCGGCGAGGCCACCGCGACCAGCAACTGGCTGCCTGCTTCGAGGAAGGATTCGCGCTCGTCGATGCCGGGGCGCTCGAACACCAGGGCCAGTTGCACGGCGCCCTCGTGGAGCATGCGTACCGCTTCGGCCTGGGTGGCCGAGCGGACCTCGATCTCAAGGCCGGGGAATTCCTCGGCAAGAATCGCCAGCGGCTCGCCCCAGCGACCGGTTTGCAGTTCCGGCGCTATCGCGAGGCTCAACCGTTGTTCGAGTCCCTTGTGCAGCTGCAACGCCTGGGCATCCAGCAGGTTCAGCTGGCAGATCACCTGCCGCGCCTGGGGCTCCAGCGCGAGTGCGGCGGTGGTGGGCAGGGCCTTGCGCGTGCTGCGGTCGAACAGCGTGAGGTCCAGCTCCGCCTCCAGTTGCGCCACCGCCATGCTGACGGCGGACGGCACGCGGCCGAGCTTGCGTGCGGCGGCGGAGAAGGAGCCGCTGTCGAGTACGGCGAGGAAGATCGCGAGCGAGTCGCTGGAGAAGGCCATGGTTTTCAATAATCCTGATGACGGTCTTCGCCGGGGCCGGTGTTCAGGGGCTGATTCCGCTGAAATTTTCGAATGGGCCTGGCTGGTTGTCAGAATAACTGATGGTAATCGTCTTTTTCGATCTCCAGTACGGGCTTACCTTGGCTCGCAACAGCATCTGCGGAACGAAAGGAGACAGAAATGCCCAATGCACAATGGCAGGGCCAGGTCGCGTTGATCAGCGGCGCCGGCAGCGAACAGGGGATTGGCATGGCGATCGCGCGGCGGTTCGGCCGAAACGGCGTGAAGCTCATCGTCACCGCCAGCAGTCCGCGTCTGTTCGAGCGGGTGGAAGAACTGCGCGCCGAGGGTTTCGAGGTCGAAGGACGCACGGCGGACCTCACCGACGAGGCCCAGGTAAACGCCCTGGTGGAATGGGCCGAAGCGCTCTGGGGGCGCATCGACATCCTGGTCAATAACGCCGGCATGGCCATGCAGGGCAGCCCGGAGCCCTTCGCCGATGTGGTCGACACCGACCTGGCGGCATGGAACCTGTCGCTGTCGCGCAACCTGACCACGGCCTTCCTGCTCACCCGTGGTGTGCTGCGCGGCATGAAGGCGCGCGGCTACGGGCGGGTGGTGCAGATCAGCTCCACCACCGGGACCCGTGGCAGCAACCCCGGCGAGGCCGCCTACAGTGCGGCCAAGGCCGGAATGGTCGGCATGAACATGGGGCTGGCCCTGGAAGTTGCCCGCCATGGCATCACCGTGAACAGCGTGGCGCCGGGGTGGATCGCCACCGGGTCCTCCACCGAAGAGGAAGCCATCGCCGCGGGCTACACGCCGGTCGGCCGGGCGGGGCGACCGGAGGAGGTGGCCGCCGCGGTGGCCTTCCTGGCGTCGCCGGAGTCGAGCTATGTGACCGGTGAGGTGCTGGTGGTCGACGGGGGCAACTGCCTGGTCGAGAACAAGGCGCCGTGAGGCCACGAAGGAAGACAGCCATGAACAAGCCAGTGGTTCTGATAACCGGTGCGTGCGGCGGAGTGGGGCAGGCGCTAGTCCAACGCTTCGCCGCCTCCGGGTGGCAGGTATTCGCCACCGACCTGGGCGACGAGGCGTTGCGGCGCCTGGCGGAAGCTGAAGGCCTGGCGGGCAGCAGTGCGGGCGACATCCGCCAGCCCAGCGATTGCCGGCGCATAGTGGCCGATGCGATGCAGGCGACCGGGCGCATCGATGCGCTGGTCAACGCCGCCGGCGTCTGGCGCGAGGGGCCGGTCGAGGCGTGCAGCGAAGAGGACTTCGACATCGTGCTCGACGTCAACCTCAAGGGCACCTTCTTCATGTGTTCGGCGGCGATTCCTCACCTCAAGGAAACCGAGGGAGCGATCGTCAACATCTCCAGCGATGCCGGGCGCCAGGGCAACCGAAACGCCGCCGCGTACTGCGCGAGCAAGGGCGGGGTGACCTTGCTGAGCAAGACCCTGGCACTGGACCTCGCGCCTTTCGGCGTGCGCTGCAACACGGTCTCGCCGGGCGACATCGAGACGCCCATGCTGCGCTTCCAGGCCGAGCGCTACGGTGGCGGCGACCCTGAGGGTTACTACCGCGAGCTGCTCGCCAAATACCCCCAGGGCGAGCGGGCCGCGTTCATCCAGCCGGCGGAAGTGGCCGAGCTGGTGCACTTCCTCTGCCAGCCTTCCGCGCGCTCGATCACCGGTGCGGACCTGGCGATCGATCGCGGCGTCTCGGCGGGCAACTGAGCGCCATCGTAATAACCAGAACCCAAGGAAGGTCTCGTCCATGAGCAACCTGCACCCTGAAAAGGAATCGCCCGTGCATCGCCCCACCGCCTGGCACGTCACCCACTGGAGCCTCGACAGCTATTGCCGGGGCGCCTACAGCACGCTGCTGCCCGGAGGTACGCCCGCACATCGCGCGACCCTGGGCGAGTGTCTGGGGGGCCGTCTGGTCATCGCGGGCGAGGCCTGCAACCCCAGGGCGCCGGCCATGGTGCACGGTGCCTGGGACGACGGTATTCGCGCCGCGAAGCTGGCCGTTCGTGCCTGCGCCCGGCGGGTCATCGTGATCGGCGCGGGTTGCGCGGGCCTGGGCGCCGCGCGCCATCTGCGGGCACAAGGTATCGACTGCGTCGTGCTCGAAGCCCGGGAGCGCATTGGAGGCCGCACGCATAGCCTGCAACTGGGGGCGGTGACGGTGGATGTCGGCGCCGCCTGGCTGCAGCAGTTCGACGACAACGCCCTGGCCCGCGAGGCAGAGCGCCTCGGGGTGCGCCTGGTGGCGACCGACTTCGGCCAGCCGCTGGCCGCTGCCAGCGACGGCCCGGTCGATGGCATCGATGCCGCCTGGGAGGCGCTGCGCCGGGGCATCGATCGGCGCCTGCCGCTGGCCGAGGGCGTGGCACGCTACCTGGCTACTCTTGCGCCGGCTGAGGCGCGGGCGACGCGTTACGCCATCGATGGCAACCTGATCATCGAGGCTTGCCGGCCACTGGAGGAGCTGTCGGTGGACTCGCTGGACGAGGAGGGCGTCGGCGCCAACGACCATTTCCTGCCCGGCGGCTACCGCCAGCTCATCGACCACCTGGCAGCCGGGCTCGACATCCGGTTGGGGCAACCGGTCGCGCGGATCGACTGGCAGGAAGGTGGAGTCCGGGTGAACGACGAGCGCGGTGATTTCTGCATCTGCAGCGTGCCGCTGGGTGTGCTCAAGACCCTGGCGTTCGTCCCGGCGTTGCCGCAGCCCCAGCAGGACGCCCTGGCCCACCTGGGCATGGGCACATTGGAGAAGGTGGTGCTGCAGTTTGAGGAACGCTGGTGGCCGCGGTCACCCACGGGCTACTTGCGCTGGTACGACACGCCGCCAAGCTGGGTCGAATGGCTGGACCTGACCGATGCGGTGGGCAAGCCCACGGTGGCCGGACTGATCGCGGCGGATGCGGTCGAGCGGCAATTCAGCGGCCGCAGCGACGAGGACATCGCCCTGGCCGCACGCGATGCCCTGCAGGCCTGGGCGCGTGCGGTGGAGGCGATGCGCTGAACGCTGGCGGGGGCTTCTCGCGCCGGGTGTGATAGAGGCCCGGCGCTATCTGTCGTGCATTCCCGGGGTGGGCCGCTGTCGTTCATGCAAATGCACGAATGGGGCCGCGCCCTATAGCGTCATCACCATCTCGTGCCACGCCATGCCGCCGTGGTCCGAAGCCGACGGGCGCACGTACTCGTAGCCGTAATGGCGATAGAGATCGACGTGGCGATCCTTGCACATCAGGTGAATGGTCCGTTTGTGCATGCCCCTCATGCGTTCGATGAAGGTGCGCATCATCAGTGAGGCATAGCCCTTGCCCTGGTGGGCGGGGTCGATGACCACCGACATGATCACTGCGTTGGGCGCGTCAGGGTCATGGCCGACCAGCTCTTTGAACGCCTCGTCGGACATCACTACGTCATGGGCGCAGCCGCTGTTGATGAAGCCGATCACTTCGCCGTCCAGTTCCATGATCAGGAAGCCTTGCGGGTATTGGGCGATGCGCGTGGCGATCTTCGCCTCGGTCGCCGCTTCATCGCCTTCATAGGCGGAGATCTCGATCTGGTAGCAACGCGCGGTATCGGCCGGGACGGCCATGCGGAAGGTGGGGACGGTCATGATGAGTCGATTTCCTGCCCATGCAAGGGCGCAGGTGAGTGCGGGTGGCTATGGTAAATGTTCATCAAGCCGCGTGAAGTGCATTGGGTTCAGTACAGGATGAAATGCATGCACGCGAGCGCGATTGCCGATGGCTCAGGTCGCTGCCGATTGACAGGGATGCTCGAAGCGCCGGGAAGCTGCACGCGCCTGCCTTCGGCAGTCTGCACGGGGTGTCGGTCGGCTGGCCCATTCCTGAGCTGGCAAAGTGCCGGTAATCTAGCGGTCCGGGCGAGCGAAAGGACGACGTTGCGTGATCAAACTGAAGGGATATTGCTGGAGCGAACGCCATGCCATCGGGTTCGTTCGTCTGCTGTCAGCATCGCTGGTTGCCTTCGGCTCCCATGCCGTCGCAGAGGATCTCGAACCCCGGACCTATTCCAATACACCGGTCGGGATGAACTTCCTGATCCTGGGGTACAGCGACATGGATGGCAGCGTGACTGCCAATCCCTCTACCCAGTTGCAGGACGCCAAGCTCAACATCAAGACGTCCGTCTTCGCCTTTTCCCGATCCCTGGACGTGTGGGGCCGCTCCGGAAAGTTCGATATCGTGGTGCCGGAGGCTCACCTGAAGGGTTCTGCGCGAGTCGCTGGCGAGCCCCGCGAGCGCGATGTCAGCGGCCTGATCGACCCGAGACTGCGCTTCTCGGTCAATCTCTACGGTGCTCCGGCACTTTCAATGGCCGAATTTCCCAGCTACCAGCAGGACGTCATCATCGGCGCCAGCTTCGCGGTCACGCCGCCGCTCGGCCAATACGATTCGAGCAGGCTGATCAATCTCGGCAACAATCGCTGGTCGTTCAAGCCGGAACTGGGCATTTCCAAGCGCCTGGGTGCCGTGACCCTGGAGTTGTCCGGCGCGGCCACCTTTTTCACCGACAATGACGAGTTCTACGGCCACCGGGTGCTTTCCCAGAATCCGATCTATCAGATGCAGAGCCATCTGATCTATGCCTTTGCCAATGGCATATGGGCGGCACTGGATGCGACCTACTTCGAGGGCGGAAGTACGTCGATCAATGGTGTCGGCAACCATGACTTCCAGGAAAACACGCGCTATGGCGCCACCCTCGCGCTGCCATTGAGCCGACAACATTCGCTGAAGCTGTATGCGAGCAATGGCGCCTATAGCCGCACCGGCAGCGAATACGACGTTGTCGGGATCGCCTGGCAGTATCGCTTCGGCGGCGGGATCTGAGCCCTTGGCAAGCGGTGCATGACAATTGCTTCGGCTGATGTTCAGGTCGTCCGCCGGACGGTCGGAAATCGGGATTTCCTCTGCCTGTCCGCTCAATCGCACGTGTGGTTTCCGGCGGGGAGCGGGGCGATCAGGTCGTCAGGGTTGTGCGGCGGCGTGCGCCGGATTAGGGATCATCTAATCTCGGCTATAACCGAGCGGTGGATGTCCGTACCGCTCTTTGGCTGGCAAAAGGAACGTGACCATGGGCAATACGCAGGAAATTTATAAACCCGCGACCGTTCTGGTGGTCGACGATACGCCAGAAAACCTGATGCTCATGGCTGAGCTGTTGAAGGATGCCTATCGGGTCAAGGTTGCCAACAGCGGCGAGAAGGCGCTTCGCCTGTTGCAGGGCGACTCGCTGCCGGACCTGATCCTGCTCGACATCATGATGCCGGATCTTTCCGGCCATCAGGTGGCGGAAAAGCTCAAGAGCAACCCGCGTACCGCCGACATTCCCATCATCTTTCTCACCGCCATGGCGGCCATGGAGGACGAGGTCCGCGGGCTGCAGATGGGCGCGGTGGACTACATCACCAAGCCGATCAATCCGCCTATCGTGCTGGCGCGGGTGGAAACCCAGCTGAAGATCAAGGCCGCTGCCGACTTCCTGCGTGACCAGAAGGAGTACCTGGAGCAGGAGGTGCAGCGTCGTACCGCCGAGGTCATGGCCATCCAGGACGTGACCATCCAGGCCATGACCTCGCTGGCCGAAACCCGCGACAACGAGACCGGAAACCATATCCGTCGAACCCAGCACTACGTGAAGCTGCTGGCCGAAATCCTGCGTGAGCATCCGCGCTTCCGGCATTTCCTCAATGACGAGACCATTCGCCTGCTGTTCAAGTCGGCGCCGATGCACGACATCGGCAAGATCGGCATTCCCGATTACATCCTGCTCAAGCCGGGTCGCCTGACGCCGGAAGAGTTCGAGATCATGAAAACCCACACCACCCTGGGGCGCGACGCCATCCAGCATGCCGAGGACCAGCTGGGCGTTTCCGTGGGGTTCCTGCGTCTGGCCAAGGAAATCGCCTACAGTCACCAGGAAAAGTGGGACGGCAGCGGTTATCCCGAGGGGCTGGCGGCTGACGATATCCCTATCAGCGCCCGCCTGATGGCGGTGGCGGATGTCTATGACGCGCTGATCAGCCGGCGCGTGTACAAGGCCGGCATGACTCACGAGCAGGCGCTGGAGATCATCCGCCAGGGACGTGGCGCGCACTTCGATCCGGATATCTGCGACGCGTTCCTGGGCAACCATGAGCAATTCCAGGCGATTGCCGCACGTTACGCCGATAGCGACCAGGACATGGCCAGGCAAGTCGCTGCCCTGGCGTTCATCGCGCAGGAACCGTGAGCCTCGGCGTGGCCCGTCCAGTTTCGGCAATAGGGAGTTGCCATGAACAAGATCTCCGCTCTACTTGAGCGTCTGTCGCTGCGCAGCAAACTGATTCTGGGGCTGGTCGCGCTGCTCGTGCTGATCCTGCTGCTGGGTGTGCAAAGCCTCCGTACCCAGGCGTTGTTGAAGCGCGACATGGAGAAGCTGTATCAGGAAGACCTGGTCGGCGCGGCCCATCTTCAGGAGGCGCGTGCCCTGTTGCCACGCCTGGTCCTGGAGCAGCAGCTTGCCGTGGGTACCAGCAGCGCAGAAGTCCGCGTCAATGCCCTGGAGCAGATGAATAATGCCCAGCGGCGCTTGCAGGAGTCCCTGGCCCTGGCGAAACCGGTCCTGCGCCTTCCGCAGAGCCATGTGCTGATGGCCGAGCTGGAAGTACTGGTGGATCGCATTCGGCGCGGCGGCGAGGAAGCGCTGGACCTGGCAGGCAGGGGGTATCAGGGCCAGGCCTTGGCGCAGCTCAGCAGCAATGATTTCCAGAGCCTGAATCAACGGGCCGACGAAGTGCTCAACCGCATGGCCCAGGTCAAGGAGAACTTCATCCATGACACGGCCAAGCAGATCGCCGATTACGCCCAGGCCAGCACCACGCTGACCTATATCCTGCTGCTGGGCGGGCTGGCGCTGGCGCTGCTGTTCTCCGGGTTGATGAGCCGTTCGATCCGGCAGCCGCTCAACCGCGTGCGTGTCGCAGTCGACCAGTTGGCGACGGGGCAGCTCGACCAGCCTATCCCGCATACCGACCTGCAGAACGAGACCGGCGACATGGCGCGCGCCATTGCCACCTTGCAGACCAAGGCCCAGCAACTGGAGCGTCAACGCTGGATCCAGGCGCAGACGGCGCAATTGCAGGCTGACCTGCCCCAGGCGACTGCACCGGATGAACTGGCCCAGAGCTTCCTCCGGCATATGGCCGGCATGCTCGGCATCTGCCAGGGAGTGGTCTACGGTCTGCGCCAGGGCAGCGATCATCTGGAGCTCATGAGCAGCTACGCCATCGATCCGGAGTATCCGCCCAAGCCGGTGGTGGCGCTGGGCTCCGGCCTGGTTGGGCAGTGCGGGCTCGACGGTGTGCCGCGCCAGTTCGATGGCGTGCCGCCGGAGTTCGGCCGGCTGCAGTCCGAGTTGGGCGAACTGCCTGCCAGTTATCGGCTGCTGCAGCCGATTCAGCGCGGCAACCGGTTGCACGGCGTGCTCGAATTGGCCGGGGTCCGGCCCCTGGGCGAGCGCGAAATGGCCCTGCTGCATGAAACGCTGCCCAGACTGGCCGGCGCCATGGCGCTGCTGGAGCGCAATCTGGCGGTGCAGGAACTGCTGGAGGAGACACGCCGGCAGGCCGACGAAATGGGCGCCCAGGCGCTGCAGCTGGAGCGCCAGGCGCAAGAGCTGGAGGCTCAGCAGGGTGCCCTGCGCTCCACCGAGGCCTGGTACCGGGGCATCATCGAAGCGTCGCCGGACGGCATGCTGGTGATCGACGCGGGCGGTCGCATCCTGATGACCAACCCGCAGCTGGACAGCCTGTTCGGCTATGCGCCCGGCGAGCTGATCGGCGAGTCCATCGAGTGCCTCGTGCCGCCCGCCGTGCGAGGGCGCCATGTGGCACTGCGCAACGGTTTCATCGGCCATGGCGGGACCCGGCAGATGGGCGGCTCCCTGGAGAACCTGCAGGGTATGCGCAAGGACGGCAGCTTCTTCTCCGTGGAAATCGGCCTTTCGCACCTGCCGGCCCTGGAAGGGCGCGGTACCTGCGTGTGCGCCTCGGTGCGTGATGTCAGCGACCGCCGGGCGATGGAGAGCAAGCTGCGTACCGCCAGCGATCGCCTGAGCCTGGCCCAGGAGGCCGGCGACATCGGCCTGTTCGACGTCGACTTCGTGAATGACACGGATTACTGGACGCCCCAGCTGGAGAAGATGTTCGGGCTCGAACCCGGCGGTTTCGGTGGAACGATGGCGGCGTGGAAGGCGTTGCTGCATCCCGATGATGCCGAAGCGGTCGATCGGGCCTATGCGGAGGCGGCCGCCAGCGGGGCCGATCGCTATGAGTGCGACTTCCGTATCGTCCGGCAGAACGACGGTGAAGTGCGCACCTTCAGGTCGCTGAGTCGCTTCACCCGGGCGCCTGACGGTACCCCGTTGCGCGCGACCGGGGTGAACATCGACGTGACGGAGCTGGTCAAGGCCCGCGCGATGGCCGAGGAGGCGACCCGCGCCAAGAGTGATTTCCTGGCCAACATGAGCCACGAAATCCGCACACCGATGAATGCCATCATCGGCATGAGCCACCTGGCCCTGCGTACGGAACTGGATGCACGGCAGCGCAACTACATCGAGAAGGTGCATCGCTCGGCGGAAAACCTGCTGGGCATCATCAATGACATCCTCGACTTCTCCAAGATCGAAGCCGGCAAGATGGAGATCGAGGTCATTCCCTTCTACCTGGAGGACGTACTGGAGAGCTTCGCCGGCATGGTCGGCCTGAAAGTGGAGGACAAGGGCCTGGAGCTGCTCTACAACATCCAGCCCAACCTGCCGACCGCGCTGCTGGGCGACCCGCTGCGCTTGGGGCAGATACTGATCAACCTGGGCAACAACGCCGCAAAGTTCACCGAGCGCGGCGAGATCGTGGTGGGCATGGAGCGCACCGGAGGCGACGACAAGCAGGTGGAGCTGCATTTCTGGGTGAAGGACACCGGCATCGGCATGACCCGGGAACAGTGCAAGCGGATGTTCCAGTCCTTCAGCCAGGCCGACAGCTCCACCACCCGCAAGTACGGCGGGACCGGGTTGGGCCTGGCTATTTCCAAGCACCTGGTGGAGCGGATGGGTGGGCGCATCTGGGTGGAAAGCGAACCCGGCCAGGGCTCGACCTTCCACTTCAGCCTGAGCCTGGCGCTGCAGGGCGAGGCGCAGCCTCGGCGCATGTTCACCGCCGATGAACTGCTCGGCACGCGGGTACTGGTGGTGGACGACAATGCCAGCGCCCGCGAAATCCTCTCCACCATGGCCAGCGGGTATGGCGTGGAGGTGGACGTGGCGGACAGCGGCGGCCTCGCCTTGCGGATGCTGGTGGAGGCCGAACAGCGGGAGATGCCCTACGACCTGGTGCTGATGGATTGGCGCATGCCTGGCATGGACGGCGTGGAGACGGTACGGCGAATGCGCGAGGTAAACCTGACGCACACGCCATCGGTCATCATGGTGACGGCCTTTGGCCGGGAGGATGTGCGCGAACAGGCTGAGCGTCAGAATGTGCACCTGCCCGTGGTGCTGACCAAGCCGGTGACGCCCTCGACCTTGCTGGAGGCTCTGGGCACCGTGCTCGGCAAGGTGCCGCACGCCGGAACCCGCGCCAGTGAACGCTTCGGGCAGAGTACCAACGATGTGGCCAGCCTGAAGGGCGCGCGCCTGCTGCTGGTGGAAGACAACGAACTCAACCGGGAACTGGCCTGCGAGCTGCTGCAGAGCGTGGGTATCGAACTCTGCCAGGCCTTCGACGGGCAACAGGCTCTCGACCTGCTGGAGCGGGACGCCGAGTTCGATGGCGTATTGATGGACTGCCAGATGCCGGTCATGGATGGCTATACCGCAACGCGCCATATCCGCCAGCAACCCCGATTCGCCGAAATGCCGGTGATCGCGATGACTGCCAATGCCATGGCTGGCGATCGCGAGCAGGCGCTGGCATGCGGCATGAACGACCATATTTCCAAGCCGCTGAACGTGACCGACATGTTCGCCACGCTGGCCAGGTGGATCAAGCCGGGAGCCGGCCGCAAGCCAGCGGCGCCGCTGGCGAATGCTCTGCCGGCCGCACCGGCGACGGGGTTGCCCGAGAGCCTGGCGGGCATCGACATGGAGGCGGGGCTTGCGACCTGCATGGGCAACCGCGACCTTTACCTGCGCTTGCTGCGTAAGTTTCATGCCAGTCAGTCGCGCTTTGCGGAAGAGTTCCAGGCGGCCCGTGCCAGCGACGATCCCACGGCGGCGGCGCGGCAGGCCCATAGCTTGCGCGGTACCGCCGGCAATATTGGTGCGAAGAAGGTGGCGCAGGCCGCCGGCACCTTGGAGCAGGCGTGTCTCTCCGGCGAGGCCGCTGAGCGGATCCAGGCCTGTCTCACCGAGGTCGAGCAGTGCCTGGGACCTGTGCTGGATGCACTGGCCGGACTACTCCCTCCGAGCCCCACCGCCGAGCTGACGACCGTCACGCTGCGTTCGCATCCGCAGTTCGGCGCCCGTCTCGCCGAGTTGAAGCGGTTGCTGGACGAATGCGACATGGTCGCCGTGGACAGCCTGAAAGCACTGCAGGCCATGGTGCCCGGTTCCGCGGAAGCGGCGCTGCTGAACCAGGTGGCGCAGCAGGTCGAGCTGTTCGAGTTCGACAAGGCCCTGGAGTTGCTGCAGGGGTTGCAGGACGGATAGGTACAAGCCGCTCAGTGCAGAAGTGCAGTGCACTCGATCATCCGTTGCATTCGTTCTGAACACCGATTGCAGCGAATTTGACCGGAATGGTTTGGAAGAATGATCGGCAGAGAGCGGCCAGAAGCGGACCTTTGAGGCTTGTGTAGTATCCACTGTCAATCTGATTTACGAGAGCAACCTGCTGTCCGGCCGCTTTGCTGTGCTGAATCTATCCCATGCGGGAATGGGTGGCAGGCTCTGACCGCCACCCATGTTTATGCATTAACGTTCCGACATTTGATTACTTGGCCATCGCTGCTGCTCTTGCGGCCTCGATTTTGGCTTTTACTGACTCAAGGTTGAAACTCGCACCTTTTTGCATCGGTGGGAATTCGATTGCCGTTTCAGCCAGTTTGGCGACCTCCTGCTGCACAAACACGAAGCGCCAGAACTGGAATCTGAACCAGTCGAAATACTGCAGGGAACCATTGGCCGCCTGGTTCTGCGGCCAGCCGGCGCGCTCGAACGGATCCAGACGCAGGTTGGTCAGTACGGGCACGTCAACGCTTGTCTTGGCACCGAGCCAGCCATCAGGTTGATCGATGAAGCGGTACTTGTAATCGTCGATACGTACCGCGCCCAGACTGCTTTCGCCGAAATAGAAGATTTCATGACGATTGGACGGACCTTTACCGGTGATCATCGGAGTCTGGTCGTAACCGTCCAGGTGCACTTTGTACGTCGTGTCGCCCAGTTTCTTGCCCTGGAGCAGTTCGCTCTTGATATTCGGGTTGCCTGCCGCGGCAATGAAAGTGGGGAACCAGTCCATGCCCGACATGATGCCATTGGCAATCTGGCCCGCCGGTACCTTGCCCGGCCAGCGGATGATCGCCGGCACGCGGAAGCCACCCTCCATGACAGTCCCCTTACCCATGGCAAACGGCGTCTGGCCGCCATCGGGCCAGGTGAAGTTTTCCGCGCCGTTATCCGTGGTGAAGACCACGATCGTATTCTGGTCCAGACCATCTTTCTTCAACTTGGCCATGACGTCGCCGACAATGTCATCGAGCTGCGCCATGCCGGCTTCCTGTTCGGACCAGCCATTTTCTGCATTACGCATAGCCTGGTACTTGTCGGAGAGGTGGGTGACGATGTGCATGCGGGTCGGATTGAGCCAGACGAAGAAGGGTTTGTTGTCTTGTTTGGCCTTGTCGATGAAGCTGAAGGCCTTGTCGCGGATTTCGTCGTCGACAGTTTTCATGCGTTCAGGATAGAGGGTGCCCGCGTCTTCGATTTTCTGTTTGCCCACTTTACCCCAGCGCGGCATCACGGTTGCGTCGTCAGTGTTGGTTGCCCAACTATGGACCATATTGCGCGGGCCCACCTTCGACAGCAGCTCTTGCGGGTAGTTGGGGTGGGCCGGATCTTCCATGGCGTCGAGGTGATAGAGGTAGCCGAAGAATTCGTCGAAGCCATGCACGGTAGGCAGGAACTCGTTCAGGTCGCCTAAATGGTTCTTGCCGAACTGGCCGGTGGAATAACCCATGGACTTCAGTACGGTGGCAATTGTCACCGCCTGGGCGGGAATACCGATAGGTGAGCCAGCCTGTCCCACTGTGGTCATACCGGTACGTATCGGCAGTTCGCCGGTAATAAAGTTGGCACGGCCAGCCGTGCAACTGGCTTCGGCATAGTAGTCGGTGAAGCGCATGCCTTCGGAGGCGAGGGTGTCTAGATTTGGCGTTCTGCCGGCCATCATGCCCTGGTTGTAGACGCCGATATTCGACCAGCCAATATCGTCGCCCATGATCACCACGATGTTGGGCGCTTTATCGTCCGCCTGGGACAATCCAGGCAGTGCAATCGCCGACAGTAGCGCTGTGACTGCGAACAGCGCAGAGAACGTTCTGTTGTTCATTTCGAACTCCTTTGCATTTCGAGAGTATTTCGAGAAATTCCCTCCAACTACCCTCCCGAAATACGAAAGTTCTCCCCGGAAATAGCGTAGGTATAAATGCCGATCATCCAGTGACATTTTTGAAATCGATATGAAAACAGTTATTCCGATTCAATCTTCCATTCAACAGGGCCTATCAACAGCTGCTTTCAGCCGATCAAGGGCTTGTGTCAATAATCACTGAAAGTGAATGAACCGTTGGTCAATCACCGTGGCCTTAGGTCAAGGCGCGGCAATGAGCTGCGATTGACAGCTTCTCTACAACTCGCTGCTCAGCTCGGATGCAAGCCGAGTCAGAATGAATACGACTGTATGGACCGATGAGTGCACTTGCGCAGCTCAGGACCGTCAGGGGCAATCGCAGGGTAGGGGACGGGAGCAAACGCGCTCCTGCAGGGGCGTGAAAAAGGGAGGCCGATGGCCTCCCTTTTCTGTTTGCATGGCCACCGGCTGAATCCACACCTCAAAACAGCCGTCGGTGCGCGCAAGCAGTTGTCATCCGGCTGCGCTGCCGAACGCGATGATGCGGGCCTGCAATCGGTTGGCCGATCTTCGATCAGTAGCGATAGGTCAATTGCACTGCCAGGCCGTTCGCGCTGCTGTTGAACTTCGCGCTGTAGTCTGGCTGAAGGCCGGAGTCATTGGTCTGGTTGACCGATGCTTCGGAGTCCCACAGGTACCCGTACGCGGCGTCGATCGTCATGTCGCTGTTCGGTGAATAGGCCGCGCCGAGGGTGACGGACTTGCGATTGGCGACGGGGATGCGCACGCTCCGGTCGGCGTTGCGGAGCGGAGCGGGATCGTAGGCAAAGCCCGCGCGCAGCAGCCATTGGGGATCCAACTGGTAAGACGCGCCAACCGCCGTCGACCAGGTGTCGTGCCAGTTCAACTCTTCCCCTACCTGCCCAAGACCAGCCGCCTGGCCGAGTGGAGAGACATTGCTGTTGACGGCCTCGAATTTCTTGAAGCGACTCCAGCGTGTCCAGGTGGTGCCCAGGTAGCCGGTCCAGCGATCGTCGAAGTGATGGGTGATGGAAGTGTCCAGCGACTCCGGTGTATCGAGGTCGACCTTGGCGTCGTATTTCCCGTTCAAGGCCAGGAAGTCAGGGGCGTCTGAAATTTTTGTATGTCCCTTCAGCTCGTAGCTGACCTTGGAGTGATAGGTGACACCCCAGCTCGTCGCCTCGTTGAAGTCGACCAGGAAACCGATGTTGTAGCCAATGGCAGTATCGTCGCCTTTGATGGTGACCAGGGTCTCCTTGCCGTTATTCAAATTGCCGGTGGCCAGATTGTTTTGAAGTTTCGCGTCGAAGCGGTTGAGGGTCGGGCCGCCACCGATAGAGAAGTGTTCGTTTATTCGATACGCAATCGTTGGTTGCAGGGTGATGATACGGGTCATGCTGTACGAGCCGAAGTAGCGGCCCTGGAAAGTGTTTTCGTAATCGTTGACGAGACCGAAGGGAACATAGAGTCCCAATCCCACCGCCAGGCGCTCATCGATGGGGGTCGACATGTAGGCGAAGGGAATGACGGCGGTGGGTACCGAGTCGCCCTTGTTCGTCCCTGACGCCGTGCTTTCGACGTCGCTGATATCGTCGCTGACTGCGAGTACCGCGACGCCACCGCTCACTTCGCTGCGCCGTAACTGGGTCAGCCCGGCGGGGTTTCCATAGATCGTGCTGGCGTCCAGGGCGGAAGACGATCTTCCCGCGTAGGCGGTGCCCGCGCTGCTCGCGCTCTGCTCATTGAGCGTAAGGCCGTTGGCGAACGCCGTCGTCGAACTGCCGATCAATCCAGCGGTGGCGGCCGCCAGGACCCACGCCGAATAGTGTCGATGAGCGGGTTCCGCGCATTTCACGCAATGCTTCTGATACATCCTTCACCTCTTATTGTTTTTGTCGGGGCGCAGACGGAAACAGCAGGCAAAGCGCTGCCCGCCTGCGCATATGCCAGGATCGCCAGGGGTGGTTTTTCATTAACCGGCCTGCAAGGGCGCCGGTTGCCGCTGCGCTTTCGATCTACCGAAGCGGGACGGCTTCAGTCATGCCATTGGATCTGCAGGCTGTATCGCCCCAGGACGGGGGCCAGTGACGGTTGGACTGCTCCTGCATAAATGTTCAGGAGCAGTCCGCGCTTGTTGTCCTGTATCGCTTCCACTCGAATGTCCGGAAGTCCCAGATCGGCAATTTCCCGTTTGACGACGGCGATGGCCTCGCGCTGTTGCAGGCCGGGTTTGAATATCTTGCCCACCGCAGTCAGTGGCAGTTCGTTCAGGACTTCGACTCGCCTGGGGATCGCGGCGCGTTCGCTGATGTGTTCGCTGGCGAATGCCAGGAGCGCTTCGCCGCTGCAGGAAACCCCCGGCTTCAACTGGACATAGGCCACCGGAACTTCGCCGGAATAGGCGTCCGGGCTACCGATTGCCGCAGCCAAAGCGACGGCAGGGTGGGCTTGCAGCGCTTCCTCGATCTGTTTCGGGTCGATGTTGTGGCCGCCGCGGATGATCAGTTCCTTCTTGCGGCCGGTCAGCCAGAAGTAGCCCTCGGCGTCCTGGCGGCCGAGGTCGCCGGTGTTCAGCCAGCGTTCGCCGTCGATGTCGATCCAGATGCCCTGGTTGTGGCTTTGGTCCAGATAGCCGTCGAACAGATTCGGGCCGCGAATGGCGATGATGCCGACCTCGTCGGTGTGGGCGTCGCGTTCGTATTCGCCCGCAGGGTCGAGGATCACCGCACGCATGTCCTGGTAGGCGAGGCGTATGCCGATGGAGCCGACACGCCGCTCGCCATGGGGCGGATTGACCGAGGAGACGCAGGCCCCTTCGGTCAGGCCGTATCCTTCGAGGATGCGCACGCCGGTCCGGCTTTCGAATTCGCGGAACAGCTCGACCGGCATCGGCGCCGCGCCGCAGAGCGCATAGCGCAGGCTCGACAGGTCGCGCGTGGAAGGGTCGCACCTGAGCAGCGCCGAATAGACGGTTGGCACGCCGGAGAAGAAATTGATACCGAAGTGTTCGACCATGTCCCAGAAGTGGGGAATGACCTCGGGGTCGCGATAGCCCTGGGCCGTGCCGAGGATCACGTGATCGCCCTGGGACCAGGGCATCAGCCCGGTGACCAGTTGCCCGTTGACATGGAAGAGGGGAAGGCCGCAGAAGATCACCTGGCTGCCGCTGCGCGGTTGCAGGTGGGCGGCCATCGCCCAGGCGTTGAAGACTTCCGAGCCGTGCGTGCGTGTGGCGATCTTGGGCAGGCCGGTGGTGCCGCCGGTACAGAAGTAGGAGGAGCGCTCCTGCGAGTGAATCTGCCGGCCACTGGTGAGATGGGTTGCGGGTTGGGCGTCCATCAGGGCGCGCAGATCGTGGATGGGGACGCCGCTGTGCTGCGCCCGCTCCCGTTCTGCCAGGGCCCGGAGCACGGCGCGTTGCTGTTCGTTGGCATAGGCCTCCGCGCTCACCCAGACGACATGCCGGACCGCCGGCAAGTCGCCGAGCTGGGGGGCCAGTTTTGCCCAGGAGTCGCTGCCCGGCGTGGGAGCCAGCGTCACTACGACGGAGGCATTGGCCGACTGCAGCAGGCTGGCGATCTGCCTGGCTTCGAGCAGGGGGTTGATCGCCATGACGATGCCCGCCGCCTCGCCGCCCCAGATGGTGAAATGGGTCTCGGGCAGGTTGGGCAGGAGGAAGGCGACGACCTCTGTCGGCGTTATTCCCAGTGCATGGAAGGCGTTCGCCGCGCGGGTGATGTCCGCGAACAGCTGCGCGTAGGTCCAGTCGAAGGTGCGCCCGAAGTTCGAAGCCTGGGGAATGAAGCTCAGCGCCGGAGCATCGGGACAGCGCTCGGCGCTGCGGCGCAGGGTTTCATAGGTGCTCGCGGCCAGCAGGTGTTCCGCCAGCGGGGCGCTTTCGAGCGCCGTGATGTCGGCCAGTGTCTGCACGCTCATCAGGCTTCCCCCACGACGCGGTTGCGTTGCTCTCCCAGGTCGATCACGCCATCGGTGCTGCGAATGCGCGCTTCGACGAGGTCGCCGACCTTGAGGTATTGCGGACGGCTTTCCTGCGCCTTGAGGAACAGTTTCCACTTGGTGGCTTCGGGCATCAGGGCGGCGATGCGCTGCTTGGCGGGGGAGGGGATGGACAGGGCACAGCCGGCCGGCGTGCCGGTGGCGATCAGGTCGCCCGTATCCAGGTCCTGGACCGTCGAGAGTTCGGTCAGGGTTTCGGCGGGGCCATAGACCAGGTTGGCGGTGGAGTCCTCCTGGCGCACCTGGCCATTGACCGTCAGGCGCAATTGCAGGGCCTTGAGGTAGTGGATGTCCTTTTCGCCCAGCAGGCAGAGGTAGGGGCCGACCGGGCCGAAGGTGCGGAAGCTCTTGCCCTTGTAGAACTGCATCTGCGGAATCTGGATGTCGCGGGCCGAGTAGTCGTTGACGATGACGACGCCGGCGATGAACTCGTGGAGGTTCTTGTCGGTGACGGAAACGGCGCCGCTGATCGCGCGTTTCATGATCAGGCCCAGCTCGATCTCATAGTCGAGGAAGCGCACGTTGCGAGGCTTGATCAGATCGCTGTCGGCGGCCACCAGGCAGCTGGTCGCCTTGGTGAAGATCATGTTGTATTTCTTCGCGTCGGGGTCCATGCCGGACTCGATCATGTGCTGGCGGTAGTTGGCGCCCTGGCAGACGAACTGCTGGTTGCGGGTCACCGGCGACAGCACCTTGACCTCGCTCTCGGCCAGTTCGCCGCCTCTCAGCCGGGCCAGCTCCTCGACGCTGTTCTGGCGGATGAAATCGCCGGTCGTGGCGAAGGCGCCGGGGATCGGGGTGATGCGCCCCTGGCGGATCACGCCCCACTGGACGGTGTTCTGGTGTTCGAAACGGACGACATGTACGGCTGGCATTGAAGGCACTCCTGGAGCATCGTTTCGCCCCTGCTCGCGCGGGCGGGGGCTTGGTTGTGGGCATGCGGCGAATGCGCTCGGGCCGCCGGCGAGCATCCAGCCCGCCATCGCGGCAGCGCATCGCAGGGCGGTTCGCCGACTGACATTCATCGGGGCAAGGACGCGGCGCTATCCGAACAGGCGCATCAGTGCGGTCAGCTTGCGCAGCGTCAGGTCCGGGCTGCGTCGCAGGTTGCGCAACAGCGCGCGCAGATTGCTCAGGCTGAGCCTGGGCCGGGTGAAGCTCTTGGGCATGCGCTGCCCCCACTGCGCCATGGCTTCGGCGCTGACGTAATGAACGCCGGTGGGGGCCGAGGCCGTGAACAGGTCGCCGTCGCAGTAGTGCTCGTGCTTGTCGCCCCAGGGGTCCTGCCAGTAGTCGAAGATCTGGCTGCCGAGGATGTGCCGGCCGATGCCCCAGGCATGCTTCCAGTCGCGTTCGCGCAGGACGCGCTGCCCCATGCCCACGGCGTCGGCATCGACCAGTTCGTAGGCGCTGTGGCTGTACGTCGCCACGAAGCCCTGGGCGATTGCCAGGGTATGGTGATCCGCCGGCGTTTCGCCCCGGTCCAGGCGCATGAAGGCCACGATGGGCGACCCGTCCGCGAGTACCTGTACGTCGCTGGGAATGAAACCGAGATGCTGCGTGTACCAGCCGCAGGTGGCCTGGTAGTCGGCGACTTCGAGGACGACGTGTCCGAGCCTCAGCACCTCCGGTGGGGTAATCGGAGGGCGCTGGGCGCTGTTGATGCGCGGTTGCTGCAGGGCGAAATTGAGCGCCAGCGCCTGCCGGTGGGAGAGGGGATCGCTGGGCGATTGCCCGTGGATGACCTCGACGATGAATCCGGAGGGATCGGTCAGCCTGACCTGCCGTCCACCGCCCGGATGGGAAATCTCTTCGATCGCCGACGCCCCCGGAATCCGGGCCAGCCGCTCCAGGTCCTCCCGACTGTCCACTTCCAGTCCGAAACCCAGGAAGCGCGCCTGCTCGGCACGGTGGACGCGGTAACAATAGGGCGTCGGATCGGCGGCGCGCAGGTACAGCGCATCCGCATCCCGATGGCTGATCGTCAGGCCGAAGTCAGTCAGGAAGCGCGCCGCCTCGTCCAGGTCGGGGCGCTCGAAGATCAGGTGGGCGAGCCGCTGGGCCTTCACCGTGGGGGCGGAATGCCGGGCCGGTTCAGGTGTTGCCAGGCGAGGTAATGCAGGAGTGCTGGTCATTGTTCTTGTTCTCCGAACTTTTTTCGGGCAACAGTCGGCCGCGCTCCGTCCGGGCGGGGCGACAACCACATCGATTGGGCGGATCTAGCCGAGTGCGGGGAGTGCCGGCAGCTCCGTCGTCGCGAGGCTTCTGGCTTCCTCGAAGGGTACGCCCAGCGCCCGCAGCAGGAATTCCGACGTGTCGGTGCCCGCTTCGCGCCAGGTCTTGTGTCCTTCCAGCACCAGGAACATCGCCCCCAGCACCGCGCTGGAAATCAGCGTGATGACCGAGAGCAGCTGGTCCTGCTGGAAGCGGTAGCGCTGGCTGGCGAAGCCTTCCAGCAGGTCCTTGGTCGCCTGGCTGACGAACATCTCGCGCAGGGACGAGTCGCTCATGGCGAAACGATGGATGAAGGAGCCCCACTGGGGCTCGTCATGGGCGCGCCGGATGAAGAAGCGGACGCCATTGGCAAGCCGTTGGGCGGGGTCGGCGAGTTCCTCGAAACTCTTCCTGACCCGTTCATGCATCTCGGCGCTGAGATGGGCGGCAACCGATTCGAAGAGCTGCTCCATGCTGGGCACGTTGTTGTAGACGGTGCCGCGGGCGACGTTGGCCTCGACCGCCAGGTCGCTGATGCTCACATCGGCCGCGCCGCGTTCGGCGAAGAGTCGCAGGGCGGCCTGATGGATGCGTCGCTGTGCAGGGCTCAGGGATTTCACGGGCACTCTCCAGAATTGTCTCTGGATAGAATTGAACACGCATGTTCAATTCCGGTCAATGAGAATTTTCGAATGTCTGCCGTGATGCGCGGAATTTCCAGCTATATGCTTGGCCTTTTGGGTGGCTGGACGCTGACGTTTTGCGGGTTTGTTTGAACGTAAGTGTTCAATTATGGCTCGCAGCGCGGGCTGCATATTCCTCAGGCTTGGCCTGCGCTGGACGACGTCTCAGGAACGGAAGCCAAACCCGACGGAACAGGATTGCGCCGCAGCACGGCCAGCGACGTGGCTGGCCGTCAGGCGCCCACAGAAGCGTCGGGCAACGGCAGGCTGGCGATCTTCCTGGCCCTGGCCGGCGTGGCGCCCAGGGCCTTGAGGATCATTTCCGCGACCTGCATGTCATGGCCGGCGACGGCGCGCCCCTCGACGACCGAGCGCATCGCCCCGGTGGTGCAGGAAACCACCAGGTCCAGGGCGACGCTCTCGTCGTGGTAGGAGAGTGCGCCTTCACGCCGGCCTTCCTGCAAGTCTTCGAGCACGTGGGCGGCCAGGCGCGAGCGAATCGCCTGGTCGAAATGGAAGATGCGCAGCAGTGCGCTGGCCCATTGATGATCCTCGGCGGCCCGGCGTATGAACATGCGCACGCCGATGGAAAGCCGCTGGGCACCGCTGTGCACATCAGCGCTCAACGCAGAAATGGCATCGGAAAATTCGTCGGCCATCGCGATGCCCACGGCTTCGAGCACTTCTTCGCGGGTGCGGAAGTAGTTGTAGATGGTGCCGTTGGAGACTTCCGCCTCGGTGGCCACTTCGAGCAGGGCAATTTCCCCCACCTCCTTGCGCGCAACCAGGCGCAACGCCGCATCGATCAGGCCGCGGCGAGTGCGTTCGCGCTTCTTGTGGCCGCGCGTGAGTGGCTGTGGCGAGTCCGTTTCGGACTCAGGGGTGAGGGTGGACATCGTCAGGCTCGCAATCGGGGAGGCTCCACGATGGTAGCGGAAACGCCACGACCGTTGGAGTCGTCCCCTGCCAGTAGCACGCGGCACGCCTCCAGCAGTTGGCCCGCGTCCGCGGCCGGGGCGTAATGCATGATGTGGCGATCGGGGCGGACCGCGACCAGCGTGCCCTTGGCTGCCAGTGACAGGAGATGGTGGTTCAGGTCTTCCACTGTCGTTGCGTTGCCCGCCGGGTGCTGGCCACAGGGCACCACCTGGAGGAAACCGCCGCCGATGCCCTTCCAGGCGGTGACCTGGGCAGGGGACAGGTGCGCGGTCGGGTCGACGCCCAGTCCTACCAGGGTGAGGCTGTCGCCCAGCGCGACGTCGCTCAGTTGTATCCCGCCCAGAGCGTTGCGAACCCAAGCCTGGGGGAACAGGCCCCCGCTCACCAGCCGGCCGCTTCGGCGATGGGGCTTGAACAGGCCCTGCCGGAAGCGGTTCTTCGGCTTGATCTCCAGGTCCTCGAAGTACTTGCGCGTGGCGGGCGTCAATGCCAGCAGGCGCATCAGGCCGTGGGTCAGCACGGCGGCGAGCCTGCTCCTGGGCATCACGAGGCGCCCCATGAGCTTGGCCATGTCGATCATCGCCTTGGCGTGCGGGCGGCGTTCCTGGTCGTAGGTATCCAGTACCGAGGCGCTGGCCTGGCCGCGCAGCACCCAGGCGAGCTTCCAGGCAAGGTTGGACACATCGCGGAGACCGGCCACCAGGCCCTGGCCGACGAAGGGCGGGGTGATATGGGCGGCATCGCCGACGAGGAAGACGCGCCCCTTGCTGAAGCGGTTGCAGCAGCGGGCGTGGAACCGGTACACGGCCTTGCGTTCGATCTTCAGTTCTCGCGGGTCGATCCAGGGGGCGATGAGTCGCGCGATGTTTTCCGGGTCTTCCATTTCTTCCCGGGTTTCTCCCGGCTGCAGCATGAACTCCCAGCGCTCCCGGCCGCCGGGCGCGGGCATGTGCGGGATCGGGCGGTTGGGGTCGCAGATGAACTCGACGTGGTCGATGGCCTTTGCATGTCGATCACCGGCGTCGACGATCAGCCAGTCCTCGGCATAGGTCTGGCCTTCGAAGTCCTGGCCGATCAGGCTCCTGACCCTGGAGCTGGCGCCGTCGGCGCCGACCAGGTAACGGGCACGAATGAGGTGCACCTGGCCCTGCTCATCGCGCACGGAAGCGACCACGCCGTCCGCTTCCTCGTCCATGCCTTCCAGCTCATAGCCGCCCAGGCCGCTGACCGATTCCAGCTGGGCGGCCTTGTCCCGCATCGCATGCTCGAGGTCGGGTTGGTAGAAGGTCACCAGCTTCGGGTGGCCATCGATACAGCCCGCGGTGTTGGCTCGGCCGAACTGCCCGAGCAGGGGCGAGTGCATCCGCACTTCTGAAATCACCTTCTTCTCGAAGGCATCTTCCGCCAGCCCGGCGAGCTGCAGGATGCGCAGCGCCTCGTTGTCCAGGGCGATCGCGCGAGGCATCAGCAGGACCTCATGGGCCTTGTCCAGGACCAGCGTCCGCACACCATGGCGTCCCAGCAGCGCGGCGAGGGTCGCGCCGGCGGGACCATTGCCGATGATCAGTACATCTGTCGCTTCCGGAAGCAGTTCAGGGGGTTTCTTGTTGTTCATACCGAGCCCTTGTTGTGATTGAGGTCGTGAGACACGAAGGTCCCATCGTCAGGCGTGACTCAGGTTAATTAAAAATGAGACTAGTATCAATATTGGATTTTGTGTCAGTATTTCATGGCTGCAGGATTCACCTGCGCGATGCGCTCCGGCATGCGACAAGCTCCGGCACAACCGTTGTCCGGGGCCCGCCGAGACGGCTGCTGGTCCCCGGTTCGTGACGGGGCATCGATGGGTATTCTTCCGAGCCAACAGGTACCGAACGTGGCGCGTTTGCAGGCCAGTCCAGACCCTCTGCGGATCCGTTTCGCCGATTTCGAGCTCGACGAGGCCAATGCCTGCCTGATGCGGCATGGCGAGGCCGTGGCGCTCACGCCAACGCCTTTCGCGCTGCTCTGCGCACTGGCGCGCGAGCCGGGCAGGTTGTGGCGAAAGGACGCCTTGCTGGATGCGGTCTGGGGCCACCGGTTCGTCAGCGAGTCGGTGCTCAAGACGGCTATCAGCGAACTGCGCCTGGCCCTGGGCGACAACCCGAGACAGCCGAGCATCATCGAGACCGTGTCGCGCCATGGTTACCGCTTCATTGCCCATACCTCACCGGCGCATCCGAGTGGAAGCGTCGCGGCGCCGGATGCGGGCGGCTCCCCGGCGCCGCCGTTCGTCGGGAGGGCCGCCGCGCTGTCCAGGCTGGATGGGGCCTGGCAACGTGTGCAGGGTGGGCAGCGGGCGCTGGTCTGGCTGGCGGGGGAGCCCGGGATGGGGAAGACAACACTCATCGACCAGTTCGTCAGCGGGCTGGAAGGCGTTGCCTGCGCACGCGGTCATTGCGTCGAGCACTTCGGAACTGCTGAACCCTACCTGCCGGTTCTCGAGGCGCTCTCGCAATTGTGCCGTGCCGATCCGCAGCTGCCGGAACTGCTCCGTAGCGTTGCGCCGACCTGGCTGATGCAGTTTCCCTGGCTGTGCAGCGTAATGGAGCGGGAAGCGTTGCGGAGGGAAATGGTGGGCGTCGGACCGGAGCGCATGCTGCGCGAAATGGGCGAGTTGCTGGAGCGCTACACCGAGCAGCGACCGTTGCTGCTGGTGACCGAGGACCTGCACTGGAGCGATCGATCCACCGTCCAGCTGATCGCCTACCTCGCGCGCCGTCGCGGGCGTATCCGCATGATGTGGCTGGCGAGCTTCCGGGTGGCGGAGGTGGTCGCGCTCGATCACCCGCTGGGCGCCTTGCGCCATGAGCTTCGCTTGCAGCGGCTGTGCGACGAGATAATGCTCGATCCCTTCTCCGAGACCGAAGTCGCCGACTACGTGGCGCTGTCTTCGCCGGCGCTCGCCCGCGACGAATCCTTCGTTCGGGCCTTGCACCAGCGTACCGACGGCGTACCCCTGTTCGTGTCGTCGATCATCGACGAAGTGATCGACCCGACACGCGAAACCCGTGACGCCACGGCCGCCCTTGCCCAGGTTGGCGTACCACAGGGCCTGCTGGCGATCCTCGACAATTACCTCGCAAGGCTCGACGGCGAACAGCGCGTCCTGCTGACAACCGCTGCGGTATGCGGTGTCGAGTTTCGCCTGGAGACCGTCTCGGAGGTTATCGGACGCGACCTGGCCGAGGTCGCCAATGCCTGCGAGCAGATGGTGCTTGCGCATCTCTGGTTGGCGCATTCGCGCGTTTCTGATGGCGAATACGGCAGCGAATCGCATTACGCCTTCCGCCATGCACTGTTTCGCCGGATGGTGTACGAGCGCACGCCTCATCCGGTCCGGGCGCGTCTTCACCTGCAGGTCGGCGTTGCCCTCGAGCGTGAGCGCTGCGCCGGGGTGCCCGTGCCCGCCGCTGAGCTGGCGATGCATTTCGACCGGGCACGGCAGCCCTTGGCTGCGCTGCGTTATTACGCGGAGGCGATGGAAGCGGCGCTGCTGCACTTCAGCCCGGCGTCGGCGCTTGGCCTGAGCCGGCGCGTCGCGCTCCAGTTGGAGCGTGCACCGGCAGGAGCCGAGCGCGATGCGCTGGCGATCAGCCTGGCCACGCTGGAGGGCGTCGCGGCTTTCCAGATGTTCGGCCTCGACGGGCAGGCGGGAGAGGCTTTCGAACGTGCCTACGGACTGCTGGAAAAGTTGCCGGGACATCCCATGAGCGGACGTCTCCTGCACGGTTATGGCTACCTGCTGAGTCTGCGCGGGGAATACGCCCGAGCACTGGCCGTAGCCCAACGCGCCGAGGCGCTTTCCGCGCTGGCAAACGATCCGCAGCTGATGCTGGCGGCCTGCATCGTGCATAGCGAGGTACTGCATCTCCAGGGCCGTACACAGCCGGCTCGCGATTGGCTTGAGCGCGCGCTCGCCATTGCCGAATCCCTGGATATCGGAGCGGGTGAAGTCGTCGCGGCAGATCCCCAGGTAATGCTGCTGGGCATGCTGGCCATCGAGCTGCTGCGCGGCGGGCTGCTCGAGCAGGCCCGCCACAGCATGCGGCGGGCGCAGGCCCGCGCAGCGATGCTGCGACAGCCAATGGCACAGTTGGTCGCCTGCTGGCATGAGTTGCTGATGGAGGTTCGCCTGGGCAATGCCGAGCGCGTGCGGGAACGGGTGGAAGACCTGCAGGCACTGGTCGACGAACACGCGCTTGCCCTCGGGCGGACGGCCTGCGGTTGGTGGCGTGGCTGGGTGGAGGCACGCCTGGGTTCGCCGCGTGATGGCCATCGGCGCATACGCGAGGCCTTCGAAGCCCATGCCAGTCTTGGCATGCGCGCCGGCTCCAGCGAAGTGCTTGGCTATGCGGCCGAGGCGCTACTGCTGGCGGGCGATATCGAGGGTGCGCAAGGCGAACTGCAGGAAGCGCTGCGGGTGACCGCCGAACTGGGCGAGAGCGTTTATCTGCCGCAACTACTTCTGCTCCGGGCCGCCATCGCCCGGGCGCTGGGGGAGGGCGAAAGCGCCGGCGCTGCGGTGCGCAGTGCCCTTCAGGAGGCGCGCGCGCAGGAAGCGCCCTGGCTCGAACTCCTTGCGCTCGTCGAGCTATGCACCCAATGCGAAGCGACGGACCAGGAGCGCCAGGCGCTGGAGCGGCTCGTCGAGCGGCTTCCCGAAGCAGAGGGCAGCGAGCCGATGAGGCGTGCCAGGGCGCTGCTGCTTCCCCTCGATCGGACCGGCTGATCGGTCGCTGCCTCAGGCTTGCTGCGCGTGCTGGCGAGCATCCTGACCGAAGCCTGACTGTCCGCTTACGACTCCGCGATTCGACCTGTCTAGGCTGCGATCGAACTTTCGATCTTCTGGTCTAGCCATGGTCCTCAACCCCGAATCCAAATACCCGACTCGCCGCGCCTACGTGGTGAAACTGCAGAACGATGCGACGCCGGCCACGCTCGTCGGCCGCGTCGAGAACCTGGTTACCGGGCATCAGCGCGAGTTCGCCTGCGCCGGCGAGCTGCTGCGCGCCATCAGCGCCGACCTGGCCGTCTCGGCAGGCTCGCAGGCAGAAGACTCCGCCGAAGACTGACCTTTGACACCCGGCCGGATGCCCGAGCGTGGCGACCGAATCGCGACCGTTGGCTGACAACTTCGCCGCGTAAAAACCTCACGCTCAGCACTGCCGAATTCCTGCGAGTCCCTATCGATGTTGCGATTTTCACCCCTCTATTCGCCGTTCCGCCGCAGCAGGCCGGTAGCCGGTCTGCGTGGCGAACTCCTGCTCGCCGGTGCGCTTGCCGCGAGCATCGCGCTGGCTTTGACCGGTTGTTCCACGCCGATGCTGAAACCGTCAGAGGAGCTGCCTTCGCGGTTCGCTGCCGCCACGGCCTCCCAGATGGAACCGGAGGCGGCGTGGTGGACGGCTTTCAATGACCCGGTACTCAGCGATCTGGTGCAGCGCGCCATGCGTGAGAACCGCGACGTGAAGATCGCCGCCGAGCGCCTGGGGGCCGCGCGGGCAGGCGAGACGATCAGCCGTTCCTGGCTGTTTCCCAGCGTGGGGTTGTCCGCCGGTGGTTCCGACCGCCGCAGCGGTTACGACTCGGCCACGCGGCAGCTCTATCCCGATACCCGGACCGCCAGTGCGGGCCTGGACGTTTCCTGGGAGCTTGACCTGAGCGGCCGGCTGCGTGCCGGCGCGGCAGCGGCCAAGGCAGACGCCCTGGCCGCCGAATACGGCGAACGTGGCGTGCGTCTGCTGGTGATGAGCGACGTTGCCAGCAATTACTTCACCCTGCGCGGTGCGTTGCTGCAGGCGGAGACGCTGCGTGCCATAGCGGCGGCGCAGGACGAAACGCTACGCCTTGTTTCTGCGCGCAAGCGCGCGGGCCTGGCGTCCGATTTCGACGTCGAGCGTGCGCAGACCGAAGCGGCCTCCGCACGCGCGCAAATCCCGCCGATGGAAACCCTGGCGGCGGTGGCGCGCCATCGCATTGCGGTGCTGATCGGTGATCAGGCCTTCAATGCCGACGCCATCGTGCCATCCCTCAACGAGGCGCTCATACCCCGGCCACAACCCGGACAACCGGCCACGCTCCTGCAGCGTCGACCCGACGTCCTGGCGTTGATGGCGCAGCTGGATGCTGCCAATGCCCGCCGGCAGCAAGCCGCCGCCGAGTGGTTCCCGCGCCTGTTCCTGGGCGCTTCCTTCGGCAGCCAGGAGCTGGCGCTGAACGGGGTCAACCTCGGCACTGCCCGATTCACCAATGTGGCGGGCCTGCTCGCCATGCCGCTGTTCAACGCCGGTCGCACCCGCGCCATCAACGAGGTTGCCGAGAGCGGTCAGCGTGAAGCGCTGCTGCGTACCGAGGACGGAATCGCCCGCGCCCTCGAAGACGTGGAAAACGCACTTGTCGCCCTGGGGCAGGAACACCAGCGCGCAGGCTCGCTGCAGGCCGCATCGGCCACTGCCGAGGCTGCGCTGGGGCATGCCCAGTCGCTCTACAGCCGAGGGCAGATCGACCTGCTGCCGCTGCTGGACGCGCAGCGCGCTCGCCTGACAGCCCGGTTGAACGCCAACGACAGCAGCACGCGCCTGCTGCTCGACAGCGTCCAGCTCTACAAGGCGCTGGGTGGCGGCTGGCAGGTCTTCGAACCGATGGCCCCGTCCGCCGGGGCCGGCAGCGCCCACCCGCTTTCCTGAATACCGACGCCCAGAACGAGGAATCGTCTTGAACAATCCACTAGTCGCAGCCAGCGCGCTGACCGCCGCCGCGCTGCTTTGTGCATGCAGTCCCAGCCAACCGGCTGTGCTGGCACCTCGGCCCGTACGCACCGTCGAACTCCATTACGACAACGCCCGCGAGAGCAATCGCTACGTCGGCACCGTGCAGTCGCGCTATGAGGTGGACCAGGCTTTCCGCGTGGGCGGCAAGGTCGTCCAGCGCAAGGTCGATGTCGGCCAATCCGTGCAGGAAGGCGACGTGCTCGCCGTGCTGGACGACAGCGACTACCGACTGGCCGAAGAGGCATCGCAACGCGCGTGGGAAGCCAGCGTCGCGCAGGCCCGCCAGGCCGACTCCGACCGTCAGCGCCTGAGCGCGCTCAAGGCCGATGGCTCTGTCAGCGCGGCCGACGACGAGCGTGCCCGCACCAGTGCCCGGACCGCGCAGTCGAACGCCGAGGCCGAGGCGCGCCAGCTGGAGCTGGCTCGCAACCGACTCAAGTACACGGTCTTGCGTGCCTCGCGCAGCGGCGTGGTCACGACGGTCCGTTTCGAGGTCGGGCAGGTGGTGGCCGAAGGCACGCCGGTTATCTCCATCGCCGACCCCAGCCTCCCCGAGATCGTGGTGGACGTGCCGGAAGATCGTCTCGTGACCTTCCAGCAGTCGAGCTTCCAGGCGGCGCTGACCAGCTTGCCGGGCAAGACCTTCGCCGTCGCCTTGCGTGAACTGGCGCCGCAGGCCTCGGCGCAGACGCGGACCTACCGCGCGCGGTTGAAGCCCCTGGACATGCAGCAGCTGCCGCTTGGCGCCACCGCGACCCTGGAAGCGGCGCGCGTCATGGCGGGCACCCTGGTGGCGGCCGTGCCGGCGACGGCACTGACGCAAAGCAGCGGGCAGCCGGCGGTGTGGGTGGTCAAGCCGACCGGCGGGGACGCGCTGGGCACGGTCGAGCGGGTTCCCGTGGCGGTGTGGGGCTATCGCAACGAGGAGGTGCTCGTCTCCGGTCCGCCCGCGGGTGAACGGGTCGTGACGGCCGGTGTGCAGAAGATGTCGCCGGGACTCAAGGTGGCGCTGGCCAGCGACGGCGCCGAAGACAAGGCAGTGGTTGCGCGATGAACAAGTTCAATCTCACCGAATGGGCGCTGAACAATCGCGCCATCGTTCTCTTCCTGCTCCTCGTCGTGGCCATTGCCGGCCTGTTCAGCTTCACCAGGCTGGGCCAGCTGGAGGACCCGAACTTCTCTGTCCCGTCCATGACCGCGGGCGTCGTCTGGCCGGGCGCGACCGCCCAGCAGATCCAGGACGAAGTGCTGAATCGCATGGAGAAGAAATTTGAGCAGATCGACCACTTCGAGAAGGTGGTCACCTTCGCCCGCCAGGGCTATGGCGGCATGACGCTGACCGTGCGTGGCGGCACCTCCAGGGCGGACCAGCGCGAGGCCTGGTACCAGGCGCGCAAGAAGCTCAATGACCTGCGCCTGGAACTGCCCGAGGGCGTCATCGGCCCGGTCGTCAACGACGAGTACGGCGACGTGTACGGGCTGATGTATGCGGTCAAGGGCGATGGTTTCGACCAGGGCGAGCTGGCCGATGTGGCCGAAAACATCAAGCGCAGCCTGCTGAAGGTGCCGATGGTCAAGAAGGTCGACCTGATCGGCAAGCAGGCCAAGCGAATCCATGTGGAGTTCTCCCATGCGCGCCTTGCCGCGCTGGGCGTGACGCCGCAGGCCATCGCCGACAGCCTCAGGAGCCAGAATGCCTTGCTCCCGGCGGGCCAGATCGACACCGACGGCGACCGCGTGGTGGTGCGTGTGAGTGGCCAGTTCTCCAGCCTCGAGGACATCCGCAATGTGCCGATCACGGTGGGCGGGCGGACGATCAGGCTGGGCGATTTCACCACCATCAGCCGTGGCTATGAAGACCCGCCCAGCTACACCGTGCGCCACAACGGCCAGCCGGTGCTGATGCTGGGCATCTCGATGAGCGACGACGGCAACATCGTCGAACTGGGCAAGGCGATGGACGTGGCCGTCGCCAGGGTCCAGTCCGAGCTGCCCCACGGCGTCGAGCTCGAGCGCGTGGCGGACCAGCCGACCACGGTCAAGGATGCCATCTGGGACTTCGAGCGCTCGCTGATGGAGGCGCTGATCATCGTCATTGCCGTCAGCTTCGCCAGCCTGGGCTGGCGTACCGGTATCGTGGTCGCCACCTCGGTGCCGCTGGTGCTGGGCGGTGTCGCGTTGCTGATGCTGGCGATGGGCTGGAACCTGGAACGTATCTCCCTCGGCTCGCTGATCATTGCACTGGGGTTGCTGGTGGATGACGCGATCATCGCCATCGAAATGATGGTGGTGAAGATGGAGGCCGGCTGGGACCGGGTGAGGGCAGCGGGCTTCTCCTATCAGTCCACCGCCATGCCACGGCTGACCGGCGCGCTGATCACCGCGGCGGGCTTCATGCCCATCGGCCTGTCTAAGTCGACCACGGGCGAGTATGCCGGCGGCATCTTCTGGATCGTCGGCGCCGCCGTGCTGTTGTCCTGGATCTGCTCGGGCATTTTCACGCCCTACCTCGCGGTGAAGATGCTGCCGCAGGATTTCGCTCACCATCAGCATGCCGGCGATCCCTACGACACGCGGTTCTTCCGCGCGCTGCGCGGCCTGATCGACCTGGCCATCGCGCGGCGCTGGCGGGTCATCGGGGTGACCTTCGGTGCCCTGGCACTGGCGCTGGCGGGCATGAAGTTCGTGCCCCAGCAATTCTTCCCCAGCAGTTCGCGGCCCGAGCTGGTCATCGACCTGCGCATGAAGGAGGGCGCCTCGTTCGCCGCCACGGCCGAGCAGGTGAAGCGCCTGGAGGCGGTGCTGGCCAAGGACGAGGACGTCAACTTCTATACGGCTTACACCGGCGCCGGCGCCCCGCGCTTCTACCTGGCGCTCAATCCCGAGCTGCCCAACCCGGCCTTCGCCCAGTTCGTCGTCATGACGAAGGACCTGCAGGCCCGGGAGCGCGTGCGTTCCCGTCTGCTGAGCCTGGTGGATCAACAATTCCCGCAGGCCTGGGTGCGCGTCACCCGGCTCGAACTGGGCCCGCCGGTGGGCTTCCCGGTGCAGTTCCGCATCGTCGGTGCCGACACCCAGGTGGTGCGCCGCATCGCCGGCGAAGTGCAGAAGGTGGTGGCCTCGAGTCCGAAGGTGCGTGACGTCCAGCTCGACTGGAACGACCCGGTGCGCGCCCTGAAGGTGGTGCTGGATCAGGACAAGGCCCGCGCGCTGGGGCTCACCCCGGCCGATGTGTCGCTGGCGACCCAGACCCTGATGAACGGCGCCACCCTGTCGCACCTGCGCGAGCACGAGGACCTCACCGACATCGTCGCCCGCGCGGTGCCCGAGGAACGCCTCAACCTGGAGACGCTGAAGGACATCAATCTCTATACGCGTAACGGGACGGTCGTACCGTTGTCGGAAGTGGCGCAGATTCGCTACGAACTCGAAGAGCCGGTGCTCTGGCGTCGCAACCGCGACATGGCGATCACCGTGCGCGCCGACGTGAAAGATGGCGAGCAGGGCGTATCGGCAACCCAGGAAATCCGGCCGCTGCTCAAGGACATCGAGGCGAAGCTGCCTTCGGGCTATCGCATCGACGTGGGTGGCGCCGTGGAGGAGAGCGACAAGGCCAACCAGGCGCTACTCGCCGTGGCGCCGCTGATGCTGCTGACCATCCTGATGCTGCTGATGCTGCAATTGAAAAGCTTCTCGCGCATGGCGATGGTGGTTCTCACCGCCCCGCTGGGGCTGATCGGCGTGGTGCCGGCCCTGCTGGCATTCCAGGCGCCGCTGGGCTTCGTCGCGATCCTGGGCATCATCGCCCTGGGCGGCATGATCATGCGCAACGCCGTGATCCTGATCGACCAGGTGCAGATCGAGATCGCCGAAGGCCGTGATCCGTGGAATGCGGTGCTCGATGCAGCGATTCACCGGACCCGCCCGGTGATGCTGACCGCCCTGGCGACTGTCCTGGCGATGATTCCGCTGACGCGCAGCGTGTTCTGGGGCCCGATGGCGATCGCGATCATGGGTGGCCTCACCGTGGCGACGCTGCTGACCATCTTCTTCGTGCCGGCGCTGTACGCCGCGTGGTACAGGGTCCGCCGCGTACCGGTGCCCGGTACCCGGGAGGAGATTGGCGTAACCAGCATTGTGAACTGAAAGCGCAGTATCAGATCGATCTGCCTGCCTGGTGGTCGCGGAGACGAAAGAAGCGCGCCCATTCAGGGCGCGCACTGTCATTCAAAGCGGAAGGAAGCGCCGTAAGCGCTCTGTGGCAGGCGATCGCTGCGATCGGCACGCAGGCGAGAACGGAAAGTCCCGCTTTGCGCAGTGGTGCGATAGAGGCCGCGCTTCTGCAGTTCGGGGATCACCAGTTCGGCGAAGTCATCGAAGGTGCCGGGACTGATCAGCGGATTGAGCATGTAGCCGCTCGTGCCGGAGAGGCGGGCGTGTTCTTCGATGCGGTCGGCCACCTGCTCCGGCGTGCCCACCAGGATCAGGTCGGTGCCACGGGTCACCTGGGCGAAGCGCTTGCGCACATCGCCGGCGGTGAGCGGCTGGCCGCTGCCGTCCGGGCGCATGACATAGGAGGTCAGGCCCTGGGTCTCGGTGGTCAGCGGCTCGTTGTCGGCGTAGCGGTCGAGATCGATGCCGGTGTCCCCGGCATAGCTCACCAACTGCGCCTGCAGGTGATAGTTGCTTTGCAGTTGGTCGTACTTCTTCTGCGCCTCGATGGCCGTGCGGGCGGTGACGATGCGCAGCACCGTGAGCGATTTGATGTCGTCCTGGGTACGGCCACGTGCCTCGGCCTGGGACCAGATGTCTTCCAGGCCGACGCGGATTTCTTCCGGACGCGACTTGGCGATGAAGATCAGTTCGGCATGCTTGGCGGCGAAGGCGCGGCCGCGCTCGGACCAGCCTGCCTGGATCAGCACCGGCGTGCGCTGGGGGGAGGGTGCGCAGAGATGCGCGCCCTGCACCCGGTAGTGCTCGCCGTGGTGCTCGATGGGGCGAACGCGGTCGCCACGGGCATAGGTCTGCCCGCGCTTGTCGGCCACCAGGGCGTCATCCGCCCAGCTGCCTTCCCAGAGCTTGTACACCACATCGAGGAACTCCTCGGCGCGGGCGTAGCGGTCGCCATGGCGGATCATCTCATCGAGTCCGAAGTTGCGCGCCGCGCTGCTCAGGTAGGAGGTGACGACGTTCCAGCCGACGCGGCCGTTGCTCAGGTGGTCGAGGGTGCTCAGGCGCCGGGCGTGGCTGAACGGGTGTTCGTAGGTGGTGCTGATGGTCACGCCGAAGGCCAGGCGTTCGGTAACCGCCGCGAGCGCTGGCAGATGCAGCAGCGGGTCATTGGCCGGTGCCTCGACCGCCCACTTCAGCGCGGCCTCATGGGAGCCGCCATAAACGTCATACAGGCCGAGCACGTCGGCGAAGAACAGCATGTCGAGGTTGGCTTGCTCGGCACTGCGGGCCAGATCGGTCCAGTAGCCGAGGGTGTTGATACGCAGGCGCTCGTCGGCCGGGTGGGTCCAGAGGCTGGGCGCGCCGCCGCAGCCGACGCTGGCTTGTTCATAGAGGGCGAAGAGCAGGGGTTTGGGGTCGGACATCCGGATTTCCTGAAGAATGATGGTCGGAGGCGCGTGCGTGTATTCAGCGGCGAGTGTCGTAGGCCCGGCCGTAATGGCGCTCCAGCCGGGCCTGGATCAGCTCCAGTCCGATGGACATCAGCCAGTAGAGCAGGGCGGCGGCACTGAGCATTTCGATGTAGCGGTAGGAGGCGCGGCCGTAGGACTGGGCGAGGAACATCACCTCCCAGACCCCCATCACCGAGACCAGCGACGAATCCTTGAGCATCGAGATGAACTGGTTGGTGGTCGGCGGAATGATGGTACGCATGGCCTGCGGCAGGACGATGCGCCAGAAGGTCAGGGTGCGGTTCATGCCCAGCGCCGCCGCGGCTTCGCGTTGCCCCTGCGGCACGCCGATGATGCCGGCGCGGAAGATTTCGCTCAGGTAGGCGCCGTAGTTGAGCGACAGCGCCAGGATGCCCGCGCTGATGGCACCCGGAACCACGCCCAGCTGCGGCAGGCCCAGGTAGATCAGCAGGATCTGGATCAGCAGCGGCGTCCCGCGGAAGAAGGACGCGTAGAAACTGGCCACGCCGAAGGCGACGGCGCTGCTCGACATCCGGCCCAACGCCGTTACGAAACCCAGCAGCAACGAGACCCAGATCGAGCAGAAGCTGAGGAACAGCGTCAGCGCCGCCCCCTGCAGGAAGCCGTTGGGCGCGAGGTTGATGCCCACCAGGTTGCGCCACTTGTCGAGGATGATTGCCAGCTTCAGGTCGAAGCTGAGGAAAAACGCCACGCACAGGAGCAGCATGACCGCCCAGGTCAGGTACAGCCGGGTACGGAAGCCGAACAGGCGCTCCAGCAGCGGCTCTGCCGGCGCGTCGCGCAGTCTGGAGGGGGGATTCTGGAACGCGCTCATCGGGTGATGTCTGAACCGATCCATTTATTCGAGATGCGGGCGAGCGTGCCGTCCTGGCGCAGCTGGCCGATGATCTCGGTGATCTTGGCGTTCCACTGCGGGTCGCCTTTCTCGATGGCCACCACGTTGGGCTCGCCATAGAGCGGCTGGCCGACGATCTTGAAGCGTGGGTCCTGGGCGATTCGTTCGCGTGCCGTCACCAGGTTGGTGACCATGGCGTCCAGACGCACGCCGCTACCCAGGGCGAGGTCCTGGAAGGCGACGGTCTCGTTGTCGTAAGGCGCGATCTCGACCTGCTCGAAGGGGTAGCTCAGTGGCTTGTCTTCCGCGCCCTCGATGACCAGGTCCTTGCGCAGGTAACTCTCGTAGGTCGAAGCGCTGATCACGCCGACTTTCTTGCCGTCCAGGTCCTTGGCCGAGGCAATGCGCGAGTCCTTGGCATTGACCACGATCACCGCCGGCGACTCGTAGTACTCCACCGGGAAATCGAAGACCTGGGCGCGCGCCTGGCTGGGGGTCATGGAGCAGACGCAGACGTCGTATCGACCGCTCCAGTGACCGGCGGCGATCACGTCCCAGGACGGCGTTTCCAGGCGCAGCTTGACGCCCAGGCGCTCCGCCACGGCCTTGGCGATGTCGACGTCGAAGCCATCGAGCTGGTTCTGGGCATTGAGGAAGGAAAACGGCGGGTAGTTTTCCATCAGCACGCCCACCAGTTCACCCTGGTGCTGGACTCGATCGAGAGTAGTGCCGGCGAAGGCGGATGCGCAGCTGGCGGCCAGCGCCAGGCCGATAACGGGGAGGGAGAGTTTCAAAACGGGCTCCGGAATGGGCGGGGAATCGATAAAGATTAAAACGACATAAGAAATATTTTTCTAATATCGTTGTGGAATTTATCGCTCCATTCGAGCTATATCGTTTTCGTCATGAACGCGGTGGAGAGCTCAGTTGGCGCGCCCCTGAGAAGGAGGGACCTTTCGCTGGGACACCCCGTGTGCACAAGGTAAAGGCTCGCAAAAGCCTGGCGCTGGCGAGAGGGAAAATCGGCGTGGTCGAGCCCAGCCCGAACCACGCCATTGCTCAGGCAATCGGATAACGCTTGAACAGATCGGTCCGTTCCAGGCGGTCGGCATGGATCTTGATGGCCGGGAAATCGTCGGCCTTGACCACGTCGGGCAGCATCAACTGCATGAATGACCAGGCCACTGCACAAGTGACCTCGGCCTGGTCGGGGCGCTCGCCTTGCGACGGGTGTGCCGCCAGTTGCTTGTCCAACTCGGCGCAAGCCGCCAGCAATTGCCGGGTAACGCGCTCGACCCAGGGCTGATGAAGCTTTTCCGCCGGACGAAGCTTGCGCTCATAGACGATCTGGACGGTTTTCTCGCATGCCGCCAACGCCAGGCCCAACGTACGCAAGGCACTGGCCAATGCCTGCGGTTGGCTTGGCAACAACTTCCTGTCGGGTGTGCTGAGGGCCTCGAAATAATCGATGATCAGCGTCGAGTCCATCAGCACCGAGCCGTCATCGAGCAGCAGGGTCGGGGCCTTGACCACCGGGTTGATTCGGGAAAATTCCTCGAAGGTGCGGAACACCGACAACGGGTCATGTTCGAACTCGATGCCCATAAGGTCCAGGGATATGGCCACCCGGCGAACGTAAGGTGAATCCAGCATGCCAATGAGCTTCATCCATCACTCTCCTTGATTGATATTGATCTCTAATGCGGTAGTCCGGCGCTTGAACACTCGGGGCAAAGGCCAGGGGAGCGGATACGCCTGGCGCTGTTTCTCGGCCTTGGCTGGCGCCAGTTGCAGAACTCCTTCGCCGTCAATCAGCGCCAGCCCGGCTGACAATTTCACGCGCTCGCCGGGGCCGATCGAGAAGTCGACACCGTTGGTGCTGATCCAATGCTGGCCGCTCACCACACGCGTGTAGATGTCGCAGGCAAAACGCACCGAGAGCAATTGCGCCCTGGTCAATGAAACCTGCAGCCACGGGTGATCGTCACCGTCGGGACCTCCCGTGGTCATTTGCCGTGCTCTCCATGCAGCGCCCATGGCAGCCATCCTCTTACCAGTCCAAGACTTTACCGTCCCTTACATTAGTGAGAGCCTTGGCGCTTATATATCGATATTTTTTTCCAAAATTAGTAAGAAATACTTACATGTCGAACATTCCTCCAATCACCTGCCTGCGCAGTTTTGAAGCGGTTGCAAGGCTGGGAAGCGTCACCGCCGCCGCCAGGGAACTGCATGTGACCCATTCGGCCATCAGCCAGCAGATCAAGGTGCTGGAGGAGATGATCGGCGTCATCCTGTTCGTCCGTGAGGGACGGGGGCTGCGGGTGAGCGAGGATGGGCGGCTGTATGCCTTGCAGGTCCGTGAGTCATTGAGCCGAATCGCCGAAGCCACACAGCTGATCAAGACCCAGCCCAAGTCAACGGAACTGGTGGTCGCCGTTCTTCCTTCGTTCGGCTTCAACTGGCTGTTGCCGCGCTTGCCACGCTTCCAGCAATTGCAGCCGCACATCAGCATCCGGCTGCAGGCCAACCTGGCGGTATCGAACCTGAGCCGGGAGTCCGTCGATGTCGGAATCCGCATGGGCAAGGGCGACTGGGATGGGGTGGAAAAACGTCTGTTGTTTCATGACGAGGCGCTGGTGGTTGCCGCTCCTCACTTCAATGGTGGGGAACTGCCGCGGACCCCTGAAGAGATCCTCGGCAGCAGGATCATCTTCAACATGGAGTCATGGCGACCGTGGTGCCAGGCCGCAGGGCTGGATATCGACGTCCCACGCAGCGGCCTGTGCAGCAATGACTCCAACCTGGTACTTCAAGCCGTGCGCCTGGGGCAGGGGATCGCCCTGGAGCGCCGCAGCCTGGTACACGACGCGATCCAGCGAGGGGAGTTGGTACAACTCTCCCCGGTGATTGCGCCCTATCCCTACCCTTACTGGCTGGTACTGCCCAACCGGGAGCGGTCGGAAATCAAGCAACGGCTGTTTTCCAGTTGGCTGACGGATGAGGTCGCTGAATACCTGGGCAAACTGGATCACGGCAGCAAGGAAACGATGAACGCGTGAGCTCGCGTGAGTTCACCCTCACTGTTACGAGGTCACCCTGGTCGAGCAGTTCCTGTTGGAAGGACATAAGAAATTCGGCGCCAGAAGTCTGGCATCGGATGCTCAGTAAGCCCCGCCGCTCGTCGCTCCAATACTGGCTCAACGCCAGTTCCTGCATTCCTGTCTAGACTGCGATGCAGGGCTTATCGTGCCCCGCCTTAGCCGATTTCCCACATACCCAGAGGCGTGGCCGCCAGGGAAAGGACAGGAAACTACATGGACGGACGTCAATTCCCGCCATCGCGCCAGTATCTGCTGCCATTGCTGGTAACCCTCACCCTGATGCTCGTTTTCGGCGGGCTGGTGCTCTGGCAGTGGCTGGATCTGGAAGCGCGCAACCGTACCGAGTACGAGCAGCGCTTCAAGCTCGAGGCCGAGGAAATCGCCCATCGCGTCAGCAACCGGATGCGCTCCTACGAGATGGTGCTGCGCGGTATGTCCGGCCTGATCGTCGGCACTAACGCGGTATCGGCCGAGGAGTGGGCGCGGGCCACCGACCAGTTGCAGTTGCAGGACCGCTACCCGGGCATCCAGGCGCTGGCGTGGGCGCGCTACCTGAAGCGCGAAGAAGTCAACGAGTTCGTCAGCGATAACTGGAATCAGGGCAACCGCGATTTCCGCATCATCCCTCCGGAGCCGCGGGACGAATACATCGTGGTGCAGTACAGCAGTCCCATGGACTGGCGCAACCGCCGCACCCTGGGTTTCGACATGCTGACCGAACCGGTGCGCCGGGCGGCTCTCGACCTCGCCCGGGAAACCGGCGAGGCGAGTCTCACCGGGCCGCTGAAACTCAGGCAGGAAACCGAGCAGCAAGCGCAGAGCGGCGTGCTCCTCTATATGCCGGTGTACCGCCCGGACGCGCCCAGCACCTCAGTCGAAGAGCGCCGCGCCGCACTGTTCGGCATGGTCTGCGGTGCTTTTCGCATAAACGACCTGATGGCCGGCATCCTCGGTGCCCAGAGCAACCTCTACAGCATCGATCTCAGGGATGTCGGCAGCTCCGAGCTGATGCTGCAGGCATCCGACAAAGGTCACCAGCCACGCTTCCACCAGGTCGAGGAGCTGAAGCTGTTCGGCCGTACCTGGGCCCTGGGCGTGGGCAGCACGGCCGAGTACGAGGCCATGCAGAGCAACAACCGCATCACCTTCAGCCTCTGGACCGGCCTGTCTGCTGCGCTGTTGCTGTCCCTGTTGATCGGCAGCTACCTCTACCAGCGAGAACGGAGTCTGCAGCTCAGTTTGTCCGCGACCGCCGAACTGACTGAGCGCGAGGAGCGTTTCCGCCTGCTGCTGCGGCATTTGCCGGTGGCCACGCTGACCTGCGGGGAAAATGGCCGTATCGAGATGGCCAATGCCCGCGCCGGGGAACTGTTCGCCTGCGCGACGGAGAGCCTGGTAGGGCAGAACCTGAGCCGGTTCGTGCCAAGCCTGGTGGACCTGCCGCAACAATTGGCCAGGCAGGCTCCCACTGATCTGACGGAAATCGAGGCCTTGCAGGAGGATGGTGAGCGGGTTGCCGTGGCTTTCAGCCTGAGCACCTTCAAGCACGGCAATGACCAGCGCTACCTGATCAACCTTGTGGACCTGCAGGCGCGCAAGAGCGCCGAGGAGCGCTTCCGCCTGGTGGTCGAAGCCTCGCCCAATGCCATCGTCCTGGTGGATGCCGGTGGCCGGATCGCCATGGTCAATCGCCAGACCGAACAGCTGTTTGGCTATAGCCGTCGCGACCTGCTCGAATCGTCCGTTGAAATACTCCTTCCCGAGGCCCTGCGCGAGGCCCATGTGGGATTGCGCGAAAGCTTCCAGCGCAGTCCCGAGCAGCGGCGCATGGGGAGCAACCGGGAGTTGTTCGGCCTGCACCGGGACGGCCACATGATCCCTCTGGAGGTGGGCCTGTCGCCGATCCGCGCCGGCCGCGAACTGCTTGTGCAGGCCGTGATCATCGACATCAGCGAGCGCAAGGCCGCCGAGCAGCGACTGCGTGACCAGGCCGAGCAACTGATGCTGGCCAACCGCTACAAGTCGGAATTCCTCGCCAACATGTCCCACGAGTTGCGCACGCCACTGAACAGCATCCTGATCCTCAGCGATCAGCTGCGGCAGAACATGGCCGGCAACCTCACCGAGAAGCAGACCCGCCACGCCGATATCGTCCACCGCGCCGGCAGTGACCTGCTGCAGTTGATCAATGACGTGCTCGACCTGGCCAAGGTCGAGGCAGGGCGCATGCAGCTCAAGCTGGAGCCGCTCAATGTGCAGGACATGCTCGCCGAGCTGGACGGCAGCCTGCGGCCCATGGCCGAGATCAAGGGCCTGCGCCTGTCCACCCACATCCAGGCCGGCGTGCCAAGGGTCATCCATAGCGACCGGGTGCGCATGCACCAGATCCTGCGCAACCTGCTGTCCAATGCCCTGAAGTTCACCGAGCACGGCGAGGTGGACCTGTCCGTGGAACTGGACCCGGCGGCGGCGATCGATGAGCGCGAAGTGTTGTGCTTCGTCGTCCGTGATACGGGTGTCGGTATCCCCGAGGACCAGCACGAACGCATCTTCCAGGCCTTCCAGCAAATCGATGGCTCCACCAGCCGGCGCTTCGGCGGCACTGGCCTGGGCCTGGCCATCACCCGCCAGCTGGTGCTTGCCCTGGACGGCACCATCACCCTGGAAAGCGTGCCGGGGCAGGGTTCGCGCTTCATCGTCCGGCTGCCGGTGGCGGTGGCCGCGAGCCAGCCGAAGGAAGATGAACTCCCCGCACAGCCGGTGCGTGGCGGCCAGGGGCCGGCGGTGCTGATCGTCGAAGACGACGTCAACTTCGCCTCGGTGATCGCCGAGGAAGCGCAGTCTCGTGGCTTCTCCAGCGTCCACTGCCGCAGTGGCAAGCAGGCTATCGCGCTGCTGCAGAACGAGCGCTTCGCGGCGGTCATCCTCGACATCCTGCTGCCGGACGTCAGTGGTTGGCAGATTTACCGGCGTTTGCGTAGCCATTCGAACCACCGTACGACCCCGGTGAACATCATTTCCTGCGTGCCCCAGCCCCAGGACTGGAACGAGGACGCTACCCGCTACCTGGTCAAACCCATCGCCCGCGAGGACCTGGAGCAGGTTTTCCAGGGCCTGGAAGGCGGCTGCCCGCCAGCGGAGCGCACGCTGTTGCTGGTGGAGGACGTGGACGTGGAGCGCGAGCACTATCGCGAGCACCTGGAGCAACTGGGCTTCAAGGTGGTGGCCAGTGCCAATGGCGAAGGTGCCCGCAAGGCCTACGCGGAGAACGACTTCTCTGCCCTGGTGATCGACCTCGACCTGCCTGACCAGGATGGTTTCGAGCTGCTCGACAGTCTTCACCGCGAACGCCCGCTGGAGGGCTCACGGGTGGTCATCAACACCGGTGTCGACGTCAACCAGCAGAACCTGCAACACTTGCGCCGCTATTCGGCGGTGGTGGTGCGCAAGGCGGGCGGCGACCTCGAAAACCTCAGTTCGGCGGTCCAGGGATTCCTCGCTGGCCTGCGCGAACCGCAGGCCAGCCAGTGGTCGGACCCGCTGGAAGGCGGCCGTGTGCTGCTGGTAGACGATGATGTGCGCAACATCTACGCCCTCAGTGCGCTGCTGGATGAAACCGGCATGAAGGTCACCGCCGCCCGCGACGGCCTGGAGGCCATCGCCTGCTTCCAGCGCGAACCCTTCGACCTGATCCTGATGGACATGGCCATGCCCAACATGGACGGCTACACCGCCACCCGTGTGCTCAAGCAGGAGCACGGCTGCGGCATCCCGATCATCGCCCTGACCGCCCACGCGATGAAGGGCGACCGGGAGAAATGTATCACCGCCGGCGCCGACGATTACCTGGCCAAGCCGGTGAGTCGCCAGGAGTTGCTGGACATGCTTTACCGCTGGCTGGAACAACCGGGGGCTCGCCATGGCGCACCTGCAGCTTAAGGCGGTCCCTGCGGCCAATACCCTGCTGGTGGTGGATGACCGCCAGGAAAACCTCACCGCCATGGAAGCGTTGCTGGACGACGGTGAATGGCAAGTGCTTACCGTGGATTCCGGCGAGGCGGCATTGAAATGCCTGCTGGAGGAGGAGATCGGCCTGGTGCTGCTGGATGTGCAGATGCCACGCATGGACGGTTTCGAGGTGGCGCGACTGATGCGCAGCAGTCCGTTGACCCGCTATACGCCGATCATCTTCATTTCCGCCATCGCCCATACCCATGAGGCGGTGCTGCACGGCTACTCGTCCGGCGCGGTGGATTTCATCCTCAAGCCCTTCGACCCCGAGGTGCTGCGCCTCAAGATCCAGTCCCTGCTGGCCCATGAACGCAACCGGCGCGACCTGCTGCAACTCAACCAGCAACTGGACAGCGCCCGAGCCTTCAACGCCTCGGTGCTGGAGAACGCCGCCGAAGGCATCCTGGTAGTCGGCGAGGACGGCCTCGTCAGTTTTGCCAACCCGGCCTTTGCGCAGATGGTCCAGGGCTCGGTGGGGGATCTGCAGGGCAAGCCGCTGCTGAACCTGATCGCCCACCCGGAGATGAGCGGCGAGTGGAAGCTGTCGGATTTCTACCGCCACTGGAAGCGCAACGAGACCTACCGCCTGCACGATGCCAGTCTCAAAACCAGGGGCGGCGAGCACCTGCCGGTGGCGCTGTCGTCGTCGCCCCTGCCACGGCTGCAACGCTCCATGGTGGTCATCGCCCTGGACATGTCGGTGGTGCACCAGCTCCACGCGCAACTGGAATCCCAGGCCATCACCGATGCCCTCACCGGGTTGCTCAACCGCCGTGGCTTCCACAAGGCGCTGGAAGCTTCCCTGGCTCGCGTCGAGCGCAATGGCAAGCGCATGGCGGTGCTCTACCTGGATCTGGATGGCTTCAAGCTGATCAACGATTCCCTCGGTCACGAGGCTGGCGACCGTGTGCTGCGGCGGGTAGCGGAACAGCTGAAGAGTTGCCTGCGCCCCTACGACATCCTGGCGCGCATGGGCGGCGACGAGTTCACTGCGCTGCTCGACAGCCTCGATCACCCCGAAGATGCCGCGCGGGTGGCTGAGAAACTGATCGAGATGGTTTCGGTGCGCCATCGCCTCGACGGCATCGATGTCACCATCGGCGCCAGCATCGGCATCGCCAGCTTCCCCGAGTGCGGCCAGACTGTGGACGGCCTGTTGCGCGCGGCGGATATCGCCATGTACGAGGCCAAGCGCGCCGGCCGCCAGCAGTACCGCTTCTACTCGCCGGAAATGAACGGCCGCGCCCGCTCCCGGTTGATGCTGGAAGAGAGCCTGCGCAATGCCATCGAGCAAAACGACTTTCACCTGGTCTACCAGCCCCAGATCCACCTCGAGACCGGCCGCCTGCGCGGCTTCGAGGCTTTGCTGCGCTGGGAACACCGGGTGGCCGGCACGGTGCCGCCCAGCGTGTTCATTCCGCTGCTGGAGGAAACCCGCCTGATCAACCGCCTGGGCGACTGGGTGCTGCGGGAGGGGGCCAGCCAGTGCAGCGCCTGGAGGCAGGGCTTCGGCGACGACCTGGTGGTCAGCCTCAACGTCTGCCCGTTGCAGTTCGGCATGCCGCAACTGGTGGATGACCTGCGGCGGGTGCTGGACGACTTCAGGCTGCGGCCCTCGCAGCTGGAAGTGGAGGTCACCGAAAGCGCACTGATGCAGGACCTGGAACTGACCCGCGAACAGCTCCGGCAACTGCGCGCCCTGGGCGTGCGCATCGCCATCGACGACTTCGGCACCGGCTATTCGTCCCTGGCCTACCTGCGCCACTTCGAGCTGGATACCCTGAAGATCGACCGCCTGTTCATCTCCAACATGCTGGAGTCGCGGCGCGATGCCGCGGTGGTCAGCACCATCATCGACCTCAGCCGCCACCTGGGGTTGGAAGTCATCGCTGAAGGTGTGGAAACCGCTGCCCAGCGCGACTGGCTGCTGGAACATGGCTGCACCTACATGCAGGGTTTCCTGGTGGCGCCGGGGCTGCCCGTGGCCAAGGCCGAGGCCTTTCCTCGTGTAGTGGACTGGCAGGCTTTGCAAGAAGGGACCCTCACTGCCAGCCGCTCGCCCTGAATTGATTGCGGATGTGTGATTTCTCCTGCTCAGCCTGCGTCAAGGATGCTGCCCCGTGCCGTTGTCTGGGGACTGATAACAGGGCCTTCCATGCAAACGCTGTTGAACGAGATTCTCGAAGAAGTACGTCCCTTGATCGGCAAGGGCAAAGTGGCTGACTACATTCCCGCACTGGCTGACGTGCCGGCGCATCAGCTGGGCATCGCCGTCTATGGCAACGATGGCAGCTACTACTGCGCGGGCGACGCATTGGTGCCGTTTTCGGTGCAGAGTATTTCCAAAGTGTTCAGCCTGGTTCAGGCGATTGGCCACTCCGGTGAAGCCATATGGGAGCGACTGGGTCATGAGCCCTCGGGCCAGCCGTTCAACTCGCTGGTGCAGTTGGAGTTCGAGCGCGGGCGCCCGCGCAATCCCTTCATCAATGCGGGTGCGTTGGTGATCTGCGATATCAACCAATCGCGCTTCGCCGCCCCCATCTTGTCGATGCGCGATTTCGTACGGCGCCTATCGGGCAATCCCCACGTATCGATCGATACCCGTGTAGCGGATTCGGAATATCAGTTCCGCGCGCGCAACGCTGCCATGGCTTACCTGATGCAGTCGTTCGGCAACTTCCATAACGAGGTCGAGACGGTGCTGCGCAGTTATTTCAGTTACTGCGCGCTGCAGATGAGTTGCCTCGATCTGGCCCGCGCATTCTGTTTTCTGGCCAACGATGGGTTCTGCAAGCACAGTGGCGAGCAAATCCTGACCCGGCGCCAGACCCAACAGGTGAACTCGATCATGGCCACCAGCGGGCTGTACGACGAAGCCGGGAATTTCGCCTACCGCGTGGGCTTGCCAGGCAAGAGTGGCGTGGGGGGAGGGATTGTGGCAGTCGTGCCGGGGCAGTTCACCGTGTGCGTGTGGTCGCCGGAGTTGAATGCAGCGGGCAATTCCTACGCCGGGATGGCGGCGCTTGAGTTGCTCAGCTCGCGGATTGGCTGGTCGGTGTTCTGATCGGCGGGCTGGCGCGCCAGCCCCGATCATCAGGACTCGCTGAGGAGCACGATCTTGCCGATATGTTTGCCCGAGTCCATCAGCTCATGGGCCGCGCCGGCCTCCGCCAGGCCGAAGGTCTTGAAGATGAGCGGTTTCACCTCGCCATTGCGGACGTGGGGCCAGACCCGGGTCTCAAGTTCGTCGATGATCGCCTTCTTTTCGTCGGCGGTCCGGGAGCGCAGGGTGGAGCCGATATGCGTCAGGCGCTTCACCAGCATCGGGAAGAAATTGACCTGGGTGGCGGGCCCCTTGATGACGCCGATCTGCACGATCCGGCCATTCATGGCCGCGACCTGGAAGTTCCGATCGACGTAATCGCCGCCGATGATGTCGACCACCACGTCGACGCCGCGTCCCTGGGTTTCCCGCATCACTTCGGCGACGAAGTCCTGTTCGGTGTAGTTGATCGGATGGTGAGCGCCCAGGGACCGGCTCGCGGCCTGCTGTTCCTCGTTCTTCACCGTGGTGAATATTGTCGAGGCGCCGAACGCCCGGGCGAGCATGGTGGCGGTTGTGCCGATGCCCGATGCGCCACCGTGGATCAGTACCGATTCGCCGGCCTTGAACTGCCCGCGCTGGAACAGGTTGGCCCAGACGGTCATGAAGGTTTCCGGCAGCGCAGCGGCCTCCACCCGGCTCAAGCCATCGGGAAGGTGGAGGGTGGTGCGTTCGTCCGCCACGGCGTACTGCGCGTAGCCACCGCCGGGTACCAGCGCCATGACCTCGTCGCCCAGGGCGAAACCGCTCACCTGCACTCCGAGGGCTACCACCACGCCGGAAATTTCCAGCCCTGGAATGTCCGAGGCGCCGGGCGGCGGGTCATACAGGCCTTTGCGCTGGAGTACGTCTGGGCCGTTCACGCCGGCCGCGTGCACCTTGATCAGCACCTCCCTTGCGCCTGGGCTGGGGGTAGGCCGGTCGGCGGGAACCAGGACCTCAGGCCCTCCCGGCTGGCTGATTTCGATGGCGGTCATGTGGGTGGGAATAGCATGAGCGTTCATGGTGCGAGTCTCGCGTGGGAGTCGACAGGAGAGGGGCGTTCGGCGGGTACGCAGCGGGGCCGCGAACGGCCGAAGGAGGAAGGGAGCCAGGAGCGAACCCCTGGCTCCCGCGCCTGTCAGCCGCGGATGAAGGCGAGCAGGTCGGCGTTGATGGTATCGGCCTGGGTGGTCGGCATGCCGTGCGGGAAGCCGGAGTAGGTCTTCAGCGTGCCGTTCTGCAGCAGTTTCGCCGAGAGCAGGCCGGAGTTTTCATAGGGGACGATCTGGTCATCGTCGCCATGCATCACCAGCACCGGAATGGCGATGCTCTTCAGGTCCTCGGTGAAGTCCGTCTGCGAGAAGGCGACGATGCCGTCGTAATGCGCCTTGGCACACCCCATCATGCCTTGCCGCCACCAGTTCCAGATGATGCCTTCCGAAGGCTTCGCACCGGGGCGGTTGTAGCCATAGAAGGGGCCCGCCGGGATGTCGTGGTAGAACTGCGCGCGGTTGGCCGCGAGCTGGGCCTGGAGGTCGTCGAAGACGTCCTTGGGCAGGCCGCCGGGATTGCTCGCCGTCTTCACCATCAGCGGAGGGACCGCAGCGATGATGGCGGCCTTGGGCACCGGGTCCTCGCGATGCCGGGCGATGTAGTGGACGACCTCGCCGCCACCCGTGGAGTGGCCGACATGCACCGCCCCCTGGGTGCCGAGGTGCTGCACCACCGCGGCCACGTCATCGGCGTAGTGGTCCATGTCGTGGCCGTCCCAGACCTGGCTGGAACGCCCATGCCCGCGGCGATCGTGGGCGACGACGCGGAAGCCGTTGGCCAGGAAAAACAGCATCTGGGCATCCCAATCGTCGGCACTGAGCGGCCAACCATGGTGGAAGTGGATCACCTGGGCATCACGCGGGCCCCAGTCTTTGTAGAAGATTTCTACGCCGTCCTTTGTAGTGACGTGTCCCATGTTTGCATCTCCTGTGGTGGGTGGAGTTCGGCACCCAGCAATCAGCCTTGCTGGTCATTGCCGCTCGTGATGGGCGTTCATTTCCGTTCTCACCGGACAGGGCGAGGTTCGATTGAGGTGGCGGACCGCCTGGGCCTGGCACGCGCGCTTCGAACAGCTCCGTCCGGCTCCCCCCGGAACGGCTCGCTTACCGGAGCATGGCCGGTCTGCGCTTGGCGGGGGCTCTTCCATGAGCGGCCATGGCGTTGTCGCACGCTGGATGGGGCAACCCATCGCTTGGCCGTCTGTTCACTCTAGGATTAAAGTAAGCTTTAAGGTCAAAGCTTTTTTCGAGGGTACGGCATGAGAATTGGAGAGCTGGCGAAGCGCTGTGGGTTGGCGCCGTCGCGCATTCGCTTCTACGAGGCGAGCGGACTGATCCATTCCGTCGAGCGCAAGGCCAATGGTTACCGGGACTACAGCGAAGACACCGTGTGGATTCTGGAGATCATCACGGGCGCCCAGAGTGCGGGGTTCTCCCTGGAGGAGATCCGTCACCTGCTGCCGGTCAATGCCAATGGCTGGCAGCACGGCGAACTGCTCGCCGGCCTCAAGCGCAAGGTGGTGGAAATCGAGGTGCTGCAGGAACGCCTGAAACAGAGCAGGGCGCAGTTGCTGCTGGTCATCGACGGCATCGAGAGCAAGCCCGAAGGCATGCACTGCGTTGACAACACGCAACGCGTGCTGGAGCGCCTGCGCGAGGAAGCGCGGACACTCGCCAAGCCGCGCAAAGCTGTCGGCGCGGCCCTGGCGGGAGCCGAGGAGTAACCCCCTGGAAAAGCCAGGCCTTGTCGGCCTGGCTCGACGGGGTCAGTTCTTCCCGATCAGCGTGGCAAGCGGCTTGGGGGCGTACAGCGCGCTCTGGAAGTCCGGAACGTATTCATACTTCATCATCTTCCCCAGCTTCAGCGACTTGATGTAGGCCGAGAGGCTGCCATCGCCGAGCGTCAATCGCGCCGAATCGCCACTGGTACTGGAGGCGTGGCTGAGTTGCCGCGAAACCGCATAGCCATAGGTCAGCTCACCGGCCTTGTCGGTATTGGTGAAGCTGTTGGTCACCAGCTCAGCGTCCTTCGAGAGTCCGTCGAGTTTATCGCCGCGGAAGACGACATCCACTTTCCCCGTCTGGCTATCGATGATGTCGTAGGAGACGCTGTGCTCGTCCTCCCTGACGTTTATGCCGGTGAGCCACTTGGGCAGGTTGTAACCCACGACGCCGCGCACCCGGGCCAGCTCGGTGTTCACCGGAAGCTTGAGCACATAGCCCCAGAAATCCTTGGAGATTGACTGGCCGATCAGCGTGATCGGACCGAGGTTGGAGTTGCCGGGCTTGTTGGTGATGATCGAGAGGGCGACCTCGTTGTAGCTGTCATTGTCGCAGTAGTGATAGGAATAGGCGGTAAAGGCCACCAGGCCGCGCCCCGGCCAGATCTGCAGCGGCTGCACCTGCTCCAGCACCTTGGCCGGCATCAGTTCCCTCAGTTTCTCGATATCGGCGGTAAAGACCGCGGTGACCCGGCTGTTCCTGTAGTAGAAGTTCGGCGAATAGGATTCGAAGCCGATGTCCACCTTCGTCTTGGTCAGCCCCTTGAACCAGCTCAGGTCGATATCCGGCGCTTCGCTGGCGATGACCGAGAGCGGAGGGTTCGAACGGTAGCGGTCGTACAGGCCGCCCTTGACCACGGGCACCTCATGAGCGGCGATATCGATGAGGGTACTTTCCGACTTCGTTGGCGGAACTTCGGCCCAGGCGGTGGCCGCAAGGGCATTGACGAACAGTCCGGCTATTGCGGCAACACTTCCGAGTTTCATCTTCAACTGTCTCCAGAGTCATGGGTGGCCTTGGCGGCACGCTTTCAGCGGCTTGCCGGCGGAACCCTAACCTTTAACTAAACTTTAAGGTCAAGACGGCTTTTCGTGTCTGGAGAGTCAGCCCCGAGGGGGCATTTAACCGGGCAGCACGGCGATTTCCGGGGTTCCTGATGATATTTCGTGCGCTTCTCAATAAGCCCTATGAATGTGCGCCATAAGGAACGACGGCATTGACCTTGAAGTTGAGTTCAACCTTAGAGTGAAGGCGGCTGGACAGGAGGACACCCGAAACATGGCCAAGCGCATTCTTCACGTCGTTACCAACGTCGCTCATTACGCCGATCCGTCGAAGCCCACCGGGTTGTGGCTGAGCGAGCTGACCCACGCCTATCACGTCTTTTCCGCCATGGGCTACGAGCAGCACCTGGTGAGCCCCAGGGGCGGGCTGTCGCCCCTGGAGCCGCGCGCCCTGAAATGGCCGCTGCTCGACCGCACGGCCAAGGCCTGGCTGAGCGACGAGGGCAGCATGTCGCGCCTGGCGACCACGGCGCGGCCGGAGGACATCGACTCCGCCGACTTCGACGCCATCTACTTCACCGGTGGGCATGCCGTGATGTGGGACTTTCCCGACGATGCCGGATTGCAGCGGCTCACCCGGGAAATCTACGAGCGCGGCGGGATAGTGTCTTCCGTGTGCCATGGCTACTGCGGGTTGCTGAATACCCGGCTTTCGGACGGCCGCCTGCTGGTCGCCGGCAAGCGACTGACCGGTTATTCCTGGATCGAGGAAGTGCTGGCGGGTGTCGCGAAGCAGGTGCCCTACAACTCAGAGGAAGAAATGAAGCGCCGCGGCGCACGCTACGAGAAGGCCTTGCTGCCGTTCGTATCCAATGTCGTCGTCGATGGTCGGCTGGTCACGGGGCAGAACCCGCAGTCGGCAAAGGCGACGGCGGAGCGGGTGGTCGCGCTGCTGAGCTGAAGGTGTTCGGAGCGCTTGGATGGGAGAGGCGAACGGAGCATTCGACCTCTCTCCCTGCTCCGGAATATTCGCTTGACCTTAAAGTTTGCTTCAAGGTTATGGTGCTGCCATCACCCATCCTGGAGCCCGTGATGAGCGCCTTATCTCCGTTGACCTTGCCCAGTGGGGCAGTGATTCCGAATCGTCTCGCCAAAGCCGCCATGGAAGAAAACATGGCGGACAAGGACCACGCGCCATCGGAGGCGTTGATCCGTCTCTATCGCACCTGGGCCGAGGGAGAAACCGGCCTGATGATCACCGGCAACGTCATGATCGACCACCGCGCCATGACCGGTCCGGGCGGCGTGGTGCTGGAGTCCGAGCGCCATGGCGAACGCTTCCGGGCCTGGGCGGAGGCGGCGCGCTCCCACGGCGGCCATGTGTGGATGCAGATCAACCATCCGGGGCGCCAGATGCCGGCGGCGCTGAAGCAGGACACCATCGCGCCGTCCGAGGTCCCCATGGACCTGGGCAACTTCTCCAAGCAGTTCATTCCACCACGGGCGATGACCGCCGGGGATATCGCGGAGGTCAAGGCGCGCTTCGTCAGGACAGCCGTACTCGCCGAACGCTTCGGCTTCGACGGCGTGCAGATCCATGCGGCGCACGGCTACCTGATCAGCCAGTTCCTGTCGCCGATCACCAACAAGCGCACGGACCAGTGGGGCGGCTCGATCGAGAACCGGGCCCGCCTGCTGGTGGAAGTGGTCAAGGAAGTCCGCGCGGCGGTGAAGTCGCGCTTCGCGGTGGCGGTGAAGATCAACTCGGCCGACTTCCAGCGCGGCGGGTTCAGCACCGACGATGCGAAGCGGGTCATCGAACTGCTCAATCCCCTGGGCGTGGACCTGATCGAACTGTCGGGCGGCAGCTATGAAGCACCGGCCATGCACGGGCAGGCCCGCGACGGCCGCACGCTGGCACGGGAGGCCTACTTCCTGGAGTTCGCCAAGGACATTTCCGGCGTCGCGCAGATGCCGGTGATGGTCACGGGCGGCGTACGCCGGTTGCCGGTGGCCGAGCAGGTGCTGGAGAGCGGCATCGACATGGTGGGAATGGGCACGGCGCTGGCCATCAACCCCAACCTGCCCAGGGAGTGGCGGGCGGGGCTCGCAAGTGCCCCGATGCTCAGGCCAATCACCTGGAAGAACAAGGTGCTCGCATCGATCGGCTACATGGCGATGGTGAAGCACCAACTGCGCCGCCTGAGCCTCGGCAGGGCCGCCAACCCGGATGTCGCGCCCGCGCTGGCGCTGCTGGAGCAGCAACTGGATACGCAGGTGCGGACCTGGCGGTATCGGCGTTGGGTCCGGCGTATCGCCGCCTGACCTTGGCTGCAGCCAGCCCTACATTCGCAACTAGAAGCCGCTCTCGCGCAACGCCACCGCCAGCAGCCGCGTAGCGCCTTCCCCCAGCCAACTGCGCCGTGCTCCGTCGATCTGCAGATGACCACGGGTCTCGTGCAGGTTCGGCGGCGGTGCGTCGAGTTTCACCAGTACATGGAACAGTGCCGGGTTGGGCACCAGTGCTTCGCCCTGGGCATTGACGTTCAGCGGGCCGCCGTAGCGCGAGGCGAGCATCGGTTGCTCCAGCTGGCTGACGCGCGTGGTGCCGATCAGCACCACCTGGCCGTCGATGGGGCTGGGCACGCCTTCGGGGTAGAAGCGCACGCGGCCGCCGTCGGTGAGGCGCTGGACTTCGTCCTGCTTGACGTAGGCGTCCACCAGCCAGGAACTCGGGTCGACCAGCACACCAAGCGGTTCGCGGCTGTTGATCCACTGGCCGGCCTTCCACTCCGGGCTGACGTCCATCCAGCGCCCGGCGAAGGGTGCCTGCAGGGTAAGGCGGGCCATCTCGTTGCGGGCGGCGCGGGCCTGCTGGTATTCCACCCCCAGGCGCTGGCGGGTGACGGCTTCCTCGGAGAGGCCCGCCGGGTCGGCGAGCATGCCCGCCAGGCGGCCTTCGTAGCCACGGATGCTCGCCTCGCTGCCGCGCACCTTGGCGGCGATGTCCGGTTCCTCCATCACCGCCAGGGTCTCGCCCTTGGCCACTTCGCCGCCGGCGCGCACGTCTCGCAGCAGCGCGGGGAAGGGCGCGTAGACGTGCAGCTGCTGCGCCGCGCGGGCCACGCCCATGGCGTGCACCTGGGTGCGCCAGGGGATGGCGAGCAGGAGCAACAGGGCGCCCAGCGCCGCGAGGAACACCAGCTTGCGCCGCGGTTTCACTTCTGCGCGGCGCTGCCACCAGACCTTGAGTTCGCGCCACACGGGCTGAACGATGAACCAGCTGATTTCCACGGCGAACAGGAAGATCCCCAGCAGTTTGAAGAAGAAGTAGTAGACCGCCACGGCGATGCCGAGGAACAGCAGCAGACGGTAGACCCAGGTGCCGAAGGCGAAGGCCACCAGCAGGCGGCGCTTGCCGGCGGGGAAGGGCTCCGGCCAGGGTTCCTCCAGCCCCAGCAGGTTGCGCCGCAGCGTGGTGCGGGCGAGGGCGCCAGCGCGCTCGTGCAGGTTGGGGAAGTCCAGCAGGTCGGAGAAGATGAAGTAACCGTCGAAGCGCATGAAGGGGCTGGCGTTCAGTGCGACGGACAGCGCCCAGCTGGTGGTGGCCAGGTACAGCAAGCCATTGCGCAGCGGCCCCGGATCGGCCAGCGCCCAGCCCAGCGTCGACAGTCCAGCCAGGCCCAGCTCGGTGATGATCCCCGCGCTGGCGATGGCCAGGCGCTGGCGGTTGCTGCGCAGCTTCCAGCTTTCCCCGGTGTCGGTGTAGAGCATCGGCCACATCACCACGAAGGCGACGCCCATGTGCGCGACCTTCAGCCCCAGCCGGGTCGCCACCAGCGCGTGGCCCAGCTCGTGGAGCGTCTTGGCCACCATGAGCGCGGCGGCGAAGCTGAGCAGGCCTTCGAAGGAGAAGGACTCCACCACATCATGGGTGAAGGTGTCCCACTGGTGCGTCACCATCACGATGCCGGCGAGGCTCAGGAGCACCACCAGCGTCGCCACGTAGCGATTGAACAGCCAGTCGAGGCTGCCGGCGATGGCGCGCAGGAAGCGTTGCGGGCGGAGCAGGGGGATGCGGAAGAACAGATAGTGGTGCAGCCACCAGTTCCAGGTGGTCCATTGCTTGCCCTCGCTGCGGGCCTGCAAGCGCGCCAGCGCCTCCGGCCCGGAACGTAGCAGCTGGTGGTGTTCGAGGAACTGGCGGAACCCCAGCACCTGCTCGGCGTCCGGCTTGAGCGCAGTCTGTTCGGCGATCTGCTCGCTGATCTGCCGGGGCGTCTGCTCCCAGCGCAGCAGGCATTCGAACTCCAGCCAGCCGATGCGGTAGAAGCGGTTGAGCACGCTGTCCTGGATCACCCAGACCGGTTCGCCGTCAGGGCCGGGCGCGGCTTCGGACAGGCGCAGGTCATCGCGCAGTGGCGGGGTGGGCAGGTCTTCGACGGCGACATCCATCCCCGTCACCAGCCGGTCCAGGCGCGCAGCGAGGCCAGCGGGCGGCGCAGCAGGTAGTAGCCGAGCACCACGCGCTCGCCGTAGAGCTTGGCGGTGCCGTGCAGACCCAGGCGAGCATGGGGCGGGGCGTTTTCCACGCTGGCCAGCAGGCGGTAGGAGGCCACGCCTTCGTCGCTGGGCTTGGCCTGGTAGCTGGTGTCGAGGATTTCCCCGTGCAGCGGGTCGAGCGGGTAGGCGGTGAGGAACAGCGCCACTTTCGCCCCCGGCTCCAGGGCGATGGCGTCGGCCACCGGCAACTGGATGCGCATGCCCGGCTCGCTCGGGTCGGCCACCTGGAGGATGCGCTCGCCGGTCACCACCGGCTTGCCCAGCCAGTCGTTGGGGTCGCTGTACACGGCGACCCCGGCACGCGGCGAGAGCACACGGGTGCGTGCCAGTTGCGCCTGCACGGCGGCCAGCTCGGCGCGGCGCTGGCGGGCGCGGCCATCGAGCACCGAGAGTTCGCCCTTGCTCTGTGGGTTGTCGAAGGCGCGCTGGCTGGCGGCCAGGAGTTCGGCGTCGGCCACGGCGACTTCCTTGGCCAGCACCTCGGCGCGGCTGCGCAGGGTGGTTTCGTCCAGCACGAACAGCGGCGTGCCGACCTCCACCGGTTGGTTGGGGCGCACCAGCATCCGGGCGATCACCCCGTCGATGGGCGAGCTGATCACCTGGGCGTTGCGCGAGACGACCTCGGCCGGCGCCAGGGCGGTCTGCCGGACCGGGATCAGCAGCAGTGCGGCGAGGGCAATCACCCCGACCAGCACCTGGCGCTTGCTCGGCCGCCAGAAGCGCAGGCGCGGGCGCGGGCCGAAGGCGGCCCAGGCGTGGGCCCAGGTCTGCCAGATGCCTTGCAGCAGCGGTTGCAGGTTGCGCGCGGGCGCTTCGTCGAGGAGGAACAGCACCAAGCCCTGGCGTTGGCCGGCGCGGTCGTGCAGCGGCACGCACCAGAGCCCGGCGGGCCACCATTCGGCCCAGCCTTCGGCGATGTCCGCCGGCGGATCGAGGGTTTCGCGGGCGAGCCAGGCCGGCGTGGCGTCGGGCAGTTGCGTGGCGACCCAGCGGCTGGCGCGCTCCAGCCAGACCAGGTAGGGCGAGTCCTCTGTCGGCTTGGCCAGCCCCGACACGGCCAGCAGCTCGTTGCGCGCATCGTGGCAGGCGAAGACCAGCGCCTGGTGGAAGCGCAGCAGCGGGAACAGGTCGTTGGCGATGCTGAAGGCCAGGGCGTTCAGCGAGTCGGCCGCCAGTGCCCGGTCGCGGACGTTGGCCAGGCTCAGCAGCAGCTGAGGGGGTGGCAGCAGCTCACTCATGGTTTTCGGGGAAGCGTGCGACCCCGCTCATGCCGGCGATCAGTTCGGGGTAGCTGGCGTCCAGCTTGGCCTCCAGCTCCACGGTCTGCGCCACCGCATCGACCCGCGCGTTGATCGCGCTGATCTTCGCCGGGTAGTGCTGGCCGGTTTCATGGATGTCCACCTGCAGCGGCATCCCCGCTTGCAGGCGCGGCAGCAGCGAGGAGGGCACGTTGAGACGGACCTTCAGGGCGCCGTCGCTGACCAGGTCGAACAGCGGCGTGCCGGCGGAAACCGTCTGGTACGGCTTGACGTAGACCTTGGCGATGCGCCCGGCGAAGGGTGCGTCCACCAGGCAGTAGCCGGCCTGGGCGCGGGCCAGGGTGAGGGCGCCGTCGGCCTTTTCCACCTCGGTGCTGGCCAGGGCTACTTCCAGGTCGCCCACGGCGTCGAGCTTGCGCAGGTTGCGCTTGGCGGCGAGGTTGGCGCGGGCCATGTTCAGCTCGGCGGCCGCGACCTTGGCGCGGGCGTTCACTTCCGTGCAGCCCAGTTGGGCGAGCTGCGCGTCCTTGGCGACCTTCTCGCCGAGGCTGGCCTTGAGCGCGCCGAGGGTGCCGTTCATCTGCGCGGAAAGGGTGGTTTCCAGGTCGGAGACCAGCAGCACGCGGATCGCCCCCGGATCGTTGTCCGGGGGCGTTGGCAGGGCATCGTCGGCCCATGCCGGGTGCAGCAGCATCAGGCAGAGCGGGAGGAGCAGGTACGGCTTATTGCACGGGTGCGGCATTGGCGCTTCCTTCTTCAGCACGGGATACGCTGCTGACGAGCAGGTTGGTGCTGGACTGCTGTTCGAGGGTGCGCTGGATTTCCCGCGCCAGGGTCTTCACGTCGTGGCTCTGGACTTCCTTGGGCATCACCTCGAAGCCCACCGAGTTGTACAGCCGCCCCCAGGCCGCCTGGGCGTCGGAGTAGGCGGCTTCGCGCTGGTAACGCGAGAGCAGGTAGCGGCCTTCGGCGCGGATCAGCTCCAGTTCGCTGCCCAGGGCGGCGCCACGGGCGGACTGGGCGTAGTCGAGCAGGCTCTTGTCCACCCGCAGGCTTTCGTCGGCGAATTCTACTTCCTGGCGCGCCAGCTGGTAGCGCAGCAGGCCCACCCGCACCTGGGTGAGGATGGCCATGGACAGCGCGGTGCGGCGCATGTCGTCGGTCTTCTCCTGGCTCTCTTCGGCGGCCTGGATGTCCGGGTACTGCAGCAGGCGCAGCAGGTTCATCGAGACATTGATGCCGGTCTGGTTCCAGTCGTTGTTGTAGAGGTACTTGTTGGAGTCGTACTCGTAGCCGTAGTTGAAGCTGAGGTTCGGCCACAGCTGGGCCTTGGCGATCTTCAGGTCGTTCATGTCGACGCGTTTGCGGTACCACTCCTCCATGATTTCCGGGCGGTGCTCCAGGGACAGGCGCTCCAGCTGGTCGGTGTTGTTGGTCACCAGCGGCAGCGGCTGTTCGCCGATATCGGCCAGGACCATTTTCGTGTTCGGTGGCAGCGACATCAGCGCGGCCAGTTCGGCGCGGGCGAATTCCAGGTCCTGGCGGCGCACGGTGAGCATGTACACCGAGTCGAGCAGGGCGCGCTGGTAGGCGAGGATGTCCTGGCGCGGCAGCAGGCCCTTGCCCTCGGCCTCGCGGGCGGCGGTCAGCGCGCGGTGGGTGCGCATCAGCAGGCCGTCCACTTCCGGCAGCAGGCGCTGGGCGCCCAGGGCTCGCCAGTAAGCGTTGCGCACGTCCTGCAGGACGTTCTGCGCGACCTTCTCGCGGCGCTCCTCGGCCATCAGCATCTGGTCGTTCTTCTGCTGGGTGCGGTAGTAGGCGACGCCGAAGTCCAGAAGGCTCCAGGACAGGCCAAGGCTGTAGAGGGTGCGGTAGCGCTCCTCGGAGGTGGACGGGCGCAGGCTGACCTGGCGGTCCTCGATGCCGATGGAGGTGCCGCCCGAGTCGTTGTTGCGCCCGGCGTAGCCGGCGGAGGCCACCACCCGCGGCAGCATCTCGTGGCTGGTGACGTCGCGCAGGTCGGAGGCCAGCGCGCTTTCCAGCAGCTTCAGGCGATAGTCGAGGTTGTATTTCAACGCGCGCGCCGAGGCCTCGTAGAAGGTGATCGGCCCGTTCACCGGCTCCTGTTCCTTGTACATCCGAGCCTGGTCTTCGATGACCCGCTGGCGCATTTCGTCCTGGGTGTAGGGCTTGGGTTCGAAGTGCGAGCAGGCCGCCAGCAGAACGCTGCTGGCAATCGTGGCGCTCAGGCATTTCAGGGCGTATGCGGGCATGTTCAGTCCTCGCTCCATCCGTAAGGGCTCCATCCGTGATTGTTGCGAAGCATCATGGGTTGCCGCTCCTGCGTTGGGCGGCGTCGCGCAGCTGGGCGCGGAAGCCCCTTGCGGTCTGCGCGGTCTTGTCGGGTTTGGCCACCATGTCGCCGGGCAGTGGCGCCCACAGCGACGGGTCGGGCAGCAGGCCGTCGGCGCTGAGGCTGGTGACGCCGTGGCGGCCCTCCACCCAGCGCTTGTCCAGGTCGCTGGCGCGACGGCTTTCGCCCACCGCGCGGGCGACGAACTGGCCCTTGATCTGGCCGAGCTGGGCACCGAGGGACAGGCTCTGGATTTCCGGGGTGGCGAAGAGGTTGATGTTGCTGCCGTCCGCACCCCAGGCGGACAGCGAGAGGTTGTGGTCGATGCGCTCCACCACCGGCTGCACGAAGATCGCCGGCTCCAGCCCCAGCACCGGGTCGAGCGGGCGGCCGTCCTCGGCGAAGAGGCCGACGTAGGGGCCCGGCGGGATGTAGGGCGTCGAGATGTCCAGGGTGATAGTCAGCAACGCCTGGTCGGTGGCGCCGGCAAGATCGCTGACGGTGTAGGTGAAGTAGTCCTTCAGCACCTGCCCGAGGCCAGCCGCCGCCAGCACCTCGGGATTGCTCAGGTCGATGGTGTAGGTGTAGCTGCCGTCCGCATTGAGCACGAGGGTGCCGTAGCGGCCGGCGATGGGCTGGCCGACGGTGCCTGCGGTGCCGCTTTCGTTCTCCTGGCCGGTGCGGATGCCGCTGACGCTGAGCCGGTCGCCGCCATCCACGTCGCTGTCGTTGGGCAGCACGTTGCCGCTGGTGTGCGGCGCCGGTACCTGGTCGCTGGCGAAGTTGCTGTCGTCGCGTGCCACCGGGTTGTCGTTGGCGCCCTGGATGGTCAGGGTCAGGCGCGCGTCGGAGGTGGCCCCGGCGGTGTCGCGCATGCGGTAGGTGAAGACTTCGGTGAGGGTCTCGCCGGCACTGCGCAGGGCCTGCACGGTGGGGTTGCTGTTGTCCACCAGGTAGCGGTAGCTGCCGTCGGCATTGATCACCAGGGTGCCGTAAAGCCCCTGCAGGCTTTGCCCGGCGTTGGCGCTGCGGCCGTTCTGGGCGCTGAACTGCACCACCTGGCGGGTTTCGCCGTTGGCCACGCTGTCGACGTCGCTGTCGTTGTCCAGCACGTTGCCGCTGGGGTCGACGCCAGGGGTGCCGTTGTTCACGCCGCCGGCTTCCACGGCGGTGGCGGCATCGTCGCGGGCAATCGGCGTGTCGTTGGCGCCGCGGATGACGATGGTCAGGCGGGCGTAGTCCGAGGCGTTGAACTTGTCATGGATGCCATAGGTGAAGACCTCGGTCAGCGTCTGGCCGGAGAGGCGCAGGGCTTCCACGGCGGGAAGGCTGTTGTCGACCTCGTAGCTCCAGCTGCCGTCGGCATTCATCAGCAGGGTGCCGTAGAGGCCGCGCAGCGGGGTGCCGACCACGCCGTTGGCCGGCCCGGAGGCATCGCCCCCGGTGCGGATGTCGAACACGGTGAGCGTGTCGCCTTCCAGGTCGGTGTCGTTGGCCACCACGTTGCCGCTGGGGTTGAACCCCGGCGTTGCGTTGTGCAGGCCGCCGGCCTCGATGGCTTCAGCCGCGTCGGGGTTGGCGTGGGGCGCGTCGTTGCGGCCAAAGACGATGATGTTCAACTGGGCCAGGTCGACCAGGCCGCCGTTGTCGCGTACTTCATAGGTGAAGCGTTCGACCAGCGTCTCCAGCAGGGAAAGCGCCTGCACCGCCGGGTTGTTCGAGTCGACGTTGTAGGTGTAGCTGCCGTCGGAGCCGATGATCAGTTGCCCGTACAGCCCCTGGATGAGGGTGCCGTCGGCGTTGCTGGTGCCCGCAGTCACCGCCTCCAGCGTGCCGCCGGCCGCCTCGGTGCCGACGCGGATGCCGCTGACCACCTTGCCGTCGCCTGCGTCCACGTCGGTGTCGTTGTTCAGCACGTTGCCGCTGGGGTTGTAGCCGGTGCCGCCGTTCTGGGTCTGCGCCAGGGCCAGGGACAGGTCGTCATGAGCAACGGGGGCGTCCCAGGCGCCGAGGACGGTGACGCGCAGCACGCCGATGTCGCTGGCGCCATCGGCGTCGACGACCTGGTAGGAGAAGAACTCCACCAGGCTCTCGCCGGGCTTCAGCGCTTCCACCTCCGGCAGGCGGTTGTTGATGAAGTACTGGAACTGACCGTCCGCCCGGATGTGCAGCACGCCGTAGCGGCCGAGCAGGGTGGTATCGGCGTTGCCGACGGCATTGAAGGTGCCGTTGGACGAGCGGTCGCCGTTGCGGATGCCATTCACCAGGCGGGTTTCGCCGTAGGCATCCACGTCGCGGACATCGGTGAGCGAGTTGCCGGTGGGTGATATGCCGGGGGTGCCGTTGAAGGTACCGCCGGCCTCGGTGGCGAAGACTGCCAGGGCGGGCGCGTGGGGCGCGTCGTTGCGACCGTGGATGCTGATGGTCAGTTGGGCCACCGAGGTGGCGCCGGCCAGGTCGCGGATGCTGTAGGTGAAGGTTTCTTCCAGCCTGTCGTTGTCGTTGCGCAACGCCTCGACCAGCGGGTTGTCGTTGTCCAGGACGTAGCTGAAGGTACCGTCGGCGTTGAGGGTGAGGGTGCCGTAGGTGCCGACGAAGGCGGTACCCAGGGCGCCGTTGTTCAGGCCCTGGCGGACACCGGTCACCACCAGGGTGTCGCCGGCGTCCACGTCGCTGTCGTTGGCCAGGACGTTGCCGCTGGGGTTGAAACCGGGGAGGTTGTTGTCGCGGCCGCCCTTTTCGATGGCGATGACATTGTCGTTTTGCGCCACCGGCGTGTCGTTGGCGCCGTGGATGGTGATGCGCAGGGTGGCCAGATCCTGGGCGCCCGCGGTGTCGATTACCGCGTAGGTGAAGTCGTCCGTCAGCTGGTCGGCAGCACTGCGCAGCGCCTGCACACGCGGGTCGCTGTTGTCCAGCCGGTAGTGGTAGCTGCCGTCGGCATTGAGCGTCAGCCAGCCATAGGTGCCGCGCAGTTCCACGCCCAGGCTGCCGGCGGTGCCGGTGGCGAACTCGCTGCCGGTGCGCACCGAGTCGACGGCCTTGGTTTCGCCGAGGTCGACCGCGTCCACGTCGCTGTCGTTGTCCAGCACGTTGCCGCTGGGGTCGCTGCCGGGCTGGTTGTTGTTGACGCCGCCGGCTTCAACCGACACCGCGCCATCGTCGGTGGCCACCGGGTTGTCGTTGGCGCCGTGGATGACGATGAGGACGAAGGACGGCTCGGAGAGACCGACGGAGGCGTTGTCGTCGGCGAGCACGTAGGTGAAGCCGTCGAACAGGTGGTCGGTGTTCAGGCGCAGGCCATCGACGGTCGGGTCGTTATTGTTCAGCGCGTAGCGGTAGGTGCCGTCGCGGAAGATGGTCAGGGTGCCGTAGGTGCCGTTGACCACCAGCGGCCGGCTCGGATCGACCGGGAAGGTCTGGCCGTTCACCGAATACACGCTGATCAGGTCGCCGTCCGGGTCGGTGGCGTTGAGGGTGATGTCGCCGCTCGGATCACTGCCGCCGGTGTTGTTGCCGATGCCGCCTTTTTCGACGGCGGTGGCCACGACGATCTGCGCCACGGGCGGGTCGTTGACGCCACGGATGGTGATGACCAGTTGCGCGCGATCCTTGAGCCCTTCCTGGTCGACGATCTCGTAGGTGTAGTAGACCACCACCGCCTGGCCGGCCGGCAGGCCCTGGATGGTAGCGTTGTCACTGTTGACGTCGAACCTGAAGGAGCCATCGGCGCCGATGGTCAGGGTGCCGAAGGGATCGGGGTCGGTCACGACGGCGCCATTGATCTCGGCGTAGGAGGCGCTGATGGCCGTACCGTTGCTGGAGGTGGTGCCGGCGCCGACGCCAGCGAGCGGGGTCGACGGGTCCTCGCGCATCGAGCCGATGCCGATCACCGAGAGCTTGGAGCTCGGCCGGTCGATACGGTCGACGTCGGTGTCCACGCCGTTGCCGCCGGGCTGGGTGATCGAGCCGGGGCGGCTGGGGAAGAGGATGACGTTGCCGGTGGGGTTGCTTTCCAGCGTCGGATCGTTGGTGGCCGCGGCCTGGGCCACGGCGCGGTCATCGCTGGCCACCGGGTTGTCGTGGTTGCCGCTGATGGTGATGCGCAGCTCGGCCAGGTCGCTGAGGCCGCCGGCATCGGTCACCCGGTAGGTGAAGTACTCGTTCAGGGTGTCGCCGGGCACCAGCCGCTCGACGGCGGTCTTGGTGTTGTCGACCACATAGCGGTACGAGCCGTCGGAGTTGATGGTCAGGGTGCCGTAGGTGCCGACGATGACCTGCGGTACGCCGCTGACCACGTCGGTGATCGGGCCGGGGACCCGTTCGCGCAGGGTGCGGATGCCGGTGACCGTCTTGGTTTCACCGAACTGATCGACGTCGGTGTCATTGGTCAGCACGTTGCCGACGGCGTCCTGGCCGCCGCTGCTGTTGTTCACGCCGCCGGCCTCGGCGGCGCTGTCGGGATCGTCGACGGCCACTGGGGCGTCGTTGGCGCCGTGGATGGTGATGGTAATGGTGGCGGTGGAGGTGGCACCGGCCAGGTCGGTGATGGTGTAGGTGAAGGTGTCCGTCAGGGTATCGCTGAACTGCCGCAGCGCCTGGACGGCGGCGTCAGTGTTGTCGACGGTGTAGGTCACCGCCCCGGAGCTGTAGATCACCAGCAGGCCATGCCCGCCGGCAATGGCCTGGAACGAGCCGTTCGGCACCAGGAACTGAGTGCCGCCCTGGCGGCCCGCGGTGGCGACCCGGATGACGTCGTTGTTGGTGGCGATGTCGACATCGCTGTCGTTGGCCAGCGCGTTGAACGACGGATTGCTGCCCGGCGTCTGGTTGTTGGTGCCGCCGGCTTCCACCGCATCGGCGGCGTCGTTGCGCGCGATGGGGGCGTCGTTGACCGGGTCGACGATGATCTGCACCTGGTCGACATCGGTCAGCGCATCGGCCGGGTTCTGGCCGGGAATACCGTCGCCGTTGGCGTCGCCGAAATTGCCCTGGTCATTGGTGGTCATGGTCAGGGTTTCGGCGTTGCGGAAGGTGTTGAAGTCCTGGTCGCCCTTGTAATAGACCTGCGACAGCAGCACGTTCAGCTGCGCCAGGGTACCGGTCAGCGTCAGGCTGCGCCCGGCGCCGCCCGGCGGTACGGCATTGGGGCCGGGGGCGGTGGCGGTCTGCCAGAGCACACCTTGCTGGACGCTCAGGGTGACGCTGAGGATGCCGCTGCCGGCATCGGCGTCGGCGACGGCCAGGCCCAGCAGGTGCAGCACGGTGTCTTCGCGGCCATGCTGGCCGGCGAGGGTATTGACCGGCGCTTCGTTGAGGTGCACGTAGCCGGCGTCGGCATTGCGCACGGCGCCTTCGCCCAGCGACAGGGCGACGCTGCCCAGGCCGCTGGCGCTGGTGCCGGTATCGGTGTCGATGCGCACGTTGAAGCGGTTGTCGGCGGCGAGCTGGAAGGACTTGGGCATGACCACCAGGTAGTTGCCGGTCGGCAGCACGGCGAACTTGTACTGGCCGTTGGCGTCGGTGACGGTGTTGAACACGCGGTCATCGGCGGTGCCGAAGCTGTTGTCGGCGCCGGCCCAGGTCAGCTGCACGGCGCGTCCGGCAAAGCCGGGGCCGTCGGGGGTGATGCTGCCGGTGGCCGAGTTGGTGTCGTTCCACAGGGTGCCCTGGACGACGCCCAAGCCCACGCCGTCGCTGAGCACATAGTTGTTCAGCCCGGCTGCGCCGTCCTGGCCGGTGCGTTCGCCGCTGGCGGTGCCGGCGGCGCCGGGCACCGAGCCGCCCCAGCCGCCGGTCTCGAAGCTGGTCGGCAGGCTGGTCCAGGTCAGCACCGCGGAGCTGGCGGCGTTGTCGACCACCACTGCGCTGGGCACGGTGACGCGGTAGATGACCTGCACCTTGTCGCCCACCGCCAGGCGGTCGAAGTCCACCGAGAGGGCGCCGCCGGTGCTGACCCGTATGCCCGCGGGCAGGCTGCCGAGGTTCAGCGCGGTTCCGTTGAGCAGGATGCTCTGCACCTGGTAGTTGCTGCCGCTGGGGAACTGGTCCTGCAGGTGCACGTTGTAGGCGGGGACGCCGCCGTTCTGGGTGAAGTCCACCGACACCGTGGCGGTGGTGGTACTGGGCCCCGGCTGGATGTCGACGACCTGCTTGTGCACGCGGTCGAAGCTGGGCTCCACCACGTGTTCGAGCAGGGTGTTGCTGGTGCCGCGGTCGACGTCCTGGCCGGGCAGGCCGACGTGCTCAATGGCCTTCACACCCAGGGTCGAGCCCGCCTGGTTGCTGGCGACGTTGGTGACCCGCACGTTGAAGTCGAGGACGATGCCCTCGATGTTGCCGTCCACGGTTTCGCGGTTGATCACGTTGCCCAGGTTGAAGGTGACGGTCTGGCTGCCATTGGCGTTGGTGACGATGTTCAGGTGGGTGGCATTGCCGTCGAATATGCCGGTGGGGTTCACGCCGCTGAGGTCGGGCGTGATGTACCCGGCCACCGGGCTGGCTTCGCTGCCGGCCATCCACAGGGTCCCGCCCTTGATCAGGCTGGCGTCGGTGGTCAGGCCGTTGGGATTGTCCGAGACCAGCGCGATGAGGATGTTGTTCAGGTCGGCCGGGAGGAATTGCAGCCCGGCGGCCAGTTCGAGGCGCAGCTGGTAATTGGGGTTGTCGCCGGCCGGCACCAGGACCACCACGCGGTAGCGGATCAGTTCGCCGACGGCCACGTTCTCGTTGATCGCGGAGGTGGTGACGCCGGCGCCGTCGCTGGGCGGCGGGGTATCCGGCAGGCCGCCGACGCGGGAGATCAGGATGCCGTTGGAGACCGGGAAGAGCAGCGCGGAAATCTGCCGGTAGTCGTTGAGCGTGCCGCCGTTGAGCACCCCGTCGGCGCCGGTGCGTTCGCTAGCGTTTGTGCCATCCAGGCTGGTCCATTGCACCCGTGCGTTGTTGGCGAAGGTCGCCTGGCCGGCCGCCGTGGCATTGACCACGCCGGTGAGGCGCAGGGTGATGCTGCCGCCCTTGGCGATGTCGATGTTGGCGCCATTGGCGGTGATCAGCTGGCCGTTCTGGATGACGAAGTCGACGCCGCCGTTGTTGGTGGCGCCGCCCTGGTAGAGCACGCCGGTGAGGGTGATGTTGTCCAGCTCGGTGGGCAGGATGTCCAGCAGGTTGATGTCGAACGCCGCGTAGTCGTTGGCGCCGTTGCCATTGCTGATGGTGACGGTGAAGTCCACCCGGTCGCCCTGGTCGTAGCCGCCGATGCCGGGGGTGGAGGTGATGGCCTGGGTGATCTGCAGGGTCGGCTCGCGGACGATGACCGTCGGTGCTCCGCCACTGCGGTTGACGGTGCGGTCCAGCGGGGTCGTGCCGTTGGGGGTGTCGCCGTCCGGGTCCTGGTAAACCAGCCGGGCGTCGTTCTGCAGCGAGCGGGTCGCCTGGTTGCCGATGACGTTGCTGACCACCAGCTGCACCCGGATGACGAAGCTGCTGTTGCCGGCCTCGTTGTCGACGCCGGCCGTGGAGGCGCTGAAGGCGAAGCGTGCATCGACGCCGTCGGCGCCCAGCGTGCCGCCCACGCCACTCATGCCGCTGATGACGATGCTGCCGAGGAAGTCCCGGCTGAGCGAGCCGCCGCTGCCTGCGGCGGTGAGGATCAACTGGTAGCCCCGGCCACCGTTGAAGCTGGTGTCCAGGCGCAGGCCGGCGGGGATCAGGTCGTCGATCGAGAGGTTGCGCGTGGTGCCCTCGGGCAGGGTGACGACGATGTCGTAGAGCATGCTCTCGCCCACCACCAGGTTGTTGCCGGTGGTGTGGCTGGCGCTGGAGTCGTTGTCGCTCAGGCTGCCGCCGGCGAACACCTTGCGGATTTCCGGGGCGGCCACCTGCTGGCTGGCGATGTCGGTGAGGTCGGTGGGGGTGAAGTCGGTGCCGTTGTTGACGCTGGCGTAGTTGCTCAGGATCGCCGTGCTCTGCAGCGTGCGGCCGGCGGCGATGGCGTTGTTGGCGACGACGTCGTAGGTGATGACGACGATGTTCTGCCCGCTGGTGTCCGCCGTGGTCCCGGCGCGGCCCGGCAGCAGGCTGGCGGTGAAGTTGGCATCGAGGAAGGTGATCTGGCTGCCGGAGACGCTGTAGTCCACGCCTGCGCGCAGCAGGGTGCCGTCGCCCCGGTAGATCTGCAGGTTGGCCGCCGCCAGGCTGCCGCCGACGAAGGCCAGGTCCGGGGGCAGGGTGATGCTGGTGACCACGTCGAAGGCGCCGCCGCCACCGGTGTTCTCGATGGCCGTGGCCAGACGCAGCATGTCGCCGCCGTCGATGCCGGTGATATTGCCGTCGATGGCGGCAAGGTCGGTGACGCTGCCGCCGAAGGGCACACCGCTGGTGCCCGGCTTGTTCCAGGTGCCGGTGGTCCCGGTCACCGTGCCGTTGTAGCTGGAGACCACGCCGTGCTTGATGTTGAGCACGGGCTCGGCGATCGACTGGACCACCGCGACGTCGGACGACACCAGCACGGTCTTGTCGATCGTGGTGGTCTGGCTGGATTGCGCCAGCACGTCCAGCGAGCGCTGGTCGGCGAAAGGCTGGTCGCCCACGCGCAGGGTGAAGGTCAGCTCGATGCGCCCGCCGGTGGTCTGGTTGACCGTGTAGTTGCCGAAGTTGAACACCACCGAGTTGCCGGCGCCGCTGCTGACGGTGATCGCGCGTGCCGGGTCGCTGTTGCCGGCGCCGAGGCTCCACTGGCCGACGCCGTTGCCGACGCTCCAGCCGATACCGCTGACGTTGAGCAGGGGCAAGGGCAGGTAGGCGGTGAGGCTGAAGTTCTCGTAGTCGCCGGTGACCAGGTTATAGGACAGCTGGAAGGTCACCACGTCGCCGGGGCGCAGCTCGCCATCGGCCGGTGGATTGCCGCCATTGACCTTGAGCAGGTTGATGTCGACCTGGCTGGTGGGAATGGTGCTGAGGGTGCTGGAGCCGTCGCTCTGCAGGGCCCCGATGTTGATGGCATCTTCGAGGACGGTGGCGCTCACCGTCGCGTTGTTGCCCAGGCGGTCGCCTTCGTTGATCTCGGTGTGCGGCGGGTGGCTGGTGGTATAGGCCTGGTTGATGATCGCGTTGTAGCTGATGACCGCGGTGGTGGCGGCGGTCTGTACGTCGTCGAAGGCCAGGTCACCGTACAGCGCGCCCAGCCCCAGGTTGTTCACGGCGTTGAGTATCGATGCGCCGATATCGACGGTGAGGGTGGTGGTGCCGTCGGCGTTGGCAACGGCGCTGTAGACCAGGGCGATGGTCTGGGGGACGCCGTTCTGGCTGATGGTCATGGTCGGCGTGCCGACGATGCGCTGGCCATCGGCGAGGGTGTCGGTGACGGTGAACTGGCCTTCGCGCAGGAGGTTCTCGCCGAAGGCGAAGTAGTCCGACAGCGCCACGTTGAGCACATAGCGCAGGGTGTCGCCCGGGCTCAGGCCGGTGCTGCCGATGTCGTTCTGCAGCAGCGCCTGCTTCTGCAGGGTAATGCTCTTGGCCACGAACTGCGCGCCGGTGCCGTCGCCGGTGGCGCTGAAGTCGACATCGGTGGCGGGGGGCGTCACGTCGCGCGGGTCCAGCGGCGTCCACTGCCCGGTGGCGGTGGGCGCGCCGAAGCCGATGGTGACGGGATTGCCCGTGGTGGGGTCGATCACCGGGTCGCCGTCGGCCCCGACTTCCGGCACGTAGAAGTCCACGGTGGAGCTGGTCGGCGCGCTCAGGGTCGCATAGGTGATGCTGTAGGAAACGACGAAGATGTTCGGGTCGGCGATGGCCGCATTGATCAGCGCCGGATTGGTCAGCACCGTGCCGTTGCGCAGGGTCACCGAGGTCAGGGTGCCACCGGCGCCGGGGGTGATGGCGGTGACCCGCACGTCCGCCGGCACGCTCTGGGTGACCACCACGTTGTGCAGCGTCTGGCCGTCGGCCGGGGTGACGGTGACGGTTTGCGTGTGCACGAAGTTGGGACCGGTGGCGGTCTCGCCTTCGGTCATGTTGATGCTCTGGGTGATGTCGAGCAGGGTCGGGTGGATCACCAGGGGGTGAAGGCTGGCCTCCACCAGGCTGGGGTCGACCGTGGGGTTGTTCAGCGAGTCGTTGCCGTATTCGAAGCCGCCACGGGCGTTGATGGTCAGGTCCGGGCTGCCGGTGGTGAGGCTGGTGTCGGCGAGGTTGCTAAGGGTCGCGGTGACCTGCAGGGAAATGACCGGCTGGTCCTGCGAGACGCTGGCGTAGGGCACCTGCAGTACCACGAACTGGTCGCCCGGCTTCATGCCGACGCTGGCGGCGGTGATCACCAGCGCCTTGCCGCTGGCGTCCTTGGCCAGCGGGTGGGTGGCGTTGCCGGCCGCGTCGAAGGTCACTACGTAGGATTTGACCGCATGCCCCAGGTAGCTGGCGCTGACGAAGCGGATGCCGTCGTCGCCGTCCTTGCCGGTGGCGGGCAGGAACAGGTCGATGTAGGGCGCGAAACCGACCTGGCTGGAGGTGTTGCGCAGGTCGACGTTGAAGGTGAACTGATCGCCGAGCAGGACGTCGGGGCTGGGGATGCTGATGCTCACGGTCGGGCTGGCATTGGCCAGCAGGCCCTGGAAGTGGTCGAGGGTCGAGGCGGAGAGGGCGATGTTCTTGTCCAGATCGCCTGCGCGAACTTCCAGGTTCCAGTCGCCGCCGGCAGCGGTGGAACCGGTGGTATTGCTCGACGCGCCGACGTCGGCGCCGGTCCAGCGAGCCAGCTCGTTGACCAGGGTCTGCCCCGCGCTGCCGGCGCCCGTGTCGCAGCCGTAGAGCTGGATGTCCGCGCCGGGGCTGAGCTCGCTGCGCCAGGCGCTCAGGCGTTCGCCGAGCTGGTCGACGGTCTGTGCGGTGAAGGTCTGGCTGCCAAGGGTGAATTGACCCGTGGCGCCATGGGAGAACACCTGGATGGAGTCCACCTTGCCCAGTTGCGCCAGGGCGTTGCTGATGGCGGCAATGGCGTCCTGGCCTGCGTCGACCACCAGCGCGGTGGTGCCGACCGGCAGGTTGGCGGCCAGCTGGTCGCGGTTCTCCAGGCGCGCGTCGATCACCACCAGGTTGCGCGGTGCGCCGGGCGCGGGCGCGGCGGCCTGGGCGCGTGCCTCCACGGCGGTGGCGGGCGGGGTGCTGTCCTTGGCCTCGGTGGGCTGGGAGTCGTGGTGTTGCTGGTCGACTGCCGCTGCGGCGGCGCCGTCGAAGAGAATGCGTTGCTCCAGAGCCAGAGCGTGGGTGTGGGGGCGAAGAAGGAATGCGGCGCGCGCCTTGCCCTGATTATCCATTTCAGTACCCATCGGATCGGTCAATGATCACGGCTTGGAACACAATCTCAAGCACATACGAGGGGCAAGCTTAGCCGCGGATTCTCGATAGCGAATAGGAATATCCGTGTGCATTTCGCGACACGTCTTTGGTTGGTTTCTGACTGTTCAGACAGTGAGTCGAGTTGATTCATAGGCGCTCCAAGCCGCTTCCCAGGCATTTTCCGAATGGCTACGCTTGAGCCTCAGGGAACGGCCAGGCTATTCGCGAACAAAAGGCCGACCGCGGACAGGGCAAGGGGAGAGCGGGGGATGCGTTACGGGATGTTGCTGTGGTGTGCGCTGGTGTTCTGGCCACTGGCGGGTTTTGCCGATCCGGTGGGCAGCGATATTGCCGTGGCGGCACCTGACGCGGCACCTGACGCAGTGCCGGCCGAGCTGCGGATCGAGAACCGCACGGTCATGACCTTCCGGGGCAACCTGCTGGGCGAAACTCCGGAGCTGCGCGTACGCCGGGCCAAGGCGGCCATCGAGGACGCCCTGCAGGGCGCCGGCGAGCTCGCGGTGAGCGTCGACCCGATCCAGAGCAGCTACATCGTGCTGCTGGGATACAGCCGCGCCTTCATCGTCACTCCGCAGGATGTCGACCCGCCGGGCAGCTCGGTGCGCGTCGCGGCGGAGCAGGCGGCCGACAACCTGCGCCGCGTGGTGACCGAGAGCGGTCAGGCGCGCAACCTGCGCTTCCTGCTGATGGCACTGGGCTATTCGGCGCTGGCCACCGTGATCTATTTCCTGCTGCTGCGCGGCGTCAGCCTGGGGCGGCGCCGCTTGTTCGAGCGCATGCCGCGCCTGATGAGCCAGCACAAGCAGTGGTTCAGGATGGGCAACACGACGCTGCTCGACGTGCAGTACCTCTATTACCTGTTCGGCCGGCTGGTCTGGCTGCTCTATTGGGTGGTGGTGTTCCTGTTCAGCTACCAGTGGCTGAGCTTCGTGCTGTCGCAGTTCCCCTACACCCGGCCGTGGGGCGAGAGCCTCAACGTGCACCTGATCGACCTGGCGCGCTACCTGCTCAACGGCGTGCTCGACGCCTTGCCGGGGCTGGCGGTGGCGCTGTGCATCGTGCTGATCGCGCGAGGGGTCAGCAGCTTTTCCCGGCGCCTGCTGCAGCGCCTGGCGCGCCCCGGCACCCTGGGCTGGCTGACCGAGGAGACGCTGCAGCCGACCACCCGGCTGACCTCCCTGGCGATCTGGCTGTTCGCCCTGGTGATGGCCTATCCGTACTTGCCGGGCTCGGGTACGGAGGCCTTCAAGGGCGTCTCGGTGCTGATCGGCCTGATGATCTCCCTCGGCGCCTCCAGCGTGGTCGGCCAGGCCGCCGCCGGACTGATCCTCACCTATTCGCGGACCCTGCGCGCCGGGGAGTTCGTGCGGGTCGGCGAGCATGAGGGCACGGTGACCGAGGTCGGCATGTTCAACACCACCATCCGTACCGGCCTGGGCGAGGTGCTGACGCTGCCCAACTCGATGATCACCGGTTCGGTGACCAAGAACTACTCGCGCATCGTCCAGGGCCAGGGCTATGTGGTGGATACCGTGGTGACCATCGGCTACGACACGCCCTGGCGCCAGGTGGAAGCCATGCTGATCGAGGCGGCGCGGCGCACCGAGGGCATCCTCGACAAGCCGGCGCCCACCGTGTTCCAGACCGCGCTGTCGGACTTCTACCCCGAATACCGCCTGGTGGCCCAGGCCATTCCCAGCGAGCCGCGGCCGCGCGCCGAGCTGCTGAGCGTGCTGCACGCCAATATCCAGGATGTGTTCAACGAGTACGGCGTGCAGATCATGTCGCCGCACTACCTGGGCGATCCGAACCATCCCAAATGGGTACCGAGGGACCAGTGGTACAGCGCCCCGGCTCGCCCGCCGGGCGACGATGTGTCGCGAAATGAATAAGGGCGACCGCTCATTCAATCAATGTTGCGGCTCTCGAACTCAAGGCCCAGCGCCAGATCGCCGCAGCCGAGCCGGCTGAGCCATTGCTGGGCCTTTGCGCCGGACAGGTGCGCTTCCAGCTCGGCTCGGCTCGCCCAGCAGGTCTGCAGCTGCCAATGGGTGGCATCCAGCGGCGTCAACTCGCCGGACTGGCAGCCGGGTTGCAGGCGGACCTGCTCCAGTAGTTCGCCGAGGTAGGCACCCAGCGCGGTGGCCTGGCCGGGGAACGCCTGGACGCGGACGGTGGCAATGGCGGACGGGGACATGGCGGGGCTCCTTTCTGCGGACTGGTCAGGCGCCATTGGGCGCGGGCAGCGGTTGGCCGGTAAAGGCCGGAACCGGCTTTCAAATCTTTCTGTAGGAGCGAGCTTGCTCGCGAACAGGCTCCCGGCACGTGCGGCGTCAAGTGGTTCGCGAGCAAGCTCGCTCCTACAAGGGAGTGCATGCGCCGATTGCAATATTGGAATGTTAGGGGCGCGGCGCTCGCGCTTTAACCGCCAATTTCCGGGAAAAACACCGGGCCAATCCGCCGGAGACGTAGGGCGTATAACGTTCGACGTTATACGCCGCTTGTCCTTGGCAGCAGCGTGCTCCGGGCTCGGCTTGGACGTCGCCGACGGGGTGAGGTGTATCGGCGTACAACCGCGAACGGTTGTACGCCCTACGGGCAGCGCCGGCGCGGTCTGGCTCAACCCAACTGCTGCAACAGGTCGCGCACCTTGTCCAGCGCCGGGTCGATGTCCAGCGTGTCGATGGCGCCAAAGCCCAGCACCAGCCCGTCGCGCGCCGGCTCCCGGTCGTAGAAGGGCGCCAGGCCATAGAGACCGACCTCGACCTTGCGCGCCAGCTCCATCAGCAGCGGCACGTTGGTCGGCTGGCGCAGCAGCGCGGTGAGGTGGAAACCGGCCACCGTGGGCACCGGCTCCAGCCAGGGCGAGAGGTCGCCCTCCAGCCGGGTGAGGATGCGCTCGCGGCGGCCGGCGTAGATGCCGTGGCAGCGGCGGATGTGCTTGAGCAGGTAGCCCTCGGCCATGAACTTGGCCAGCGCCCATTGCGGCAGGGTGGAACTGTGCCAGTCGCACAGCTGGCGGGCGCGGATCACCGCCGGGAACAGCGAGGGCGGCAGGATCAGGTAGCCCAGGCGCAGCTCCGGCAGCAGTACCTTGGAGAAGGTGCCGATATAGGCCACCACGCCGTGGCGGTCGAGGCTCTGCAGGGCGTCGGTGGGGCGCCCTTCGTAGCGGAACTCGCTGTCGTAGTCGTCCTCGATCACCAGTGCGCCCAGCTCCACCGCCCGCGCCAGCAGCGCCTCGCGGCGCGCCGGGCTCATCGGCATGCCCAGCGGGAACTGGTGCGAGGGCGTGGTGTAGATCATCCGCGTGCCGTCGGGAATGCGCTCCACCTGCATGCCTTCGGCGTCCACCGGGACGCTCACCACCTCGGCACCGAGCATGCGGAACAGCAGCCGCGCCGGCGGGTAGCCGGGGTCTTCCATGGCGACCTTCTCGCCAGGGCGCAGCATCACCCGCGCGAGCAGGTCCAGCGCCTGCTGCGCACCGTTGCAGACCATCACGTCGTCCAGCTGGCAGTTCACCCCGCGCGCATAGGCAATGTGCCGGGCAATGCCGTCACGCAGCGGCGCGATGCCTTCGGAGCGGCTGTAATGCCCGCGCGGCGTGTTCATCTGGCGAATCGCGTAATTCACGCAGCGCCGCCATTCCTCCAGGGGAAACTGCAGCTGGGTGGTGGCGCCGCCGATGAAGTCGGCCCTGGCCGTGCCTGCGTGGCCGGGGTGGCTGAGGCGCGGGTCGAGGCTGGCCCAGTGATCGATGTTGGCCTGGCTTGCGAAGCGGAAATTCGCCTGGCGTCGTTCGTTGTGGGGTACCCGCGCATTGACGAAGGTGCCGCTGCCGACCTTGCCCACCAGCACGCCTTCGTAGGTGAGCTGCGCATAGGTGTCGGAAATGGTCTTGCGCGAGATGCCCAGCTGCTCAGCCAGCAGGCGGCTGGGCGGCAGCCGGGTGCCGGCGGCGAGGCGCCCGGAATCGATGGCCTCGCGCAGCTGGCGATAGAGTTGCCCGGCCAGGTCTTTCTGGCCGTGGATGATCAGGTGAAGCTCCAAAGCTGGCTCCGGCAGGCGTGGCAGAGCTGGAAGAGTAGCGCCGGGCGGATTGGCCAGTGAAGTTGCGTGGTGAATTTCCCGCGAATTGGCCACCGCTGCCGCGTCCGGCGCCCCGCACAATGCGATTGTGCCCATCCCGAGGAAAGCACCATGCAGCCGCGCCTGGATTATTACACCGCATCCCCCGAGGCCCTGAAGGCGGTACTGGCCCTGGAGGCGGCGATCTTCGAACTGTCCGTCGAGCGACCCCTGCTGGAGCTGGTGCGCCTGCGCGTCTCGCAGGTGAACAACTGCGCCTTCTGCGCCGACATGCACGCGATGGAAGCCCGGCGCGCCGGGGAGACGGAGCGGCGGCTGTTCGCCGTCAGCGTCTGGCGCGAATCGCCGTTCTTCAGCGAGCGCGAGCGGGCGGCGCTGGACTGGTGCGAGGCGGTGACGCTGCTGTCCGAGTCGAAGGTGCCGGACGCGGTGTTCCAACAGGCGCGGGAGCAGTTCAGCGAACGCGAGCTGGTGGACCTCACGGTGGCGATCGGGGCGATCAATGTGTGGAATCGGCTGGGCGTGTCGTTTCGCCAGTTGCCGCCGGTCTGAGAGCCTTCCCAGAAGGCTCCGGCGCTCCCTACATGCGTAGGAGCGGACTCTGTCCGCGATGGCCCCGGCACAAGGACTGCCTTCGGTTCCGTAGGATGGCGTGGAGCGAAGCGATACCCATCATGGCGGATAACGCTGGCGCGTTATGCGCCCTACAAGGGCTGCGCCACGGCGGACCGCCGCAACGGCAGACAGCACAACGCACCGACCAGCAAGGCCCCGGCGGCGGCGCCCAGTGCCGGGACGAAGCTGCCGGTCAGCCCGCGCAGGCCGCTGGCAACCAGTGGCCCGACGATCTGCCCGACGCCATACAGCGCCGTCATCGCCGCCAGCATGTTGAAGCGCACCTGGCTCGCCGCCGCACGCGCCGCTGGCATGGCGATGGTCACGGTGCCCATGAAGCTGCCGCCCACCAGCACCGCACTGCCCAGATAGAGGAAGGCCGATTCGCCCAGCGCCGGCAGCATCACGCCCAGCGCCTGCACCAGCAGGTTGAGCGCCAGGGCGCGGCGGCTGCCCAGCTTCAGGTTCAGGCGGTGCCAGAGGAAGCACGACGGCGCCGCGCCAAGGCCGAACGCCGCCCAGACCTGCAACGGGTCGATGGCGCCCAGGCTGTTCTTCATCAGCAGCGGCAGGTAGGTGGCGGTGATGATGTAGCCGAACCCTGCCAGACCGTAGACCAGCAGGATGATGGCGGCGGAAAACTGCGGCGCTTGCCCTGTGTGGTGCGCGGCTTGCTGCGGGGAAGATGGGCGCGATTGCCGGAGCGCCGGCGTGGCCAGCAACGACATCGCCAGCCCGGCCAGCGCCAGTACGCACCAGATCGTCGCGCTGCCCAGGCCGAAGGCGTTGCCGGCGGTGATCAGCTCAGCCGAGACCAGGATGCCGATGCCCACGCCGGCGAACATCGTCGGCGCGCCGTGGCTTTCGCCCATGCATTGCAGCAGCCACTGCGCCGCGCCCACCAGCGCCATGGCACTGAGCACGCCGGCCAGCAGGCGCACGCCGATGGTGAACCCGGTCGGCGCCGGAATGGCCATGGCAGCCAGGGCGATCAGCGTACCGGCCAGGGCGATCACACTGATGCGCGCGGCATGGCGTTCATGGCTGCGCGCCAGGAGCAGGGCGCCGAGCAGGTAGCCGGCGTAGTTGGCCGAGGCGGCCAGGGAGCCGCCGGTGACGCTGAGCAGGCCATCGCGCACCATCAGCGGATACAGGCCGGTAAAGGCGAAGCGGCCGAAGCCCATGCCCACGGCGAGGATCAGCGCGGCGGAGAAGGCGGCAGGCAGGCGCCGCGAGGGCTTCACGGACGGGCCTCCAGGGTTTCCCGCCAGCGCTGGAAGGCACCGGTGGCGTAGCCGTCGCGCCAGATCAGCAGGGTGTCGACTTCCATCAGCGGGACGACCTGCAGGTCCGGCATCTCCCGTTGCAGTTCCAGCACCGAACGCGGCAGCACGCCGAAGCAGGAGCCGGCGTTCACGCAGGCCAGGATGCCGTGATAGGAGCCCACTTCCTGCACGGCGAGCGAAGCGCCCTTCAACCAGCGTTCCAGCAGTTGGCGGTAAGTGCAGCCGCGGGCGAAGCCCACCAGGGTGCGGATCTGTACATCCTCGGGGCGGGTGACCAGCGGGTGGTCGCCGGGCAGCACCAGCAGCAACTCCTCGCGGAATACCGGTTCGGCGCACAGGCCGCGCTCCAGCAGCGATTCGAAGCCGGGTTCGGCGTGCAGGATGTCCGGGTGGGAGATCAGCGCGCAGTCCAGCCGGCGGTCCAAGACCTCATTGATCAGTTTCTGGCTGTGCCCGGTAGTGACGTGCAGTTCCACCTCCGGGTAAGCGCGATGAAAGCGCGCGAGGATTTCCGGCAAGCGGCTCGCCGCGGCGGCTTCCATGCTGCCCAGGCGCAGGCTGCCGGTGGCGCTCTGCGGGTGCAGCGACTGGCGTGCCTCGTTGGCGAGGGCCAGCAGCTGTTCGGCATAGCGGAGGAATTCGCGGCCCTGGTCGGTCAGCGTCATGCGTTTGCCGTCACGCAGGAACAGCGCCGCGCCGAGGTCCTCTTCGAGCTGGCGGATGCGCGTGGTGACGTTGGACTGCACCCGTTGCAGGCGAGCGGCGGCACGGGTGACGCTCTGTTCCTCGGCCACGCAGCGGAAGATTTCCAGACTGGAGAGATCCATGATTAATCTTCAATAGAGAACGTGTTGCGGCAAATATTCTCTTCATGAGATGGTAAGTCAAGCGGCGATACCGCCGGATCGACGACGAGGACTCCGTCATGCCCATCACCGAACTGCTCGGCATCCAGCACCCCATCATCCAGGCACCCATGGTCGGCGTGTCCACGCCGGCGCTGGCGGCGGCGGTGTCCAATGCCGGTGGCCTTGGTTCCATCGGCCTTGGCGCGAGCAATGCCACGCAGGCCCGCACGCTGCTGGAGCAGACCCGTGCGCTCACCGACGGGCCGCTGAACCTCAACCTGTTCTGCCATCGCCCGGCGCAGGCGGATGCCGAGCGCGAAGCGGCCTGGCTGGAGCACCTGCGCCCGTTGTTCGCCGAGTTCGATGCGCAGCCGCCAGCGCAGATCACCGAGATCTACCGCAGCTTCCTGGCCGATCCCGAGATGCTGGAATTCCTGATCGAAGCGCGCCCGGCGGTGGTCAGTTTCCACTTCGGCCTGCCGCCGCAGGCGTGGATCGACCGCCTCAAGACCGCCGGCATCCGTCTGCTGGCAACCGCCACCTGCCTGGACGAAGGCCGCGCCATCGAGGCAGCGGGTATCGATGCCATCGTTGCGCAAGGCTACGAAGCCGGCGGCCACCGTGGCGTGTTCGAGCCGGAGAAGGACGCGCGCATCGGCACCTTCGCGCTGGTTCGCACGCTGGTGAAAGGCACCGGCCTGCCGGTCATCGCGGCGGGCGGGATCATGGACGGGCAGGGCATGCGCGCGGTGTTCGAACTGGGCGCGCAGGCGGTGCAGATGGGCACGGCGTTCATCTCCGCCGACGAATCCTCGGCCAATGCCGCATTCAAGGCGGCGCTGCGTGGCGAGCGCGGGGAACGCACCGAGGTGACGGCGGCGATTTCCGGTCGCGCCGCGCGGGGCATGGTGAACCGGCTGTTTACCGACGTCGGGCGCGCGGATGCGCCGGCGCTGCCCGACTATCCCATCACCTACGACGCGGCCAAGGCGCTGACCGCCGCGGCCACCGCCAAGGGCTATACCGACTTCGCCGTGCAGTGGGCCGGGCAGGGTGCGCCCCTGGCGCGGGAGATGCCGGCGGCGGAGCTGCTGGAAACCCTCATGGCCGAGTTCCGCTCGGGTCTGTAGGAGCGAGCTTGCTCGCGAACCACCTGACGCCGGCGCCATCGGGGAGCCTGTTCGCGAGCAAGCTCGCTCCTACAAGAAGTGCCGGCTCCGAGCGCTTGGTTCACTGGGCGCCGACGGCAGCAGCGGGCTTCCCCCGTGGCCGCCAGAGTTCGGCCAGCAGCACGCCCGCCAGGGTCAACGCGCCGCCGACCAGGTGATAGCCGGTCAGCTGTTCGCCCAGTACCACGGCGGCGATGGCGGCGGTCAGCACCGGCAGCAGGTTGAAGAACAGCGACATGCGGCTCGGCCCCATGCGCGCCACGCCTTGCATCCACGCCAGCGCACCGACGATGGAGGCGAACAGGGCGGCATAGAGCACCAGCGGCAGGTTGGCAGCGCTCAGCCCCATGTGTGGCGAGGTCAGGTACAGCGGCAGCAGCGCGAGGATCGCCACCAGCACCTGCAGGTAGAGCATCACCAGCGGCGGCAGGCGCAGGTTCCACTTCTTCAGCAGCACGCCATACACCCCATAGGCGAGGGTGGCGACGATCATCATGCCGTCGCCCAGGTTCACGCCGTGGCTGAGCAACTGGTGCGGGTTGCCCTGGGTAATCACCAGCAGCACGCCGCCCAGCGAGACCACCGCGCCGAGCAGGGCTGCGACACTCATGCGGTGTCCCAGCAGGATCGACGCCAACGCGAGGGACATCAGCGGCATCAGCGAGAGGATGATGCCCATGTTGGTGGCCGAGGTCAGCGCGGCGGCGTAATAGGCCAGGCACTGGTAGACGGCCATGCCGAGCAGGCCGAGGGTGACGATCTTGCCGAGGTTGGCGCGGATCACCGGCCAGTGGGCGAGGGTGGCGCGCAGCAGGAAGGGTGTCAGCAGCAGGCCGGCCAGCAGCCAGCGGAAGAAGCCGATCTCCGCCGGGGCGATCTGCCCCACGGCGAGCTTGTTGACGACGGTGTTGCCGGACCAGATGACCACGGCCAGCAGGGGGAACAGGTAATTCATGGTGAAACGCTTCCGGGGATAACGGTGCGTATTGTCCGTCCGTCCGAATCGAGACGTATAATGAAATCCGGACAATCCACCCCGGCATTCGGACATGACCCGCGCCACCGCACTTTTCCCGCCCGCTTTCGACGCCTTGCCCTCGGACATCTACTTCCGCTACGACGAGTTCGACGCCGGCAGCCACTCGCCCAGCCATCGCCATGCCTGGGGCCAGCTCAACTACGCCTCCCACGGAGTGATGGAGCTGGAGGTGGACGGCCAGCGCTTCCTCTCGCCGCCGCAGTACGCCGTGTGGGTGCCTCCGGGACGGGAGCACAGCTGCTACAACCGCCAGGCCATCGTCTACCGGTCGCTCTATGTGTCCGCCGAGCTGTCGCGCAAGCTGCCGGCCGCACCTTGCACCCTGGCGATCAGCGACATCCTCAAGGCCATCCTTTCCGACTTCGCCGACCGTGAGGTGAACGTTCCGCAAAGCGATGCGGACCGCCGCCTGGCCGACGTGGTGATCGACCAGCTGCAAGCGGCGCAACCCCACGACGACTACCTGCCTTACGCCAGCGGCGGCGCACTGGGCGAAGTGCTGGCCGCACTGCAGGCCGAGCCCGGCGACAACCGCACCCTGGCCCAGTGGGCCGAGCGTGTGCACAGCACCGAGCGCACCCTGGCGCGGGCCTGCCAGCGGGAACTGGGAATGTCGTTCGGGGAATGGCGTCAGCGTTTGCGATTTCTCGCCGCCATCGAGGCGCTGGGATCGGGGGAAGGGGTCCAGCAGATCGCCTTCAACCTGGGCTACAGCAGCCCGTCGGCGTTCATCGCGATGTTCCGCCGGCTCTCCGGCACCACGCCGGAGCAGTACCGCGCCACCTTCCGTGCGCTGGAGCAGGCGTGAGGGGTTTCGTGTAGGAGCGAGCTTGCTCGCGAACCGCCCCCGCTTTGAAGTCACCGGGAAATCCGTTCGCGAGCAAGCTCGCTCCTACAAGGGCCGCATGCGCACAACACGGAGGTCGCAAACGCAGTACCGCCCCCGTAGGAGCGGACTTTGTCCGCGATGCTCTTCAGGCGGCGAGCCGATCAGCCCAGGTTTTCTTCCAGAGCCAGCAGCTCTTCCACGCGCTGGCGGCGGCGGATCAGCTTCGCCTCGGCGCCTTCCAGCAGCACCTCGGCAATCAGCGGCCGGCTGTTGTAGTTCGACGACATGGACGCGCCGTAGGCACCGGTGTCGTGGATCAGCAGCAGATCGCCGACCTGGGCGCGCGGCAGGGCGCGGGGGATGACCACGCCGCCATCGCCCTGGGTGAACACGTCACCGGACTCGCACAGCGGGCCGGCCACCACGGTGTCGATCACCTCGCGGCTGGCCACGTCGCCGGCCAGCACGCTGATGCCGTGGTAGCTGCCGTACATGGACGGGCGCATCAGTTCGTTGAAGCCGGCGTCCACCAGCACGAAGTGGTTGCGGCCGGCATCCTTGGTGGCGCGCACTTCGCTGAGCAGGCAACCGGCCTGGGCGACCAGGTAGCGGCCCGGCTCGATCTCCAGGTGCAGTTCGTGGCCGACCACGGCTTCGGCCGCCTTGCGGGCGTTGTCCCAGAGCTGGAAGTAGTGCGCGGTGTCCACTTCCGGGTCGCCGTCGCGGTAGGGGATGGACAGGCCGCCGCCGGCGGAGATGCCGGACAGGTCATGGCCGGCGTCCTTCACCAGGCGCACCAAGCCGAGCATGGCCTCGCCGACCTGGGCCAGGTGGCCGTAGTCGACGCCCGAGCCGATGTGCATGTGCAGGCCCACCAGGCGCAGGCCGCGCTGGCGGATCACGTCCAGTGCGGCATGCAGGTCGGCGTGCCAGATGCCGTGCTTGGAGTGCTCGCCGCCGGTATTGGTCTTGTTGCTGTGGCCGTGGCCGAAACCGGGGTTGATGCGCAGCCACACCGGGTGGCCGGGGGCGACTTCGCCCAGCTGGCGGAGCATGTCGATGGAGCCGGCGTTCACCGGGATGCCGTGCTCGACCACGGTCTCCAGGGTGGCGCGGTCCAGCAGGTCGGCGGTGAAGACGATCTCGGATTCATCCTCGCGGCACGAGTAGCCGGCGGCCAGCGCGCGCAGCAGCTCGCCCTGGGACACCGCGTCGACCTTCACCCCCTGTTCGCGCATCAGGCGCAGGATGTGCAGGTTGGAGCAGGCCTTCTGGGCGAAGCGGATGATGTCGAAGCTCTTCAGGCGCTCGATCTGGCCGCGGATGGTGGCGGCGTCGTAGACCCACAGCGGGGTGCCGAATTGCAGGGCGAGCTGTTCGGCGCGGGGCAGGGCGAGGAAGGGCATGAATGAGCTCCGAATATAGATGGCGCTAGTCTACCGGCCATTTGCGGAGCTGAATAATGCCGCTTTTTGGTTGATCAATTCAATTTTGATATAGGGTGCAGCCCACGCCGGCCTCACACAGGCGCTGCATCAGCCCCCCGGCTTCTGCCTGAAGCGCCGCCACGAAGCGTTCGCGCAGCGGCGTGGCGGGGCGGTACAGCGGTTTCGCCACGCTCACCTGGAACGGCAGCGAGAACGCCAGCGGGCGCAACTGGATGCCCTGGCCCTGGAACATCAGTGCGGTGATCGGGTTGACCACGGCAAGGCCCAATCCGGCGCGGACCATGCTGCACACCGAGACGGCGCTGTGGGTTTCCACCTGCATCTGCCGCTGCACACCGGCGCCGAGGAATACGGCGTCGATCAGGTGCCGGTAGCGGTCGCTGGTGGCCAGGCTGACGAAGGGCTGGCCGGCGAAGTCCGCCGCTTCCAGGCGCTCTCGGGCCAGCAGCGGATGGCCGTCCGGGAGGATGCACACCTCATCCACCGCCAGCAGCGGCTGCAGCTCGGTGCCGCGCGGGGCGTCGTCGTTCTCGATCAGGCCGATGTCGTGGTGCTGGGCGCTGAGCGCCTCTTCCAGATGCGGTGATTCCAGCGCCGCCACTTCCAGGCTGATGGCCGGGTTTTCCCGGCTGAAGCGCTTGCAGGCTTCCGGCAGCAACGCCTGGGACAGCGCCGGCAGGCAGCCGATGGAGAACTTGCCCTCGGCGAACTGCCCCAGGCTCCCGGCGAAGGCGACGATGCGGTCCAGCCCGGTGAAGGAACGCTCCACCTCCTCGAACAGCATCAACGCCCGCGCCGTCGGCGCCAGCCGCCCGCGCTCGCGCAGGAACAGCTCGAAGCCGACCAGTTGCTCCAGCCTTGCCAGCTCGCGGCTGACGGTGGGCTGGCTGGTATGCAGGAACGCTGCGGCGCGGGTGACGCTGCCGGTGGTCATGACCGCACGGAAGACTTCGATGTGGCGGAGAGTGATCATGCTGGGTCCGATGCTGGAGTGCGGGTCATTGTGTCGTTGTTCGGGTTAGGGCACCAGTGGGGCCAGGCAGCGCGTTCGCGGACGGATTGGGAGCGTATCGAGGTCTGGCGCGGTATGTCGGTGCGGACTTTGTCCGCTTATCGCGGGCATGGCCCGCTCCTACAGGAATAGTGCGCGGTCGACCTGTAGGAGCTGGCCATGCCTGCGACAGGCCCAGCGCATGGCATCAGGATGGAATCACATAGGGCGTTATTCGCCGTTTGGCGGATAACCCGTTCCAGGTTATGCGCCCTACGTTGCTGGAACTGGGCGGCATCAGGCTTGGACTATCACTTCGAAGCCGCCGAAGATCATGCGTTGCCCGTCGAAGGGCATGTCGCTGAATTCGGTCTTCATCCGTGGGTCCTCCATGAACTTCTTCATGCCCGCGTCCCGCACTTCCTTGCTGGGCCAGGTGATCCAGGAGAACACCACGGTCTCGTCTTCCTTGAGCTTCACCGCCATGGGGAAGGAGGTCACCTTGCCCTCGGGAACGTCGTTGCCCCAGCACTCGACGACGCCGAGCGCGCCGTACTCCTTGAACATCGCCGCCGCCTTGCGCGCCACCTCGATGTAGCGCTCGCGGCTGGCGGTGGGCACTGGTACGAGGAAGCCATCGACATAGGTCATCGTTCATCTCCTGCGGGTGGACGGACGGCCGGATGCCGCCTGCCTTTGATCAGTAGTCGAAGGGCGAAGGGCGGGATCGACAGGATGGAGGAGTGGGGCGACGGGCGGTCGGCGAGGGATTACAGCCATGTAGGGCGGATAACGCCTGGGGCGTTATCCGCCGTCTTGTTCGGTGTTTCTGCGCCGCTTCGGCGTGCTCGGGTACTTCTTGTTTCGCCCCCTCGGGCGACCCACTTTGGCAAACGACCCAAAGTGGGCAAAGGTCTTGCCCCATCATCCGGGTCCCGCTTCGCGGGACTTCCCTCGCTCCATCGAAGTTTCAGGGGCACGCGTCGACGGGCCATCCCTGGCCCGACGACGCTCTCGCGGCATCCATGCCGCTCAACCCCTGAAACTCCGACTCCACTCGGCCTCCTGAAGGGGCGCTCGGAGTGCGCGGAGGTTTCTCTGGAAGTCTTCAAGAGCAAGAGCAAGAGCAAGAGCATCGCGGGCATGGCCCGCTCCTACGGGGTGAGTGCAAGGCGTCTCTTGTAGGAGCGGGCCATGCCCGCGATTAGAGTTACAGGCAACGCCGAGCTATCCGCCGTGATGGGTATCGCTGCGCTCCACGCCATCCTACGAGCCTGCATTTTTGCGAGATTCGTTCGCCAATTGGGCTCAGTGGAAATCCCGACTCCGCACATCCAGCCCTTCCAGCAGCTCGCTCAGATCCGTCAGCCTTCCGGCGATCACATGGCGCACGCCGTCCTTGGCTTCCAGGGCGCCGTCCACCTGCAGCAGGCGGGCGCTGAGGAAGGGGCGGCGCTGGTGTTCGGCGAGGTCGCGCCAGACGATCACGTTGATCATGCCGAACTCGTCCTCCAGGGTGATGAAGGTGACACCGCTGGCGGTGCCGGGACGCTGGCGGCCGACGACCAGGCCGGCGACGCGCACCGGGCGGTCGGCTTCCAGCTTCAGCAGGTCGCGCGAACTACGGCAACGGCGGGCCTTGAGGGCGCCACGCAGCAGCGTCATGGGGTGTGGACCGAGGGTGGTGCCGAGGGTCGCGTAGTCGGTGAGCAGGTCTTCGCCACGGCTGGGCAGCGGCAGGCTGACCGGCGCTTCCTCGGTGACTTGCCCTGCGAACAACGGCAGCTGTGGTTCGACCCCGGCAATCGCCCAGCGCGCCTTGTGCCGGTGTCCGGCGAGGCCGCGCAGGGCACCGGCGTCGGCCAACTGTTCGCGGGCGCGGCCGTCGAGGTGGGCGCGCAGGCAGAGGTCGGCGACGTCGGCGAAGGGGCGTTGTTCGCGCGCCTGGGCTACGGCGTTGGCGACCTCCTCGCGTAGCCCGCGCACCATGCGCAGGCCGAGGCGGATCGCCGGCTGGCGGTCGGCGATGGGCTCCAGGGTGCAGTCCCAGTGGCTGTGGCGCACGTCCACCGGACGGATTTCCAGACCGTGGCGGCGGGCGTCCTGCAGCAACTGGTCGGGGCTGTAGAAGCCCATGGGCCAGCTGTTGATCAGCGCGCAGGTGAAGGCCGCCGGCTCGTGGCATTTCAGCCAGCAGCTGGCGTAGGTGAGCAGGGCGAAACTGGCGGCGTGGGATTCGGGGAAGCCGTAGCTGCCGAAGCCTTCTATCTGTTTGAAGATGCGCTCGGCGAAATCCTGGGTGTAGCCGTTCTTCAACATGCCTTGGAAGAGGCGCTGACGGTGCGGCTCCAGACCGCCATGCCGCTTCCACGCGGCCATGCACCGACGCAGGTGGTCCGCTTCGCCCTGGGTGTAGTCGGCGGCAATGACGGCCACTTCCATGACCTGTTCCTGAAACAGCGGAACACCCAAGGTGCGCCTGAAGACCTTTTCCAAGGCTTTGGACGGATAGGTAACGGGTTCTTCCTTGTTACGTCGGCGCAGGTAGGGATGCACCATGTCGCCCTGGATCGGTCCGGGCCGGACGATGGCCACTTCGATGACCAAGTCATAAAACGTTTCGGGCTTGAGGCGCGGCAGCATGGCCATCTGCGCACGGGACTCGATCTGGAACACGCCAATGGTGTCGGCGCGGCTGATCATTTCGTAGGTCTTCGGACATTCCTGCGGCAGGGAGGCGAGTGTCCACCGCTGACCACGATAACGTTCGATCAGGTCGAAACAGCGGCGCAGCGCGCTGAGCATGCCGAGGGCGAGCACGTCGACTTTGAGCAGGCCGACGGCGTCGAGGTCGTCCTTGTCCCATTGGATCAAGGTGCGTTCTGGCATCGCGGCATTCTCTACCGGCACCAGGGTTTCCAATGGCTGCTGGGAAATCACGAAACCGCCGGGATGCTGTGACAGATGCCGGGGGAATCCGACCAATTGCTCGGTAAGCGCCAGTACTCGTCGCAGTACCGGGCTGTCCGGATCGAAGCCGGACTCAATCAGACGGTCACGGGGAGGGCCTTCACGACTCCAGCGCCCGCAGCAATCGGCCAGGGCACCTACTTGATCGGGCGGAAGACCCAGAGCCTTGGCCACGTCGCGCACCGCCCCAGCGCCCCGGTAGGTACTGACTACGGCAGTCAGTGCTGCCCGCGTGCGGCCGTAGCGGCGAAATATGTACTGGATGACTTCCTCGCGGCGGTCGTGCTCGAAATCGACGTCGATATCCGGCGGCTCGTTGCGTTCGCGGGAGATGAAGCGGCCGAACAGCAGGTTGCTGTGTGTTGGGTCGAGTTCGGTAATCCCCAGCGTGAAGCACACTGCGGAATTGGCGGCCGAACCGCGTCCCTGGCAGAGGATGTGCTGCGAGCGGGCAAACCGGACGATGTCATGGACCGTGAGGAAATAGCTTTCGTATTTCAGTTCGATGATCAGCCGCAGTTCCTTGCGGATGCGTTTGATGATTTTCTTCCTGGCTCCTTTGGGCCAACGTTCGCGAATGCCTTTGTGAGTCAGGGCGCAAAGCCAACTGGCTGGCGTATGCCCTTCGGGCACCAGCTCGCGCGGGTACTGGTAGTCGAGTTGACCGAGGTCGAAAGCACAGCGCCCGGCAATCTTCACCGTCTCCGCCAGCAGCTCGGCGGGGTAGATCGACGCCAGCGCCTCCCACGGTCGCAGATGGCGTTCGCCGTTGGGATAGAGGTACTGCCCGGCCTCTTGCACCGGCAGGTGCTGGCGGATGGCGGTCATGCAGTCCTGCAGGGCGCGGCGGCCGCGCACATGCATGTGCACGTCGCCGCAGGCCACGGCGGGAATCTCCAGGCGTGCGGCCTGTTCCTGCAGGCGCCGCAGCTTGCCGGCGTCGTCCGGGCCCTTGTGCAGCTCGACGCCCAGCCACAGGCGCTCAGGGAACAGCCCGCGCAACCAGAGGCCGTCGTCGTCCTGATCATCCCGTGGCAGCCAGATCGCCAGCAGGTGCTCCAAGTTGCCGTCGAAGTCCGCGCGCACCAGTCGATAGCTGCCTTTCTCGGCACGGCGGCGGGCGTGAGTGAGCAGGCGGCAGAGGTTCTCGTAGCCGGCCAGGTTCTCCGCCAGCAGCACCAGCTTCGGGCCTTGCGAGAGGCTCAGTTCGCTGCCGGTGATCAGCGGGATTTCCGTCTCCTTCGAGGCCTGCCAGGCGCGGACGATACCGGCCAGGCTGCATTCGTCGGTGATCGCCAGCGCCCGGTAGCCGAGCTTCTTCGCCCGCTCGAAGAGCTCGGCCGCGCTGGAGGCGCCGCGCTGGAAGCTGAAGTTGGACAGGCAATGCAGCTCGGCATAGCCGATGCCTTCGGCCGGCGCGCTCATGCGAACCAGCCGTGCAGCAGCAGGGGGCCGTCGTCGCCCACCGGGCGGAACGCCCAGGCGCGCTGGCCGCTGCGGGTTCGCACCTGGTAGTAGTCGCGGCGGATGTCCTCGCCGTCCCACCAGCCGGATTCGATGCGCTCGGGGCCGGCCAGCAGCGTCGGGGCGAATTCGCGCAATGGCTGGGGTTCGGCCAGCAGCCAGCCGGGGCGCGGGGCTTCGGTGACGGGCAAAAGCGGCATGGAGCTGCTTTGCCAGGCGCGCTCCGGGCGATGGTCGGCGCGGCCACCGAGACTGTGCACGGCATCGTCGCCCAGTCGCGCGCGCAGCCGTTCGCGCAGTTGCTCCCAGGGCAGCGACTGCTGCGGGCGGTCGTCGAACAGCTCGCGGTGCTGCGGGACGAAGGCCGGCAGGTCGTCGGCCAGCAGTCGCACGCTGTGCACCGGGGCGCGCAGTTGCAGTTGCTCCAGACGGCCACGGGTCAGCTCGAAGAGCATCGCTGCCTCGCGCTCGGCGCTGAGCAGGCCGACCGGCATCTGCGTGTCGCTGCCTTCGTGGTGTTCCAGATAGAGGACGAAACGCTGCACGCCACTGTCGCGCCCGGCGAGGAAGGCGGCGAGGTCGGCGGTCAGGCGGCGCAGCGGGAACAGCAGTGCCTGGGTCGATTCCACGTCGAAGTTCAGCTCGATGCGTGACTCGAAGGTATCCGGCGGCCGGTAGAACTCCAGGGCCAGCGGGCGCTGGCCGAGCAGGGTGTCGACCTGCCGCAGCACCTGTGGCGGGAAACGCCGGGCCAGACTCTCGCGCGGCAGGGCGAGCAGTTGCTGCAGGCTGCGCAGGCCCATGCGGCCCAGGGAGGTGGCGGTGTCGCGCTCCAGGCCCAGGCGCTCCAGCGGCATCCGTCCCAGGTACTGGCGCAGTTGCTGGTTGTCGTGGATCGCCAGGCCGTCGTGGCCGTTGGCGAGGATGCGCGCCGCGGCCGGATTGGGCGCGGCGGTGATGCGATGGCGGAAGCCCAGTCCGTTCAGCTCCTCGCGCAGGCGCGCTTCGAAGCGTGGCCAGGGACCGAACAGTTGCAGGCTGGACTGCACCTCCAGCAGCAGCGCGCGCGGGTAGTGCTGGCTGACTTGCGAGCTGAAGCCGTAGGCCCAGGCGGCCAGCAGGTTCTGCCAGCGCTGCACGTCGCGCAGGTCGTACTCGGCGGTGGCGAAGTCGCGGCTCAGCGCCTGGGCTGCGGTGAGCGACTGGCCGGGCTTGAGCCCCAGCGCCCGCGCGGCCGGGTTCACCGCCTGCAGCACGCGGCGCTGGGGCGGCCCGGCGAGCAGCGCCAGGGCGGCGTCCGGCTCGGGACGGCCGCGCAACACGCCGTCCATTGCCAGCTGCGGCAGGAGAATGCAGGCCCAGAGCATGGCGGCCTCAATGCCAGGGCAGCGGGATGGACCGCGTCGGCGCCAGGCCTCCACGGCACTTGAGCACGCGCAGCTGCGCCGGGTTGGCGTCCAGCGCCAGGCGCAGTGCGGCGGGCGACGGGTTGAGCGCTTCGCGCTGCGAGCGGTAGGCGATGGCCAGGGTCTGCCCGGTTTCGGCGGCCACCTGCAGGCGGCGCAGGGCGCGGTCGTCGGCCTGCTGTGGCCAGCACAGCACGGCGCCGCAACTGCCCGAGCGCAGGCACTGCTCGGCGGCCCAGAGCGCATCGCGGCCGCTGGCCTGGACGATGGTGAGCTGGTCCAGTATGACGCCGGCGGCCTGCCAGGCGGCCGGGTAGGGGATGTGGGGCGGTGCGACCAGCACGATGCGTTCGCCCGCCGCGCTGAGCCGCGCGAGGGTCGGCCAGACCAGTTGCAGCTCGCCGGTGCCTTCGGTAGCCAGGAGGATTTCGCTGAGCGCCGCTTCCGGCCAGCCGCCGCTGGGCAGGGCGGCGTCCAGCGCGGCATGGCCAGTGGGTTGCAGGCTGGGCGGCAGACCCTGGGGCTGACCCTTCCAGACCTGGCGCTGGTTAAACAGGGTGTCGAGCGCGACTACGCTGCCCATCACGCGCTCCTGGTCGGCGAGCGGAGACGGTCATGCGTCCGACGGGCGAGTTGGGGGATGGGATGGCGGGGCATGGGGTGGCTCGAATATGACTGTATGGATATACAGTTTATCCGGTGGGATGGGGCCGTCAATGGTGGTTGGTCTGACGGACGTTGGGGCTCACTGTAGGAGCGGGCCATGCCCGCGATCAGCCGGCAGGCGGCGTTTCAGGCGAGGTTCGCGAGCAAGCTCGCTCCTACAATTTGGCGGGGGCCTCGGTATTTCCGGGTGGGATCGAAATACGCCGCGATGGATGTCGCGGGCATGGCCCGCTCCTACGGGAGCAACCGCCATGCCCTCGCTCTTGATCTTTGCTCTTGCCCTTGGGACTTCCAGGGAAACATCCGTACGCGCCGAATGCCCCTTTCAGGAGGCCTCGTTGAATTGGAGTTTCAGGGGTTGAGCGGCATGGATGCCGCGAGAGCCGCGATGGGCCAGGGATGGCCCTTCGCGGCGGGCCCCTGAAACTGCGATTCGACGAGGGTATTTTTCGCCCCCATGCGAAAAACCGGATGGAGGGGCAAGACCTTTTGGTTCCTTTTGTGAGGGCGGCTATCCGACGTTTGACAAAAGGGGCTCGCCCGAGGGGGCGAAACAAAAAGTCCCAGCACACGCCGAAGCGGCGCATACACACCCAACCCGAAGCAAAAGCATCGCGGACAAAGTCCGCTCCTACCTAGCCGGAAATGCCGGCGCCGTAGCAGCTCCCCATGGGCGCTATCACGGGCATGCCCCGATCAGACCGTGCAAAGGGCTACAGCAGCAGATACCCCTGCGGCGCCTTGAACCGCGGCGGGTCGGCGATGAACTTCAACCGCTCCGGCTTCCACCACCCCGGCAGCAACTTCCGCACCGCCGGCTGGTTGAAGCGGTCATCCAGCAGGTAGATCACCCCCGAATCCGTCGTCGTGCGGATCACCCGGCCGGCCGCCTGGACGACCTTCTGCAAGCCGGGGAACAGGTAGGTGTAGTCGTAGCCGTCGCCGAACATCCCCTGCATGCGCTGCTTGATCTCCTCGTTGACCTCGTTCACCTGCGGCAGGCCCAGCGTGGCGATGAAGGCGCCGATCAGCCGGTCGCCCGGCAGGTCGATGCCCTCGCCGAAGGCGCCGCCGAGCACGGCGAAGCCGATGCCGCGTGATTGGGTGGTGAAGCGGTCGAGAAAGGCCTGGCGCTCCAGTTCGTTCATGCTGCGCGACTGCACCCAACAGGGAATATCCGGGTGCTCGGCGGTGAAGCGCTCCAGCGCCTGCTGCAGGTAGGCGTAGCTGCTGAAGAAGGCCAGGTAGTTGCCGGGGCGCGCGCGGAACTGCCGGGCCATCAGGGTGCTGATCGGCGTGAGGCTGGCCTCGCGGTGCTGGTAGCGGGTGGACAGGTTGCTCAGCGCGTGGACTTCCAGCTGCTCGGCGTGGAAGGGCGACTCCACCTCACGCCAGCCGGTGTCTTCGGGCAGGCCGAGCAGGTCGGCGTAGTAGTGCGCCGGGGTCAGGGTGGCGGAGAACAGTGTGGTGCTGTGCGCCGCCTTGAAGCGCTCGGCGAGGAAGGGCGCCGGCACCACGTTGCGCAGGCATAGGGTCGAGAGCACGCGCCGCGCGCTGACGTCGTGGCGGGTGATGTCGAACAGCGAGTGCGGCCCGTAGGACTCGGCCAGACGGCAGAACAGCATGGCGTCGAGGTAGAAGCGCAGCAGCTCGGCCTCGTTGCCGGTGGGCTGGTCGGTGAGGTGGTCGGTGATGGCGCTGACGGCCTTCTGCAGCGCGGCGATGAACAGGTCGGGAATGGTCGGGTAGATCTGGTACTCCGCGTCCTGGTCCTGGTGCAGCTGGTTCCAGTGCCGGCCGACGCGCTCCAGCGCGCTCTTCAGCTTGGCCGGGGCGACCTTGCGCAGGGCGTTGAACTCGCCCTGGTCCAGCTCGGCGCTGTACATGCCACGGCCGCGCTCGATGAGGTTGTGCGCCTCGTCCACCAGCAGGGTGACCTTCCAGTCGTTGAGCACGGTAAGGCCGTAGAGCAGGGCGGTCATGTCGAAGTAGTAGTTGTAGTCGCCCACCACCACGTCGGACCAGCGGCACAGCTCCTGGCTCAGGTAGTAGGGGCAGACCTGGTGCTCCAGCGCCACCTGGCGCACCGTTTCCTGGTTCAGCCAGCACTGTTTGAGCGCGGCCTCGCGGGCGGCGGGCAGGCGGTCGTAGAAGCCCTTGGCCAGCGGGCAGGATTCGCCGTGGCAGGCTTTGTCCGGGTGTTCGCAGGCCTTGTCGCGGGCGACGTGCTCCAGCACCCGCAGCGGCTGGGCGGCCTCCTGCTGGCGCAGGGTCGCCAGGGCGTCCAGGGCCAGGCGCCGGCCGGGGGTCTTGGCGGTGAGGAAGAACAATCGGTCCAGTTGCTGGCCGGGGAAGGCCTTGAGCTGCGGGAACAGCGTACCGAGGGTCTTGCCGATGCCGGTGGTGGCCTGCGCCATCAGCGTCTGGCCGTCGCGGGCGGCGCGGTACACCGACTCGGCAAGCATGCGCTGGCCCTGGCGGAAGTCGGCATAGGGGAAGCGCAGCGCTTCCAGTCCCTGGTCGCGTTCGACGCGGTGGGCGCTCTCCTGCTCGGCCCACTGCACGAAGCGCTGGCATTGCAGCTCGAAGAAGGCGCGCAGTTCGTCAGCGGCGAAGCGCTCGCGGAACTCGGTTTCCTTCTGGGTGATGACGTTGAAGTAGACGACGGCGAGATCGATGGCGTCGATCTCCAGCGTCTGGCACAGCAGCCAGCCATACACCTTCACCTGCGCCCAGTGCAGCAGCCGATGGTTCTGCGGGATGCGCGCGACGTCGCCGCGGTGGGTCTTGATCTCTTCCAGCAGGTTTTCGTTCGGGTCGTAGCCGTCGGCGCGGCCGCTGACCACCAGGCCCGGATATTCGCCGCGCAAAGGCAATTCGGCGATGTAGCCAAGGCCGCGGCGGGAGACCACCGTGGCGTGCCCGGCCATGCCTTCCTGGGCGGTGGGGGCGGGGGTGAAGCGCAGGTCGAGGTCACCTTCCTTGGCGGTGAATTCGCACAGCGCGCGCACGGCGATGGCGTAGCTCATTCGGCTTCGTCCGCCTCGCCCTGCCAGCGCACATAGCAGACCTCCACCGGCATGCCGTGCTCGGCGCAGAAGGCCAGCCAGCGCTTCTGGTTGTCCTGCAGGCGGTCGCCGGGGCCTTTCACCTCGATCATTCGGTAGCGCGCCTCTCCGGGCCAGAACTGGATCAGGTCGGGCATGCCGGCGCGGTTGGCCTTCGGGTCGGCCAGCAGGCGCTCGAACCACAGCTTCAGGTGCGCCGCCGGCAGGCAGTGCAGGGCCTGTTCCAGCAGGTTCTCATCGAGCAGTTCCCAATGCACGAAGGGCGAGAGGATGCCGGACTTGGCGGCCCAGGTTTCGCGGATCGCCGTCCGGTACGCGTCGCTGTCCAGCAACGCCAGGCGTGCGGCAAAGGCTTCGGCACGGCGACTGACGAAGTCGCTGCGGTAGAGGTCGCTGGGCCCGGCCTGGAAGGGGTGGAAGAAGGCGCCGGGCAGCGGCGCGAAGATCACCTCCCAGCAGAGCAGGCCGAACAGGCTGCAGACCAGCGCGTTTTCAACGTAGTGCACCGGCGCTTCGTCCTGGTGAAGCACGGCCTGCACGGCGAATTCGACGTTGACGTCCGGGCGCGGCAGTTCCAGATCGATGCGCAGCGGCGGCACGGCCTTGGCGGTTTTCTCTTTCGGCAGGCCGAGCTGGCGGACCAGCCGGGTCAGCGCGCGCTCCACCAACTGCAGCTCGCCGTCGCTTTCCGGCGCTGCCAGCGCGGCTTGCACCAGAGCGTGGGCTTCCTCGAAGCGTTGCAGGCGTTCCAGCACGCGGATCTGCCGCTGCCGCGAACCTCCGGCGGCGGTGCGCTGGTACAGCGCCAGCGCGGCGTCCAGCTCGCCTTCGCGCTCCAGCTGGTAGGCCATGCGGTACAGCAGGCGACCGTGGCGGGTCTGTAAATAAGGGTTGTCGCTATGGAAGTCGCCCAGTTCGGCCAGCAGGTCAGCGATGGGCTCACCGCTTTCGAAGCGCACCGCACCGTTCCACAGGTGGATGTAGGCCTGCAGGTCGTCGCGACTGCGGAAGGCTCGGGAATCGGCAGTGAAGGGGACGTTTTCGTAACGGAAGATGCCGAGGTCGGCGAGGACGAATTCGGACCAGTCCTGCTGCAGGTTGCCGAAGAACAGCAGGCGCAGGCGGTCGCACAGCGGTGTCGCCATCAGGGTGTAGAGCGGGTCGAGGTTCGGGTACCAGCCGGCGAAGGGCTGCACCTGTTCGTGGTAGGCGTGCAGGTGCTCGTACAACTCGGCCTTCTTCAGCGCGCCGCGTGGCAGGTCATCGCGAAAGCGCGCGAGCAGTTCGTCCTTGAGCAGCAGCGGCAGCAGCTCTTCCAATGTCAGCGGGCAGGCGTCGTCCAGCCAGCCCAGCTCCAGCAGCGGCGCGGCGGCACTGGGGATGTCACCGATCTCCGCGTAGCTCAGCTTGCCGGCGCGAAAGTGCGGGCCCTTGCGCATCACCAGCCGCACCAGCAGCGCCCGCGACGGCAGCGGCAGCGCGCGGAAATCGGCGATGAACCGGGCTTCCTCGGCGTCGAGCAGGTCGGCGTAGCGTTCGTCGATCCAGTCGAGGGCGCGGTGGAAGTTGGTCAGGTAGTAAAGGCTGGGGTCGAGCGGCGCGGACATCGGCAGGCACTGGTTTTACATACAGTGGCAAGGATGGCGTGATGGGGGCCTGGCCGCAAGGGTTAGTGCGGCCTTTCATCGGGAGATTGCCTACATAGCAGCGGGCTGCTCTTCGTAGGAGCGAGCTTGCTCGCGAACCGCATTGCACCGAATGGCCCGGCGTGAAGCGGGGTTCGCGAGCAAGCTCGCTCCTACAGGGGCATAGTGCCGGCGATGGGGCGGCGGATAACGCCGTAGGCGTTATGCGCCCTACGGGGCCTCGAACTGGTGCGCCCATTCGTAGGGCGAATAACCGTTCACGGTTATCCGCCGTTTTGGCGTCAGGCGGATCAATCCAGCCGGAACACCAGCGCCTTGAGCCCGCTGTCTTCCTCGATATCGGCAAACTCCGGCGGGTTTTCCAGGCGCTCGACGAAGCGCAGCTGCGGCGCCTCGGCGGCCATACCCTGGAGGAGGAAGTCCACGCCCACGGCCGGGTCGTTCACGCAGGCCAGCACGGTACCGGCGCCGTCCAGCAGCTCCGGCAGGCGGCGCAGGACGCGGGCGTAGTCCTTGTCGAGGACGAAGCTGCCTTTCTGGAAGCTCGGCGGGTCGATGATGATCAGGTCGTACGGGCCGGATTTCTTCACCTTACCCCAGGACTTGAACAGGTCGTGGTCGAGGAAGCTTACCTTCGACAGGTCGTGGCCGTTCAGGCGGTGGTTGTCGCGGCCACGGCTGAGCGCGGCGCGGGCCATGTCGAGGTTGACCACCTTCTGCGCGCCGCCGGCCATCGCCGCCACGGAGAAGCCGCAGGTGTAGGCGAACAGGTTGAGCACGCGCAGCCCGGCGGAGTGGGCCTGCACCCACTGGCGGCCGTAGCGCATGTCGAGGAACAGGCCGTTGTTCTGCTTGCGCCCCAGGTCCAACTGGTAGCGCAGTCCGTGTTCGCTGATCTGCCAGCCGTCGAAGGCCTCGCCGTGGAGCACTTCCATGGTGCTTTCCAGGGTGTAGCGGTGCTGCAGCATCAGGCTGCGGGCGCCGGTGGTGCGCCAGATATCGCCTTGCGCCAGTTCCACCAGCATCGCCCGCAGCGCGCTCAGCTCGTCTTCGGCCGGCTCGCGGAACAGCGACACCAGCAGCACGCCTTCCAGCCAGTCGGCGGTGACCTGCTCCAACCCCGGCCAGCGGCGGCCGCGGCCATGGAACAGGCGGCGGGTTTCCGCGGGGGCGGGGTTCAGGGCGCTGAGCAGTTGCTCGCGAAGGGTGGCGATGGCTTCGGTGTTCATCTTTCTGGTCTTTCTGAGTTCAGGCGATTGGGGCCAATCGGGGCGGCGATTCTACGCGCCATGGCGCTGCACCTGCAGCTTTTCCTCCGGACGCGGGGCGACGAAGTAGCGGTTGAGCGCTTCGTAGCCGGCCGGGTCCAGCGGCGCGGCCAGGGGCGCCAGGGCATGGCGCGCCAGCAGTCGGCTGCGGCAGGTGGCCGGGTCGACGTCGAGGAAATGCAGGCAGTGCGCGGCGCCGGCCTGCTGCGCCAGGTCGATCAGCCAGCGGCGGTCGGCCAGGGTGTTGGCGGGGATATCCAGCACCACGCTGGTGCCGGCGCGCAGCAGGCCGACCACGTGCGGGCCCATGACCTTGCGCACCCGGCGGGCGTAGAGCTGGTAGTCGTCCGGATTGCTGATGCCCCAGGGGAACAGCTCGGCCAGCCATTGTTCCTCGGCCAGCATCACGGTGCCCGGCGCCTCGGCCAGTTCGCGGGCGAGGCAGGATTTGCCCGACGCGGCCTTGCCGCACAACAAGTGCAGTGTGCCGGTACTCATGTCGAGGCCTCCAGCAGGTCGGTGCCATAGGAGTTGTCCACGGCGCAGCGCCAGGCGCCGTCGGCCTCGCGGCGGAACACGTAGGTGGCGCGGCGGCTCAGCTTGCCGTGGCTGGTGTTGAGCAGGGTCTGCGCGACCACCAGGGCGGTGTCGCCGGTTTCGAGGATTTCCAGGCTGCCCTGGCGTACCCGCAGCTTGTGCCCGAAGTGCTCGGCGATAGCGACGAAGGCACGGCGGATCTGCTCCTTGCCGCGCGCCAGCAGGCCGGGCTTGACCACCAGCACGGCATCGTCGGTGTAGAACGCCAGCAGCGCGTCGAAATCCTCGCGGCCGATGGCTTCGTCGGCGGCCTGGATGAGCGCGTGCAGAGGGTGCTGTTGTGGGTGGCTTGCCGGGTCCATCGGTCTCTCCTTGTCTGGGAGCCTCGGACGGCGGGCATTAAAAAACCCGCCGGGAGGCGGGTTTGGTTGTTCGCGGAATGCGCTAACCCACCATCGGAGCGATGGTGGTAATAATCTGCTGGAAGGTGCGGTTGGCGGCATTCATGGAGCCAGAAGCTAGCAGAAGTTTCGTCCGTCGCGCCAGCACTCTTTTTTTGCTGGCGTCATGGCATGATCGCGCCGCGCCGTGGTCCAACGGCCAAGTCTTTCTCCTCGCTGTAGCGGAGCACCCCCATGCCATCCCCCCATCCAACCCGCATCCTGCGCGCGCTGGCGCTGCTCGCCGGGTTGGTCATGTCCGCCGAAACGCCCGCCGTCAGCTGCCCCACGGGGCAGCGCCAGGTCTGCCTGGACACCTGCGTCTGCCTGCCGGACCTGGGCGCTGTGCTCGGTCCGGTGATCGCCGATACCCGCAAGATGGCGGGGCAGGCGCTGGGCGTGTGGCTGCAGCAGTCCCGCGACCAGGCGGAGCAGGGCGGCACCCAGCCGATCCCGCTGGAAATCCGCGCGCAGCTTCAAGCCTATTTCCCGGATGAAGTGCTGATGGCGGCGCGCTATTCCACCGGCGCGCTGGACGAGCTGAACGCCGCCCAGACCATGATGCAGAACCCCGACACCGAGGCCGTCACCCTGGTGGACGTGATCGTCTTCCGCCGCGAGGAAGACGCGCAGAACGACGTTGCCCTCTGGGCCCACGAGCTGTGGCACGTCAAGCAGTTCCAGGAGTGGGGCGTGCAGGGCTTCGCCAGCCGCTACAGCGAGGATTACGAAGCCGTGGAAACGCCGGCCTACGCCATGCAGCGGCGGGTAGCCAAGGACCTGCGCGACAGCCAGCAGACGGCCGCCGTACAGCACTAGCGGCTGGCGGAGGCTCCAGCAGCCTCTGGCGCAGGCGTCCCTCCACCGAGCGCCTTGCACAGGGCGATCAGGCTCAGGCGCAACTGGGTATCGCTGTCCACCAGGTCGCGGCGCGATTGCAGGTAGGCGCGCTGGGCGTCCAGTTCCACCAGGAAGTCGGTCATCCCGCCGGCGTAACGCGCCTTGGCCATGCCGTAGGCGATGTCGGCGCTGCGCTGCTTGTCCTGCAACTGGCGGTTGCGCTGGCGTTCTGCGCCGTACTGGCTGAGGCTGTCGTCGACTTCCTGCCAGGCCTTGAGCACGGTCTGCTGGTAGGCCACGGCGGCTTCCTGCTGCTCCAGTTTGCGCAGGTTGATGCTGGAGCGTCGCCGGCCATTGTCGAAGATCGGCACGCTGAGGCTCGGGCCCACGCTCCAGGTACGGCTGCCCCAGTCGCCGAGGTGGCCGCCCTCGGTGGATTCGAAGCCGAAACGCGCGCCCAGGCGGATGGCCGGGTAGAGATCGGCCACCGCCACGCCGATATTGGCCGTGGCGGCATGCAGCTGGGCTTCGGCGGCGCGGATGTCCGGGCGCCGGCGGGCGAGTTCCGAGGGCAGACCGAGGCTGAGGTCCGGTGTTTGCGGTTCGGCTGCGGCAACGGGTTTGAGTTCGTCGCGCAGGCTGCCGGGCTCGGCGCCGATCAGCACGCCGATCTGGTTGATCGCCGCGCTTTCGCTGGCCAGCAGCTGCGGCAGGCGCGAGCGCAGGTCGGCGAGCTGGCCGCGCTGGCGTTCGACGTCGAAATCGTCCACCAGCCCGCCATCGGCGCGGGCCTGGATCAGTTGCAGCGACTCCTCGGTGGCGGCCAGGTCCTGGCGGGTCACGGCGATCTGCTGTTGCACACCGCGCAGCTCGAAGTAGGCGCGGGACAGTTCCGCCGCGACGCCCAGGCGCACTTCGTCGAGCATCGCCGCCTGCGCCGCCACGCCGGCGTCGGCGGACTCGATGGAGCGGCGGATGCGGCCCCACAGGTCCGGTTCCCAGGAGGCGTCGAAGCCGGCCTGGTAGAGGGTGAAGGGTTCGGCGAGGACCTTGCTGATCTGCTCGCTGTTCGCGCCCGGGGCGATGCGCTGGATCATCAGCGCGTTGGCGCCGTTCTCGCTCATGCGCTGGCGGTTGACCGCCGCCGAGGCGTTGACGTCCACGCCGCGCTGGGACGCCACCATCTGCCGCTGCATGCGGCTCTGGGCGAAGCGCAGCACGGCGGTGTTGAGGTCCGGGCTGGCCTTGTCCGCGCGGCGCTGCAGGTTGTTCAGCACCGGGTCGTTGAACAGCGTCCACCAGTCCTCGGCGAGCCGGGTGGTGCCGGCGCCGGGCTGCAGCGCTGCCTCGCCGGAATGGGCCGCCTGCCAGCTGGCCGGGCTCTTGGTCTGCGGCGCTTCATAGTCGGGGCCGACGGCGCAGCCGCCGAGCAGGATCAGGCAGCAGGCGAGGGGAGTGAGGGAATGCTTCATAGGGTTTCTCTCACGTCAGCCGGTGGCGGAACAGCCACGAGGCGAGCGGCAGGGTAACGGCGGCCACCACCAGCATGGGGACCAGGTTGAGCGACACGCTGGCGAGGCTGGCACCTTCCAGGTAGATGCGCTGGATCAGGTCGATGCCGAAGCGCAGCGGGTTGGCGTAGGTGACCACCTGCAGGAATTCCGGCATGTTGCGCACCGGCGTGGCGAGGCCGGAGAGCAGCGTCAGCGGCATGATCAGCACGAAGGTGTAGAGCATCGCCTGCTGCATGTTCAGCGAGATGGCGGAAATCGACATGCCCAGACCGACGCAGGCGACGGTGAATACCGCCAGCCCGCCGTAGAGGTCGAGCAGCGAACCGGCCATGGGGATGCGGAACCAGAACAGCGCCATCAGCAGCACCAGGCTGGCCTGCGCCAGGCCGATCAGGGTTGGCGGGATGGCCTTGCCGAGCATGATTTCCAGCGGCGTGTAGGGCGTTACCAGGAGCTGATCGAAAGTGCCCTGTTCGCGCTCGCGGGCCACCGAGAGGGCGGTGAGCATCAGCGTCTGCATCATGCTCAGGGTGGCGATCAGCGCCGGGATCAGCGGCCAGCGGGTTTCCAGGTTGGGGTTGTACCAGGCGCGGCTGACCACGCTCAAAGGCGGTGCCGCCAGGCCCCGGCTGCGGTTGAAATCGATGACGATGTTGGCCACGCCCGCTGCCGCGGAGCCGGCGGTGTTGGAGTTGCGCCCGTCGAGGATGACCTGGATCGGCGCCGGATCGTTCTGCGCCAGGCGGGTCTGGAAGTCGGACGGGATGTGGACCACCAGCAGCGCTTTCTGCTCGTCGATCACCGTCTGGATTTCCTCGACCCGCGTGAGGGTCGCCACCCGGTGGAAGATGCCGCTGCCGTCCAATCGCGAGACCAGCTCGCGGGAGGCCTCGCCGTGGCTGAGGTCGAGCAGGGCATAGGGGGCGTCGTTGAGGTCGAAGGTCACGGCGTAGCCGAACAGCACGCTCTGCATCAGCACCGGCACCACCAGCACGATGCGGTTGGCCGGGTCCTTGAGGATCACCAGCAGTTCCTTGCGCCAGAGGTTGAGAATGCGCCAGAAGAATTCCATCACGTTCTAGTCCAGTCGCTTGCGCGTCGCCAACCGCGCCAGGCCCAGCAGGACCACGGCGTAGGCGGCGAGAATCGCGCAGTCCTTGAGGATCATCGGCCAGAAGTTGCCGGCCAGGAACAGGGATTTCACCAGTTCCATGAAGTAGGTCGCCGGCAGCAGGTCGCCGACCACGCGGATGGCGGTGGGCACGTTGCGCAGGTCGAAGATGAAGCCCGAGAGCATCATCGCCGGCAGGAAGCTAGCGAGCAGGGCGATCTGGCTGGCGAGGAACTGGTTCTTGGTCATCGCCGAGATCAGCAGGCCGATGCCCAGGGCCACCAGCATGTAGAGCATGGAGGCCACCACCAGCACGACGAAGGAGCCATACAGCGGCACGTCGAACAGCAGGCGCGCGGCGAGCAGGCAGAGGGCGAGGCCGATCATGCCGATGCCGAAGCAGGGGATGATCTTCGCCAGGAGGATTTCCACCGGCCGCACCGGGGTGACGAACAGCGCCTCCAGGGTGCCGCGCTCCCATTCGCGGGCCATCACCAGGGCGGTGAGAAAGGCGCCGACCAGGGTCATGATCAGCACGATCAGCCCCGGCACCAGATACCAGGTGCTGGTGTTGGCGGCGTTGAACCACATGCGCTGGACGATGGTGACGGCGCCGCCCTGACTCTGGGCACCGGCGCTGCGGTCGGCCTGCTTCTCGCCCCAGCCGGCCAGGGCGCTGCCGACATAAGTGGCGACGCTGGCGGCGCGGGTGGCGTCCGAGCCCTGCACCAGCACCTGGATCTGCGCGTTGCCTTCATTCAGGCGGCGGGTGAAGTCGGAGGGGAGCTGCACCAGCGCGTCCACCTCGCGGGCCTTCATCAGCGCCTCGCCCTCGGCGAGGGAGCGTACCGGGTGCGGCACCAGATAATCCGTGCGGCTGATGCTGGCGGCCACGTCGCGGGCAATCGGCGAGGGATCGTCGAGGACGATGGCGATGACCGCGCGCTTCACGTCTAGCGACAGGCCGTAGCCGAAGATCAGGATCAGTGCGATGGGCAGGCCGATGCCGATCAGCAGGTTGCTGCGGTCGCGCACCAGCTGCCGCACTTCCTTGCGGGTCAGCGAAGCGAGGCGCCGCCAGAAGCCGCCGCTCATGCCGCGCCCGCCCTGGCCTGTTCGCGGTTGCTTTCCACGATTTCAATAAAGGCCTGTTCCATGTTGAGCGTGCTGCCCTGGCCGCCGGCCTGCTCGCGCACTTCCTGCGGGGTGCCCATGGCCAGCAGCTTGCCGGCGTCCTGGATGACGATGCGGTCGCAGTACTCGGCTTCTTCCATGAAGTGGGTGGTGATGATGATGGTGGTGCCGGAGGCGGCCAGCGCCGTGATGCGCTGCCAGAAGCCACGGCGGGCCAGCGGATCGGCGCCGCTGGTGGGTTCGTCGAGAAAGAGGATTTCCGGCTCGTGGAGCAGGCCGACCGCCATCGCCAGGCGTTGCTTGAAGCCGCCGGGTAACTGGCCGCTGGGGGCGTCTTCCTGGCCGGCGAGGTCGAACTGCCGCGATACCGCGTCCATCCGCTGGCTCAGGCGCTTGCCGCCCAGGCCGTAGGCGCCGCCGAAGAAGCGCAGGTTCTCGGCCACCGAGAGGTTGCCGTAGAGGGAGAACTTCTGCGACACGTAGCCGACCTTGCGTCGCGCCTGGGCCCGCGCATGGCGCAGGTTGACCCCGGCTACCTGGAGGGTGCCGCTGGTGGCGGGCAGCAGCCCGCAGAGCATGCGGAAGGTGGTGGTCTTGCCGGCGCCGTTGGGGCCGAGCAGGCCGAAGATCTCTCCCCGGCGCACGCTGAAGCTGGTGCTGGCCACGGCGGTGAAGTCGCCGAACTTGCGCACCAGGTCCTTCACTTCGATCACCGCCTCGTCGCCGTCTTCGTGGCGTTGAGTGCCGGCTTTCAGCGATTCCATGTCCACCGCTTCGGCGTCGCTGCGGGCGCGCAGCAGGAACATGAAGCCATCTTCCAGCCTTGCCTCCACCGGGCGGACCGGCGCGCCGTCTAGCAGCTTGTCCAGCACCCCCTGGTCCGCGTCCGGTTGGCGGATGAAGCGCACTTCACCCGATTGCGGCACGGCGTCGACGATGTTGTGGTGGTCTTCCAGCAGCCGTGCCTGAAGCGTACGCGCCGGCTCGCCCTGTGGCGGCGTGGCGATGAAGCAGAGGTTGTCGGCGTGCTGGCGGATCGATGCCGGGTCGCCCTTGGCCATCAGCTGGCCCTGGTGCAGCAGGAAAACTTCGGCGCAGCGCTCGGCTTCGTCCATGTAGGAGGTGGAGACCAGCACGCTGAGCTGCTCCTGCTCGATCAACTGCTGGATGATCTCCCAGAGTTCGCGGCGCGACAGCGGGTCGACGCCCACCGTGGGCTCATCGAGCAGCAGTAGGTCCGGCGAACGCACCAGCGTGCAGGCCAGGCCGAGCTTCTGCTTCATGCCGCCGGAGAGCTTGCCCGCCGGACGATCGGTGAAGCGCGCCAGGTCGGTCATCTCCAGCAGGCGCTTGTAGCGCTCAACACGCTGTGGGTGCGGAACCCCGTGCAGGTCGGCATAGAGGTCGAGGTTCTCCTGCACGCTCAGGTCTTCATAGAGGCCGAAGCGCTGCGGCATGTAGCTGATGCGGTCCTGCACCTGCTGCGGGTGGGCGTGGACGTCCAGGTCCAGCGCCGTCAGGCGGCCGGCGTCGGCCTGCAGGAGCCCGGCGACCAGGCGCAGGAAGGTGGTCTTGCCGGCGCCGTCCGGACCGACCAGCGCGGTGAGCTGGCCGCGCGGGATGTCCAGGCTGATGTTCTTGAGTGCCTGTACCGTCTTGCCCGACTCTTTCACCAGGAAGTGCTTGGCCAGACCCTCGGCGCGGATTACCGGACCTTCGTTGAGGCTTTTCTGAACAGGCGCCATCAGCGCGGCTCGTCGGCGAAGCGCACCGTGGCCGGCATGCCCAGGCGCAGGCGGTTGTCCGGGTCGGCCACCAGCACGCGCACCTCGTAGACGAGGCTGGTGCGCAGCTCCTCGGTCTGCACCGATTTCGGGGTGAACTCGGCCACCGAGGAGATGAAGCCGATGTGGCCGTCGATGGCCTGGTCCGGGTGGCTGTCGGTGAATACCTGGGCTTTCATGCCCGGCTTGATCCGTCCCAGGTTGATTTCGCTGACGTAGGCGCGAATCCATTTCGGGTCGGTCAGCGCCAGGGAGTACACCGGGCGCTGCGGCGAGGCCATGTCGCCGGGCTCCAGCAGGCGCGAGCGCACGGTGGCGTTCTGCGGCGCCTTGAGGTCGGCTTCGTCGAGGTTGTGCTGGAGCAGGGCGAGGTCGGCGCGGGCGGCGGCGAGCTGGGCTTCGGCCTGGGCGATGTCTTCCGCGCGCGGGCCGATCTGCGCCAGGCGCAGGGATTTCTGGCGGTCTTCCAGCTGGGCCTGGGCGACTTTCTGCTGCGAGGTGGCGCTGTCGATGTCCTGCTGGCTCACGGCGCGGCCGCCAGGACTGTTGGCGCGGATGTTCTGCAGGCGGCGCAACTGGGTGTTGGCGAGGTCGAGCTGGGCGCGGGCGGCCTGGTCCTGGGCCTTCGCGCGGTCGATGTCCTCGGGGCGCGAGCCGTTCTTCAGGCGCAGCAGGTTCTGCTCCTGCGCGGCGATCTGCGCCCGGGCCTTGTCGATCTGCAGGCGCAGGGCGCGGGTGTCGAGGCTGGCCAGCACATCGCCGGCCCTCACCAGGTCGCCTTCATCGACGTTCATTTTGGCGATGCGCTCGCTGCCGATGAAGGCCAGCGAAACCTGGCGGATATCGACGTTGCCGTAGAGCACCAGTCCCCTTTCTTCGTGTTCTCGAGACTGCAGGTACCACCACAGCCCGCCCCCCAGCAAAGCCACCAGCAAGACGACGAGCAACAGCCTATTGCGCATTACGGCCCTCCATGTTCCGCGACAACGAGGTGAAAGCAGCAGCACGAGCAGTGCAGGGAGTAAGAGTTTCTTGTGCATCTAATTTGGCGCTCGTACCGCCAGACGAAGGATAGACAGGGATTTCGGAGGGCGCAGACTTGCGCGCCCGCAAGGCTAACGCAGAGGGGCTGGGGAGAACGGCGGAACGGCGTCACGTTCGGCGCTCCTGGGCCGTTGGCTTGCGCATTCGTCGGCCCGGTGATCCGCCGCCGTGGCGGCTGTTAACGTGAGGGAAGGTTCCCTGGAGGAGCGCTGTCATGAACGACGATATGGAGAAGCTTCAGTCCCTCAAGCAGTTCCCCTGGTACCGCCGCGTGCAGCTGATGCAGTGGTTCGGCCTGGTGATGTTCGTGCTGGCCATCGGCCTCGCCGCGCTGACGGATTTCATGGTGCGTCAGGAGGGCATCGTGACCGTCATTTTCTTCGTGGTGCTCGGGCTGCTGGCGATGGTGGCGGCGCGCCTGATCCTCGGTGCCCATCTGCGGCACCCGTAGGGCGTGGCATGGCTCTTCGTAGGAGCGAGCTTGCTCACGCCCAGCTCAACCCCGCTGTGGCCGGGTAATCCTCGCTCGCGACTCCGTCCAGCGCCGACCTTGCCGGCGAATCGCGGAGAAGCTCGCTCCTACGAGAGCAGCGCTGCGCTCTTCCTGTGCGATCAACGCCGGGGAATAGCCTGAACCTGCTGCGGGGCAATCCCCTGGTAGCCGATATTGATCTCGTCGGACATCTGCGGCTTCGGCGGCGGGGCCACGTTGTGCTCGCTGGGCTGCCCCTGGCCGCTGCAGGACGAGCCGCCCAGGGCGAAGGCCAGTACGCCCGCCAGCAGCACGGCGATGAATCTACGCATGTCTGCATCCTCCCATTGGCTGTCCCACCCACCAGTGAACGCGCCTTGGCGCCAGTGACTGCGCGCGCCTGACGAACGGCTCCACCCCTCTGTCACGAAATGAAAAGCCCCTGTCGTTCGATGTGAAGCGTCTGTCCGGCCCCCTCCCTAGAGTCCGATCCATGGGCATCCGCCCTTTAAAAAAACAAGACAGACTGGAGAATCCGGCATGGCCAAAGCCGTTCGTTTCTATGAAACCGGGGGTCCCGAAGTTCTGCGTTACGAGGACGTGGAGGTCGGCGATCCCGGCCCGGGGCAGGTTCGCCTGCGCCACGTTGCCGTAGGGCTGAACTACGCGGACACCTACTTCCGTAATGGCACCTACGCGGTGCCCCTGCCCAGCGGCATGGGCGTGGAGGCTGCCGGGGTGGTGGTGGCGGTGGGCGAGGGCGTGAACAACGTCGTGCCGGGTGACCGTGTCACCTATACCGGCTTCATCAATACCCTGGGCGCTTACAGCACCGAGCGCCTGGTGCCCGCCGCACCCCTGATCCGCCTGCCCGAAAGCATCGCCTTCGAGACCGCTGCCGCCATGACCATGCGCGGCCTGACCTCGGCCTACCTGATGCGCCGCATCCACGACTTCAAGCGCGGTGACAGCATCCTGCTGCACGCCGCCGCCGGTGGCGTGGGCCTGATCGTCTCGCAGTGGGCGCGTCTGCTCGGCCTGCGGGTGATCGGCACCGTGTCCAGCGAAGCCAAGGCCCAGGTCGCACTGGCCCACGGCTGCTCGGATGTCATCGACTACAGCCGCGAAGACGTCGCCACCCGCGTCCGCGAGCTGACCGATGGCCGCGGCGTCGATGTGGTGTTCGACAGCGTCGGCAAGGACACCTTCATGTCCTCCCTGGACTCGCTCAAGCGCCGTGGCCTGATGGTCTGCGTCGGCACCGCGTCCGGGCCGATCCCGCCGTTCGACCCGGTCCTGCTGGCGATGAAGGGCTCGATCTTCCTCACCCGCCCGGCGCTGGCCGACTACATCGCCGACCCGGCGGAGAAGGCCGCGCTGCTGGATGAACTGTTCACCCACGTCGGCAATGGCGACATCCGCATCGAGATCAACCAGCACTACGCGCTGGAAGATGCCGTGCAGGCCCACCGCGACCTCGAGTCGCGCAAGACCACCGGTTCGTCGATCTTCGTCATCTGAGGTGACTCGTCATGCACGTGGAGCAACTGACTTGCAGCATCGGCGCTGAAGTTTCCGGCGTGAACCTGGGCGATGCCGCCCGTGACGATGCACTGTTCGACGAAATGCGCAGCCTGCTGCTCAAGCACAAGGTGCTGTTCCTGCGCGATCAGGACATCAGCCGCGCGGACCACGTGGCCTTCGCTCGCCGTTTCGGCGAGCTGGAGGACCACCCGGTGGCTGGCAGCGACCCTGAGCATCCGGGCCTGGTACGTATCTACAAGACCCCGGACCTGCCCAACGACCGCTACGAGAACGCCTGGCACACCGATGCCACCTGGCGCGAGAGCCCGCCCATGGGCTGCGTGCTGCGCTGCGTGGAGTGCCCGCCGGTGGGTGGCGACACCATGTGGGCCAACATGGCCCTGGCCTACGAGAACCTGCCCGCCGAGATCAAGACCAAGATCGCCGAGCTGCGCGCCCGCCACAGCATCGAGGCGAGCTTCGGCGCGGCCATGCCGATCGAGAAGCGCCTGGCGCTCAAGGCGATGTACCCGGACGCCGAGCACCCGGTGGTGCGTACCCATCCGGAGACCGGTGAGAAGGTGCTGTTCGTCAACGCCTTCACCACCCACTTCACCAACTACCACACCGCGCAGAACGTGCGCTTCGGCCAGGACGCCAACCCCGGCGCGATGGACCTGCTGCGCTATCTGGTGAGCCAGGTCTACATCCCCGAGTACCAGGTGCGCTGGCGTTGGAAGAAGAACAGCGTGGCGATCTGGGACAACCGCAGTACCCAGCATTACGCGGTGATGGATTACCCGCCCTGCGTGCGCCGCATGGAACGGGCCGGAATCATGGGCGACAAGCCGTTCTGACCCTCGGAAAAAAGAGCTCTACAAGAACAATTTACGGAGACTGACATGCAATTTTTCGACGATTCCCTGCACCCGGAAAACCAGGAGAAGGTAGTCATCACCGTGGCCCCCTACGGCCCGGAATGGATGCCCGAGGATTTCCCGGAAGACATCCCGGTAACCATGGACGAACAGGTCCAGAAGGCCGTTGACTGCTACGAAGCGGGCGCCACCGTGCTGCACCTGCACGTACGTGAGCTGGACGGCAAGGGCTCCAAGCGCCTGTCCAAGTTCAATGAGCTGATCGCCGGTGTACGTGAAGCCGTACCGGACATGATCATCCAGGTCGGCGGCTCGATTTCCTTCGCCCCGGAAAGCGACGGCGAAGCGGCCAAGTGGCTGTCCGACGACACCCGCCACATGCTGGCCGAGCTGACGCCCAAGCCCGACCAGGTGACGGTGGCGATCAACACCACCCAGATGAACATCATGGAGCTGCTCTATCCGGAGTACCTGAAGGGCACCTCCCTGGAAAACCCGCTCTACCAGGCGGCCTACAGCGAAATGACCGTGCCGGCCGGCCCGGCCTGGGTCGAGGAGCACTTGAAGCGCCTGCAGGCGGCCAACATCCAGCCGCATTTCCAGCTGACCGGCATGCATGCCCTGGAAACCCTGGAGCGCTTGGTGCGCAAGGGTGTCTACCGTGGCCCGCTGAACCTGACCTGGATCGGCATCGGTGGCGGCTTCGACGGCCCCAACCCGTTCAACTTCATGAACTTCGTGCACCGCGCACCGGACGGCGCCACCGTCACCGCCGAATCGCTGCTCAAGAACGTGCTGCCGTTCAACATGATGGCCATGGCCATGGGCCTGCACCCGCGCTGCGGCATCGAGGACACCATCATCGGCCAGCACGGTCAGCGCATGACCTCGGTGGAGCAGATCCAGCAGTGCGTCCGCGTTGCCCACGAGCTGGGCCGCGAAGTCGCCAGCGGCCAGGAAGCCCGCGCCATCTACAAGATCGGCGTGCAGTACGACAGCATCGAGGAAACCCTGCGTATGAACGGCATGGCGCCCAACCGCCAGCCGGGCCAGAAGTCCGTCCCGCTTCGCGCGTGACAGGCTCCGGCGCGGGTTCTGCCAGTAACCCGCGCCGGCTTTCCTACAAGAACAACAAGAACCCGATTACTCGCCTGGAGAGGTAGCGTCATGGCCATCCACTCCGTCGCCCTGGGCGACATTTCCGCCACCACCCCCAGCGTGCCGCGCCGCTATGCCTGGGTGGTCTTCGCCCTGACCTTCGGCCTGCTGATTTCCGATTACATGTCGCGCCAGGTGCTCAACGCGGTCTTCCCGCTGATCAAGAGCGAATGGGCCCTGAGCGACGCCAAGCTCGGCCTGCTCAGCGGCATCGTCGCCGTCATGGTCGGCCTGTTGACCTTCCCGCTTTCGCTGCTCGCCGACCGCTGGGGCCGGGTGCGCAGCCTGTCGCTGATGGCCATGCTCTGGAGCCTCGCGACCCTGGGCTGCGCCGTGGCGCAGACCTTCCCGCAGATGTTCGCCGCACGCTTCTTCGTCGGCGTTGGCGAGGCGGCCTACGGCAGCGTCGGCATCGCCGTGGTGATCTCGGTATTCCCGGCGCACCTGCGCGCTACCCTGACCGGCGCCTTCATGGCCGGCGGCATGTTCGGCTCGGTGCTGGGCATGGGCCTGGGCGGCGTGCTGGCCGCCCACATGGGTTGGCGCTGGGCCTTTGCCGGCATGGCGCTGTTCGGCCTGCTGCTGGCGCTGCTCTATCCGCTGGTGGTGAGCGAGAAGCGCATCGCCCCGGTGGCCGCCGCCGAGGCGCCGCGCCGGGCTGGCGGGCGTTCGCTGCGCAGCCTGTTCGGCAGCCGTTCGGTGATCGCCGCCTACCTGGGCAGCGGCCTGCAGCTGTTCGTCGCCGCCGCCGTGATGGTGTGGATTCCCAGCTACCTGAACCGCTACTACCACCTGGACACCGACAAGGCCGGGCTGATCTCGGCGGTGATCGTGCTGGTGGGCGGCAGCGGCATGGTGCTCTGCGGCATCCTCTGTGACCGCCTGGGCCGCTCCAATCCTCCGCGCAAGATCGCCCTAGCCATCGGCTTCTGCCTGACCAGCTGCGTGCTGCTCTCGGTGGCCTTCCACCTGCCGCCGGGCGCCACCCAGCTGAGCCTGCTGGCCCTGGGCATGCTGGTCGCCGCCGGCACCTCCGGGCCGTCCGGCGCCATGGTCGCCAACCTCACCGCGCCGGCCGTGCATGGCACCGCCTTCGCCACCCTGACCCTGGCCAACAACCTGCTGGGCCTGGCGCCCGGCCCGCTGCTCACCGGCGTGCTGGCCGACGCCGTGGGACTGGACCGCGCGTTCCAGATCGTCCCGCTGCTGAGCATCTTTGCCGCGCTGGTGTTCATCTACGCCCGGCGCCATTACCACAGCGATATCTGCCGCCTGCGCGGCGAGGAGGAGGGCGCATGATGCCGACGCTGAACCTGGACATGACCTTCGACTTCATCTGCCCCTGGTGTCTGATCGGCAAGCGCAACCTCGACAGCGCGCTGCGCATGCTGGCCCGGCAGCGTCCGGAACTGGACGTGCGGGTGAACTGGCTGGGCCTGCAGCTGCTGCCCCAGGTGCCGATGGACGGTGAACCCTTCGCCGCCTTCTACCAGCGCCGCCTGGGTGGCAAGCGGGCGGTGCGCGCGCGGCAGATGGAAGTGCGCGACGCTGCGCGCCAGGCAGGTGTGGAGATCGATTTCGAACTCATCCGCAGCATGCCGAATACCACTTACGCCCACCGTGTGTTCCAGCGCGCCGCGCAGCTGGGCAGCCAGTCGCAGCTGGAGCGCCTGCTGGAGCTGCTGTTCCGCGCGCACTTCCAGCTTGGCGAGGACATCGGCCAGCGCGACACCCTGCGCCGCCTTTTGCGCGCCTGCGATTACCTCCCCGAGGAGTTCGAAGAGGCCCTGGCCGACGGCGCGCGGGCGTTCATCGGCCGCCGCGTGGGGCTGGCGGACTCCAGCGTGCCGCTGTTCCTGCTCGACGGGCGCGCCTTTGCTCTCGGCGGGCAGAGCCCGGATCACCTGCTCGTGGCCTTGCTGCGGGCCTTCGATCGGCAGGAGGCGCTGTCGGCATGAGTGGCGCGTTGCACATTCCGAGTGAGCGACTGCCTGCACCGGGTGGCCGCAGCCTGTTCCATCACGACAAAGGCATCGTCCTGCTGTTCGACGTCGAAGGTTGCCTGTACGCCATTGATGACCGTTGCCCCCACGCCGGCGCCTCGCTGTTCAGCGGCCGCCTGGATGGCCGCTGGCTGCAGTGCCCGGCGCACGGGCTGAAATTCAACCTGGACACGGGTTGCCCGGCGGGCCTAAAGGGCTTCGGCGTGCGCCGCTACCCCATCGAGTGGCGCGCCGACGAGTGCTTCCTGCTGCTCGACGAGGGCATCGCCGAGGGGGCTTGCGCATGAGCACTGCCGTTATCTCCACACTCGGCAGCCGCAGCCGGACTCTGCTGCCGGGGCTGCTGGTCAGTGCCATGGTCGCGGCTGCTGCGACCTTCCTCTCCGAACACTACGGCGCGCCGGTGATGCTGTTCGCGCTGCTGTTGGGGCTGGCGCTGAACTTCCTCGCCACCGACAGTGTGTGCAAGGCCGGCATCGAGTTCACCGCCCGCGAGATCCTGCGCCTGGGCGTGGCCTTGCTGGGCATCCGCATCACCTTCGGGCAGATCGCCGAACTGGGCTGGCAGCCGGTGGTGATGGTCGTGGTGCTGGTGACGGTGACCATCCTGGTCTCCATCGCTGCCGCCCGCGCCATGGGCTTCAACTTCCTGTTCGGCCTGCTCACCGGTGGCGCCACGGCCATCTGCGGCGCCTCGGCGGCCCTGGCCCTGGCGGCGGCGCTGCCGGCCCACACGCAGAAGGAGAAGGCCACGCTGTTCACCGTGCTCGGTGTCTCGGCGCTCTCGACCCTGGCGATGATTCTCTACCCGATGATCGTCCACGCCCTGGGCCTGCCGCCGTTGCAGGCCGGCATCTTCCTCGGCGGCACCATCCACGACGTGGCCCAGGTGGTTGGCGCCGGCTACAGCATTTCGCCGGAAGTCGGCGACAGCGCCACGGTGGTCAAGCTGATGCGGGTGGCCATGCTGCTGCCGGTGATCCTTTGCGCGGCGATGATCACCCGCGCCCGGGGCGTCGAGCCGGGAGACAAGCGTCCGCCGCTGCTGCCATGGTTCGCCGTGGGCTTCGTGCTGCTGGCGGCCATCAACAGCACCGGCGTGCTGGCGCCGGTGGTGCAGCAGGCGGGCAGCAAGCTGTCGCAGTGGTGTCTGGTGATCGCCATCGCCGCGCTGGGCATGAAGACCCAGCTGCGTGCCCTGGCCACGGTGGGGATCAAGCCGATCCTGCTGATGGTGGGGGAGACGGTGTTCCTGGCGGTGCTGGTGTTGGGGATGTTGCGTCTGGCGGGTTGATCGGTCGGCGTTGATCGTTGCGCCCTATCGGCGCCAATCGCGGACAAAGTCCGCTCCTACGTAGGCGCGATGCGTTGGCATTCCCCTGTACGAGAGGAGCCATCCGCGATGGATTTCGCGGACAAGGGCTAGGCGCCCCCGTCGCTCCTACAGGAGCGCAGCTCCGCTCTGGCTCTGGCTTTAAAGACTTCCAGAGAAATCTCCGCGCACTCCGAGCGCCCCTTCAGGAGGCCGAGTGGAATCGGAGTTTCAGGGGTTGAGCGGCATGGATGCCGCGAGAGCCGCGATGGGCCAAGGATGGCCCTTCGCGGCGTGCCCCTGAAACTTCGATGGAGCGAGGGGAGTCCCGCGAAGCGGGACCCGGATGCAGGGGCAAGCGCTTTGGTTACTTTCTCGCGTTTGAGAAAGTGACTCGCCCGAGGGGGCGAAACAGAAGACATCCGAGCACGCCGAAGCGGCGCTGGAACACCCATATCCCACAACGGCGGATAACTCCCATACATGCCCTACGAAGTCCGCGCAGCCGCCCGCCGCGCAGCCCGTCGCTTGAGCTTCCGCGCACGGCGCTCCAGCCACAGGTAGACCAGGCAGGCGAGCAGCAGGGGAACGAGGAAATACAGCACCCGATAGCCGATCAGAGCGGCCAGCAGCGCACCACGGGAAAAGTGCTCGCGCAGCACCGTAATGAACACCGTCTCCAGTACGCCGAGCCCGGCCGGCACATGCAGGACCACGCCGGCAATGCTGCTGATCAACAGGGTGGCCAGCACCTCCGGATAGCTTGCGCTGTCGGGCAGCAGGATATGGATCAGCAAGGCCATCATCGACCAGTTGCTGGCGCCGGCAATGCCCTGCAGCAGTGCCAGCCGCCAGCTCGGCAGCTGCAGTCGGTGCTGCTTCCAGCCCCAGGAGCGGCGCCGGGCGAAGCGGCAGGCCAGTGGGTAGGCGGCCCCCAGCAGCAGGCACAGTGCACCGACCAGTTGCAGTCCGCCGCCGCCGAGCCCCCAGCTGCGCGGCAGGTTCGGATAGCCCGAGGCGAACAGCACGCCGGCCAGCAACAGGTAGCCGTACCAGTTGGTGATCAGGCTGAAGCTGAGGATGCGGGTGATATCCCCCGTGTTCATGCCCAGCCGGCCGTACAGGCGATAGCGCAACGCCACGGCGCCGACCCAGGAACTCAGGTTGAGGTTGAAGGCGTTGCACACGAAGGCCACGGTCAGCACCCGCCGCACCGGCAGCGGATGGCCGATGTAGAAGCGGCTGAGCACGTCGAAGCTGCTGAAGATCGCGTAGCTGCCCAGGCTGATCAGCATCCCCAGGGCGAGGGTGGTCGCCTTGTACTCGCCCAGTAGGTGAAACACCTCGCGCCAGTCGGTGGCGCGCAGCAGCAGGAACAGCAGGATCGGCAAGGCGATCAGCAGCGCGACGTTGAAGATGCGATTGGCCAGCCTCCAGAAGTCACGGCGGTTCATGGCTGCGCCTGCGATTCGCCATGCTCGCCTGCCGCCGTACCTGCCGGATGGAGCGCCTGGCGGTGGGCGGGCAGTTGCCCGGCGATGGCCGGGAAGTGGCGCAGGAAGTGGAAACTCAGGAACACCAGCGGCGCCCGCCACCAGTAGCCGCGCCGCGCGGCCTTGCGGGTGACCCGTCGGCAATTCTGCGTGGCGAGGCGCAGCAGGTGCGCGTCCAGTTCGCTGGCGAAGGCGGCATCCTCGATCATCAGGTTGCCTTCCAGGTTCAGCGACAGGCTCAGCGGGTCCAGGTTGCTGGAGCCCACCGTGGCCCAGCGCCCGTCCATCACGGCGACCTTGGCGTGCAGCGGGCGCTCGCAGTATTCGTAGATCTCCACGCCGTCACGCAGCAGGGTGTCGTACAGCAGCTTGCTGCACAGGCGCGCCAGCGGCATGTCCGGCAGGCCCTGCAGGATCAGCCGGACCTGCACGCCCCGGCGCGCCGCATCGCGCAGGGCGCGCAGCAGGCGATAGCCGGGGAAGAAGTAGGCGTTGGCGATCAGCAGCCGTTGCTCGGCCCGGGCGATGGCGCGCAGGTAATGCTGCTCGATGTCGGTGCGGCGGTAGTGGTTGTCGCGTATCGCCAGGCAGGCCCGGCAGGGCCCGGTACCGGAGGGCGCGGGCTTGCCGTCCGCCGGGGGGAAGTCGCCGTACTGGCTGAGCAGCTCCAGGCAAGCCTGGCGGATGTCCGCAACGATCGGCCCTTCCACCCGCACGGCATAGTCCTGCTTGGCCATGGTGCCGAAGTCGGCCAGGTGCTCGGCACAGAAGTTGATGCCACCGACGAACGCCAGCCGGTTGTCGATCACCAACAGCTTGCGGTGTAGGCGGCGGAACAGGTTGGTGCGCATGCCCAGCAGGCGCGGGCGCGGGTCGAACAGGTGGAGCCGGGCGCCGGAAGCGAGCAGTGGCCCGAGATACTCGACGCCCAGGTCCGGCGTGCCATAGCCGTCGGCCACCAGTTCCACCCGCACGCCACGTTGCGCGGCGGCGATCAGCGACTGGCGCAGCGCGCGCCCCACCTTGTCGTCGAAGATGATGAAGGTTTCCATCAGCACCTCCCGGCGTGCCGCGGCGATGGCCTGGAATGCGGCCGGGAAGAAGTCCTCGCCGTTGATCAGCAGCTCGACCCGGTTGCCGCTGCGCCAGCGCTCGTTCACAGGCGTACCTCCGCCAGCAGCGGCAGGTGATCCGAAAGATGCGGCCAGGGGCGCCGGTTGAGCACTTCGCTGCTGTTCACCGCAAGGTTGCGCACGTAGATGCGATCCAGGCGCAGCACCGGCCAGCGCGCGGGGAAGCTGCGCGGCTCGCCGCCCTGGCCGAATACCGGGCGCAGCCCGCAGTGCGCGAGAATTCCGCTGGCGCGGCAGCGCCAGTCGTTGAAGTCCCCGGCCACCACCAGGGGCGCATCCGCCGGTAGTTCCCCGATCAGTGCGCAGAGCAGCCGCAGTTGGCGCTGCCGCTGTCCCTCGCGCAGCCCCAGGTGTACGCACACGGCATGCAACGAACGCTGCTCCGGCAGTGCGATGCGAGCGTGCAGCAAGCCGCGCTGTTCGTTGCCGGCAATGGAAATGTCGCGGTTGACGTACTCCTGGATCGGCAGCCGGCAGAGCAGCGCGTTGCCGTGGTGGCCTTCGGGATAGACCGCGTTGCGGCCATAGGCGAAGGCCGGCCACATGCTGTCGGCGAGGAATTCGTACTGCGGCGTCGGCGGCCAGTTGGCGTTGCGCGAGGCGTGCAGCTGGTGTTCGCCGTGGACCTCCTGGAGGAACACCAGGTCCGCCCCGGTGGCGCGCACGGCGTCGCGCAGCTCATGAAGGATGAAGCGGCGGTTGAAGGCGTTGAAACCCTTGTGGGTGTTCACCGTGAGTACCCGCAGTGTCATGCCGCGCAGGTCGACCGTGTCGGCTCCGGCCCGTGTCATGACCAGTCTCCGGCCGGCGCGCCGGGCTCCTGGCGCTCCGGCAGGCGCAGGTCCAGCAGCGCCATGAGCCGGCTGGCGTCATAGGGCGCGCGGACCTTGAGGTCGTTGTCGAAGTAGCAGAACACCTCGCGCGGATGGCGGTCGCCGCGCACGCCGCTGTCGAGCAACTCCGCGTCCGTCGGCTGCAGGCCGTGCCGCCAGTGCTCGATACGCTCGCGCCAGCGTTCGAGCGCATCGGCATCGTAGCCGCTGGCGTACAGCTGCTTGTCGCCGTGCAGGCGCAGGTAGACGAAATCCTTCGCCGTCAGGTCCTCGGCATAGGGCCACTTGCGCGGTGCGTCGGCGATCACCAGGGCCACGCCATGCCGTCGCAGTTGTTCGGCGAAGCGCGGGGTGACGAAACTCGGATGGCGTACTTCCATGGCGTGCCGCAAGCGCCGCTCGCCCAGCGGTTTCGGCCAGTGCGACGGCGGGCGGGTCGCCCAGCGCCTGGCCAGCGCCAGGGCCGCATCCGCGCGGTCGGGCAACAGGGCCAGGAAGGCCTCGACCAGCGCCTCGTCGTAGACCAGGCTCGGCGGCAGTTGCCAGAGCAGCGGGCCCAGCTTGTCGCCCAGCTCCAGCGGGCCGGACGCGAAGAAGTTCGCGAGTCCCTCGCGGGGCTCGCGCAGCCGCTTGATGTGGGTGATGTAGCGAGGCCCCTTGATGCTGAAGCAGAAGTGCTCCGGGGTATCCCCGGCCCACTGGCGATAGCGCTCGGGCGTCTGCAGTGCGTAGAACGAACCGTTCAGCTCGATGCTGTTGAACGCCCGCGAGGCATAGCGCAGCTCATCGCGCTGACGCAGCCCCTCGGGGTAGAAGTCGCCGCGCCAGGGGGCGTAACGCCAGCCGGAGATGCCGATGTGCAGTTCCTTCATACGTCGTCATCTCACTGCGCATGGCCTGCTCCGGGTCGGTGTACGACTTCCTCGTCGCCCACCCGCGCCTCCTGCCGCTGCGGCTGCAGTTCCACCTTGACCCAGCCGGTCTCGCGCTGGTCGAAGGCCTCGAAGGCGGCGATGGCATCGTTCATCGGCTTGATCTGGGTGAGGACCTTCTCCGGATCGATGCGTCCGGACAGCACCAGCTCGATCAGCCTGGGGATGTACTGACGGTGGTGACAGTTGCCCATCTTCAGCGTGAGGTTCTTGTTCATCGCCTCGCCGATGGGGAAGGTGCGCGCATCGGGCCCGTAGACGCCGATGATGCCCAGGCTGCCGGCCTTCGCCAGGCCGGCAACGGCCCAGTCCAGGGCCTGCGCGGGGGCGTTGCCGGGTTCCCATTCGGGCTTGTGGTCCTGCGCCGGTGCCACGGTCACGCCCTGGCTGTGTTCGGCATCCACGCCGACGGCGTCGATGGCGCAATCCACGCCAATGCCGTCGGTGAGCCAAAGCAGCGCCTGGGGCGGTTCCTCGCGGTCGAAGTCGATCACCTCGGCGCCTTGCTGGCGGGCCATGTGCAGGCGGTCCGGATGCCGGTCGATGGCGAACACCCGCGAGGCGCCCATCAGCAGCGCGCTGGCGATGGCGAACTGGCCGACCGGCCCGCAGCCGAACACGGCCACGGTATCGCCGATGCCGACTTCAGCGAGCTCCGCGCCAAACCAGCCGGTGGGGAAGATGTCCGACAGCAGGATCGCCTGGTCGTCGCTGATCTGCGGCGGCAGGCGCACCAGGCCGATGTTGGCGTAGGGGATGCGTGCCCGCTCGGCCTGCAATCCCTGGAAGGCGCCATTGGCTTCCGGGCCGCCGAAGAAGGCGGTGCCGCCGCGCTTGCCGTTGGGGTTGGCGTTGTCGCACTGGGCGTAATAGCCGGAGCGGCAGTACGCGCAGTTGCCGCAGGCGATGGTCGAGGGAATCACCACCCGGTCGCCGATCTGCAGGTTGCGGACCTCATCGCCCAGTTCTTCGACGATGCCGACGCCTTCGTGGCCGAGGATGGTGCCTTGCTTCATGCCGCCGACGCTGCCGCGCACGAAGTGCAGGTCGGTACCGCAGATGGCCGAGGCGGTGAGACGCACGATGGCGTCGTTGGGGTGTTTCAGCGTGGGTTCCGGAACATCCTCCAGGCGGATGTCGCCGACGTCATGGAATACGACTGCTTTCATGGCGTCCTCCTGTCAGGGACGGGCCGCACGCCAACGGGGCGGCGGCCGGGCTGTGTGTGCGTCAGTGCGCCTGGGCGACGCCGCGCAGGAGGGTGTCGCTGGCGTGTTCGCTGCGGCAGGCGGCGATGTTGCCGAGCGAGACGACTCCCACCAGGCGTTTCTGCCGGCTCAGGACCGGGAGGCGGCGCATCTGGATGTCCGCCATGTTCTGGGCAACGTGCTGGACGTCCTCGTCTTCGAAGCAGTAATGCACGTTGCCGCTCATCACGCGTCCCACCGGGGTCGACGGGCCGAGCCCGGCGGCCACCGCGCGGATCGCGATGTCCCGGTCAGTGATCATGCCCACCAGCAGGTCGCCTTCGTTGACCAGCAGGGCACCGCTGTCGATGCTCGCCATCAGGGCGGCGGCGTCCTTGAGCGTGGTATCCGGAACGACCCGTTGTACGTCGCGGGTCATGATGTCGCCGATCTTCATGGTGTTCTCCTTCCTGTTCGGGATGATTCGGACGGCCCTTTATCGGGCGTCTACTGGTTCCGACTGAGGTCGATGGTCACCGTTCAGAGGGATTTTCCCCGCTCGTCAGGCCGGTCAGTCCTCGCTTCGCCGCAGCGTGAACAGCGCAACGCAGCGGCTATCGAGGGGGTAGGGGGTGTGGAAATCCCAGAGCGGCTCGTGGTCTTCCGGGCGTTCGGCGGTGTCCATCAGCAGTTGCCAGTCGCGTCCCTGGGCGGCGGCGGGCAGCTGGAATTCCAGCGGTTCGTGGCCGGCGTTGAGCAGCAGGAGCAGGGTCGCGTCGCCGCCGCTGCGGTGGATGCCCGAGGGTTGGGCGCGGCCGTCCATGAGCATGCCCAGGCTGCGTCGCTGGCTGTCGTGCCAGAGCGCCTCGCACATCTCGCCGCCCTCCGGGGCGAGCCAGGTGACGTCGCGCACTCCCAGTTCGGCGTTGTACTCGCCGACCAGGAAGCGCCTGCGCCGCAGTATCGGGTAGGCCTGGCGCAGGCGGATCATGCGCCGGGTGAAGGCCAGCAGCTCGCGGCCTTCGGCGTCCAGGTCCCAGTCCACCCAGCTCAGTTCGTTGTCCTGGCAGTAGACATTGTTGTTGCCGTGCTGGGTGCGGCTGAACTCGTCGCCGGCCACCAGCATCGGCGTGCCCTGGGAGAGCAGCAGGGTGGCCAGCAGGTTCTTCATCTGGCGCAGGCGCAGGCGGCGGATCTGCGGATCGTCGGTCGGGCCTTCGACGCCATGGTTCCAGGAGCGGTTGTCGTCGTGCCCGTCGCGGTTGTCCTCGCCGTTCGCCAGATTGTGCTTGCTGTTGTAGCTGACCACGTCGCGCAGGGTGAAACCGTCGTGGGCGGTGATGAAGTTCACCGAGGCGTAGGGACGGCGCCCGCGCTGGTCGTACAGGTCGCCGGACGCGGTGAGGCGCCTGGCCAGTTCCGGCAACTGGCCCTCGTCGCCGCGCCAGAAGCTGCGGACGGTATCGCGGAAGCGATCGTTCCATTCCACCCAGCCGGGCGGAAAGCGGCCGACCTGGTAGCCGCCGGGCCCGCAGTCCCAGGGCTCGGCGATCAGCTTGCGGTGGCTGAGCAAGGGGTCCTGGCGGCAGGCGACGAGGAAACTGTGGCGCTCCTCGAAACCCTCGGCGTAACGGCCGAGGATGGTGGCCAGGTCGAAGCGGAAACCATCCACGCGCATCTCGGTCGCCCAGTAGCGCAGCGAGTCGGTGACCATCTGCAGCACGCAGGGATGGCTGAGGTCGAGGGTATTGCCGGTGCCCGAATCGTTGACGTAGTAGCGTCGGTCGTCGGCATGCAGACGGTAGTAGGAGACGTTGTCGATGCCGCGCATGCACAGCGTCGGGCCGAGCTCGTTGCCTTCCGCGGTGTGGTTGTAGACCACGTCGAGGATCAGTTCGATGCCGGCATCGTGCAGGTGCGCGACCATTTCCTTGAATTCGTTGATCTGCCCGCTGGCCAGGTAGCGCGAATGGGGCGCGAAGAAGGCGATGCTGTTGTAGCCCCAGTAGTTGTTCATGCCTTTTTCCAGCAGGTGCTTGTCGTCGACGAAGCCATGCACCGGCAGCAGTTCCAGGCTGCTGATGCCGAGGTTGCGCAGGTGCTTGAGCAACTCGCTGTTCATCAGCCCGGCGCAGGTGCCGCGCAGGCGTTCGGGCACCTCCGGGTGGCGCATGGAAAGTCCGCGCAGGTGCGCCTCGTAGATTACCGTTTCGTCCCAGGGCACGCGGACCTGTTGCTGCTCGCCCCAGGTGAAGGCCGGGTCGATGACCCTGGACTTGGGCACGAAGGGCGAGCTGTCGCGTTCGTCGAAGCTGAGGTCGGCATCGGGCGAGCCGATGGAATAGCCGAACAGGCTCTCCGACCAGCGCAGCTCGCCCACCAGTTGGCGGGCGTAGGGGTCGAGCAGCAGCTTGTTGGGGTTGAAGCGGTGGCCGGCATCCGGGGCGAAGGGGCCGTGGACCCGGTAACCGTAGATTTGTCCGGGATGCGCGTCGGGCAGGTAGCCATGCCAGATTTCATCGCTGTACTCGGGCAGCTCGATGCGCTCCAGCTCGCGCTTGCCGGCGGCGTCGAACAGGCACAGTTCCACCTTGGTGGCGTGTGCGGAAAACAAGGCGAAGTTGACACCCAGTCCATCCCAGGTCGCCCCCAGCGGAAAGGGGCGGCCTTCGGTGACACGGGAATGTGCTCGGCGGGTCATGCAGACCTCCTGGCATCAGCTGTTCTTGGGCGCCCTGGACGAAGAGGGGGCGGTCGGCTTCCTGGCGGTCCCGGCCCCGGCTGGTTTCGCAGCGGCGCGCCTGGGCTTGGCGGCGGGTTTTGCCGGCGCCTCCGGGGTGGCCTCGGGCAACTGCCCCTGTCGCCGGGGCGGCGGTTGCAGGATGGCGGGAGGCTCCGGCTCCTCCTTGCCCTCGAAACGAGGCTGCACGTCCTCGGGCGGTTGCAGGGGTTTGACCGCCTCACCCTCGGCCAGGCTGCGGGCCATCCGCCAATGCCGCTCATGCTGGCCTTCGGGACGGCCCTCGGCCTCCCAGATCTGGTAGGCCAGTTCGCGTACGCGTTTTTCAGGGACACTCATCCTTCACCTCCAGTGCGGGGCATCAGCAGATTGACGGGAAGCTCGCCCAGCAGCTCGGCCAGGTGCAGCTCCGCGTTGCGGGGAATGTGATCGCGAGTGAGGCCCCGCCAGCACACCGCGCCCAGGGTGGGCGGCAGCGACAGGCGCGTATCGCCCCAGGCCTCGGGGGGCACCAGCGGTCGGCTCGACTCGCCGAGCAACCCGGCGCAGCAGTGGGGAACGACCACCAGCAGATACACCCCGGAAAGGCTGCGCAGGAAGGCGGCGACCTGCCCGGCTTGTTCACCGCGTACGGTCAGCGGCAGATAGTCGCCGTGGATGAACAGGTCTGGCCACTGCCTGCGCAAACCCAGCGTGTGGGCCAGCAGCGCCTGCTTGATCCGGCCGTCGCGCCAGGCGTTCAACAACGCCGTCCAGTCCGGCTGGCCGCTCAGGGCCGCCTCGCGCGCGGCGAAATCGGGCAGTCGGCGGTTGTCCGGGTCCACCAGGCTGAAGTCCCAGAATTCGCAGCCCTGGTACAGGTCCGGTACCCCCGGCACGGTATTGCGCAGCACGCATTGCGCCAGGCCGTTGACGGCGCCCGCCGGCATCAACTGCGCGGCGGCGCGGGCGATGGACTCCCGCAGAGGGCGCCCGGCGGGGTCCAGCAGGATACCGGCGAGGAACTCGCTGCAGGCCGTTTCGTACGCGTCCACCGGTGCGCTCCAGTGGCTCTCCAGCTTGGCTTCGCGGATGGCCTTGCGCTGCCATTGCTCCAGCCTCCGGTAGAAGGCCTGCAGGCCGTCGCTGTCGTCCAGCGCAAGCTCCAGCGGCCAGCTGCCGAGCAGGCACTGATAGAGGAACAGTTCGTCCCCGCCGCTGGGGGCGGCGCCATGGGGCAGCGCCCGGCGCATCGGCGCGGCGAGCGTCCACCATTGCCAGACCTGGCTGGCGAACCAGTCGGCGCGTTCGCTCAGTACCGCCAGACGGGCACGGCAGTCCTCACCGCGCTTGTGGTCGTGGGTGGCGGTGGCCAGCAGCGACTGTGGGAAATGCCACAGCCGTTCCTGGCAGTCGTGGTGGAAAGCCTGGACGTCGCAACCCAGCCTGCCGGGATCGAAGCCGACGTCGTTGCGCCCCAGGGCGACCACCGAGCGATAGCAGGCGGTGTCTTCCAGGGCCTTGGCGGCAATCGGCGGTGTGAGCTGCTGGAAGCGTGCCAGGGCCTGTTCCCGCAGGCGCCGCAGTGGGCCGGGGGGGATGGTGCACAGGCGCTCGCCGCCCAGGACCGTGTCCAGCCAGTGCAGGGTGCCCAGGTCGGTCGGCGCCAGATGGCGTTGGGCGTCCACCAGCGCCTGGGCCATGAACGCCTGATCCTGTGCCGAGCGCCCCAGCGCGCCGGCATAGCTGCGGTAGACCGGGAAGGCCACCAGCAGGCGATACAGCGCGCGCCGAATCGAGCCCAGCGGGATGTCGCGGCTGGCCAGGTCCTGGCGGGCGACCCGCCAGAGCAGCCGCGCCAGACTGTCGAAATCGCCGGCGAAAGAGGTGCCCAGCACGCGTTCGCGGGCTCGGCGCACTTCGTCGGCAAAGGTCCCACGGCGGTCACTGACTTCCTCCCAGAGATTGCGCAAGGCCGGCTCGCCCCGCACGTCATGCTGGAGGAGCGACACCTGGTTCATGAAGTCGTAGCCCGTGCTGCCGGCAACCCGCCAGTCGGCCGGCAGGGTCTCGCCCGGACCGAGTATCTTCTCCACGTACAGCGGTGCACCGTTGCTGGCCCGCCACAGGCGGCGGCAATAGCCGCGGGGGTCGGCAAGGCCGTCCACGTGATCGATCCGCAGGCCGTCGATCAGGCCATCCTTCATCAGCTTCAGCAGGTAGGCATGGGTAGCCTGGAATACCTCGGGACGCTCGACACGCAGTCCGACCAGCTCGTTGATGTCGAAGAAGCGCCGCCAGTTGATCTCATCGTCGGCCACTCGCCAGTTGGCCAGACGGTAATGCTGCTGTTCGAGCAGGCGGTGCAGGGCGTGCCAGTCCGCGTGATACAGGTCCAGCAGCGATTCGCGCGCCGGGCCCGAGAGCAGCGCGGCCAGTTGCAGGCAGAGCCCGTGGGCCAGATGACGCGCCTGCGGATGGCCGCGCAGTTCGACGAAGCGCGGCGCCAGTTCGCACAGTGCCGGAATCTGCGAATGGGACAGGATCATGCCGTAGCTCGCCGGGCAGACGGGGAATACCTGCCCGGCATAGCGCAACAGGAAGCGCCCGCTGGCCGGGTCGAAGTCCAGCCCGAGGCGACCGGCGTTCAGCGCCTGGACATAGTCCTCGGCGAGGCAGGGCAGCAGCACGCGCAGGTCCAGCAGCGGATCGTCGCTGTGCCAGCGAATGTCGAAGAAATGTGCGTAGGGGCTGGCCAGCCCCCATTCGAGCACGTCCTGCCACCAGGGGTTCGCCGCACCGATACGCATGTGATTGGCGACGGTATCGACCAGCAGCCCCATGTCGTTGCGCCGCAAGCCCGCGACCAGCCGCCGCAGTGCCGGCTCGCCACCCAGTTCCGCGCTGATGCGGGTGGGGTCCACGGTGTCGTAGCCATGGCTGGAGCCCGGCTGCGCAGCCAGCAGCGGCGAGGCATACAGATGACTGATGCCCAGGCGGGCGAAGTAGTCCAGCCAGGGCAGGGCGTCGTCCAGGGTGAAGGCGGAACTGAACTGCAGACGCAGGGTGGCGCGGATTTCAGCCATGCTGCGGCCCTCCATCGCGATCGCGCGCGCGGCGCAGACGCTCCAGTCGCGCGCTGACTTCAGGCCGGTCGAGCATGTCCCCGGCCGGGGTGCTGAAGCGCCGTCGCCAGTTCGGATGGGCGTCGCCCGGCCCCGGCAGGTTCGGCTGCTCGACACAGGCCATGGCGTCCTCCAGTGGCAACAGCACCAGGGGCGCGGGGGTGGTTCCGAGCAGTTCGATGGCGCCGTCGAGCAGCGGCTCGGCGGCGATACCGTTTTCGTTCAGGGCGCGGCGCAGGGCCTCGGTTTCGTGCCGGCGGTTGTCGCGTTCGGTTTGCGAGGCAGCGCGGGAGCGCTGGCCAAGCCGCTCCCGCCAATCGATGTCGCGGCCTTCTCGCCAGCCTTCGAGGGTCGGCAGGTCGTGGGTCGTCGAGGTCGCCAGGGCATCGTCGGGCCAGTCCCGTGGCGGGGTAAAACCGGCGTCCCCCTGCTCGAACAGCAGCACGCGCATGCCGAGAATGCCGTGGCTCGACAGGCTTTCCCGCAGGCCTTCGGGCACGGTGCCGAGGTCCTCGCCGATGATGACCGCATCGGCCCGTTCGGCTTCCAGGCAAAGTAACTGCAGCAGGTCGTCGAGGGGATAGTCGAGGTAGGCGCCGGCTTCCGGCGGCGCACCTTCGGGAATCACCCAGAGACGACGCAGGCCGAGGATATGGTCGATGCGCAGGCCGCCGACGTAGCGCAGGTTGGCGCGCAGCATCTCGATGAATCCACGGTACCCGTTGCGGCGCAGGCCGCCGGGGGAGAAGGCGCAGATGCCCCAGTCCTGGCCGGCGCGGTTGAGGATGTCCGGCGGGCAGCCGACGCTGACGCCGGTGAGCAGCTCGCCCTGGCGCATCCAGGCCTGGCAGCCCGAAGGTTCGGCGCCGACGGCGAGATCGGCGATCAGGCCGATGCCCATGCCGCCACCGCGCGCGGCCTGCTGTGCCCGTTGCAGGCCACGGACGACGAGCCATTGGGCGAACGCCTGGCGGGTGATCGCCTGCTCCTCGTCGAGCATGAAATGGCCAAGTTCGGCGCTGCCGAGGGTGCGATAGGGCATGGGCCAGAAGCGCCAGTCCAGGCCGTGGCCGGCCGCGGCCCGGCGCTGCTGCAACACCTGGAAGCAGCAGTGCTGCAGCAGCTCGATCCCGCCCTGGTTGCGAAAGGCGAGAAAGTCTTCGTTCAAGCTGCCGCCGGACTGCTGGAACTGGCGGTAGAGCTGCTCAAGGAGGCGGTCGCGCAGCAGGGCAACGCCATGCCAGTCGATCAGTTCGAGCTGCTCCAGGCGTTGCCACTCGTCACCCAGCCCGGCCCCGGCAATCGCCTGGCGCACCTGTTCTTCGCCCAGCAGCCGCTCCGGTGCGGCATGGAGTTCGTTGAACAACAGCCGGCTGGAGGGCGAGTAGGGGCTGTAGATGTTCCGCGCCGCGGGGAACATGGCGTGCACCGGGCTGATGGCCAGGGCGTCCGCGCCGTGGCGGGCGGCGCTGGCGGCCAGGTCTTCGAGTGCCGCCATGTCGCCCAGGCCACCGTCCCCGTCGCGCCGCAGCGAGTAGAGCTGCGCCGTCAGCCCCCAGGCGCTGGCCTTGCCGCAGCGCTGGAGCACCGATGGGCAGCGTGGCGGCGCCACCGCCAGCACGCATTCGCGGCCGTCCATCCGCAGGTGGTAGTAGCCGCTGCGCTCCACCGGCGGCAGGCGGCCTTCGTGGTCGATACGTCCGTGGTGATGGTCGCTGCCGTCTTCGTTGAGCAGCTGGTAGCGCGTGCCCGCGCTGGCGCCCAGCGGAAGCGCCCGGCCCTGCCGGGCGATGAGCAGCTCCGCTGGCAGGGCATCCTGCTGATCGAGGACTTCCAGGCTCTGCTGAATCTGCTCCGGGCTCTGCGCCGGATAGCCCAGGGCCTCCAGCACGTTGCGTTGCACCTCCGGGGTGAGGCGCTGCTCGCGCCGGTCGGCATCCAGCCAGGCGTTAATCAGGCCGGCACGGGTCGCCAGGCGTTCGAGTTGCGCATCGCTCATCAGGGCGCCTCCAGGCTGACTGCCAGTCCGTCGGCGCCGAGCCAGCCATGTCGGTAATGGGCCGCACCCTGTCCGAGGCACAGCAGGACCTGAGCACTTTCCCCTGGCGGCTCGATACCGATGTCGTCCGGCCCCAGGTTCAGGTCGATACGCCACAGGCTGCCGTCGCCCAGGCGCCATTTCGCGCTCAGGGCACGCTCGCCCAGTGGCTGGGCGTCCAGCGCGCGGCTGCCCGGCAGGCGCGGAACCAGCCAGCGGTGGCGCAGTTCCAGCAGGTGCCGGTAATGCTCGCGCCAGGCGGCATCGCCGTGTTCCGGGCGCGGACGGGACTTCTCGAAGGTCTGCGCATCGTTGGGATCGGGAATCCTCGCCGCCGCGTCCGCCTCGGAAAATCGACTGAACTGGCGGAACTCCGCGCGTCGTCCGCGGGTAACGGCTTGCGCCAGTTCGCCCTGGAAGTCGGTGAAATAAAGGAAGGGCCGCCGCTCGCCCCATTCCTCGCCCATGAACAGCATGGGCACCATGGGGGTGAGCAGTACCAGGGCGCTGGCGGCGCGCAGCGCGGCAGTGCCGGCAAGCGTGGTGAGACGCTCGCCGAAGGCGCGGTTGCCCACCTGGTCATGGTTCTGCAGAAAGGCCACGAAGGCCTGCGGGGAGAGGTCCGCGCTCGGCTCGCCACGGGCCTGGCCGCGATAGTCGGTTTCGCCCTGGAAGGCGAAGCCTTCGCGCAGGCAGCGGCACAGGCGCTCGATGGGGTCGCCGGCAAAGTCGGCGTAGTAGCCCTCGCTCTCGCCGGTGAGCAGGACGTGCAGGGCATGGTGCAGGTCGTCGGTCCACTGCGCATCGAAGCCGTCCCTGAGCAGGCTCGCCTGGTTGTTTTCGTTCTCCAGCACCAGGTGCAGATGGCGACCTGGCGCCGCCGCGCGCGCCCGGCCGGCCATTTCCAGGAGGAAGGTGTTGTCGCGGATGGCGTGTACCGCGTCGATCCGCAGGCCGTCCACGCGGTACTCACGGACCCACATTTCGGCATTGCCGATGAAGAATTCGCGGACGGCGCTGTCGCGGAAATCGATGGCCGGCCCCCAGGGCGTCTGCCGGTCGGTACGGAAGAAGGGGCTGGCGTAGCGGGCCAGGTAATTGCCCTGTGGCCCGAAGTGGTTGTAGACCACATCGACGAAGACCATCAGCCCCAGGCCGTGGGCCGTGTCGATCAGGCTCCGCAGGCTGTCGGGATCACCGTACGCGCAGGCCGGCGCATAGGGCAGCACACCGTCGTAGCCCCAGTTGCGCAGGCCGGCGAAGGCATTGAGCGGCATCAGTTCGATGGCGGTGATCCCCAGCCGGGCCAGTTCCCGCAACCGTTGTTCCACGGCCGGGAAGCCGCCAAGAAGGCCGACGTGCAGCTCGTACAGCACCGTTTCATGCCAGGGGCGACCGTGCCATTGGGAATGCCGCCAGCGGTAGGCGCCGGGGTCCACCACCCGACTGGCACCCTCGACACCACCCGACTGCGCGCGTGACGCCGGATCGGCGACGCTCAGGGCATCGTCGATCCGGTAGCGATAGGCCGTGCCAGCCGGGCAGGGGAGCGCTGTGCTGTACCAGCCGCCGGTGTGCCGCGACAACGACTGACGCTCGCCATTCTGGAATTCCACATCCACCTGCCGGGCATCGGGCGCCCACAGGGTGAAGCGGGTCAGGCCGTCGCCCAGCACCTGGGCGCCGTGCGTGAACGCCGAGCTCATCGGAGTGCCCTTAGCGGAGCCTTGAGCAGCCGCCGGTAGAGTCGGGTATAGGGGCGCACCGCGGCGTCCCAGTGCTGGGGCGAATCCATGGCCTTGCGGCGCATGGCATCGAGCAGGTCGGGATGGCGGTAGATGTTCAGGGCCCGGCGGACGGCATCGAAATAGCATTCGACCGTTTCGTCGCGGAACAGCAGGCCGGTCACGCCGTCGACGATGGTATCGGCCAGTCCGCCCGTATGCCGGGCGATGGGCAGCGAGCCGAAGCGCTGTGCGTACATCTGGCTGAGGCCGCAGGGCTCGTAGCGCGAGGGCATGAGCAGGAAGTCGCTGGCGGCGAAGATGCGTCGCGCCTCGGTCTCGTCGAAGCCGATGTGCACGCCGACGCGGCCGGGATAGGTCGCTGCCAGCCGCTTCATCGCCTGCTCGAGTTCCGCCTCGCCACGCCCGATGACGACCAGGCGCGCGCCCGCGGCGATCATCGGCGCGGCAATGCCCAGGGTCAGGTCGATGCCTTTCTGCCGGACCAGCCGGGAGACCACCGCGAACAGCGGCCCGTGTCCCGGCAACAGGCCGAACTGCCTTTCGACGTAGGCAGCGTTGCAGCGTTTGCCGCCCAGGTGCGTCGCATCGAAGCGCTCGACCAGATGCGGGTCCTCGCTCGGGGCCCAGCTCTCGTCGATGCCATGGGTGATGCCGCTGAGCTGGCCACGGTTGCGCCGCTGGCTGAGTACGCCGTGCATGCCGCAACCGAAGGGTTCGCCGGTGATTTCCCGGGCGTAGGTCTCGCTGACGGTGGTGATATGGCTGGCGTGGTTGAGTCCGGCCTTGAGGAATGACAGCTTGCCGTAGAACTCCATGCTTTCCGGCAGGCCGGCGGTACTCGGCAGGCCCAGCTCGGCGCGGCAGCCCAGCGGGCAGGAGCCCTGGTAACCGAGGTTGTGGATGGTCAGCACGCTGGGCGTGGCCTGTCCGCGCCAGGCCATGTAGGCGGGCGCCAGGGCCGCGGGCCAGTCGTTGACATGGAGCAGGTCCGGGCACCAGTTCAGTTCGCAGCGGCCGGCGGCGATATCCGCGGCGGCCAGGCTCAGGCGGGCGAAACGGATGTGATTGTCCGGCCATTCCTGGCCCGCGTCGTCGCCATAGGGGGAGCCGTGGCGGTCGTAGAGTTCCGGGCAGAGCACCGCGTAGACCACCAGCCCGTCGGCCAGCGTCAACTGGCCGATATCGCAGGGAGGCAAGGCCGCCATGCCGGGCAGATGCCCCACCACCGTGCAGGCGACCGCGCTCTCCAGCACCTGCCGATAGCCCGGCAGCAGGACGCGGATGTCATGCTCGGCCAGCAATGCGCGGGGCAGCGCCGCCGACACATCGCCCAGGCCGCCGGCCTTGACGAAATCGCTGAACTCGGAGGTCACGAACAGGATGCGCTTGAGCCGACGCGGGCGTTCTTCGAACGGAATCATGGGCGGCAGGTCGGTTGGGTTTGATTGCTCCATGCAGGCATCGGCCAGCGGATAGCGCATCGTGAGAATCCTCATGCTTGTCAGGGGGCCAGCGGTACACGCATGGCCTTGTCGGGTTTTCCTCATCCTCCTTGCGGGGGACTTGATTGCCGGGCGCGAAGTTTCGATTTTTCCGCCAGTGGCCCGAGCCGGGGATTGGCATTCGCGGGCAGGACGCCGGTCCGACGTTTATCTGCCTGGCCGGGGCCAGACCGTCCATTTTTTGATCAGGCGGCGTGCATGAATCGCCCATGAGGGCAGTGCTCGCATGCGTGGTCGAATGTCTGGAGGAGGGTGCCCTGCTACGGATGTCGGGTAGGGCTACAAGCAGGGCGCGTGCCACTCTTTGGCTCTTGCAAGCTACTGATTTGATTTGCGAAAAATTATTTGATGGCGCTCTGCCGCGGGCAGGTTGCACGATCGCCCGGGCGGCGGTCGTGCATTCTGCCTGCCTCAGGCTTCACGCCGGGGATGCTGCTTGCCCTTGTAGTCGAGGTCCTGCGCGCGCTCGACCGGGAGCGGGTGGTCGAGGCTTTCTTCGGCCATTTTCCAATGGCGCTCGGCCTGGCCGCGCGGCTTGCCCTCGGCCACCCAGATGTCATGGGCCTTCTGGCGTATCTGCGCTTCGCGATCGGGATTCATGGCGGTCTCCACAGTTCGTCACGTGCTTAGAACCCCTGACTGCATCGACAGTCGAGTGTTCATACATCCTGTCCGAGGAAGCACTCCATGATCGCTGCCGACACCCCACGTATCGTCGTTGCCTGTGCGCTGGAGAGCGATGCGCAATCCGCGCAGGCGCAGACCAATCGGGCCCTGGCCCGGTGGCTGGCGGATATCCAGGGGCTGGAATTCAGCCCCGACCCCAGCGATGCGCACGCCTCGGGACAACCGATCTATTGGGTGCCGGATGCGACGGTAGTGGGCCGCGAGCAGGCGGCCGCACTGCGAGTCCACGGTCCGCTGGACCTGTTCGGTGGTTACGTGGAGCGGGAATTCCATGCCGGAAAGGCCATCGTGCATCCCTTGCCGGAGCGACCGACCCTGACTCCACGCGGCTGGAACCAGGCGTTCGCGCTACGGGTGCAGCCCCTGGTGCTGAACGGGCAAAGCGTGTTCTGCCACAACGACGCCCTGCGCTTCGCCAGCACCCGTCTGCAACGCGGCGCGCAACGCCTGAAGCCGGCGGGTAGCCGCGGAGGCATGGGCCAGCAGGTGGTCAATGACGCCGATGGGTTGGCCGAGGCGCTGGACCGCTACGAGGAAGCCGACTACCAGCTCGGCCTGGTCATCGAGGACGAACTGCAGAACGCCCAGACCCATAGCGTCGGCCAGGTCATGATCAATGGCGTGCTCCTGAGCTATCACGGCATCCAGCAGCAGAACCGCAACCGCCGTGGCGAACTGGTGTATGGCGGCAGTGATCTGCTGGTGGTGCGGGGCGACTTCGATGGCCTGCTCTCACTCGACCTGGTCGCGTCCGTCAGACAGGCCATCGAGCAGGCGCGGCTGTTCGATCGCGCCGCGCATCAGCTGTTTCCGCAGTTCTACGCCTCGCGCCGCAACTACGACCTGGTACAGGGTATCGATGCCCAGGGGCAGGCCTGCTCGGGGGTGCTGGAACAATCCTGGCGCGTCGGCGGAGCCAGTGGCGCCGAGCTGGCCGCGCTGGAAGCCTTCGTCGCCGACCCGACGCTGCATGTGGTGCGCGCCTCCACCTTCGAAATCTTCGAGGACAAGGCATTGCCCGACAACGCGCATCTCCTTTATCGCGGCCCCGATGCCCATGGCGACCTTCAACTGAAATACGCAATGGTGGAGCCTTATGAACTCCAACGGTGAAGACATCCATATCGACGTTGGTCCCCTGCGCCTGCAGGGTAACTTCCTCATTCCACGCACCCATGTGCCGGGCGTGCTATTCGTGCACGGCTGGGGCGGCAGCCAGCAGCGCGACCTCAAGCGCGCCCGGGGGATCGCCGGGCTCGGCTGCGTGTGCCTGACCTTCGACCTGCGCGGCCACGGGGCAGGGGAGGCGCAGCAGGCCTGGATTACCCGGGAAGACAATCTGCACGACCTGCTGGCGGCCTACGACCAGCTGGTAACCCACCCGCGCATCGACCCTGCAGCGATTGCGGTGGTGGGCACCAGCTACGGTGGCTACCTCGCCGCCATCCTCACCGAGCTGCGCGCGGTGCGCTGGCTGGCGCTTCGGGTACCGGCGATCTACCGCGACGAGGACTGGCTGCTGCCCAAGCGGGAACTGCCGCGCGAGGACCTGATGGCCTATCGTGCCAGTCACATCCCGGCCGCCAGCAACCGGGCGCTGAAGGCCTGTGCCGGCTTTACCGGCGATGTGCTGCTGGTGGAGTCCGAGCATGACGACTTCATTCCCCACGCCACCATCATGAGCTATCGCTCGGCCTTCCAGCGCACGCACTCGCTGACGCACCGGATCATCGACCGCGCCGACCATGCCTTGAGCTGCGAACAGTCGCAGGACGACTACACCCAGATCCTGGTTCGCTGGATCACCGAGATGGTGGTAGGGGAGCGGGCAGGTCGCCTGGCAACGGGGTGAAGCGAACCAACGACACCAAGGCGGCGTATCCGGCCACCGGAGCGTCGCCGCCAGACCGGGAGGAATCCGAAGATGATCAGCGACAGCGACAATGCGACCGTCACCATCCTCAACGACCTGATCGAGACGTGCCGTGATGGGAAAGAGGGTTTTCTCACCTGCGCCGAGCACGTGACGGCACCCCATCTGCAGGAACTGTTCAGGCGTCGCGCCAGGCAGTGCGACGTGGCTGCGCAACAGTTGCAGGAGTGCGTGCTGGAACTGGGCGGCCAGGCGGAGCAAGGCACCAGTCTCGGCGCGGATCTGCACCGGCGCTGGATCGACCTGCGCGCCTGGGTCGGCGGGAAGGATGACGAGGCGATAATGAGCGAGTGCGAACGTGGCGAGGATGTCGCCCAGCAGCACTATGAAGACGCCCTGAAACAGGCGTTGCCAACGGACATCCGGGAACTGGTGACCCGGCAGTACGCCGGGGTGATCCGCAACCAGGACCAGATTCGCGCCTTGCGCCGGCAACTGGCAGGGTGAGGGCAGGGTGGGCCGGAGGGCGTCCTGCGCGCACTCCGGTCCTCCTCGCCGATTCAATCCGAAGGGTGTGCCTTGGCCAGCGCCTGCGCCATTTCCAGGTGCTGCTGCAGTACCGGCAGGGTTTCCTGGGCGAACGCCTTGATGTCCGTATCGGCGGCATGATCCGCAGCGTCGGTGAACAGCTTCACGGCTTCCTCGTGGGCGCTGACCTGGTTATTGGCATAGGCCGCGTCGAAGGACTCCTTGCGCACGTCGAGGATCTTGGCCTTGGCCTGGCTGGCCAGGCTCGGCTCGTCCGCCAACTGCAACTGGTGCTTCTGGGCCAGTTCCTTGAGCTGGGTGTTGGCCTTGCTGTGATCATCGATGATGTGCTGCGCGAAGGTCTTCACATCGGCCGACTGGCTCTTCTTCAGGGCCAGTTTGGCGGCGTCGATCTCCGCCATGCCCGCGGCCGACGCTTCGCCGATGAAATGTTGCCCCTGGGATGAGAACTGCTCGGCGAGCAGTGGCCCGGCGGGTAGCAGGAACGCGCACAATAGTGCGCCGCGAAGGAGTGCTGCATTTTTCATGATGATTCTCCGTGTCGGGAAGGGAGCCTCGTCATGCGAGACCTGCTGGGTTGACGAGGCTCGGGGGCGGGGGTTCAGAGTTTCCGCACGGGCGGTGCGGGCAGTGGCCCGCGATCAGAAAAAGCGAACGATCCCGCGGACGGTCCTCCAACGACAGACCAGCGTTTCATTCATCCAGCCTGGAGGTCGACACCATGCCCGTTCCCGTCCAAGCCCAACGTCCCGCGCCGGAGGAATCGCCGCCCGACCGGGAGAGCCAGATTCCCGAGGAATTCCCCGAAGAAGTGCCCATGCAGCAACCGCCGGAAGAGCCGGTCCCGCAGCCGGAACGCTGAGCTGCACGGCTACTTTTGCAGGTACTCGCCGCTGCCGACCATGGTCTGGCCCCAGAGCTCCAGGAAGCCGAAGGCCGTGGTGAGCAGGGCGAGGAACCCGAAGGCCAGGATGCAGGCTCCATAGAACGCCGTTTGCCGCCGGGACAGCCGCATGTAGATCGGCAGGCCGATATACAGCAACCAGGCGGAATAGACGCTGCCTGCAGCGGCGGCCAGGATCAGCAGCCAACGCGACGGCATCAGGGCGGCCAGGCCGGCGATCATCAGCGGCAGGGCTGCGGCGGTCGAGAAGGTCATGCTGAAGCCCACGGCCGGTCGGCTTTCCGTGCGGAACAGCACCCAGCGCACCAGGTAGGCGATCAGCACGACGCCTGCTAACAGGCCGGCATAACACCAGAAAGCGAGGAGGGTGCCGCTGGCCAGGCTCAGCACCTGGGTGTCCTCGTCGCCCGGCAAGCGCCAGCCGACCTGGGTGGTGCCGATCAGCAGGCAGATCGCAGGTATCAAGGGCATCAGCAACCAGAACGGCAGGAAGGCCCGCGGATGCCGGTCAACGCCATGGCGCAGGTCGCGCCAGGCCTGTTCAGGACGCACGAAGAAACCGAACAGCGGAAAGTTCATGGCGGACTCCAGGCCTCGGGTGGCAAGGCGATTGAAGGATGCAGGATGTGAGTCAATGACGGCGGGTCAGTTCGTCCACTTCGATCTCGATCAGCGAGCCGGGATCTTCATTGCCCGGATCGTTGATCTGAGGCGAGCGCGGTGGCTCTGGCGCCGCATCGAACGGGAGGTTCAGCAAGGGCAGCAGGTCATCCCGAAACTGCTGTTGCTGCTCCTCGGACAAGGCGGCGAAACCGTGGTCGAGGATGTAACGGGCGAGAATCTCCTGGCGGCTGTCGGGCTCCAGGGTTTGCTCAGCCAGCAACTGGCGAAGTTGGTGGTCGAGTGCCACGTCTCGATGATCGTTCCAGCCCATGGCGAGTTCCTCCTGCGTTGTGGTGTCCATCGCGTCGGCGTCGAAGTCTCTCGTCGCCACGTGGTGTCGACTGAGCCTGTCCACGGGTGTTCAGCATGCGGGATGAACGGTGCAGGAAGAGGGATTTCGTCCGTTGAGGGGAACTCCGGGCAGAAACGACTCTGCACGGAAGAGGCGCCGTAAGGTCGTCGGCAAATCTGGAGCCTGATCGGGTTGCGGAGAGCTATAGCCACCCTCGGGGCGTATTACGTATTTTGCGATTTAACATAATATACATTATGCGAATATACGGATAAAAGTCACAGCCCACGCCTTCAGGAAAGTCACGCACAGAACGTCTCGTTGTATCAGCTGGTTAGCAGCACTTCTTCAAGTTCTGCTTGATCAGGCTCCTGCTTTGGAATTCAACGCTCCACCCTCCATCATTCCCGCGTGATGCCCGTGATGGTGATTCCGTAGAGATGCAGCAGCATATCGATCGGCGTGTCCCCAGGCTTCTCGTGCGCGGCGCCGTAATCGCCCTGTGCGAGATTCTTGCGCGCCCAGGCAAGCAACTGCCCCGCGGCGTCTTCCATGCTGGGCTTGGTGGCGGCTGACACTGTCAGTGTCGAGGTGTTGTTGTCCTTCTGATAGCTGATGATCCAGTTGGCCATGGAGAACCTCCTCGCAACGGACTTATTTGCTGTGCTCCGGTGAGCTCGGACCCTGGGTGACGCCACGTGGGCCGGCGACGCCCCAGATCGCCAGGCCCAGCAGCGGAAAGATGACGATCAGCAGCGACCACAGCGCCTTCGCGTTGACGTTCGTGTCGCTTCTGAAAATGCTGATGATGGCCCAGAGATCCAACAGCACGATGAGTGTTGCGACGCCGATCAGCGCCCAGGTTGCCAGCGAGGACATGACGCACCTCCTGCGTGGGTTTGTTCTGTTGCTGGCCTGTCATTCCCGGCAAGGTTCCCTTCAACGGACGAAATTCCTTTCCTGCACCGTATTCGGGTAGATGGCGGCTGGTGGCCATGATTCGTCCTGATTCGAGGCTGGAGGCGGCCCCTGATGAAACCTACCGGAGCCGGGCAATGTTCTCGTCGATCCGTCCCTGGATGTTGCGCAGTGTGGCGGCGGTGATCTGGCCCGGCAGCAGGTCCATCGCTGTCCGCGAGAACGAACCAGCCACCTCGCAGAAGTGCTCGATGATGCGGCCTGCTTCCTGGGCTGGGAGGTCCGCCTCCTGCTCCGCCAGGCCCAGCAGATGCGCCCTGCCGATATCCAGGGCCTCACCCAGGACATCCATCTGGTGATAGCCGCCGGGGCCCTCGCAGAAGGTCACGTCGTAGGCGGGAGCCAGGGTCCAGTCTCCTGCGCGGGACATGACGTACGAGAAGTTCTTGGGGTGGTCGTCGCGGTTGTTGAATACCACGTTGAAAACCACACGCTCGAATGCCCGCGCACGCTCCCGGACATCGTTCGTACAGGCGGCAGTCGCCCGCAGGAAACCGGTGTAATCCAGGCTGCCCGCTACCCGGTAGTCCGCCCCGGTCAGGGCCGCAAGGCTCTGCATCGGGACGCGCATGCCGTCACACCGGTCGAAACGCCGGGTGGCAAAGGCCGTCTGGCCATCAGGAAGCGCAAAGTACTCGGTATCCGGCGTCGAGATGCCGCAGCGGCGCAGGCAATGCGCATAGACATCTTCGATGGCGCAGACCTCGGGATGCTCCTGGTTGGCCGGGAACTTGACCAACCAGGCCTCCATGCCTGGCATGGCCGTCGATGAAAAGCTGCGTCCCTGGGGCGATCGATAGAGCAGCGCCTTCGGCCTGGCCCCCTGGGGCGACCCGCCCATCTGCAGCAGACTCAGGAGGAACTCCCCTCCTTCACCCTTGAGTACGTCCTGGACTTCAGTTGCCAGGCGATCCAGGGTGATCCGCTCCGGCGGCGCATCGGCCTCCGCCGCCTGTGGCTGAAAGGCCATTGCGCCCATGGCGTTTCTGCCGATATAGGCCAGCCGCTCCAATGGACCGATACGGGCGGGATTCAGGCCGTTGCGCTTGAACAGCCGGTCCATCAGCAGCATGCCCCATCCATCGGGCAGCGAGTCGTACACCGGTCCTGGCAGCCCCATCTGATGGGGCGGGAAATCGCGTCGCAGCGCCGCCCCCTGCAAGGGGAGCAGCAGGGATGAGAGTTCCAGCCCCCTCCTCCTGGCTTCGTCGCTGAATTCAAAGGCGATCAGCGGGCGACCGGTGATGGCCGTGGTCGAAACCAGCGTGCCCCATTGCCACCGCTCGCCCCAGCCGTCGTAGTAGACATCAACCTGCTTAAGCATCGGTGGCCTTCTTCTTGACCCGTTGGCGGCGAGCGCTGCCTTCATAGCGGAGGATGTCGTCCAGGCTGTCGAGCTTTGGCATGAACAGCGCCTCCACTTCCTTGGCCCGGCCCAGGACGATGGCGATTCGCACCACGCTTTCGAAGGCCACGCTGCGGCCAGACTCGAAATTGGAGACCGTGTTGACCCCAACGCCGGCACGGCCGGCTACATCCGCCTGCGTCATCTGCTGGGCCACACGCTCCTTGCGCAGACGCTCGCCGAGCAGCTTGACGATCTCTTCAGGCTTTCTCAGGATTAATTCCATAATTCAGGGCCTTATCATGGGTAAAGGCAGGTTAATCCACTGAATACAGGAGTTACAAGAGGAAATCACTTTTATTGAGATAAATCCCTTATTTCAGTTCTTATGTGTGATTTTAGCGCTTAATACGCCGAAATAAGGATTTATAAGGAGGTCATTCATGGGGCCGGAAGCGCAGCGCCTGACGGACCTGCGCCCTACCCCTGCACTAATGAGCTCAGCACCGCCCTCAGCTTTCCAGGGCGGACCGGCTTGTTCAGCAGCGGAATGTCCAGCCGTTGCAGTGCCCGTCGACACTCATCGCTGCGGTCGGCGGTGATCATCACGGCGGGAATGCCGGTTGCGTAGCGGTCGCGCAGCGCCTTGACCACCTGGCAGCCGGTGAGCCCGTAGTCGAGGTGGTAATCGGCGACGACGATGTCCGGTGCGTGCGAACCCAGTGCGGCCACGGCGGTTTCCAGGTCGGTAGCCGTGAGGACTTCGCAACCCCATTGGCCCAGCAGCGCCGTCATGCTGTAGAGGATGGCCTCTTCGTTGTCGATCACCAGCAGGCGCCGTCCCGGCAACGGGTCGCCGGTACTCGGACGCGGCGCACTCGGAGCCGGCAGGCGTACGGGCAGTTCCTCAGCCAGAGGGATTTCGATGGCGAACAGCGAGCCGCGCCCCAGGGTCGAGCGCACCTGGACTTCGCAGCCGAGCAACCCGGCAATGCGCTCGACGATGGCCAGGCCCAGGCCAACGCCCTGGCGCTCGGCAGCACGGCCGACATCGAGCTGGTTGAACTCGCGGAAGATCGCCTGCAACTGATCCGCCGGAATGCCCCGGCCGGTGTCCCAGACTTCCAGACGTACGTTATCGCCGCGTCGGCGTGCGGCCAGCAGCATGCCACCGCGCGGGGTGTAGCGACAGGCATTGCTGAGGAAATTACGCAGGATGCGCGACACCAGGTGGGCGTCGGTGCGCACCCGCAGGTCGGGAATGCGCGTGCGCAACTGCAGGCCCGAGGCACGCGCCACGCTGTCGAACTCCGAGGCCAGCGGGCCGAGCAATTCGTCGAGGTTCAGCGATTCCGGGTCGGGACGGATTGCGCTCTGGTCCAGACGGGAGATTTCCAGCAGGTCGCTCAGCAGGTTTTCCGCCCCCTCCAGTGCCTGATGCGTGCGCTCCACCAGCTGTCGCTCGGACGCCGGCAGTTGCCGCTCGCGCAGGGTCGAGAGCAACAGGCGCGCGGCATTCAGCGGTTGCAGCAGGTCGTGGCTGGCCGCTGCCAGGTACTTGTCCTTGGACAGGTTGGCCGCCTCGGCGGCATCGCGGGCTTCACGCAGTTGCTGGTTGAGCGTTTCCAGTTCGCGGGTGCGGGTGGCGACGCGCTGCTCCAGTTCCTCATTGAGGTTCTGCAAGCGTTGCTGGGCCTGGACGCGCTCGGTGATGTCGGCGACGAAGCCCTCGACCAGCCCCTCCTCGTCCGGCTTCATCAGCAGGTTCATCAGCACGTCGACATGGCTGCCGTCATGCCGACGCAGACGCGTCTCGTAGCCGAACAGTCCGCCTTGATCGCGCAACAGGTCGCGGATGCGGCGCATCTCCGCCTCGCCGCCGGCGAACAGCTGGGTTGCCATGCCCTGCAGGTCCCACAGCACCTGCTGCGGGTCGTCATAGCCGAGCATGTGCGCCAGGGCCGGGTTGGCGGCGCGCAGGCCCTGGCTCAGGCTGGCCTGGAAGATGCCGTGGACGGCGTTCTCGAACAGCCATTTATAGCGGTTGCGTTCGGTTTCCAGCTCGTCCAGGCGCGCCACCAACTCGGGGTAATGGCTCTTGCGCGCGGAATGGCTGCCCAGGCCGAGCAGCCCGGCCAAGGCCTGTTGCTGCTGCTCGTCAGAGGGCCTCGCCATACACCACCTCGACGTCGCGCAGGCTGGACTCGCGAGGGTTGGTGAGGATGCACGGGTCCTGCATGGCGTGGCGCGACAGGAAGGGAATGTCCGAACTGCCCACGCCGTGCAGGCCCAGGCTTTCATGGAAGCCCACGGCGTTCTTGAAGGCGATCAGATGCTCCACCAGGCGCTGGCGGATCTGCGCGTGGTTCAGGCCGCGGCAGTCGATGCCGAAGGTTTCCGCGATCACCTTGAAGCGCTCGGGCGCGGCGCTGTAGTTGAAGGCCACCACGTGTTCGACCAGCACGGCATTGCACAGGCCGTGCGGCAGGTCGAGGTAGCCACCCAGGCTGTGGGACATGGCGTGCACCGCGCCGAGGATGGCGTTGGAGAACGCCAGCCCCGCCTGCATGCTGCCCAGCATGATCTTCTCGCGCAGGGCGATGTCGCCGGGATTGGCGATCATCTGCACCAGGTTGCCGTTGATCAGCCGCATGGCTTCCAGGGCGTGGGGATCGGTGAGCGGACCGTGGCCGGTGGAGACGAAGGCCTCGATGGCATGCACCAGGGCGTCGATGCCGGTACAGGCGGAGAGGAACGGGTCCATGGTCAGGGTGGTTTCCGGGTCGATCAGCGACACGTCGGGCACCACCGCCTTGCTGACGATGGAGAACTTCATCCGCTCGTCCTGGTTGGAGATGATCACGAACTGCGAGACGTCCGCCGAGGTGCCGGCGGTGGTCGGGATCAGGATCAGCGGCGGGCTGGGCACGCGCAGGGTGTCCACGCCCTCGAATTCGAGGATGTTGCGGCCGTGGGCGGCGACGATGCCGATGCCCTTGGCGCAGTCCATCGGGCTGCCGCCGCCGACGGCGACGATGACGTTGCAGCCTTCGCTGCGGTAGACGTCGGCGCCGCGCATGACTTCCTCCACGCGCGGGTTGGGCGAGACATCGGTATAGCGGCAGAAGGGAATGTCCTGGGCGGCCAGGCTGGCTTCGATGTCGGCGACCCAGCCGGCGGCGAGTACGCCGGGGTCGGACACCACCAGCACCTTGCGGGCGCCGAAGGTTTTTACGTAGTTGGCGACATTGTGCCGGCATCCGGCACCGAAAATGATCTCTGGCGAGACGAATTTGCGCAGTTGGCTGAGCTCGTGAGACATCGGGGGCTCTGTCGTTATTGTTATGGGATATTTCCCGCAGCCTACTGCATCCGTCAGGGTTTGCAATGCGACCTTGGCAGACGTTTCAGACAGCCAACTCAGACAGCCAACAGAGCCTGGTAGAAACGCCATTCCGCTTCCAGGGCGTGGGCCAGGTTGGCGCTCTGGCGAAAGCCGTGGCGTTCGCCCGCATAGCGATGAACTTCCACCGGCACACCCCGTCGCCGCAGGCTTTCGACCATGGCGTCGGTCTGCGCCGGCACCACCACCGCATCCAGCTCGCCCTGGAAGAAGATCACCGGCACCCGGATATCGCCGGCCAGCAGTACCGGCGTGCGATTGCGGTAACGCTCGGCGTCCTGCACGGGGTCGCCGATCAGCCAGTCCAGGTAGTCCGCCTCGAACTTGTGGGTCACCCGCGCCAGGGCCTGCGGGTCGCTGACGCCATAGAGACTGGCGCCGCCGCGCAGGCCGTCGAGTCGCGCCAGGGCCATCAGCGCGCTGTAGCCGCCGGCACTGGCGCCACGCACGAACACCCGCTGGCGGTCGATGCGCCCGGCCCTCGCCAGGAAGTCCAGCGCCGCGCCGATGTCCTCCACTTCCACCTGGCCCCAGCCCAGGTGCAGCCGTTCGCGGTAGGCGCGACCGTAGCCGCTGCTGCCCCGGTAGTTGAGATCGGCCACCGCGAAGCCGCGCCGCGTCCAGAACTGGATGCGGCCATCGAATACCGGGTAGCAGGCCGAGGTTGGCCCTCCATGCAGGAACACCACCAGCGGTGGCGGCCCGCTGGCTCCGTGGGCGGGATAGAAGAAGCCGTGGCCGCACTCCTCGGCGCCCACCCGGTAACGGAAGGCTTCGCCACGGGACAGTTCGGCCTCGGCCAGCGGCCGCTCGCCCCCGGCCAGCACCTGGGTGGAGCCGTCCACCCGGCGGATCGCCAGCAGCGTCGGCAAACGGTCCGGCGCGGCGGCTATGCAATAGAAATGCTGTTCGTCAGCCGCCAGCGAGCGGAAGCGGCTGTACTTCGGCGCCAGTCGCCGCTCGTTGCCGCGCCCGTCGTAGAGCACCAGCACGCCGCAGCCTTCCTCGTAGCGGGTCGCCAGCAGGTTGCCGTCCGCCAGCGGCAGGAAGGTGCTGCCGCCCAGCTGCCAGGGCGCGCTGGCGTGGTCCGCGGCGGCGCACGGCAACGCACCGCGCTCCTCGTGGTACGGCTGCCAGTAACCGTCGTGATCGCTCAGCCAATGCAGTCGTCCGTGGCTGTCGAAGCGTGGCTGCTGGATGGATTCGATCGCAGTCTGTCCGGCCAGGCAGCGCTGCTCCCCCGCGAAGGATTCGACCAGCCGGGTTCGCGTCCAGGGCTGGTCGGGGCGATCCCACTCGACCCAGGCGATGCGCCTGGCGCTGCTGTCGGCCACCGGTGACGCGTAGAAGTCCGCGCCTTCGGCGATCACCCGGCGCCGGCCATCGCCGTCGAGGCGGACTATCCGGTGGCGCATACCCTCTTCTTCCACCGCCAGCAACGCATTCCAGGCGGCGACGTAATGCAGATCGCCGTAGCGGCAGTCGCCGCGGTGGGTGATGGAGCGCGGCGTGCCGCCCAGGCGCAGCCAGCGCACCTGCTGGTCGCCCTCTTCCACCCAGGCCACGCCGTCGGCGGTGGCGCAGCAGGAGCCACCACCGTATTCGTAGACGCGGCTGCGCACCGAGGCGCCGAGCGGAGTCAGTTCGCGGCCCTGGCCGTCACGGTGCAGGAACAAGCGGCAGCGCGCGCTGGCCGGGTCGAAGGCAACCCACAGCAGGCCGCCGTGGGCCACATGCAGCTCGGTGAAATCTCCGGCGGCAGCTACCGCACGTTCGGCGTTCCAGTCGCTGCGGTGCATGCTCAGGCCTTGCAGATCAGCTGCGAGGCCCGCTCATTGCGCAGGGTCAGCGCGCTGAGCGGCGCGGCCGCCGTTTCCGCCTCGCGGCGGGCGTCGAGGATGATGCCGTGGTGGGCCGACTTGGCGCACACCGGGTCGGTCGCCTCGGCATCGCCGGTGAGCATGAAGGCCTGGCAGCGGCAGCCGCCGAAGTCGCGCTCCTTCTCGTCGCAGGAACGGCACGGCTCGGGCATCCAGGCATCGCCGCGGAAGCGGTTGAAGCCGAACGACTCGTACCAGATGTGCTGCAGGCTGTGCTCGCGCACATTGGGAAACTTCACCGGTAGTTGCCGCGCGCTGTGGCACGGCAGCGCGGTGCCGTCCGGGGTGACGTCGAGGAACACGCTGCCCCAGCCGCCCATGCAGGCCTTGGGGCGCTCCTCGTAGTAGTCGGGCACCACGAAGATCAGCTTGCACGGGTTGCCTTCGGCAGCCAGGCGCTCGCGGTACTGCGCGGTGATGCGCTCGGCGCGTTGCAGTTGCTCGCGGGTCGGCAGCAGTCCGGCACGGTTCAGCTCCGCCCAGCCATAGAACTGGCAGGTGGCAAGTTCGACGAAGTCGGCTTCCAGTTCGATGCACAGCTCGATGATACGGTCGATGCTGTCGATGTTGTGCCGGTGGGTGACGAAATTCAGCACCATCGGGTAACCGTGGGCCTTCACCGCTCGGGCCATGGCGAGCTTCTGGGCGAAGGCCTTGCGCGAGCCGGCGAGCAGGTTGTTCACCTCCTCGTCGGCGGCCTGGAAGCTGATCTGGATGTGATCCAGCCCCGCGTCGGCGAATTCCTTCAGGCGCGTCTCGTTGAGACCGATGCCGGAGGTGATCAGGTTGGTGTAGAAGCCCAGCCCGCGCGCGGCGGCGATCAGCTCGGCGAGGTCCTGGCGCACCAGCGGCTCGCCGCCGGAGAAGCCCAGCTGCGCCGCGCCCATCTCGCGGGCCTGGCGGAACACTTCGATCCATTGCTGGGTGGAAAGCTCCTCGCCGCCCTTGGCGAAGTCCAGCGGGTTGGAGCAGTACGGGCACTGCAGCGGGCAGCGGTAGGTCAGCTCGGCCAGCAGCCAGAGCGGCGGGCCCACCGGCGCCTCAGCGCAGCTCGATCCAGAATTGCGCATGGGCCACCTCGAGGAATGCCAGGATGTCTTCGTCGATGCCCGGCACGCCGGGGAAATCGCCACGCAGGCCGTCGATGATGCCGGCGACGTCACGTTGGCCGTCGACGCGGCCGAGGATCGCCCCAGCGCTCTCGTTGAGCTTCACCATGCCCTCCGGGTAGAGCAGCACATGGCAGCCCTGGGCCGGTTCGAATTGCAGGCGGAAGCCCCGGCGCAGCGCCGGTACGCTGTCCAGCGAAGGCAGACTCATCACAGCAACCCCCTGTGCCATACGCGCTCGGTCGTCACCGTGTGGTACGGCGGGCGCTGCAGTTCATAGGCCATGCTCATCGCGTCGAGCATGCTCCAGAGCACGTCGAGCTTGAATTGCAGGATTTCCAGCATGCGCTCCTGGGCCTCGCGGGTGCGATAGTGCTCCAGGGTGATGCGCAGCCCGTGCTCGACGTCGCGGCGCGCCTGGGACAGGCGCTTGCGGAAGTAGTCGTAGCCGGTGGCGTCGATCCACGGGTAGTGCTGCGGCCAGCTGTCCAGCCGCGACTGGTGGATCTGCGGGGCGAACAGTTCGGTCAGCGAACTGCTGGCCGCCTCCTGCCAGCTGGCGCGGCGGGCGAAGTTGACGTAGGCATCCACCGCGAAACGCACGCCGGGCAGCACCAGCTCCTGGGACAGCACCTGTTCGCGGTCCAGCCCCACGGATTCGGCCAGCCGCAGCCAGGCCTCGATGCCGCCCTCCTCGCCCGGCGCGCCGTCGTGGTCAAGGATGCGCTGCAGCCATTCGCGGCGTACTTCGCGGTCCGGGCAGTTGGCGAGGATCGCCGCATCCTTCAGCGGAATGTTCACCTGGTAGTAGAAACGGTTCGCCACCCAGCCCTGGATCTGCTCGCGGGTCGCACGGCCTTCGTACATGGCCACATGGTACGGATGGAAGATGTGGTAGCAGGCGCCCTTGGCGCGCAGCGCCTGCTCGAACTCGGTAGGGCTCATGGCTTCGCGGGTCATCGCGCGGTTCCTTCTACAAGGGCCGTCACAGGAAGATGCCCATGCCGTCGTAGGCCACTTCGACGCCGTGCGCATCCAGTTCGGCGCGTTCGGGCGAGGCGATGTCGAGGATGGGGTTGGTGTTGTTGATGTGGATGAGCACCTTGCGCGGCCCGTCGATGCCATCGAGCACGTCAAGCATGCCGCCGGGACCGCTCTGGGCCAGGTGGCCCATCTCGCTGCCGAGCTTGTCGCCCACTTCGCAGACGCGCATCTCGTCGTCGCGCCAGAGAGTGCCGTCCACCAGCAGGCAGTCGGCCTGGCGCATCCACGCCAGCAGCGCGTCGTCCACCTGTCCCAGGCCCGGCGCGTAGAACAGCTTGCCGCCGGTGGACAGGTCCTCGACGAACAGGCCGATGTTGTCCCCCGGATGCGGATTGCCGCGGTGCGGCGAATACGGCGGCGCGCTGCTGCGCAGGGCGATGGCGGTGAGGCGCAGGCCCGGACAGGCGGGAATGACGAAGGGTTCGGCGTCCAGCTCGATGAGCTTGTGCTTCAGCCCGCCGTTCCAGTGCGAGAGCATGGGGAACAGCGGGAAGCCCGTGGACAGGTCCTGGTGGACCATCTCCGTGCACCACACCTCGTGCGGGCAACCCTCGCGCAGGCTGAGAAGGCCGGTGGTGTGGTCGATCTGGCTGTCCAGCAGGACGATGGCGGCAATCGCCGAATCGCGCAGGCGTCGCGCCGGCTGCAGCGCCGGGAAGGACGCCAGCTGGGCACGGATATCGGGTGAAGCGTTGCAGAGAATCCAGTTCTCGCCATCGTCGGACAGCGCGATGGAGGACTGGGTGCGTGGCTGCGCGATCACGCTGCCGTCGCGTACGCCGCGGCAGTTGCGGCAGTTGCAGTTCCACTGGGGGAAGCCGCCACCGGCGGCCGACCCGAGAATTCGGATGTGCATGACAGTGCCCCGTGGGCAGGGGCCCCGGCGGACCGGGGCCGCGTGGATCAGCGGTTGGCGAAGTACAGGGTCACTTCGAAGCCAAGGCGCAGGTCGGTGAAGCTAGGCTTGGTCCACATGGGTCTGTCCTCTTGTTGTTGGGGATGTCGTTCGGGCATCGCACCGGTTGTCCCGGTAGATCGAGTTAACCACCGGGTGCGGACGCGCCGAATGATACTTTCGAAGGAGATTCCCCCCTGATTTGGTAGCGAGTGAGGGCCTTGCGGCGTAGGGCGTACAACTGTTCCGAGGTGGTACGCCGTTTAACCATAGTTCGCCGCTGGTGCACCGGTCGATTTCGGAGTGCCCTGAAAGCCAGGAGCATCGCGGGCATGGCCCGCTCCTACGGGTAGGCGTAGCGCAACAGCTCACTGTAGGAGCGGGCCATGCCCGCGAACAGAACCATCACCCGGAAAAAAGAAAACGCGACCGGAGTCGCGTTCGACGAAGGCCGTCACCCGAGGGAGTGGGCACGGAAGCGGACGGCCGCCCGGGCGGGCGCGTCGACACAAGGGATGCCCGTTGGAAAGACTGACGGGTACACCGGAGAGGTGGCCGACGGACCCGATGGGGGAAGGTCCGCCGGCCTGCTGCTCGCTTAGAAGAAGCCCAGCGGGTTGATGTCGTAGCTCACCAGCAGGTTCTTGGTCTGCTGGTAGTGGTCGAGCATCATCTTGTGGGTTTCGCGGCCGACGCCGGATTTCTTGTAGCCGCCGAACGCGGCGTGGGCCGGGTACAGGTGGTAGCAGTTGGTCCACACGCGGCCGGACTGGATACCACGACCCATGCGCCAGGCGCGGTTGATGTCGCGGGTCCAGACGCCGGCGCCGAGGCCGAACTCGGTGTCGTTGGCGATTGCCAGCGCTTCGGCTTCGTCCTTGAAGGTGGTCACGCCCACCACCGGCCCGAAGATTTCCTCCTGGAACACGCGCATCTTGTTGTTGCCCTTGAGCAGGGTCGGCTGGATGTAGTAACCGCTGGCCAAATCACCCTCCAGGCGCTCGCTTGAGCCGCCGGCGAGCAGCTCGGCGCCTTCGCTCTGGGCGATGTCGAGGTAGGAGAGGATCTTCTCGTACTGCTGCTGCGAAGCCTGGGCGCCGACCATGGTCTCGGTGTCCAGCGGGTTGCCGCGCTTGATCGCTTTGATCTTCTTCATCACCTCGGCCATGAACGGCTCGAAGATCGACTCCTGCACCAGCGCCCGCGACGGGCAGGTGCACACCTCGCCCTGGTTGAAGAAGGCCAGCACCAGGCCCTCGGCGGCTTTCTCGATGAAGGCCGGTTCGGCCTGCATGATGTCCTCGAAGAAGATGTTCGGGCTCTTGCCGCCCAGTTCCACGGTGGACGGGATGATGTTCTCCGCCGCGCAGTGGAGGATGTGCGAGCCGACCGGGGTCGAGCCGGTGAAGGCGATCTTGGCGATGCGCTTGCTGGTGGCCAGCGCCTGGCCCGCTTCCTTGCCGAAGCCCTGGACGATGTTCAGCACACCCGGCGGCAGCAGGTCGCCGATGATCTCGGCCAGCAGCATGATCGACAGCGGCGTCTGCTCGGCCGGCTTGAGCACCACGCAGTTGCCGGCGGCCAGGGCCGGGGCGAGTTTCCACGCGGCCATCAGCAGCGGGAAGTTCCACGGGATGATCTGCCCGACCACGCCCAGCGGTTCGTGGATGTGGTAGGCGACGGTGTTCTCGTTGATCTCGGCGGCGCCGCCTTCCTGCGCGCGGATGCAGCCGGCGTAGTAGCGGAAGTGGTCGGCGGCCAGCGGCACGTCGGCGTTCAGGGTTTCGCGCACGGCCTTGCCGTTGTCCCAGGTTTCGGCGACGGCCAGTTGTTCCAGGTTCTGCTCGATGCGGTCGGCGATCTTCAGCAGGATCAGCGCGCGGTCCTGCACCGAGGTGCGGCCCCAACTGCCAGCGGCGGCATGGGCGGCGTCCAGGGCGCGCTCGATGTCTTCGGCGGTGGAACGCGGGAATTCGGCGATGACTTCGCCATTCACCGGCGAGGTGTTGCTGAAGTACTGCCCCAGCACCGGCGCGACGAACTCGCCGCCGATGTAGTTGCCGTAGCGCGGCTTGAGGGTGACGACGGCGCCTGGGGTTCCGGGTGCGGCGTAGATCATGGTGGTGCTCTCCTGTCGGGTCCCGGCCTCCATCGGCCAGGTCATGGAGCGATCTTAGGCAGCGCCCTTGCCGGCTCGGAATGCACCCATGGGAGGGGTGGGTTACTCATTTGGTAGTAGACGCGGTGGGCATGGCTGTTTGTAGGAGCGGGCCATGCCCGCGATTGCGTCCATGGGGCGCTTCTGCAGGTTGAGACCGGCAATTCAGGCCAGCTACCGAGCCGCCTTGAACGCCGGCCCTGCCGGCGGATCGCGGGTATGGCCCGCTCCTACAAGGAAACGCCGGCGCTGGGCGGTTCGCGAGCGAGCTCGCTCCTACAGCTGGCGTGCGATCTCGATTTTCTTCTGAGACTCCGGGGTCCGCCGCGTGGGATTTCGCGGACAAGGGCTAGGCGCCCCCGTCTCTCCTACGGGCGCACCACCCGCGAGGCTCCCTGCGCTCTTCGCTCTTGAGCGATTTCCAGGGAATATCCGCACACTCCGAAGCGCCCCTTCAGGAGGCCGAGTGGAATCGGAGTTTCAGGGGTTGAGCGACATGGATGTCGCGAGAGCGTCGTTGGGCCATGGATGGCCCGTCGATGCGTGCCCCTGAAACTCCGATGGAGCGAGGGAAGTCCCGCGAAGCGGGACCCGGATGCAGGGGCAAGCCTTCTTGGTTACTTCTTCGGCGTTTGGAAGAAGTGACTCGCCCGAGGGGGCGAAACAAAATGTCCGAGCGCATGCCGAGGCGACGCTGAAACACCCACGTAGAAGCAGCAACCCTGCAACGTCATCGGAGCAGAGGCTAGGCGCCGGCCCTGCCGGCGGATTGCGGGCATGGCCCGCTCCTACAAGGTGAATTCCGTGTCGCCGCCCCCGGCAACGGCACCGGCGGTCGCGCCAAAAACAAAGGGCCAGCTCAACGGCCGGCCCTTTGCTCACCTCACAACACCATCACTTCTTCGCCACCAGATCCTTCGGCAGCTTGAAGGTCCAGATCATCCCGCCCTGGTCCAGGTCCTTGATGCGCTTGGCCACTTCGCCACCCCACAGCGGCACTGCCCCGCCCCAGCCGGACAGCACGGTCACATACTGCTCACCATCCATCTCCCAGGTGATCGGCGAGGCGATCACGCCCGAGCCGGTGTTGAACTCGTAGAGCTTCTTGCCCGACTTGGCGTCGAAGGCCATCAGGTAGCCCTCGGGGTTGCCGGTGAACACCAGGTTGCCGTGGGTCGCCAGCACGCCGCCCCACAGCGGCGCGTAGTTCTCGTAGCGCCAGACCTGCTTGCCGGTCTTCGGATCGATGGCGCGCAGCACGCCGATGTACTTGTCGTTCAGCGGCTTGATGGTGAAGCCCGCGCCGAGGTACGCCGCGCCCTTCTTGTAGGCAATGTTCTCGTTCCACATGTCCATGCCCCACTCGTTGGACGGCACGTAGAACAGCCCGGTGTCCTGGCTGTAGGCCATGGGCATCCAGTTCTTGCCGCCGAGGAAGGACGGCGAGACGAACACCGAGGAGCCCTTCTCGGTCCCCTGCCCCGGCGCGCCCGGACGGTGGGCGTCGTCGTAGATCGGCCGGCCGTCTTTATCCAGGCCCTTGGCCCAGGTCACCTTGTCCACGAACGGGAAGCCGCGGATGAACTTGCCGTTGGTGCGGTCGAGCACGTAGAAGAAGCCGTTGCGGTCGGCGGTGGCCGCCGCCTGGACGTTCTTGCCGCCGTCCTTGTAGTCGAAGGACACCAGCTCGTTCACGCCGTCGAAGTCCCAGCCGTCGTGCGGGGTGGTCTGGAAGTGCCACTTGATGGATCCGTCCTCCGGGTTCAGCGCCAGGCGCGAGGAGGAGAACAGGTTGTCGCCCGGACGCAGGTGCGAGTTCCACGGCGACGGGTTGCCGGTGCCGATGAACAGCGAGTCGGTGCTCGGGTCGTAGTAGCCGCCCAGCCAGGGCGCGGCGCCGCCGGTCTTCCACAGGTCGCCCGGCCAGGTCTTGCCCGCTTCGCCGCCGGAAATGCCGTTCTCGATGGCCTTGCCGTCCTTGTAGACGTAGCCCATGTGGCCTTCCACGGTCGGGCGGCTCCACAGCAGCTCGCCGTTGGTGGGGTCGTACGCCTCGATCTTGCCGACCACGCCGAACTCGCCGCCGGCCACGCCGGTGATCAGCTTGCCCTTGGCGATCAGCGGCGCGGCGGAGATGGAATAGCCGGCCTTGTAGTCCGCCACGGTCTTCTTCCACACCACCTTGCCGGTGTCCTTGTTCAGGGCGACCAGCTTGGCGTCCAGGGTGCCGAAGATCACCAGGTCGCCGTACAGCGCCACGCCACGGTTGATCACGTCGCAGCAGGGCATGATGCCGTCGGGCAGGCGCGCGTCGTACTGCCACAGCTTGCGACCGGTGCGCGCATCCACCGCGAAGACCCGCGAATAGGAGGCGGTGACGTACATCACGCCGTCCTTGACCAGCGGCTGGGCCTGCTGGCCGCGCTGCTTCTCGCCGCCGAAGGACAGCGCCCACACCGGCCGCAGCTCCTTCACGTTGTCGCTGTTCAGGGTCTTCAGCGGGCTGAAACGCTGGCCCTGCTGGTTGATCCCGTTGACCACGACCTGGTCGGTGCGCTTGGCGGAATCACTGATGTCCTGGTCGGTGACCCCGGCATGGGCACCCAGGCTGGCCAGGCTGATGGCGGTGAACAGCACGGTGCGGGCGAAAGGTTGGAGCTGTCTCATGGCGTGCGCCTCTGCGATTGTTGTTGTACCCGGGATAATTTCCCGGTCTGTCGCAGATTCTTGGTTGGGGGACGGTGGCCAACAATTGAACGCAGTGCCGAATTTTCTAGTTCCTTGGTAGCAATACCGGACCGCAGAGGCGCGGAAATAGTGGCGTGCGTAGGAGCGGATACGGCGGAGTTGACCTGTAGGAGCGGGCCATGCCCGCGATCGCGCGCATGGCGCGCTCCTACAGTTGAACCCGCAACAAATGTATCAGGGGGCGTCTCTGTAGGATGGGTGGAGCGCAGCGATACCCATGCGGTCGGCGCATGGAATTGATGGGTATAGCTTCGCTCCACGCCATCCTACGAAAGCAAAATCACTGCTCGTCGACGCGCGGCAAAGCCTTCTGCTCGTAGCGCGGATACAGATGGCTGACGCTGCGGATCAGCTCATAGCGCGTCAGGCTGACGCCGGCGAAGCGCTCGGGGATGGGAGTGCGCAGGAGATCGTTCATGTCCGCCCCCTGGGCGATGCCGTCGCGCATCACGCCGTCGAGCCAGCCGAGGTAATCGCGCATCTGCACAAAGGGCGCGGCGTCGGTGGCGATGGGACCGTGCCCGGGAACGATGAGTTTCCACGGCAGCTGTTGCAGCGTATCGAGATCGCCCAGCCACACGTCGAGCCCCGGACTGTTCGGCGTGGTCAGCGCGCGCTGGTAGAAGACGATGTCCCCGGCAAATAGCACGCCGGTGGTCTCGTCGAGGATCGCCAGGTCCGCGCCGGTATGCCCACGCAATCCCACCAACCGGAACCGGTGACTGCCCATCTGCAGAGTGCCCGGCTCCACCGTCTCGGTGGGCAGCACCACCTCCGTGCCGCGCATCCAGTCGCCGACCAGGCGGTACATGTTCTCCGCCATGGCATTGCCCTGCTCCTTCAGCAGCTTGCGGGTGCCGGCCAATGCGCCGATGGGCACGTCGGTGAAGGCCTGGTTACCCAGCACGTGATCGGGGTGGTGATGGGTCAGCAGCACGCGCTTCACCGGCTTGCCGGTGGTCTGCTGGACCACCGTACGCAAGGCTTCGCCGTAGCGTTTCGACGGACCGGTATCGATCACCAGCACACCGTCGCCGGTGTCGATGAAGGCGATGTTGACGATGGCGCCGCCATTGTCCTTGCCGAAGTTGTCGGTACTGCCCTCCACCAGCCAGGTGCCCTCGGCGATCTGCCGGGGCTGGAGGTGGTACTGCAGGTCGGCCAGTGCCGGCAGGCACAGGCAGGCCAGGGCGATCAGGAGGAAACGCATGGGCACCTCGTCAGTACAGGGCGGCGTCAGCGCAGAGCGGCCTGGAATTGGTTGCCGTTGTTGTCGTGCAGCCAGAGCTCGGTGTGCGGATGGCCGCGCACCTCGAAGGTGAAGGTCGGGTTTTCGCTCACCGCCGGGAACAGGTCCAGGCGGGCGAAGACTTCCCCGCCCGGCCCGCGCAGTTCGGCGTGGTCCAGGTAGAACTCGGGAATGCCGCCGACCAGCCCGTTGTCCATCGGGTGCGACACCGACAGGCGCACGCGGCTGTATTCGCCCCTCGGGTAAGACTCGCCATGCACCTGGCCGAGCCGGTCCTCCCAGCCCGGTTGCGCACGCACCACGCTGGGCGCGGTGCAGCCGCCACCGGCGGCGTCGACCCAGGCCGAGCCGACGTGCCAGACACCCTTCTCGTCCCGCAGCGCGGCACGGATCGGCGTGGCCTGCTCGATGCGGATGCGCACCGCCAGCAGCGGTTCCAGGTGCTCGCCCGGATAGAGCGTCAGCACGTGGGGAATCGGGTTCAGCTCGGCCCACAGCAGCAGGCGGTCGAAGCGCCCCGGCAAGGCGCGGGCGTCCACTTCCACCGGCACCTGCCGCGAGTCCTCGGCGAACGGCGGCACGCCCAGCTTCACGCGCTCATCGAACACGTACGGCTCGCCGTTCAGCAGGCGCTTGTGGTGGTACTCCCACATCACCGAGGGCATCGGGTCGCCCTCCACCGCCGCTGCCAGCAGCGGCAGCGCGCAGATTCCCAGCAGCAGTTCTCGCCTGCGCATCAGCTCTCCCTCATTGCACGTCCTGATAAAGCCCCGGCAGTTCGTAGCGCACGCCGTAGGCCGCGTAGAGCTTTTCCATCTCGCCGCTGCGCACCAGCTCCTCCAGTTCGCCGTCCAGGGCGTTGGAGAGCTGGCGATTGCTTTCATGCACCGCCATGCCGATATCCCACTCGGGCTGACCGAGGTTGGGATAGGTGTTTTCGGCATTCTTCAGGTGTTCGTCGCCGGCCTGCTTGCGCATCCAGTCCAGCTCGCCGCGCAGGGCCATCACCGCGTCCACCTTGCCCGCGCGCATACCGTCGAAGGCCGCCTGGGTGCTGGGGAAATGTACGGTCATGCGGCTGAGCTGGCCGCCCAGCACCGAGGTCAGGTAGAAGGACGGCACGCTGTCCAGTTCGACGCCGATGGGGTGTTCGCGGAAGGCGGCGATGGTGTCCACCTTCGCTAGCCGTCGGTCATCGTTGACCACCTGCCAGCGCTCGCGCTGGTACGGGCCGAACATCACCACCTGGGCGTTGGCAAACTCGCCCACGTCGTTGCGCCGGTTGGCGTATTCACGGTCGTAGGGCACGCGCAACATCACGTCGGCCACCACGCCGGGGCGCAGGTAATGCCCCTTCCAGATGAAGTTGCGCAGGTCATCGTCCAGGCGCTCGCCCGGTGTGACCCAGAGGAACTCCGCGCGCAGGCCCAGCCCGCTGGCCAGGCGTGTCGCCAGGTCGATGTCGATGCCATGCGGCTGCCCGCCCTGCATGAAGCTGTAGGGCGGGAAGTTCTCGTACACGGCCACCCGCAGCACGCCGCTGGCGACCATGTCTTCGTAGGGGCGGACCCCGGCCTGCGCCTGTCCCAGCAGGAGGCACAGGACCAGGCCGAACAGCACTCCGGGCAGGCGCATGGCGGTCACTCGTCCACGTGCACGCTGTCCAGGTAGGTGCGGATCGCCCAGAGGCCTTCCTGGCTGATGTAGTCAGCCATCTTCGGCATGTACACCGCGCCGTCGCGCACCGCGCCGTTGATCACCCGCTCCTTGAACCACTCATCACCCTCGGCACCCGGATCCAGCTTGCGCAGGTCGGGGGCGATGCCGCCGGACTTGGCCTCCAGGCCGTGGCAGCGGGCACAGTTCTGGTTGTAGGCCGAGGCGCCGATTTCCACCGCCTTGGCGTGGTTGGCGTAGGGCTCGCGGTAGGGGTTGGTGTCGCGCCATTCCTTGCCCAGAGGTTCCAGCCCCGTGGTATCCACTGCTTGGGGCGTCACATTGCCGTGGGACAGGGCCAGACCCGAGGTACCCAGGCCAGCCAGCAACAGCAGGCCGCACAGCACATTCTTGTTGTTCATCACTTCATCCTCATCGAGATGCTTGGCAAGGCTCGGCGCCTGAATCGGCGACCGTGGTGACGATGGTAAGAACGCTTGCGCGGATGCCGAATCCTGCTTTGGGTGATGCCGACTACTCCCTTGGTACTAGAGCGGCGGTAGGCCAAGGGGCGCTGCGCGCGCCGGGATCCGGCCGGCGCGATCTTCGGGATAGACGGAAACGGTTCGAAGGAGCGCCCAATGGGCGCTATCGCGGGCGTGGCCCGCTCCTACGAGAGCGCACCGATCTGCCCCGTAGGAGCGGGCCATGCCCGCGACAGTGTGTTGCACCAATACCCGGATCGACGATCTACGGCGCGCTTCGCCAACTCCCGAAGCACCCCGCCGGCGACACCGGCGCACGCACCTCCGCCGGGTTCCCACGAGAGCGCACCGATCTGCCCCGTAGGAGCGGGCCATGCCCGCGACAGTGGGTCGGCACCAATACCCGGATCGACGATCTACGGCGCGCTTCGGCAGCTCCCGATGCACCCCGCCGGCGACAATGGCGCACGCACCTCCGCCGGGCTCGGATAGCTGTTGCGGGCATAGAGGAAATCGAAGCCGAGCAGGCTGAGCATCAGCAGGATCGGCAGGACGAGAGTGACGGCGATACGCATGGCGACGTTTCTCTTCTGATTGTTGTAAAGCCATCCTAGGACGCGGGCCCGGCGCGCAACCTACTACCTTGGTACTGCCCCATCGGTACTTTCTGCATATTTGCCGCACCCCCGGCGCTTCCTATGCTGGCCGCACAAGAACATGTCGGCCCGGAACAAGGAGTCGCCCATGCGCCAGCTCGTCCTGCACGGCGTGGCCTATCTGCTCGCGGTTGCCTGCGCCGCCGCCTTCGCCCTCGATGCCCGCGCTGAAGAAGCGCCTGCGCTGGAAGTTCGCATCGGCTACCTGGGCTACACGCCCGACCCCGGCCCGCTGCTGTCCAACGTCATTCCCGAACCCGCCGATGCGGGCCTGCGCGGCGCCGAGCTGGCGATCACCGACAGCAATAGCACCGGGCGCTTCCTCAGGCACCGCTACAGCCTGGAAACCGCCAGCACCGACACCCCTGAAAAGCTGCTGGCCGAAGCCCGGCGCCTGCACGACGCTGGCCTGCGCCTGTTCGTGGTCAACGCCCCGGCCGACACCCTGCGCCAACTGGCCGCCGCCCTGCCGGACAGCCTGCTGTTCAACGCCGGCGCCGCCGACGACGAGTTGCGTGCCAGCCAATGCGCGCCGAACCTGCTGCACACCCTGCCCAGCCGGCTGATGCTGACCGACGCCCTCACCCAGTTCCTGGTACTGCGCAAGTGGACGCGCTGGCTGCTGATCGTCGGCCAGCGCCCGGAAGACACCGCCTATGCCAATGCCCTGCGCCGCTCCGCCAAGCGCTTCGGCGCGAAGATCGTCGAGGAGAAACCCTTCACCTTCGCCAACGACCAGCGCCGCAGCGCCCAGGCCGACATGGCGTTGTTCACCCAATCCAGCGAGGACTACGACGCCGTGCTGGTGGCCGACGAACACGGCGACTTCGGCGAGTACGTGCCCTACAACACCTGGCTGCCGCGCCCGGTCGCCGGCACCCAGGGACTGGTCGCCACCGGCTGGCACAAGACCGTGGAAACCTACGGCGCCGCGCAACTGCAGAAGCGTTTCGAGGAACGTGCCGGGCGCTGGATGAACGACCGCGACTTCGCCGCCTGGATCGCCGTGCGCAGCATCGCCAGCGCCGTCACTCGCCTGCGCGACACCGACCCCATGGCGATCCGCAAGCTGTCGCTCTCCCCGGACCTGCCGCTGGACGGTTTCAAGGGCTACAAGCTCGGCTTCCGCCCCTGGGACGGCCAGCTGCGCCAACCGATCCCGCTGGTGCAGCCGCGCGCCCTGGTCAGCACCTCGCCGCAGGAAGGCTTCCTGCATCCCGCCAGCGAACTCGACAGCCTCGGCCTCGACGCACCGGAAAGCCAGTGCCACCTCGCCGACGCCACGCCATAAGAAGACTGCCCATGAGGACCGCGTCCATGCCCTGCCCCTCCCTGCCCCGCCTGCTGGCCCTGGCCTGCCTGGGCGTCGCACTCTATCAGACGCCACCCGCCATTGCCGCCACCGCCTATGTGTCCAACGAGAAGGACAACAACCTCAGTGTCATCGACCTGGACAGCATGACTGTCACCGGCACCATCGACACCGGCAAACGCCCGCGCGGCCTGGCGCTGTCCCATGACAACAAGCTGCTGTACATCTGCGCGAGCGATTCGGACACCGTGCAGGTGCTGGACCTGGCCACCCGCAAGATCATCAAGCAGTTGCCGTCGGGCGCCGACCCCGAGCAGTTCGCCCTGCACCCCAACGACCGCTGGCTGTACATCTCCAACGAGGACGATGCGCTGGTCACGGTGGTGGATACCCAGACCGCCCAGGTACTCGGGCAGATCGACGTCGGCGTCGAGCCCGAAGGCATGGCGGTGAGCCCGGACGGCAAGTGGGCGGTGAATACCAGCGAGACCACCAACATGCTGCACTGGATCGATACCGGGACGCAGAAGCTGGTGGACAGCACCCTGGTGGACCAGCGCCCGCGCCACGCCGAGTTCACCCGCGACGGCTCGCAGGTCTGGGTCTCCGCGGAAATCGGCGGCACCGTCAGCGTGGTCGACACCGCCAGCCGCAAGATCCTCAAGACCCTGCGCTTCGCCATCCAGGGCGTGCACCCGGACAAGGTGCAGCCGGTGGGCGTACAGCTGACCCGGGATGGCAAGTACGCCTTCGTCGCCCTCGGCCCGGCCAACCATGTGGCCGTGGTGGATGCGAAGACCTTCGAGGTGCTCGACTACCTGCTGGTGGGCCGCCGGGTCTGGCACCTGGCGTTTACCCCGGACGAGAAGACCCTGCTCGCCACCAACGGCGTCAGTGGCGACGTGTCGGTGATCGACGTGGCTTCGCGCAAGGTCAGCAAATCCATCAAGGTCGGCCGCTATCCCTGGGGCGTGGTGGTGACGCCATGAACGCGCTCACTGTCCGCGACCTGAGCTTTGCCTACGGCCCACGGCGCGCCCTCGACGGGCTGGACTTCGAACTGCCCGCCGGGCGCTTCACCGCGCTGCTGGGGCCCAACGGCGCCGGCAAGTCCACTCTGGTGGCCCTGCTCACCCGCCTCTACGACCTGCAGCAGGGTGAGATCGAGGTGCTCGGCTGCAGCCTGCGTCGCCAGCCACGCCTGGCCCTGCGCGAGCTGGGCGTGGTGTTCCAGCAGAGCACCCTGGACCTGGACCTGAGCGTGGAGCAGAACCTGCGCTACCACGCCGCCCTGCACGGCCTGCCGCGCAGCGTGGCGAACGAGCGGATCGACGCCGAACTGGCCCGCCAGCAGCTGCAGGAGCGCCGCCGCGACAAGGTCCGCGCACTCAACGGAGGCCACCGTCGCCGGGTGGAAATCGCCCGCGCCCTGCTGCACCGCCCGCGCCTGCTGCTGCTCGACGAGGCCAGCGTCGGCCTCGATCCGGCGGCGCGCCAGGCGCTCAACGAGCACGTCCGCCGGCTGTGCCGCGAGGATGGCCTGGCGGTGCTCTGGACCACCCATCTGCTGGACGAAGTCCGTGCCGAGGACGCGCTGCTGGTGCTCGATCGCGGCCACCTGGTCGCTCGTGGCGAGGCGCGTGACATCTGCGCGCCGGACGCCGGCAGCCTGGAACGTACCTTCGACCGCCTGACCCGCCTGGAGGCCTGCGCATGAGCGCCCTGGAGAACCCGCGCTTCGGCCCCGCCGCCTACTGGCAATGCCTGCGCGGCATCGTCGTGCGCGAGTGGCTGCGCTTCGTCCTGCAGCGCTCGCGCTTCCTCAGCGCCCTGGTGCGGCCGCTGCTCTGGCTGCTGGTGTTCGCCGCCGGCTTCCGCGCCGCGCTGGGCATCTCGATCATCGAACCGTACGACACCTACGTCACCTACGAGACCTACATCGTGCCCGGGCTGTGCTGCATGATCCTGCTATTCAACGGCATGCAGGGCTCGCTGTCGATGGTCTATGACCGCGAGATGGGCAGCATGCGCGTGCTGCTGACCAGCCCGCTGCCCCGCGCCTTCCTGCTCGCCAGCAAGCTGCTGGCCACCGCGCTGGTCTCGCTGCTGCAGGTCTATGCCTTCCTGCTGATCGCCTGGCTGTACGGCGTGCAGCCGCCCGCCGTGGGGCTGGTGGCGGCGCTGCCGGCTCTGTTGCTCGCCGCCCTGCTACTGGGCGCGCTGGGGCTGCTGCTGTCCAACGGCATCCGCCAGCTGGAAAACTTCGCCGGGGTGATGAATTTCGTCATCTTCCCGCTGTTCTTCCTCTCCTCCGCGCTCTACCCGCTGTGGAAGATGCGCGAGGCCAGCCAGTGGCTGTACTGGCTGTGCGCGCTGAACCCGTTCAGCCATGCGGTCGAACTGGTGCGTTTCGCCCTCTACGAACGCTTCAACCCGCTGGCCGCTGGCGTCTGCCTTGGGCTGACGCTGCTCTTCGCCGGCCTCGCCGTACTGACCTTCAACCCGCAGCACGCCGCCCTGCGCAAGGGGTGAAACCTACTACTTTGGTACTGGTTCGCCCCTCCTCACGTCGAATTTCCAAAGACGCGCCGCTGGCATGTAATGGCCAGCACAAGAAGAACTATCAGAGATACCGCCATGCCTCGCCTTGCCTCTGCCCTGCCCGGCTGCCTGGCCGCGTGCCTGCTCAGCCTGACCTTCGCGCTCCCGACCGCGCAGGCCGACGACGCGCCGCTGTTTTCCGCCGACGGCTACCGCCAGACCCAGTACCGTAGCCCGACGCCGCCTTCCGCCGACCACGCGACCACCCTCGACACCCCTGCCCTGCAGGCGCTGCTCAAGCGCGAGCCGCAGACCCGGCTGGTGGACGTCTACCGCCGCACCGTCCTCAACGGCCAGTTCGTCGAGGACGAGAAGCACCGCAACCTGCCCGGCAGCCTGTGGCTGGCCAACGTCGGCACCGGCACCCTGGAGCCACAGTGGCAGGCCTACTTCGAGCAGAACCTCGCCCGCCTGACCGAAGGCGATGCCAAGCGTCCGCTGGTGTTCTACTGCCGTTCCGACTGCTGGATGAGCTGGAACGCCATCCGCCGCGCACACGCGCTGGGCTACTCCAGCCTCTACTGGTACCGTGACGGTATCGACGCCTGGGAACAGGCAGGACTGCCCCTGCAGGATGCACAACCGCAACCGCTGAAGTAGACCAACGGCGCCTTGCCGCTCGCCACCCATAACGACAATAACGAGGTGTAGGCCATGTACAAGATACTGATCGCCGACGATCACCCGCTGTTCCGCGAGGCCATCCATAACGTCATCGCCGATGGCTTCCCCGGCAGCGAAGTGATGGAGACCGCCGACCTCGACAGCGCCCTGGGCCTGACCCAGGAACATGACGATCTCGACCTGATCCTGCTCGACCTGAACATGCCCGGCATGCACGGCCTCAACGGTCTGATGAGCCTGCGCAACGAGGCGCCGACCATCCCGGTGGTGATCGTCTCCGCCGAGCAGGACAAGCAGGTCGTGCTGCAGGCCATCACCTATGGCGCCGTGGGCTTCATCACCAAGTCCTCGCCGCGCGTGCAGATGACCGAGGCCATCGAGCAGATTCTCAACGGCAACGTCTACCTGCCGTCGGACATCATCCGCACGCAGAAATCCTCGCCGCGCCGCAGCGGCCAGGAAGACCACAGCATCCCGCCGGAACTGCTGCAGGCACTGACCCGCAAGCAACTGCTGGTGCTGGAACGGATGACCAAGGGCGAATCCAACAAGCAGATCGCCTACAACCTGGAGATCGCCGAAACCACGGTGAAGGCCCACGTCTCCGCCATCCTGCGCAAGCTGAAGGTGCACAACCGCGTGCAGGCCATCCTCTGCGCGAGCGATATCGACTTCACGGCCTATCTGCGCCGCTGATTGATCAAGTGCCGTTCCGGGAACCCCTCGATGCCTTCCACCCGCACTTTGAGCCTCACCGGTCTGGCGATGATCGCCTTCGCCGGCAATTCCATCCTCTGCCGCCTGGCGCTGAAGGCCACCAGCATCGATGCGGTGAGCTTCACCGGCATCCGCATCTGCTCGGGCGCACTGATGCTGACCCTGCTGCTGCAACTGCGCCGCCGTGCCGCCAGCCAGGGCGGCAACTGGCGTGCGGCGGCGGCCTTGTTCGTGTACGCCGCGGCATTCTCCTATGCCTATGTGCAACTGGACGCTGGTACCGGCGCGCTGCTGCTGTTCGGCGCGGTACAGGTGACCATGATCCTGGTCGGCCTGCTGCGCGGTGAAAGCCTGCGTGGGCAGGCGCTGCTCGGTTTCCTGCTGGCCCTGGGCGGGCTGCTCGCCCAGTTGCTGCCCAGCGCCAGTGCGCCGCCGCTGGCAGGTGCGCTGCTGATGCTGCTCTCGGGCGTGGCCTGGGGGCTGTATTCGCTGCTCGGGCGCAAGGGCAGCGATCCGCTGGCGATCACCACCGGCAACTTTGTCCGCGCCATTGCCTTTGCGGCATTGCTGGCGGTGTTCTTCCACTCGCATTTGCGGGTCGACACCCTGGGCATTGCGTATGCCGTGCTGTCCGGCGCGGTGGCCTCGGGGATCGGCTATGCGATCTGGTACAGCGCGCTGCCCGGTTTGTCGGCGATTCAGGGCGCTTCCGTGCAGTTGAGTGTACCGATTCTGGCCGCCCTCTCCGGCGCGCTGCTATTGGGCGAGATGATCAGCCTGCGCCTGGCGCTGGTTTCTATCGCCGTGCTGGGCGGGATCGGCCTGATCCTGCTGGCCAAGGTGCGCGCGCCCGTCGCCCAACGCGCCTGATCTGCCTTTGCTCTTTGTAGGAGCGAGCTTGCTCGCGAACAGACTCCGCTGTGGGACCAGGTTCGCGAGCAATAACGATGGCGTCCCCCTCGCTCCTACAGGTAACTTGATACCTCGGCGCAGTCGACTCTCCCTCACCCCAACCCTCTCCCAGAGGGAGAGGGTTGGGGTGAGGGCAAGCCCAAACGACGGAGCCTCCCTGTAGGAGCGGACCTTGTCCGCGAAATCCATCGCGACGAAATCCACTCTCACCAGGAAACGCCGACGTACAGCGCCCATCTGTAGGAGCGGGCCATGCGCGCGATCGCGGGCATGGCCCGCTCCTACAGGAGGAATGCCGCAGCCGAATCAATGAGCGCTATCGATGAGATGGCACAGCGCTGTCTTCAGCTTCATCGGCCGGACCGGCTTGTGCATCAGCGTGTGCCCCAGTTCGCGGACCTGCTGCTTCAGCTCGTTGCTGTAGTTGGCGGTGATCATCAGCGCCGGCAGCGGTGTGGCGCGGCGGGCGTTGATCGAGGCCACCGCGTCGATGCCGTTCACCCCGTCGTCCAGGTGATAGTCGACGATCAGCAGGTCGGACTCGGCATGGAAATTGTCCACCTGCCGCGCCAGGTCCTCCTCCGACAGCGCCGTGATCACCTGGCAGCCCCAGGTTTCCAGCAACGTACGCATGCCGGCGCAGATCGAGGCATCGTTATCCAGCACCCAGACCCGCGAGCCGCGCAGCCGCTCCACCAGGTCGTCGGCGGTGCGCTCCGGCTCGGGGGCAACACGGGCCACACGGCGTGCCAGCGGCACTTCGATGGCGAAGCGCGAGCCCTTGCCCGGCACCGACTCCACCTGGATACGATGGCCGAGCATGCGGGCGATCTTCTCGACGATGGCCAGACCCAGGCCGAGCCCGCGATCCTGGTGGAAGCGCTGCACGTCACCGCGCTTGAACTCCTGGAATATCTCCCCGAGCTTGTCGCCGGCAATGCCCACGCCGGTGTCCCAAACCTCGATCCACAGGCTGTGCCGACGCCGCCGGCAACCCAGCAGCACCCGCCCGGAAGGCGTGTAGCGGATCGCATTCGACAGCAGGTTGCGCAGGATCCGCGCCAGCAGCTGCAGGTCGCTGCGCACCTGGGCGCCGCAAGGTACGAAATCCAGCGCCAGCCCTTCGCTGGCCGCCACCTGGCGATACTCGGCGGCGAGGTTGCCGAGCAGCTCTCCAACGTCGAAGGACGCGATGTCCGGCTTGATCACCCCGGCGTCCAGCTTGGAGATGTCCACCAGCGTGCCGAGCAGGTTCTCCACGTCCTCCAGCGACTGGCTGATGTTGCGCACCAGCGCATCGCCGCCACGTTCCTGCAAGGCGCTGGTGAACAGCCGCGCGGCGTTCAGCGGTTGCAGCAGATCGTGGCTGACGGCGGCGAGGAACTTGGTCTTCGACAGGTTGGCCTGCTCCGCCTCGCGCTTGGCCTCGCGCAGGCGTCCCTCGACCTGGCTGCGCTCGTCGATCTCGCGCTTGAGCTGGTCGTTCAGGCTGGTCAGCTCGGCGGTCCGTTCGCGCACCCGCTGTTCCAGGTTCTGGTAGGCCTGGTGCAGCGCCTCGGCGGTACGGCGGCGCTCGGTGATGTCGCGGATCAGCACGAACAACCCGCTCACCGTGCCGTCGGCCTGGCGGTTGGGCACGTAGGAGCGCTGCATGTAGCGCTCCTGCCCGGACAGGTTGGTCTCGGCGATCTCGAAGGTGACGCTCTCGCCGGACAGCGCGCGCTCGAAGTACGGTTCCAGGCGCTGGCAGTGCTCCGCGCTGTGTACCTCGCGCAGGTTGCGCCCGAGCATCGAGCCGCTGGGCCAGCGGTACCACTCCTCGTAGACCTTGTTGGTGAAGTCGTAGTCGAGATCGGCAGTCAGGTAGGCGATCAGCGCCGGCACCTGGTCGGTGATCAGGCGGATCCAGCGCTCGCTCTCGCGCAGCGCCTCGGCGTGGCGGTAGCGCTCGGTGATGTCGGTGAAGGTGTTGACGAAGCCACCGGTGGGCAGCGCATGGGTGCGGATTTCCAGCATGCGCCCGTCGAACAGGCGTTGCTCGATCACCCCTTCCGCCTCGCCCTTGCGCGGGCGGCTGCGCGGGGTCAGCAACGGCAGTTCGCTGTCCGCCATGACCTCGGCGAAGGGCCGGTGCGCCTCGATCGGCGCCAGCCCGCAGAGTTCCAGGAAGCGCCGGTTCCACAGCTCCAGCGTGCCATCGGCGCCGACCATGGCCACGCCCTGGGACAGGTTGTCCACGGCGCGTTGCAGCAGGTGCGACTTCTGCGCCACCGCCTGCTCGCGGCGGGCCATTTCGTTCTGCTTGATCTCGGTGATGTCGCTGTAGAGCACCACCAGCCCGCCGTCGCGGGTCGGCCGCTCGGTGACGCGCACCCAGCGGTCGTTGCGCAGGCGGTAGAGGGTGTGTTCATCGTCGCTGCTGCGCTGCTCTTCGACGATCAGCCCGCTGCTCTGCGCCAGCCGGCGGACTTCGCTGAGCCGCGTTCCGGCGCCGACGCGCGCACGGGTCTGCGCCCAGAAGGCACGGAAGCGCTCGTTGTAGAGGACGATGCGCTGCTGCGGGTCGAACAGCACGAAGGCGTCGGAGATGCTCTCGATGGCGTCCAGCAGGTGCTGGTGCGCGGTCTCGGCGCGCAGGCGCGCGTCGCTGAGCAGCTGATTGCTGGATTTCAGCTCGACCATCGCCTCGCTCAGCGCATCGGTGCGCTCGCGCACCTGCTCGGCCAGCACCACCGAATGCTGGAAGGCGCCGTAGGCGTTGTCGCCGCGCGAAGTGGCGGACTCGACGCGTTCGATCAGCGCCGCGTTGATCCGCTGCAGCTTGCGATTGTCGCGCTCCAGCTCCTCGATGCGCGCGCGCAGCTCAGCGTCCGCCGTTGCCCCGGGGACGGCCAATGGCGACACCGGTGAAGGTCTGGTTGATGTGCATGCCATTGAACTGCTCTCCGTAGGTGTTGAAGCCGATCACCTGCTGGCTTCGGAGAAATTCGGCGGTGGGTTCGGTATCGCCGGCCACTTCCAGCTCCAGGCGACGCAGGAAGCAGTCGCAGCCGATGGTCAGGAGTGGCGGGCCGAGGCGTTCGTGCAGGCGCTGGAACTGCGCCTGAAGGCCTGGCAGCAGCGGGCCGGTGCGCATGGCGGTGAGGACGATGCCGTTCTCCACCGCGCAGTAGAAGGTCAGGCTGAGGTCGTCGTTGATCTGCTGGATCGAGCGCACGTAGTACTGGTCGCGCACCCGTACCGCCAGCGGATGCGCCGGGAACAGCGAGAAATCCAGCTGCTCCAGCGGCACCCCGACCAGCCGGGCGAACTCCAGCGCGGCCGGTTCGGCGTTGAGTTCCAGCACCCGGCGGCTGTCGCTGTCGGCACGGGTGACCACCAGCTTCTCCTCGCTGGGCAGTACGTGGTGGGTGGTGAACACCTCGAAATCCAGCCAGGTGTTGAACAGCACGACCACCGCTGCCCCGGTGTGGAACTGGCCCTGGTAGTAGACGTGGGTGTGGGTCAGGTGGTTGTCGTCGCCGGCCGAACCGCCGAAATGCGGAATGGCGCCGAGGGCGGCGCTGAGCGCGGCGAGCACCACTTCCTCGCGGCTGGAGAGGCCGTCGAGCAGGGTCAGGGCGAAGCTGTGGTCCTTGATCGGCGCGAGCCCGGCACTGCGGCAGTCGGCCACCAGGGATTCGACCATCTGCTGCGCGTCGATCAGGCTGAAGCGCTCCATCTCGTCCACCAGCGCGCAGGAGATGGCGAAGCTGCGCAGGTCGAAGCCGACGGCGGTGACACAGCCACGGCCATAGCCCTGCGGGGTGATTTCCCCGGCGGTGGTGCAGCCGGCCAGGTCGATGCCGCCGAAGTATTGCTCCAGCGCGGCGGCCAGCGCCGGCAGGTCGTACTCGGCGGAGCAGAAGAACAGCACGAAGCCGAGATTGGGGTGCAGCAGCTGGCGCGCCAGGTCCTGGGCGACTTCCTCGGCGTCGCGGGCGCTGGACGTGCCGCGAACGACTCCTTGTGTTTCGTGCATGGCGGGCGCCTGGTCAGGATATCGACGTTGGCATTCTACGAAGGGGCTGGCGCGGGCCCCATGCTACTTGGGTCTTGGCGGGGTTATCCGAAAGTAGCGGGATATCTTGCAGGAGCGGAGCTTCTCCTCGATCCGCCGGCAAGGCCGGCGTCAGTCGGGTTCGCGAGCAAGCTCGCTCCTACGGACTGGCCACACACATCGGAATCAATCTGTCAGCGCTGCTTCCGCCGCGATGGATTTCGCGGACAAGGTCCGCTTACGTTGTTTTCTGGGTCCCCGCGTTCGCGGGGATAACGCAGGGGAACGCGAATCACCCCCCGTCACTCCCGCGAACGCGGGAGCCCAAAAGACAGTTGCTCCTACGAAAGCGCATCATGCCCTTTGCTCTGGCTTTGGCTCTTGATGACTTCCAGAAAAACCTCCGCGCACTCCGAGCGCCCCTTCAGGAGGCCGAGTGGAATCGGAGTTTCAGGGGTTGAGCGGCATGGATGCCGCGAGAGCGTCGTCGGGCCAGGGATGGCCCGTCGACGCGGGCCCCTGAAACTTCGATGGAGCGAGGGGAGTCCCGCGAAGCGGGACCCGGATGATGGGGCAAGACCTTTTGGTTCCTTTTGTGTCGTTTGACAAAAGGGACTCGCCCGAGGGGGCGAAACAAAAAGTCCCAGCGCACGCCGAAGCGGCGCAGAAACACCCAAACGAAAAGCATCGCGGACGGAGTCCGCTCCTACGAGAGCTGATACGCCATCAGGTCCGCATCAGGTAACCGGCCAGAACAGCAACGTCAGCACCAGCATCCCCACATAAAACCCGGTCTCCACCGTCTCCGTCCATGGCTGAACCCGCCGCAGCGCCCCGTAGACATGGACGACCACCATGAACCCCGCCACCGCCGCCAGCACCTCGAAGGTCGTCACCAGCGCCTCTCCCGTCAGCGCCGCACGCAGCATCAGCCCCTCGACGATCAGAATGAACGCCCCCAGGCAGCGCCCGAAATACACCGCCAGATCAGTCTGCTCCGGCAACGTCCAGCGCATCACCCGCGCCCACAGCAGCGGCACCAGGAAGATGGGCAAGGCAAATACCAGGGTGGTGGCGATGGATAGAACCACCAGGTACGTCTGCGCGTGTGCGCTCCACAATCCGAACATGACAATCCGTCCTTGAGATAAAAAAAGCGGGCAACCCGAAGGTCAGCCCGCCGAAATGGAGCCAAAGGAGTCTTGGAGAATTACCAGTTGAGCACCGCTCCCACGGCGAGCGTGTCGGTGTCTTCGCTGACGGTCGAACCCTTGCGCCCGTCGATCTCGTACACGTTGTACTCGGCCACCAGCTTCAGGTTGTCGTTGATGGTGCGGAAGTAGGCAATGCCCTTGGTCGAGTAGTCGGCGGCAGTGCCCAGGCCGTTGCCGTCGTCGCGGGTTTCGCCGTAGGACAGCGCCATGCGGTTCTTGCCCCAGGTGTAGGAGCCCTGCAGCAGCATGCCGTTGCTGTCCACTTCGCGCAGCGCAGCTTCGCCGGCGTTGTTGGTGAAGAAGGGGTTGATGCCCTTGGCGGTGAAGCCCGAGCCGGTCAGCGAAATGCCGCCCATCTTCGCCTGGATGCCGTAACCCAGGCCCTTGGAGGTCACGTCGTCGACTTCGTCGTTGGTGTTCTTCGAGGTCTGGTAGGCGCCGTTGACCCAGCTGTAGATCTGCGCGCCGGCCAGGTCGAACTGGTAGCTGACCTCGCTCTCGTAGCGCGGGTTGTCCTGGTAGGCCTTGTCGTCGAGGCCGTCGCTGGCGTCCTTGTCGATCTGGTTGGTGTCGATCGGGTCCATGATACCGACCGCCACGCGCAGGCCTTCCACCAGGTTGTTGTTGCGGTAGGTGATCTGCGAGGTCGGGAACGGGTACGGGTAGCCGGTGCCGATGTTGCCGAAGGACACGCCCTTGCCGTCCACCAGGCCCAGGGTGTCGCTGGCGTTGCCGAAGCCGGCGAGGAGTTCGTCGAGGAAGATGTTGGAGCGCGAGAACAGGCCGAAGTCCTTGCCGATCAGCACCTCGCCCCAGTCGCCGGCGACGTTGCCGTAGAACTGGCGGACATCGATGGCGGTGCTGGTGCCGTCCTGCTCGCTGTCGTTGATGGTCACCCAGAACGAGGAACGCCCGGTGAGGGTCAGGTCGTTGACCTGCTTGCCGAAGGTGAAACCGATGTAGTTGGGCAGAAAGCCCATCTTCACCCGCGACTGGCGACGGTCGTAGGTTTCGCCGTTCCGGTCCACGTCGCTGTTGACGTAGAAGGTATTGAAGTAGCCGTCGGTGGAGAAAGTGGTTTCGTCCTTGTCGTACAGCTTGATGTCGGCGACGGCCGCCTGCAGGAAACCCAGCGCCCCAAGGGAAACCAGGGACAGGGGCAGGATACGGCGAATGGCGGTGTTGTTCTTGTTCATGACGCTCTCCGCGTGGATGTAACGACTGCGGTTCAGTCGTGGCGGAAGCGATTATCGAAACGGGGCGACAGCGGCCATACGCTGCATTGGGCGCGTTTTGCCGCTGCCTTGGCCGGGGCGCGGGGCCTGCTGCGCAAGGCCATGGCCCGTCCCCGACGCTGGGACGGGCACCATGGTCGAGACGGTATTGCCACCTAGGGAGCAGTCCTTGCGGCGCCGGACAAAAGTCGCAGGAAAGCCTCCAGGGCGACAGGCCCCGGAAGCGGCGTAAGGAAGGATTTCAGGCGCGGTTGGCGAGCAGCCACCAGCCGCCGTTGGCTGCGAGCAGCTCGGCGTGGGCGGCCTTGAGGTCGGCGCGGGTCAGGTGGCGGGTGCAGTCGATCAGGCGTTCGTGGTGGTCGTCCGTGACGCCGGCCAGGCGGTCCTGCCAGGCATCCCTGGGGCCGGCCAGGTGGCTGGCCAGGTCGTGCAGCTGTTGTTCGGTCATCACGTCCAGGGCGGCGCCGTCGAGGAAGTCCTGCAGATGACGCAGTAGCTCGTCAGGCCCGGCGTGGGGCGATTGCACCGCGAACAGCAGGCCGCGCCAGCCGCCGACCTGGCGGAAGCCGCAGTACAACGCATAGCCCAGGTTCAGTTGGCCGCGCAGGCGCTGGTGAAAGCCGGGCTCCAGCGCCCGTGCGAGCAGCCGCCAGCGGGCCTCGCAGGCCGCATCCCGATCGGGCAAGGGGCAGAACAGCGCCAGCGCCGCCTCCCCTTCGGCCGCCCAGCGCTGCCAGTGACGTCCGCCGGGCAGCACCGGCAAGGGAAGCGGTATGGTGGCACGCACACCGGGGATATGGACGTTTGCCGGAAGCGCCGCCCCTTGTTCCAGCAGGTCCCAGCGCGCGGTCGCCCAGTCTGGAGCGGCCATGGCGCTCCCTGCCAGGACGGAGGGCAAGGCGGCGAGCAACTGGCGGATGGGCAGGTCCGCCGTCTGGCGGTCGCGCTCGCGCCGCAGCAGACGCTCGCCTTGCTCCAGTACCGAGGGTGACGGCTGTTGCAGTGCCTTCAGCGCATCGGTCAGGGGCGCTTCCAGACGGTCGCGCGGCCCGCTCACCGACAACGCCCAGTCAGGGCCCTCCTCCTCCAGTTTCAGTGTCACGCCGCCGGATCGCGCCTGGCCGCCGATGGGGCGCAAGGCCAGGCGCAGGGCGAGGAAATGGCTGCGGCACGGACGCTCCGCAAAACGCCAGCGCAGGTGCAGCGCCCCCGCCTCAGCCGTGCTGGCTGGCAAGGGCGCGGTGAAGGTCCAGGGCTGTGGATGCAGATCGCAGGTGGGCAGCGCGGGTCGATCGAGCCGCAGCGGGAAGCCTGCCGTCTCGACTGCCTTGCCCTGGACATCCGGTGCGACCAGCATGAGGACCCTGGGTGCCCGGCCGAGGCTCTCCAGCCAATCGCCAGCCGGAGCAGCGGGCAGCCCCCGTATGCGCAAACGCAATTGCTCCAGCGCTGGCAGTTGCTCGAAGTCTCCCAGGCTGGTCTGTATCACCTCGCTGGCGCATTCGCCCAAGGCACCTAGCCAGTCGAGAAACGCGGCTTCCACGACTGCGGCGGCGCTGACCTGCGCCAACTCGAATGTCACCGCCAGCAGGGCCTGCCCCTGGGCGTGATAGACAACACGCAGGGCGGCGTCATCCGCCAGCCCGCGCTCGCCCAGCCAGGCCAGCAGACCGCCGGAAGACTCGTCGCGAAGGCGCTCGCCCAGACTCTCCACGGCCTGCTCGGCGGACGCGTCCAGCCCGTCGAGGGCGAATGCCAGCACCAGTCTCGGTACTCCGGGGAGCCGCAGGGCCAGGGCGTCCTGCGCCCAGGGCAACAGCGGAGGCGCTGAGCTTCGGGGGCACGAGGGCTGTGCCGGCCAGTCCGAGCAGCTGTGTTCCGCCAAACCCTGCAGTTCATCCAGCGGTTGCGGGCCCAGCAGCCAGAGTTCCAGGTTGCCGGGGTGATAATGCGCTCGATGATAGGCGGCCAGGGCATGCTGGAAAGTCGCGCTTTCCACCGGCAGGCTGGCACGCCGGCCCGCCACGAAACGGCGCAGCGGGTGATCCAGGGCCACGGCAGCCGCCAGGGCCGCATCGATCAGCGTGTCGGCATCCGCCGAGCGCGCGATGTATTCGGCCTCCAGCACTTCGCGCTCGCTCAATTGCGCGGAGGGGTCGAGCAGCGGCCGGGCCAGCATGTCCACCAGGCGCAGCAGGCCGTCACCCAGGTCTGCGGCCGCCACCTCGAAGAAGAAGTCGGTCGTACGCGCCTGGGTACTGGCATTCAGGCGGCCGCCGTGCCCCTGCACCCAGGGCATCAGCCGCTGCTGCGCGCGATGGCCGGCGCTATCGAGAAACAGCAGATGCTCGAGGAAATGCGCGAGCCCCGGAAAGTCCGCCGGCTCGTCGTGGCTCCCCGCCGCGACCCGGACCAGCGCCGCGGCCCTCGACGACTCCGGCGCATGGACGAGCACGACGCGCAGGCCGTTGGGCAGGCACAGCTCTCGTATCCGGGCAGAAGGGGTTGCCATTGCGTGGATCGGCTCCAGTGGCGGTCAGACTTCCAGATACCTTAGCGGCATCGCAGGGGAAGCAAAATACTCCGTTAGGCAGGCTCCAAGCCGCTCGATTTCTTCATCTGCCCCCAGAACAAAGCAGGCGGTCTAGGTAATGGCGAACTGACCGGGAAACGAACCTGCCGGATCGACATAGCGCAAGGCCGACTTCGGGTCCCGCCAGCCCACATAACTCATCAGGGTCTTCTGATCCCAACCGCTGCGCGTCGCCCAGGTCGCAAAGCCGCGCCGCAGCGAGTGGCTGCTGTAACGCTCCGCAGACAGGCCGCATTCACTCAAGGCGGCGCGCAGGATCGGAATGACGCTGTTGGGATGCAACTGGGCATCGCCCGCGTGTCCCCAGCGGTCGATACCCCGAAAAACCGGCCCTTGCCGTTGGCCAAGCTCGGCCATCCAGTCCAGATATGCCTGCACTGGGCACAAACGGGCCAATGCCGGCGCATGGAAGGTCTGGCCAAGGTTTTCCCGGTCGCTCTTGCTCCATGGCAGGAAGATCGTCATGCCTTTGCCTGGCGTTACCTCGATGTGCTCGATGCGCAACCGGCAAAGCTCTTCGCTGCGGAACGCTCGCCAGAACCCCATGAGGATCAGCGCCCGGTCGCGCAGGCAGCGGCGGCGCCGTGGCGCGTCTCCGGCCTGGTGAGCTGACAGGGCCGCCTCCTCCAGGTGCCGGACGCACAGTTCCAGCTCCTGGAGCTGCATGGGGTACGCCTGCTTCTCCGGCCTGGGGTGCAGCACGCGAATGCCCTTGAGCACCTTGCGCACCACCGGCGCCTTGGTCGGATCCGGGAAGCCCTGGCTGAGATGCCACTGCGCAAGCGCCGCCAGCCGGGTCTTCAGCGTATTGGCGCTGAGCACGCCGGCATGGTCGGCCAGGTAGCGGGCGATGGTCTCGCTGGTGGTGGGCAGGAAACCGCCCCAAGCGACCTCGAAGTGCTCGATGGCGGCCTGGTAGCTGCGCCGCGTATTGCTGCGCGTCGCAGCTTCTATATAGCGCTCCAGATTCCGGGGCATCGCCACCCTCCTCCTTTCCTGTATCGGCCTTCAGCGTCGTTTACGCCCAGCCTTGGCCATCACACGTGATAATTCGTGATTATCCATCCTCAACTTGTTCAGAACAAATATTGATTATTTTTGTTAAGATGCTACGTACTTACATATTACATACCACATTACGAAATCGTCGGAGACCCCATGGCACGCGGCGGAATCAACAAGGCCCTGGTACAGAAAGCACGCTCAGCCATACTGGCGCGTGGGGAAAATCCGAGCATCGATGCCTTGCGTGTCGAGCTGGGCAATACCGGCTCGAAGTCCACGATCCATCGCTATCTGAAGGAAATCGAGGCGGAACAGGCGCCTCGCGCCGGGCAGCCACGCTCACTCAGCGACAACCTGAGCGAACTGGTGGAGCAATTAGCGGGGCAGTTGCAGCAGGAAGCCCGGCAGTCCGTGGCGGAAGATCGAGCCGCCCTCTCCCGCGAGCGCCTGGACTACCAGCAGCAGGTGCGCAACGCCCAGGCGCAGATCGAGCTGTTGAAAGGCTCCATGCAAACCCTGGAGGCCCAGCTGCAGGAAGCTCGCACCCAGCTCCAGGCAGCCCAGGAGCAGAAGCACCAGGCGGACCTGGCGAACGCCCGGCTACGCCAGCTGGGCAGCGACCTGGAAACCCGCCTGCGCGAGCGGGATGCGCAGATTCTCTCGCTGGAGGAGAAACACAACCATGCGCGCCTGGCGCTGGACCACTTCCGCCAGGCGGCCAAGGAGCAGCGCGAGCAGGAGCAGCGGCAACACGAAGGTCAGGTCCAGCAGCTGGGTGTGGAGCTTCGGCAATTGCAGCAGTCGATGATCGTGCGCCAGGACCAGCTCACCCAGCTCAACCGCGACAACGAACGTCTGCTCACCGAGGCGCGGCTACTGCGTAATGAACAGGAGGCGAAGCACCAGCAGCTCATGCGGGAAACCCTCGCCAGCGAAGTGCTCCGGCAGGACAAGGCGCGGCTGGATGGACAGCGCATCGAGATCGAGGAGCGCAACCAGGAACTGACCGATGAGCTTCGCCTGTCCCAGCTGCTGGTGAGAGAGCAGGCCATCCGGATTGCCGCACTCGAAGAGCAGCTGCAGCAGGCAGCCCTGCGCGAGGAGGATGCTGCAGCGTCCGAGTGAAGCTGGCGGCGCTTCTCAGGAAGCCAGCGACTCCCGCTCGAACGCCTCGGCAAGAAAGTCGATCAGCTTGCGCACGGCGGGCATCAGGCCGCGTCGGGAGGGAAAGATTGCGACCACATCGCCCATCTTCGGCGTCCAGTCGTCCAGTACGTTGACCAGCCGGCCGCTGGCCAGGTCGTCGATCACCACTTCCTCCGGGAGAAGCACCACCCCTCCCCCCGCCAGCGCCCCCTGGAGCAATACGGAAACGTCGTCGGAAACGATGCGTGGGCGCAGGTGGATGGAGGCCGAGGCGCCGTTCGGCCCGTCCAGCTCCCACACATAGTCCTGCACGTTCGGCCCCCAGCAGAGGCTGGGCAGCTCGACCAGGTCTGCCGGCCCCAGCGCGCCCTCTGTGCGGGACAGCACGGCGGGCGCTGCCACCAGGCAGAAGCGGCTCTGCGCCAGTTTGCGCATGATCAGCTCGCTGCTTTCCAGTGGCTGGTGACGGACGCTCAGGACCAGGTCGAAGCCTTCGCTGATGACGTCGACGCGACGGTTGAAGCTCTTCACCAGCAGCTCCACCACCGGGCATTCGGCCATGAACCGCGCCAACAGGGCGGCAACCCGCGCGTCCAGCAGCGCGGTCGTGCAGGCCACCCGGACCATGCCACGCGGTTCGGCGCGACTGCGCTCGATGGTGTCCTCGGCGGCGAGGGCCTGTTCCATCATCGCCACACAGTGCTGGTAGTACTCCTGACCGATTTCGGTGACCGCGAAATGCCGCGTCGAGCGCTGGATAAGGCGCACGCCCAGGCGCTCTTCCAACCTGGAAACCCGGCGGCTCAGGCGCGACTTGGGCAGCCCCAGCATGCGGCCGGCGGGTGCGAAGCCGCCGTGTTCCACCACCTTGGCAAAGAGGAACAGGTCGTTCAGATCAAACATGGACAACGGACACCCACACCATATCGAATCGACTCATGAACGCTGACGCCCATCCTCGGGACGGGAGCAACAGGGGCCCGCCGAGCCGGGGTGGCCCGGGGAGCTGTCTAAGTGGAAACCGGCCTGCAAGAACCGCTCGGCTAAACGCCGCGAAGGCCCTGCACGCCAGGGTTATCGGGGCTCCAGGATTGAAACCAGCCTCAAAACAGGCTGACCGGATAATCGACGATCAGGCGGTACTCATCGGCGCTGGAGTTGCCCCGCGTGTTGCCCGGTGCGGTATAGCCGTCGCCCTCGCGGTGGGCGGCCCAGCGCACGGTCAGCGTCAGGTCCTTGGCCGGCCCGGAAGGCACCAGGTACTTGAAGGCGAGGTCGCGCTCCCAGTGCTTGGCGTTCTTGCCGTCCGGGTTGTAGATGTAGCCGTAGCCGGCGCTGTTGGGATCGACCCGGGTCAGGTCCGCTTCACCCTGCGTATAGGCGGCGATGAACTGCAGCGTCGGTGCGCCCAAGAAGCTCAGCGGCGTTTCGTACTGCAGCCGCCAGGACTTTTCCCCCGGCCCGTTGAAGTCGGCGAACTGCTGGGAGTTGCTCAGGTAGAGGAATATCCGGTCATTCTGCGTCATGTAATCGAAAGGCGTCCGCCCATCGACCTTCTGCAAGCCAAGGGTCACGGTCTGCCCGTAGGCCGTTGCGGCGAGCCCGGCGCTATAGGTGTCGTTGTCGATCTGCCCCAGTTGGCTGCGGCCTTCGTCACGGGTCTTGAAATAATGCAGGTAGGGCTTGAGCACCAGCGTGTCGCTCACCGGGATGGCATCGGTAATGCCCAGGTAGTACTGATTCCAGATGTCCGCGAGCTGGCCGCCATAGGCCGTCAGTTGCACGCCCCACGGGCCACTGTAGATGGCGCCTGCCCAGCCCAGATGGGGGCTCTCCCGGTCGGCCGGCACGCCGGCCTTGTTGCGCGCGCCGTAGGCGGTGACCAGGTGGCTGTAGCCGCTCTGGTTGCGCAGGCGCGTGGACTCGACGAAGCCGCCATCCACCCAGAGGTCCTGCAGGCCATGGTTCTTCAGCGTGATGCCGCGATAAGCCTGCGGGAACAGGCGGCTCGTGCCGCTGGCCACCAGCGGGTTTTCCACCAGTTGATCCCCCGCCTTGACCAGGGTTTCGAGGTAGCGGAGCTTGAGCGCGGCTCCCGCGCTGGAAAACGCGTCGTCGGGCTTGCGCTGCGAGTCCAGCGGCAGCAGGCCGGCGCCGCCGCTGCCACCGCCGCCATCCAGCTTGAGCCCCAGGAAAGCGTGGGCATCGATCCCTACCCCGATCGGCGTGTCGGTGAAGCCGGAGCGGAACGACAGCAGGAAGCCTTGTGCCCACTCGGTGGGATCACGCCTGACCAGGTCGGAATGATTGTCGCGCTGGAGGTAGTAGTTCCGCACCAGTCCGTCCAGCCGCGAGCCTTCCACCAGCCCGGGCGGAATGGCCAGCTCGACGGCCTGCCGGTCGTTGACGCCGGTGAAGATGTTGTCCTTCTGCCCCAGGGAGTTGTCGGCCTGGACGGGCAACGCCAGGAACAGGCCGATCCCCAATGGGCACAACAGCCAGCGTCGCTCGACGCCCCGGCTCTTCATCGTCGTCATCCTCAGGCGCGCCAGGGCAGCGGCGGCGCAACCAGGCGCGGTCCGTCGAACCCCGTCACCTCGCCGAAGCGGGCACCACCCTCCTCCCATTCGCGCTGCGCCTGGGCGATTTCCGCCTTGCTGTGGCCGACGAAGTTCCACCAGAGGAAAATCTCCTCGGCGAAAGGCTCGCCACCCAGCAGAACGGCGCGGGCGCCCGCCGAGGCCTCCAGTTCAAGCGACGCCAGGCCGCGCCCCAGGTAGGCGAATTCGTTCGGACCGAAGACCTCGCCGTTGATGCTCCACTCGCCGGTCAATGGCAGCACGCCGTATTCATGGCCCTGCTCAAGGGCCAGACGGGTACCTGTCGCATCCTTCGCGGCCAGGTCGAGCCCCACCAGCGGCGAGAAGGTGTGGGCGGGCGCGGTGTATTGCCCGAAGCTCCCGGCCAGCAGCGTCACCTCGAAGTCGTCCGCCTGCCATCGGGGCAGTTCGGCGTAGTGATCGAACATCGGCGGGCGGTCCCGCTCGGCGGCCGGCAGGGCGATCCACAACTGCACCGCATGCAGCTGCGCCTCGCCGGACAGGGATTCCTCGGTGTGAGTGATGCCGTGGCCGGCAGTCATCAGGTTCACCTGGCCCGGACGGATCACCTGGACATGGCCCAGGCTGTCGCGGTGCAGCACTTCGCCGGCGATCATCCAGGTGAAGGTCTGCAGGCCGATATGCGGATGCGGCCCGACGCGCAGACCGTTCCCGGACGTGAAGGTCGCCGGCCCGGCATGATCCAGGAAGCACCAGGCCCCGACCATACGCCGTTGCCTTGAAGGCAGCAGCCGGTTGACGGGAATGCCGCCGCCGACCTCGGCACTGCGTGAAGCCACCCGCTGGATGGCCCGCACGCCGTTGTTCAGCGGGCAGTCGGAGGAATGCGACAGCTCGCATTGGGTTTCGTGTGTACTCATCTTCAGACCTCCCCAGCCACCGGGATACTCACGACGGCTGCACGGACCTCACTCCACCAGCTTGCTGGTGATGAGGATTTCCCCGCTCAGCACCTTGTGGATCGGGCAGGCATTGGCGATCTCCAGCAGGCGTGTGCGCTGCTCGTCGGTCAGCGCCCCGGACAGGTGAATATCGCGGCCAATTTCCGTCTGCCCTGGCCGCTCCTGTACAACACGCAGGTCCACGTCGACGGACTCCAGCGGCATGCCCTTGCGCTGTGCGTACATGGCCACCGTGATGGCCGTGCAGGCACCCAGCGCGGACAGCAGGAGCTGGTGCGGCGTCGGCCCGGTGTCGCCACCACCCAGCGCTGCGGGTACATCGCCGAGCCACTCGTGCCGGCCATCGCTCAACTTCACCTGGAACGCGGTGCCGGCATAGACCGCGCGGACTGTCGGTTCTGCCATGGGAACTCCCCGAATTCGATGGTCGGACGGGGAACCATGCCTCCGGGCATGGCTCCCCGCAGCGGATCACTTGGCCGCGGTCAGCAGGCTGTAGCTGGTGATCAGGTTGCGATAATCCGGGATGTGCGCGGAGAACAGCGCCGCCAGCCCTTCGATGTCGTTGCGCCAGTCGCGGTGCAGCTCACAGGCTACGCCGAACCAGGTCATCAGCTGTGCGCCGGCGGCCTCCATGCGGCGCCAGGCGGCATCGCGGGTCACCTCGTTGAAGGTACCGGAAGCATCCGCCACCACGAACACATCGAAGTCTTCCGCCAGCGCCGACAGCGCCGGGAAGGCCACGCAGACCTCGGTCACCACGCCGGCGAGGATCAGCTGCTTCTTGCCGGTGGCCTTGACCGCCTTGACGAAGTCCTCGTTGTCCCAGGCGTTGATGTTGCCGGGACGAGCGATGTACGGCGCGTCCGGGAACATTTCCTTGAGCTCCGGCACCAGCGGGCCGTTGGGGCCGTTCTCGAAGCTGGTGGTGAGGATGGTCGGCAGCTTGAAGTACTTGGCCAGGTCGGCCAGGGCCAGGACGTTGTTCTTGAACTTGTCCGGCTCGATGTCGCGAACCAGCGAAAGCAGACCTGTCTGGTGATCGACCAGCAATACGGCGGCCTGGGTCTTGTCGAGACGGACGTAGGGCTTGCTCATGGCGTTTCCTCGCTCTCAGGTTGGATGTCCGGTGTGGTTCACCGGACAAGGGGATTTCAGCGTTGCGAGTCCAGCACCTCGTGGTTGGCCACCACCTGCTGGGCCTTGGTGTAGCTCTCGATCAGCAATTGGTAGTGCGGGAACACGGCGCTGTAAGCCTCCGCCCACTGGGCGGCATCCGCGCGGTTCCAGGTCTGCTGGACTTCGGAACACACTGCCGCGGTGTCCATCGGCACCACGCCGGCCTGTACCACGCGGGCCAGGGTGATTTCCTGGGCCATCTTCGAATAGGTACCGGACGCGTCGATCACGGCGAATACCTGATAACCGGCGTTGACCGCACTGATGCTGGGGAAGGCCATGCACACGCTGGTGATGGTGCCGGCGATGATCAGCTGCTTGCGGCCGGTCTTCTCCACCGCGGCGACGAAGTCCGCGTTGTCCCAGGCGTTGATCTCGCCCTTGCGCGCCACGTACTGGGCATGCGGCGCGGCTTCGTGGATTTCCGGGATCAGCGGGCCGTTCGGCCCCTGCGGCACCGAGGCGGTGGTAATGACCGGGATCTTCGCCAGCGTGGCGATCTTCGCCAGGGTGATGGCGTTGGCGCGCAGCGTGGTCATCGGCATGTCCTTGACCGTCTGGAACAGACCGCTCTGATGGTCAATCAACAGCATCGCTGCGTTATTCGGATCGATCTTCGGGATTTGACCGTTGAAGTTCGCGACCTGTGCAAAGTTGCTCATAGTCCTCTCCTCTTTCTCGGGATCAGGGCCATCCTGGCCCTGGCGGCTGAACCGCGGGCCCCACATTCTTTTGCAGGGATTTAACAGGTTAGATTCGCGCCCAACCGACACCGTGACCGTCAGTCGTTCAATCGCCCGAACCGCCCGCTTTCGAAGTCCTGAATGGCCTGGCCGATCTCTGCGTCGCTGTTCATCACAAAGGGGCCGTAGCCGACGATCGGCTCGTCAATGGGTTCGCCCGCCAGCAGCAGTACGTGCGCCTCGCCGTTCGCCTCCAGCACCACCTCTTCGCCGGCGCGGTCGAACAACACAGTCTGCGCCTCCCGCACCACCTCGCTGCCGTTCACCAGCACGGTGCCGTGCAGCACTACCAGAGCGGCGGTGTGGCCAGCGACCAACGGCAGGCCGAGCGGAATACCCGGCTTGATCCGCAGGTCCCAGACATCGATCGGCGTGAAAGTCTGCGCAGCGCCCTGCCGCCCGCCGAACTGCCCGGCGATCAGGCGCAGCGTGCCGGCCCCATCGGCCAGCTCGATGCTCGGAATGGTGCTGTCCAGGAGCGTCTGATAACGCGGCGGCGCCATCTTGTCGCGAGCCGGCAGGTTGACCCACAGCTGCACCATTTCCAGGCTACCGCCGCTGCGGGCGAAGGCTGCGGAGTGGAACTCCTCGTGAAGAATCCCCGAGGCCGCCGTCATCCACTGCACGTCGCCGGGGCCGATGCGCCCGCCGGCTCCGGTGGAGTCGCGGTGCTCCAGTTCGCCCTGGTAGACGATGGTCACCGTCTCGAAACCGCGATGGGGATGCTGCCCCACGCCCCGGCGAGCGGTGGTCGGCGGGAAGTCCTGCGGGCCGGCGAAGTCGAGCAGCAGGAAGGGACTGACGTGCTTACCCAGGCTGTCGTAGGAAAACAGCGTACGGACCGGAAATCCGTCACCCACCCAATGGGGCCTGGGGCTGGAATAGACACCGAGAATCTTCTTCATTGCGCACCTCCCGCAATCACTGTCGATAACGGTAGTGCCGCAACGCTGCTCCCGGTAGAGCCATGAAGTGGCCCTCAGCGTTCTATTCCTGGAACGCTAAACGGGCTTCAATTGATGGTAAAAGCGGCTCTCCCGCAAGCAACAAGAGCCGTACGCTTTCGCGTGCGGCTCCCGGCCTTGCTTGACCCGCGGTGATCACGCCACCACGGGAATCAGCGGATCGGCCGCCGCCAGCGCCACCGCGCGGTCGGCCGCCGGCGGGTAGATCCACTGGGTGTTGATCTGGGTCTTGAGCTGCTTGCCCTCCTCCCCGGTCAGCTTGATCTGGCGGTCCCAGCCCTCGGTGTACACCGCGCCCCAGCTCCCCAGGTCCAGGCAGGTGACGTACTTGGGCTGGCTGTAGGGAATCGGCTCGACGCCCAGCAGGTCGGCGGCGGCGTTGTTGCCGGCCGAGCGACCCAGGGAAATGGCGTGCTGGCAGGTCATCAGCGCGTAGTTGCCCAGGTCGTCCGTCGCCGCGTAGGCGGTATCGCCGGTGGCGTAGATCCGCTCCTGGCCCAGCACCTTGAGGTTGCGGTCCACGTGCAAACGGCCACGGGGATCGCGCGGCGCGTCGATCTGCGCGGTGAGCGGCGAGGCTTTCACCCCGGCGGCCCAGATCACCGTGCGGGTATCGATGCGCTCGCCATTGGCCAGGGTCACGCCCTGCTCGTCCACCGAGCTCACCGGCGCACCCAGGCGCCACGACACACCGAGGGTTTCGCTGGCATGGGCGATGATCTCGGCGATCGAATCGCCCATGGCCGCGCCGATGCGCTGGCCCGGATCGACGATGATCACCTGCACCTCGGTGCTCTCACCGAGAATCGCCCGCAGCCGGCCGGGCATCTCGGTGGCCGTCTCGATGCCGGTGAATCCGCCGCCCACGACGACCACGGTGTTGCGTGCCGGGCTGTCCGGCAGTTCGGCCAATGCGTGCAGGTGTTCTTCCAGCTTCAGCGCCGACTCCAGGCTGTCCACGTCGAAGGTATGACGCGAGATGCCGGCGGAGGCCGGGCGGGCCACTTCGCTGCCGGCCGCCAGCACCAGGCGATCGTATGCCAGCTCACCCTGGCCATTGGCGCCGTTGTAGCGGACGCGCCGAGCCTGGCTGTCGATGCCAGTGGCGCTGCCCTGGACAAAGTTCACGCCAACCGCCGCGAACAGCTCACCCAGCGGCGCGGTGGTGCCGGCCACGTTGTGCTCGTAGAAGCGCGGACGGATGCGCAGTTCGGCCTGCGGCGCGAGCAGCGTGACGTCCACGTCCGCGCCCTGCTGGTCGAGCAGGCGTACTGCGCTGAGGGCACTCCAGAGGCCACCGAATCCGGCGCCGATGATCAGGATCTGTTGTTTCATGATGTGCTCCAGAAAGAGGTCGTGGGGGAAGCTCACCGGCCGGGTGCCGGACTACGGGGTGGATTGTGCAGGCGAGGATGGCCAGCGTATTGATCCAATTCCGCCTAACATGACTGATCCACTTCGAGGCCCCGGTCATGTCCGCCAACAAGAACGCTCCCCTGGTCGTTTCCCTTCCGCTCGGCGCCCCGGAACCGGGCGTCACCCTGCAGCGCTGGCTGTACGAGGCGCTGCGCGAAGCCATCCTCGGCGGACGCCTGCCCGGCGGCAGCACGCTGCCCAGCAGCCGTGCACTGGCGGCGCACTATTCGGTTGCTCGGGGCACGGTACAGGCGGCCTACCAGCAGCTACTCTCCGAGGGCTACCTGCAATCGCGCACCGGCAGCGGCACCCAGGTCAGCGAAGTGCTGCCCGATGCGACCCTGAACAGCGGCTATGTACGACGCAGGATCACGCCAACCGCCGAAATGCCCGCCCCGCTGCCGGACACGCCCTGGATCGAACGCCTGAACGCCATCACCCCGATCTTCGCCCGACGCAGCATTACCCCGGGGCTGCGACCGTTCTTCCCCCACCGTGGCGATGTCGGCGCCTTCCCGGTGGACCTGTGGCGCAAGCTCCACCTGCACCAGCTGCGCAGCTCCAGGTTGCCGGCCCTGCTGGACGGCGACCCGGCCGGCCTTCCGGCCTTGCGCGAAGCCGTCGCCAGTTACCTGGCCATCGCCCGTGGCGTGCAGGTCTCCGCCGACTGCATCGTCATTCTCGGCAGCGTGCAGCAGGGGCTGGACCTGTGCCTGCGGCTGCTGGTCCCACCGGGGGAAAAGGTCTGGATGGAAGATCCCGGCTACCCCGGCGCCCGCCAGTTGATGGAGATCTCCGGCATCGCGCGGGTGGATGTCCCGGTGGACCGCGACGGCCTGCGGGTGGATGACGGTATTCGCCTGGCCCCCGATGCCCGCCTGGCCTACGTCACGCCTTCGCGGCAGGCGCCGCTGGGCGGCGAGATGTCCCCGGCGCGCCGGCTCGCCTTGCTGGACTGGGCCACTCGGCGGCGCGCCTACGTGTTCGAAGACGACTACGACAGCGAATTCCGCTTCATCGCCAAGCCCATTCCGGCGCTGCGCTCGATGCCGGGCGCGAGCAGCTCGGTGATTCTCGCCGGCACCTTCAGCAAGCTGCTGTTCCCGGCGATCCGCCTGGCCTACCTGGTGCTGCCTGCGCAACTGGTGGAAAGCTTCACCCGCGCCGTCGCCCTCACCTCCCGGCACGCCAACAGCCTGGGCCAGGCGGTGCTGGCCGACTTCATCAGCGAGGGGCATTTCGACCGCCACGTGCGGCGCATGCGCAAGCTCTACGCTTCGCGGGCAGAAGCCTTCGCCGACGCCGCCGAACGCCACTGGCGCGGGCTGATCCGGGTGCCGGAAATCCGCGCCGGCCTGGATATTGCCGTCGAGCTGGAACTGGACGACGAAGCCGCCGCCCACGGCAGGATCGCCGCGGCGGGTATCGATCTGCTGCCACTGGCGCGCTACTGCACCCAGCCCCGTGCGCCGGGACTGGTAATGGGGTTTGCGCCCTATGACGAAGCGTCGATCCAGGCCGCCGCAGAGACGCTGGGGCAGGCCTTGCGAAGCTGAGCGGTGAACAGGCGTACAGTCCGCGCCGATCCCTGGGTTGCGAGTTGACGGCAGGCAGGGAAAACAGAACGCCCCGCGAGACGGATACCGCTCGCGGGGCGTTGTTTTTTACCGAGGATCAGCGCAGGTCGAAGCGATCCAGGTTCATCACCTTGGTCCAGGCCCTGACGAAGTCGTCGACGAACTTCTGCCCCGAATCACTGCAGGCATAGACCTCCGCCAGTGCGCGCAGCTGAGCGTTGGAGCCGAACACCAGGTCGATGCGGGTGCCGGTCCACTTCACGTCGCCGCTCTTGCGGTCGCGGCCTTCGTAGAGGTCGTTGGCGGACGAGGTCGGTTTCCACACCGTGCCCATGTCCAGCAGGTTGACGAAGAAGTCGTTGCTCAGGGTGCCCGGGCGGCTGGTGAACACGCCGTGCGGCGACTGCCCGACGTTGGCGCCCAGCACGCGCAGGCCGCCGACCAGGACGGTCATTTCCGGGGCGGTCAGGGTCAGCAGCTGGGCCTTGTCCACCAGCAGGTGCTCCGGCAGGACCGGGTACCTGGCCTTGAGGAAGTTGCGGAAGCCATCGGCGCGCGGTTCCAGCATGCCGACCGATTCCACGTCGGTCTGGTCCTGCCTGGCGTCCATGCGGCCCGGCGCGAAAGGTACGCTCGCGCTGTGGCCGGCATCCTTGGCCGCCTTCTCGATGGCGGCCCCGCCAGCCAGCACGATCAGGTCGGCCAGGGAGACTTTCTTGCCGCCGGAGGCGGACGTGTTGAAGTCGGCCTGGATGCCTTCGAGCACCTTGAGCACCTTGGCCAGCTGTTCCGGCTGGTTGACCGGCCAGTCCTTCTGCGGTGCCAGGCGGATGCGCGCGCCGTTGGCACCGCCACGCTTGTCCGAGCCCCGGAAGGTGGATGCCGAAGCCCAGGCGGTGGAGACCAGTTCAGCGACGCTGAGCCCCGAGGCCAGCACCTTGGCCTTGAGCGCGGCGACGTCGTTGGCGTCCACCAGCGGGTGGTCGACGGCAGGGATCGGGTCCTGCCAGATCAGTTCTTCGGCGGGGACTTCCGGCCCCAGGTAGCGGGCACGCGGGCCCATGTCGCGGTGGGTCAGCTTGAACCAGGCGCGGGCGAAGGCGTCGGCCAGTTCGTCGGGGTTCGCGTGGAAGCGCCGGGAGATCTTTTCGTAGATCGGGTCGGTGCGCAGCGAGATGTCGGTGGTGAGCATGGTCGGACCACGGCGCTTGTTCGGGTCGAACGGGTCCGGGATGCTGCCGGCCCCGGCACCATGCTTGGGCTGCCACTGGTGGGCGCCGGCCGGGCTCTTGGTCAGTTCCCATTCGTAGCCGAACAGGTTCCACAGGAAATTGTTGCTCCATTTGGTCGGGGTGGAGGTCCAGACCACTTCCAGGCCACTGGTGATGGCATCGGCGCCGACGCCGGTCTGGTAGCTGCTGCGCCAGCCCAGGCCCTGCTCTTCCAGGGGCGCGGCTTCGGGGTCGGCGCCGACGTTGTCGGCCGGGCCCGCGCCGTGGGTCTTGCCGAAGGTATGACCGCCGACGATCAGCGCCACGGTCTCTTCGTCGTTCATCGCCATGCGCCCGAAGGTTTCGCGGATGTCGACGGCGGCGGCCAGCGGGTCGGGGTTGCCGTTGGGGCCTTCCGGGTTCACGTAGATCAGGCCCATCTGCACGGCGGCCAGCGGGTTTTCCAGGTCGCGGTCGCCGGTGTAGCGCTCGTCGCCCAGCCAGGTTTTCTCGTCGCCCCAGTACACGTCCATGTCCGGTTCCCACACGTCTTCACGGCCACCGGCGAAGCCGAAGGTCTTGAAGCCCATGGACTCCAGCGCAACGTTGCCGGTGAGGACGATCAGGTCGGCCCAGGACAGCTTGTTGCCGTACTTCTGCTTGATCGGCCAGAGCAGCCGGCGGGCCTTGTCCAGGCTGACGTTGTCCGGCCAGCTGTTGAGCGGGGCGAAGCGCTGTTGGCCACGCCCGGCGCCACCCCGGCCGTCGCCGATGCGGTAGGTGCCGGCGGCGTGCCAGGCCATGCGGATGAACAGCGGGCCGTAGTGGCCGAAGTCGGCCGGCCACCACTCCTGGGAGTCGGTCATCAGGGCCGTCAGGTCCTTCTTCACCGCATCCAGGTCGAGGCTTTTGAAGGCCTCGGTGTAGTTGAAGGACTCCTCCATCGGGTTGGACTTGGAGGAATGCTGGTGGAGCAGGTCCAGCCTCAGCTGGTTCGGCCACCAGTCTCGGTTCGTGGTGCCGCCGCCAGCGGTGTGGTTGAACGGGCAGCTGGCTTTTTTCTCGTCACTCATCACAGGCTCCTCGTCTGCGCCCATCCAATGGCGCTGTGGCTTCGCTTGACCTTGAGAAGATAGATCAAACGAGCCGCTGCGCTATGAGCGATCCATTGGACTTATCGATCGGCCCCTGCGGTAAAAGGCTATAAAGGCTGCAGGGTGCGGAGCAGAGCGTCGCGAGCAGAGCCGTTCGTCTACAAAGGAGGCGCTGAAATGAACAGCGGGGCATCGAGCGCCCCGCTGTTCATCGGCATGGCTCAGAGCGCCATGTCGTTGGCGGCCTTCTCCGCCGGTGCGGCAGCGGCGGGCTGCACGGCGGGGGCTGGGTCGATGGCCGGCGGCGGGTCCAGTTGCAGGACTTCGCTGGTGTAGGCCCACTCCTGCTGGGTCTTCTCCGGGCTGTCGTTCAGCTTGGTGCCATAGCTCGGGACGATCTGGTGGACCTTGGCCTGCCACTCGGGGGTGGCGAGTTTGTCCTTGAACACCTTCTCCAGCACGCTGAGCATGATCGGCGCGGCGGTGGAAGCGCCCGGCGAAGCACCGAGCAGGCCGGCGATGCTGCCGTCGGCGGAAGCGACGATCTCGGTGCCGAGCTTCAGCACGCCGCCCTTGTCGGCGTCACGCTTGATGATCTGCACGCGCTGGCCGGCCTGCCACAGGCGCCAGTCTTCGGCCTTGGCTTCCGGGAAGTACTCGCGCAGCGCGGCAAGACGGTCGGCGTCGGAGAGCATCAGCTGGCCGGCGAGGTATTCCACCAGCGGGTACTCGTCGATGCCCACGCGGGTCATTGGCCAGACGTTGTGCACGTTGGTGCTGGCCAGCAGGTCGAGGTAGGAACCTTCCTTGAGGAACTTGGTGGAGAAGGTGGCGAAGGGCCCGAACAGGATCACGCGCTTGCCATCGAGCACGCGGGTGTCCAGATGCGGCACGGACATCGGCGGTGCGCCGACCGACGCCTTGCCGTAGGCTTTGGCCAGGTGCTGCTGGGCGATGGTCGGGTTCTCGGTGACCAGGAACGAGCCGCCCACCGGGAAGCCGGCGTAATCCTTGGCCTCTTCGATGCCGGATTTCTGCAGCAGGCGCAGCGCGCCACCGCCGGCGCCGATGAAGACGAATTTGGCGTCGGTCCGGGTGACGCTGCCGTCCTTGAGGTTCTTGTACTCGACGCGCCAGGAGCCGTCGTCGTTGCGGGTGATGTTCTCCACCTCGCTGGACAGCTTCATGGCGAAGTTCGGCTGGCTCTGCAGGTAGCCGGCGAACTGGCGGGTGATCTCGCCGAAGTTGACGTCGGTGCCCAGCGGCGACCAGGTGGCGGCGACTTTCTGCGCGGGGTCGCGGCCCTGCATCATCAGCGGCACCCATTTGGCGATCTGCGCCGGGTCCTCGGAGTACTGCATGCCGCGGAACAGCGGGCTGGCCTGCAGCGCCTCATGGCGCTTCTTCAGGAAGGCGACGTTGTCATCACCCCAGACGAAGCTCATGTGCGGCGTGGAGTTGATGAAGGAACGCGGGTTCTTCAGCACGCCGTTCTTCACCTGCCAGGCCCAGAACTGGCGGGAGACCTGGAAGGATTCGTTGATCTCGATGGCCTTGGCGATGCTGACCTTGCCGTCCTTGTCTTCCGGCGTGTAGTTCAGTTCGGCCAGCGCGGAGTGGCCGGTGCCGGCGTTGTTCCAGCCGTTGGAGCTTTCCAGGGCGACGCCGTCCAGGCGCTCGACCATCTCCATCGACCAGCCCGGCTCCAGCTCGTTGAGCCAGACGCCCAGAGTGGTGCTCATGATGCCGCCGCCAATCAGCAGCACATCGACCTTCTTCGATTCGGCCGCAAAGGCCGGCGCGCAATTCACTGCCAAGGCGAGGCCCAGCAGCGCCCCGCTCACTTTCTTGATCATTGGAGAGTTTCTCGTCGTTAGGGCTTGGCCTGCCCCACCGGCGTCATGCAGCGTGAAGGCCCGGGCTCGTGGGAAGCCAGGGCGACAGTACGACGGGATGGAATCAGGGCTCAGTTCCCCGCTCCGCCGGCTCTGGGGCCGGTTCGATGAAGCGGGGGACACGTCCTGCGCAGAGAGACACGCAAAGCCTTCGGCTTTGGCTTTTGTTGTGGGAGGGATGCATGGTCTGCTGAAACGTTTGCGCATTCTATAGAAACAGCACGGCTTCACCAACCGTTGTGCTCGGTTATCCGGCGTAGCCCGGCCATTCGCGGGCATTTCTGCCCGCTCCTGAATCACTGCATGACGAATTCGGAAATCACCGGCAGCGCTCTACCGCCGCATAACCTTATGCAAATTCGTTCCTTCATATCGATCAGTTATTCCACCTATAGTCACTTAACTCGTCATAACAAGTAATGACTCATGGCCGAACTACTCCCACTCTCCCCCGTGCCGTTGTACAGCCAGCTCAAGGAGCTGCTGCGCACCCGCATCCTCGACGGCACCTATCCGCCGCTCAGCCGCATGCCCTCCGAGGCCGAGCTGGGCAAGGCCTTCGAGGTCAGCCGCATCACCGTGCGCCAGGCGCTGGGCGACCTGCAGAAGGAAGGGCTGATCTTCAAGATCCACGGCAAGGGCACCTTCGTCGCCAAGCCCAAGGCGTTCCAGAACGTCAGCACCTTGCAGGGCCTGGGCGAATCCATGAGCCAGCGCGGCTATGAAGTGATCAACCGCCTGCGCAGCTTCAAGGTCGTCCCCGCGGATGCCCAGGTCGCCGCTCGGCTGCAGGTGGCCGAGGGCGCGAACGTGGTGCAGATCAAGCGTGCCCGCCTGGTGAACCGCGAGCTGGTATCGCTGGAGATCACCTGGCTGCCCGAGGCCATCGGCAAACGGCTGGAAAAGGCCGACCTGGTCAGCCGCGACATCTTCCTGATCCTGGAGAACGACTGCGCCCTGCCCCTGGGCCACGCCGACCTCGCCATCGACGCCATCCTCGCCGACGCCGAGCTGGCCGGCGCGCTGGAAGTGCAGGAAGGCTCGCCGGTGATGCGCATCGAGCGCCTCACCCACACCGCCGACGGCACGCCGCTGGACTACGAACACCTCTACTACCGCGGCGATGCCTTCCAGTACCGCCTACGCATCGACCGTCACAAGGGACAGCATCAATGAGCCAGTTCGACCTTTCCCAGGTTCCCGAGGACAAGGAACTCGCCTACGACATCGTGGTGATCGGCGGCGGCACCGCCGGCCCGATGGCCGCGATCAAGGCCAAGGAAGCCAACCGCGAGCTGCGCGTGCTGCTGGTGGACAAGGCCAACGTCAAGCGCAGCGGCGCCATCAGCATGGGCATGGACGGCCTGAACAACGCCATCATTCCCGGCCACGCCACGCCCGAGCAGTACACCAAGGAAATCACCGTCGCCAACGACGGCATCGTCAACCAGGCGGCGGTCTACGCCTACGCCACACACAGCTTCGAGACCCTGCAGCAGCTGGACCGCTGGGGCGTGAAGTTCGAGAAGGACGAGGTCGGCGACTACGCGGTGAAGAAGGTCCACCACATGGGCGCCTACGTGCTGCCGATGCCCGAGGGCCACGACATCAAGAAGGTGCTGTACCGCCAGCTCAAGCGCGCGCGCATCGAGATCACCAACCGCCTGGTGGTCACCCGCCTGCTCACCGATGCGGACGGCGCGGTCAACGGCCTGCTCGGCTTCGACTGCCGCACCGCGCAATTCCAGGTGATCCGCGCCAAGGCCGTGGTCCTGGCCTGCGGCGCCGCCGGCCGCCTGGGCCTGCCCTCCTCCGGCTACCTGATGGGCACCTACGAGAACCCCACCAACGCCGGCGACGGCTACGCCATGGCCTACCACGCCAGGGCGGAGCTGGCGAACCTGGAGTGCTTCCAGATCAACCCGCTGATCAAGGACTACAACGGCCCGGCCTGCGCCTACGTCACCGGCCCGCTGGGCGGCTACACCGCCAACAGCAAGGGCGAGCGCTTCATCGAGTGCGACTACTGGAGCGGCCAGATGATGTGGGAGTTCCACCAGGAACTCGAAGGCGGCAACGGCCCGGTATTCCTCAAGCTCGACCATTTGGCCGAGGAAACCATCCAGACCATCGAGGAAATCCTCCACAGCAACGAACGCCCCAGCCGTGGCCAGTTCCACGCCGGGCGCGGCACCGACTATCGCCAGCAGATGGTGGAAATGCACATCTCCGAGATCGGCTTCTGCTCCGGCCATTCGGCCTCGGGCGTGTGGGTCAACGAGAAGGCCGAGACCAGCGTCAAGGGCCTGTACTCGGCCGGCGACATGGCCGCCGTGCCGCACAACTATATGCTCGGCGCCTTCACCTACGGCTGGTTCGCCGGCGCCAACGCCGCGCAGTACGTGACCGGGCGCGAGTTCAGCCAGGTGGATACGGCGCAGGTCGAGCGCGAGCGCGAGCGCGTCTTCGCCCCGCTCAAACGCGAACACGGGCTGCCGCCGGCGCAGGTCGAGTACAAGCTGCGGCGGATGGTCAACGACTACCTGCAGCCGCCCAAGGTAACGAAGAAGATGGAGATCGGCCTGCAGCGCTTCGCCGAGATCGCCCGCGACCTCGACCAGCTCAAGGCCAACAACCCCCACGAGCTGATGCGCGCCATGGAAGTCAGCGTGATCCGCGACTGCGCCGAGATGGCCGCCCGCGCCTCGCTGTTCCGCACCGAAAGCCGCTGGGGCCTGTACCACCACCGCGTCGACTACCCGCTGCGCAACGACGCCGAGTGGTTCTGCCATGCGCACCTGAAGAAGGGCGAGGACGGCGCGATGACCAGTTTCAAGAAGCCCATCGAGCCCTACGTGATCGCGCTGGATGAGGATGAGCAGCAGGCTTACGAGAAGCTGCGGGTGAAGAGCGAGGCGGCTTGATAGATGGGACTGACGGCCCGAAAGGCCCCTCACCCTAACCCTCTCCCGGAGGGAGAGGGGACTGTCCTGAGCGGCGAATGGGTCGGAGCTCCCCGGCTGACTCAGTGCTTTCCAACCCCACCGAACGGCCCCCTCTCCCTCTGGGAGAGGGCTGGGGTGAGGGAAACCCCGAGCACCAGAACCACCCCAGCAACACCGAACAGAACCAGCCCGCCGCCACGACGGCCGGCAAGCAACACCATGAGGACCGCGTGCAATGGCCTACCAATCCCAGGAAATCTTCTTCCGCTCCAGCGCCCCGGTGACGGTGGACGAGGACAAGTGCATCGCCGACAAGGGCTGCACCGTCTGCGTCGAGGTCTGTCCGATGGACCTGCTGGCGATCAACCCCGCCACCCAGAAGGCCTACATGGCCTTCGACGAATGCTGGTACTGCATGCCCTGCGAGAAGGACTGCCCGACCGGCGCGGTGAAGGTCGAGATTCCCTATCTGCTCCGTTGAGCCGCGCACGACACCGCTTTTTGTAGGAGCGCGCCATGCGCGCGATCGCGGGCATGGCCCGCTCCTACAGGTGAACGCCGAGCGACGCCGATAACGGGATACGCCATCCGGCCCCACCGCCGGACGCCTGACGAACCGCCCCTCGTTTCCCACCGCAGACCCGCGGCGGAGACGATTCCAACACTCATGATTCGAGGGGAACCCCCATGACCTTGCGCACCACCCTGGCAGGCCTCGCGCTCGCCATTGCCAGCCTTTCCGCCCATTCGGAAACCATCCGAGTCGCCATCGGCACCCAGGACACCACCATCAACTGCGCCGCCGGCGGCCTGCTGATCCGCGAACTCGGCCTGCTCGACAAGTACCTGCCCCACGACGGCCAGTACAAGGACGCGCAGTACGACGTGCAGTGGAAGAACTTCACCAGCGGCGCCCCGCTGACCAACGAGATGCTCGCCGGCAAGCTCGACTTCGGCGCCATGGCCGACTTCCCCGGCTCGCTCAACGGCGTCGCCCACGAGGCCGCCGGCAAGCGCAGCCTGTTCATCAGCGTGCTCTCGGGCAGCATCGAGGGCAGCGGCAACGGCATCGTCGTGCCTGCCGAGTCCAAGGTACAGTCGCTGGCCGAACTCAAGGGCCAGACCATCTCCGTGCCCTTCGCCTCCACCGCCCACGGCCTGCTGCTGCGCGCCATCGCGGCGCAGGGCTGGGACCCGGAGAAGGACGTCACCATCATCGCGCAGCCGCCGGAAGTCGCCGGCTCCGCCCTGCAGGCCAACAAGATCGCCGCCCACGCCGACTTCGTACCCTTCGCCGAGCTGTTCGAAAGCCGTGGCATCGCCCGCAAGATCTACGACGGCTCCCAGGCCAAGGCGCCGACCTTCCACGGTGCGCTGGTGGAAGCCGACTACGCGCAGAAGTACCCAGAAATCGTCGAGGCCTACCTGCGCGCAACCTACGAGGCCAACCAGCTGCTGGCCAAGGAGCCTGAGAAATACAGCGAGCTGATCGAGAAGGTCGCCGGCATTCCGGCCGAAGTGAACTACCTGTTCCACGGCCCGCTCGGCTTGCAGACCCGCGACCTGACCTGGAAGCCGGAGTACCGCCAGGCCGTGGCCACCGCCATCGACACCCTGAAGCTGCTGAAAAAGGCCGACCGCGGGCTGAACGTCGAGCAGTTCGTCGACGACCGTTACATCCGCGCCGCCTTCAAGGCCTCCGGCGCCGACTACGACGCCGCGCTTGCGAACTACGCGCAGCAGCCGCTGCTGGGCAACGATGCGCTGACCCACAAACCCATTAGCGACACCCGCAAGGTCGCGCAGATCTGGGTCCGTGGCGAGCCGAAGGTGCGCAGCTACGCCTCCGCCAAGGAAGCGCTGGGCCAACTGGCCGAACTCAAGCAACAGGGCAAGGACATCCGCGCGGTGTACGCCCAGGCCAGCGACAGCGGCATCAAGCTGCTCGCCGGACAGGCCTGGTTCGTGCGCGGGAAGGACGGCGCGCTGGATGCCTTCCTGCTGCGCGAACAGGCCGACGCCTTCGCCCGCCAGCACGGCGGAGAGGTCGCCGACTTCACCGCTGCCAGCCAGCAGGCCGTGGCCAGCCGCTGACCTGAAGACCAGCCCCGGCGCCTAACCGTCGGGGCTGCGGAGACAAGCCGATGAACAGCACCACCCTCACCCGCTGGAGCCTGCGCCTGGCCTCGCTGCTGGCCTGCCTCGCGCTCTGGCAGGTGCTCAGCACGCGCCACGTCGATCTTGGCGTGGTCACCTTCGCCAACGTGCCCGGCCCGCGTGACGTGCTCGATGCCGCCTGGAACCTCGCACAGTCGAGCAAGCTCGGCCGCCACCTGGGCAGCAGCCTGCTGCGGGTGCTCGCCGGTTACCTGCTGGCGGCAGTCGCCGGCATCCTCCTCGGGCTGCTCATCGGCCGTGGCCGCTGGGCGCGGGACAGCCTGTTGCCGCCGCTGGAAGTGCTGCGACCGATCCCGGCGGTGGCGTGGATTCCGCTGGCGATCCTGATGTTCCCCAGCTCCGAGCTGTCGATGATCTTCATTACCTTCACCGGTGCGCTGTTCCCCATCCTGCTCAACACCATCCACGGCGTCGAAGCGGTGGACCCGCGCCTGCTCGCCTCCGCCCGCAGCCTCGGCGCCGGCCGCCTTGCGCTGCTGCGCGAGGTGGTGCTGCCAAGCGCCGCGCCGAGCATCGTCACCGGCCTGGCCATCGGCATGGGCACCTCCTGGTTCTGCCTGGTGACCGCCGAGATGATCTCCGGGCAATGGGGCATCGGCTACTACACCTGGGAGTCCTACACCTTGCAGAACTACCCCGACATCGTCGTCGGCATGCTGCTGATCGGCGTGCTCGGCATGGCCAGCAGCTTGCTGGTGCGCCAGCTCGGCGCCCTGGTCACGCCCTGGCAGCGCCAGGCCGGAGGCAAGCCATGAGCCTGCCCGCCAGCGCGCCGGGGCGCGTGCGCGTCGACGGCCTGTCGATCCACCTGGGCAATGGCCGCGACGCTTTCGAGGCCGTGCAATCCCTGAGTTTCGCCATCGAGCCGGGCGAGTTCGTCTGCGTGCTCGGCCCCTCCGGCTGCGGCAAATCCACCCTGCTCGGCGCCCTGGCCGGGCACCTGGCGCCCAGCGCCGGCCTGCTGGAAGTGGACGGCCAGACCGTCGCCGGCCCCTCCCCCGAGCGCGGCATGGTGTTCCAGCACCACACTCTGCTGCCCTGGCGGCGGGTGCGCGACAACGTCGCCTTCGGCCTGAAGATGCGAGACGTGCCCCGCGCCGAGCGCCACCGCCAGGCGGAAGAGATGCTCCAGCTGGTGGGCCTGAACGGCTTCGCCAATCGCTGGCCATCGCAGCTCTCCGGCGGCATGCAGCAACGCGTGGAAATCGCCCGCGTGCTGATCAATCAGCCGCGCCTGCTGCTGATGGACGAACCCTTCGGCGCCCTCGACGCGCAGACGCGAATGATGATGCAGGAGCTGCTGCTGGACATCTGGACGCGCCTGCGCACCAGCGTGCTGTTCATCACCCACGATATCGACGAGGCGCTGTTCCTCGCCGACCGCATCCTGGTGATGAGCCCGCGCCCCGGCCGCATCCTCGAAGACATCCGCCTCGACTTCCCGCGGCCGCGCCACGCCGACCTGCTCACCACGCCTGAATTCTCCCGGCTCAAGCGCCACTGCCTGGAACTGCTGCGCCACGAAGACGGCCGCCAGCTGCCACGCCTGACGCCACTGGGCCTGCCCACTCCACAACGGATACCGCGATTCGCCATATGACTACCTTCACTGTGAGCACCGACAACCCCGACATCCTCGACCTGCAACCGCGCCTGCAGGACACCGACGCCGGCGTGCGCCGCATCGCCCTGATCGAACTGGCCGACCTGGAAGAGCCCGACGGCCTGCCCTGGCTGGCCCATGCGCTGAACCATGACGACGCCGCCAACGTCCGCGCTGGAGCCGCGCGCCTGCTGGAGGCTTGGGAAGAGCCGGAAGTAGTGGACGCCCTCTGCCGGGCCCTGGCCGACAGCGACGAAGAAGTGCGCGAAGCCGCCGCCCAGAGCCTGAGCGAGCTGAAGACCGCCGAAGCCGGCGTGCGCCTGCTGCCGTGGGCGAGCCATGCCGATATCTTCGTCCGCCGCAGCGCCCTGCGTGCCCTGCGCGAATTGCGCCTGGAAGACGCCGCCGAACCGGCCCTGAATGCGCTGGAAGACAGCGACGCCGGCGTACGCCGCGAAGCCGTGGGCATCCTCGGCTGGCTCAAGCGCACCGACGCCCTGCCGCACCTGGCACGCCTGACCCGCGACGATCCGGACGCCGAAGTCCGCCGCGCCGCTGCCGGCGCCCTCGGTCTGGCCATCGATGCCAGCGTCCTGCCGGCCCTGCAGGCGGCGCTGGCCGACCCCGCCTGGCAGGTGCGCGAGGAAGCCGCCGGCACCCTCGGCAAACTGGCCCTGCCGGAAGCGGGAGAAGCGCTGGTGCGGGCACTGGAAGACGACTTCTGGCAGGTGCGCCTGCGTGCCGCCCGTTCGCTGGGCAAGCTGCGCTACCTGCCGGCGCTGGAAGGCCTGAAGGTGGTGCTTGGCCACGGCATCAGCAACCTGCGCAAGGAGGCCGCGCTGGCCCTGGGCGAACTGGGCAGCGGCGACGCCATCGACGCGCTGCGCAATGCCGAGCACGACGGCGATCCGGAAGTCCGCAAGGCGGTGCGCATCGCGCTCACGCAACTGGGGCAATCGGCATGAACACACCGGTCGCGCTGCACCGCTCCAGCGCCGACGGCGAGCTACGCATCCGCTGGGACGACGGCGTCGAACAGGGCATCGCCTTCGCCCGCCTGCGCGGCGCCTGCCCCTGCTCGCAGTGCCGGGCGGCGCGGCTGCAAGGGCGGATCGACCTGGTGCCGGCATCGGTGGCCTTGCAGGCAGTCAACCTGCAAGGCTATGGCGTGCAACTGGTGTTCGACGACGGCCACGACCGGGGTATCTACCCGTGGGAGTACCTGCGCGGTCTGGGGCCCCGATAATGGTTGGTCGGGTGCAATGCCGGGTTCGCGAGCAAGCTCGCTCCTACGAAAAGCGGGTCAGCCTATCCTGTAGGAGCGAGCTTGCTCGCGAACCGCACGACACGACGCCAATCACGGAAGAAATCCGCTCCTGCCATCAGGCATGCCAGCAGCGGTACCAGCCATCCTGCTCGGTGACTTTCAACGGCGCATGATAGAGCGCGGACAGATGCTCGCTGGTGAGGATGTCCGCCTTGGCGCCATCGGCCACCACCTTGCCCTCGGCGATCAGCACTACGCGCTCGATCTCCGGAATGATCTCGTCGATATGGTGGGTGGTGATGATCATGGCGTGTTCTTCGCCGCAGAAGCGTCGCAGCAGCTTGAGCATCTGCAGGCTGGCGCCCATGTCCAGGCCGTTGGCCGGCTCGTCGAGGATCAGCGCGCGGGGCTCATGGATCAGAGCGCGAGCCAGCAGCAGGCGGCGCTTCTGCCCGGTGGACAGGCGCTGGAACATGCGGTCCGCGTACCCGTCCATCTCCACGGTGGCGAGCAATTCGCGCGCCTTCGCGACCTGTTCCGGCGTGGGTTGCAGATGGCCGTGGCTGCCGATGGCGCCGAAGAAGCCGGAGATCACCACGTCCAGCGCCTGGGTGAAGGGTGTGTAGTCTTCCTGCAGGTCCTGGGAGACGAAGCCGATGCGGCTGCGCAGGTCCCAGAGGGTGACGTTCTGCAGGCCGAACAGGCTCAGCGAACTGCCCTCGCGCTCCACCGGGTAGAGTTCGCGGCTGATCAGCTTGAGCAGTGTGCTCTTGCCGGCGCCGTTGGGGCCGAGGATGGCGACTTTCTCGCCTTCGCCAATGTGCAGGGAAAAGCCGTCCAGCACGCGGGTCTGCTGCTGGTAGGCGGTGACGTTGTTGAAATCGATCATGCGGGTCATTCGTCGACGGTCAGGCGGGGGGACTGTTCTACCATGAGCGATGCCATGCTGTCTTAAGCGCCCCCTAACCAGAAGTGGCCAGCATGAGGTCCGCCTGTCTCCCATCCCAGGGGTACGTCGCGATGAACGACCCGGAAAAACCCTCGCTGGACGATGACATCTGCGTCCATATCTTCTCTGTCTCGGCCACCATGGTCGGGGTCTGCCTGACGGTCATCGGCATCATCCAGGTGATCATCACCCTGCACCAGAAGGACCTCATCATCGATGACCTGGTGACCGTGAACATGATCTTCTACCTGGTCTCCGCCTTCTGCTCCTACTGGAGCCTGCGCACCCACCGCACGCGGCGCGGTCGGCGGATGCTGCACGTCGCCGACACGGTGTTCCTGATCGCGCTGCTGTTCACCGCGCTCAATGCCGGCATCATCACCTGGATGATAAAGCTGACCCCGGCCTGAACCGTCGACCGCCAGCAAGCGGCCACTCCCTGTGGTGCCTTGGCGCTCAACGAGGGCCGCCGTTGCGCCGGGCGAACAGGATCGCCTCGTAACGGCTGGAAATGCCGAGCTTGGCGAAGATGTTGCGCAGGTTCCACTTTACCGTCTGCAGGCTCAGGTTCAGGGCCAGGGCGATACGCTTGTTGGACATCGACTGCTCCAGCAGTGCGAGGATTTCAACCTCGCGGGGCGTGAGCATGGGCGCATCGATGACCAGCGGCCCGCGTTCCGCGCTCGCCTCGGGCACCGGCGGCGCATCCTCGGCGGCCTGCGACACCAACCGGGCGAGGTAGCGGTCGAGCTCCGCTTGCCCCAGCGTCCCCAGCTTCGCCAGCAGCCGCAGCAGCGGCTCCCCCTCGTCGTGGAAGGTCCGCTGCAGGCCCATCCGGTACCCCTGCAGGAGCGCTTCGCGCAGGCACTCCCGCGCCTCCTCGTCGCGCCCCAGGTGCTCCAGCGCCAGGCCGCGAAGGATGGCACCGGCGACGCTCCAGGCGCCCCGTGCGTAGTCGCGGATCAGCCCCTGGATCGAGTCGAGCACCTGGATCGCCAGTTCGGGCTGTCCGCGAACCAGCACCAGGCGCGCCTTGGACAGGGCCGCCAGCACGCTCACCTCGGCGTGCTGCGGCGTTGCTATATGGGCCTGGCGCAGGTCTTCCAGGGCCGCGAGCAGAGGCTCCGCCCGGCGCCAGTCGCCGTCCAGGAGCAGCAGGCGAACCTGCTCGGCGAGCATGTTGGCCGCGCAACGGTCCAGCTCGCGCTCGCGGAAGTACTCCTCGCGCTGGCGCAGGTAATCCAGCGCCACAGTTCGGGGCTGCAGGCGCGCATGTGCCAGGGCGGCGACGATCATGTACTCCGGCACCGAGAAATGCAGGATGTCCAGGCGATTGGCCAGGGCCTCGTGGGCCGCCTCGTCGCGGCCGAATTCGCAATAGGCGAATGCCAGCAGCGCGGCGCAGTGGCAGGCGCTGACCGAGCGCCTGCCGTGGCTGCGTTCGGCCTTGGCCAGCGTGGTAAAGGCGATCTGTTCCAGCTCCAGCAACTGCCCCTCGAACAGGGCCACCAGGGCCGTGGAGGTTGCCCCGATCAGCGCCATCTCGTCGGTGCTGCCCCGCGCGGCCCGCGCGGCAGCGGAGTTCAGGTAGCGCCGCGCCGCCGCGTGGCGGCCCAGTCCGCTCAACGCAGGCACATAGAGGCTGGCCCGTACCTGCTCGAGGAAACTGTTGTTCAACGGCTCCTCGGCGATCGGCTCGAGCAGTTGCACGCACAGGGCGCCGTCGTCGCGCTGGGTGGCCAGGGCCGCCCGCAGCAACAGGACCTGATGGCGGCTCGCCAGGGCCTCGGGCAAGGTTTCGAAACGCTCCAGCCACGCCTCGGCCTGTGCGGTGCGCACGGTCATCACCGCGCCCCAGGCACCGAGCAGGAGCAAGGCCGGGTGACGCTCCAGCCGCTCCAGCGGCACCCGCTGCAGCCAGCGGACGAACTGGCCTAGGTGGCTGACGCTCTTCTGCGGCGGCTGCACCCGTTCCAGCAGGGCCACCAGGTAGTCGAGGTCGTCCATGGCCAGCGCGTGCTGCATGGCATCGCCCAGCAGCCCGACCTGCTCGAACCAGGCGGAGGCGCGCCGGTGCAACCCGGCCAGGTCGGCGCTGGAGGCTTTCAGGCGCTGATAGAGAAACTCCTGGAACATCGGATGGAAGCGGTACCACGGGGCTTCGTCGGGGATGTCAACCAGTTGCACGAAGAGGTTGCGCTCTTCGATGAGGCAGATGAAGCGCTCGGCGTCCTCGGAGCCGGTGATGTACCGGGCCACCTCGAGGTTGTAGCGACGCAGGATGGAGAGCTGCTGGAGAAAGCCCAGCATGTCCGCCGGCAGCCCGGCCAGCACGTCCTCGGCGAGGTATTCCGCCAGCCCCGGCGCGCCGGGCTGCAGGGCGACGGCGCGATCCTTGCGGCGGGGGTTGGCCTTCATCGACAGGGACAGCAGTTGCAGCCCGATCGGCCAGCCGTCTGCCTGCCCGTGCAGGCGATGTGCGGTGTCCTTGCCGATGGCCGGGTCCAGGTAGGCCTTGAGGAAGGCGTGGGATTCGGCGATGTCGAAGGTCAGGGCATCGCTGCCGATCTCGCACAGCTGGCCCATGGCACGCCAGCGCCCCAGCAGCAGAGGCGGGTCCCGGCGCGACGCCAGCACCAGGTGCAGGTTGGTCGGGGCGTTGTCGACCAGGGCCTGGACGACCGGCAGCACAGCGGAGGTTTCCGCCTGGTGGAAATCGTCGAGCAGCAGGTAGACCTCGTCGCCCCATTCCACCAGGGCGTTGATCAGGGGCGACACCAGGAAATGCGGATCGCCATCGATGCCACCGCCCTGCTCTGCCGGAATGCTCACTCCAGCGTGGCGCAGCGCGCCGGCCAGGTGCGGCACGAAGGTTTCAGCCTCGCCGTCGTCGGGCGTCACCGACATCCAGGCGACCGTCGCCCCCTCTTTCACCAGCATCTGTCGCCACTGCGCCAGCAGGGTCGATTTGCCGAAACCGGCCCCACCGATGATCAGGAACAACCGGCTCTCGCCGGCGGCCTGCAGCCGGCTGAGCAGATCCTCGCGAAACACCGCGCCGGGGCTTACCCGGGGCGGGGCAAACTTGGTACTGAGCATGGAATGTGGCCGTTGTCCGTATTGTTTTTCGGCCCGTCCGCCGGGACGGAGCAGCCCTCGCATAGTGATGAAGGGCTCTGGGCCTGTCCAGACAGGGTACCGGCGCAAGGCGCTGATTCAACCAGGGCGGGACCACGGTAGCAGTGCTGCAACCGTTTTGCCGGTCCACTCCCCTGGATGGCTATTCAACCACCCTTCGCCATGCCCCACCCCACTCCAGTCGAGTGGGGGATCGCGCCGGCCCACGCGCCTATCCTGCGGACACCTTTCACGCGGGCCAGCCCGCCTCCGCTCGACGAGACCGCGCATGACCCGTGCATTGCTCAACGAACGCGACCTGCGTTTCCAGCTCTACGAAGTGCTCGATACCCAGTCCCTGCTCCAGCGACCGCGCTATGCCGAGCACGACCGAGCGGTACTGGATGCCACCCTGGAAACCGCCCGCCAGCTCGCCAGCGACTATTTCGCGCCGCACAACCGCAAGGGCGACGAGCACGAGCCCACCTTCGACGGTGAGCGCGTGCAGCTGATCCAGGAAACCCAGCAGGCCTGGGACGCCTTCGCCGAGGCCGGCTTCCTCGCCGCCCACCACGACTATGCCGACGGCGGCCTGCAACTGCCCGAAGTCGTACTGCGCGCCTGCATGGCCTATTTCAATGCCGCCAATATCGCCACCCTGGGCTATTCCTTCCTCAGCATCGGCGCCACCAACCTGGTCAAGAGCTTCGCCAGCGACGCACTCAAGGCCCGCTACCTGCCGGCGATGCTGACCGGGCGTTTCAGCGGCACCATGGCGCTGACCGAGCCCGGCCAGGGGTCGGCGCTCGGCGACCTGCGCACCAGCGCACGCCCGGCGGGCGATGGCACCTACCGCGTCTTCGGGCAGAAGATGTTCATTTCCGGCGGCGACCACGAACTTACCGAGAACATCGTGCACATGGTCCTGGCCCGCATTGAGGGGGCGCCGGCCGGCACCCGCGGTATCTCGCTGTTCCTGGTGCCCAAGCGCCTGGTGAATGACGACGGCAGCTGCGGCGAGCGCAACGATGTGGCGTTGGCCGGCCTGCTGCACAAGATGGGCTACCGCAACACCACCTCCACCGTGCTCAACTTCGGCGAGCGCGACGGCGCCGTGGGCTATTTGATCGGCGAGGCTCACCAGGGCCTGGGCTACATGTTCCAGATGATGAACGAGGCCCGTGTCGGCGTCGGCCTGGGCGCCGCCGCGCTGGGCTATCAGAGCTTCGTCCACGCGCTGGACTATGCCCGCCAGCGCCCCCAGGGACGCCTGCCTGCCAGCAAGGACCCGTCCTCGCCACAGGTATCCATCATCGAGCACGCCGACGTGCGGCGCATGCTCCTGCAGCAGAAGGTCTACGCCGAAGGCAGCCTGAGCCTGTGCCTGTACGCCAGCAGCCTGGTGGAGGACAGCCATACCGCGCCGAGTCCGCAGCAGCGCCGCGACGCCGCCGAACTGCTCGATCTGCTGACGCCGGTAGTGAAGTCCTACCCGTCGCGCTACGGCCTGATCGCTTCGGACCTTGGCATCCAGGTGCTCGGCGGTGCCGGCTATACCCGTGAATACCCGCTGGAGCAGCTCTACCGCGACAACCGCCTGAACCCCATCCACGAGGGCACCGAAGGCATCCAGGCCATCGACCTGCTGGGCCGCAAGCTCGGTCCGCGCGGCGGCGACGGTTACCGCCTGTTCCTTGCCGAGGTCCGCCGCTGCCTGCTGCAGGCTGTCGATAGCTCCCAATGCGCCGGGCTGGCGGCAGAGCTGGGAGATGCCCTGGACCTGCTGGAACGGGTCACCCACGCATTGCGCGACCAGATCGGCGCGGACGCCACCCGTGGCCTGGCCAATGCCAGCGTCTACCTCGACCTGTTCGGCCGCGTGGTGGTCGGCTGGACCTGGCTGCGCCAGGCCCTGGTGGCCAGCACCGCGCTTGCCGAAGGCGCTGCCGGAGACGAGGCGGCCTTCTATCTGGGCAAGCTGCACGCTGCCCAATACTTCATGGCCTGGGAACTGGCGCCGCTGGGCGGCATGGCACGACTACTGATGGCGGGCGACAGCCTCGCCCTGGACATGCAGGACGCCTGGTTCTGAGTGGAACCGCGCACCTATCGGGAGCTATCGACATGACTGAACTCATTCACTACCGGCAGCAAGGCGAAATCGCCCTGGTGGGTCTTGCCCGCGCGCCGGTCAACGCCCTCGGCCAGCCCCTGCGTGCGCAGTTGCTGCAGGCTGTGGAGCGGGCCGCGGCGGACGCCTCGGTACGCGCCATCGTGCTGTTCGGCGACGGCCTGCCGTTCAGCGCGGGCGCCGACATCGGCGAATTCGCCACCCCGGCGTCGTTTGCCAGCCCCGACCTGCCGGGCCTGCTGCTGCGCCTGACGCAACTCGACAAACCGCTGATCGCCGCCATCGGCGGGGTGGCCCTGGGCGGTGGGCTGGAGCTGGCCCTGGCCTGCGGCTACCGCATCGCCCAGAGCAGCGCTCACCTGGGGTTGCCGGAGATCAAGCTCGGCCTGCTGCCCGGCGCCGGCGGCACCCAGCGTCTGCCCCGGCTGATCGGCATCGAGGCGGCGGCCGACATGATCCTTGGCGGCGAGCCGCTGAGCGCTGCCAAGGCTCTGGCCCTCGGTCTGCTGGACCGCGTCGTTGCCGACGGCGACCTGCTCGAACAGGCGATGGACTATGCCCGCAACCTGCTGGCCAAAGGTGCTCCTGCCCGCCCCGCCTGGCGCTGGGAACAGCCGGAGGCATCGGCTCCGGCCGGCTACCTGAATGATTATCGGCAGGCCCGGCAGAAGCAATGGAAGACCCAGCAGGCGCCCCTGCGCGCCCTGGCCGCGCTGGAAGCCGCCTGCACCCTGCCGCTGGAGGAGGGGCTGCGCCACGAGGGTGAGCTGTTCAAGGCCGCCGAAACCTCGGCGGAATCCGGCGCGCTGCGCCATGTGTTCTTCGCCGAACGCGACTGCGGCAAGCTGCCGGGCATCACCGCTGCCACGCCCCTGCGCACGATCGACCAGGTCGCGGTGATCGGCGCCGGCACCATGGGCGGAGGCATCGCCATGAATTTCGCCAATGCCGGCATTCCGGTAACGCTGCTGGAGCTCAAGGCCGAAGCGTTGCAGCGCGGCCTGGCGCAGATCCGCCGCAACTACGAGATCAGCGTGCAGCGCGGCAAGCTTTCCGCCGAGCAACTGGAACAGCGCATGGCGTTGCTGCGCGGCACGCTGGAGTATGCCGACCTGGCCGAAGCCGACCTGGTCATCGAGGCGGTGTTCGAGAGCCTGCCGATCAAGCAGCAGGTATTCCGCACCCTGGACGAGGTGTGCAAGCCGGGAGCGATACTCGCCAGCAACACATCCACTCTCGACGTCGACGCCATCGCCGCGGTGACCCGCCGCCCGCAGGACGTCCTCGGCCTGCACTTCTTCAGCCCCGCCAACGTGATGCGACTGCTGGAGGTGGTGCGCGCCGCGAAGACCGCGCCCGAGGTGCTGGTCACCACCCTGAAGGTCGCCCGGCGCATCGGCAAGGTGCCGGTGGTGTCCGGCGTGTGCTTCGGCTTCATCGGCAACCGCATGCTCGAGCCCTATTCCCGCGAGGCGCATCGCCTGCTACTGGAGGGTGCCACGCCGGCGCAGATCGACGGCGTGCTGACCAACCTGGGCCTGGCGATGGGCGTGATCGCCATGCACGACCTCGCGGGCATCGACGTCAGCTACCTGATCCGCGAGTCGCGGCGCGATGCCATCGCCCACGACCCCAGCTACTGCAAACTGGCCGACGAGCTGTACGCACTGGGCCGCTACGGACAGAAGACCAGCTGCGGCTACTACTTCTACGAAGGCCGCGAACGGCGCGACGATCCGCAAGTCGTCGCCCTGGCCGAACACATCGCCCTGGAGCTGGGCATTGCCCGGCGCCCGATCAGCGATACGGAAATCCACGACCGCTGCCTGTTCATGCTGATCAACGAAGGCATCCAGTTGCTGGACGACGGCATCGCCCTGCGCAGCGGCGATATCGACCTGGTGTGGATCAACGGCTACGGCTTCCCCGCCTGGCGCGGCGGCCCGATGCATTACGCCGAAACCCTCGGCCTGCCCCTGGTGCTGGAGCGCATCCGCCATTACCGCGACACCCTGGGCGCCTATGGGGCCATGTGGTTCCAGCCGGCGCCGCTGCTGGAGCGCCTGGTCGCCGCCGGCCGCACCCGTATCGAACGCCTCTGACTGCAGGAGCAGGACATGAAAGAAGCCGTCATTCTCTCCACCGCGCGCACGCCGATCGGCAAGGCCTTTCGCGGCGCCTTCAACCACACCACCTCGCCGAGCATGGCGGCCTTCGCCATCCGTGCGGCCGTCGAGCGCGCCGGCATCGAAGCGGCGGAAATCGACGACCTGGTGATGGGCACCGCGATGCCCGCCGGAACCGCCGGCTGGAACCTGGGGCGCATGAGTGCCCTCGCCTCCGGCCTGCCGCTGTCGGTCAGCGGCCAGACCCTGGACCGCCAGTGCGCCTCCGGCCTGATGGCGATTGCCACCGCCGCCAAGCAGATCATGGTCGACGGCATGCAGGTGACCATTGGCGCCGGCCAGGAGCAGATCAGCCGGGTGCAGAACCGCCACATGGAATGGGCCATGAGCGAACAGGACCCGCTGGTGCTGCGGCATGCCGAGCTGGCCTACATGCCCATGCTGCAGACCGCCGAGCTGGTAGCCCGGCGCTACGGCATCGGCCGCGACGCGCAGGACGCCTACTCCCTGCAATCCCAGCAGCGCACCGCCGCTGCCCAGCAGGCCGGGCGCTTCGCCAGCGAGATAGTGCCGGTACAGGTCACCCGCGCGGTCACCGACAAGGCCAGTGGTCAGGTCAGCTACGAATCGCTGGTCCTCGACCGTGACGAGGGCAACCGCCCGCAGACCCGCCTCGAAGACCTCCAGGCCCTCAAGCCTGTGATCGAGGGTGGCTGCATCACCGCCGGCAACGCCAGTCAGCTGTCCGATGGCGCCAGTGCCTGCGTGCTGATGGACGGCCGCCTGGCCGAACAACGCAACCTGGAGCCGCTGGGCGCTTACCGCGGCATCGCCGTGGCCGGTCTGGCGCCGGAGGAGATGGGCATCGGGCCGGTGCTGGCCGTACCCAGGCTGCTCAGGCAGCACAGCCTGACGGTGGACGATATCGGCCTGTGGGAGCTTAACGAGGCGTTCGCCTGCCAGGTACTGTACTGCCGGGACAAGCTGGGCATCGATGACCAGCGGCTGAACGTCAATGGCGGCGCCATCGCCATCGGCCACCCCTACGGCATGAGCGGGGCGCGCATGGTCGGTCACGCTCTGCTCGAAGGCCGGCGCCGGGGTGTGAAATACGTGGTGGTGACCATGTGCGTCGGTGGCGGCATGGGCGCCGCCGGACTGTTCGAAGTATTCCACTGAGCGAGGCAATGCCATGACCGAGCAATCACAGCGTTTTTCTTTGGCAGGCAAGATCGTCCTGATCACGGGCGCTTCCAGTGGCATCGGCGCACACCTGGCGCAGGTCGCCGCCGCGGCGGGCGCGCGGGTGGTGCTGGCGGCCCGCCGCGTGGAGCGCCTGGCCGAACTGGCGGCGCGGATCGCCGACCAGGGCGGCGAGGCGCTGGCGGTGCCACTGGACGTCACCGACCGGGCCAGCGTGGAGGCGGCCTTCGACACCGCGCAGGCGCGCTTCGGGGTGGTCGACGTAGTGCTCAACAACGCCGGCATCGGCCAGGGGCAGCGTGCCCTGGAACTGAGCGAGGACGATTGGCGCGCCATGCTCGCCACCAACCTCGACGGCGTCTGGCGTGTGGCCCAGTGCGCGGCGCAGCGCCTGGCCCAGGCCGGCCGCCCCGGCAGCATCGTCAACGTCGCGTCGATGCTCGGTCTACGGGTCGGCATGGGCTACAGCCACTACTGCACGGCGAAGGCCGGGGTGGTGCAGCTGAGCAAGGCGCTGGCGCTGGAACTGGCGCGCCAGCGCATCCGCGTCAATGCCATCGCCCCCGGCTACTTCATCACCGAAATGACCGACGGCTACTTCGACAGCGAACGTGGCCGCCAATACATCCACGACGCCATTCCGATGCGCCGCCTGGGTGAATTGTCCGAACTGGACGGCCCCTTCCTTCTGCTGGCCAGCGAGGCCGGCGCCTTCATGACCGGCAGCGTACTGGCGGTGGACGGCGGGCAGTTGGTCAACAGCCTGTAACCGGAAAGGGTTGGCCCCTCCCGTCCCACAGGAGTGGGGCGCGCGAGGGGGCAAGGTCCATAGCATGGCCGGCATCTCCGCGACTACAAGGAATCCCGTCGTGACCACCCATGCCATTTCGACCGTCCAGGCCCCCCGCCCCTCCGGCAAGGGCCTGCCCCTCACCTGGCGCACGCCCGTCCCGGACCGCGATGCGCGCGCCTTCCTGCGCATGCTCAACCTGGCCACGCAGATCAAGCCCGTCGAGTCCTACTCGGTGAGCGAAATCCGCGAACTGTGGCGCCTCACTGCCCTGGCGCTGGGCACTCGCCCGGCGCTCGACAGCGTGCGGCAGTATCAAATCGAAGGACCGGGCGGCGAACTGAGCCTGCGCATCTACAGCCCGGCGCGCAGCGACGCGCTCCGCCCGGCCTTCCTCTGGATCCACGGCGGTGGCTTCATGGTCGGCGGACTGGACACGGCGGAATCGATCTGCCGCAATCTCGCCCTGAGCGCCGGCTGCATTACCATCGCCGTCAGCTACCGGTTGGCGCCCGAGCACGATCTCAACGCCAACCGCGAGGATTGCCTGGCCGTGCTCGACTGGGTCATTGCCCATGCGCAGGAACTGGGCATAGACGCCGAGCGCCTGGCGGTCGGCGGCGACTCGGCGGGCGGCAACCTTACCGCGGTGATCGCCCAGGAAGCGCGACGCCGGGGTATCAAGCTGGCGCTGCAGGTCCTCGCCTACCCCGCCACCGAGCTGGTGGACTCCTTCCCGTCGCTGGCCGAGAACGCCGACGGTTACATGGTCACCCAGCACATGCTCGGCTATATCCAGCGCGCACTGGCGGACTCCACGGCGCACCTGGACACTCGTTCGCCCTGGCTGTCGCCCCGCCGGCAGAGCAATCTGCGAGGCCTGGCGCCGACGCTGCTGATCAGCGCCGGGCTCGACCCCATCCGCGACGACGGCCTGGACTACGCGGCGCGGCTGCGCCAGGCCCGCGTCCCGGTGCAACTGCTGCACTATCCGGGGCAATTCCATGGATTCCTCAACTTCGACGCCATCAACGGTGCCGCCGTAGACGCCCTGCAGCGCATCGGCGCCGCCCTGATCGAGGCCTTCGAAGGGCGCCACAGCGATGCCACGCTGGAAATCGCCGACGCCACGCACAGTACCAATGTCGCCGGCGAAGCCCGCGCCGCCGCGCTGACCTTCTGGAACGCCGCCGATGGCTGGCGCGACGCCCTGCTGGGCCAGGTTTCTCCCTGGCTGGCCCGCACCACTCGCTGGGCGCTGCTGCCCTACTCCGCCAGTACCCGCCCCTTGCGCCGCTGCCTGCAGGGCAGCGCTCCGCTTTCGGCACTGCAGACCTACCCCGCCTGACGACAGGAGAGTCCAGCATGACCGCATCACGCTTTCCCGACCCGCTGCAACTGTGCCGCGAGGCCCTGAACAAGCTCGAAAACGGCATCAACGGTTTTGCCGCCCGGAAGATGGACTCCACTGAATTCGCCCAGGCCATGACCGCCTACACGCGCGCCTCCACCGGCGCCCGCTACCTGGCGGAGCGTTCCATCGCCCGCCTGCTGGAACAGTTGGACCTGCCCAGCCGAGGTGAGGTCCAGGAGCTGGCCGATGCGGTACGCCGCATCGAGGACAAACTCGACCAGCTGCTTCCCGACTCAGCACCCAGCGCCTTGCTGCCCCGCCCGCCCCGTAGCCGGCAGCCCCTGGACCTGCAACCGGAGCAGGCGTTGAGCAAAGCGCGGCAGCGGGCCAGGCAGCCCGCGGCCAAAGCCAAGAGGAAGCCCTGAGCCATGCCATTCGAAAAGACCTTCACCGGGCGCCTGAAAAGCGAAGCCCGGCGCATGTTCAAGCGCAGGCTCAACGCGCTGGACTACATCAGTTCCCCCGGCCCGAAGGTGGGGGAAACGCCCAAGCGCCTCCTGCACCGCCGCGGCACGCTGAGCCTGTATCACTACCAGTCCACGGCCGATGAGGTGTATCGCGTTCCGCTGCTGCTGGTAATGGCCACCACCAACCGCGCCTACCTGTTCGACCTGGCCAAGGGGCAGAGTCTGGTCGAGTTTCTCCTGCACCGCGGCTATGACATCTACGTGGTGGACTGGAACCCGCCGACCCGGGCCGAGCAGCACCTGAAGATCGAGAACTACGTGCTCGACTTTCTTCCCGACTGCCTGCGCCGCGTGCAACAGGACTCGGGGGTAGAGGAAGTCACCCTGGTGGGCTACTGCATGGCCGGCATCCTCTCGTGCATCTACGCGGCGCTGCACCCGCAGGGTCCGCTGAAGAACCTGGTGTGTTTCACCACGCCGGTGGACTGGAGCGAGGTGCACTGGACACGGACCGTGGCGAACCCCGACTACTTCGACGTCGACGAACTGGCCGACCGCCTGGGCATCATCCCCTCGAAGATGATCCAGAACGCCTTCGACCTGCTCCGCCCGGCCGGCCGCATCGCGGGCCAGCTGCGCCTGTGGGACAACCTGTGGAACGACCAGTACGTCAAGGGCTACCGCATGATGACCGGCTGGGGCGCCGATACGCTGCCGCTGGCGGGCGACTACTACCGGCAGATCGTCAAGGAACTGGTCTGGCAGAACAGCCTGTTCAAGGACAGCCTGCGCATCGGTGGACGCGCCGTCCGCCTCGATGCGATCAAGGTGCCACTGCTGCACGTCATCGCCGAGCACGACACCCTGGTGCCTCCGGCCAGCGCGCAACCTTTGCTGCACAAGGTGAGCTCCGTCGACAAGGAAGAACTGATCATTCCCGGCGGGCACGTCAGCCTGGTCGCCGGGCCCGCGGCCATCAAGCGCATGTGGCCATCACTGGATCACTGGTTGGGAAAACGCTCCGTATGAAGAAGCCCACGCAACGAAACTACCCTCGTTACCTCGCACTCAACGACACCCAGGTGGAGTTCCGTCTGATGCGCATGGAGGACGGGCCGCCCCTCACCGAGTTCATCGCCGGGCTACCGATGCGCGACCTGCTGTTCGTGCGCCGCGACATCAGCCATCCCAAGGTCATCGCCGCCTGGCTGGGCTCCCTGGGCAAGGACGTCACCAGCCTGGTGGCCTATTCCGACGGCCAGATGGTGGGCTGCACCGCCGTGGTGGTGGACACCTGGTCCTGGTCATCCCATGTCGGCGACCTGCGCGTGCTGGTGGCGCCGGCCTGGCGCGGCGTGGGTCTGGGCCGGGCGCTGATCAAGGAGTGCGTCAACCTGGCCGTCAGCCTCGGCCTGGAGAAGCTGACCGTGCACATGACGGTGGACCAGAGCGCCGCCATCAAGGCCTTCCAGGAGCTGGGCTTCCAGGCGGAATCGGTGCTGCGCAACCACGTCAAGGATCACGACGGGCGTGCCTACGACCTCGCCATCCTCAGCCTTGAAGTCAGCGATCTTGCCGTGCGCGCCACCGGCCGGGGCATGACCACGGCGCTGAAGGAGTAGATGAAAAAAAGGGGCAGCTCGCGCTGCCCCTCTCGACGTCCCGCGCTCAGTTCGCCGGCGTGGCCTCGGGGAAGCGCCAGCTGCCCGCAAGTACCGAGGATTGCGGCTGGTACAGGCGGACCATGTAGTTCCAGCCCGGCATGATCGGCAGGCAGTTGGGTTGCTCATCGCAGTTCCCGAAGCGCACCCGGATAGCCCCATCGCTTTCCTTTTTGGCCGTCACGCTGTTGAGCGAATAGGCATTGCGCGGATTGGCGACGAAGTAGCCCTTGTCGTTGTAAACGCTGACCGACCAGAAGGCATCCACCGGCACGTCCTTGACGCGCAGCTCGTAGGGCGTGACGCCATCGTTGCGCTGCGGCGTGACGTTCAGGTAGATCGCGTCCTGGCTCGGGTTGCCGCCCCAGGCGGACGCCGTGGCGATCAGGTGGCGCACCGGATCGACCTCGTTCTGTCGACCAAAAGCGCGATTGAGATCAGGTTCCAGCTCCGCCAGTGCGAGCAGCGCCGCGCGCACTTTGTCCTGGCTGCTCTTCTCCCACGCCGGCAACTCCAGCCGCCCGCTGCCACGCTGCTCGACCTTGATCAAGTCCTGCAAGGCATGGGCCTCTTTCATATCCTGTGGACTCTCCGGGTCCGCGAGTACACGAATGCCCACAGCGGCGTAGCGGGTCCCCACGCTGTCGCGGGTCAGCTGGTGCACGCCGGGGCGGTAGAACATGCCCTGAACGAAGTGGTCCTCGTTGATGACCTGCATCGACAGATAGCGCTTGCCGGCATCGGGCAAAGTCACGCTTACCGGGCCCGCGTCGAGATCGAAGACGCCAACCGAATACAACGTATCGCGGTTCAGGCGGATAACTGTCTGTTTGTCGATGGACGCCAACTCGCGATTGTGCCGCAGCTTGCCCAGCCCATCGCGCTGCGCCATCGCCGCGAAGTAGCGATCGGACTCGGCCCTGACGAAATTATCGACGTTGACCGGAATCGCTGTGGACGGCGTAGTGGCGGCGGCTTGCAGGATGCACAAAGGGGTCAGTATCAGACCCGCCAAGTAACGGGATACCGGGGACTTCATGGTTCACTCCAGTTCATTGGAACACAAGTTGACGTCCTCTCTGTGAGGATCAATCCACCACCTGTATCGACGGTTTTCGCCACTCTCCGGAAAGCGCTTCAGGCATGGGCCAGTAGAGACGCATGGCGAGCAGGAACGGCCCTTTGGGGACGGGCAGCCAGTTGCTGCGCGCAGGCCCCTGCGGTGGCTCGCTTTGCAGATGCAGCGTGATGCCGCCGTCGGCATCGCGCTGCAATTGCGGCAACATGGCCGAGTTGATCAGGTAGCGCTGCAGTGGATTGGCGACCAGCGTACGTTGCGGCAAGGTGTAGGGCGTCAGGGACCAGAACGAGCGCACCGGGGGCAGTTGGTCCTTCTCGAAGCGCAAGGTATAGCGCTTCCGACTGCCATCGAGTTTGCTTCCCTGGGCATCCATGTAGTAGGTCGGATACAGCGCCTCTTCAGCGGAGTTGCCGTAGATACCCAGGGCAGCTCCGGCCATGCGGTACAGGTAGTTGCCCGCCATGTGTTCGCGGCTGCCGAAGACATCGGCGCTGCTGACCTTGCCCGCATTGCGCAGGCGTTCGAATTCGGCCATGGACTGGCTCCAGGCATCGGCCATACCCTCCTCCACGGCCTTACGCACTGACGGCGATAAAGTCTGCAGGTCGAAGGTGTGGCCTGGGCCGATGTTCAGCCGTGCGAAACGCTCCATCATGGGTTTTTCTTCGGGCAGTGTCGGGCAGTAGCTCAGCACGAAGTTCAACACCTTGAAGAAATCGGGCGAGCGACGCTCCTGCTCCGCCGTGAGCGGCGCGACAAAATCGATGGCCGGAGCCACCGGCGCCGGTTGGCCGAGGTACGCCGAGAGCGGCTGAACCGTGAAGCCCGCCTGAATCTTGCGCACCGCCTCCAGATCCTCGGCATTGAACAACTGGGTGCGATAGAACACGAAGGCGAACTGGGTATCGGCGCGGATCACCCGCGCAATGCCCGGCGGTGTCGGGCCGTGCCAGTCCGGGCCCGCCAACAGGTAGCGCGCCGCTTTGTTGCCGCCGTTGCTCCGGCTGCCCACGTAATCGAAGTTGTAGGTGTAAGCATCGACGAATTGCAGCGAGTAATAGCGCTCGGGCTCCATGTCGGGAACGCTCAATACCAGGGGCTCTGCCCGCAGGTCGGCGCCCAGTTGCGAATACGGCGTATCGGCGTTGGGCGACTGGAGGGCGGTATCGGCCGGTGTGTACAGGCGCGCCTCGCTGTGCAGGTGGTTCCAGGGGGCCTTGAACTCCGGGCTCGAACGATCCTGGAAGTAGGTGTACTGGATGCGGTAGCTGTCCACCAGCGGGAAGCCGTAGACATAGGCATCCCGAGCGATGGCGCGGGCTTCCTCGGGGGTGGGCTCGCCAGCCAATGCCAGCACGGCCAGGGCCATGGAAAGAGCCCCGATCAGCAATCGAATCATGAGTCGTCCTCTTGCGGCGGTAAGTTCGCCCAGGGCCTTTGGGCTGGCCCAGGGCCAGCCATCAGGCGATGTTGCGCGAGTGTTTTTCCCAGAACGGTTTGCGCAGCTCGTTCTTCAACACCTTGCCCACGCTGGACAAGGGCAGGCCGTCGCGGAACTCCACGCTGCGCGGGCACTTGTAGCCGGCGATCCGCTGCCGGCAGTGCTCGATGATCGCCTCCATGGAAGCCTCCTGCCCCGGCTTGAGGATCACGATGGCATGTACGCTCTCGCCCCACTTGTCGCTGGGAATGCCGATGGCGGCGCACTGCGCGACGGCGGGATGGCTGGCGATGGCGTTCTCCACCTCGGCCGAATAGACGTTCTCACCGCCACTGACGATCATGTCCTTGAGCCGGTCGACGATGTAGACGAAGCCTTCGTCATCCATGTAGCCCCCGTCGCCGGTATGCATCCAGCCGTTACGCAGTGCCTCGGCGGTCGCCTCGGGCTTTTTCCAGTAACCCAGCATCACGTTCGGCCCACGTACGATGATTTCACCCACCGTGCCTCTGGGCACCTCGTTGCCTTCGCTGTCGACGATACGTAATTCGACACAGGCCACCGGCCGTCCGGCCGAATACATCCTGCCGCTGGCCTGATGCTCGGCGCCGTGGAACTCGGCATCGAGCATGGTTCCGCCCGTGGTCAGCTCGGTCATCCCATAGCCCTGGAAGAAACCGGCGGCCGGGAAGGCCTGGCAGGCACGGTCGAGCAGGGCCACGGAAATCGGCGAGGCGCCGTAGATGATGTTGCGGATCCGCTCCAGGGGGACTTCGGCGAGTTCGGGATTGGCGCTTCGTGCATCCAGAATCATCTGGATCATGGTCGGCGCCAGCATCATATCGGTGACGCCTTCGTGCAGAATCGCGCGCACTGCGGCTTCGCCGCTGAAAGCCGGTAACGGCACATGCACACCACCGGACACCATCAGCCCATACAAGGCGGAGAAATCGGCGAGGTGGAACATCGGCATGGCGTGCAGGAACACGCTATCGCTGCGGAAGAAGCCTTTCGCCTGGGCGGCATAGGTGGCGAACGCGAGATTGTTGTGGCTGATCATCACGCCCTTGGGGAAACCCGTGGTGCCGCCGGTGTAGAAGATGCCTAGCAGGGCATCGCCGCCGCGCCGGACATCCTCCACCGCAACGGAGCTGGCAAGCAGTGATTCGTAGGAGAGCATGCCGGGCGGTGTTTCACCGTCTCCGGCGTAGATCACCGCACGGATGCTGGAAGCCTGCTCGGCGAGAACCGCGCCGACCTCGGCGAAAGCGTCGTCAACGATCAGCAAGGTGGATTCTGAGTCATCCAGCGAGTAGAGGATTTCGGCCGGGCTCCAGCGGGTGTTGACCGGGTTGAGCACCCCGCCGCCCCAGGGCACGCCGAACGCGTACTCGATGTAGCGCTGCGAATTGCGCGCCAGCATCGCTACGCAATCGCCGTTGGCCATACCCAACTTCCTGAGCGCACCGGCCAGACGCGCGATGCGGTCATGCAATTCGACAAAGGTGACGCTGCGCCCCTGATAACGGATGGCAGTGGCCTGTGGACGCTGTTGCAGATGGCGATGCAATCCCTGGGTGATGTACATCGATACCTCCATTCTTGTTGTTATGAACGATTGGCCGTCGGACCCTGTTCATTCGCGGTCGGGTGTAACCCCATGATCCGTACGACGTCGCCGTCGGCCCTGTAGGCATGGCAGGTGCCAACAATCCAGTGCGGTTTGGTCGCCGGGTTGTTTTCCTGCTCCTTGCGTGCGGCGTCGTACTTCAAGGTCGCGGTGGTCTGGATGGCCGTCGTCGCCAACGACCAGAGCAGATCGGTGAGATGGGTGCAACCCTTCTCGCTGCCGATCCGTTCCAGCGCGTTGGCACGAAAGCCTTGGGCGATGCTCAGCCCTTGCAGGGCAGCATAGGCGCCGTCGATTTCATAGCAGTAGGGCGTCGGCGCGGAGCCGGTGGTGCCCCTGATCTCGCGAATCACCAAGGCCTCGTCGAGCACCATGGTCATTTGCATGGAATGAACCGCCTCGCCGGCGGCAATCTCCCTGAAGGGCAAGGACGAGTCGTAGGTTTTGCGGTCGTGCAGGCTACCCTCGAATTCGAAGAGCTGATCCTGGCGCCGGTAGCCCTTGCAGACGATCTGCCGAACGTGCAGCAGTTGTCGTCCGTCCGCCTGCACGGAACCTTCGTCGAGCTGATTGGGTGCATCGTTCATACCGACTCCTCATCAGGGTAAGGGGTCTGACCCACGCCGCTCCCGTGGCAGAGCGGCATGGGCGACCTTTCCACATTACAGCGACCGACCGACCAGCTCGCGCTGGATCTCGTTGGCGCCGCCGTAAATGCGCGACACCCGTGCATCAGCGAACATGCGGGCAATGGGGTATTCGTTCATGTAACCGAAGCCGCCGAAGAACTGCAGGCAGGTGTCGATCACCTCGCCCTGACGGTCGGTCAGCCAGAACTTGCCCATGGATGCCAGGGTGGAGTCCAGCGTCCCGTCCACCCAGCGCTGGATGATCAGATCGACAAAGGTGCGCGCAGCAAGAACGGTCGTCTTCACCTCCGCCAGGGTGAACCGGGTGTTCTGGAAGTCCAGGATCGACTTGCCGAACGCCTTGCGGTCTCGTGTGTACTCCAGGGTCAGGGACAAGGCCCTTTCCATGGCCGCGACGGCCTGGATGGCGATCTCCGCGCGCTCGTAAGGCAATTGCTGCATCAACTGGATGAAGCCCTGTCCTTCCACGCCGCCGAGCAGGCAATGTTCGGGTACCTCGCAGTCCTGGAAGAACATCTCCGAGGTGTCCTGGCCGTGCAGGCCGATCTTGTCCAGGCACTTTCCGCGCTGGAACCCTGGCGTGTTGGTATCGACGATGAACAGGGAAATTCCGCGCGAGCCCTTGGCCTCGATATCGGTCTTGGCCACGACTATGACCATGTCGCTGTTCTGGCCGTTGCTGATGAAGGTCTTGGAACCGTTGATCACATAACGGTCGCCCTTCTTCACCGCGCGGGTCTTGACCCCCTGCAGATCGGAGCCGGTGCCCGGCTCGGTCATGGCAATGGAGCAGATGACTTCGCCGGAAGCGATGCGCGGCAGCCACTGGCGCTTCTGCTTCTCAGTGCCGCTGGCCAGGATGTAGTGGCCAACAATGTGGTTGATGCTCAGCGCGATGCTCATGGCACCTGCATAGGTCAGTTCCTCCATGGCCACCGCGTAGTAGGCCGGCGAGCCATCGACGCCGCCGTACTCGGACGGCATGTCCGGAAGGATCATGCCCATCTCGCCACAGGCGAGCCAGGCCTCGCGGTCGGAACGGTGCTGCTCCCGCCATTTGTCCTCGTGGGGCACCAACTGCTCGCGGACGAAGCGGCGGATGCTGTCGCGGAAAGCCTCCAGATCGGCATCCGCCCAGGGCGAACGATAATTTTCGACGCGCATCTTTCTACCTCCGGCAATCAGACCACGGTACCCAGACCACCGCCGCAGACCAGAACCTGGCCGGTGACGTAGTCGGACTCGGGAATGCAGAACATGTACACCGCGCCGGCGGCTTCGTCCGGCGTGCCCGGACGGCCCAGCGGGGTCATGTGTTTGGATTGCTCGACCAGTTGCGGGCTGATGCCGACGCGGATGTCGCGACCCTCGATCTTGACGGTCTTCACTTCGCCCTCGACCGGTACGGTCATACGGGTTTCGATATGACCGTAAGCCACGGCATTGACGTTGACCTTGTGGCGACCCCACTCCTTGGCCAGGGCCTTGGTCATGCCCATCACCCCGGCCTTGGCGGTGGAGTAGTTGATCTGGCCGGCGTTACCGCTGGCCGATACCGAGGAAATGTTCACCACCTTGCGATTGACCACCCGGCCTTCGGCGGCTTCCTGCTTGGCCGCCGCGCTGATGACCGGATAGGCAGCGCGCAGGATGCGGAACGGCGCGGTGAGGTGGCAGTCGAGGATGGCGTACCATTGTTCATCGCTCATCTTCTGGATGACGTTGTCCCAGGTGTAGCCGGCGTTGTTGACGATGATGTCGATGCCACCGTAGTTGTCGACGCCGGTCTTGACGAAGCGCTCGGCGAAGTCCACCGCAGTGACGCTGCCGATGCAGGCGACAGCTTCGCCACCGGCCGCGCGGATCTCCGCGACCACTTCCTCGGCGGGCGTCGAGTCCAGATCGTTGACCACCACCCGAGCGCCCTCGGCCGCCAGCTTCAGGGCGACACTACGGCCGATGCCACGACCGGAACCGGTCACCAGGGCTACTTTTCCTTCAAGCTTCTGCATGTTGTTCTATTCCTGCTAAGGGATTGGCTTGGGCGCTCAGGCCAGGGCTACAACGGCTTCGCCGATGATCTTGGGCTCGCCGTACTGGTTGGCGCACTGGATCTCCAGGCGTACCTGTTTTTCACCGTCACGCTCGAATTTCTCGGTGATGCGTCCGGTGAGATGAGGGATGTTGTCCAACTGGGTAATGCCGACGAAACGCACCGCCAGCCGGCGTAGCTGCGGCTGCGGTACCCACTGGGTGAGCAGACGTCCGAGGTAGGCGGCGGACAGCATGCCGTGGGCGAACACGTCGGGCTGGCGCGCCTTGCGGGCGAAGTCGATGTCGATGTGAATCTGGTTGTGATCGCCCGAGGCGCCGGCATAGAGCGCCAGCGTGGTGCGGTTGATCGGACGCAGCTTCAGCAATGGCAGCTCATCGCCCACCTGAACGTCGCTGTAGAGAGGAATGTTCATCGAGGCACCTCAGCGCTGCACGAGAGACGAGCGGATGTCGGCCACATGCTCGCCATCCTGGTTGGTGACACGGGTTTGCTGGACCACGAACTGCAGTGCCCCGCCCTTCTTCTCGTACACATCGGCGATGTGCGTATCGAAGGTCAGCACGTCGCCGGCAAACGCCATGCGGTGGTAGGTGAACTCCTGCTCGGCATGCAGGATGCGACCGAGATCGAAACCCATCACGTCCTCGACGATGGCCTGCGGATTACGGCCTTCGCTTTCCAGGCACATGAGGAAGGTCGGCGGTACCGGCAGCGAGCGGTAACCTGCGGCGCGCGCCGCCTGCTCGTCGAAATACACCGGATCGGTTTCGCCGATGGCCTTGGCGAAGAAGCGCAGGCGGCCCTTTTCCACTTCGCTGGTGGTCGTGCCGGTAGAACGGCCGATCAAGGATTTGTCTGCCATTTCAACCACGTCCGTACAGGGTGACGACGCCGGCGCCGCCCAGGCCCAGGTTGTGCTGCAAGGCGTGCTGCAAACCTTCCACCTGACGCTTGTCCGCCGTGCCGCGCAATTGATGCGTCAGCTCGTAGCACTGCGCCAGACCGGTAGCACCCAGCGGGTGCCCCTTGGACAGCAGGCCGCCCGACGGGTTGACCACCACCTGGCCGCCATAGGTGTTGTTGCCGTCCATGACGAACTTCTCGCCTTCGCCGACCCGGCAGAAGCCCAGCCCCTCGTAGGTCAGCAGTTCGTTGTGGGCGAAGCAGTCGTGCAGTTCGCAGACGCGAATGTCCTCCGGACCGACGCCGGCCTTCTCGTAGACTTCATAGGCGGCGTCATGGGTCATGCCGACACCGACAATGCTGATCATCGACGGCGGATCGAAAGCCTCGGGCTTATCGGTGGCCATCGCCTGGGCCAGGATGGTCACGTCGGTGCGCAGGCCGTGCTTCTTGGCGAAGCGCTCGGAGACGATGATCGCCGCGGCGCCGCCGCAGGTCGGCGGACAGGCCATCAGTCGGGTCATCACGCCTTCCCAGACCACCTGGTCGGCCATGACTTCCTCGGTGGTGACCACCTTGCGGAACACCGACAGCGGGTTGTTCGCCGCGTGACGGCTGGCCTTGGCGCGGATCGCCGCGAAGGTTTCCATACGCGTGCCGTACTTCAGCATGTGCTCCTTGCCGGCACCGCCGAAGAACATCAGTGCGCCAGGCATGCCCACGCCTTCGGGAAAGACTTCCGCCGCCGCGTCGAAGCCCTTGCCCATGGTCAGCGGGCGGTCGGTCCAGAAGTTCTTCAGCGCGCCGGGCTGCATCTGCTCGAAGCCGAAGGCCAGGGCGCAGTCCACCGCGCCGCTTTCGACGGCCTGGCGCGCCAGGTAGAGCGCAGTCGAGCCGCTGGCGCAGTTATTGTTGACGTTGATGACCGGAATACCCGTCATACCGACTTCATACAGTGCCGATTGGCCACAGGTGGAATCGCCGTAGACATAACCGGCATAAGCCTGCTGAACCAGGTCGAAACTCAGGCCGGCATCCTTCAACGCAAGGCGCACGGCTTCGGCGCCCATCTCGACGTAGGAGCCGCTGGCGCCGGGCTTGGCGAACGGGATCATGCCTACACCGGCAACATAGGTTTTCTGCGACATCGCGATCTCCATTGATCTGTGTGTGAAGGGCCCGCCTCAACCGGCGGACCCTGCCACCATGGTCTTGCATGCCTGCCGGGCTGTATCCCGCCCGAGAGGAGTGGGACCCACCCCACCACTCAGGCAATCGCCCCCTCCTCTCGCAGGGACTGCACCGAGGCTTCGTCCAGCCCCAGCTCCCGGAGAATCTCCAGGGTGTGCGCACCATTGCTGACCGGCGCGCCGGGGGTGGCGGGCGTCCGGCTGAAGCGCGGCGCAGGTCCCGGGTAGACGCCGTGGGCGTCGTGAATGAAGGTGCCGCGGGCGCGCAGGTGGGGATGATGGGTCGCCTCGTCGAAATCCAGCACCGGGGCGAAGCACACATCGGTGCCCTCCAGTAACTGGCACCACTGATCGCGGCTGCGCCCTCGGAACACCGCTTCGAGCTTGCTGCGCAGCTGCGGCCACTGCTCGCGCTCCCATTGCTGCTCGAAAGCGGGGTCATCGATTTCGCACAGCTCCAGTAACTGACGGTAGAACTGCGGCTCGATGGAGCCGATCGAGATCATCCGGCCGTCGGCGCAGGTGTAGCAGCCGTAGAATGGCGCACCGCCGTCGAAGAGATTGCTGCCCCGCCCTCCCCACTCGCCGCGCTGGCGGAACTCGTAATACATCGTCGACATCAGCGCCACGCCATCGCTGATCGCCGCATCTACCACCTGCCCCTTGCCCGAGCGTTGCGCCTCGAACAGCGCCGCCAGCACGCCGGCCACCAGGAACAGCGCGCCGCCCCCCATGTCCCCCACCAGATGCAGAGGCGGGGTCGGCTCCCGGTCAGCGTGCCCCATGGCGTGCAAGGCGCCGGTAAGCGCGATGTAATTGAGGTCATGGCCAGCTACCGGCGCCAGGCTGCCAGTCTGCCCCCAGCCGGTCATGCGCCCGTACACCAACCGTGGATTACGCTGCAGGCAGATTTCCGGCCCCAGGCCCAGACGCTCCATCACCCCGGGACGGAAGCCCTCGATCAGCACGTCGGCGCTATCGATCAGCGCCAGCAGGACCTCCGTCGCACCGGGCTTGCGTGGATCGATGCCAATGCTGCGGCGTCCGCGACCGATCACGCTGCCGTCGCCATTGAGGAAGCCCGATTGCAACCTATCGACGCGAATGACTTCGGCGCCCATGTCCGCCAGCATCATTACGGCGAATGGCGCAGGGCCTATCGCATTCATCTCTACGACCTTGATACCCGCCAATGGTCCCGCCATGCCTTCCCCTCTTGTTCTTGTGTCGTTCGTCCCTCAGGACGAACAGCGGCAGGTGCACGCTGCAACCCAGACACTAAAGGGCGGGTTAACAGGCACAATCGCTCGAATGGCTGAGTGGTCCGGATGAGATGGCAAGGCACGAGCGGCATGGCAATATGCGCGCAGGCAGTTTTCCGCTACCGATAGACGGAGCTCATTGCACAATGGCCGAGCAGCAGTCCCTTCTGGCATTCCTGGCGCGCACGCCGGAAGAACACGGGCAGCCCACCGAAAGCCGCGGCGAGTCGAGAGTGACCGCCGATCTGCTGCAAGGCAGATCCCGCGCTCCGCTACCGAGCAAGGCACATTTGCCCCGGCCACAACTCATCGCTCGCATCGATGCGCATCGCGAGGCGCGCCTGATCCTGATCCGTGCTCCCGCTGGATTCGGCAAGTCGACGCTCATGGCGCAACTGCACGCGGCACGCAGCAACTGTGCCTGGTTGAGTCTCGATGCCGTCGACAACGACCCCCGAATCCTCGCCCGCGCGCTGGCGCTGAGCCTGAACTCCCTGCTCGACGCCCCTTGCTCAGCCGCCGCGGCTCCATCTCCCGGAGACGTCGCGGCAAGCCAGCTGCTGGCCGGGCTGGAGGCGATCCGCAAACCGTTCACCCTGTTCCTCGACGAGTTCGAAGTGCTCAAGTCCACCGAGTCGCTCGAGCTGCTGCGCGAACTGTGGGAAGCCTTTCCACCTGATGCCCAGTTGGTCATTGCCAGCCGCAGCACCCCGAACTTGCGCCTCGGCCAGTTGCGGGCGCAGGGGCAACTGCTGGAACTGACGGCCGATGCGCTGCGTTTCGAGCTCGACGAGACTCGCCGTTTCCTCCAGGAACGCCTGGGTTCCGCCCTCTCGGAAAGCGCAATCGACACCTTGCAATCGCGCACCGAAGGCTGGGTGACTGCACTGCACCTCGCAGCGCTGTCCCTGCAGGACCGCCGCGATCCAGGCTCCTTCGTCGCCACGTTCAGCGGCTCGCAGCACGAACTGGCGGAGTACCTCACCGAGGACATCCTGGCGCACCTGCCTGCTGCCCTGAGTGATTTCCTGCTCAAGACCAGCGTCCTGGATCGTTTCTGCGCCCCACTGTGCAATGCCCTGACCGGACGCAGCGATGCCGCCGAGGTATTGGAGCAGATCCAGCGTCTGGGGTTGTTCCTGGTGCCGCTGGATAACCAGGGCGAGTGGTTCCGCTATCACCGGCTGTTCGCCGGATTTCTCCAGCACATGCTGGCTCGCCACTCCGACACTGAACTCAAGCAGCTTCACCGCATCGCGGCCCAGTGGCACCTGCAGTACGGCATCCCGCTGGCGGCCATCGAACACCTGCTGAAGATCGACGACGCCAGCGCTGCCGTCCAGCAGCTCGACCAGCATCTCAACGAACTGCTCGATGGCGGTCGTTATCGGGCGCTCCTGCGCTGTCTCGACCAGTTGCCCGTGGCGCTGGTCGATCAGCACCCGCGCCTGGCCCTGGTGCACGCCTGGACCCTTCTCCTGGCACGACGCTACCAGCAGGCACTGCAGTTGGTGGAGCGCAATCCGAGCAGCGTGGAGAGCGAAGTCATCCAATGCGTGCTGCTGGCCTTCAGCGACCAGATCGAGACCGCCTGCGAACTCGGGCTGCCCCTGTTCGCCCGGCTACCGGAAAAGGAATTCCAGCAGCGCGGCCTGCTGGGCAGCTGCCTCGCCTACTGCCTGTTCTCCAGCGGGCGCACCGAAGAAGCCCGCGAGGTGCTGGCCAGATTGGCCCGCTCCTCCGGGCAGAGCGCGCTGGTGGTCGTTGAGTCCGTTACCGATGGCATCGAGAGTGTGATCGATCTGGTGCAAGGCAATCTGGCGGCGGCCAGGGCCCGCTTGGAGGCGAGCGCATACCGCCACCTGACGGAGTCCCGGGAGCAATGGCTGGCCGGGCGTATTTCGGTCGATGCCATGCGGGCCCAGGTTCTCTATGAAGCCGGCGAAGTGGAACAGGCGCGGCAGATCCTGCTCAATGCCCCCACCTTTTCCGTCCTCAGCGCAGGACCGGATGTGCTGATCGGCAGCCACGTCCTGCTCGCCCGTATCGCTTACCTGCAAGGACAACGGGCGGCATGGATGAACCATCTCGCTGGCCTCGAACAGCTGGGACGCCAGGGCGGCCCCTGCCGCCTGATCTGTTCGGTGTGGCTGGAGCGTGCCCGCATCGCCACCCTGGAGGGGCATCTGGAGCAGGCGGCACAGGCACTGCGCTCGGCGGAATTCAACAACGGCTGGGAGCGCCCCGGCCTGCTGTTGTACGGGAACGACGTCGATACGCTGTTCATTGCCCGGCAGCGCTGGCGCATCGCCCGCGGCGAAGCCCAGTTGGCGGCCGCGGAACTGAGCGGCGCCCTTGCCGAGGCTGAGTCACGCGGCCATCGGCGCCGCGCGATCAAGCTGCGTCTGCTTCTGGCCATGGCGATGCATGCCAGCGCCCGCGAAGAAGACGCCTTCGAGACACTGGTTCCGGCCTTGCAATGGGCCAGTCGGGAAGGCTTCGTGCAGATCTTCGTCGAGGAAGGTGAACGACTGGGGCAATTGCTGCGGGACTGGCTGGTCAAGATCGGCCCCTCCTGCAGCAGCCTGGAGATTTCGTCCGACTTCGTGCACCGTGTGGCACAGAAGACCGGCAGCAGCTCAAGCCTTGCCGGAATAGAAGAGCAACCGCTCAGCCCCCGCGAACTGGATGTGCTGCGCCTGCTGGCCGGCGGCAACCGCAATCAGAGCATCGCGGACCGCCTGTGCCTGTCACTGCACACGGTGAAGACCCATCTGCGCAATATCAGCTTCAAGCTCGGCGCCGAAGGGCGTACCGAAGTCATCGCCATCGCCCGTGCCCGGCAACTGATCGATTAGGCAAGCAAGCCCAGATCCCGGGCGCGCTTGACCGCCTGGGTGCGACGCTTCACGCCGAGCTTGTGGTTGATGTGGATGGTATGGGCCTTGACAGTGTTGAGCGAAATGAACAGACGCCTGCTGATTTCCAGATTGGTCAGACCGTCGGCCATAAGCCGCAGTACCCCCATTTCCCGTGGTGTCAGCACGCGTGCCAAGGTCGTATCCGGAACCTCTTCAAACGCCGCCCAGGCCGGTTCGGCCAGCGTCGGAGCGGGTTCGGCCAGGACTAGCTCGACACGCGAGCGGGTCAGGCCATTGAGCCCTAGCCGCTCACAGGTTTCCCGCCAGTTGCATGATGCTTCCATGGCCGCCATGCGCTGACCGAGCCCCTCCAGTGTCAGCGCCAGCACTTGCTGGGCGCGATAGCGCAGCGAAGGTGCGTTCAGCGGTGGCAGCACATCGGGCTCGCACAGATCTTCCGCCAGGCTGCGCACCCGCCCCAGCATCTCAGTCCAGCGTTGTTGACGCGCCATCAGTCTCAATGCCTGCAACCTGAGGACCCGCTCGTAGCAGACCGCCTCCGCGCGCATGCACTCCAGATGACGCCGTACCTCGCGCAGGCATGCTTCGGCCTGTGCGACCTCTCCCCGGTGGATCGCGACCTCCGACAAACCGATACCGGCATGCAGGATGAACGGATCGCTGCAGCGGCGAGCATAGGCAAAGCCGCGCCGGTAGGACGACTCCCCTTGCTCCAGGTCGCCGCCCAACAATGCCATCTCGGCCTGCAGCAGATACAGTCGCCCGAGAAGCATCGGATGCTCGGTGCTTTGGGCATTGAGCAGGTCGAAATCGTGACGCAGCAGCTCGTCGGCCTGCGCCCATTCGCCGGTAAGGATCAGCAGACGCAGGCGATCGGTGTCGATCAGCACTTCACTGGCCACGCAGCCATGCCGGCGCGCCAGCCGCACAGCACACTCCAGCAACTCGGCGGACTGCGTCACATCCCCCTCGGACATGGCGATCCGTGCCAGGGTCGAATAACACAGGTGGATCGAGTGCCAGTCCCGCGCATCCAGGTCATCGAGCGCCGACCGGCAATGTGCCTTCGCCCGCTTGGCATCTCCACGCAATCCCATCAGAGTCCCCTGCAACGCCTCCCAGTTCGCGAGCATACGCCGCTGATGCTGGGCGCACGGTTGAGGCAGTTGCCAGCCGAGACGATCGATGCAGGTCTGCGCTTCGTCCAGGCGCCAACCGATGAGCAAGGCCTGGGCATTGAGATAGATCAGGAACGGCGTGCTTTCCAGCAGACTCGGAGAAAGCCGCTCGCGCCACCGCAACCAGCTGTTGAGGTGGGAGCCGGCGTACAGCCAGGCGAGAGCGACGCGCTCCATGTAGCTGGCCGCCGTATCCACCTGCCCTTCGCTGAGCGCCAATTCCACCGCATCGCCGACGAAGCCCGCATCGCGCAACAGGCGGCAGGCTTGCAGACGCAAGCGGCTGAGCTCGCGCGGCGGCAACTCGTCGACCAACGCCCGTGCCAGCGCCGGGTGCATCTGCCACCAGCGCGCCTCGGCATCCAACGGCATCAGCAGTCCCAACGACAACAGCTGGGTAGCGAACTCCCGGCTGGCATCCAGCTCCGGCCACAGTTCGGCGCACATGGCCGCGGATACCTTGGGTAGATGAGCGATGCCGCACAACATAGAGCGCTGCGCCTCATCCAGACGGGCCAGCAACTGCTCCCGGACATATTCTCGCTGGCGGAGCACCGGAGGCCGGATTGCATTATCCGCACCCTGCAGGCCCAGGCGCACCATCGCGCACCAACCCAAGGTCAGGTCCCACAATTCATCGCCGAACGACTCTGCGTCAGCATCCGCAGCCAACGCCATCAGGCGGTCGAACTCCTCGCGGCTGAAGGCGAGGCTGTCAGCACCCAGTTCGACCACGCCTCCTTCCAGCGCCAACCGCGCCAGTTGCCAATGCGGACGCTGCCGGGAACTGACCCAAAGCCGCACAGGGCTGCCGCCATCCTCCAGCAACTGGATCAGCCAGTCGTCCAGCTCGGGATCGGCGCCGGCGGGATAGTCATCGAGTATCAGGCAGATCCGGATCGACGACTGACACAGGCGCTCGCGAAGCGCCTCGGGGGCGAGTTCCGCCGGCAACCCCAGCTGACCCGCCAGAAGGCGCGAGAAGACGCAAAGCCCCGGTGTCCTTCCGTGCAGCGACAGCCAGGCGTAACGCACTCCTGCCGGCATCTGCGCAAGGCTCTCGCGCAGCAGGGCTGTCTTGCCGAACCCGCCCGGGGCATTGAGCAAGCACAGGCGGTCAGCGCCAAGTAGCTGGCGACTCAGACGTTCACGCGGCAGATGAGCGAGCGGGCTGGAAGTCGAGGACAGCATGCTGGAGGGCGCCATGGACCGAGTACCAGAGTGACTTTATGGTGATCCTTGTCGCCCATGAGGCTTTCCACCATCAGCCATTCGAGGTATTCGATTCAAACGGTTACAGCGCCGGTTACTTTTTTCCCCGAAACGCCATTTTGCATACGGTCTCCTTCGTTACAAGGGGAGCTCCGGGGCACCGGGTTACGCACGAAATTACCTGAACAGGCAATTCAGGGGCGCTGCACGACTCCCTAGCATGACCACTCCACTGACTCATCGAAGCGTTTCACTGGAGTACCGCATGACTACAAGAACAACAAAGAGCCGCGTCTTCCAGCCGCGTTTACTGGCTATCGCCGTCGCCATGGGCTGCGGCACTCAGGCCAACGCAGTTGATTTCACTATCGGGGAGATCGAGGGCAAGCTGGACTCATCGCTGACCTTCGGCACCAGTTGGGCCACCAGCGCACCCGACAAGCAGTTCATCTCGAACTTCAACTCCATGGGTGTCAAGGGAGGCAAGTCGTCGTCCCGCACCACCGACGACGGCCGTCTCAACTTCAAGAGCGGCGAGAACATCTCGACCGTCGTCAAGGGCATCCACGACCTCGAACTCAAGTACAAGGACAGCGGCGCTTTCCTGCGCGGCAAATACTGGTACGACTTCGAACTCAAGGATGGCCATCAGCACTTCTACGACATCGACGACCATGGTCGCGACCAGGCGGCCAAAAGCTCCGGCGCGATGCTCATGGACGCCTTCGTCTACCACAATTACAACCTCGGCGAATTGCCGGGGAACGTCCGCCTGGGCAAGCAGGTGGTGAACTGGGGCGAAAGCACCTTCATCCAGAACGGCATCAGCTCGATCAACCCGCTCGATGTCGCCGCCCTGCGCCGCCCCGGTTCGGAAGTGAAGGAAGGCCTGGTGCCGGTCCAGCTGTTCTACCTCTCCCAGGGGCTGACCGAGAACATCACTGCTGAAGCCTTCTACCAGATCAAGTGGGACAAGACCGTCACCGATAACTGCGGCACCTTCTTCGGCAGCGACGGCGTAGCCAAGGGCTGCGACGATCGACTGGTCGCCGCCGGCTACGACCTGGCCCCCGGCATCGCCCAGAATACAGGCGGCGGCGCGGCATTGGCTGGCGGGATCGACGACGCCTACATTCCCCGCGCCAAGGATAATGACGCCCGCGATAGCGGCCAGTACGGTCTGGCCCTGCGCTGGTTCGTGCCCGAACTGAACGAGACGGAGTTCGGCGCCTATGCCATGAAGTACCACAGCCGCAATCCCTTCCTCAGCACCGTACGCACCACCAACGCGAACGCGGCTAACCCCCTGGCATCCATTCGTAACACGAAATACTTCATTGACTATCCGGAGGACATCCGCCTCTACGGTCTGAGTTTTGCCACCAACCTGGCGGGAATCTCCTGGGGCGGTGAAGCCAGTTACCGGCCGAACATGCCGCTGCAACTGAACACCGCAGATTTGCTCAGTGCCACGCTGGCACCGCCTGGCGCCCCTTCGCTGTCACCTCTGATCACCACCGGGTTCTCCAGCGGCGTGCCGGCCGGCGGTGTCGTCAACGGCTACGATCGCAAGCCCGTGCTGCAGCTGCAAAGCACCGTGACCAAACTGTTCAATCAGTTCTGGGGCGCAGACCGCCTGACCCTGGTGGGAGAAGTCGGCTACAACCGCATCAATGGTCTGGGCGATGCGGACGGCAGCGATTTGCGCTTTGGCCGCAGCCCAGCCTTCGGCTCAGGCATCCTCCCCACTGCAGCCGGTGCAGCGACCTGTCGCGGCTCCAACCCCGGAAAGCCCAACGCCAGCAACCCGGCGCAGCAGTGCAACAGTCATGGCTTCTACACCGCTGACTCCTGGGGCTACCGGGTGCGCGGCCAGCTCGACTACCCGAACGTGTTCGCCGGAATCAACCTCTCGCCCAACCTGGCCTGGTCCCACGATGTGGAAGGCACTGGCCCGAACTTCGAGGAAGGCGCCAAGGCCGTCAGCCTCGGTCTGAACGCCGACTACCGGAACACCTACACCGCCGCCCTGAGCTACACGAACTACTTCGACGGCAAATACAACACCATGACCGACCGCGACTTCGTTTCGCTGAGCCTCGGCGTGAACTTCTGATTCGTAACCGCGGAGAAGCACACCATGAAGAACAACCTTACCCTGGGCGGCAGCGCACTGGCGCTGTCGCTGCTGGCCAGCAGCGCGTTGGCGGCCATCTCGCCCCAGGAGGCGGACAAGCTCGGTACCAGCCTCACGCCGATGGGCGCACAAAAGGAAGGTAATACCGACGGCAGCATCCCCGCATGGACCGGCGGGCTGAAGCCGGGCGCCGCGCCGGTGCAGAACGGTTTCCTCGGCGATCCCTATGCCAGCGAGAAGCCGCAATTCATCATCACGGCCGCCAACGCCGAGCAGTACAAGGACAAGCTGACGCCCGGCCAGCTGGCGCTGTTCAAGCGTTACCCGGACAGCTACAAGATCCCGGTGTACCCCACCCACCGCAGCGCCGCGGCGCCCCAGGCCGTGTATGACGCGATCAAGAAGGGCGCCACCCAGGTGCAACTGATCAACGACGGCAACGGCCTGTCGAACTTCGAAACCCACTACACGCCCTTCCCGATCCCCAAGAGCGGCGTCGAGGTGGTGTGGAACCACGAAACCCGCTATCGCGGCAACAACTTCCTGCGCTTCTCTTTCCAGGTGGTGCCCCAGGTCAACGGCGATTTCACTGCAGTCGGCTTCAAGGAAAGCGTCGGCTTCCCGCAGGCCATGAGCGACAACGATCCGGCGAAAACCGGCAACATCATGTACTACTACAAGCAGGAGATCATCGCCCCGTCTCGCCTGACCGGTACGGTGAACCTCGCCTACGAGACCATCGACCAGCTCAAGGAGCCGCGCCAGGCCTGGACCTACAACGCCGGCCAGCGTCGCGTCCGGCGCGCCCCCGAAGTGGCCTACGACGGCCCCGGCAGCGCAGCCGACGGAATGCGCACCGCTGACAATTCCGACCTCTACAACGGCTCGCCGGATCGCTACGACTGGAAGCTGATCGGCAAGCGGGAGCTGTACATTCCCTACAACAGCTACCGCATGATGTCGCCCAAGCTGAAGCTCGCCGACCTGGTGCGCCCCGGCCACCTCAACCCCGACAACACCCGCTACGAGCTGCACCGTGTCTGGGAAGTGGAAGGCACCCTGAAGCCGGGCGCGCGGCACGTCTACGCCAAGCGCCACATGTATTTCGACGAGGACACCTGGACGCTCGCAGAGGTCGACCACTACGACAGCCGTGGCCAGCTCTGGCGAGTTGCCGAAGGCCATCAGGCCGCCGACTACCAGCAAGGTATCAGCCTCTATGCAGCCCAGGCGCTGTATGACCTGGTCGCCGGTCGTTACCTGGTGATGAACCTGATCAACGAAGCCAAGCAGGGCACCCAATACGACCAGCAGTACACGGTCAACGATTTCACCCCGGCTGCACTACGCAACTCCGGCATCCGCTGACCCCCAATGGGCGCTCCGGCCACGGAGCGCCCATCGCTTGCCCCGCCAGTTCCCGCCAAGGTCAATGCCCTCACAGTCCACTTCCGAGCCCTGGGTGAAAACTTCCGGCGCTCAAGGACGGTCAACTCTTCAACAAGCCCCGATCGCCCCACTCGAAGAGAGGGGCGCTGCCCTGGACCGTGTCCGCTTAAATGCAGGCCTTCACACAACCAAGCCGCGCCGCTGGCTGCACAGGAGTTCCAACATGAGTGAGTACATCGCCCCGCTGCGCGACATGCAGTTCATCCTGCGCGAATTGCATCTGCTGGAAACCGTGGCCGAGTTGCCCAACCATGAAGACATGAGCGAGGAACTGGTGAATGCCATCCTCACCGAGGCCGGCCGCTTCGCCCAGGGAGTGCTGTCGCCGCTGAACGTCGTAGGAGACCGCCAGGGTGCACGCTGGCAGGATGGCCAGGTGACAACGGCTCCCGGTTGGCACAATGCCTACCAGCAGTTCGTCGCCAATGGCTGGAACGCCCTCTCCTGCCCTTCCGACTTCGGTGGCCAGGGCGCACCGCGACTGGTTTCCGCACTGGTGGAAGAAATGTGGAACGCCGCCAACGTCGCCTTTGGCCTCTGCCCGATGCTCACCCGCGGCGCCATCGAAGCCATCGAACTGCGCGGCTCCGACGAGCTCAAGCGCACCTGGCTACCGAAGCTGGTGAGCGGCGAATGGACCGGCACCATGAACCTCACCGAGCCCCAGGCCGGTTCCGATCTCTCCGCGGTACGCAGCCGCGCCGAACCCAGGGGTGACGGCACCTACCGGTTGTTCGGGCAGAAAATCTTCATCACCTACGGCGAGCACGACCTCACCGACAATATCGTCCACCTGGTGCTGGCACGTGTACCTGGCGCGCCCGAGGGCGTGAAGGGCATTTCGCTGTTCGTGGTGCCCAAGGTACTGCTGAACGATGATGGAAGCCTGGGCGAGCGCAACGACGTGCGCTGCGTTTCCATCGAGCACAAACTCGGCATCCATGGCAGCCCCACCGCAGTGCTGGCCTTTGGCGACCATGGCGGTGCCACCGGCTGGCTGGTGGGTGAAGAGAATCGCGGCCTGGAGTACATGTTCATCATGATGAACGCCGCGCGCTTCTCGGTGGGTATCGAAGGCATCGGCCTGGCCGAACGCGCTTACCAGCGCGCCGTAACCTACGCCCGGCAGCGCATCCAGGGCGGCGAAACCGGTAGCTCCAGCCGCGAAAAAGTGGCCATCCTGCGCCATCCGGACGTGCGCCGCATGCTGATGTCGATGCGTTCGCGCATCGAGGCCATGCGCGCCCTGGCCTGTGAAGTGGCGCTGGCCATGGACCAGGCTCACGGCCATCCCGTCAGCGCCGTGCGCCAGAAGCGACAAGCCTTCGTTGATCTGATGATCCCGGTGATCAAGGGCTGGTGCACGGAAAACGCCGTGGACATTGCCTCCCTGGGTGTACAGGTCCACGGCGGCATGGGTTTCATCGAGGAGACCGGCGCCGCCCAGCACCTGCGCGACGCCCGGATCACCCCGATCTATGAAGGAACAACCGGCATCCAGGCCAGTGACCTGATCGGCCGCAAGATCGCCCGCGATCGCGGCGAAACGGCAGCCGCACTGATCGCGGAGATGCGCGACACCCAACGCGCGCTGCCGGATGAGGATGCGCAACTGGCCGGCATCCGGCATCACCTGTTCCTGGCGATCAATGCCCTGGACGACGCCGTGACCTTCGTCGTCCATCACTACGATCACCAGGTACGGCAGGTGGCCCTGGGCTCCGTGCCGCTGCTGGAGCTGTTCGGCATCGTTGCCGGCGGCTGGCAGATGGCGCGCGCCGCACGGATCGCCCAACAGCATCTGACCTCCGGCAGTGGGGATGCCGCGTTCTACCGGGCCAAGCTGCGTACCGCGCAGTTCTACGCCGGACACATCCTTACCCGCGCGCCAGGGCTGGCGCAGAGCATCATCGACGGCGGTGACGCCGCCCTGAGCATGGATGACTTCGCGTTCTGACCACAGCAACGCTCACCGCCCGTCCGAAGTCCGGACGGGCGTGTGGAACGTGTAACGCCAGCTTTACACTCCCTCTGCCGTCCGCCGTTCCTGCTCCCTGCTTGCGCCATGCCTTACGGCAGAGCGCTTGGCTATTTCCGCTCCCCCCCTTATGCGGGATTGCTCGTTGACAGTCCGGTGGCGCTTCAGTGAGATGGCCTTTCGTTAAGGCAAATGGCATTGCCGGTTGACTGATGTGTGCGTTGTAGTAGCTGCGATGCCACGATGACGAAGCTCACGCGATCCCGACGGTCGCAGCGGGTTTCATTGATTCATCGACACAGGAGAGGCCGGCGATGCATAACCAGGCAGCCCGGAATACCCCGGAAGTCGATTACGACGATCAGTTCTTCCTCGCCTTCGAAATCCAGGTCCTGCAGAAGGCCCTGCCCGCTTTCGAAGAAGCCTCGCGCTTCGCCCGCGACCGAGGCCTGCGCTGTAGCGTGGAACTCGTCACCAACGCCGACGGCCACCCCGAACTCAGCCTGCTCGCCAGGCAGCGCGAGGACCTGCCGGACAGTTGTTATCGCCTCATTGCCGACCCGGTGACGCAGGGCATCGTCCATGAGGAATTCACCGCCGTAAGCCGGCGCACCCGGCGCCAGCCTTCGCACCTGGCATCGCTCAATGCACAGATGCTGGAGCTGCAATTGTCGGCGTTCTTCATGCATGCCTTCGGTATGCGCCTGGACTACGCCACAGAACGCTGACTCCCTTTCGACCCGCCGGTCGTCGGATCGGTCAGGTAGTTCCGTCGGAGCAGCCCGGTAAAGGATGATTTATGGCAACGCCGAGACAGCGAGAGTCGCTATCATTTGCGGCCTGTGCGCCATTTTGTGCGTGTTTCTCCGCTGTCGCTTTGCCATGAATGAATTCCTAGTCCACTTTCAGGACGGTCACTGCCTGGGCAAGACCGTGCTTCGCTCGTTCTCCCGCCACATGACCCTCTCCGAAGCTCGCGTGCGCCTGCAGGCCTGTTACCCGCTGCGCGTCCCGCACCTGCTGAACATCCTGCACCTCACCCCGATGCTGCCCGGCCGCTGAGGCCAGCCCTGCAGATTTCTCCACCTTTTTTGCCTGCCGATACGCTCCGGTTGTGGTGGATGCTGCTCGCGCCGATTTCACCGAGCACCGCGCCCACTGCGACCGCTCGGCCGAAAAATCGAAACAGGCCCCTCTGCGCCGGTCAAAGCCAGCACCCATAGACCCGTAAAGGAGTGCCGGCATGAACGTGAACATCGACAACCTCAATATCGCGCTGCCAGTGGGAAAGACGCCCACCGACACGCTGGCTATTGAGGTTCCCGGTCCAGTGGCTCTGGCGGAGTATCCAGAGCTGGTCACCCGACTGCCGGACGGCAGCCTGCAGCTCACCGCGCCAACCAGGGGAGCGGCGAGCAAGAGCGTCCATCGAACCCGCTGCGAATGGAAGGAGCCCATCTACTGGAGCCTGACCGGCGCCACCGAGCACGTGAATCACCAACTGATGAAGGTGACCCAGGTGAACTCGGCGCAGAAGGTAGTGGTGGCGCAGATGCACGTGAAGAACGACGACAGCCCGCTGCTCAAGGTGTTCTGGCAGAAAGGCAAGCTGACCATGGGCTTTCGCCAGAACTTCAACCAGACCACTCCGGTGAACAGTACGGTGCTGGACAACGTGCCGCTTGGCGCGGATTTCGACATCCTGATCCTGGCCACGTCCAGCCTGATGCTCAGCGTGCAGGCCAGCTGCAACGGCCGCACCTCCAGCGTGCCCACGATGCCGCTCGACGCCAGCTGGGCGGCGCAGACCTTCGACTTCCATGGCGGGGTGTACAACCAGGTGGACTTCAGCGACACCACGTTGGCCACCGATGCCTCGGTGTGCGTGATCAAGGATCTGCAGATCTGGCATATCTGAGAGCTGGTCGGATTGGCGGCCTGCGGCCGCCATCGCGGACGGAATCCATTCCTAGGTGTGCGTGACCCGTTCTTGTAGGAGCGGGCCATGCCCGCGATTCGCGCCCACGGGGCGCTCCTACGGGGAGAATTGGCGCCGGAATCGGTTCGCTAGCAAGCTCGCTCCTACAAAAGCGCGTCTTGTGGATTGGCTTTTGTAGGAGCGGATCTTATCCGCGATAAGGTGCCGCACCGGCGCGATGGCGGGGTCAGGAGGCGAGTGCCGATATCTCCGCATCGCGCTCCAGACTGACCGCCTCCAGCCGGCTGAACGCTGGAACCCTGACGCCGGCAGCCACCCGCACACCAGGGCCGAACACCACGCAGGGTTCCACCAGCACATCGGCGTCCAGTTCGGTGTCGGCACTGAAGTACACCGACTGTGCATCCGCCAACGTCACCCCCGCGCGCATCGCCTGCTGGCGGCGGCGGCGCTGGAACACCTGTTCGGCAGCGTGCAGTTGCTCGCGGTCGTTGACGCCGAGGATGTCTTCCTCCTCCACCTCCACCGCCGTCACCTTGAGCCCGGCACGGTTCGCCACTTCCACCACGTCGGTCAGGTAGTACTCGCCCTGGGCGTTGGCATTGCCGATGCGCTCCAGCAACCACAGGCAGTGATCGGCACGCAGCCCCATTACCCCGCCGTTGCACAAGCGCACCTGCAATTCCTCCGCCGTGCAGTCCTTGGCTTCGCGAATGGCGCGCAGATGGCCGTCTTCCACCAGCAACCGGCCGTAGCCGCCTGGCCGCTCGGTGGTGAAGCCCGCCACTGCCACCGCCGCGCCGTCGATCAAGGCGGCGCGCAGCCTGGCGAGGGTTTCGACGCTCACCAGCGGCGAGTCGCCGAACAGCACCAGCACGCAGCCTTCGTTGTGTTCCTCCAGCGCCGCGCGCGCCGCCAGCAGCGCATGGGCGGTGCCCAGGCGTTCGCGCTGGACGAAGCGCCGCGCCCCTGGCGCCTGGCGCGCCAGGTAATCACCCACCGCCGGCGTGTCCGGCCCCTGCACCACCGCCACCTGATCCACCCGCGCGGCTTCGCAGGTGGCCAGCACATGGCCGAGCAGCGGCCGGTGGCCGACGCAATGCATCACCTTGGGCAGCGACGAGCGCATGCGCGTGCCCTGTCCGGCGGCGAGAATCACCGCCAGAGTCGAGTAGTTATTCATAGGCCCTCCTCGGCGCCTGTCCGGAATCGAGCCAGGTCGTGCCGCGGCGCCATGGGTGCGCCGCGGCGGCTCGAAAAAAACGGGCGCTGATTTATCACAGGCCAATCGCAGCACCTCTCGGGGATGCGACGGCCTGCACGCGCCCTGATGGAACCTTGAACCGGTTCTCAGCCCTGGTAGAACACGTCGTCGGCGTAGGGGTACCACCAGGAGTGGAGCTGCGGCTGGTGATCGATGATCACCATCTTCGAGCGACGGAAGGCGTCCAGGCCCTGGCGGCCCAGCTCGCGGCCGACGCCGGACATCTTCGAGCCACCGAACGGCAGCGCGTCGTTGTCGATCAGCGGGTTGTTGACCCAGACCATGCCTGCTTCCAGCCGCTCGGAGGCTTCCATGACCTCCGCCAGATCGGTGGAGAACAGGCAGGCGCCGAGGCCGAACGGCGAGTCATTGGCCAGCTGCAGCGCCTCCTCGAAGTCCTTGACCTTGCGGATGGCCGCCACCGGTCCAAAGATCTCCTCGTGGCAGATATCCATGTCGGCAGTGACGCCGGTGAGGATGGTCGGCTCGTAGAACCAGCCGACCGGGTTCGCCGGCGGAATACGCCCGCCACAGACGACGGTCGCCCCCTTGGCCACCGCATCGTTCACCAGGCGGATCACCTTGTCGCGCGCCGCCTCGCTGACCAGCGGGCCGATCTCGCTGCGTTCCAGACCGTGACCGATGCGCAGCTTGCGGGTGCGCTCGGCGAAGCGGGCGACGAACTCATCGTGAATGTCCTCGACCACATAGAAGCGTTCGGCCGAGGTGCAGATCTGCCCGGTCAGGTGGAAGGCGGCGGTCACCGAACCGGCGGCGGCGATGTCCAGCGGTGCGTGCTTGCTGATGATCATCGGGTCGCTGCCGCCGGCCTCGATGACCGCCGGCTTCATCCGCTCGGCGCAGGCCTTGGCCACCGCCTGCCCGGCTGCGACGCTGCCGGTGAAGGCGACGGCGTGGGTGCGCTCGGACTGCACCAGCAGCTGGGCGGTCAGGGCGTCGCCCGGCACGCAGGAAACCAGGCCCGCGGGCAGCACGCGGAAGTGCTCCATGAACTTCAGCGTGCACAGTGTGGTGCCTTCGGCCGGCTTGACGATGCAGGCGTTTCCGGCGGCCAGCGAAGCGGCCACCGTCCAGCAGATCAGCAGGATCGGGAAGTTGAACGGCAGGATGTGGACGCTGACGCCATAGGGGTCGTAGCGCATGTGCTGGAAGGAGCCAAGCTGGGTGGTGCCGGCGATCTTGCCGGCATCGTCCCGGGCCATTTCCGCGAAGTAGCGGAATATCGGCGGGCAGTTGGCCAGCTCACCCATGGCCTCGGGGAACGGCTTGCCCATTTCCAGGGTCAGCAGCCGCGCCACTTCGCGCTTGAGGGCCTCATCCCGTTCCATCGAGTCGGCCAGGCGATGCAGCAGCGTGGAGCGGGTCTTGGCGTCCACCTGGCGCCAGTCCTTGTGCGCCGTGTTGGCGGCGTCGATGGCGGCTTCCACATCGTCCTGCTCGCACAGGGCGATGCTGCCGACCTGCTGCAGCGTGGCCGGGTCGATGTTGTGGCGCACGCGGCGGGTCACCGGAGCCCGGTAGTCAGGGTTGATGAACAGCGCGGGGGTATCACAGGTGAAAGTGGTCATGGCATTTCCTTGAATGTCAGAGGATTGGTTCGCGCAGGGCATCCAGGGCGGCGGCGGGAAGCTCGTCGCGCCAGGGCGCCAGGTTGCAATCGAGGAAGTCACGCAATGGATGCAGCACCGGCCTGTCCAGCGCCTCGCGGAACAGGCGCAGCACACGTGGCAGGTGATCGAGGTAGCCGAGCTTGCCGTCGCGCCGAGCCAGGCGGACGAAGATGCCCAGCACCTTGGCGTGACGTTGCGCGGCCAGCGCCTGGTAGTCGGCCATGAAGCGGCGGCCATCGACTTCCGGGCGCTGGTCCAGGTAGTGCGTCAGCAGCGACGCCCGCAGCGCCTCGGGCACATCGCGGCGGGCGTCTTCGAGCAGGGACATCAGGTCATAGGCGGGCGAGCCACACAGGGCATCCTGGAAATCCAGCAGGCCGCAGGCGGCGACGCCTTCCCTGCCCTCCAGCAGCATCAGGTTGTCGACGTGGTAGTCGCGCAGCACCAGCACCTCGCGGCACAGGGCGACTTCGCGGCACGCCGTGGCGAAGGCATCGAGATAAGCCCCGCGCAGTCGCGCTGCAGCCTGCTCGCCAACCAGCAACGGCGCGTACCAGTCGATGAACAGTGCCGCCTCCTCGTCCAGCTTCCGGCCGTCATAGGCCGGCACGCCATCGGCGGCCTGGGGGCCAGCCCGATGCAGGCGCACCAGCGCATCCACGGCGAGGCGATACAGCGCTTCCTCGTCGTGGCCGGTGGCGAGCAACCGGGTGTAGGTGGCGTGACCGAAGTCCTCCACCAGCGCCAGGCCAAGCTCGATGTCGGAGGCCAGCACCTTGGGCGCCGACAGCCCGCAGCCGCGCAGCAATTGCGCCACCTGCAGGTAAGGCATCAGCGGCTCGGCGCCGGGCGGCGAATCCATCAGCAGCAGGCCCTGCCCTTCCAGGCGGAAGTAGCGCCGCGCCGAGGCGTCCGCCGGCAGCGCGTGCAGGCGCTGGCCGGCATGGCCGCAGCCGGCGAGAAACATCTCGCGGGCGGCGGCACGGTGGGTTTCCAGGGTCAGGCTCATGGCATCACCGAATCATGTAGACCTTTTTCACCGTCTCGTGGACGGTGCACACGCCCTTCCAGTCCTTGGGGAAGAAGGCCGCAGTGTCCGGGGTGATCTCGATCACCTCGCCGGACTCGTGCACGTAGGTGCAGCGGCCTTCGAGGAAATGGCAGAACTCGTCGCTGGTGACATGGCAGAACCACTTGCCCGGCGTGCAGTGCCAGATACCGCATTCGGACTGGCCTTCCGGCCCCTTGTGCAGGACCACGCCGCTGACGTGGGATTCGCCTTCGAGCATGGTCGGGATCACGCCCCAGTCCTTGAGTTCGGTGACCTGCAGCGGGCGGTGGATTACGGGGGTCTTCATTGTTCACTCCTGTTCACAAGCTCGGACTCTCGCGCCGAGCTCTTGTAGGGCGGATAACCGCTTGCGGTTATCCGCCGATGGGCTTGGGTGGCAATCACGCCAGCATGTAGAGGTTGCGAATGGTGCTGTGCACGGTGCATTCGCCGGTCCAGCCGGCCGGGAACAGCACCAGAGTGTCGGCCTCCACCTCGATTACCTCGCCCTCGTCGGAGCGATAGGTGGCGCGGCCGGCGACGAAATGGCACAGCTCGTCGCGGGGGATCGACAGCCGCCAGCGGCCGGGAGTGCAGACCCACAGGCCGGTCTCGGGGCTGTTGTTCGGCCCCTTGAACAGCAAACGGCCGCTGGAGTGCGAAACGCCTTCGAGGGCGTCGGACTGCACGCCCCAGTCCACCAGGTCGTCGTAGTCGCGGGCACCGCGGATGTGCGGTGCAGTGGACTCTCCCTTGAAGAAAGCAGCCTTGAACTCAGGCATGGTTCACCGCCTTGCCGGCGATGAGCCGGTCGAGGATGCGCGCCGCATCTTCAGGGCCCTTGCGCGAACGCATGTAGTCGCTGGTGCGCGCCAGTCGCTCGCGCATCAGTTCGTCGCCCAGCAGCTGCGCAAGGTTCCGCGCCAGGTCTTCCTCGCTCCAGTCGTAGCGGTCCATGCGCAGGCCGTGACCGCTTTCCTGGGCGCGCATGGCGTTGTCGTGGCCGTCCCAGACGTAGGGCATGACGATGGCCGGCTTGCCGAAGAACAGGCACTCGGTGAAGCTGTTGTTGCCGCCGTGGTGGATCACCGCGTCGACCTGGGCGATCACCGAGGGCTGCGGGTACCAGTTGGAGACGATCACGTTGTCCGGCAGGTCGGTGTACTTCTCCACGTGCTCGCCGACGTTGAACAAGGCGCGATACGGCAGCTTGCCGACGGCAGTGACCAGGCGCTTGAGCAGGTCCACGTCGCCCGAGCCGAGGCTGCCGAAGCTGACATACAGCAGCGGCTTGTCGTTGTTCGCCTTGAACTGCGGGATGTCATACGGCTTGTCGGTCCGCACGCAGCCCTGCAGGTAGTGGAACTGCCGGGCCGGCAGCGGATGGCGGCGCTCGAACTTCACCGGGTCCGGGTAGAGCAGCAGGTTCATGTAGGGCGACTCTTCGAAGAACACGCCCAGCGGATACGGCCGCTCACCGCACTGGGAGAGGAAGTCGTTGAAGTCGGCATGGATGGGCGCGATCACCTCCTCGAAGCGCTTCTGGAAGCGCGCGTGCCCGGCCTTGTCGTCCACGCTCATGCCCGACAGGTACGGCGGGATGTCCGGATCGTGCACCTCGTTCTCCGAGCAGGAGATGATGCGCACCCAGGGCTTGCCGTACTGCTTGATGGCCGGGAAGAGAATCACGTTGTCGACGCAGATCAGGTCCGGCTTGATCTTGTCGAGGATCGCCGGCAGATCCTTCTGCGCCCACTTGGCGGTGGAGACGATGGCCTCCCAGCACTCCTTCACGTAGTTGTCGAGCTGGTCGATGGGAGCCTTGCGGAAGTTGGGGATGTGCCCGTTGATGAAGTCGGTCCAGTAGCGCGCCATCTCCTCGGCCGGCATCGGCTCGGACATGTTCACGTAGTGCTCCTCGAAGCCATAGGCCGAGTAGACCCCGGTCATGCCCGGGTCGGTGAGGAACACCGCCTTGTGTCCCAGCGCCTCGCAGGCCTGGGCGATGCCGACCGAGTTGAGGGCCGGGCCGTAGGCGGCCTCGGGGAAGAATGCGATGACTTTGCGTTCACTCATGGTGCTCTCCTGTAGGTCTTGTTGTTCTAGGCAGTCAGTGAGTCAGCACGCGGGCATGCCGCGCATCCCAGCCCAGGCGCACCGGCATGCCGGCGGCAAGGCGCAAGAAGTCGTAGTCCGAAGACGGCACGCGGACGATCAGCGGCTTGCTGGACAGCGCCGTGTTCACGTGCAGGTTGGTGTCCAGGCCGTGGTAGGCCACTTCGGCCACCTCGCCCTGGATCTGGTTGTCGGTGGCGGGCGTGGCGTCGGTAATCACCCGCAGGCGCTCCGGGCGCAGGGCCAGGGTCACGCTTTCCGGGCTCGATTCGGCGGTGGTTTCGATATGGAGAATCTGCTCGCCGGCCTGCAGGCGGTTGGTGCCCACGCGGCGGCCGTCGATCAGGTTGCTGACGCCGATGAAGTCGGCGACGAAGCGGTTGCCCGGGTTCTCGTACAGCTCGCTCGGGCTGCCGCACTGGCAGACCTTGCCGTCGCGCAGCACGGCCATGCGGTCAGACATGACCAGGGCTTCTTCCTGGTCGTGGGTGACCATGATGAAGGTGATGCCGCTCTCGTGCTGCAGGCGCTTGAGTTCCAGCTGCATCTTCTCGCGCAGCTTCTTGTCCAGCGCGCCGAGCGGTTCGTCCAGCAGCAGCACGCGCGGGCGCTTGACCAGCGCGCGGGCCAGGGCCACGCGCTGGCGCTGGCCGCCGGAGAGCTGGTCCGGACGGCGGTTGGCCAGTTGGCCGAGCTGCGCGGTTTCCAGCACCTGGTCCACCCGCTGGCGAATCTCGCTGGCCGGCAGCTTCTCCATCTCCAGGCCGTAGGCGATGTTGCTGTGCACGGTCATGTTGGGGAACAGCGCGTAGGACTGGAACATCAGGTTCAGCGGCCGCTTGTTCGGCGGCAGCGGCGAGATGTCCTGGCCGCCGAGGTAGATGGCGCCGGAAGTGGGCGTCTCGAATCCGGCGATCATCCGCATCAGGGTGGTCTTGCCGCAGCCGGAGGGGCCCAGCAGCGCGAAGAACTCGTTCTCGCGGATCGCCAGGGAAACCTGGTCCACGGCGGTCATACCCTCGCCATAGGATTTGCTCACCTGGTCCAGCACGAGCAGGTCGGAAGACTTATTCATGGGCTTTGGGCACCTTGTTCAGACGTTGGGAAGCGAACAGCGCGGTGAAGCTGACCAGCATCACCAGGGTGGCGAGGGCGTTGATCTCGGGGGTCACGCCGAAGCGGATCATCGAGTAGATCTGCATCGGCAGCGTGGTGGAGGCGCTGCCGGAGCCGGCGTTGAAGAAGGCGATGATGAATTCGTCCACCGACAGGGTGAACGCCAGCAGCCCGCCCGCCAGCACGCCGGGGAAGATCGCCGGCAGCAGCACCCGGCGCGCGGTGGTGAACCAGCCGGCGCCCAGGTCGATGCTGGCTTCGAGGATCGAGTAGTCGAAGTGCTTGAGCCGGGTGCGCACCACCGCGCAGACGAAGGCGATGTTGAACACCACGTGGCTGAGGATGATGGAGTGCAGCCCCAGGCTCATCTTCAGCAGGTTGAAGAAGCTCAGCAGCGCGATGGCCAGCACGATGTCGGGGATGATCATCGGCGCCATCAGCAGGGTGTCGGCGAGATTGCCGCCCTTCTTGCCGCCGCTGCTGCGCGAGCGCATCTCAACGCCCAGGGCAAGCAGCGTACCGAGCAGGCAGGCGATGAAGGTCGAGGTCAGCGCGACGATCAGGGTGTTCAGCGCGGCGTGCTGGATCGAGGCATTGGCCAGCAATTTGGCGTACCACTTCAGCGAGGCGCCGCCCCAGGCGGTGGGCAGGCCGCTGGCGTTGAACGACAGCAGGATCAGCACCAGGATCGGTACATAAAGGAAGGCATACACCAGCCAGAGGTGCGCACCGAGAGCGATACCGGAAGAGTTACGCATGGTTTTTGCCCTCCGCGCCCTGGGCCCGGCGCGAAACCAGGGCCTGGATGAACAGCAGGAGCAACATGATGCCGATCAGGAAGAAGCTCAGTGCCGAGCCGAAGGGCCAGTCCCGCGCGGTGAGGAACTGCGCGTAGATCAGGTTGCCGACCATCTGCACCTGCTTGCCGCCGAGCAGGTCGGCAGTGATGAAGTTGCCGATCGACAGCACGAAGACGAACACCGCGCCTGCCGCCACGCCGGGTACCGACAGCGGCAGGATGACCCGGCGGAAGGTGGTCCAGCCGGAGGCGCCGAGGTCCCGCGAGGCTTCCCAGAGCTCGTTGTCGATGCGCGACAGCGAGCTGTAGATGGCCAGGATGACGAAGGGGATGTAGTTGTAGACCAGCCCCAGCACCACGGTGGCGTCGGTGTAGAGCAGGTTGATCGGCTCGCCGCTGTAGCCCAGCAGGCTGAACAGCCGGTTGAGCAGGCCCTCGCGGTTGAGCAGGACGATCCACGCATAGGTGCGGATCAGGTAGTTGCTCCAGAACGGCAGCATCACCAGGAACAGGTAGGCTCCCTGCCGACGCGGCGAGGCGCGGGTGATGGCGTAGGCCGCCGGGTAGCCGATGAGCACCGCGAAGAGCATCGCCAGGCCGGCGATCTTCGCCGAGCGCAGGAGGATGTCGAGGTACAGCGGGTCCACCGCGCGGCGGTAGTTTTCCCAGGTGAACACATAGTCGATGCCACCGTAGGCACCGCGTTCGAGGAAGCTGTAGAGCAATACCAGCAGGCACGGCAGCAGCAGGAACAGGGCCAGCCAGCCCAGACCGGGCGCGAGCAGCCAGGCCGACAGTTTTCGGTCGGCGGACAAAGCGGTCATGCGTAGTTCCCCCAACCCCGCGAGGCGAGGTGGTTCAGGGTTGTCGTATGGGTGAGAAGCCGGGGCGCGATTGCGGCGCCCCGCTGGCAGGGGCTGTTACTGCGCCGCCATGATTTCCGTAACGGCGCGGGTATAGGCCTTCTGCGTGGACCCGCCGACGTCACGCAACTGCTGCTGCTTGACCAGCTCGGCCGGCGTGGTGGTGAGGTTCGGGTACTTGGCCAGCAGCTCGGGCTTGAGCGTCGACATCGCCGCCTGGTTGGGCACCTTGTAGAGGATGTTCTCCGCGACCCACGCGTGGTTGGCCGGTTCGAGCATGTAGTTGATGAAGCGGTAGGCCGCCTCGGGGTTCTTCGAGCTTTTCAGCACCACCATGGTGTCCACCCAGAGGTCGGAGCCCTCCTTGGGCACGACGAACTTGATCGCGTCGTTGGCCTGGGTGCCGTAGTTGCACCAGCCGTCCCAGGCGTGGGCCATCAGCGCCTCACCAGACGCCAGCTTGGAGTAGAAGGTGGTGTCGTCGAAGGACAGCAGGCGCTTCTTGGTGGTGATCAACTGGTCGCGCACCGCGTTGATCTGGTCCGGGTTGCCGTCGTTCACCGACCAGCCGTTGGCGAGGAAGCCCGCGCCCAGCAGCCAGCGGTCGGTGGCGAGCATGGTGGTCTTGCCCTTGAGGGCATCGGACGGTTTGAGCAGGTCGTTCCAGCTCGACGGAGTCGGGCTTACCTTGTCCGAGCGGTAGCAGATGCCGGTGGTGCCCCAGGTGTAAGGCACGGAGAAGTGGTTGCCCGGGTCGTACTCGAGCTTCTGCGCTTCGGGGTAGAGATTCTTGAGGTTCGGCACCTTGGCCGGATCGATGTCGGCGAGCAGGCCCTGCTTGTGCAGGATCTCGGCGAACGGAGAGGAAACGAACACCACGTCGTAGCCTTCGCCGCCGGAGGCCATGAGCTTGCCCATGATCTCCTCGTTGGTGGCGTGGAGCGACTTGTCGGCTTCAAGGCCCGTGGCCTTCTGGAACTTCTCGAGGGCATCCGGGGCCATGTAGCCGTCCCAGATGGAGATCACGAGATCCTTGGCGCTGGCGGTGGTGGCCGACAACGTAAGCGCGAGGGTGGCCCCCGCGTAGAGCATGGTCTTCAGCTTCATGTTGCGCACCTAACGATGGTTGTTGTTGTTTCGAAGGCAGCGGATCGAAAAAGCGTGTTACATGTCTTTTTTTCAAAATAAAAACCGAACGCCTGGCGAAGTCAACAACTTCCTGCATCCTTGTTGCACCACCCGCCCTGTGGCATAAGGGGCTCGCATCGCTGAAACCCCTGTCGGAGAGAGAACGGTTTGAGCAAGGACACCGAAAAAAAACCGCGTACCAATCATCTGGAACTCGCCCGACGGATCATCGAGCACGCCCAGGACAATGGCCTGGGTGATGGCGACGCGCTGTCCGAGCAGCAACTGGCGCGCACCTTTGGCGTGTCGCGGACGCTGATCCGCGCCGGCCTCGACCTGCTGCTGGAGCAGCAACTGGTGGTCCACGAGCCGGGCAAGGGCTACCGCCTGTGCGCCGACCCGTCCGCCCGGGTGCTCGGCCCCGCCCTGCCCCAGGCCGAGGAACAGGCGCTGGCCGCCTCCGTATTGCGTGACCGCATGGCCGGCCGGCTGGGCAACAGCCTCAGCGCCAGCGAGTTGATGCGCCGCTACGACATCAACCGTGCCGCCGCGCAGAAGGTGCTGGCGCAGCTCAGCGAAGACCAGGTGCTGGAACGCGGCGCCGGGCAGAGCTGGTCGTTCCGCCCGCTGCTGAACAACCTCGCGGCGCTGGAAGACAGCCTGCGCTATCGCCTGATCCTGGAGCCCGAAGCCCTGCTCGCCCCCGGCTTCGACCCGGATCTGGCGCGCCTGGCGCTGCTGCGCGGGGCCATGGAGGAACTGCTGGCGGCGCCCATCGAGCGCTTCGACGTGGCGCAGTTCCGCGAGCTGGACATCAGCTTCCACGAGCTGATTGCTCTGGGCTGCGGCAACCGCTTCGTCGGCGACGCGCTCTTGCAGCACCAGCGCCTGCGCCGCCTGCCCAACCTGTTGCCGATGGTCAGCGTGCACCGCCTGCAGGAAGCGCTGCGCGAGCATTTGCGGATCATCGAGCAGATCGAGCGCGGCCAGCTGGAAGTCGCCGCCGACCTGATGCGACTGCACCTGCGGCTGTCCGCGGCGCAGCGTCCGCAGACGGCCAATCGCGGAATTCCGCAATCACCGGCGGCTGCCCGCCGATAATTTTTTCATTCTCGGTGTTTTTTTTATCGAAAAAAGGCACTATCCATTTTACGCAGTGCCCGCTCGATCGTGGATGTGCCCATGACGCAAAGAAACAGAACCATCGCCTTCTTCCCTGAAGCCAGCTTCGGCGCCGCGCTGAACTGCATCGGTATCGCCCAGGCGCTGCGCGACCTCGGCGCGCGACCGGTGTTCATCTGCCATTCGCACTTCCAGGGCATCTTTGCCGAGTACGGTTTCGCCGAGTACCCGCTGCAACTGGACTCGCCGCTGTCCGCCGCTGACCACCAGCACTACTGGGAGCGCTTCATCGAGCGCAACGTGCCCTACTTCGACCAGACGCCGCTGGCGCAGATCGACAGCTACGTGGCGCCGGCCTGGGAAGCCATCATCGATACCGCCATCGAGTCGGAAAAGCCGCTGCAGCAACTGCTTGCCCGCCTGAAACCGGACGCCATCGTGCTGGACAACGTGGTCGCCTTCCCGGCCATCGCCGCCGCCGGCTGCCCCTGGGTGCGCATGGTTTCCTGCGCCGAGACCGAACTGCCGGACCCAGCCGTGCCACCCTACCTGTCCGGAGCCAGCAGCAGCGATCCCGAGGCCTGCGCGACCTTCCGCGAGCACTACCTGCAGGCGGTGAAACCCACCCACGAGCGCTTTGCCCGCTTCCTCGCCGAGTGCGGGCATCCCGCCCTGCCCCCCGGCCAGTTCCTCGAGGATTCGCCCTGGCTGAACCTGCTGCTGTCGCCAACGCCGATGCGCTACCCGCGCAGAACCCCGCTGCCGGCCGAACGCTACCTGTACCTGGACGGCTGCGTGCGCAGCGAGGCGCCTTACATCCCGCCGCAGTTCCCCCGGCACGATGATGCTCCGCTGATCTACGTGAGCTTCGGCAGCCTGGGCGCCGCGGACGTGGCGATGATGCGCCGACTGATCGACGCCGTGGCGCAACTGCCCTACCGCTTCCTGATCAACGTGGGCGCCTACCGCGAGCATTACGACACGGTGCCGGATAACGTCTACCTCGACAGCTGGTTCCCGCAGCCGGCGGTGCTGCGCGAATGCCAGCTGTTCGTCCATCACGGCGGCAACAACAGCTTCTGCGAGGCGCTCTACCACGGCCTGCCGTCGGTGATCATCCCCTACTGCTGGGACGGCCACGACAACGCCCGCCGCGCCGAGGAAGTCGGCGTCGCACGCTACCTGCCGCGTTTCGAGGACCCGATCGCGGCACTGCCTGAAGCCCTGTCCGAACTGCTCGCCGACCAGGCCATGGGCCAACGCCTGGCCGCCGTGCGCGAGCAGATGCAGGCATCCCGCGGGACCGAGATGGCGGCGCGAGCCATCCTCGAAATCTGCGCCGACTGACCATTCGCTGGCAGCGTCAGATGCACACCTGAATGGCTCTGCACAACGGACGCGGTGAACCAGCCCCCTGGTTTCACCCCGTCCGCCCCCTCAGATGCTTTTGTTCACAACGCCTTCATTTCGGCAATGTCGCGCGCCACCTGATCCGCAGAGTGGTCGAACATCGACTGCTCCTGGGCATCCAGCGGCAACTCGATCACCCGCACAAGTCCCTGGTCCGCCAGTACACAAGGGACGCCCATGGCGATGTCCGTTCGCCCGTACTCGCCCTCGAGAATCGCCACCGTCGGCAGAATGCTGTTTCGTCCATTGGCGATGGCATCCACCATCTGCGCAATGGCCACGCCCGGCGCGTCGCAGGCGCTCCCCAGCTTCTTCAGGCCGAGGATCTCGCCGCCACCCTTGCGGGTGCGCTCCACGATCCGCTCGATCTGCTCGCTGGACAGGAAATGGGACAGCGGCACCGAACCGATCGCACAGTAGCGCATCAGCGGCACCATGCTGTCGCCATGCCCGCCCAGTACCAGCGCCGTGATATCCCGCGCGGAAAAGCCTGTCTCGTCGGCAATGAAACACTTCATGCGCGCGGTATCCAGCACGCCCGCCTGGCCGAACACCCTGCCGCGCCCCAGCCCGCTGAGGCTCCAGGCCCGATAGGTCAGCACGTCGACCGGATTGGACACCACCAGCACCGTCGCCGCCGGGGCATGCCGATTGATATCCCGCATGATGCCGTCGAGAATCGGCAGGTTGATGCTCAGAACATCCTGGCGTGACTGACCCGGCTTGCGCGGCACGCCTGCCGTAATCACCACCAGTTCGGAATCCTGCAGCATTCCGGCATCGGCCCCGCCATGAACCCGGGTATCGGAACCGGACTCGACGGCCGCCTGCCAGACGTCCAGCGCCTTGCCCTGGGCCAATTCGCCCTGCACATCGATCAACATCAACTCACGACAGAACTCTTCCCGGGCGATGATCTGGGCCGCCGCCTCGCCCACCATGCCGGCACCCACAATCGATAGTTTGTTCACCTCACACCTCCCGGCGGCGCGCTACCAGGAACACGCCTGCCTGTACAGGGAAGTATTGCCCGCTCAGGCTAAAAGGCCACCCGATACGACCGGCGCCGTCTCCCGCCGACGTTCGCCGGCCCCGCGACGCTGGCAGACAGAAAAACGTCGGTGTGCTGCCTTCCCAAGCACGACAGGCGACCGGCAAGATAGCCCGACTCGCTGCCGCGTTTCGGTAGCCCAACCTGTCGACCTGGAAATCCCATGCAACCGCGCGACCTTGCCGCCTACCTGTTCCTGGCGATCGGCTGGGGGCTGTCCTTCCTGGTGCTGCTCAAGGCCATCGCCGGTTTCGGCTGGGTCGGCGCGGTCAGCTTTCGCGCGCTGATCGCCAGTTTCACGTTGTTCGCCGTGGCGAAGCTGTCCGGTCGCAAGCTGAATTTCGAGGGTTTGTGGAAGCCGCTGTGCGTGGTCGGCGCCACCACGGTGGCCGGCCAGTTGATCGGCATGACCTATGCCACCCCGCGCATCGGCACAGCGATGGCGGCGATCTTCGTGGCCGGGATTCCGTTGTTTTCCATGCTCATCGGCCGCGTCTGGGGCCTGGAGCGCATTACCTGGAGCGGACTGGGCGGGCTGGCCCTGGGCTTCTTCGGCATGGTGCTACTGGTGGGCTTCCCGGCGGTGCCGGTGACCCACGCGTTCATCCTCGGCTGCGTCGCCTCGGTGTTCGGCGCGGTGTGCGCGGCCTTCGGCAGCAACTATGCGAGCTTGCGCCTGCGCACGGCCGGCCCCTGGGAGGTGACCTGCGGCGCCTTCCTCATCGGCGGCCTGCTGACCCTGCCGCTGCTGATCTGGGTGCCGGTTCCGGGTACGCCGCAGCCGATGGATTTCCTCTACCTGTTGCTGTGCGGCTGCGTATTGAGCGCGGTGAACTACGTCGTTTACTTCAAGCTGGTATCGCGCATTGGCGCCACCAGGACCATCAGCGTGGAATTCGTGGTCACGGTGGTTGCCGTGCTGGTCGGCGCGCTGGTGCTGGGCGAGAGCCTGTCGCTGATCCAGGGCCTGGGCGCGCTGACCATCCTGGTCGGCTGCGCCCTGGTGCTCGGTCTGGTACCCGGCACCAGGGCACGCACCGCCAGTTAGACCACGGACGCCTGTGCGGCGCTCGGCGCCGAGTCGTCGCGGTCGATCACCTCCATAGGCAGGCGCGAGGTTTCGCGCAGCATCCAGGAGCAGAACGCCACCAGCGCCAGCGCTGCCGCGCCGTACAGGGACACGCCGAAGGGATTGCGATCGGTGGCGATGAGGATGGCGGTGGCGACGCTGGACGCCGTGCCGCCGCCCACTGCCGCGCCGATCTGGTAGCTGAAGGAAATCCCCGAGTAACGCATCTCGCGCGGGAACTGCTCGGCCAGGAACGACGGAATCGGGCCCTGGGTCGCGCCCATGAAGAAGCCCACGGCGATATAGGCCAGCAGCGCCAGCGGCAGGTTGTGCTGGCCGATCATCGGGAAGAAGGCGAACAGCCCCAGGGCCATGATGCCCGCCCCGAAGATCATCACCGTACGGCGACCGAAGCGGTCCGACAGATGCCCGAAGAACGGCGCCGAGACGACGATGGCCACCGACAGGGAGAAGTCGAACAGCAAGGCTTCGCTGCTGGTGTAACCGATGTCGGTCGCATAGGCGAGGAAGAAGGTGCTGCCGATGTAGGCAATGGTGACGTAGCCGAAAGCGATACCGATGCACAGCAGCAGCTCGCGCGGACGACGGCGGAAGGCTTCCATCAGCGGCATGCGCGCCGGAGCCTTGGTGGCGGCCTTGGGCTGCGACTCCACGGTGTTCTGCAGGCGCGCATAGAGGCCGATCAGCACCAGCACGCCGCCGAGCCAGAACGGAATGCGCCAGCCGATTCCGGTCAGGTCGTCGTTGAAGGCGAAGCTGACGATGGCGAACACGGCCGAACCGAAGATACCGCCGATACCGATCCCCATGCTGGTGAAGCTGCCCCACAAGCCACGGCGGCCCTTGGGTGCCACTTCGATGCCGAACAGCGCGGCGCCGCCCCACTCGCCACCGGCGGCGAAGCCCTGCACCAGGCGCAGCAGCACCAGCAGGATGGGCGCCGCGGCACCCAGCGCGTCATGGGTTGGCAGGAAGCCAATCAGCAGGGTGCTGCAGCCCATCAGCACCAGGGTGGCGACCAGCGCCTTCTGGCGGCCGTAGCGGTCACCCAGGTGGCCGAACACCACGCCACCCAGGGGGCGGGCGAAGAAGCCGGCACCGAAGGCCGCGAAGGCGATCAGCACGGCGGTGAGGCGATCCATGCCGGGGAAGAACAGTTGCGGGAAGACCAGCGCCGCGGCGTAGCCGTAGATGATGAAGTCGTAGAACTCCAGCGCGGTACCCATGCCGGAAACGCAGAAGGTGCGAAAGGCCGAACGGGACCCCGGTGCAGCAGGTGTGTGATCGATCATGGCGGTTCACTCTTGTTTTTGTGGCAACACGAAACCCGCGCGACGGCCGTCAGGCCGTCGCGGGGCACGAGGATCGGAACTACGGGATTACGTCAGAAGCGCAGGAAACCTTCGTCCGCCAGCTTCTTCGGCGTGCCGGCGACGTACTCCAGGGCGCAGCCTTCGGTGTCGATGCCGACGCTCAGCAGGGTTTCCCAGCGCTCGGTGTCCGGCTCGGACATATCCGGGTGGAAGCAGACGATGGCCTGGTCGCCTTCGGCGCCACAGAAGGCGGCGGCGCGCTCGCGCAGGGCCACGCCGGTCATGCCGGCGGTGCCGGCCTTGAGGTGGTCCAGGCGCGCATAGGTGGTGGAAACGTCGGCGGTACGCTCGCCCCAGCTCAGTTCGCCATCGAGGAAGTGGTTGGTGTGCAGCAGCCAGCCGTCCTCGCGCGGCACCACCACGGAGGTGTGCGCCGGGCTCATCTCGATGCTGGCGGCGCGGGCGCGCACGTCTTCACGGGTGAACACGCTGAGCACGGTGGAAGCGCTGACCCGCGCCGAACGCGCCATCTCGACGGCCTCGGTGACGCTGGTGGCCTCTTCCAGCACGCGGCGGGCAATGGCATGCACCGGCACGCCGGCGCTGCCGTTGTCGCTGGCGTGGTGCAGGATGTTGAAGTGCACGCCCAGGCCCGCGCTGTTCACGCCGATCTTGCCGAGCATGCCGAACTCGGTGAACAGCTTGGCGGTCAGGCCGGTGGCGCCGGGGAACTGCAACAGCAGGCCGTGGGGCACCAGGCTGTCGTGCCAATCCCAGGTCTGCAGGCTGCGCGGGGCGGTGGCGCCGGCGGGCGCGTGGATGGAGGTCGAGCACTCGCCTTCCACCGGCTGCTGCGGCATGACCGCCAGCACTTCGGTGCGCGCGTTCAGCGCGGCCAGCTGCCACAGCGGCAGGTTGACGCCGAGGGCGAGGCCCTCGACTTCACGGGCCAGCGCCGGGCACCAGTCGGCCAGCGCGCCGAGGCTGCCTTCACCGATGGAACGGGCCTTGTCGATCTCCACACCTACGCGCGGGAAGAAGTCCAGGTACAGCGCCACGGTCTGGCGGATCTGCTCGGCGAAGGTTTCGCCGATCTGCCGGCCACGCTGCAGCGGGTCGCGGATGTCGGTGGTGAAGGTGTGAAGAATCACGGCAAAGCTCCTGCAATTACTTTTTTCAGCGAAAGTGGAGCGCCGGGGCGCTCCGGGTGGATCAGAGTTTGTCGTCTGGACGACTATAGACTTCGCGGCCGGCGAACCAGGTCTTGAGCACCTGGGTGTCGCGTAGCGCTTCGGGCTCGACGGTGAACACATCGCGGTCGACCAGGATCAGGTCAGCCTGCTTGCCGGGCTTGAGCGAACCGATGCTGTCTTCGAGACGGATGGTGCGCGCGGCGTTGAGGGTGTAGGCCTGGAACATGGTCAGGCGGTCGATGTCCTCGGCGGCGTTCAGCACACCCTTGGGGCCGACGCGCTTGACTGCCTGGTAGATAGCCTTCCACGGATCGGGCGTGGTGATCGGCCAGTCGCTGGCGCCGGCGATGGTCGCGCCGTTCTTCAGCAGCGAACGCGCCGGGTACATGTGCATGAAGGCCATGGCACTGACGTAGGGCTTGACCAGGTCCACGCTGTTCTCGTCGGCGGCGGCCCAGTAGAGCTGCATCGAAGCGATCACGCCGAGCGGCTTGAAGCGGGCGAAGTCCTTCGGGTTGACCATCTGCAGGTGGGTGATGGAGTGCGGGATGCCGCTGTTGCGGTCCTTGCGCGCCTGCTCGATGCCATTGAGGGACTCGCGCACCGCGCGGTCGCCGATGGCGTGGACGTGTACCAGCCAGCCACGGGCGTCGGCGGCGCTGACCAGCTCGCCGAAGTGCTTCGGATCGATCAGCAGTTCGCCGAACTTCTTCGAGTTGCTGTAGGGCTCGAGCATCGCCGCGCTCTGCGCCGGCATCTCGGCCACGCCGTCGGCGAAGACCTTGATGCCCGGCAGGCTCAGGTTCTTCACGCCGAGGAACTGCTGGCGCACCTTGTCCAGTTCGTCGAGGTCGGCCGGGGTGGCCTTCGAATCCGCCATCAGCAGGGCTGCGACATGAGCGGTCAGCCCGCCCTGCTCCGACAGCATCTTGTACGCCGGCAGCACGCCCACCGAATCGTTGTGGATGTCGCCACCGGGGTTCTCGTTGGCAAGGGGCTCCATCCAGGCGGTGATGCCCAGCTCGTGGTAGTAGCTCTGCGCCCCCTTCAGGGCTTTGAGCAGCTCGTCGTTGGTCGCCAGCGGCAGCAGCGCCTGCACCGGGTAGAGGCCGGCATCGACCAGGAAGCCGTTAGGCTTGCCGTCGGCGCCGTGGCCGATGGTGGCCTGTTCTTCTCCTTTGAGCGACTGCACCTTGGCGGCGTCGATGCCGGCCAGATCGAGCAGCGCCTGGTTGGCCCAGCCGGTGTGGTAGTCGCCGCCGGCCAGAAGGATCGGTTGCTTCGCCCATTCGCCCTGGTTGAAACGCTGCTGCAACTCGCCCAGCTCGTCCCAGAAAGCCGTGGGCACGCCACCGACATAGAGGAACTGGCCACGGCGGGCGCGGCCATCGTCACGCCACTCGCGCAGCTTGCTCTCGAACTCGGCGATCGGCATGTCCTGGTTGTCCAGGTTGGCCTGGAGCATCTGCAGGCCGCCCTTGACCAGGTGGGTGTGGGAATCGATGAAACCGGGCATCAGCACCTTGCCGTGCAGGTCGATGACCTGGGTGCCGGCTTGCTTGAGCTTGAGGATCTGCGCATCGGAACCGACCGCGAGGATGCGACCGTTCTCCACCGCCACCGCCTGCTGCAGCGATTGCCCCGGCTCGGCGGTATAGACCTTGCCGCCATGGAGGATGAGATCAGCGGCCGCCATACTTTCCATCGAGGAAAAAGCGCATGCCATGGAAAGCAGCGTCGGAATCAGTAGTTTCATCGCAGATCCTTAGTTATTGTTGATCTGTGGCGAAGGTTAAGCAAAAGCCCTGTCGGCTTTAACACTGACTTCCCGCACAACTTCTATTCCCATCAGGAAGTAATCCTTGGACAAGATGACCGCGCTCACCATGTTTGTCGCCACGGCCGACCACGGCGGCTTCAGCCGTGCCGCGGAACAGCTGGGCAAGACGCCATCGGCGATCACCAAGGGCGTGGCGCAGTTGGAAGCCGAGCTGGGCCAGCGCCTGTTCGAGCGCACCACGCGACGAATGGCGCTGACCGAAGCCGGACACATCTACCTGGAGGGTGCGCGCCAGGCGCTGATGCAGTTGCAGCGCGCCAGCGAGGAAGTCGAGCAATTGCAGACCGAACTGCGCGGCAGCCTGCGCATCGCCGCCCCGCCCTCCTTCGCCCCGGCCTTCTTCAATGCCGTGTGCTGCCGCTTCCTGCGCGAGCATCCGCAGGTGCGCCTGGAGGTGGACCTGGCCGACGAATTCGCCGACCTGGTGGAAGGTGGCTACGACCTGGCCCTGCGCGACGGCCCCATCGACCTGCCCGACGTGATCGCCCAGCCACTGATCGAGAACCGCCTGATGCTCTGCGCCACGCCGGCCTATCTGGCCGGCAAGGGCATGGACGTGACCCTGGACAACTATGAGCAGCACGACTGGCTGATCTTCCGCCACCCGCTGCTGAACCGGAATTTCTGGTGGGTACAACGCGACGGCGAACGCATCCGCATCCGTCAGCCGACGCCGCGCGTCGCCAGTGACAACTACGACTTCCTGCTGTCCTGCCTGCTCGACGGTCAGGGGCTGCAGTTCCTCCCGCAATGGAGCGCGCAGCCCTATCTCGCGAGCGGCGAACTGGTGGAGCTGCTACCGGACTGCTGGCGCGACCAGAGCGCCTTCGGGCCCTGGGTACATGTGCTCTACCTGCCGCACCGGCGCAGTACGCGCAAGGTGCGGGTATTCATCGAATACCTGCGGGAGCATCTGCTGGGGAAAGGGTTGGTCTGACCTTCAGATCGACGCGGTGGCGCAATCGATCGCGGACGGAGTCCGCTCCTACGCAGCCAGAAATGCCGGCGTCCACCTGTAGGAGCGCGCCATGCGCGCGATCGCGGGCGCTGCCCGCCCCTATACGGGATTCCGGTTTTGCTTTCGTAGGAGCGGACCCTGTCCGCGAAATCCAGCGCGGCGGAGTCCGGCCCTCCCCGGTGACTGCAGTGCTCAGCGCCGAATCGTAGGAGCGAGCTTGCTCGCGAACCGGCCAAGCGCTAGCCCTGCCGGCGGATCGCAGGCATGGCCCGCTGCTACAGGGAGACACCGGCATGGCCGGTGCCTCACCACGCCTCACATCACTTGATGTACCACCCCCACGGCTGGTCGCTGAGGTACTCGGTGACCTGCTTGGTCTCCAGGTAATTATCCAGTCCCCACACGCCCAGCTCGCGGCCAATGCCGCTCTGCTTGTAACCGCCCCAGGGCGCCTGGGTGAAGGTCGGCTGCGAGCAGTTGACCCAGACTATGCCGGCGCGCAGGCCGCGACTCACCCGCTGGCAACGCGAAGGATCGGCGGACATCACCGCCGCCGCCAGGCCGAACTGGCTGTCGTTGGCCAGGCGCAGCGCCTCGGCTTCGTCCTTGCAGCGGCGCACGGCGAGGACCGGGCCGAAGATTTCCTCGCGCCAGACGGCGCTCTCCAGCGGCGCATCGATGAACACCGTCGGCTCGACGAACCAGCCCTTATCGCGATGGGCCGGACGCTTGCCGCCGGTGACCAGCTTCGCGCCATCACGCACGCCGGCCTCGATGGCCTGCAGCACCTTGGCGTGCTGTCCGGCGCTGACCAGCGGGCCGAGCAGCACGCCTGGCTCCAGGCCGTTGCCGAGGGTGATGCGGCGGCTTTCTTCCACCAGGCGTTCGATCAGCCGGTCGTGCAGGCCCTCCTGCACCAGCAGGCGCGAGGTGGCGCTGCACACCTGGCCCTGGTTCCAGAAGATGCCGAACAGGACCCACTCCACCGCCGCCTCGATATCCGCGTCATCGAAGACGATGAACGCCGACTTGCCGCCCAGTTCCAGGCTGACGTTCTTGATGTCCTGCGCGGCCGCCTGCATGATCGCGCGCCCGGTCGGCACGCTGCCGGTGAAGGCCAGCTTGTCCACGCCCGGGTGCGCCGAAAGCGGCGAACCGGCGTCACGGCCCAGGCCAGTGACCACATTGAGCACGCCCTTGGGCAGGCCCACGGCATCGGCGGCGGCCGCCAGTTCCAGGGCAGTCAGCGGGGTCAGCTCGGAAGGCTTGAGCACGGCGGTGCAGCCAGCCGCCAGTGCCGGCGCGACCTTCCACGAAGCCATCAGCAGCGGGTAGTTCCACGGGATGATCTGCCCGGCCACGCCGACCGGCTCGCGCAGCACGCGGCAGGCGAAACGCTCGTCGGGCAGCGCGACCACGTCCCCTTCTCCGTTCAGCCCTTCAGCCAGCTCGGCGTAGTAGTCGAAGCAGCCGATGGCGTCGTCGATATCCCACTGCGCCTCGGGCAGCGGCTTGCCGTTGTCCTGCACCTCCAGGCGGGCCAGGTCTTCGCGGCGGCCACGCAGGTTGTCGGCAATGGCGCGCAGGTAGCCGGCGCGCTCCTTGCCCGTGCTGCGGCCCCACTCGCCCTCATCGAAGGCCCGGCGCGCGGCCTGCACGGCACGGTCCACGTCCTCGCCGGTCGCGGCGGCGACTTCGGTCAGCACGGCTTCGCTGGAGGGTTCGTACACCTCGAAGCGGCCGCCCTGGGCGGGCGCCTGCCATTGGCCGTCGATATAGAGCTGGTCGCGCATGCAAGGTCTCCTGAGCGTGTTGGAATGCTTGTGGGCCGAGCATAGGGAAATGGGCACGGGATTGATAACGCGCCAGCCGTACATGCGGGCACGCGCGGAGCGGCCCGCCCCCTTGCTGAGGCTGTCTGTAGGAGCGAGCTTGCTCGCGAACCACCCAGCTGCGGAGCCGACGGGAATCCCCGTAGGATGGGTGGAGCTTGCGATACCCATCGGCAGGGTCACCCGCGATTGATGGGTATCGCTTCGCTCCACACCATCCTACAAATGCGATCCGCTCACGAAATCGCCTTCTGTTCCAGGTACGCCTTGGGCGACAGCCCCGTCTCCTCGCGGAAGCAGCGGTAGAAGGTCGACAGCGAGCGGAACCCCGCCGCCCGCGCCAGTTCGTCGATGCGGGTAACGCTGGTGGCGCCGTCGAGCTGGCTCAGCAGATGACGCAGGCGCAACTGGTTCAGGAACTGGTAGAAGCTCAGGCCCAGCACCTGGTTGAGGAAGTAGGAAATCTGGTTGCGCGTGTAGCCGGTGGCCGCCGCGACCTGGGGCATGTCCAGGTCGGGGTTGAGGAACGGCCGGCTCTGCTGGAAATACTGCTGGATATCGCCACCCAGTTGACTGAGCTGCCGGGCGGACAGCCCCAGGCGGCTGTCGGCCATGCGCGGTTGCGGGTCACTGGCGGGCTTTTGCGGCTGGCCGACCAGCGCCGCGTGCTCGTTGACCCGGACGATCCGGCCATCACGCACGGTGTACGCCTCGGTGGCGCGGAAGGACACCAGCCCCTGGGTGCCGCGCAGGGTCACCTGGTACTGCAGGAACGCCGTGTCGCCATCCACCCGCAGGCGGTCGGTGTAGACCTGCGACTCATCCCCCGCCGCCGGCATGCTGGTCCGCAGATACTCGCGCAGCTCCGCCGGATCGATCCGACGCCCCTGAAAGAAATCGGTGTACTCCACCTTCGGGTCGAACAACGCCATCAGCGCATCGATGTCATGGCTGCGCCAGGCCTGGTGATAGCGCATCACCACGGCGTGGGTGGCGGCGCTGTTCGGGTCGGCCTGGTAGGTCGCACCTTCGAGGGTGGCGCTCCAGAGCTGCTCATCGCTCATTCAAATTCCCCTGCCGGTCTGTGCCGGCTCCGATGCTCCGGGCGTGCCCGCAAAGAGCGGCGGACCGTATGCCTGGCCCCCGTGAGCGTTACAAGATTTCGGACGCGGCCCGCTGGCCGCATTTTTCTTCCGACATTCTGCCGGAGTTTTCCGATGACATCCGCCCAACTTGCACGCGCCACTCCCAGACCCTTCTGGCTCGACACGCTCGAACCTGCACCCGCCGCCCCCGCGCTGGAGGCCGATCGCCGCTTCGATCTGGTGGTGGTCGGTGGCGGCTTCACCGGCCTCTGGACCGCCCTGCACGCCCGCCAGCGACAGCCGGGCGCAAGCATCGCGGTGGTCGAAGCACGTCGTTGCGGTGGCGAGGCCAGCGGGCGCAACGGCGGCTTCTGCGCGCCGAGCATTTCCCACGGCGTAGGCAATGCGCTGCGCCGCTGGCCGGAAGAAGCCGAAACCCTGATCCGCCTGGGCCGACAGAACCTCGATGAGTTCGAGGCGGACCTCAAGCGCTTCGGCATGAACGTGGAATTCGAACGGCGCGGCAAGCTCAGCGTCGCCATGCAGCCCTGGCAGGTCGACGGTTTGCGCAGCATGCAGCGCAACTACCAGCGCTTCGGCATCGACTGCGAGTGGCTGGAAGGTGCGGAACTGGCACAGAAACTCGATTCGCCGATGTACAAGGCCGGCGTCTTCGAACCCAATTACGCGCTGCTCAACCCGGCGAAGATGGCCGCCGAGCTGCGCCGGGTGTGTCTGGAGCAGGGTATCGAACTGTTCGAGAACACCCCCGTGCACGAGCTGCACCCACTTGGTGACCGCCTGATGCTGCGCTGCGACCGTGGCGAGCTGGAGGCCGGACAGATCGCCCTGGCGACCAACATCGCGCCGCCGCTACTCGGCCACCTGAACACCAGCGTGATCCCGGTGTACGACTACTCGCTGGTGACCCAGCCGCTCTCCGACGACCAGTTGCGCGCCATCGGCTGGGTCGACCGCTACGGCATCGCCGACGCCGGCAACCAGTTCCATTACCTGCGCAAGACCGCCGACAACCGCATCCTCTGGGCCGGCTTTGACGCCATCTACCACTTCGGCAGCCGCCGCGACGAAGCCCTGACCCAGCGCCCGGAAAGCTTCCGGCGCCTGGCCCAGCAGTTCCACGAGGCCTTTCCCCAGCTCGGCCCGGTGCAATTCAGCCATGCCTGGGGCGGCATCATCGACACCTCGGCACGCACCACGCTGTTCACCGGCTGCGTGCTCGGCAACCGCGTGGCCTACGCGCTGGGCTTCACCGGCCAGGGCGTGGCGGCCAGCCGCTTCGCCGCGCTGAACATGCTCGACCAACTGGCCGGCGAGCGCACCGAGCGCACCCAGCTGCGCATGACCTCGCAGAAGCCCTTCCCCTTCCCGCCCGAGCCGCTGCGCTACCTCGGCGTACGCCTGGCCCAGCGTTCGCTGGCCAAGGAAGACCGCACCGGCCGCCGCGACCTGCTGCTCAAGACCTTCGATGCCTTCGGCATCGGTTTCGATTCCTGATGGAGACCTTCATGTCCACCCTGCCCCGCCACGTCATCGACTTCGCCAACCCGCAGCTCGCCCCCCAGGAGCGCGAGATCAACGACCCGACCATCGTCGATGCGCCTTACCGGAGCCGCAGCTGGCGACACTTCGCGGCGCCCGAGAAGAGCGCCATCGCCGGCATCTGGGAAGCGGGCGTGCACCTGGAGCGCTGCGAGTGCGACTACGACGAGCTGTGCCACATCCTCGAAGGCACCGTGCGCCTGACCGACGCCAACGGCGTGGCGAAGACCTTCGGCCCGGGGGATTCCTTCGTGGTCGCGGCGGGCTTCAAGGGCACCTGGGAAAACCTCACGCCAGTGCGCAAGGTGTATTTCATTCTCGGCTGAGCCCAACTCCAGGATGGATTCACAGGATTCGTAGGAGCGGACTCCGTCCGCGATTGGCTTCGCCCAATTCCGGACGACCCGCGCGGCGGTGATTCGATCGCGGACAGAGTCCGCTCCTACGCAAAGGTTGGCCTCTTCGAGAGAACCCCGCCTAATTGCCCCCGCCCGACACACCGGAACACCTGCGAGCCGTACGTCTGCACAAGCTCCAAGCCTGGCAGGAACGGTTATAACTAGCGGAACGAAACGGCGGACCGCCCAGGCTCCCCCTGCAACGACCGCCCCTGCTGGCCTCTATCCTTTGCCCGGATCAGGTTTCCCGGCCTGATCGGCGCTCGCGGCGCGGAGCGGTGTGATGACTTTCAGAGCAAGGCAATGGGCTCGCAGCAGCCTTCCCGGCTGCATCGGATTGGCTCTGCTGGTCGCGCCGCTTTACGCCAATGCCCTGTTCAAGTGCCAGGCACCTGACGGCACCGTCAGCCACAGCAGCCACGCCATACCCGGCGCGCGCTGCACCCTTCAGAATGGCAAGGCTGGTCGGAGCGGCAGGACGGGGACCAGTTCCCGCGCAGAGGCCACGGCCGCGCCAGGCACCGAGCTGGGAGCAAATCGCATCCGGGTGTACACCTTCGTCCACAATGGCGTGCGCCAGTATGTGAGTCGACGCCCCGTCGGCATCTCCGCGCGGGTCGATGTGCTGGAGGTGTATTACATCAAGGGTTGCTACCTGTGCCGGGCGCCGAAGGACTTCAATGTCGCTGCGTTGCGCCTGGATACCAACTCCTACCGGCGGGAGATCGAGGCCGCTTCGAGCCGCTACGGCGTCGACCGGGCCCTGGTCCGTGCGGTGATCCATGCCGAATCGGCGTTCCAGCCCAACGCCGTTTCCATCGCCGGCGCCCAGGGGCTGATGCAATTGATGCCCGACACCGCCGAGCGCTTCAACGTGACCAACCCCTTCGATGCGCGCCAGAACATCCGCGGCGGCGTGCGCTACCTGGCCTGGCTGCTCAAACGCTTCAACGGTAATCAGCGGCTGGCGCTGGCCAGCTACAACGCCGGTGAAATGACCGTCGACAAGTACAACGGGATACCGCCCTACGCCGAGACGCAGACCTACGTCGCCCGCGTGCAGTCGCTGACCGAGCGCTATCGCAATCATCGGTAAAGGTTCTGGTGCAGCGATGGTTCGCGAGCAAGCTCGCTCCTACAGCCAGGCCAAACTCCGGCGCGCTCTTTGTAGGAGCGAGCTTGCTCGCGAACCGCAGCGCACCGCAGCGGTGTGTAGGGGCGGATAACCTGGAACAGGTTATCCGCCGGACCGTCCTGCCCCGCGTAGGGGCGCTATCTGGGCATTTCCCGGTAAGAGCGGATTCATCCGCGAAAGATTTCGCGGACAAGGTCCGCTCCTACGGGAGCGGGTCCTCGCTCGGAACCGGCTTTTCGTAGGAGCGGAGCCTCTCCGCGATTCGCCGGCAAGGCCGGCGCCAGGGCGGTCCGCAGGTATCTGACCCGCTGCTCAGCCCTTCCGGTCGTTCAACAGGAAGTGCGACAGCGCCGGAATCAGCAGCAGCGCACCGAGCATGTTCCAGAGGAACATGAAGGTCAGCAGGATGCCCATGTCGGCCTGGAACTTGATCGGCGACCAGGCCCAGGTGATCACCCCGGCGGCCAGGGTCACGCCCACCAGCGCCACCACCTTGCCGGTGAAGATCACCGCCTGCTGGTAGGCCATCGCCAGCGGGAATCCGGCCCGTTGCAGCTGCAACTGCACGCTGAGCAGGTACAGCGCATAGTCCACGCCGATGCCCACGCCCAACGCGATCACCGGCAGGGTCGCCACCTTCACGCCGATGCCGAGGAACACCATCAGCGCCTCGCAAAGCATGGAGGTCAGCACCAGCGGCAGCATCGCCACCAGGGTCGCGCGCCAGCTGCGGAAGGTGATCAGGCAGAACAGACTGACCGCGCCGTAGATATACAGCAGCATGGTGCGGTTGGCCTGGTGCACCACGCTGTTGGTGGCGGCCTCGATACCGGCGCTGCCGGCGGCGAGGAGGAACTGGCGGTCCGGCGTGCTGTTGGCCTTGGCGAAGTCCTCGGCGATGGTCGTGACTTCTTCCAGGGTCCTGGCCTTGTGATCCTTGAGGAAGGCGATCACCGGCATCACCGAGCACTCGGTGTTGAACAGCTCGGGCGTGTTCACCGAGGCCTGCTGGGCCGAGTAGTTGAGCACGTCCTGGTTGCGCTGCAGGCTGGCGAACTTGGGGTTGCCCTCGTAGGTGCCGGCGGTGATCTGCCGTACCGCGTCGGCCAGCGACACGGTGGCCTGCACCCCCGGATGCTGCTGCAGCGCCCAGCCCAGGCGGTCGGCGAGGATCAGCGTCTTGTAGTTCAGGCAGCCTTCGGCCGGGGTCTTCACCATCACCGCGAACAGGTCGCTGGACAGCGCGTAGTGGCTGGTGATGTAGGCGTTGTCGCGGTTGTAGCGCGAGTCGGCACGCAATTCCGGCGCGCCGGCGTCGAGATCGCCGATCTTCAGGTGCTGGCTGACCATGAAGCTGCCGGCGCCGATCAGCGCGGCGACCGCCAGGGCGATGGTCGCCCAACGGCGCTCGGTGAAGCGGTCGAGCAGGCTCCACAGCCGGCCCAGGCCCTGCTCGCGGGCTTCCTCGTGCTCCTCGCGCAGGGCGCGGGCGGCGGCGCGCGGGCTGACGCCGATGAAGGACAGCGCCACCGGCATCAGCAGCAGCGAGGTGAAGACCAGCACTGCCACGCCGATGCTCGCGGTGATGGCCAGGGCCTTGATCACCGGGATGTCGATCAGCATCAGCACGCCGAAGCCGACGGCATCGCAGAGCAGCGCGCTGACCCCGGCCAGGAACAGCCGGCGGAAGGTGTTGCGCGCCGCCACCTGGCGATGGGTGCCGCGGCCGATGTCCTGCATGATGCCGTTCATCTTCTGCGTGGCGTGGGACACGCCGATGGCGAAGATCAGGAACGGCACCAGGATCGAGTACGGGTCCAGCGCATAGCCGAGCCAGGCGATCAGGCCCAGCTGCCAGATCACCGCCAGCAGCGAGCAGACGATCACCAGCAGGCTGCTGCGCAGGCAGCGGGTGTAGAGCAGGATGATGACGAAGGCCGAGACCACCGCCAGGCCGAAGAACATCATCACCCGCACCAGGCCGTCGATCAGGTCGCCGACCAGCTTGGCGAAACCGATGACGTGGATGCGCACGTTGCCCTTGCCCGGTTCGCCGGCCTCGAAGGCACGCTGGTCACCCTGGTATTCGTACTTCAGGCGCAGCGCGTCGAGCTGATGGGAGAACTGCCGGTAGTCGATGCCCTTGCCGGTGGCCGAGTCGTGGTCCAGCAGCGGCACCACCAGCATGCTCGAACGGAAATCGTTGGCCACCAGGCTGCCGACGATGCCCGCGCGGGCGATGTTCTGGCGCAGCTGGGCAATGCTCGGGGCGTCGCCGGCATAGCCGTCGGGCATCACCGGGCCGCCCTGGAAGCCCTCCTCGGTCACTTCGGTCCAGCGCACCGCCGGCGACCACAGCGATTTCATCCAGGCACGGTCGACGCCAGGGCTGAGGAACAGCTGGTCGTTGATCTGCTTGAGGGTGTCCAGGTAGGCCGGGGCGAAGATGTCGCCGTCGCGGCTCTCCACCACCACCCGCACCGAGTTGCCCAGGCCGCGCAGCGCGCCGCGATTGTCCAGGTAGTTGCGGATGTAGGGATGGCTCTGCGGGATCATTTTCTCGAAGCTGGGCTTGATCTCCAGGCGGGTCACCGCCATCCAGCCGAGCAGCAGCGTGACCACGGCGATCAGGCTGATGAAGAGGATCCGGTGGTTGAACACCAGGCGCTCCAGCAGGCTGCCGCTGTGCGCGTCGAAGTCCCGCAGATCGCTGATGACGGGCAGCTGCCCTTGCTTGAGGTCGACCATAGGAGGCTGTCTCTTTCTTATTGTGAGAGCGGCAACGCGCTGCGTTGCAGACCGCGATTGCCGACCAGCAGCAGGCTGTCGCCGCTGACCAGGGCGCCGCTGACCGGCGTGCGCTGGGCCAGGGTCAGGGGTTTGAAGGTGGCGCCGCCGTCGCGGCTTACCAGCCCCTGGCCGGCCTGGCTGAACAGGTAGAGGCCGCCATCGGCGCCCTCGCTGGCCGCGGTGAGGCTGACCGGCAGGCCGGTGGCCACCTCGCTCCAGTTCGCGCCGCCGTCGACGCTGCGCACGGCGTTGCCGCGCAGGCCGTAGGCGAACAGCAGGCCGGGCTTTCCGAGCACGCCGAAGAAGGTGCCCTTGTACGGCGAGTTCAGCGCGACGAAGCGCTGGCCCTGCGGGTCGAGCTTGAGCAGCAGGCCCTGCTCGCCGACGATGAACAGCTCGTCACCCACCGCCGACATGGCGGTCAGGTGCAGCGATTGAGGATTGTCGATGCGATGGTTCCAGGGCTCCCAACTGCGCCCGCCATCGGTGGTGTGCAGGATCAGGTTGAAGGCACCGATCACGAAACCCTCCTGGGCGTTGCGGAACCAGAGGTCGAGGAACGGCTTGTCGGCCCCCTCCTCCTTCATGCGCCGCGACTGCTCCAGCAGGGTTTCGTTATCCGCCTGGGGGTGGGCCGTGTAGTAATCGAGCATCAGTTGGCCGATGGCGCGGCCATCGAGCTGGCGGGTCCAGTGTTCGCCGCCGTCGGCGCTGTGCAGCACCACGCCGTCGTGGCCCACCGCCCAGCCATCGCGCGGCGTGGGGAAGCGCACGGCGGTGAGGTCGGAGCTGACCGGCACCTCGGCCTGCCGCCAGTCCTTGCCGTCGTTGTCGGAATAGAGAATGTGGCCGCGCTGGCCGACAACCACCAGGCGCTTGTCGGCGCGGGCGATGGCGGTCAACGGGCTGCTCATGGCCAGGGCGGTGGGCTGCGAGGGCAGGTCCAGCACGTCGACGAATTCGCCGGCAGCGGCGTGACCAGCGAGCAGCGCCAGTCCCAGCCCGGCGGAGGCCAGGGTGAGCTTGAAGGGAAATTGCATACGGCTACCTCGGTGGGAAAGGCGCGGCGGCCTCGTGAGCCGCCGCGACTGGACTCATCCGCTTAGCGGATACCGCTGCCCGCGAGGGCTTCAGGCGACCACTGGGTAGCGGCCAGCGGATCGATGTAGGTGATGCCGCCGTACGGGCCAACGACGCCGTTGATGTTGTAGGAGCCGGCGGTCAGGTCGTAGATCATGAACGGCGTGGCGTCCGGGATGCGCTTGTCGTAGCTCTGGCTGAGGAAGGCGAAGGAGCCGCGATACAGCTGGCCACGGGCGTCATACTGGTCGGAAGCGACAGCCACCCAGCTGTCCTCGTCGAGGTAGAAGCGACGCTTGGCGTAGATGTGGCGCGCACCGGACTTCAGCGTACCTTCGACGACCCACACGCGGTGCTTCTCCCAGCGCACATAGTCCGGCGACAGGTGATTGGGCGTGACCACCGGCTTGATGTCGCTGGTGTAGGTGAGGCGGTAGGTGTTGTACGGCACGATCATTTCCTGCTTGCCCACCAGCTTCCAGTCGTAGCGGTCCAGCGCACCGTTGAAGACGAACACGTCGTCGTAGGTGCCGGCGCCGGCCATACCGGGGTTCGGCGTGTCGTAGGCCAGGTTCGGCGCCAGCTTCACGCGGCGCTGGCCGGGCAGGTACTGCCAGGCGCGGCGCGGCTGCTGCAGCGGGTTGGCCGCGTCCTTGAGCATCATCGCCTCGCCGGCGCGGCGGGCCGGGCCGCTGTAGTACAGCTTCATCTGGTAGTAGACCTCGGAGCCCTTCACCGGCTGGGTGAGGTTCTCGTAGATCGGGTAGTTGATGAAGGCCTGGCCGGTGGTGGCGAGGTTCGCGCTGCCCGAGGAGTCGACGTTCCAGGAGTCGTACTTGGCCTTGATGTTCACCCCCTGGTAACGCAGCAGGAAGTTCCACATGGCCTCGGCGCCGGTCTTCGGAATCGGGAACGGCACGCCCGGCAGTGCGTTGTCGATGGCGGTGCCGCCTTCCAGGGACTGGGTGGCGACGGCGTTCTTCTTGCTGTTCTCCAGCACCGCGTCAGGCAGCGCGGCGGTGCGGTGGGTCGGGTAGACGTCGACGCGGAAGCTCGGGTAGCGCTTGGCCAGCTCGACGGTGGTGGCGGTCAGCTCGTTCTTGTACTGGTCGACGTTCTTGCCGTCGATCACCAGCAGCGGCTTCTCACCGGCGAAGGGGTCCGGGCGCATGCTGTCGCCGGCCTTGAAGCCGGCCGGGGCGCTGGTCAGGCCACCTGTGTAGGCCGGAATCGCACCATCGCTGCTGGCGGCCTTCTCGGCGCCGACCAGGGTCAGGGTGGAGCCCAGCTGGGCGGCATCCTGGGGCGATACGGCGGCCTGGGCGGCGCCGCAGAGGACCAGGCCGAGGGCCGTGGCGATCAGGGTAGGTTTGAAGTTCATGCTGTTTTTCTCCTGCTCCGGGTAGGGAGCCTGGGGTGAAATCAGAAGGTCGCCTTGAGGGACGCGGTCACCATGCCGCGGTCCTTCAGCAGAGGGGCGAGGCCGCCCTGCGAGGTGATCTGCCCGGGGATGCACTGGTACTGCCCATTAGCCCCGGGGGTGTTGTTGTCGTGTCCGCTTTCGCAGGTATCGAAGGGACCGAACGCGTCGACGTACTTCAGATCGACGCGGTATTTCTGATGGAAGTCCGCCGCCACGCCGACCGAGTAGCTGCCAGCGTCTTCGTTGCCGCCCAGCTGCACCGCCGAGTTGCCGTGCAGGCCGACGTTGTAGGCCACCGGCATGGACAGGTCGACGCCCGGGAAGGCCTGGTACCAGGTCGGGGTGAAGTTGGCGGACATGGCGTAGGCATTGGGGGTGACCTTGTCCACGCCGTGGTAGCTGGAGTCGCCCTTGAAGGTCTGTTCGCCTTCGGTGACTTCGACCAGGTGAGTCAGGGTGCCTTCCACTGCCAGGGACGAGGCGTCCCACAGCGGGGTGGCGCCGAAGGTCACCAGGCCGTTGAGCACCACGTGGAAGGTCTTGCCGCGGGCCAGACCGGTGTCGCCGTCGCTGGGCAGCGAGCCGATCAGGTTGGCGCCGTTGATCAGGCCCTTCTGGGCTGCCTTGTAGAGAGTCGAGTTGACGGTGGTGAAGTTGCTCGCCAGCGGCATGTTCTCGCGGTAGTTCAGGTCCATGCCGACGCTCACCCCGCCGACTTCCTTCGACAGGCTGATGCCGTAGATGTCGATGTCGTCGGCGTAGGCGGTGAAGTAGTTCATCCCCTTCAGGCCGGCCAGACCGGGTTTTTGCAGGTTCGGCGCGTCCACCAGCACCGCCGGCAGGGTGTCGGAGGTCTTGCGGAAGTAGAAGCCGAGGGTGCCGTCGAGCCATTCCGGGCTCCACTTGGCCATCAGGCCGTAGTCGCCGGTGTTGTCGGGCTCGCGGTCATGGCCGCGCGGCGCGCCATAGAAGGCATTGAGCGCCGGCAGCGGCAGCCAGAACACGTTGCCGCCGTCGTTGAGCATGTCGTAGGGGCCCATGTAGGTGCCGCCTTCGGGGAAACGCGAGTTCTCGAACTCGAGGAAATACTGTGCGGCCAGGGTCAGCTCCGGGTTCACCGTCAGCGACGCGGACAGCTGGTTGCGCGGCATGAACAGCTCTTTCGCCTCGGTGCCCGGCACGTTGTACAGCTTGCCCAGGTCCAGGGCTGACTGGCCGTAGTTGATGCCGTTGGCGGCACTGAACAGGGTCTCACCCCAGTACACGGTGTGGCGACCGAGCTTGCCGCTGAGCAGCATGTCGTCGCCCACCTGGCGGCTGCCGAAGACGAAAGCGTCGAGCAGCTCGCCGGAGGGGCCGTTGTAGTAGCGGTCGGCGAAGTTGCTCAGGCCGTCGGTGACGGGCTTGGCACCGGGCGGAACGATCACGTTGCCGTTCTTGGTGACCAGGTGGCCGGCGTTGCCTTTCTGGCCGGGGAACGGGTTGCTGGAGCCGACGTTTTCGTAGGCGTTGTCGTACCAGCCAGCGGCGCTGACACGGAAGCCCATGCTGTCGCGATAGACGAAGTCCAGCTCGCTGAGCAGGTCGAAACGCTGGGTCACCGGGCTGCCGGAAGAGAAGTTGCGATCACCGTCGTTGGTGTTGGCGGTGCCGGCGATCTTGCTGTTGGCCGCTTCCACCCGCTGCCCGTAGCTGAGCTTGACGGTATTGTCGAAGCGTACGGCGATGTCGGGGTTGCCGGTGTTCAGTTCGAACGCCTGGGCAGCGGTGCCGCCGAAGGCGCTGACGATTGCCGTGGCGAGAAGGCAGCGGCGCAGCCGCGGTGAGTTGCTCTGGTAGTGCATTCGTGTGCTCCATTTCTTGTTGTTATCGGGACGCTATCCGGGCCCGTCCCGCGGCCCTCGCCCGCGCCACCCTCAGGGCGCACGCGAGCCCGCCCCGGCGCCAGGCGCCGGAACGTGAACTTCCTGTCAGGGATCAGCGATCCAGCATCTGGATCAGGTTGTCCGCCTCCGGCCAGTCACCGAAGCCGGATGCAGGGTTCATGTGGCCGACACGGCCCAGCTCCACCAGGCTTGCGCCCCAGGTGTCGGCCATGCGCTGTACGGCCTCGGGCGTGGCGAGCGGATCGTTGTCGCTGGCCGCCACCAGGGTCGGAAACGGCAGGGGTTGCTGCGGCAGCGGCGACCAGCCTCGTTCGGCGAGGCTCGCCGGGCTTGGGTAGTGCTCCGGCCACTGGCCTTCGAGATCGGGCGGGGTCACCAGCAGCGCACCCTTGATCGGGCGGTCATGGCGGGCGGCCCAGTGCGCCACCATCAGGGTGCCGGCGCTGTGGGCGACCAGGATTACCGGGCCGTCGATCTGCGCCAGCTCGTGCTGGATGGCGGCGACGCGGGCGTCGAGGTCAAGCTTGTCCTCGGTCAGCGGCGGTACGCTGCGCGCATTGGGCAGGCGGGCCTGGAGATGGGTCTGCCAGTGTTCGGCCACGTGATCGCGCAGGCCGGGAACGATGAGGACGGTGGTGGAGTTGTTGTGTTTCACCGGGTCACCTTGCAGCTATTTTCGAACTTGTTGGACAAGACAGTAGAGGCAGCCCGGCTACGCTGCTTTGCATAGAACGTCAGGCACTTCGCAATTGATGACAGCACATTCGTCATCCGGCACTCTGTACCTGGGCCAAATCCCACGCATTACGCGAGCTAGGGCGGTTCGATGGCAGTCAGGACGCTGGTCGATATGCGAAACTTCGTACACGCTCTACTGAACTCACCGATAGAATCTGTCGTCATCGAACAAGCCATACGCGCTCCGGTGAGGGTTCGGCACCTGTCATTTGGTGACAGCCCCCACCGGCGCGACGCAGCCACAAGAACAAGAAGGCAATCGGCATGACCCCAATGGTTCGTATTGCGGCACTGACCAACTATCTGGAAGTGGCTCGCCACTTCGGCCTCAACCCCCAGCAACAGCTCAGCCAGGCGGGGCTCAGCCTGTCCATGCTGGAGCACCCGGAACAGCGCGTGCCGATCACCCCGGTGGTGAGCCTGCTGGAAGAGTCGGCCCGCGCCTGCGGCTGCGAGACCTTCGGCCTGCGCATGGCCGAATCGCGCCAGCTCGCCGATTTCGGCGTGATCAGCCTGCTGATCACCCACCAGGCGACCCTGCGCGAAGCCATCGACACCATCGTCCAGTACCGCCACCTGATCAACGAATCGCTGGCCCTGTACGTGGACCAGGAAGGCAAGACGGCGATCCTGCGCGAAGAGATCATCACCGTGCCACCGATGCCCATGCGCCAGGGCATCGAGCTGGCCATCGGCACCCTCTACCGCCTCTGCGCCGCCCTCCTCGGCCCGCACTGGCGCCCGATGAGCGTGAACCTCACCCACGACGCGCCAGCCGACCTGCAGGTGCACAAGCGCCTGTTCGGCTGCAAGGTGGAATTCGGCAGTGAGTTCAACGGCATCGTGATTCCGGCGGCCGACCTCGACGCCGCCAACCCCATGGCCGACCCGGCCATGGCGCGTCATGCGCGCAGCTTCGTCGACTCGCTGCCCGGCGCCACCGACGGCAGCACCCTGAACGAAGTACGCAAGGCCATCTACCTGCTGCTGCCCATGGGCCGCGCCACCATCGAGCAGATCGCCCAATCGCTGGGGCTTAACGTACGCACCCTGCAGCGGCGCCTGGAAGAGAACGGCGTGACCTTCTCCGACCTGATCAATGAAGTGCGCCGGGAACTGGTGCTGCGCTACATGGAAAACCCGCGCTACTCGCTGAGCCGGATTGCCGACCTGCTCGGCTACGGGATGCCCAGCTCGTTCACCCGCTGGTTCACCATCCAGTACGGAATGTCGCCGGCGGCCTGGCGGCGGGAGCATATGGGCCGGGAGTTGGAGTGAGGATTCGCTGGGAAGGGCTTTCGTAGGGCGGATAACGCCTAAGGCGTTATCCGCCGTTTTGTTCGGTGTTCATGCGCCGCTTCGGCGTGCTCGGATGTCTCTTATTTCGCCCCCCTACTCATCCCCCTCCGGCCGCAGGATCAGGCAGCCCAACGGCGGCAAATCCAGGCTCAGCGACTGCGCCTGCCCATGGGCGGCTTCCGGCTGGCTGCGCAGCACCCCCTGGCTGCCGGCGTTGGAGCCGGCGTAGGGCTCCGCATCGCTGTTGAGCAGTACCCGCCAACCGCCCGCCAAGGGCACGCCGACGCGGTAACCGGAGCGCGGTACCGGGGTGAAGTTGTGCACCACCAGCACGCAGTCATCCCCCGCCCGCCTCAGCCAGGCGTACACGCTGTTGCGCGAGTCATCGCCAATCAGCCAGTGGAAGCCCTCGGCGCGCTCGTCCCAGGCATGCAGCGCGGGCTCCTCGCAGTACAGGCGATTGAGATCGCGCACCAGCCATTGCACGCCCTGGTGCTCGGCGAAGCGCAGCAGGTACCAGTCGAGCTGGCCGTCGTGGTCCCATTCGCGCCACTGGCCGAACTCGCAGCCCATGAACAGCAGCTTCTTGCCCGGGTGCGTCCACATCATCGACAGGTACAGGCGCAGGTTGGCGAACTGCTGCCAGCGGTCGCCCGGCATCTTGCCCAGCAGCGAGCCCTTGCCGTGCACCACCTCGTCGTGGGAGATCGGCAGGATGAAGCACTCGGAAAACGCATAGAGCAGGCCGAAGGTCAGGCGGTGATGGTGGAAGCTGCGGTGCACGGGGTCTTCGCGGATATAGGCGAGGCTGTCATGCATCCAGCCCATGTTCCACTTGTAGGAAAAGCCCAGCCCGCCCTCCTCGGTCGGCCGGCTGACGCCCGGCCAGGCCGTGGATTCCTCGGCAATCATCAGGACTCCCGGCGCTTCGCTGGTTCGCCAACGATCCGGAGCGGGCCTCCGAGGCCGGCCGCAAGGGTGGCGAGCACAGCCATGGTGGCGGTCGCAGCTGATCACAGGAGGTGACCATGACTCATGGTGTCGAGGGCAGGTCCCCTGCCAGCATCATGACCTACCTAAAAGGGATCGACTATCCCGCCAACCGCAGGATGCTGATCGACAAGGCCAGGAGCAATGGAGCCGATGACAGCCTGATCGACGTGATCAGTCAGCTGCCCGACAAGGAGTACGGCAACATGGCCGATGTCATGGAGTGCTACAGCAGCACCTAGTCAGGAAACTTCAATTTGCCACGTAGTGTGTAGCGCCTGGCAGCCGAGGGTTGCCGGGCCGTTTTTTCGATTCATTTCCCGCAAGCGACTTCCCAGCCGGTGTGCCTGGCATCTGATCGTACTCGTGCCGCGCGCTCCGTTCATCACGGATGCCAGCTTCATCCCGGCCTGCCCTCCGCACTGCCCTTCGCAACCGCGACAGTCCGGCAAGCCCGTGTTTCCCGCCGGCCGCCGGTCCGCACACCTGAATGCGTTATCCCGGACGCTTGCCTTCACCGCCCCCGGCGACATCGATATCGTCGGGAGCGAATTCGGGCTGTTGGCGAGGCGGCGGGTCGGCGCGCCCCGCACCACGCTGCCCCCATTCGGGATGCAGCGGCTCGGGGATATTCTGTCGGCCGCGATCCGTCGCCTGGCGTGGCGGATGATTCTCAGCGTTCATCACGGGCTCCTTCCGGAATTGGGCGCCCCTGCTCGACAGGGGCTATTCATCGCCTGGCTGCGGCGAGCGAACGCTCAATAGCCGGACCCCGACGAGGAGCCGGAATCCTTCATGGTTCCGCTCTTCTCCTGCTGCTTGCCGTCCTGCTGCTTCTGATCCTTGGGCTTCACTTCACTGCTATCGTCGGTGCGGCCCTGATTCTTCTGGCGCTGCTGGGACTCCGGCTGCTGCGGCGTCTGGGTCGGTGCCTGGCCGTGGGGTTTCTCGTTGGTCGGTACCTGCTTGGGCTGTTCGGCGCCGTAGGCCGGAACCAGGCCGATAGACAGCCAGGCCAGCAGCAGGGCGGCGAACGGACGGGTGACTTTGCTCCGGGTGAGTTTGCTGTTCATGGTGCGCGTCTCCTTCCTTTCCAGTGATGGGCACAACGCCCTTGTCTGGACGACAGGTCACCAGGACGGCAGTTCAGAAATATCGCGCCAGCGGAAAGCGGCCAATGCACGTCACCCTGCTGCGATTGCTCACCCATTCTTCCCGGGTTTCTGCAGTGCCATCACCAGGTCGATGTCCTGGCTCAGCCTGTGCACCAGGGACGCCACGCCGGGAAGGCTGTCCCATTCGCTGCGCGAAACGTGGGGCACGATCAGGAACGGTTCCCGGATGCCGGGCTCATAGAACGACAGCATCATCTCGCTGTAGCGCTCGAGATGGCATCGGCAATGGTAGGGCGGAAAACTATCTTCCAGAATTCGTTTGGCTTGAAGATAGGTTTGCACAGGCATGTCCCCCCAGACGTCGAATTGCTCCTCATCGCTCAGCCGGCGACGAGCGTTCGTATCGGGCATTGAAAGCTTCGATGAAGGCGTTACGCAGAATGCCCAGCAAAGCCTCGAAGCCGTTGACGTCCTGGCGGTGCACGTTGCCGCTGATCGCTACGCGGGTGGCGAACTGGTCCTTCTGCTGGTTCTTCAGCGCCGTCTCGCCACCGCCCACCAGGGCCTCCCAGATCGAACGGAAGAGGCTCTTGTCGTGCGCCTCCACGTCCTGCTGCCAATTGAACACGTCCACGCCCCGCAGCAGCGGCTTCAGGTAGCCGCTCAGGCGGCCATGGTCGGCCTGGGCCTCGAGCACCAGGGTGCCCCGCCCCTGATTGAAGTCGAATTTTCCATAGGCTGATGCGAAGTCGTTCAACCGGCGCAGCTCGACGTCCTCGGCGCGCAGGCGCAATTGGAACTCGTCGAATCCGGAGAAGGGATCGAAGGTCGCCTGGACCTGCAGAGGGGCCTGTCCGAAGAGTTGCGCATGGCCGTCGAAACGCGCGACCCGGCGGCCGCGTTCATCGGCGACATTGGTGAGGTTGTAAAGGCTCGCCTGGACCGCACTCGCGCTCAGGTTCACCGGCGGCCTGGACTGGAAATTGCGGAAATGGATCCGCCCGTCCTCGACGCGCACTTCGTCGAGGGTGATCGGCAGCAGTTTCTCCAGCACCGCCCGCCAATTGGTGCCCGCGCCGGTCTGGGAGGACTGACTGTCACTGCCATCGACGAAGTTCAGCTCCGGGCGCAGGAACAGCACCCGCGCCACAATGGCCTGGTTGTGCCAGAGCGCCGACCAGCTTACCGACAGGTCGATGACCGGGGCGTCCAGCAGCGGCACCGGCACCTTGCCGGTGACCTTGACGATACGCAGGTCGTTGATGCGATAGGCACCCCGCCACAAGGCCAGATCCACATCGGTGATCTGCCCATGGTAGTCGCCCATATGGTCGAGCTTGCCGTTGAGGTAGTCGCGAATGACATAGGGCAGGACGATATGCGCGATCACCATCAGCAGCAGGATCACCATCACGAGCACAAGCGGCGCGCCGTAGCGCTTCTTCATGTCCACCTCCGGGAGTCTTCCGCGGTGGACTCGTGCGCCTGATGCAAGTTCAGCTTCGATCGTTGTTCCGTTCGCGACACCCGCAGGTTACCGGCTCCGCCTGCGCGGTCGCGGGGCCTGGCGGAACTCGCCCATGGCACGGCGCAGCGCGAAGGCCACGCCGGCGCCGAGGATGCCACCCAGCAAGGTGGCGACCAGTTGCGACAGCAGGGCCATGGCGCCCGCCAGGCTCAACTCGCGCAGGAAAGTGGCCGCTTCCGGCCAGAACGCCAGCCAGAGACCGATGAACAACAGCACCAGGTCATACCAGACGGCACTGACGCCAGCCGGGCGATAGCCCCGCACGAAGCGGATGAAGGCGCTGAACGCCAGGGCGAGCAGCAAGGTGCCGAGGAACCGGCTGAGCCCATCGGAAGCGAACATCGCCGTCACCCCTCGCCACCACGCAAACGCAGGCACGCGCGACGATGCAGGCCCAGCTGCAACTCGTCGAGCAGAGCATCGGCGCAGGACAGCGCGAATGCCGCCTCCTCGTCAGGCGCGCCGACCGCACGACTGAAAGCGTCGATCCGCAGCCCTTCCGCCACGGCGGGTTGCTCTACCAGCGTCCAGTCCAGCCCGCTCACCTCCAGGCTGCGCGCGAGGCCGGCTCCAAGCTGCTCGTCGTCGGACGTTGCGGGTTCCGTCAGCCACCGCCAGTGTCCGAGCAGGAACAGGCGAGGCACTCGCACGCGCAAGGCGCCATCGATCAACGCGCCGCACTGTGGCGGCAGGCGGTGCGGCGGCTCATGGCCGAGAAAGGCGAAGATCGCGTCGAGCCCCGCCACCGCCTCGCTGACGCTGATCGAGGACTCCAGGCTGCCCAGCTTGCAACGCAGGCCGGGACGGGCCTTGAGTCGATTGAGGTCGTCGAGCAGCGCCGTGACTTCATGCTGGCGATGCAGCGCAGCCGCAATCAGCGCCTGGCCCAGGCTGTCGAAAGGATGGAACAGCCCCAGCTTGACGGTTGGCGTTTCGAGATTGTGCATGACCTGTCCCTCTGCTGGCCCCCTTCGTTCGAAGGGCGCCGCCGCCGGAGGTTCCGGCAGACTCTCGAACGGTGCGTTCAGCCAAACGGACGAGCGCAGATTTCACAGCGCGCACATGGGCCTCGATCCAGCCCAGCCAAGCGAAACCTGCTCGCGTTCCCGCCGCTACCTGCCTTTCGTCGAGTCACCGAAGACGGATTCAACTTTCACCTGCACCGGCAGTCCCCCTTTCAGGGGACGGGCAGGTTTCACGTGCGCTTTCGGCCGCGCTTCGGGTCGCCCGTTCGCACGTCATCGCAAGGCAGCGTGCTGCCGCAATACAGGTGATCAATGACAGACATCCATTCACTGCTGACGTGGAGTGAGCCCATTCTGCGCGGCGGGCAGATCATTCTTATCCTGACCCTGGCCTGGCTGGGCCAGCGCCTGCTCGGACGGATGCTGAACCAGCTCAGCCGGCGCTATCCCCTCCCCCCGGAGCTCCTGCTGCCGCTGGGCACGGCGCTGCGCTGGCTGTTGCTCGGTTCGGCCCTGATCCTGGTACTGGAGCGCGTGGGCGTTTCGGCGAGTGTGCTGTGGTCGGCGCTGACCGGGTTCGCCGCCGTCGGCGCGGTGGCCTTCTTCGCCATCTGGAGCGTGCTGTCCAACCTGTTCTGCGCGGTGCTGATCTTCACGGTCGGGCCGTTCCGCCTGGGGGACCTGGTCGAAGTCGTGGAAACACCGGACCAGCCGGGAATGAAAGGCCGCGTGGTGGCGATCAATCTGCTCTACACCACGCTCAAGGAAGCCACCGAAGGCAGTGCCGCCTATGGAGCGCTGCTGCAGGTGCCCAACAGCCTGTTCTTCCAGAAAGCCGTGCGCCGCTGGCGGGGGCCGGATTTCCCTTCCCAGTGAGACCAGGTTCCCCTCACTGCCCGCCGAGGAACCATCGGTAATAGGGGTTATCGCCCTCCTCCCGAGCGATCTGCCGCACGTCCCGCGCCCAGGCCTCGCGCTCGCCACGGTAGGCGTGCAGGCTCAGGCCGTAGAAGCGGCGCAGGCTCTGCCACTGGTCATCCACCGCGCCGCGGAACGAGGGTTCGGCGCCTTCCAGCGGAGGCGGCGAACGTAGCGCCAGGAGGGTCGGCAGCACACGGGTGATTTCCCGCGAGCGTACCCAGGGGGCGTATTCGATGCGCGGCTGGTCGTCGGTCACTGCCGGGGCGTCGCCGGCATAGCGCTCAAGGCCTTCACGATCGGTGATCCAGGTGGCCAGCAAGGCTTGTGGCGAATCGACCCCCACCGCGCCCAGGGCCGCCGCGATCTCGGGCTGCTCGAAGCGCTGGCGGATGCGCGGGACATCCAGTTGCAGCGGTTGCAGCGAGCCGACCAGCAGCATCTCGTGGAACTCGGTGGTCCACAGCGAGGCGTAGGGGAACACGTCGATGAAGCTGCGCACCAGCGAGCGGCTGTCTTCGTCGTTCTGGGTCGGCAGCGGCAGCCACTGGGCGACCACGCCGTTCTCCCGCAGGCGGCGGGCGGCCAGTTGGTAGAAGTCCCGCGAGTACAGGTTGACCACGCCGGCCGCCGAGGGGGGCGGCGGCTCCAGGGTGATCATGTCGTAGCGCTCATCGCTGCGCAGCAGCTCGCGACGGCCGTCGCGCAGGCGGATGTCCAGGCGCGGGTCGCTGATCGCGCCGAAAGTGCCCTGGAAGTTCGGCGCGGCGGCCAGCACTTCGGGCAGCAATTCGGCCACCACCGGATGCTCCAGGTCGCGGTAGCGCAGCATCGCGCCAGCGGTGATGCCGGTGCCGAAGCCAATGACCAGCGAGGAGCGCGGCTCGCCCCGGTGGATCAGCAGCGGCAACAGGGCCTGCAGGCGCATGTAGCGCAGCGACGGCATGGCGTCGCCGGTATTGGATACGCCCTGGATGTAGAGGCGGTTGAAACGCCGGTCGCCCTTGCCCTGCTGCACCACGGCGACGGTGCCACCCCGGCCTTCCTCGTAGAAGGTGATCTGCCCGTTGCGCGCCGCCGGCATCAGTTCGGCCAGGTGGCGTGGCGGCGTCAGCACCGCGGTCGCCAGGGTCGCGAGGGCTATCGCCAGGACGGCGATACGCCCGCCCTTGCCCACGCCGCTGCCGCGCCATATCGCCAGCAGGCCGATGGCCGCGGCAAGAATGGCGAGCACCGCCAGGGTATGCACCAACCCCAGGGCCGGCACCAGCAGGAAGCCGGTCAGCACCACGCCGAGGATGCCGCCCAGGGTATTCAGCGCCACCACCAGGCCGACATCGCGGCCAACATGCCCGCGCTCCACCGCCAGGCGCAGCGCCAGTGGGAACGCAGCGCCCAGCAAGGTGGTCGGCAGGAACACCACGCTCAACGCGGCCACCGCGAAGCGCGCGGACATCCCCGCCAGTTCGCTGCCCCCCAGGCTCAGCACCGTCATCTCGACGGCGCTCTGCGCCGCCACCAGCCACTGCCCAAGCCCGGCGATCTGGAGGATGGCGAGCAGGCCGGCCGCCGCGATCAGCACCGCGAACACGCCCCAGGGGTCGCGCAGGCGGTCGGCCCGCCGCGCGTAGATCGCGCTGCCCAGCACCAGGCCGAGCAGGTAAGTGGCCAGCACCACCGCGAAGGCGAAGGTACGGGTACTCATGAATTGCACGATGGATTGCGTCCACACCACTTCGTAGCCCAGTGCGACACCGCCGGCGAGGCAGTAGAGCGCGGTGGCCATGCGCGCCGCCGGACTGCGCTTGCCACTGGCCGTGGCGGATTCGGCGACGGGTTCGACGGCGCCGCGCTGGGCAAGCAACGCCCCGGCGGCCGCCAGCAGGTTCAGGGCAGCCGCGGCGCAGGCACTGCCCACGACCCCAAGGGCCGGCAGCAGCAGGAAGGCGGCCAGCAGGGTCCCGGCGATGGCGCCGGCGGTATTGGCCGCGTACAGGCCGCCGCCGGCGCGGCCCATCTGCCCGGTGTCGGGCTGCACGGCGCGCATCAGTACCGGCAGCGTGCCGCCCATGAAGAAGGCCGGTACGCCCACCAGCAGGAACGGCAGCAGCCAGGCCAGCAGGCCGACGCTGTCCTCCAGGCGGGCAAAGGGCTCCGCGCAAATCGACAGGGCCAGCGTGGCGGCGACGCCGAGAATCGCCACCAGCAGTTCCAGGCCCGCATACAGAAGCACCGGACGCTTCAGGCGGTCGGCCCAGCGTCCGAAGGCCAGGCCACCCAGGGCCAGGCCTGCGAAGAATGCGCTGATCGCGGTGGTCACGGCGAACACTTCGACTCCCACCACCAGCGACAGCTGCTTGACCCACAGCACCTGGTAGACCAGCGCCGCGCCCCCGGAGACGAACAGCAACAGCGCGGGGATCAGCAGACGCGCCTGCCTGCCCTGGTGGATGCTGCGTTCTGCGCTGCGTGAGGTACTCATGCGGGAGGAGCCGGCGGCTGAGGACATCGGATAAGCCTTCTCAGACAGAGGAAAGCCCGCGACGGACAATCCGTCGCGGGCCGGGTTCGGACACCTGAGGCAGGCGCCCATTGCGCAGTTCAGATTACTTGGCGCCCTGCTTCATCTTCGCCTCGATCTTTGCATCCACGTCCTTGCGGATCTGGTCGATGCTGAAGCTGGCCGGACGCTGACTCGGCGGATAGTCGACGAAGGTCTGCAGGAAGGCTGCCGCCTTGCGAGTCCCCTGGAACAGCAGATAGTCGTTCTTGGTCAGCCAGTCGTAATACTGGTCGGAGACCACATCCGCCCGCTCGTAGGGGTCCATGCGCAGGTTGAACAGCTTGGGCACGCGCAGGCAGGTGAATGGCTCGCTCCAGACCTTCAGGCCACCCGGTGCGCGCTGTTCGCACCAGACGATTTTCCAGTCGTTGAAGCGCATGCCCACCAGCTCGGCCTCGTCGTTGAAGTAATAGAACTCCTTGCGCGCGCTCTCTTTGGACTTGCCGGTCAGGTAGTCCAGCTGGTTGTAGCCGTCCAGGTGCACCTTGAAGTTCTTGCCACCCAGATCGGTGCCTTTGAGCAGGCGGTCCTTGATGTCGGTGTCACCCACTGCCGCCAGCAGGGTCGGGAACCAGTCCAGGCCGGAGAACATCTGGGTGGAGACGGTGCCCGGCTTGACGTGGTTCGGCCAGCGGATCATCGCCGGCACCCGGTAGGCGCCTTCCCAGTTTGAGTTCTTCTCGTTGCGGAACGGGGTGGTTGCCGCATCCGGCCAGGACCACTGGTTCGGGCCGTTGTCGGTGGTGTAGACGACGATGGTGTTGTCGGCGATCTTCAGGTCGTCCACCGCCTTGAGCAGCTTGCCGACGTCGCCGTCGTGCTCGAGCATGCCATCAGCGTACTCGTTGCCCGGCATGCCGCTCTGGCCCTGCATGGATTCGCGTATGTGGGTGAAGGCGTGCATGCGGGTGGTGTTCATCCAGACGAAGAACGGCTTGTCGGCCTTCACCTGCTTGTCCATGAAGTTGATGGCGGCCTGGGTGGTCTCGTCGTCGATGGTCTCCATCCGCTTCTTGTTCAGCGGGCCGGTGTCCTCGATCTTGCCGTCGGCGAAGGAATGGATCACCCCGCGCGGCGAAGCGGCCTTGATGAAGGCCGGGTCGTCCTTCGGCCAGTACGGGCGCTCCGGCTCTTCCTCGGCGTTGAGGTGGTAGAGGTTGCCGAAGAACTCGTCGAAACCGTGGTTGGTGGGCAGGTACTCGTCGCGGTCGCCCAGGTGGTTCTTGCCGAATTGGCCGGTGGCATAGCCGTGGGCCTTGAGCGCCTGGGCGATGGTCACGTCACGGGCCTGCAGGCCCACCGGAACCCCCGGCATGCCGACCTTGGACAGGCCGGTACGCAGGATCGCCTGCCCGGTGATGAAGGTGGATCGCCCGGCGGTGCAGCTGTTCTCCGCGTAGTAGTCGGTGAACATCATGCCTTCCTTGGCGATGCGGTCGATGTTCGGCGTCTGGTAGCCGACCACGCCGAACGAGTAGGCGCTGATGTTGGTCTGGCCGATATCGTCGCCGAATATCACCAGGATATTCGGCTTGTCGGCCGCCTGGGCGACAGAGCACCCCACTATCGCCGTCGCCGCGAGGGCGAACCGCGATATCCATTTTCCCGTGCGCTTCATTGATGCTTCTCCATTTCGCTCACTGTGTCGTATCCGCGACTGCGCGCATTGGGGGCGCCGACGGCTCGGCTGGAATCCCCCCCTACCCTGCGGTGTGCTGGCATTCGCCCTGTTACTGGTCGAACGGATAGACGCGCTTCCATTCCGTGGCCATGTCCACGACCACCCAGCCTTTGCTCTTCGCCTCGTCGAGCGCCTTGTCCAGCCGCCCGACCTTGCTCTGCCGGTCATAGGCCCACTCTCGCTGGGCGTCGGTGTGGTGGACCAGCGCGGCCAGGCGCTTGCCCTTGCCGGCCATGGTCCACTGCAGCATCTGCAGGTCGCCGTCGGAGTTGCCGAAGGCCAGGATCGGCCGGCGGCCGATGATGCTGTCGATGCTTTCCGGCTTGCCCGGACCGTCATCGTTATGGACCAGCTTGGGCAGGCGTTGGATCGACAGCTGTCCGTCGTGATCCTGGAAGCGGCTGCCCAGGGTGGTGCCGATCACCTGTTCCGGCGGAATGCCATAGACCTCCTCGGCGAAGGCGCGCATGAACGCCACTTCGCCGCCGGAGACGATGTAGGTCTTGAAGCCGTTGGCACGCAGGTAGTCGAGCAGTTCCAGCATTGGCTGGAACACCATTTCGGTGTAGGGCTTGTGACTGCGGGGATGCCTGGCGCTGGCGAGCCAGCGGCGGGCGTTACCGATGAACTCGTCGGTGCTCATGCCTGCATGGGTCACGGCGACGATTTCCAGGATGCCCTTCATGCCGCTTTCGGCGAGAGTCTTCTGGTCATTCTCCAGCACCGCCTTGAACGGCTGCCGGGTCTTCCATTCCGGGTGCTGCGGCGCCTGCCGCTTGACTTCCTCCAGGGCGAACAGCACCTGGAAATACATCGGCTGCTCGCTCCACAGGGTGCCGTCGTTGTCGAACACCGCGATGCGCTCGGCGGGCGGTACGTAATCCGGGCCGCCTTCGCGGGTCACCGCCTCGACGAAGTTCTCGATGGCCTGGCGCGACTGGCCGTCGTTCCAGGATGCCAGTTCGGCGGCCTGGCCCAGCAACGGCAGGGTCAGCAACAGGGTGAACAACCAGCGGGAGGCAGCGTGTCGGTGCATGTAACGTCCTTGATGTGTACCGGCGCGATTCAGCGATTCAGCGGCTTCAGGCCGTATTTCTCCTGGGAAGCGGTTGATCGCCGGGCGGTGGCCTGGCGCAGCTCCGGCAGTGCGGCGACCAGTTGGCGCGACGCACTGGCGTTGCGTTCGCGCCCATAGCGAACTCTGAGGAAACCTAGCAAAGGTTTACGCACCGCGTCGGAAAGTTCTCGGGTGTGCGTATTCATTTCGCGACAACCGCTCGTCCGGCGAATCCACAGATACAGGGCGCCAAGTTCAGGTGGTGTACCGGTGAGCTGGCCGCGAATCTTCCCCCAGGCGTATTCCGGAGACTCCAGCCAGGCCTGATGGCGTACCTCGCGACGACGCTTCCAGGCATCGCACAGCGCGGTTCCCCAACAACTCCAGAGGTAACCCAGCGCGCCGGTGAGCAGCAGTGCGCCGAGCAGGAGCAGCCAGTGTCCGGCGATGCGCACCTGCGTCTTGCGGCCCAGTTCGCGCAGGTCCTCGGTGATCGAGAACGGCGCCTGGTAGCCGGCAGCGGCCGCCGCTTCGATTTCCATGGCCGGAACCGAGGCGGTACGGGCCTCGCCGCTCGCGGCGTCCCACCAGTGCAGCTCGATGGCCGGCAGCTGGTATGTGCCCGCCTCCCTGACCACATAGGTCACCGCATCGTCCCGCACCCCGCCGCTGACTCCGCCACGGCCGTCGCTCAAGGGGCGGACGCTGGGCGGCTGGACGTAGCGCTGCAAGCCGCCGATCTCCGCGAAGCCGGGCGCTGGGATCAGCATCGCCTGGGCGCCGGCGGCTTCGACGTGGAGGTGGCGCTCTACGCTGTCGCCGACCCGCAGCGGCTGGTGGGAACGCTTGAACGTCTGGTTCAGGGTGACCTGCCGGGCCACCAAGCGCTGTGGATCGCCCTCCCCCGCGCCAGCCGGCTGCCGGGCGATGAAGTGTTGCGGCGGGCTGCGCACCATGACCGGGCCGCTGCCCTGGCCGGGCGTGACCTGGATGTCCAGCGGCGGAATCTCGAACGAACCCGCCTGCTGCGGGGTTATCTGGTAGGTGAAGCGCAGGCCGAAGAACGCCGTGCCGTCGATCTGCTCGTTCAGGTGCTCCGCTTCGCCGCCGGGCTCGGAGACGACCGCACCGGCCAGGGTCAGCTTGGGCAGTCTCGGCGCGGCGGTGAACCAGGTGTCCACCAGCAGGTCGACTTGCAGGCTCAGGGTGCCGCCGACCAGGGCGGAGTCCGCCGGCAGCAGCTGGCTGCGCACCTTGACCTGGGGCTGCGCGGAGTCATCGGCTTCCGCGGCCAGGCTCCACAACGGCAGCAGAAGCATCAGCAAGACAGCGAACAATCTCATGGCGCACGCTCCCTGGCGGCATCCTGCAGCTGGAACTTGCGCCGCAGGAACTGTTCCGGCGAGGTGGTCAGGTTGTTCAGCCACAGCTGGTCGGAGCTGGCCTGCTGGCTCTTCAGTTGCACCGACTTGCCCTTGCCCGTGTCGTTGTCGAACTCGATCTTGTCCGCCTTTTCGCTTGGCGGCCCGGCCTCCTGCTGGTCATCGCGATCCTTCAGCAACGCCTCGGCCAGGGCGAGGTTGGCCTGGGCCTCGGGGAAGTCCGCCTGCACGTGCAGCGCCTGGCGATAGGCGGTGATGGCCTGTTCGAATTTCGACAGGCGCACATAGGTATTGCCCAGGTAGAAAAACCCTTGCGCACTGTCGAGACGGGCAAAGGTCGCCAGGGCGACGTCGAACTGCGCCGCGCGGTAGGCCGCCAGGCCTTTCCAGTAGGTGTCGTCGAAATGTTCGGCGGCTTGCGGGTAATGTCCGTGTTCGAAGGCCCAGCGTCCCTGCTGGTCCGGCGTGAAGAAGGCATCCGCCAGGGCGCCGGCCTGTGCCGGTTGCGGCGGCAAGCCCAGGCTCAGGGCCAGCAGCACGCCACTCAGCCAGTGCACCCGCCAGCCACGGCGCACACCGAACAGCGCCAGCAGCAACAGCGGCCAGCACAGCCAGTAGCCGGCGTCCTTCCAGTGCACCGTCCGGTCGTCACCGCGCACCGCCTGGAAGTGTCGCTGGGAGTGCAGCTCGATCCAGTCCAGCACGTCATCGTTCAAGGTCAGGCTGCCCAGCGGAGCGTCCGCCGCGTCGGCCAGGCGCTTCAAGCCATCCGCATCGAAGCGACCCAGTTGCGGCCGGCCCTGGTCGTCGAGACGCGACTGGCCGTTGCCGCCGGGCAACAACCCGCCATCCCGGCTGCCGACGGCCAGTACCAGTACCTGCAGGTCGCTGCCCTGCAACTGCCGGGCGATGGCCTCGAACTGGCTGGCATCGGCGCCATCGGTAACCAGCACCAGGGTGCCGGGGGACTGCTCGGCCGCCAGCAGGCGCTTGGCCAGCACGATAGCGCCCAGCGCATCCTTGCCGCTGCGCTCGATCAGCCGGGTCGACAGGGCTTGCAGGAAGCTGTCGAGCAGCGCCGGATCGTCGGTGGCGGGCAGCACCAGGTGTGCGCTGCCGGCATAGGCGATCAGCGCGACGCGGCTGCCGGCGCGGCGCTGGATCAGGTCGTGCAGTTTCTGCTTGGCCGCCGTAAGGCGCGAGGGCGGCATATCGTCGGCGTCCATCGACGGGGACAGATCCACGGCGAGGATCAGCGGCGCGCGATTGTCGAGGAAATCCGGGCGGTCCTGCTCCCAGGTCGGCCCGGCGGCCGCCACGCCGCCCAGCACCAGCAGCGCGCCCAGCAGGTGCACCGGGCGCAGGCGCTGGTTGTCGCGCGGGGTGATGACCAGGTGCTGCAACAGGTGCGGCGCGATAATGCCGTTGAGCCGGCGCGTCAGGTCCTGCCGGCGCGTCCACAGCAACGGCAGCAGCACGCCGGGGATCAGCACCAGCAGCCACAGCGGGCGCAGGAAGTGGAAGGCGCTCAGGTCGATGTTCATCTCAGCCCTCCTCCGCCGCCGTCTTCCGCCGCCGGCGCGGTGCACGTGCCCGCGAGGCCAGCAGCGCCACGCCATGGGCCAGCAGCAGCGCCAGCAGTGCCGCGCCCAGCGGCAGCCAGAACAGGTCGCGCTTGGGCTGGTGACTCAGGGTCTTCACCCGGTGCGGAGTGATCTGGTCGAGGGTCGTGTAGACCTGCTGCAGCGCATCGCGGTCGCCTGCACGGAAGAAGCGCCCGCCGGTGGTGGCGGCGATCTCCTGCAGGGTTTTCAGGTCGACCTTGGCGTCGCCGCTCGCCTCGGGGTCGCCGATGCCGATGGTATGCACCACGATGCCCCGGTCGCGGGCGATGGCGGCGGCGTGGTCCGGGGTGATGGCGCTGCCGGTGTCGTTGCCGTCGGTGAGCAGCACCAGCACCTTCTCCTCCTCCTGGGCGTTATCGAGCAGCTTCACGGTCAGGCCAATGGCATCGCCCAGGGCGGTGTTCGGCCCGGCCATGCCGATGCCGACTTCATCGAGCAGGATGCCGAGGCTGGCGTGGTCCAGGGTCAACGGCGCCTGCGGGTAGGCCGCGGTGCCGAAGACGATCAGGCCGATGCGGTCGTCCTTGCGCTTGGCGATGAAGTCCCGCACCACGCTTTTCACCGCCGTCAGGCGGTCCACCCGGGTGCCGTCCGGGGCATCGTAGTCGGCGGTCTGCATGGACTGCGAGATGTCGATGGCCAGCATCAGGTCGCGGATCGGCTGCTCGTGCTCGATGGGCTTTTCCACCAGTACCGGCCGCGCGCAGGCGGCGAGGACCAAGGCCCACACCAGCAGGTTCAGTGGCAGTTGCCAGCGCCCGCCAGCGGCACTCGCGCTGCCCGGTTCCTGTCCAGCGGCCCTGCTCATGGCCGCGAAGAACGGCACACGCAGCGCACTGCGCGCCTCGTTGTAACGCCCCAGCAAGCGGTAGGCCAGCCAGGGTAGCGGCAGCAGGAACAGCAGCCAGGGATAGTCAAACTGCCACACGGTGAGCCTCGATCCATTGCCGGCTCGCGCCGAGCAGCGCGTGCACTTCATGATCCGCCAGCGTCGCGACGCGCTCCGCCGGGGCATAGGCCAGCAACGCCAGACGCTGGGCGAAATCCGCTGGCAACGGTGCCGGGCCATGACGCTGGAGGAAGCTTTGCCATGGGCTGCCGCCCAATTGCGCGGCCCCTTCCCCTCCCGGCATCGACAGGGCTACGCGCTTGAGCAGCTGCGGCAGCTCACGGAGCGCGGCCAGGCGGCCCTGCGGGTCTCCCAGCGCCTGCGCCAGTTCATCGAGCCGCGCCAGCGCCTCGCGCCGGTAGCGATCGCGCCGCCAGCGCAGGTAACGCCAGACGCCCCAGGCCACCAGCAGCGCCAGCAACAGGAGCGCCAGTACCAGCCAGCCCCAGGTCTGCGGCCAGTAGCTGGCCGCCGGCGCAGGCAGGGCCAGTTCGCGCAGTTGATCGATACGGGGGACGTTCGCCGTGCTCATCGTTGCCCCACCGTCAGGCGGCCCAGCTCGGCGCGCAGTTGGTCGAGGCTGTCGCGCCCTGTGCTGAACATCATCAGCGGCACCTGGCTGCGGCGCAGCAAGGTCGCCACGTCCTTCAGCCGCCCGGAAAGGAACTCACCCAGGGGCCGATGCACCTGGCGCCGCTCCACTTCCAGCTCCACCTGCAGCTCGCCCTGGGTCACCGTCACCCGGCCCCGGTCGGGAATCTTGAGCGCGATTGGATCGAATACCTGCAGCGCCAGCACGTCGTTGTGGGTGTTGAGCTGGCGCAGCAGCTGCAAGGTCTGCTCGGACACCCCGGCGAAGTCGCTGACGATCACGATCAGGTGGTCATGCGTGGCGATGCCCAGGCATTCGCGCAACACCCGGTCCAGTTGGCCGGGCGCCTCGTCCTCGGTGCGCATGGCGTGCAGGGCATGGTTATGCCGGACGATGGCCGAACACAGCGCCTCGACCCGCGCCCGGCTGCGCAGCGGCCGCACGTGCTCGACCTGATGGTCGTCGAAGACGATGCCACCGACCCGGTCCCCGGCGTGGAAGGCCATCCAGGCACCGATGGCGCCCAGCTCGGCGGCGGTCACCGACTTGAAGTTGCGCTGCGAGCCGAAATACATGCTCATGCGCTGGTCGACCAGCAGCAGGGTCGGCCGGTCGCGCTCCTCGGTGTAGCTGCGCACGAAGGGCTTGCCGTAGCGCAGCGACGCGCGCCAGTCCAGGTGGCGCAAGTCGTCACCGGGGTTGTACTGGCGCAGCTCGTCGAAACTCAGGCCACGGCCACGCAGGCGCGCGGCGTGGTTGCCGGAGAGCACGCTGGAGAGCGGTTGCCGCGAGAGGAAGCTCAGGTCGCGAACCCGATGCTCCAGCAGCATCAGTTGCGGCAACGAGGCGTAGACGAAGCCGTCGGGATTGGGGCGTTGCTCCTGCATGGCCCTGCCCTACGCCGGAACCGCCACTTTGTCGAGCAGGCGGTCGAGCACCTGATCGGCGCCCACGCCATCGGCCACCGCGTCATAGGAAAGCAGCAGGCGGTGGCGCAGCACCGGGTGCAACACGGCGCGAACGTCATCGGGGGACACGTAGTCGTTGCCATCGAGCCAGGCGTGGGCGCGCGCCACGCGGTCCAGGCTGATGCCGCCACGCGGGCTGGCGCCAACCCTGATCCAGCGCGCCAGGTCCGCGTCGTAGTCGGCGGGCCGGCGCGTGGCGTTGATCAGGTCCATCAGGTAGCGGTCCAGCGGCTCGGACACATGCACGCGCCCCACTTCGCGGCGCGCGGCGAAGATCACCTCCTGCGGCAGCTGCGCGGGGGGCTCCTGGAGCGCACCGGTCTGCTGGCGCTGCTCCTCCTCGCGCACCAGGCGCAGCACCTGGGTCTCGTCTTCGACCTTGGGGTAGTCGATGAGCAGTTTCATCAGGAAGCGGTCCATCTGCGCCTCGGGCAGCGGATAGGTGCCTTCCTGCTCGATGGGGTTCTGCGTGGCGAGCACCATGAACAGCCCCGGCATGATGTGGGTCTGCCCGGCCACGGTGATCTGCCGCTCCTCCATCGCTTCCAGCAGCGCGGCCTGGACCTTGGCCGGCGCGCGGTTGATCTCGTCGGCGAGGATGACGTTGCCGAACAGCGGCCCGGGCTGGAACCTGAGCTGGTTGCCCGCTTCGGTCTGCTGGAGGATTTCCCCGCCGGTGATGTCGGAGGGCAGCAGGTCTGGCGTGAACTGGATACGGCTCATCCGCGCATCCAGGTGCGTGGACAGCGCCTTCACCGTGCGGGTCTTGGCCAGCCCCGGAAGGCTCTCCAACAGCACATGGCCGTTAGCCAGCAGGCCCAGCAGGATATGGCGAATGCCCTGTCGCTGGCCCAGTACCTGCGATCCGATGCTGGCTTCCAGGTTGACGATCTGCTCGCGAGTATCCACCGTGTTCATCCTTGTTCTGCTTGATTCGAATCGATTGCGCGGCCGCCACGGCGCGCTCCGGCGCCCCCGACGACGAGTCAGCATAGCCCGTCTGGCCGGGAGGCATAACCTGCAGTGTCCCTGCCGGGTGTCGCGAAATGAATAGATCAATTGGCGTAAAGAGCTGAGCGGCTCCCCCGCGGCGGATGGACAGGCTGCGCGATGGGACTGGCCTTTTCACGATGCAATGAAGACGTCAACGGCGTGGGGTATCTGCCGGGGCAGCGCCCTGTCGCTACCGCCAGTGACCATCCGGAGCATGGACTGGACGTACACGCCGCCTACACTCCTCCGTGGCTGGGCGATCCGAACGCAAGCACGACAAACCGCGCACCGGCACTACGCCATCGGGGGTTACGGGAACGGCGCACTGCAGGTACCGGGCGACGGTGAGGTAGAGGCATTACGAGGCCAGCCGCAACATTTCCATGACAAGCCGACTGCTATCACTGCCCATTGCCTTACCCATGACCATTAAGGAGCATCACGATGAAGTCGAAGTTTCTGCTGGCGACGCTGTGCAGCGCGTCCATTGCGTTGTCTGGTTGCGCGAGCAAGTACGTGGAGCCTGAGCAATATTCCGGGTTCCTGAAGAACTACAGCATCCTCAAGGAAGAAAAATCGCCCTCCGGTGCGGCGGTCATGCGCTGGATCGATCCGAACGTCGATGTGAGCCGCTTCTCCAGCGTCTACATCGAACCCAGCCAGCTCTATCCGCAGCCCAAGCCCACTGAGAAGATCCCGGCCAGCACCCTGACGGGCATCACCCAGTACTACGACCAGGCGCTGAAGACCCAATTCTCCAAGGCCCTGCCGCTGGCCAAGGGCCCCGGCCCGGGCGTGCTGGTGGTGCGTCCGGCGATCACCGCCGTCAGCGCCAAGACCAAGAGCCTGCAACCCTATGAAGTCATCCCGATCGCCCTGATCGCCGCCGGCATCAGCACCGCCACCGGCATCCGCGACCAGGACACCAGCATCGCCACCGAAGCGGCCTTCCTCGACGGCGGCAGCGGCAAGACCGTCGCCGAAGTCGTCCGCAAGGGCGCCGGCACTGAACTGGAGAACTCCGAACAGGTGATGCAGGCCAAGGACGCCCGCGCCGTGCTCGACGGCTGGGCCTCGGACATGCTCAAGTCCTACCAGACGCTGAAGAACAAGTAAGCCCACGGCCCGGCACGCACCGCGCGTCCGGGCCTTGTTTGCGCTTTCGCGACAACCCGCAATACTTCCCCACACCCGAGACCGGAACCGCTGGCAGGAGCCAGGGGTCTGTAGTACCCGCTTCCCCGTTTTTCGATTCAGTGTGATGACATGGACAGTATCCGCGGCACCGCTTTTCTCCAGTTTGGCGAACTGCTCTCCGAGCAGGGCGCATCGCTTCGCGACCACCTCTCCCCCCATCACGTCAGCCTCGACGTGGTCGGCGACTTCGAGAAGTCCTTCTCCTACAAGAGCCTCGTGCAGATCTACGAGGGCAGCGCCCACGCCATCAACATGCCCGAGCTCGGGCTGGAGCTGGCGGCACGCCAGGGCTCTTCGCTGCTCGGCCCGCTGCAGCACCTGGCCCGCTCGGCACCGACCGTGGGCGATGGCCTGGTCGCGGTGCTGCGCTACATGCACCTGTACAGCCCGTCGATCCACTACCGTCTGGAGCGCCGTCCCGGCAGCGCGATGCTGTACTTCGACAACGCCCTGCCCTGCATCGAGGACATTCCGCAGATCGTCGAGAAGTCGCTGCTGCAGGGCAAACTGCTGATCTCCGAGCTGATGGGGGCCGCATTCCGGCCGCGCTCGGTACTGTTCCGACACCAGCCCCAGGCCGATATCGCCGTCTACCGGCGCTATTTCGGCTGCCAGGTCCTGTTCGGCCAGGATCACAATGCCCTGGCGCTCTCGCCTGCATCGCTGCAACGCCCGTGCATCCAGCATGACGCGGTGCTGCACGCCATCGTGCGCTATTACCTGGAGGCCCAGAGCAGCCAGGATGAGGACCTGCGCAGCCAGGTGGCGCAGCATATCCAGATGCTCCTGCCCAAGTGCCGCTGCAATCTCCAGCAGGTTGCCCGCAACCTGGGTCTGAACCCGCGCACCCTGCAGCGGCGCCTGGCCAGCGAGGGCCTCGACTTCGAGGGACACGTCGAGCAGATCCGCCGCCAGCAGGCCGAACAGCTGCTGTGCCATACCAGCCTGACCGTGGCCCAGATCGCCCGCGAGCTGGGCTACAACCGTACGGCGTCATTCTGCCGGGCTCACCTGCGCTGGTTCGGCATTCCTCCACTGGAGCACCGGCGACTGCGTGGCGAGGGCCCATTCCGGGCGGCCACGGACGCCGACGGCTGATTCCCGGGCAGCCTGTCGCGCATCAAGGGCCGGCCTTGCCCAGCGTCTATCATCAAGGCCAGTCGCCGTCGGACTCATGGATGGAAGCATGGCCAAGGTACTCCTCATCGATCAGCAGGCGCTGAGCTCCCTCGGCGCCGAAACCGCCCTGCGCAACGCCGGCCACAGCCTGACCGGCATTGCCAGGAACGGCCTGGACGGCCTCGCCGCATTTCGCGAGCAGGCGCCCGACCTCGTCGTGCTGGAGCTGGACATTCCCAAGCTGGGCGGGCTCGACCTGATCAAGCGAATCGTCGCCAGGAAGACCGCGACCCGGATCCTGGTGCTGACCGCGCTGCCCGCCGACGTGTACGAACACCCTTGCCTGGCCGCCGGGGCGACCGGCTTCGTGTCCAAGGACGACTCGCTCGAAACCTTCCTCGATGCGGTGGCCAAGGTGCTGTCCGGGCGGACCTATTTCCAGGCCAGGGCCATTCACCTCGAAGCGGGTACGGCCGCCGAGGGCGCCGGGGAACAGCTGACGGCGCGGGAGGTGACCGTGCTGCACTACCTCGCCGAAGGCTATCGGGTGAAGCAGATCGCCGGTGAGCTGGCGATCAGCGACCGCACCGTCAGTACCTACAAGACCCGCCTGCTGGAAAAGACCGGGACCCACTCGCTGGTCGAACTGCTGCAGGTCGCCGCGCAGCGCGGCCTGCTCGAAGACCGGCCGGGCCGGCCGAAGCGGGATGCCGCCCCGAGCCATCCCGCGAACCACTTCAACGAACTGCTCGACCGGATTCCCGTCCCTGTCTGCCTGCGCGCGCCGGACGGTCGGATACAGGCCGCCAACCAGGCCTTCCTCGCGCTTGTGGGCCTCCCCCGGGACCAGGTGCTGGACGCCCGCCAGCGCGACCTGGGCGTGATCGACCAGGAACACCTGGACTATGCGCGCAAGACCTTCGAGACCGCCGTCGAACAGCGCATTCCCTACATGATGGTGATCGCCGTGCATGTGCGCGGCCAGCGGCGGGTGTTCCGCCACAGCGGCCATCCGGTGCTGGCCGATGACGGCGAGCTGCTGGGCATGCTCTGCACCTCCGTGGACCTGAACGAGGAAGCCGAGCAGATCCAGTCGCTGCGCAACCAGCTGAACTACCTGTCGTCGATCCAGAAGCGCCGCGCCCATTACCTGCTGCAACAGGGCGAGGACATCGCCGAGCACATCGCCGGCGCACGGCGAATCCTCCAGGGACGCGAGGCCAGCGATTTTCGGGGCGGCGTCGGCGCACTCCTGGAACGCGTCCTGGAGACCGTGCAGATGCTCGCCGAACTGATACGCCTGGAACAGGGCGAGACCGTGCTGGCGCCCTTCCCCGAGGACCTGAACGAGCTGACCCAGCAGTGCCTGCGGGAAATGCCCGGTGACATGGTCCCCCGCTGGACCCTCACGAAAGACCCCGCCCGGCCCCGCGGGTGGATAGACCCGGTTCGCTACGGGTATCTGCTCAAGGTCCTGCTGCTGCACCTGCAGCATTCGGGGGCGACGGCGGCAGCGATCCGCATCGAGTCGTTCGAGCGGGAGGCCGGACAGCTGGAGTGGACGCTGCACCTGTCGGGCGACATCGCCCCGGCTGGCAAGCACGCCGCACCGGTGATCTATCGCGCCCTGGCCGATGAGCTGAGCGATCTGCTGCACGGTAGCCTGCGGGTCATCCGGGACGACGAGCAGGTCTTCGAGGCCGCCGTGGCCATGACGGTGCCCATCGCCTAGGTCCCCGGGGGCGCGACACTCAGGATAGGAATCGCACTACAAGGCGTTGCCTGAACGCACGCTTACCCGGCCTCGGCCCGAGGCGAATCATTTCTCCTAGCTAACGCAATCAGGAGAAATCGATGAGCACTCAATCGAAGGCGGGAAAGGGACACCCCTGTTCACCGCTCACCACCCTCTGCATCGCCATCGCCCTGGCCTCGACCGGGGTCACCCTCCCTGTAACCCAGGTGCTTGCCGACAACCTGCCCCAGGGCGGCCAGGTCATCGGCGGCCAGGCGACCATCAGCCAGCAGGGCAAGCAGATGGACGTCAACACGTCCTCGGCCCGCACCGCGATCAACTGGCAGCGCTTCAACGTCGGCCCCGATCACAGGATCACCTTCAACCAGCCCGACGGTAAGTCCGTCACCCTCAACCGGGTGATCGGCGGCGATCCGTCGAAGATCTATGGCGCCATCACCTCCAACGGCCAGCTGATCCTGGTGAACCCCAACGGCGTGATGATCGGCCCCAACGCCCGCATCACCTCCAGCGCGCTGGTGGCCAGCGCCGGCTTCCTCACCGAGGAACAGGCCCGGCAGTTCAGCGCCACCGGCAAGCTGGACATCCAGCTCACCGGCGCGGTCACCAACCAGGGCCACATCACCGTCCATGACAACGGCATGGTCGCGCTGCTCGGCGCCCAGGTGAACAACGCCGGGGTGATCCAGGCCAAGAAGGGCATGGTGCAACTCGCCACCGGCCCCACCGCCACCCTCGACTTCCACGGTGACGGCATGCTCAACATCGCGGTGGGCGGCGAACCCGGCGAGCGGAACAGCGTCAACGGCGACGTCACCGGCGGCGTGCACAACAGCGGCGAGATCGATGTCGGCAACGGCACGGTGGCCATGAGTGCCCAGCGCGCGGCCAAGCACCTGGACTCGGTGATCAACGTCGGCGGCAACCTGGTGGCCGATTCGGTCAGCCACGACGGCGGCACTATCGTGCTGGGTAATTCGGACCGGACCAACGTGACCGGCAACCTCAGCGCCAAGGGCGTCAACGGCGGCCAGATCAAGGTGCAGGGTGACGACGTGAACCTTGCCGGTACCGCGAAGGTCGACGCCAGCGGCACCCAGGGCGCCGGCGGCAAGGTGCTGGTGGGCGGCAGCTACCAGGGCAGGGGCCCGGAACAGGCCGCGAAGTCCACCACCGTCGCCAAGGGCGCCCAGCTCAAGGCCGACGGCAAGACCGATGGCGGCCAGGTGGTGGTCTGGAGCGACGGCAAGACCCACTTCGCCGGCAGCGCCAGCGCCCAGGGCGGGCAGAAAGGCGGCGTGGTGGAGACCTCCGGCAAGCAACTGACCGTTGCGCCCGAGGCCCAGGTGAGTACGCGTGGCGGCCAGCAGTCAGGTAAATGGCTGCTCGACCCGGAGACCGTGAACATCAACGCCGATGGCGGCGCCCCCGGCAGCGACACGGTATCCGCCAGCGCCATCGCCTCGAACCTGAAGAACGGCGATGTCGAGATCGCCGCCAGCAACCGGATCAACGTCAACTCGGCGATCGTTGCGCCCGAGGCGGCCGGCCACACCTTGCGCCTGCTGGGCAACGGCAGCGTCGCAGCGCTCAGCGACTACCAGAACACCGGCAACGCCCTTGCGGACGCCAAGCGCAACGACAGCGGCTCGGTCTACATCAACGCACCGATCCTGCTCAGGGACGGCCACCTGTTCATCCTCGCCACCGGCGATGTGCTGCTCAACGACAACTCCGCCGGCAAGACCGGCGATGCCGCCTACCTGGGCCGCGCGATCATCGATGTCGGTCAGGGCACCGTGTGGATCAAGACCTCCAACAGTGCCTCGGTGATCCAGCAGGACAATACCGCGCTGATCGGCGACAAGGTGGCCGTGCAGGGCGCCAGCGTCCTGCTGCAAAGCCCGCTGAACTACGCCGGCACCCTCGCCGGCAAGGCCGGCAACGGCGTCTTCCACTACAACCAGACCGCCAACGGCGAGGTGAACACCGGCAAGGTGGACATCCAGAACAACGGCGTCACCGAGAGCCTCGACGGGATCAAGGCGCAGACCATCGAGAAGCTCGGCCAGCAGACCATCTGGAACCGCGAAGGCGACGAAGTCCACACCCTCAGTTACAACGGCCAGAGCTTCGAGTACCTGATCTTCGAAGCCATCGACTACGTCGACAACAAGGGCAACCCGCTGGACATGAGCGACAAGAAGTACAGCGCGCTCTCCGACACCGACTACAAGGTCAAATCCATCAGCTTCATCGATTCGGTAACCGGCGACCGCTGGACCATCAGCTCCAATCCCAATGCAGCCAGCCTGCTCAATGTCCTCAAGAACGGCGTCGCCACCACTGAACTTCCGCCGGGCTTCAGCCTGAGCGCAGCCCAGGGCGCCGTGGTCTCCGATACCGACGGCTGGGGCGTACTCGGCGGCGCCGGCGACCAGGGCAAGAACCCGCAGGCGCCTGGCATCACCGACAACCGCAGCACCGGGAAACGCGACCAGTTGCTGGTGGACCTGGGCACCAACACCACCCAGGCCCAGGCGAACTTCACCAGCATGTGGCACGACGGCAACGCGTACGAACGCGGGGTCGTGACCTACCTCGGCAGCCGCGACAACAGCACCACGGGCGGGGTCCAGCTCAACTCGCAGAAGGCGCAGCTCGAAGGCAAGATCGGTGACGTCCGGCGCGAGTACGGCGAAGCCAACCCCGAGCCGCAGATGGTCGGTGGCCTCACCGCGGGTCCCTCGGCGAACAGCCAGGCGGTCAAGGGCGTGGACGACTTCGTCGATCGCCAACTGAACCAGAACCGTTTCGACGCCAAGGTCACCGCTCACACCGATGCGACCGAGCACGCCAATGTCGGCGACTACAGGATCGACGGTCATGTCGACACCGACGGCTTCGTGGGCAAGCGCTATCAGGTCGCGGTTACCCCGGGGACGCTGAGCGTCGACCCTGCCGAGCTCACCGTCACCGCCAAGGACAAGAGCAAGGTCTACGGCGATACCGATCCGAAACTGGATTATGAGGTCTCCGGCGCCAAGCTGGACCAGGCCGGCGAAGACCTGCTCAACCGCGGCGCCCTCTCCCGCCAGGCTGGCGAGGATGTCGGCGAGTACGGCATCAACCAGGGCGGCCTCGGCCTGAACAACGGGCTGGGCGGCAACTACACCCTGAAGTTCGTCGATGGCAGGCTGGAGATCACGCCGGCCGAGCTCACGGTGACCGCCAACAACCAGAGCAAGATCTATGGCAATGGCGATCCGGAGTTCACCTACAAGGTCGATGGCTTCAAGTTCGAGGACGCGCAAAGTCCTGTGCTCAACGACGGAACCCTTGGCCGTGCCGCTGGCGAGGACGTGGGCAAGTACGCCATCAACAAGGGCACCCTCGCCCTCCTCACCGATGGCAAGGGCAAGAACTACACCCTCAAGTTCGTCGAGGGCAACCTCGAGATCACTCCGGCAGAACTGACGGTCAGCGCCGATGGCAAAACCAAGGTCTATGGCAACGCCGATCCGGCGCTGACCTACAAAGTGGTCGGTGGGCTGACCAACGGCGACCAGCTCAGCCAGTTGTCCTTCAGCGGCAACCTGGAGCGCATCGCCGGTGAGGATGTTGGCAACTACGCCATCAACCAGGGTGGCCTGGTGCTGCTCAAGGACGGCCAGGGCAAGAACTACACCCTCAAGTACGTGGGTGACCAGTTGCAGATCACCCCCGCCGAACTCACCGTCAAGGCTGACCCTAAGTCAAAAGTCTATGGCAACGCCGATCCGGAGCTGACCTACAAAGTGGTCGGTGGACTGACCAACGGCGACCAGCTCAGCCAGTTGTCCTTCAGCGGCAACCTGAAGCGCATCGACGGTGAGGATGTTGGCAACTACGCCATCAACCAGGGTGGCCTGGCGCTGCTCAAGGACGGCCAAGGCAAGAACTACACCCTCAAGTACGTGGGTGACCAGTTGCAGATCACCCCCGCCGAACTCACCGTCAGGGCTGACGATAAGTCGAAAGTCTATGGCAACGACGACCCGTCCCTGAGCTACTCGATCATCGGCGGCCTGAAGAACGGCGACAGTGCCGGGCAGTTCACCTTCCAGGGCAGCCTGACCCGCGACTCCGGGGAAAACGTCGGCGACTACCTCATCCGCCAGGGCGGCCTGGCACTGCTCAGCGATGGCCAGGGCAAGAACTACACCCTGAAGTATGTCGATGGAAACCTGACGATTACCCCCGCCACCCTGACCGTGACTGCCCAGGACAAGAGCAAGGTCTATGGTGACGTCGATCCGGCGCTCACCCATGTGGTTTCCGGCCTGAAGTTCAACGACACCGAAGCCTCCGTACTCAACGGCGGCCGCCTGGTCCGTGACGCCGGCGAGGACGTCCGCGCCGGCGGATACACGATCCACCAGGGCAGCCTGGGGCTGAACAACGGCCAGGGCAGCAACTACGTACTGGCATTCGTCGACGGCAAGCTGACCGTCACCCCCGCCTCGCTCAAGGTCAGCGCCGACAACACCGGCAAGGTCTATGGCGACCTCGACCCGAAACTGACTTACCAGGTCAGCGGGCTGAAGGGCAAGGACAGCGCCGCCGACGTGCTCAATGGCGGGCAGCTCGACCGGCAGGCCGGCGAGAACGCCGGCCAGTACGGCATCGGCCACGGTTCGGTGAGCCTGAACGATGGCAAGGGGCAGAACTACATCCTCAGCTATGAGGCCGGCACCTTCACCATCACGCCCGCCACCCTGCTGGTGCGCGCCGACGACCAGAGCAAGGTCTACGGCGAGATCGACCCCGCGCTCAGCTACAAGGTCTCCGGATTCAAGCGCGGTGACGATCAGGCATCGGCACTGGCTGGCAACCTGGCGCGCCAGGCCGGCGAGGACGTGAAGGCCGGCGGTTACGCCATCGGCCAGGGCGACCTGGCGAGCACCAGCCAGAACTACATCCTGCACTATGAAAGCGGCACCTTCACCATCACCCCGGCGTCGCTGCAGATCGATTTCGACAGCCACTCCAAGGTCTACGGCGAAATCGACCCGCACCTGAGCTACCGCATCAGCGGCCTGGCCAACGGCGACACCGCACAGGCCGTGCTCAACGGCGGCGCGGCCAGCCGGGTCGCCGGCGAGAACGTCGGCACCTACGGCATCGGCCAGGGCAACCTCGGGTTGAACGATGGCAAGGGTGGCAACTACATCCTGACCTTCAAGGATGGCCAGCTGGCGATCACCCCCGCCGAGCTGACCGTGACCGCCGACAACAAGACCAAGGTCTACGGAGATCTCGATCCGCGGCTGACCTACAGCGTCGATGGCCTCAAGCGCGGCGACAGCGCCGCGGGCGTGGTCAGCGGCGACCTGGCGCGGATCAGCGGCGAGAACGTGAAGGACGGCGGCTATGCCATCACCCAGGGCAACGTCGTCCTGAGCAGCGGCAACTACCGCATGGTGTTCAAGGACGGCAACCTGCAGGTCACCCCGGCGCAGCTGGTGGTCAGCGCGGACAACCAGGCCAAGACCGTCGGCCAGACCGATCCTGCGCTCAGCTACCAGGTCAGCGGCCTGAAGAACGGCGACAGCGCCGGTGTGGTGAAAGGCTCGCTCGGCCGCGAGGCCGGGGAAACCGCCGGCACCTACGCGATCGGACAGGACCAGGCCTTCACCGCCGGCAGCAACTACACCGTGGTCTTCCGCGACGGCGCCCTGACCATCACCGGCCCGCTGGCTCCGCTCGACCCGGTGCAGCCAGTCGACCCGCTGCCGCCCAGCAGCGGCACGCCGACAGGTCCCCTGCCGGTCACCGCGCAGTCCCCCGGCAACACCCGTTGCACAGCCCTGGAGTCGCCCTCGGCGGCCTCGGCCAACTACACGGTCTCGCCGGCGGTGGCCCGCACCTACGCCGTGCAACTGATCTGCAAACCCCGCGCCTATGGCGACAAGACCAGCACCACGCCGGACATCCGCGACGTGCTCAGTTACGCCAACAGCCTGATCAAGGACGGCAAATTCGTCGCCCCCACCTGGAACCGCAGCGTGATCCCCCACGACCTGAAGGTTCCGAGCAAGGGAGGTAAATAGTCATGAAAACCCATCCCTCAACCCTGACTCGCCTGGCCACCGCGGTGCTCTCCGTCATGCTGCTGGGTGCCCAGGTCCAGGCCGCTCCGCTGGGGCAGCTCAACCCCGGCCGGGTCGAAGTCCCGGATCGCAGCGGCGTCCGTAGCTCCCCCACGGAAATGCCCGGTACCCTGGAACTGCCGGACAGCGTGATCGTCCCGGAACTGCAACCCGAGCCGCAGGAACTGGAAGCCCTGCCGAGCACGCGCTTCCTGGTCAACAAGGTCACCCTCGAAGGCGCCACCAGCTACCCGCGCGGTACCTTCGATGCCGTGCTGCAACGCCTGGAAGGCCACCGGGTGACCCTGGGCGAAATCCAGGCGGTGGCCGACACCATCACCCAGCGTTACCGCAAGGCTGGCTTCCTGCTGGCCAGGACCTACATCCCGCAGCAGCGCCTCGAAGGCGGCAACCTGGTGCTGCGGGTGTTCGAAGGCAAGGTCAACGAAGTCAGCTTCCAGGGCCCGACCAACAAGGCCCTGCAACGCTACGCCGATAACATCCGCCAGGAAGTCCCGCCCACCAGCGCCACAATCGAGCGCAACCTGCTGCTGATGAACGACGTCTCGGGCAACAGCAGCCAGGGCACGCTCAACGCCTCCCCGGTGGAGAACGGCACCGACCTCGCGGTGCAGAACACCCTGCGCAAGTACGAAGGCTTCTTCGGCTTCGACAACCGCGACAGCCGCTACTTCGGCCCCTGGCAGGTGTACGGCGGCGTCGGGGTGAACGACCTGACCGGCAACGGCGACCACCTAGGCATCCGCGCCGGCAAGTCCATCGAAGGCGACAAGATGACCTTCTTCGAGGGGCAGTACGAGCTGCCTGTGGGCAGCCGGGGTGATGTGGTCAGCTTCCTGGCCCAGCACAACGACGGCCACGCCGACACCTACTCCTTCCTCAACGCCAACAGCCAGGGCGACACCTTCGCGGTGCGCATCACCCGTCCGTGGATTCGCCAGCGCGACCAGACGTTCAAGACCTCGGCCGCCTTCACCTACTACAACGGCACCTCCGAGTACCTGGACGACAAGAGCCTGCCGCCCTCCAGCGAAGACCGCATCCGCGCCATTCGCCTGGGCGCGAGCTACGACTGGTTCGACTCCTTCGGCGGCAAGAACCTGGTCAAGGCCGAACTGAGCAAGGGCCTGGCGATCATGGGCGCCAGCAGCGAAAGCCGCGCCAACCCGTCCCGCGAGGGCGGCGAGACCGACTTCAGCAAGCTGCAGGTCGACGCGCAGCGGCTGCAGGACCTGTCCAGGCTCATGGATGGCCTGAACCTCTACATCGCCGGCACCGCGCAGACCGCGTTCGGCCAGCGCCTGCTCTCGCCCGAGCAGTTCGGCGTCGGCGGCAGCGAGTTCGGCCGTGGCTACGACCCGTCGGAGATCACCGGCGACAGTGGCTTCGCGGTCAAGACCGAGCTGCAGTACAACCACCTGCATACGCTGAAGGACTACGCGATCCCGACCCAGTACTACACCTACTGGGACTTCGGTAAGGTCTGGAGCCGCGACCCCACCTGGGTCAGCAGCGAAAGCCTGTCCTCCACCGGTGTCGGCGCCCACTACAACGTCTACCCGGACACCTACGTCTCGCCGGAAGTCGCCTTCCCGCTGACCCGCTCGGTATCCGCCAAGGAGATCGACAACGACAACGGCAAGGCACCGCGTTTCTACATCAACTTCCTGAAGCTGTTCTAGAGGCCGGAGGGCAACGCCATGAGACCGCCATTCGATGCGCCCTGTACCATCCGCAGCGCATCCTTCAACAACGACATCGCGGCCGAACTGCTGCTGGAGCTGCAGCACCGTTACCTGCCACCGCCCGCCCTCGCCGCTCGCATCGAGGATGCGCTGCAGCACATGGACGAGGACGCCCGGGCGCTGGAAGCGCTCTATCAGTCCATCGCCCGGCGCGAGCTGCTGCTGGTCCGCCAGGTCTAGCAACCCGATGGGACGGTGAGCCCGGTTTCTTCCGGCTCACCGTCCCGTCTGCTCCCGCAGTCTTCCTACAGCGAATTTCGTGGCGTGCTATTCATCTGAGGATGTTTCAGCACCTGTATCATTTCGCGACAGCCAGCTTTCGCACGTTGGCAATAAATACCTTCCGAAATAATATTTTTCACCACAGATCACCTCAGATTTACCCCATCCCGCCCGCTTCTCTTCACGAACCATCGCCTGTCGTGAAATGTGCACCTGCGCCCCATTCGCCTTGCGCATCTCTTCTCGCGCTCTAGGCTGTCGTCCAAAGCCAACGAATGGCGCCGGGCGGTTTCGCAACGTTTCAGAACCCGCGGAATAGAGCTGGCCGCATGCCGTCACTGGTAGAGATTCAGCAGCAGGGGATGCTCATGAAGGGATACAAGAACCACGCCGCGCGGATCGGTCTGACGTCCCTGTGCGGACTGTTCGCCGGGCACGCGTTCGCCGGCGGCATCCTGATCTACGAAGCCGGCCAGGAAGGCGCGGGCCTTGCCAACGCCGGCGCCGCCGCCCTGGCCAGCGACCCCAGCGTGCTGATGAGCAACCCGGCGGGAATCACCGAGCTGGTCGGCACCCAGGTCAGCGCCAATGCCCAGGTGATTCTCGGCGACATTCGCTTCTCCCGCGATGGCAATAACCAGTTCAGCGGCAACGAAGGCGGCAACGCCCTGCAATGGCTACCCAGCGCGAGCCTGTTCATCAGCCACCGGATCGACGAGCGCTCGGCGGTCGGCTTCGGCATGTACGGCAATTTCGGCCTGGCGCTGGACTACGACGACGACTGGGCGGGCCGCTATTTCAGCCAGGAAACCGCGATCATCGGCGTGTCCTTCCAGCCCACACTCGCGCACAAGTTCACCGACGACCTGTCCATCGGCATCGGCCCGCGCATCCTGTATGGCTATTACCGCAGCGAAATGGCCATCAACAACAACCTGCTGGGCCTGGCGGACCGGCCGGACGGCCAGCTCGAATACAAGGACACGGACACCGGCGTCGGGGTCAACCTCGGCCTGCTCTATCGCGTCGACGAGCGCACCCAGGTCGGCCTTGCCTACACCAGCAAGGTGAAGCTGGAGTTCGAGGACAGCCCGGACGTGCGCAACGTCAGTAACCCGCTCATCAAGGCCGCGCTGAACCGCCTGGATGTCGACTCGCTGGAACTGGACATGAACGTGCCGCAGACCGTGGTGCTGAGCGTGGCCCATCAGCTCGATGCGCAGTGGAAGCTGCTCGGCAGCCTCGGCTGGCAGGACTGGAGCGACTTCGGCCAGATCGGCGTGGAGGTGGACGCCAACGCCGGCGGCGTGGATCGCACCGTCGACCGCCAGTACAAGGACACCTGGCACGCCTCCGTCGGCGCCCAGTACCAGGCCACGCCGAAGCTGCGCTGGAACATGGGCCTGGGCTACGACAGCTCGGCGGTGGACGACAAGGACCGCACCGTGGACAACCCCATGGCCGAGAACTGGCGGCTGGCGACCGGGGTGAACTATCAGCTCGACGAGGGGCTGGATGTGCACCTGGCCTACACCCTGGTGTGGCTCGGCGACATGGAAGACGAACAGACCAAGTTGCGCTCGGGCACCACGCTGTCGGGCACTTACCACAACGCCGCCCTGCACATCATCGGCGGCGGCGCGACCTGGCGCTTCTAGCGCCACGGACCGGCTCCCCGATCTACCGATCCTCCACAAGGAATGCTGCGATGAACTGGAAACTCCTGACCCTGCCGCTCTGCCTCACCGCCCTGACCCTTGCCGGCTGTGCCAGCAAGTACGTCGAACCCGAGCAGTATTCGGGCTTCCTCAAGGACTACAGCGGACTTGAGGAGCATAAGTCGCCCAGCGGCGCGGCGGTCATGCGCTGGATCCAGCCGGACCTGAACGTCAACCGTTTCACCAGCGTCTACATCGAGCCCAGCCAGCTCTACCCGCAGCCCAAGCCCACCGAGAAGATCCCGGCGAGCACCCTGACGGGCATTACCCAGTACTACGACCAGGCGCTGAAGACCCAATTCTCCAAGGCCCTGCCGCTGGCCACCGGCCCCGGCCCGGGCGTGCTGGTAGTGCGCCCGGCGATCACCGCCGTCAGCGCCAAGACCAAGGGCCTGCAGCCCTACGAAGTGATCCCCATCGCCCTGATCGCCGCCGGCATCAGCACCGCCACCGGCATCCGCGACCAGGACACCAGCATCGCCACCGAAGCCGCGTTCCTCGACGGCGGCAATGGCCAGGTCGTAGCCGAAGTGGTGCGCAAGGGCGCCGGCGCGGAGCTGGATAATTCCTCGCAGGTCATGCAGGCCAAGGACGCCCGCGCCGTGCTCGATGGCTGGGCCTCGGACATGCTCAAGTCCTTCCAGGCCCTGAAGAACCGCTAAACCCGAACTGGCGAAACCACCTTCCGGCCCTGCCGGAGGCCACCTCACGCCCTGGCGGCGCCGAAATGCACCGTCGTTATCCCTGTTGAAACGCACCACGTCAAACATCGCTGGCAGTTACCTGGACGGTACAGCGCACAAGGAAAGCAAGAAGGAGCTTGTCATGAAAGCAATCGCCCGATCCTCAATCCAGCCTGGCAGCCAGGCAGCAACCGGCCTGTGGAAACTCAGCGCCTCGTTCCTGCTCGCGGCCTCCATCTCGATGACCACCCAGAGCTGGGCGGCGGAGACAGCGAAGCCGGCATCGGATGCCACCAAGGCGGCCAACAACGCCCTGCTCAAGGAACTGCCCTTCGAGGACAAGACCTCGTTCGAGCTGGCCCACAAGGGCTTCATCGCCCCGCTGCCCCAGGAGCCGATCAAGGGCGCCTCCGGCAATATGATCTGGGACCCGGCCAAGTACGGTTTCATCAAGGAAGGCGAGGCAGCCCCGGATACCACCAACCCGAGCCTGTGGCGGCAGTCCCAGCTGATCAATATTTCCGGCCTGTTCGAAGTCACCGACGGCATCTACCAGGTGCGCAACTAGGACCTGTCGAACATGACCATCGTCGAGGGCAAGAGCGGCATCACCATCTTCGACCCGCTGATCTCCGAGGAAACCGCCAAGGCGGCGCTGGAGCTGTACTACAAGCACCGGCCGAAGAAGCCCGTGGTCGCGGTGATCTACACCCACAGCCATGTGGACCACTACGGCGGCGTGCGCGGCGTGGTGGACGAGAAGGATGTGAAGGCCGGCAAGGTCAAGATCTATGCGCCGGCGGGCTTCCTCGAACACGCCGTGGCCGAGAACGTGATGGCCGGTACCGCCATGAGCCGCCGCGCCAGCTACATGTACGGCAACCTGCTGCCGCCGAGCGAGACTGGCCAGTTGGGCGCCGGCCTGGGCACCACTACCTCCGCCGGCACCGTGACCCTGATTCCGCCCACCGACATCATCAGCAAGACCGGCGAGAAGCGGGTGATCGACGGCCTCACCTACGAGTTCCTCTACGCGCCGGGCAGCGAGGCGCCGGCCGAGATGATGTACTACATCAAGGAGAAGAAGGCCCTGAACACGGCCGAGGACTCCACCCACACCCTGCACAACACCTACTCGCTGCGCGGCGCGAAGATCCGCGAACCGCTGCCCTGGTCCAAGTACCTCAACGAAGCGCTGAAGATGTGGGGCGACGACGTGAAGGTGATGTACGCCATGCACCACTGGCCGGTCTGGGGCAACAAGGAAGTCCGTGAGCAACTGTCGTCGCAGCGCGACATGTACCGCTACATCAACGACGAGACCCTGCGCCTGGCCAACAAGGGCTACACCATGACCGAGATCGCCGAGCAGGTGAAACTGCCCAAGTCGATCGCCTCGCGCTTCTCCAACCGTGGCTACTACGGCTCGCTCAACCACAACGTCAAGGCCACCTACGTGCTGTACCTGGGCTGGTTCAACGGCAACCCCGCCACCCTGAACGAGCTGCCGCCGGACGAGGAAGGCAAGCGCTACGTCGACATGATGGGCGGCGCCGATGCCGTGCTGAAGAAGGCCAGGGAGTACTACGACAAGGGTGACTACCGCTGGGTGGCCGAGGTGGTGAACCACGTGGTGTTCGCCGACCCGGGCAACCAGGCTGCGAAGAACCTGCAGGCCGACGCGCTGGAGCAACTGGGCTACCAGGCTGAAAGCGGCCCGTGGCGCAACTTCTATCTCACCGGCGCGAAGGAGCTGCGTGAGGGCGTACAGAAGCTGCCGACTCCGGACACCGCAAGCCCGGACACCGTGAAGGCCATGGACCTGGACCTGTTCTTCGACTACCTCGCCATGCGCCTGAAAGGGCCTGAGGTGGCGGACAAGCACATCGCCCTCAACCTGGACTTCACCGACCTGAAGAAGAAGTACCTGCTGGAGATGGGCAACGGCGTGCTGAACCACACCGAAGGCCTGCAATCCAAGGAAGCCGACGCCACGCTCACCCTGACCCGCGACACCCTGAACAAACTGATGCTCAAGCAGACCACCCTCAAGGACGCGGTCGCGGCAGGCGAGCTGAAGGTCGACGGCAACCAGGAGAAGCTCGGCGAGCTGATGAGCTACATGGATAACTTCGACTTCTGGTTCAACATCGTCACCCCCTGATGCTCCTCCCGATGCCTGGAGGCATCGCTGGCAAGCCGTCGGCCAAGGCCGATGGCTTGCCTTTTTTCACGACGGCCTGGCGTCACGGGGCTGTCCGGGACTAAAACTGCTCCCAGCGCTGGAAGCGTAAAGCAGGACGTAACACACCATGGACACTATTCGCGGCACAGCCTTTCTGCAGTTTGGCGAACTGCTTACCGAACGCGGCGCCTCCCTGCGCGCGCACCTTGCGCCTCACCACATCGGCATGGATGTCGTCGGCAACTACGAGAAGAAATTCTCCTACCGCAGCCTGGTGCAGATCTTCGAAGGCAGCGCCCACGCCCTGGCAATGCCGGAACTGGGACTGGAGCTGGCAACCCGGCAGCGATCCACGCTGCTCGGCCCGATCCAGCACCTGGCGCAAACCGCCCCCACCGCGGGCGACGGCCTGATCGCAGCGGTGCGCTACATGCGCGTCTACAGCCCGTCGATCATCTTTCACCTGGAGCGCCGGGGCGATAGCACCCTGCTCTGCTTCGACAATGCCCTCCCCTGCATCCAGGAAATCCCGCAGATCGTGGAAAAATCCCTGCTCCACGGCCGACTGCTGATGACCGAACTGCTGGGCGAGCCGCTCAAGCCAACTGCCGTGCTGCTGCGCCACCCGCCGCAGGCGCCGGCCTCGGTGTATCAACGCTACTTTGGCTGCCCGGCGCTGTTCGGCCAGGAGTACAACGCGCTGGCGATCAGCCTGCGGGACATGCAGCGTCCCTGCGTCCGGCATGACCCGATGCTGCATTCGATCGTGAAGTTCTACCTCGAAGCCCATGCCAACCCCGATGAAAAGCTCGGCTTCGAAGTGGGACGGCACATCCAGGCGCTGCTGCCCAAGTATCGCTGCACCCTGGAGCAGATCGCGCTGATCCTCGACCTGCATCCCCGCACGCTGCAACGCCGACTGGCCAACGATGGCATCGACTTCGAGGAGCACGTCGACGAAATCCGCCGCCGTCGGGCAGAGCAGTTGCTGGGGCAGTCGGACCTGAGCATCGGGCAGATCGCCCACGAGTTGGGCTACCGGCGCTCCACCTCGTTCTGCCGCGCGCACCAGCGCTGGTTCGGCATGCCGCCGCTCGAACACCGGAAGCTGCTGAAGGCGTTGTGACAGCCAAGGGCGGGCGCGGGCATCGTTGCTCGGACCCTGGTGCGGTCTATAGGGCGGGAATCGCGGGATGGATGACCAGCGGCTTGCTGTACCCGGACGGGACAGCGGAAAGCCGCTGGATGTATCAACCGACCGGACAGGGACGCCCCACAGCGGCGCCCTGCCCGATCCGGGGGCTTACTCTGCCGGGGTCGGCTTCCAGTCCAGCAGGTGATGGGTGAAGCCAAAGCTGGCCGACTGGTAGTAGCTGATCGCGCGCTTCACCAGCGGGTCATCCGATTTCGCGCTCACTTCATCGCTCGCACCCAGGGCCTGGTTGTGGCGGCGCAGTGCGGCGCGCGGGCTGAGAATGGCGAGGTCCTGGCCATCGAAGAGGCCCAGGTGCTGGTAGTTGCCAATCACCACGCGCGGCGGCAGGGTGTTTTCCGCCATCAGGTTGCGCCCGTAGAAGGTCGAGGTGTAGCTCAGGTTCAGGATCGACAGCAGGGTCGGCGCCAGGTCGAGCTGGCTCGCCAACTCGCCGCGCTCACCCACGGGCAGCAGCTTGGGCGCATAGATGAACAGCGGGATCTGGTAGTTCACCACCGGCAGGTCTTCCTTGCCCGCGCTGCCGGCCGTGTGGTCGGCCACGAAGACGAAGATGGTGTTGTCGAACCACGGCTTGTCCTTCACCGCCTGGAGGAACTTGCCGATGGCGTAGTCGGTGTACTTGACCGCGCCGTCACGACCATTGCCCGAGGGGATGTCGATACGGCCGTCCGGGTAGGTATAAGGACGGTGGTTCGAGGTGGTCATCAGCTGCAGCAGGAACGGCTGGTTCTTGGCGAAGTCCTCGTCCGCGAGCTTGACTGCCTGCGCGTAGAGATCCTCGTCACTCATGCCCCAGGCATTCTTGAAGTGGATGTCGGACTCCTGGACGCTCGACTGGTCGACGATGCGATAGCCGTTGCCGCCGAAGAAGGCGTTCATGTTGTCGAAGTAGCCACGGCCGCCGTACAGGAAGACCGCATCGTAGCCGACGGCTTGCAACTGCTGGCCAAGGCTGCCGAAGCCGCTCTCGCGGCCGATGCGCTTGACGATGGAGCGTCCCGGGGTCGGCGGAATCGACAGGGTGATGGCTTCCAGGCCACGGTCGGTACGGGTGCCGGTGGCGTAGAAGTTGTTGAAGTAGAGGCTGTTGCGGCGCAGCTCATCCAGGTTCGGCGTGAGGTTGCGGCCATCGCCGTTGCTGCCCAGGTACTTGGCGCTGAGACTCTCGATGGTCACCAGGATGACGTTGTGCTTCTTCGGTGCGCCCTCATTGGTGATGGTGCGGCGGATGTCCATCGGATCGGTACCGACGAAGCGCGCGTTGGGCTCGGCCAGTTCGGCGCGCATCTGCTGGGCCACTTCCTGGGCCGGCAGCGTCGCATAGAACTGCGGGTAGTCCAGTTCGTTGTTGCGGAATGCGGCGAAGAACTGGTACGGGCCGTTGCTCTCCAGCTCGCGGGCATAGGTGTTGCCGCCCTGGCCGCGCGGGCGGTCCTGGTCAACCAGGAAACCGGCGAGCAGCGCCATCAGCACCAGACCTGCGCAGCCCAGGAGGCGACGACGGAAGGCCGGGACTTCGGATGCGCAGATCGCCCGCAGCGCCTTGAACAGGCCCAGGGTCACGACCAGCGAGGCGCCGGCCAGGATGCTCAGGAGCAGGCCGATGGGATAGGACTCGAGGATGTTGTTCAGGACTTCATCGGAGTAGACCAGGTAGTCGACGGCGATGAAGTTGAAGCGGACTCCGAACTCATCCCAGAACAGCCACTCGGCCACCGCGGTGAACAGCATCACGTAGGTACTGACGAAGAGCACGGCGGCCAGAATCCAGCGCCAGGACCTGGCACGCCAGAGCCGGGCGGGAAGCAGCAGCAGCCCTATTCCGAGCGGCAGCAGCGCATAGACCAGGAAGCTCAGGTCGTAGAGCAGGCCAATGACAAAGACCGAGACATGTCCGGCGCCCAGATCCGACAGGTGACCCGCCATGAGAACCACGCGGGTCACGAAGAAGACGATCAGCCACAGCAAGGCGGTCAGCGCGAGGAAGCGCATCGGGGCCGAACGAAGAAATTGCATGGATACTTCCTTATCGTTATGCGCGAGCCCTGGCGGCCTGCAGCGCTTCTAATGTGCCGAGAACGGCTAGCGGCCGTGACTGTACACCGGATTACGAAAAGAAATTGTCAAATTGAACGCGACTGCGGAGCGGTCACGCTTCAGTCCGATATCCCGCATTCGGCGGGGCACTACTCTCCGTGCAATCGGAATCACCACGACTTTTTCACATGTCCTTGACGAGACCTTGATCGCCCAACCCGATAATGGCGGTAACTGTCGAGCCTGTGCCCATGAACGAACCCCAACGCCCATTTGCCTCTGCCGGACATCGCGAGAACGATGGCGTTGCCAGCAACACGCTCAGTGCCTTCCTGCGCACCCGCATTGCCGAATGGCGGAAGAAGCGACTGCTTCGACTGGCCCTGCGCGTTGCCGAAGAGCCCATTCTCATGCTCGAAGTCTCGCAATCGCCAGGCGCCTTCTGGCCCGTGCTGCTGGAACACAGCAACCGGATCATCGTGGCGACCTCCCCGGCCGCCGACTCCCTGCTCGCCGCCCACCAGAAGCTGCCCAATGCCATGACCCGGCGCATCAAGACCATGCCGGGCCCGCTGGACTATTCGGAGCTGGGCGACGGCTCGGTCGATTGCATCCTGATCTCCGAAGTGCCTCCGACGGACTGCAACGCGGCCACCATCCGGCTGCTGGATCAATTGCACCCCGTGACCCGCGATACCGTGATCCTCTTTGCGCGGGTGGGCCGCCAGCGTCCGCTCGATGACACGCAGCAGCCCTGCCCTTGCGGCTCGGGCAGCGAATCCCACGCCGCAGTTCCAACTCCCACCAGCGCAAAGGCCCTGGAACACGCGTTCCAGCAGGTCGGCTTTTCGCAGATCAAGCACTACAACTTCCTGCCCGGCGTGGATGGCATTCGCGTTTACGTACTCAGGAAGTAACCCGCGCTCCAGCGAGGCCGCCCCGTAGCCTCTGGCGCCCCTCTCCCCCCACTGCTTGCCAGGCGCACCCTCCGCGCAATGTTTCGCTCGATTATCAAATGAGAATGACAATTTTTTAACAGGCTTCGAGCGATCATCTCCGTCATTCACCAGCAACGCCCCGGCCGGGGCGTTCGACAGAACCTATCCGGAGTTGCGATTGATGAAAGTACGCGGTGCCTCGTGGGTCTTCCTGGGAGCGGTTGGAGTAGCGGCACTGCTGGGCACGAGCCCGTCGTTCGCGGCGTCGGACAGCAACGGCATCGTGGTCTACAACGCTCAGCATGAATCGCTGACCAAGGCCTGGGTCGAGGGCTTCACCAAGGAGACCGGCATCAAGGTCACCCTGCGCAATGGCGACGACAGCGAACTGGGCAACCAGATTGTCCAGGAAGGCAAGGCTTCCCCGGCAGACGTCTTCCTGACCGAAAACTCCCCGTCGATGGTCCTGGTCGACAACGCCGGGCTGTTCGCACCGGTGGCGCCCACCACCCTCTCCCAGGTTGGCGCCCCCTACCGCCCGGCCAACGGGCACTGGGTCGGCATCGCCGCCCGCTCCACGGTATTTGTCTACAACAAGAACATGGTCAAGGAAGCGGACCTGCCCAAGTCGCTCCTGGACCTTGCCGAGCCGCAGTGGATCGGCCGCTGGGCCGCATCGCCGGCCGGTGCCGACTTCCAGGCCATCGTCGGCGCCCTGCTGGAGCTCAAGGGCGAGGCGGCAACCCTCGAATGGCTCGAAGCGATGAAGGCCGGCGCCAAGGTCTACCGTGGCAACAACTCCGTACTCAAGGCCGTCAACGCCGGCCAGATCGACGGTGGCGTGATCTACCACTACTACTACGTCGGCGACCAGGCCAAGACTGGCGAGAACAGCAACAACGCAGCGCTCCATTACTTCAAGCACAAGGACCCGGGCGCCTTCACCAGCCTCTCCGGCGGTGGCGTACTGGCGTCCAGCAAGCATCCAAAGGAGGCCCAGGCCTTCCTGCAATGGATCACCAGCAAGCAGGGCCAGGCCGTGCTGCGGGACGGCAAGTCGTACGAATACGCCGTGGGTGAAGGCGTGCAGTCGAACCCGAAACTCGTCCCGCTGGATCAGCTCGACGCCCCGCTCATCGACGTTTCCAAACTGGATAGCCGGAAGGTCGTGGACCTGATGACCCAGGCAGGCTTGCTGTAAGTGACCGCCCAACAGTTCGGGCCGAAGGCCCGTACCCAAGACGCCACGGGCGCGGAGAAATCCGCCCCCGTGGCGTTCCTGCGGCGTCGACTGCGCAATGGTTCCGGCCAGCAATGGATGCTGGCCGTTGCGCTTCTGGTTTCCGCGTTCGCCATTCTCCCGCTGCTCTTCGTGGCCAGCGCAGGCATCCAGGCCGGCTTTCCGCTGATCGCCAAACTGGTGTTCCGGCCACGGGTCGCGGAGCTGCTGTACAACACGCTCCTGCTGATCGCCCTGACCGTCCCGCTCTGCGTGCTCCACGGCGTGGCGATGGCCTGGTTGACCGAACGCACCCGGCTGCCCGGCCGGCGGCTGCTGTCCCTGCTGGTCGTCGCCCCGCTGGCGATTCCGGCGTTCGTCCACAGTTACGCCTGGGTCAGCCTCGTGCCGTCGCTGCATGGCCTGTTCCCGGCCGTGCTGGTCTCGGTGATCGCCTACTCGCCCTTCATCTACCTGCCGGCGGCGGCCGCGCTCCGACGCCTGGACCCGGTCCTGGAAGACGTGGCCGAGTCGCTGGGCGAACGGCCTTTCACGGTGTTCCGCCGTGTCGTCCTGCCCCAGTTGCGCGTCGCCATCTGGGGCGGTTCGCTGCTGGTGGGGCTGCATCTGCTGGCGGAATACGGCCTCTTCGCGCTGATTCGCTTCGACACCTTCACCACGGCGATCTTCGACCAGTTCCAGTCGTCCTTCAGCGGCCCCGCTGCGAACATGCTGGCTGGCGTCCTGGCCCTTGCCTGTCTGCTGCTGCTCACCGCCGAGTCGGCCACCCGCGGCTCTGCACGCTACGCCCGTATCGGCGCCGGCAGCCCACGCGCGCCTCGGCAGTACGCGCTGGGCAAGGCCTGCACCGGCATCGCCCTGCTGCTTTGCGCGACCTTCACCGCCCTCTCGCTCGGCGTCCCCCTGGTCACCCTGGGGAAATGGCTGTCGGCGGGCGGCATCGAAGTCTGGCGCTCCGACGAACTCCTGGTCTGCCTGGGGCAGACAGTGCTGCTTGGTGCGGCGGGCGCGCTGCTCACGACCATCGCCGCGGTGCCGATCGCCTGGATTTCGGTACGCGCGCCGAGCAGGCTGCAGCGCCTGCTGGAAGGCAGCAACTACGTCGCCAGCGCGCTGCCGGGAATCGTCGTCGCACTGGCGCTGGTCAGCCTGACCATCAAGTTCGCCCAGCCGCTGTACCAGACCGTCGCCACCGTGCTGCTGGCTTACGTGCTGATGTTCCTGCCGCGGGCGCTGGTCAGCCTCCGGGCCGGGCTTTCCCAGGCGCCCGTCGAACTGGAGAACATCGCCCGCAGCCTTGGGCGCACCCCGATGCAGGCAATCTGGGGCGTCACCATCCGCTTCGCCGCGCCCGGCGCTGCGGCGGGCGTGGCCCTGGTATTCCTGGCGATCGTCAATGAGCTCACCGCGACCCTGCTGCTGTCACCGAGCGGGACCGCCACCCTGGCCACCGCCTTCTGGGCGAAGACCAGCGAGATCGATTACGCCGCGGCGGCGCCGTACGCGCTGATGATGATCCTGCTGTCCCTGCCGCTGACCGGGCTTCTTTACCAACAATCCAAGCGAGTAGCAGGCCGATGAGCACTCTCGAACTCAAGTCCGTGTCTCGGTTCTTCGGCGCGTTCGCAGCGATAGAGAACTTCAGTCTGTCCGTGCCGGCGGGCGGCCGGGCGGCGATCGTCGGCCCTTCAGGCTCCGGCAAGACCACCCTGCTGCGCCTGATCGCCGGCTTCGAAGTGCCTGACCTGGGCTCGATCACGCTCGGCGATACGACGCTGGCGGACAACGCGACCTTCATCCCCGCCCATCGCCGGCTCATCGGCTATGTGCCGCAGGACGGCGCGCTGTTCCCGCACCTGTCGGTTGGCGAGAACATCGGTTTCGGGCTGCCCAGGAGCATGGAGAAGCGCTCGCAGCGGATCGATGAGCTGCTGGAGATGGTCTCGCTGAACAGCAGCATGGCGCAGCGCTGGCCCCATGAGCTCTCCGGCGGGCAGCAACAGCGGGTGGCGCTGGCCCGGGCGCTGGCGCAAAGCCCTCGGCTGATGCTGCTGGACGAACCCTTCTCCGCCCTGGACAGCGGCCTGCGTGCTTCCATGCGCAAGGCGGTCACCCAGGTACTGGGCGATGCCGGCGTTACTGCGATACTGGTCACCCACGATCAGGAAGAGGCGCTTTCGTTCGGCCATCAGTTGGCGGTGATTCGCCAGGGACGCCTGGTCCAGGCCGGCGCGCCCAAGGCGCTGTACTTCCGACCGGTCGACGAGGACACCGCCACCTTCCTGGGCGACGCCCTGGTGTTCCCCGCCGACATCCAGAATGGCTGGGCGCAGTGCCCGCTGGGCAAGGTCCGGGTCGACAGCCCGAAAGCCAGCGGACAAGGGCAGGTCATGCTGCGTCCCGAGCAACTCCACCTGCGCCATGGCCAGGCGCTTCCCTCCGGCACGGACGGCTGCTTCGGCACCGTGCTGAGCAGCGACTTCGGCGGCGACAAGTGCTCGGTCATGGTTCAGCTGGAGGCCCCGCATGCCGAAGCCTCCGCACTGTCGATCCACGTCAGGGTACCGGCGATGGATTGCCCCGACATCGGGACGCGTGTCCACATCGGTGTCAGCGGCGGCGCCCATCTGTTCCCTGCCAGCTAGATCGGTTCGCGGTATCGCCCCCGCGTGGCGATACCGCGCTTCTGCGACCACAGCGACGGCCGCCCCTCAGTCTCAGCTAAGTTTCACCCCTTAGGCTCTCTTCCACGCCAACTGATGCGTAGCCGAAGAGACGCCTCGCCATGACCACCAGCACAAGGGCCAACTGGCTCAATAAAGTCCCCGAGGTAACCCTCGCCTTCTGGGTCATCAAGATCATGTCCACCACCGTGGGCGAGACCTTTGCCGACTTCCTGGCCGTGGATGCGGGCTGGGGCCTCGGTATCACCACGGCAGCCATGGCGGCCCTGTTCGCCGCCGCCCTGGCCGGGCAACTGCGCAGCCGCGCCTACACCCCGTGGATCTACTGGCTGACGGTTGTCGTGGTGAGCATCCTCGGCACCCAGCTGACCGACATCCTCACCGACGTGCTGGATGTCAGCCTGTACACCAGCACCGCGGTGTTCGCCGGGCTGCTGGCGGTCAACTTCGCTGTCTGGTACGGCGTCGAACGCAACCTGTCCATCCGCGAAATCGTCACGCCTCGCCGCGAGCTCTTCTACTGGACCACCGTGCTCTGCACCTTCGCCCTAGGCACCGCCGCTGGCGACCTGGCCACCGAGGCGCTGAGCATGGGGTTCACCGTCGGAGCCGTTCTGTTCGGCGGCTTGATCGCGGCAACCTTCGCGGCCTGGCGCCTCGGAGTCAGCCCGGTGCTGAGCTTCTGGATCGCCTACATCCTCACCCGCCCGCTCGGAGCATCGCTGGGCGACCTCCTCACCCAGGCCAAGACCTACGGCGGGCTTGGAATGGGCGCTACCTGGACCAGCGCGATCTTCCTGTGCGTGATCCTCATCCTGGTCACGGCGGCGCAGCTTGGCGCCAACAAATCCCTCGCTCAATCGAATGCTTCCTGAGGAACCATCATGCCCAACTTCAAGAACGTGCTCTGCAAGGTCTCCCTGGCGTGCGCCATCGCCCTCCTCGGCCTCGCCGCCGGCTGCTCGAAACCGAGCGAGCCCAAGGCCGGCACCACAGCGCAAGCGGCCGCATCCGCCAGCAGCGCCACGCAGCTCGGCGATCTTTCCGAGTTCCGCGGCATCGCCGCCGACGTGACGGGAATGGTGGAGAAGAACGAGCTGGCAAACGCCAAGGCGCGAATCAAGGACCTGGAGCTCGCCTGGGACAATGCCGAGGCCGGGATCAAGCCGCGCGCCGCCAGTGACTGGCACCTGCTCGACAAGGCCATCGACCGGTCGCTCGATGCGCTGCGCGACAGCAGCCCGCAGCAAGCCACCTGCAAGGCGGCGATGGACGACCTGATGAAGACTTTCGACAAGCTCCAGGGCAAGCCGCAAGCCTGATCCAGCGCAGGCTTCCCCTGCAAGGGGCTATCGTCAGATGATGTCGGCGATGCGCAGTCCGCGCATCGCTCGTTCAGCTCCTCCGAGGCAGGGACATGCGAATTCTGTTGGTCGAAGACGACCCGATGATTGGCGAGGCCATCGAGGGCGCATTGAAGGACGCCGGCTACGCCGTGGATTGGGTGACTGACGGCCTGACCGCGCTCGCCGCCCTTGGTACCCATAGCTACGACCAGGTCCTGCTCGATCTGGGCCTGCCGGGGCGAGACGGACTGGGTGTCCTCGAGACGCTGCGGGCACAGGACAACCCCGTGCCCCTGCTGATCATCACCGCGCGGGACAGCCTGGATGACCGCCTGCGGGGCCTGGACGGAGGCGCCGACGACTACCTGCTGAAACCCTTCGAGATGGCCGAACTGCTGGCCCGGATGCGCGCCGTGATGCGGCGCAAGGGCGGCAGCGCAGCGCCTGTGCTGAGCAACGGCGTCGTGTCCCTGGACCCGGTCTCGAAGCAGGCCAGCAGCGCCGAAGCCCGGGACGTGCAGCTCTCCAACCGGGAGTTCAGCCTGTTGCAGGCCTTGCTGATACGGCCGGGAGCGATTCTGTCCCGCAGCGATCTGGAGGACCGCATCTACGGTTGGGGGCATGAAGTGGAGAGCAATGCGGTGGAGTTCCTGATCCACGCCTTGCGGCGAAAGCTTGGCAACCAGGTCATCAAGAACGTCAGGGGGATGGGATGGATGGTCTCAAAAGGCGACTGAACGAGTCGGTACAGTTCCGCCTCTCTGCCGCCCTGTCGGTCACCATCCTGATTGTCGCCCTGCTGGCCGGCCTCTTCGCCTTCGTCTCGGCCTATGACGAGGCGCTGGAGATGCAGGACAACACGCTCAAGCAGGTTGCGGCACTCTTCGAACGCCAGCAGATGACCCTTCGCTATCCCCTGGATACGCCCACTATCGCCGGCGATAACGAGGAAACGCGGGTTGTCGTGCAGTACCTCGCCGACGGGGCCAAGGCTCCGAAAGCAGGCGACAACAGCTTGCCGCTTCCCCTCCCCACCGGGCTGCCTGACGGTTTCTCTACCATCAAGGTTGCCGATGAGCAGTTCCGGGTGCTGGTCCGCACCACAACCACGGGCGAACGCGTCGCCATCAGCCAGGAAACCGAAAGCCGAGAACGCGACGCGCGCGAAAGCGCCTGGCGAGGCCTTGTCCCCTTCGTGATTCTCATACCGGTACTGCTATTGGTAGTGGCCGATCTGATTCGCAAACTGTTCCGCCCGATCGCGACACTGGCCGAGCAGATCGATCGACGGGACGAGCAGGACATGGCGCCTATCGACGCGAGCTACCTGCCGACGGAAGTCCGGTCCTTTGCACTGGCGATCAATCGCCTTCTCGGGCGAGTGGCCAGGTCGATCGAGTCGCAACGCCGATTCGTCGCGGACGCGGCCCATGAACTGCGTTCCCCGCTGACGGCACTTTCGCTTCAGGCGGAACGCCTGGCGGCTACCGAAATGTCCGGCCAGGCCAGGGAGCGGCTGGCGAAACTGAGGCAGGGAATCGACCGCGGCAGAAATCTGATCGATCAGTTGCTGATGCTCGCCAGTGCCCAGTCTTCGTCGCCTGGCACGGCATCGCCCGTCTCGATCCACAAGATCTATCGTACGGTTCTGGAAGACCTGCTCCCTCTTGCGGAGAAAAAGCAGATCGACCTTGGCGTGGATGGTGATGACTGCCAGATCGTCGCGAGCGAACTCGACCTTCAGGCGCTGATAAAGAACCTCGCCGACAATGCCGTGCGGTATACGCCTGCCGGCGGGAAAATCGATCTCCTGGTGCACCGCCGGGGGGAAAGGGTCGTCCTGCAGGTCAGGGATACCGGCCCCGGCATTCCGGAGTCCGAGCGAGAACGGGTGTTCGACGCGTTCTACCGGGTGCCTGGAAACCCGGAAATCGGCTCAGGACTGGGCCTGTCGATCGTGAAGACGATTGCGGCGCGAATCGGGGCGAGCGTCTGCCTGGACTTCACCGATCGCGCGGCGCGGACCGGGCTCTGCGTGTCGCTGGAATTCCAGACGAACGCGGCCTGACAGCCGCACCGGCGTGAAGGGGTCACGAGCGAGGGTTATGCCAATGAGCAACGCTGGCGTTCAACCTGCTGTACTGATCACGATGCCGCACAGCCACTACAGCGAAAAGGCGCGGTGGGCGCTCGACAGGCTGTCACTTCCCTATCAGGAACAACCGCATATCCCCCTGCTGCATCGCCTGGCCACAACACGCAATGGCGGTAGCAGCGTACCGGTGCTGGTTCATGGGGCTGCATATTTCACCGACTCCACCGATATCCTGATGCACGCAGACCGAGCGCGAGGCGGCGGCTTGCTGTATCCGCTCGATGCCGGTCAGCGACAGGAAGTCGAAGCATTTGAAACCCGATTCGACGAAGATCTTGGCATTCACGCGCGACGCTGGGCCTATGCGCAATTGCTGGCCGAGCGTTCCCTGCTCCGGCAAGCGATGTCACGCGGCGTGCCTAAGCTGGAAGCGGCCCTGCTTCCGCTGATCCTGCCGGCAATCGTGCGGGTCATTCGCAAAGCACTCCGAATCACACCGGAAAGCTCAGCGCGCTCCCTCGATCGGGTACGCAGCCTATTCAAGGAAGTCGGTGATCGACTGGAGGATGGTCGACAGTTTCTGGTCGCCGATCGTTTCACCGCAGCAGACCTGACCTTTGCGGCACTCGCCGCGCCGGTACTCTTCCCTACCGGTTACGGTGCCGCCTACCCCGCGCTGGACGAAGTCCCCAGCGCTATGCGCAACGAAGTCCTGCGCCTGCGCGACTCCGACGCCGGCAAATTTGCCCTGCGCCTGTACCTGCAGGAACGCAACCAAACGCTTTCGTAGGAGCGGACTCCGTCCGCGAGGCCGTTGCATCAGCTTGCACAACCGCCCAGGCTGGGCGTCATCCGGCCCACTTTCCCGCGCGCAAAAGCAAAGCCCCCGGCCAGCGATGCTGACCAGGGGTCTTGGGATAGGAGCTTGACGATGACCTACTCTCACATGGAGAAACTCCACACTACCATCGGCGATGCGTCGTTTCACTACTGAGTTCGGGATGGGATCAGGTGGTTCCAACGCTCTATGGTCGTCAAGCAATTCTTTATGGACGCTCGTGGCAAGTGCACACGTTCATCCAGATTCGGGTATGTGACAGGTCTTTGCGGTTCACACGAACTTTCGGTTCGTTACGTCTTCACCGTACAACACGCAAATTGTTTGGGTGTTATATGGTCAAGCCTCACGGGCAATTAGTATC
>NZ_JBCHVH010000006.1:0-642991 GCF_050474425.1 Pseudomonas sp. B1-22 | reverse complement strand
CGACGCATCGCCGATGGTAGTGTGGGGTTTCCCCATGTGAGAGTAGGTCATCGTCAAGCGCCTATCCCAAAGCCCCTGGTCAGCATCGCTGGCCGGGGGCTTTGCTTTTGCGCGCGGGAAAGTGGGCCATTGCCGCGTAGGCAATTCAGGCATGCCTCTATATGATGCGTGCCTGACTGTTGCGGGGGTGGTATGCAGACCTTGCTGAAATTGCTGAGCGATGGCCGCTTTCATTCCGGAGAAGAGCTGGGTGCTCTCCTTGGAGTAAGTCGCAGCGCTGTCTGGAAGCGCCTTGAGGGCTTTGAGCGAGACTACGGTATGGTCGTGCAGCGAGTGCGCGGTCGCGGCTATCGCCTGGAAGAACCTCTGAGCATCATCTCGGCCAGGTCCGATTCCGGCCCATGGCCTCTTGATGTCCTGTTTTCGATCGACTCCACCAATGCTGAGGTTCTGCGACGCCTTTCTGCCGGCGCCGTGGCGCCGTTTGCCATTCTGGGCGAGCGGCAGACCGCAGGGCGGGGGAGGCGAGGTCGGCAATGGGAGAGTCCGTTCGGCGCGAACCTTTATTACACCCTGGGCATTACTGTGCGTGGTGGTGCGCAAGAGCTTGAAGGGATGAGCCTGGTGATTGGCCTTGCAGTAGCGAAGGTGATCCAGGATATGGGGGTGAAGGATGTCGGCCTCAAGTGGCCAAATGATGTCCTGGTCGGTGGCAAGAAGATCGCCGGTATTCTGCTGGAGCTCACGGGAGATCCGGCTGACATCTGCAGTGTTGCCATCGGCATCGGCATCAATGTGAACATGCGCAAGGCAGATGCCATCGATCAGCCCTGGACCTCGGTGCGAGAGGCGCTGGGCAGGCTGGTTGATCGTAATGAGCTATTGCAGGCACTGGAGTCGCAAGTTGCGCAGGCGCTTTCCCGTCATCGTGAGCGCGGTTTCGCCGCTAGCCGCGAAGAGTGGGAGTGCCTTCACCTATGGCAGGGGCGGCAGGTCACGCTGTCTACTGCCGCCAAAAATATCGTTGGGCGCGCTCTTGGCATCGATGAGAGGGGCGCACTGCGTCTCCTGGTGGATGGCGAGGAGCAGAGCTACAGCGGAGGCGAGCTGAGTCTGAGGTTGTCGGATGATTCTTGAGTTGGATTGCGGAAACAGCCTGATCAAATGGCGGGTGGTCAGAAAGCACGACCTGGTGACCGTCGCTGGAGGCGTGGCTGACTCCGATCGGGCGCTGCTCGAGCAGCTACAGGCGAGCGGGGTGGTGGATATTCGCTACTGCCGTATGGTCAGCGTACGCAGTGAGCAGGAAACCGATGCGCTTCGTATCAGCCTGGAAGGCGCTTTTCCCATAACGGTTCAGATTGCTGCACCGGCGACCGAGCTCAGTGGTGTGGTGAATGGCTATCGCGAGTACCAGCGGCTCGGGATGGACCGTTGGTTGGCTCTGGTTGCTGGTCATTGCCTGGCGGGGCGTGGCTGCCTGGTGCTCGATCTCGGTACTGCAGTCACTTCCGACCTGGTCGACGCTGCCGGCAACCACCTGGGAGGCTACATTGCGCCTGGTATGCCGCTGATGCGCAGCCAGCTGCGCACGCATACTCGTCGAATTCGCTATGACGACGAGGCGGCCCATGAGGCACTGCAGAACTTGCTGCCGGGCCAGGAGACTTCCGAAGCGGTGGAGCGCGGTTGCGTGCTGATGTTGCGCGGATTCGTACGGGAGCAGATCGAGCTGGCCAACAAGCTGCTGGGTGACGATTGCGCTGTCTATCTGACCGGGGGCGACGCCGAGCTGGTCAAGGATGAGTCCGCTCGAGCTGTTGTACTTCCGGATCTGGTATTTCTCGGCCTGGCGCTTGCCTGTCCGATCGAGTGAGTCTGATCGATGCGTTGGTTCTTCCTTTTTCTACTCGCCCTCAACGTCTTCTATTACGTCTGGCATCAACAGCAAGCGCCTCTCCGTCCGAAGGAGATCGCGCCGCTCAGCCTATTTCACAGCGAGCAGAAGAATATTCGACTGCTCAGCGAGTCCGCCGAGGCGCCCCAGCGTCGCCAGACAGATGAAAAGCCGGCAACCGCTCCCGCTTCCGCTTGCACATACCTGGGCAGCTTCCCGGCCCAGGATCGTGCCAAGCAGTTGGTTCAGCGCTTGCTGAGCCTGGATGTGCAGGCTTCGGTGCAGGCGGTGAATGCGGCCGCCGGCATGGATTACTGGGTATATCTGCCGCCCCTGGCTTCGCGCCAGGCGTCTCTGTGGCAACTTCGCGAGCTGCAGGCGCGCAAGATCGACAGCTACATCATTACCGAGGGCGATCTCACGGACGGCATTTCCCTGGGGATATTCCAGCGCAAGGACTCCGCGGACAGCATCGTGGAGCGCCTGAAGGCGGCGGGCTACGACGCGCTGATCCGCGAACTGGCTCGTTCGCAGCATGATTACTGGGCGCAGGTCGCTCCGGAAAGCGGCCGCCTGGTGGATGACTCCCTGGTGCGCCAGCTGGCTTCGGATTTCCCCGAATTGCAAAAACAAACAATGCCGTGCAAAAGCGTTGCAAGCCCTCAATAGTTTGAATAGAATAGCGCCCGCTTCACAGGGGTGACCTGAAAAGGTTGAACACTTGAAGCCGTTGTCGAAGAGCTAAGCTCAAGTTTTTTAAAGAAAAACAGTTGACAACGCGGTGGCAGGCTGTAGAATGCCGCCTCACTCGGAGGGGTTCCCGAGCGGCCAAAGGGATCAGACTGTAAATCTGACGTCTCAGACTTCGAAGGTTCGAATCCTTCCCCCTCCACCAGTTTCAAGCGTGAGCTGCAAGCTCCGCGGGTATAGTTCAGTGGTAGAACCTCAGCCTTCCAAGCTGATGATGCGGGTTCGATTCCCGCTACCCGCTCCAAGTTTGTTGCTTATGTCTTGCTCATGTAGCTCAGCTGGTAGAGCACACCCTTGGTAAGGGTGAGGTCAGCGGTTCAAATCCGCTCATGAGCTCCATCTCGCAAAGGCAGATATGAAAATATCTGCCTTTGTTTTAATGGTGACGTGACTTTCTCAATTCCTTACGGGAGGCGGTCAAGATGGCTAAAGAAAAGTTTGAGCGTAACAAGCCGCACGTAAACGTCGGCACCATCGGTCACGTTGACCACGGTAAAACCACTCTGACCGCTGCTCTGACCAAGGTCTGCTCCGAGACCTGGGGTGGCTCCGCTCGCGCTTTCGACCAGATCGACAACGCGCCGGAAGAGAAGGCTCGTGGTATCACCATCAACACCTCTCACGTTGAATACGACTCGCCCGTTCGCCACTACGCGCACGTAGATTGCCCGGGCCACGCCGACTACGTGAAGAACATGATCACCGGTGCTGCGCAGATGGACGGCGCGATCCTGGTTTGCTCGGCAGCTGACGGCCCCATGCCGCAGACCCGCGAGCACATCCTGCTGTCCCGTCAGGTAGGCGTTCCTTACATCGTCGTGTTCCTGAACAAGGCCGACATGGTTGACGACGCCGAGCTGCTGGAACTGGTCGAGATGGAAGTTCGCGATCTGCTGAACACCTACGACTTCCCGGGCGACGACACTCCGATCGTGATCGGTTCCGCTCTGATGGCTCTGAACGGCCAGGACGACAACGAGATGGGCGTTTCCGCCGTGCGCAAGCTGGTAGAAACCCTGGACTCCTACATCCCCGAGCCGGTTCGTGCAATCGACCAGCCGTTCCTGATGCCGATCGAAGACGTGTTCTCGATCTCCGGTCGTGGCACCGTGGTAACTGGCCGTGTTGAGCGTGGCATCGTCAAGGTTCAGGAAGAAGTGGAGATCGTCGGCATCAAGGCGACCACCAAGACCACCTGCACCGGCGTTGAAATGTTCCGCAAGCTGCTCGACGAAGGTCGTGCTGGTGAGAACGTCGGCGTCCTGCTGCGCGGCACCAAGCGTGAAGACGTAGAGCGTGGCCAGGTTCTGGCCAAGCCGGGCACCATCAAGCCGCACACCAAGTTCGAGTGCGAAGTGTACGTGCTGTCCAAGGAAGAAGGTGGTCGTCACACCCCGTTCTTCAAGGGCTACCGTCCGCAGTTCTACTTCCGTACCACCGACGTAACCGGCAACTGCGAACTGCCGGAAGGCGTTGAGATGGTAATGCCGGGCGACAACGTGAAAATGGTTGTCACCCTGATCGCTCCGATCGCCATGGAAGATGGCCTGCGCTTCGCGATCCGCGAAGGCGGCCGTACCGTTGGCGCCGGCGTGGTTGCCAAGATCATCGAGTAATCGATTGATCTTTTCCCCTCGGGCCGGCATAATGGTCGGCCTGACTTTGTTCTAGGCCAGTAGCTCAATTGGCAGAGCGGCGGTCTCCAAAACCGCAGGTTGGGGGTTCGATTCCCTCCTGGCCTGCCAGATTCCTCAAGATCTGGCACTTCTTTAAACGGGATTCCTAGCAGATGAATGCGAAGGTAGAAGCCAAAGAGTCGCGTCTCGATCTCTTGAAGTGGCTTGTGGTTGCGGTGCTGGTTGTGGTGGCAGTGGTTGCCAACCAGTATTACTCAGCGCAACCGATCTTCTACCGCGTTCTCGGCATTCTCGTTATGGCGGCTGCTGCAGGCTTCCTCGCGCTGCAGACCGTCAAGGGGCGTGCATTCTTTACTCTGGCTAAAGAAGCTCGCGCCGAGATTCGCAAGGTAGTATGGCCGTCTCGTCAAGAGACAACTCAGACCACGCTGATCGTAGTGGCAGTAGTGCTGGTAATGGCGCTGGTGCTTTGGGGGCTCGACTCCCTGCTGGGTTGGCTGGTTTCCATGATCGTAGGTTAAGGGTGTTCCGTGGCTAAGCGTTGGTACGTTGTGCATGCCTACTCGGGTTACGAGAAGCATGTCATGCGCTCGCTGATCGAGCGGGTCAAACTGGCCGGCATGGAAGACGGGTTTGGTGAGATTCTCGTCCCCACCGAAGAAGTCGTGGAGATGCGGAACGGCCAGAAGCGCAAGAGTGAGCGCAAGTTCTTCCCTGGCTATGTCCTGGTGCAGATGGAGATGAACGAGGGTACTTGGCACCTGGTCAAGGACACTCCTCGCGTCATGGGCTTCATTGGTGGTACTGCCGATAAACCGGCTCCGATCACCGACAAGGAGGCTGATGCCATCCTGCGTCGCGTCGCTGATAGTGGTGACAAGCCCAAGCCGAAGACCCTGTTCGAGCCGGGCGAGACCGTTCGTGTTATCGATGGTCCGTTCGCTGACTTCAACGGTGTCGTCGAAGAAGTTAACTACGAAAAGAGCCGCATCCAGGTCGCTGTGCTCATTTTCGGTCGCTCTACTCCGGTAGAGCTGGAGTTCAGCCAGGTAGAGAAGGTCTAACTGGCACAATGAATCCCTCACCCCGCAGCCCTAGGCTGCGGGGTTTTGTCGTCATTGGGATATACGCGAAAGCAACCGGGGAGCCCGTCAGGGCGCTTGACCCGCATTTGGAGTAGCAAATGGCTAAGAAAATCCAGGCTTATATCAAGCTGCAAGTAAAGGCCGGCCAGGCCAACCCGTCGCCGCCCGTCGGCCCGGCTCTGGGTCAGCACGGCGTGAACATCATGGAGTTCTGCAAGGCGTTCAACGCCAAGACCCAGGGCATGGAACCTGGTCTGCCGACTCCTGTGATCATCACCGTTTACAGCGACCGCAGCTTCACCTTTGAAACCAAGAGCACCCCGGCATCCGTTCTGCTGAAAAAAGCAGCCGGCATCACCAGCGGCTCCGCTCGTCCGAACTCCCAGAAAGTGGGCACCGTTACCCGTGCTCAGCTGGAAGATATCGCCAAGGCCAAGCAGGCTGACCTGACCGCTGCTGACCTGGACGCTGCCGTACGTACCATCGCTGGCTCCGCGCGCAGCATGGGCCTGAACGTGGAGGGTGTGTAATGGCTAAGCTGACCAAGCGTCAAAAGGCTATCGCCGAGAAGGTTGAAGCTGGCAAGCAATACGGCTTCGAAGACGCCGCCAAACTGCTGGCCGAACTGTCGACCATCAAGTTCAAGGAATCCGTAGACATCGCCATCAATCTGGGCGTTGATCCGCGTAAATCCGACCAGGTCGTACGTGGCGCCACCGTTCTGCCGAACGGTACCGGCAAATCCGTACGCGTTGCCGTCTTCACCCAGGGGCCTGGTGTTGAAGCTGCCCTGGCTGCCGGTGCAGACAAGGTCGGCATGGACGAACTGGCTGCCGAAATGAAAGCCGGCGACCTGAACTACGACGTCGTCATCGCCTCCCCGGACGCGATGCGTGTTGTTGGCCAGCTGGGCCAGGTTCTCGGCCCGCGCGGTCTGATGCCGAACCCGAAAGTCGGCACCGTGACCCCGGACGTCGCTACCGCTGTCAAGAACGCCAAGGCCGGTCAGGTACGTTTCCGTACCGACAAGAACGGCATCATCCACGCTTCCGTTGGCAAGATCGACTTCGAGCCGGTCAAGCTGAAGCAGAACGTGGAAGCGCTGCTGAGCGATCTGAAGCGTCTGAAGCCGTCCTCCTCGAAGGGCGTGTACGTTCAGCGCGTTACCCTGAGCACCACCATGGGCCCGGGTCTGCAGATCGATCAGGCTTCGCTGGAAGGCTGATGAACTAAGTCGAGCAGTGGGTTCGCCCACTGTTCGCAGGTATTGGGGTCCCTGCCTGGCGGGGGCTATCCAAGACCGTAGGCGGCGCAAGCCTTAAACCTCAAGCCTACGCAGATGGTGCTCCCGATTCGTTTACCGAATCAGACACCAAAACGCCGTCCGGCTCCGGCTGGACGAATCGGTAACATCCAGGAGTAAACCCGTGGCAATTAAACTCGAAGACAAGAAGGCCATCGTCGCTGAAGTCAACGAGGCTGCCAAAGCCGGTCTGTCCGCTGTCGTGGTTGATGCACGCGGCGTGACTGTCGGCGCAATGACCGGACTCCGTAAAGAGGCCCGCGCAGCTGGTGTGTACGTGAAAGTCGTACGTAACACCCTGCTCAAGCGCGCCGTTGAAGGCACTCAGTTTGAAGTGCTCAACGACGTGTTCAAGGGCCCGACCCTGATTGCTTTCTCCAACGAACATCCGGGCGCTGCCGCTCGTATCTTCAAGGAGTTTGCCAAGGGTCAGGACAAGTTCGAGATCAAGGCGGCCGCGTTCGAGGGTCAGTTCCTCGCAGCCAATCAGATCGACGTGCTGGCGACCCTGCCGACCTACAACGAAGCTGTTGCACAGCTGATGAGCGTGATCCAAGGCGCTACCAGCAAGCTGGCTCGTACTCTGGCGGCAATTCGCGATCAGAAAGAAGCTACCGCAGCCTAAGGCTCGGCATCTGCTTTCAACCTTTTTTGTTTAATTCGATGGCCTTAGGCCGTCACCCAATACAGGAATTAGAGTCATGGCTCTGACCAACGAAGACATCATCTCCGCCGTATCCGAAATGTCCGTCATGCAGATCGTTGAACTGATCAAGGCGATGGAAGAGAAGTTCGGCGTTACCGCTGCTGCCGCTGTTGCTGCTGGCCCGGCTGTTGCCGCTGCCGCTGCTGAAGAGCAGACCGAGTTCACCATCGTCCTGGCCGAAGCTGGCGACAAGAAAGTGAACGTGATCAAGGTCGTTCGTGAACTGACCGGTCTGGGCCTGAAAGAAGCCAAGGCTGTCGTTGACGGCGCCCCGGGCGTGGTCAAGGAAGGCGCTTCGAAAGAAGAAGCCGAAGCTGCCAAGAAAGCCCTGGAAGAAGCAGGCGCCAAGGTCGAGCTCAAGTAAGTTCGGACCTTGCGTCTACAGCCCGAGCGTCAAGCGACAGGCTGACGGCTGGTGGCAATTGCCACCGGCCTTTTTCCGTTATGGGTGGGGTGCCGTGGGTGCCCCTCCATAACGCGAAAATCCCGCCCGAGGGCGGCGCAAACCGAGGGTTTGCACGATTTTTTGGGCTGCTCCCTGCGAGGGAGAGGCCAAACAAGCAGGTGACCAAGCTGGGGAACGCTGATGGCTTACTCATACACTGAGAAAAAACGTATCCGCAAGGACTTTAGCAAGTTGCCGGACGTCATGGATGTGCCGTATTTGCTGGCCATCCAGCTGGATTCCTATCGCGAATTCCTGCAGGCCGGCGCGAGCAAGGACCAGGTTCGAGACATCGGCCTGCATGCGGCCTTCAAGTCCGTTTTCCCGATTATCAGCTATTCCGGCAATGCTGCCCTGGAATACGTCGGCTACCGTCTGGGTGAGCCGGCATTCGACGTCAAGGAGTGCGTGCTGCGCGGTGTGACTTTCGCCGTCCCGCTGCGTGTGAAAGTGCGCCTGATCATCTTCGACAAAGAATCGTCGAACAAAGCGATCAAGGACATCAAGGAACAGGAAGTCTACATGGGGGAAATCCCCCTGATGACCGAGAACGGTACCTTCATCATCAACGGTACCGAGCGTGTCATCGTTTCCCAGCTGCACCGCTCCCCGGGTGTGTTCTTCGACCACGACCGTGGCAAGACCCACAGCTCCGGCAAGCTGCTGTACTCCGCTCGTATCATCCCTTACCGCGGTTCCTGGCTGGACTTCGAGTTCGATCCGAAGGACTGCGTGTTCGTTCGTATCGACCGTCGCCGCAAGCTGCCGGCTTCCGTCCTGCTGCGCGCGCTGAACTACAGCACCGAGGAAATCCTCAACGCCTTCTATGACACCAACGTCTTCCAGATCAAGGGCGAGACCCTGAACCTGGAACTGGTGCCGTCGCGTCTGCGTGGCGAGATCGCCAGCTTCGACATCAAGGATGCCAGCGGCAAGGTCATCGTCGAAGCGGGTCGCCGTATCACCGCACGCCACATCAACCAGCTCGAGAAGGCTGGCATCACCCAGCTGGAAGTGCCGTTCGACTACCTGATTGGCCGTACCGTTGCCAAGGCTGTCGTGCACCCGGCTACCGGCGAGATCATCGCCGAGTGCAACACCGAGCTGACCGTCGACGCCCTGGCGAAGATCGCCAAGGCCCAGGTCGTGCGCCTGGAAACCCTGTACACCAACGACATCGACTGCGGTCCGTTCATCTCCGACACGCTGAAGATCGACTCCACCAGCAACCAACTGGAAGCGCTGGTCGAGATCTATCGCATGATGCGTCCTGGTGAGCCGCCGACCAAGGAAGCTGCCGAGACGCTGTTCGGCAACCTGTTCTTCAGCGCCGAGCGTTACGACCTGTCGGCCGTTGGCCGCATGAAGTTCAACCGTCGTATCGGTCGCACCGAGATCGAAGGTCCGGGCGTACTGAGCAAGGAAGACATTGTCGAGGTCCTCAAGACCCTGGTTGCCATCCGTAACGGTAAAGGCATCGTCGACGACATCGACCACCTGGGTAACCGTCGCGTCCGCTGCGTCGGCGAGATGGCCGAGAACCAGTTCCGCGTTGGCCTGGTGCGTGTAGAGCGCGCGGTCAAGGAACGCCTGTCGATGGCCGAAAGCGAAGGCCTGATGCCGCAGGACCTGATCAACGCCAAGCCGGTGGCTGCCGCGATCAAGGAGTTCTTCGGTTCCAGCCAGCTGTCGCAGTTCATGGACCAGAACAACCCGCTCTCCGAGATCACCCACAAGCGCCGCGTCTCCGCACTCGGCCCAGGCGGTCTGACCCGTGAGCGCGCGGGCTTCGAGGTTCGTGACGTACACCCGACCCACTACGGCCGCGTGTGCCCGATCGAAACCCCTGAAGGTCCGAACATCGGTCTGATCAACTCCCTGGCCACCTACGCCCGCACCAACAAGTACGGCTTCCTGGAAAGCCCGTACCGCGTGGTGAAGGACGGTCTGGTCAGCGACGACATCGTCTTCCTGTCCGCCATCGAAGAGGCCGATCACGTGATCGCCCAGGCCTCTGCGACCCTGAACGAAAAGGGTCAGCTGATCGACGAACTGGTAGCCGTACGTCACCTGAACGAATTCACCGTGAAGGCGCCGGAAGACGTCACCCTCATGGACGTATCGCCGAAGCAGGTCGTCTCCGTCGCTGCCTCGCTGATTCCGTTCCTCGAGCACGACGACGCCAACCGTGCACTCATGGGTTCGAACATGCAGCGTCAGGCTGTGCCGACCCTGCGCGCCGACAAGCCGCTGGTAGGTACCGGCATGGAGCGCAACGTCGCCCGTGACTCCGGTGTCTGCGTGGTTGCCCGTCGTGGCGGCGTGATCGACTCGGTCGACGCCAGCCGCATCGTGGTGCGCGTGAACGACGACGAAGTCGAGACTGGCGAAGCCGGCGTCGACATCTACAACCTGACCAAGTACACCCGTTCCAACCAGAACACCTGCATCAACCAGCGTCCGCTGGTGCAGAAGGGTGACAAGGTTTCGCGCAGCGACATCCTGGCCGACGGTCCGTCCACCGACATGGGTGAACTGGCTCTGGGTCAGAACATGCGCGTAGCGTTCATGCCCTGGAACGGCTTCAACTTCGAAGACTCCATCTGCCTGTCCGAGCGCGTGGTCCAGGAAGATCGTTTCACCACGATCCACATCCAGGAACTGACCTGCGTTGCCCGTGACACCAAGCTCGGCCCAGAAGAAATCACCGCGGACATCCCGAACGTGGGTGAGGCCGCGCTGAACAAGCTGGACGAAGCCGGCATCGTCTACGTCGGCGCCGAAGTACAGGCCGGCGACATCCTGGTCGGCAAGGTCACCCCGAAAGGCGAGACCCAGCTGACTCCGGAAGAGAAGCTGCTGCGCGCGATCTTCGGTGAGAAGGCGTCCGACGTGAAGGACACCTCCCTGCGCGTGCCGACCGGCACCAAGGGCACCGTCATCGACGTACAGGTCTTCACCCGTGATGGCGTTGAGCGCGACAGCCGTGCCCTGTCCATCGAGAAGATGCAGCTGGACGAGATCCGCAAGGACCTGAACGAAGAGTTCCGCATCGTCGAAGGTGCAACCTTCGAGCGTCTGCGTTCCGCTCTGGTCGGTGCCAAGGCCGAAGGCGGTCCTGCCCTGAAGAAAGGTGCAGAGATCACCGACGAGTACCTGGACGGCCTCGAGCGCGGCCAGTGGTTCAAGCTGCGCATGGCGGAAGATGCTCTGAACGAGCAGCTGGAGAAGGCCCAGGCCTACATCAGCGACCGCCGTCAGATGCTGGACGACAAGTTCGAAGACAAGAAGCGCAAGCTGCAGCAGGGCGACGACCTGGCTCCGGGCGTACTGAAGATCGTCAAGGTCTACCTGGCCATCAAGCGTCGCATCCAGCCGGGCGACAAGATGGCAGGCCGCCACGGTAACAAGGGTGTGGTCTCCGTGATCATGCCGGTCGAAGACATGCCGCACGACGCCAACGGTACTCCGGTCGATATCGTCCTGAACCCGCTGGGCGTACCGTCGCGTATGAACGTCGGTCAGATCCTCGAAACCCACCTGGGCCTCGCGGCCAAGGGCCTGGGCGAGAAGATCAACCGCATGCTCGAAGAGCAGCGCAAGATCGCCGAACTGCGTGCCTTCCTGAACGAGATCTACAACGAGATCGGCGGCCGCCAGGAGAACCTGGACGAGCTGAACGATAACGAGATCATCGCTCTGGCCAACAACCTCAAGGGCGGCGTGCCCATGGCTACCCCGGTATTCGACGGTGCCAAGGAACGCGAGATCAAGGCCATGCTGAAGCTGGCCGATCTGCCGGAGAGCGGCCAGATGCGTCTGTTCGATGGCCGCACCGGCAATCAGTTCGAGCGTACGACCACCGTTGGTTACATGTACATGCTCAAGCTGAACCACCTGGTCGATGACAAGATGCACGCACGTTCCACCGGCTCTTACAGCCTGGTTACCCAGCAGCCGCTGGGTGGTAAGGCGCAGTTCGGTGGCCAGCGTTTCGGGGAGATGGAGGTCTGGGCACTGGAAGCCTACGGTGCCGCCTACACCCTGCAGGAAATGCTGACCGTGAAGTCGGACGACGTGAACGGCCGTACCAAGATGTACAAGAACATCGTGGACGGGGATCACCGCATGGAGGCCGGCATGCCCGAGTCCTTCAACGTGCTGATCAAAGAGATCCGCTCGCTCGGCATCGATATCGAACTGGAAACCGAATAACACGTGACGTCAGAACGGTGCGGCTGGTCAAGGCCAGTCGCACCGGGTCCGTGAGGAGGAAAGGCCTTGAAAGACTTGCTCAATCTGTTGAAAAACCAGGGTCAAATCGAGGAGTTCGATGCCATCCGTATTGGTCTGGCCTCGCCCGAGATGATTCGTTCCTGGTCCTTCGGCGAAGTTAAGAAGCCGGAGACCATCAACTACCGTACCTTCAAGCCGGAGCGCGATGGCCTGTTCTGCGCCAAGATCTTCGGCCCGGTGAAGGACTACGAGTGCCTGTGCGGTAAGTACAAGCGCCTCAAGCACCGCGGTGTGATCTGCGAGAAGTGCGGCGTTGAAGTCGCGCTGGCCAAGGTGCGCCGCGAGCGCATGGGCCACATCGAACTGGCCTCGCCGGTCGCCCACATCTGGTTCCTGAAGTCCCTGCCGTCCCGTATCGGCCTGCTGCTGGACATGACCCTGCGTGACATCGAGCGCGTGCTCTATTTCGAGAGCTACGTGGTGATCGACCCGGGCATGACCACCCTGGAGAAGGGCCAGCTGCTGAATGACGAGCAGTACTTCGAAGCCCTCGAAGAGTTCGGTGACGACTTCGACGCCCGCATGGGTGCGGAAGCCGTTCGCGAGCTGCTCAACGCTATCGATCTGGAGCACGAGATCGGCCGCCTGCGCGAAGAGATTCCGCAGACCAACTCGGAAACCAAGATCAAGAAGCTGTCCAAGCGCCTGAAGCTGATGGAAGCCTTCCAGGGCTCCGGCAACCATCCCGAGTGGATGGTGCTGACCGTCCTGCCGGTGCTGCCGCCGGACCTGCGTCCGCTGGTTCCTCTGGATGGCGGCCGCTTCGCGACTTCGGATCTGAACGATCTGTATCGCCGCGTGATCAACCGTAACAACCGTCTGAAGCGCCTGCTCGACCTGGCTGCTCCGGACATCATCGTGCGCAACGAAAAGCGCATGCTGCAGGAAGCCGTCGACGCCCTGCTGGACAACGGCCGTCGTGGCCGTGCCATCACCGGCTCGAACAAGCGCCCGCTGAAGTCCCTGGCCGACATGATCAAGGGCAAGCAGGGTCGCTTCCGTCAGAACCTGCTCGGTAAGCGCGTGGACTACTCCGGTCGTTCGGTAATTACCGTAGGCCCGACCCTGCGTCTGCACCAGTGCGGTCTGCCGAAGAAAATGGCCCTGGAACTGTTCAAGCCGTTCATCTTCGGCAAGCTGGAAGGTCGTGGCATGGCCACCACCATCAAGGCCGCCAAGAAGATGGTCGAGCGCGAGCTGCCGGAAGTGTGGGACGTTCTCGCTGAAGTCATCCGCGAACACCCCGTACTGCTGAACCGTGCGCCGACCCTGCACCGTCTGGGCATCCAGGCGTTCGAGCCGGTACTGATCGAAGGTAAAGCCATCCAGCTGCACCCGCTGGTCTGCGCCGCGTACAACGCCGACTTCGACGGTGACCAGATGGCCGTGCACGTTCCGCTGACCCTCGAGGCTCAGCTGGAAGCACGCGCGCTGATGATGTCCACCAACAACATTCTGTCGCCCGCCAACGGCGAGCCGATCATCGTTCCGTCGCAGGACGTGGTAATGGGTCTGTACTACATGACCCGTGAAGCGATCAATGCGAAGGGCGAGGGCATGGCGTTCGCAGACCTGCAGGAAGTTGACCGCGCCTACCGCAGCGGCCAGGTGTCTCTGCACGCCCGCGTAAAAGTGCGCATCAACGAGAAGATCAAGAACGAAGACGGCTCCCTGACCGCCAACACCCGTATCGTCGACTCCACTGTCGGCCGTGCGCTGCTGTTCCAGGTGGTTCCGGCCGGCCTGCCCTTCGACGTGGTCAACCAGTCGATGAAGAAGAAGGCGATCTCCAAGCTGATCAACCACTGCTACCGCGTGGTGGGTCTGAAGGACACCGTCATCTTCGCTGACCAGCTGATGTACACCGGCTTCGCCTACTCGACCATCTCCGGTGTGTCGATCGGCGTGAACGACTTCGTCATCCCGGACGAAAAGGCCCGCATCATCGATGCCGCCACCGAGGAAGTGAAGGAGATCGAGAGCCAGTACGCCTCCGGCCTGGTAACCCAGGGCGAGAAGTACAACAAGGTGATCGACCTCTGGTCCAAGGCCAACGACGAAGTGTCCAAGGCGATGATGGCCAACCTCTCGAAAGAGAAGGTGACCGATCGCGAGGGTAAGCAGGTCGACCAGGAGTCCTTCAACTCCATGTACATGATGGCGGACTCCGGTGCGCGGGGTTCCGCGGCCCAGATCCGTCAGCTGGCCGGTATGCGTGGCCTGATGGCCAAGCCGGACGGCTCCATCATCGAGACCCCGATCACCGCGAACTTCCGTGAAGGTCTGAACGTACTCCAGTACTTCATCTCCACTCACGGTGCTCGTAAAGGTCTGGCGGATACCGCACTGAAGACCGCGAACTCCGGTTACCTGACCCGTCGTCTCGTCGACGTGGCCCAGGACCTGGTCGTGACCGAGATCGACTGCGGCACCGAGCATGGCCTGGTCATGTCCCCGCACATCGAAGGCGGCGACGTGGTAGAGCCGCTGGGTGAGCGTGTACTCGGCCGCGTGATTGCTCGCGACGTGTTCAAGCCGGGCGGTGACGACGTGATCGTCGAAGCCGGCACCCTGATCGACGAGAAGTGGGTCGATTTCCTCGAGCAGATGAGCGTCGACGAAGTCGTTGTACGTTCGCCGATCACCTGCGAAACCCGTCATGGCATCTGCGCCATGTGCTACGGCCGCGATCTGGCCCGTGGTCACCGCGTGAACATCGGTGAGGCTGTCGGCGTTATCGCTGCCCAGTCGATCGGTGAGCCGGGTACCCAGCTGACCATGCGTACCTTCCACATCGGTGGTGCGGCCAGCCGTACTTCCGCCGTGGACAACGTACAGGTCAAGAACGGCGGCACCATCCGCCTGCACAACCTGAAGCACGTAGAGCGTGCCGACGGCGCCCTGGTAGCGGTTTCCCGTTCCGGTGAGCTGGCGGTAGCCGACGACTTCGGTCGTGAGCGCGAGCGCTACAAGCTGCCGTACGGTGCGGTGATTTCCGTGAAGGAAGGTGACAAGGTCGACCCGGGCGCCATCGTCGCCAAGTGGGACCCGCACACCCACCCGATCGTCACCGAGATGGACGGCACCGTGGCCTTCGTGGGCATGGAAGAGGGCATCACCATCAAGCGTCAGACCGACGAACTGACCGGTCTGACCAACATCGAGGTGATGGATCCGAAGGATCGTCCGGCTGCCGGCAAGGACATTCGTCCGGCCGTGAAGCTGATCGACGCCGCAGGCAAGGACCTGCTGCTGCCGGGTACCGACGTACCTGCACAGTACTTCCTGCCGGCGAACGCCCTGGTCAACCTCAACGACGGCGCGAAAGTGCGTATCGGTGACGTGATCGCGCGTATCCCGCAGGAAACCTCGAAAACCCGCGACATCACCGGTGGTCTGCCGCGCGTTGCCGACCTGTTCGAAGCTCGTCGTCCGAAAGAGCCTTCGATCCTGGCGGAAATCAGCGGCACCATTTCCTTCGGCAAGGAAACCAAGGGCAAGCGCCGCCTGGTCATCACTCCCACCGACGGTAGCGATCCGTACGAGGAGCTGATTCCGAAGTGGCGTCACCTGAACGTGTTCGAAGGTGAACAGGTAAGCCGTGGCGAAGTGATCTCCGACGGCCCGAGCAACCCGCACGACATCCTCCGTCTGCTGGGCGTGAGCTCGCTGGCCAAGTACATCGTCAACGAGATCCAGGACGTTTACCGTCTGCAGGGCGTGAAGATCAACGACAAGCACATCGAGACCATCCTGCGCCAGATGCTGCGCAAGGTCGAAGTGGCCGAGTCGGGCGATTCGTCCTTCATCAAGGGCGATCAGGTCGAGCTGGTTCACGTGCTGGAAGAGAACGAAGTACTGGCTACCCAGGACAAGTTCCCGGCCAAGTACGAGCGCGTCCTGCTGGGTATCACCAAGGCCTCGCTGTCCACCGAGTCGTTCATCTCGGCGGCATCCTTCCAGGAGACCACTCGCGTCCTCACCGAGGCGGCGGTCACCGGCAAGCGCGATTTCCTGCGCGGTCTGAAGGAAAACGTGGTCGTGGGTCGTCTGATCCCGGCGGGTACCGGTCTGGCCTACCACAGCGAGCGCAAGCGTCAGCGCGATCTCGGCAAACCGCAGCGTGTGAGCGCCAGCGAAGCCGAAGCCGCACTGGCCGAAGCGCTCAATCTGAGCGGTAACTAAGCCTCAAACAAAGCCCCGGTTGTCTTGACAACCGGGGCTTTGTCTTGACGGTGTACAGGAACCTCATTAGTATCTTGTACCCCGAAAATTGGCAGGGCTCACGCTCTGCCCATTTTCGTTTTTAAGTGTCGTAAGACAATCAGTGGAGCTATAGATGGCAACTATCAACCAGCTGGTGCGCAAACCGCGCAAGCGCCTGGTAGACAAGAGCGGCGTTCCTGCCCTGCAGAACTGCCCTCAGCGTCGCGGCGTATGCACCCGCGTATACACCACCACCCCGAAGAAGCCGAACTCCGCACTGCGTAAAGTGTGCCGTGTTCGTCTGACCAACGGTTTCGAGGTTTCCTCGTACATCGGTGGTGAAGGTCACAACCTGCAAGAGCACAGCGTAGTGCTGATCCGCGGCGGTCGTGTAAAGGACCTCCCGGGTGTGCGTTACCACACCGTGCGCGGTTCGCTGGATACCTCCGGCGTTAAAGACCGTAAGCAGGGTCGTTCGAAGTACGGCGCCAAGCGTCCGAAGTAATTTTGTTTTCCTATTTTCTGAGTCGATAAGAGTAAGGTCGGGCATCGTCCCGGGCTAACCTGAAGACCGTTTGAGGGCTTATCAATGCCAAGACGTCGTGTAGCGGCCAAACGTGAGATCCTGGCCGATCCTAAGTACGGAAGCCAGATTCTGGCCAAGTTCATGAACCACGTGATGGAAAGCGGCAAGAAAGCCGTTGCCGAGCGTATCGTTTACGGTGCTCTGGACAAGGTCAAAGAGCGCGGTAAAGCCGACCCCCTGGAACTCTTCGAAAAAGCACTCGACGCCATCGCTCCGCTGGTCGAAGTGAAGTCCCGCCGTGTAGGCGGTGCTACCTACCAGGTTCCGGTCGAAGTACGTCCGTCCCGTCGTAATGCGCTGGCCATGCGTTGGCTGGTGGACTTCGCCCGCAAGCGTGGCGAGAAGTCCATGGCTCTGCGCCTCGCTGGCGAACTGATGGACGCCGCTGAAGGTAAAGGCGCCGCCGTCAAGAAGCGTGAAGACGTGCACCGTATGGCTGAAGCCAACAAAGCGTTCTCGCACTACCGCTTCTAATTACGGCAACAATACTTCTGCGAGGGCTTTATGGCTCGTAATACAGCAATCAACCGCTACCGGAACATTGGTATCTGTGCCCACGTTGACGCGGGCAAGACCACCACCACCGAGCGGATCCTGTTCTACACAGGTCTCAGCCACAAGATGGGTGAGGTGCACGACGGCGCTGCTACCACCGACTGGATGGTGCAGGAGCAGGAGCGTGGTATCACCATCACTTCCGCTGCGATCACCACCTTCTGGGAAGGTTCGCGCGGCCAGTACGACAAGTACCGCGTAAACGTCATCGACACCCCCGGCCACGTAGACTTCACCATTGAAGTTGAGCGCTCCCTGCGCGTACTGGACGGCGCTGTCGTGGTGTTCTGCGGCACCTCCGGCGTTGAGCCGCAGTCCGAAACCGTATGGCGTCAGGCCAACAAGTACGGCGTTCCGCGTATCGTCTACGTGAACAAGATGGACCGCGCTGGCGCCAACTTCCTGCGCGTTGTCGGTCAGATCAAGAACCGTCTGGGTCACACCCCGGTTCCGGTTCAGCTGGCCATCGGTGCAGAAGATGACTTCCAGGGTCAGATCGACCTGATGAAGATGAAGGCCATCTACTGGAACGAAGACGACAAGGGCACCTCTTACCGTGAGGAAGAGATCCCTGCCGAGCTGCTGGATCTGGCCACCGAGTGGCGCAGCAACATGGTTGAGGCTGCTGCCGAAGCCAACGAAGAGCTGATGAACAAGTACCTGGAAGAAGGTGAGCTGTCGATCGAAGAGATCAAGGCCGGCCTGCGTCAGCGTACTATCGCCTGCGAAATCGTTCCGGCTGTTTGCGGCTCCTCGTTCAAGAACAAGGGCGTGCCCCTGGTTCTCGACGCCGTTATCGACTTCCTGCCTGCTCCGACCGAGATTCCGGCGATTCAGGGCGTCCACCCGGACAGCACTGATGACAACGAAATCCACGACGAGCGTCCGGCTGACGACAACGCTCCGTTCTCCGCTCTGGCGTTCAAGATCGCTACCGACCCGTTCGTAGGTACCCTGACCTTCGTTCGCGTCTACTCGGGCGTTCTGGAGTCCGGCCAATCGGTCGTCAACTCCGTGAAAGGCAAGAAAGAGCGCGTTGGTCGTATGGTGCAGATGCACGCCAACCAGCGTGACGAGATCAAAGAAGTACGCGCTGGCGACATCGCTGCTCTGATCGGCATGAAGGACGTCACCACCGGTGACACCCTGTGCGACATCGAGAAGCCGATCATCCTCGAGCGTATGGACTTCCCGGAGCCGGTAATCTCGGTAGCTGTTGAGCCGAAGACCAAGGCTGACCAGGAGAAGATGGGTATCGCCCTCGGCAAGCTGGCCCAGGAAGACCCGTCGTTCCGCGTCAAGACCGACGAAGAAACCGGCCAGACCATCATCTCCGGTATGGGTGAGCTGCACCTGGACATCCTCGTCGACCGCATGAAGCGCGAGTTCGGCGTCGAGGCCAACATCGGCAAGCCGCAGGTTTCCTACCGCGAAACCATCTCCAAGGACAACGTAGAGATCGAAGGCAAGTTCGTTCGCCAGTCCGGCGGCCGCGGCCAGTTCGGTCACTGCTGGATCCGCTTCTCGACTCCGGATGTGGACGAGAAGGGCAACATCACCGAAGGTCTCGTCTTCGTCAACGAAGTCGTGGGCGGTGTGGTACCGAAGGAATACATCCCGGCGATCCAGAAAGGTATCGAAGAGCAGATGAAGAACGGCGTTGTTGCCGGCTATCCGCTCATCGGCCTGAAGGCCACCGTGTTCGATGGTTCCTACCACGACGTCGACTCCAACGAGATGGCGTTCAAGATCGCTGCTTCCATGGCGACCAAGCAACTGGCCCAGAAGGGCGGTGGTAAGGTGCTTGAGCCGATCATGAAGGTAGAGGTGGTGACTCCTGAGGACTACATGGGCGATGTGATGGGTGACCTGAACCGTCGTCGTGGTCTGATTCAGGGGATGGAAGACTCGGTCTCCGGTAAGGTGATTCGTGCCGAGGTTCCGCTGGGCGAAATGTTCGGTTACGCAACCGACGTGCGTTCCATGTCCCAGGGTCGCGCAAGCTACTCTATGGAATTCTCCAAGTACGCCGAGGCTCCGTCGAACATCGTCGAAGCTCTCGTTAAAAAACAAGCTTGATTCAGCCCTTTAAGTACGAGGTTTACTGTCGTGGCTAAGGAAAAATTCGAACGTAACAAACCGCACGTCAACGTTGGCACCATCGGTCACGTTGACCACGGTAAAACCACTCTGACCGCTGCTTTGACCAAGGTCTGCTCCGAGACCTGGGGCGGCTCCGCTCGCGCTTTCGACCAGATCGACAACGCGCCGGAAGAGAAGGCTCGTGGTATCACCATCAATACTTCTCACGTTGAATACGACTCGCCCGTTCGTCACTACGCGCACGTAGACTGCCCGGGCCACGCCGACTACGTGAAGAACATGATCACCGGTGCTGCGCAGATGGACGGCGCGATCCTGGTTTGCTCGGCAGCTGACGGCCCCATGCCGCAGACCCGCGAGCACATCCTGCTGTCCCGTCAGGTAGGCGTTCCTTACATTGTCGTGTTCCTGAACAAGGCCGACATGGTTGACGACGCCGAGCTGCTGGAACTGGTCGAGATGGAAGTTCGCGATCTGCTGAACACCTACGACTTCCCGGGCGACGACACTCCGATCGTGATCGGTTCCGCTCTGATGGCTCTGAACGGCCAGGACGACAACGAGATGGGCGTTTCCGCCGTGCGCAAGCTGGTAGAAACCCTGGACTCCTACATCCCCGAGCCGGTTCGTGCAATCGACCAGCCGTTCCTGATGCCGATCGAAGACGTGTTCTCGATCTCCGGTCGTGGCACCGTGGTAACTGGCCGTGTTGAGCGTGGCATCGTCAAGGTTCAGGAAGAAGTGGAAATCGTCGGCATCAAGGCGACCACCAAGACCACCTGCACCGGCGTTGAAATGTTCCGCAAGCTGCTCGACGAAGGTCGTGCTGGTGAGAACGTTGGCGTTCTGCTGCGCGGCACCAAGCGTGAAGACGTAGAGCGTGGCCAGGTTCTGGCCAAGCCGGGCACCATCAAGCCGCACACCAAGTTCGAGTGCGAAGTGTACGTGCTGTCCAAGGAAGAAGGTGGTCGTCACACCCCGTTCTTCAAGGGCTACCGTCCGCAGTTCTACTTCCGTACCACCGACGTAACCGGCAACTGCGAACTGCCGGAAGGCGTTGAGATGGTAATGCCGGGCGACAACGTGAAAATGGTTGTCACCCTGATCGCTCCGATCGCCATGGAAGATGGTCTGCGCTTCGCGATCCGCGAAGGCGGCCGTACCGTTGGCGCCGGCGTGGTTGCCAAGATCATCGAGTAATCGCTGATCCGCTCCAGAAAAAGGGACCCCTCGGGGTCCCTTTTTCGTTGAGTTGGTTAAATATTGACACCCCCAAGGTGCATCCGTACAATTGCGCCTCCTTTTAACGGGCGGAGTCCGCCCGTTGGGAATGGCAACTTGGAGTCTGAGGTCAAATGCAAAATCAACAAATCCGTATTCGGTTGAAGGCTTTTGACCATCGCCTGATCGACCAATCTACCCAGGAAATCGTGGAAACCGCGAAACGTACTGGCGCTCAGGTGCGTGGTCCGATTCCTCTGCCGACCCGCAAGGAACGTTACACCGTGCTGATTTCCCCGCACGTCAACAAGGACGCTCGTGACCAGTACGAAATTCGTACCCACAAGCGTGTTCTCGACATCGTTCAGCCGACCGACAAAACCGTCGACGCGCTGATGAAGCTCGACCTTGCTGCTGGCGTCGAAGTACAGATCAGCCTCGGCTAATGCCTTCGGCATTGGTCGTGTAACGCTCTGAAATGGGCGGCCATAGCGGGTGAAAGCCCCGTACACTAAAGAGGTTCTAAAGATGACAATTGGTGTTGTCGGTCGTAAGTGCGGCATGACCCGCATCTTCACCGAAGATGGTGTCTCCATTCCGGTCACGGTCATTGAGGTCGAGCCGAATCGCGTCACCCAGTTCAAAAACGAAGAAAGCGATGGCTATCGCGCTGTGCAGGTAACTGCTGGCGAGCGTCGTGCTTCTCGCGTGACCAAGGCGCAAGCCGGTCACTTTGCCAAGGCGAATGTCGCCGCCGGTCGCGGCGTGTGGGAATTCCGTCTGGGCGAAGAGGAGTTCAAGGCAGGCGATTCCATCTCTGTCGATCTGTTCCAGGCAGGCCAGCTGGTAGACGTTACCGGTGAGTCCAAGGGTAAAGGCTTCGCCGGTACCATCAAGCGCTGGAACTTCCGTGGTCAAGATAACACCCACGGTAACTCCGTTTCCCACCGCGTCCCGGGTTCCATCGGCCAGTGCCAGACTCCTGGTCGAGTGTTCAAGGGCAAGAAAATGTCCGGCCATCTGGGTGCTGAGCGTGTAACCGTTCAATCCCTGGAAGTCGTACGTGTCGATGCAGAGCGCAATCTGCTGCTGGTCAAAGGTGCCGTTCCCGGCGCTACCGGTGGTGATGTGCTGGTGCGTCCGGCAGCCAAGGCTCGCGGTTAAGAGAGGAAGCTGAGATGCAACTGAATGTAAATGGCGCTCAGGCGATCGAAGTTTCCGAGCGTACCTTTGGCAGCGAATTCAACGAGACCCTGGTTCACCAGGCAGTCGTCGCCTACATGGCTGGCGGCCGTCAGGGCACCAAGGCTCAGAAGACTCGTTCCGAAGTTTCCGGTGGCGGCAAGAAGCCGTGGCGTCAGAAGGGCACTGGTCGTGCTCGTGCTGGCACCATCCGCAGCCCCATCTGGCGTGGCGGCGGCGCGACCTTCGCAGCCAAGCCCCAGGATCACTCCCAGAAGCTCAACAAGAAGATGTACCGCGCTGCTCTGCGCTCCATCCTCTCTGAGCTGGTTCGTCTGGATCGTCTGGTTGTCGTTGCCGACTTCGCTGTCGATGCACCGAAGACCAAAGGTCTGGTCAGCAAGCTGGAAGGCCTGGGCCTGAAAGATGTACTGATCGTCACCGAAGGCGTCGATGAGAACCTGTACCTGGCAGCTCGCAACCTGGCCCACGTCGATGTACGTGACGTACAGGCTTCCGATCCGGTCAGCCTCATTGCCTACGACAAGGTGCTGGTCACCGTGTCTGCCGTGAAGAAGTTCGAGGAGCTGCTGGCATGAACCAGGAACGCGTATTCAAGGTGCTGCTGGGCCCGCATATCTCCGAGAAGGCCACTGGCCTGGCGGACGGCAACAGCCAATTCGTTTTCAAGGTTGCCACTGATGCAACCAAGCTGGAAATCAAGAAGGCCGTAGAAAGCCTGTTCGGCGTGAAAGTACGTCGCGTCACCACCCTGAACGTTCAGGGCAAGACCAAGCGTACCGTTCGCGGCCTGGGCAAGCGTAACGACTGGAAAAAAGCGTACATCGCTCTCCAGCCGGGCCAGGATCTCGATTTCGCAGCTGGCGCTGAGTAAAGGGGTGCATCATGGCAATCGTTAAATGCAAACCGACTTCCGCTGGTCGTCGTTTCGTCGTCAAGGTAGTGAACCAGGACCTGCACAAAGGTGCTCCGTTCGCTCCCCTGCTCGAGAAGAAGTCCAAGTCGGGCGGCCGTAACAACAACGGTCGTATCACCACCCGTCATATCGGTGGTGGCCACAAGCAGCACTATCGTCTGGTCGACTTCCGTCGCAACAAGGATGGCATCCCTGCCATCGTTGAGCGCGTCGAATACGATCCGAACCGTACTGCTCACATCGCTCTGCTGAAATACGCGGACGGCGAGCGTCGTTACATCATCGCCCCGAAAGGCGTGGTGGCTGGCGATCAACTGATCTCCGGTATCGGCGCTCCGATCAAGGCCGGCAACAACATGCCGCTGCGCAACATCCCGGTGGGTAGCACCATCCACGGTATCGAACTGAAGCCTGGCAAAGGTGCTCAGATCGCTCGCTCCGCTGGCGCTTCGGCTCAGCTGGTTGCCCGTGAAGGCGCTTACGTAACCGTGCGTCTGCGTTCCGGCGAAATGCGCAAAGTCCTGGCTGACTGCCGTGCGACCCTGGGCGAAGTCTCGAACTCCGAGCACAGCCTGCGTTCGCTGGGTAAAGCTGGTGCCAAGCGCTGGCGTGGCGTTCGCCCGACCGTTCGTGGTGTTGCCATGAACCCGGTCGACCACCCGCATGGTGGTGGTGAAGGTCGTACCTCTGCTGGTCGTCATCCGGTATCGCCGTGGGGTCTTCAGACCAAGGGTAAGAAGACTCGCGCGAACAAGCGTACCGACAACATGATCGTCCGTCGCCGCAAGTAAATAGAGGGATACGACAGTGCCACGTTCTCTGAAAAAAGGTCCTTTTATCGATCTTCACCTGCTGAAGAAGATCGAAGTGGCGGTGGAAAAGAACGACCGCAAGCCGATCAAGACCTGGTCGCGCCGTTCGATGATCCTGCCGCACATGGTTGGTCTGACCATCGCTGTCCACAACGGCCGTCAACACGTGCCCGTTCTGGTCAACGAAGACATGGTCGGTCACAAACTCGGCGAGTTCGCTGCTACCCGCACTTATCGTGGGCACGCTGCGGACAAGAAAGCCAAGCGTTAAGGGGTAAGGAAGATGGAAGTAGCCGCTAAGCTCTCGGGCGCTCGTATCTCCGCCCAGAAAGCCCGCTTGGTCGCCGACCAGATCCGCGGGAAGAAGGTGGGCGATGCGCTCAACCTCCTGGCTTTCAGCAACAAGAAAGCCGCCGAGATCATGAAGAAAGTGCTGGAGTCGGCCGTTGCCAACGCCGAGCACAACGAAGGTGCCGATGTAGACGATCTCAAAGTCTCCACCGTCTTCGTCAACGAAGGTCGTTCGCTCAAGCGCATCATGCCGCGTGCCAAAGGCCGTGCTGATCGCATCGTCAAGCGGTCTTGCCATATCACTGTCAAGGTTGCGGACAAGTAACGGAGTCGATCAGATGGGTCAGAAAGTACATCCCAATGGCATCCGCCTGGGTATCGTCAAGGAGCACACCTCCGTTTGGTACGCAGATAAGCGCACTTACGCCGATTATCTGTTCGCCGACCTGAAGGTCCGTGAGTACCTCCAAGACAAACTAAAAAGCGCGTCCGTAAGCCGTATCGACATCCATCGTCCGGCTCAGACTGCACGTATCACCATCCACACCGCTCGTCCCGGCATCGTGATCGGCAAGAAAGGTGAAGATGTTGAGAAGCTGCGTCAGGACCTGACCAAGCAAATGGGTGTGCCGGTGCACATCAACATCGAAGAGATCCGCAAGCCGGAACTCGACGGTATGCTGGTTGCGCAAAGCGTAGCTCAGCAGCTGGAGCGTCGCGTTATGTTCCGTCGCGCCATGAAGCGCGCTGTACAGAACGCCATGCGCATTGGTGCCAAAGGCATCAAGATCCAGGTAAGCGGTCGTCTGGGCGGCGCTGAAATCGCTCGTACCGAGTGGTATCGCGAAGGTCGTGTGCCCCTGCACACCCTGCGTGCCGACATCGACTATGCAACCTACGAAGCGCACACCACCTACGGTGTGATCGGTGTGAAGGTTTGGATCTTCAAAGGTGAGGTCATCGGTGGCCGCCAGGAAGAGCTGAAGCCTGTAGCGCCCGCTCCTCGTAAAAAAGCTGCTAAGTAAGGAGTACGCAAATGCTGCAACCTAAGCGTACGAAGTTCCGCAAGCAAATGACCGGTCACAACCGTGGCCTGGCTCATCGCGGTTCCAAAGTCAGCTTCGGCGAGTTCGCCCTCAAGGCAACCAGCCGTGGCCGTCTCACCGCGCGTCAGATCGAGTCCGCACGTCGTGCGCTGACCCGTCACGTAAAACGTGGCGGCAAGATCTGGATTCGCGTATTCCCCGACAAGCCTGTTACCAAGAAGCCCCTGGAAGTACGTATGGGTAAAGGTAAGGGCGGCGTCGAGTACTGGGTAGCCCAGATTCAACCGGGCAAGGTCCTGTACGAGATCGAGGGTGTATCCGAAGAGCTGGCGCGTGAGGCATTCGCCCTGGCTGCTGCAAAGCTGCCGCTCGCCACCTCCTTTGTTAAGCGGACGGTGATGTGATGAAAGCGAATGAACTTCGTGAAAAATCCGTTGAGCAGCTGAACGAGCAACTGCTCGGCCTGCTGCGCGACCAGTTCAATCTGCGCATGCAGAAAGCAACTGGCCAGTTGGGGCAGTCTCACCTGCTCTCGCAAGTGAAGCGCGACATCGCTCGCGTTAAAACTGTGCTCAACCAGCAAGCAGGTAAGTAATCATGGCTGAAGCTCAGAACACCGTCCGTACGCTGACCGGCCGCGTCGTCAGCGACAAGATGGACAAGACCGTCACCGTACTGATCGAGCGCCGCGTAAAGCACCCGATCTACGGCAAATACGTGAAGCGTTCGACCAAACTGCACGCCCACGACGAAACCAATCAGTGCCGCGTTGGTGACCTGGTCACCATCCGCGAAACCCGTCCGCTGGCCAAAACCAAGGCCTGGACCCTGGTTGATATCGTCGAGCGCGCGGTTGAAGTCTAAGGGTCGGAGATAGAAGATGATTCAGACTCAATCCATGCTCGATGTCGCTGACAACAGCGGCGCGCGTCGCGTAATGTGCATCAAGGTACTCGGCGGTTCCCACCGCCGTTACGCCGGCATTGGCGACATCATCAAGGTCACCGTCAAGGAAGCAATTCCGCGTGGCAAGGTGAAGAAGGGCCAGGTAATGACTGCCGTGGTCGTTCGCACCAAGCACGGCGTACGTCGTACCGACGGTTCCATCATTCGCTTCGACGGCAACGCCGCCGTCCTGCTGAACAACAAGCAGGAGCCGATCGGCACCCGTATCTTCGGGCCGGTGACTCGTGAACTTCGTACCGAGAAGTTCATGAAGATCGTCTCCCTTGCCCCTGAAGTGCTGTAAGGAGTAGCCGTCATGCAAAAAATTCGTCGTGACGACGAAGTCATCGTCATTGCCGGCAAGGACAAGGGCAAGCGTGGCAAAGTGGTCAAGGTTCTGGCTGACGATCGTCTGGTCGTTGGCGGTGTGAACCTGGTCAAGCGCCACACCAAGCCCAACCCCATGCTCAACCAGCAAGGCGGGATCGTCGAGAAGGAGGCGCCTCTGCACGTCTCCAACGTCGCCATCTTCAACGCTGAAACCAACAAGGCTGACCGCGTTGGTTTCAAAGTCGAAGACGGTAAGAAGATTCGTGTCTTCAAGTCGACCCAGAAACCGGTTCAGGCTTGAGGGAGCTAGGTAGATCACCATGGCACGATTGAAAGAAATTTATCGGAAGGAAATCGCTCCCAAGCTGAAGCAAGAGCTTCAGCTGGCGAACGTGATGGAAGTTCCGCGCGTTACCAAAATCACCCTGAACATGGGTCTTGGCGAAGCTGTCGGTGACAAGAAAGTCATCGAGAGCGCCGTTGCCGATCTGGAAAAGATCGCGGGTCAAAAGCCGGTCGTGACTTACGCTCGTAAGTCGATCGCTGGCTTCAAGATCCGTGAAGGCTGGCCGATTGGCGTGAAAGTCACCCTGCGTGGCGATCGCATGTACGAGTTCCTGGACCGTCTGCTGTCGATCTCCCTGCCTCGTGTACGTGACTTCCGCGGTCTGAATGCCAAGTCCTTCGACGGTCGCGGCAACTACAGCATGGGTGTCAAAGAGCAGATCATCTTCCCGGAAATCGATTACGACAAGATCGATGCCCTCCGCGGTATGGATATCACTCTGACCACCACCGCTCGTTCGGATGATGAAGGTCGTGCCCTGCTGCGCGCCTTCAACTTCCCGTTCCGCAACTGATTGGAGTAGGACCATGGCTAAAGAGAGCATGAAGAACCGTGAGCTGAAGCGTCAGCAAACGGTAGCCAAGTACGCTAAAAAGCGTGCCGAGCTGAAAGCGATCATCGCTAATCCGAACTCCTCCGCGGAAGAGCGTTGGAATGCCCAGGTCGCCCTGCAGAAGCAGCCCCGTGACGCGAGCGCCAGCCGCCTGCGTAACCGCTGCCGTCTGACCGGTCGTCCGCACGGCTTCTACCGCAAGTTCGGTCTGAGCCGTAACAAGCTGCGCGAAGCTGCAATGCGCGGCGACGTACCGGGTCTGGTGAAAGCCAGCTGGTAAGTCGTTAGCGGAGCCGGCAACGGCTCCGTTGATCGCTTAACGAATCAAGCCCCCTCGTGGGGCTTGATTCGTTTTTGAGCGATCTCTAGAATACCCGGCTCCCCTGAGCCCGGGTTTTAGTTCGCCTGGCGTTTTGAGGGCGAGTTATGAAGTTGAAGGCTTATCTTTTGTATCAGGAGCATTAAGCCCATGAGTATGCAGGACCCGTTAGCAGACATGCTAACTCGCATCCGTAATGCCCAGATGGCTGAGAAGACCGTCGTGAGCATGCCGTCTTCCAAGCTGAAAGCGGCAGTCGCCAAAGTCCTCAAGGACGAAGGTTACATTGCGGATTTCCAAGTCACCGCCGAGGCCAAGCCTCTGCTGTCGATCGAGCTGAAGTACTTCGAAGGCAAGCCTGTCATCGAGGAAGTGAAGCGAATCAGCCGTCCTGGCCTGCGCCAGTACAAATCCGTAGACCAGCTGCCGAAAGTTCGCGGCGGCCTGGGTGTTTCGATCGTTTCCACCAACAAAGGTGTGATGACTGATCGTGCTGCCCGTGCCGCTGGCGTCGGTGGCGAAGTGCTCTGCACTGTGTTCTAAGGGGAATCAGCATGTCTCGCGTTGCTAAGAACCCCGTCGTTCTGCCCGCTGGCGTTGAAATCAAGCTGGCTGGTCAGGAACTTTCGATCAAGGGTGCCAAAGGCGCTCTCGAGCTGAAAGTACATCCGTCCGTCGAAGTCATTCAGGACAACGGTGAGCTGCGTTTCGCTGCGCGTAACGGCGACCAGCAGACCCGTGCCATGGCCGGTACCACCCGCGCTCTGGTCAACAACATGGTAATCGGCGTCAGCCAGGGCTTCGAGCGCAAGCTCCAGCTGGTCGGCGTTGGTTACAAGGCGCAGGCCAAAGGCCAAGTGCTGTCCCTGGCTCTCGGCTTCTCCCACCCGGTTGATTACGAACTGCCTGCCGGCATCGTAGCGGAAACCCCCAGCCAGACCGACATCCTGATCAAGGGTATCGACAAGCAGCTGGTCGGCCAGGTCGCCGCGGAAATCCGCGACTTCCGTCCGCCGGAGCCGTACAAAGGCAAGGGCGTGCGTTACGCCGACGAAGTCGTCCTTCGTAAAGAAGCCAAGAAGAAGTAGGGCATAGCAAATGAGCGTCAAGAAAGAAACCCGTCTGCGCCGCGCTCGCAAGGCTCGCCTGAAGATGCGCGAACTGGAAGCCGTACGCCTCTGCGTGTACCGCTCCGCCCAGCACATCTACGCCCAGGTCATTGCGGCCGATGGCGGCAAGGTCCTGGCCAGCGCCTCGACCCTGGACAAGGAACTGCGCGAAGGTGCCACCGGCAACATCGACGCAGCCAAGAAAGTTGGTCAACTGGTCGCCGAACGCGCCAAGGCTGCCGGCGTCACTCAGGTGGCGTTCGACCGTTCTGGCTTCAAGTACCACGGCCGTATCAAGGCCCTGGCTGATGCCGCTCGCGAAGGCGGTCTGGAGTTCTAAGTTATGGCAAACAACGATCAAAAGCGCGACGAAGGCTACATCGAGAAGCTGGTTCAAGTGAACCGCGTCGCCAAAACCGTTAAAGGTGGCCGTATCTTCGCCTTCACCGCGCTGACCGTGGTTGGCGATGGCAAAGGCCGCGTGGGCTTCGGTCGTGGCAAGGCGCGTGAAGTGCCGGCTGCCATCCAGAAGGCCATGGAAGCTGCTCGCCGCAACATGATCCAGGTTGATCTGAACGGCACCACCCTGCAGTACCCGACCAAGTCCGCCCATGGCGCCTCCAAGGTGTACATGCAGCCGGCTTCCGAAGGTACCGGTATCATCGCCGGCGGCGCCATGCGTGCTGTCCTGGAAGTGGCCGGTGTGCAGAACGTTCTGGCGAAGTGCTACGGCTCCACCAATCCGGTGAACGTGGTCTACGCAACCTTCAAGGGCCTGAAGAACATGCAGTCCCCTGAGTCGGTAGCGGCCAAGCGTGGCAAGAGCGTCGAGGAGATTCTCTAACCATGGCAACTGTCAAAGTTACTCTGATCAAGAGCGTGAACGGCCGTCTGGCCAATCACAAGGCTTGCGTCAAAGGCCTGGGCCTGCGTCGCATTGGTCACACCGTAGAAGTTCAGGACACTCCTGAAAACCGCGGCATGATCAACAAGGCCTACTACCTGCTGCGTGTGGAGGGTTAATCCATGCAACTGAACGATCTGCGTTCCGCGCCGGGTGCCCGTCGCGAAAAGCACCGTCCGGGCCGTGGCATCGGTAGCGGTCTGGGCAAGACCGGTGGCCGTGGTCACAAAGGTCAGACCTCCCGCTCCGGTGGCTCCATCGCTCCGGGCTTCGAGGGTGGTCAGCAGCCGCTGCACCGTCGTCTGCCGAAGTTCGGCTTCAACTCGCTGAAGGCCCTGGATCGCGCAGAAGTGCGTACCTCCGAGCTGGCCAAGGTCGAGGGTGATGTCGTAACCGTGCAGGCCCTGAAGGATGCCAACGTGATTAACCAGAACGTACAGCGTGTGAAAGTCATGCTGTCCGGCGAAGTTACTCGCGCAGTCACCCTGAAAGGCATTGGCGCCACCAAGGGCGCTCGTGCGGCTATCGAAGCAGCTGGCGGCAAAATCGAGGACTAAATGGCTAAGCAAGGTGCTCTCTCTGCGCTGAGCAACGGTGGTGGTTTGTCCGAGCTCTGGGCACGTCTGCGTTTCCTGTTCCTGGCGATCATCGTCTATCGGATCGGTGCGCATATCCCAGTCCCGGGCATCAACCCTGATCGCTTGGCGGCACTGTTCCGGCAGAACGAGGGGACCATTCTTAGCCTCTTCAACATGTTTTCCGGCGGCGCGCTGGAGCGCATGAGTATCTTTGCACTGGGGATCATGCCGTACATCTCGGCATCGATCATCATGCAGCTCATGACCGCTATCAGCCCGCAGCTGGAGCAGTTGAAGAAAGAGGGTGAGTCTGGGCGTCGCAAGATCAGCCAGTACACCCGCTACGCAACTCTCGCTCTGGCACTCGTCCAGGCCATCGGCATGTCCGTTGGTCTGGGCAGCCAGGGTGTGGCTTTCTCCAACGACTTCGGCTTCTACTTCGTGTCGGTCACCACCTTCGTGGCGGGTGCGCTGTTCATGATGTGGCTGGGTGAGCAGATCACCGAGCGGGGTGTCGGCAACGGCATCTCCATGTTGATCTTCTCCGGTATCGTCGCAGGCCTGCCCCGAGCAATCGGCCAGTCCTTCGAGTCCGCGCGTCAAGGTGACATCAACATCTTCGCCCTGATCGCCATCGGCCTGCTGGCCGTGGCCATCATCGCGTTCGTTGTGTTCATCGAGCGTGGTCAGCGTCGTATCGCCGTGCATTACGCCAAGCGCCAACAAGGCCGCAAGGTGTTTGCCGCCCAGACCAGCCACTTGCCGCTGAAAGTGAACATGGCGGGTGTAATCCCTGCGATCTTCGCCAGCAGCATCCTGCTGTTCCCGGCATCCCTGGGTGCCTGGTTCGGTCAGTCGGAGGGCCTGGGTTGGCTGCAGGACGTCGCGCAAGCGATCGCTCCGGGGCAGCCGCTGAACATTCTGCTGTTTAGTGCGGGGATCGTCTTCTTCTGCTTCTTCTACACAGCGCTGATGTTCAACCCGAAGGACGTGGCGGAAAACCTCAAGAAGTCCGGTGCATTTATTCCGGGTATTCGTCCGGGCGAACAGTCCGCTCGCTACATCGATGGCGTGCTGACCCGTTTGACCATGTTCGGTGCCCTGTACATGACGGCTGTGTGCCTGCTGCCCCAGTTCCTGGTCGTAGCTGCCCACGTACCGTTCTACCTTGGCGGGACCTCGTTGCTGATCGTGGTCGTGGTTGTGATGGACTTTATGGCCCAAGTACAATCGCACCTCGTTTCTCACCAGTACGAATCCCTCATGAAGAAAGCCAACCTGAAGGGCTATGGCAGCGGCCTGCTGCGCTGACCCGTAAGGTTCGAGGAGTCACTGATGAAAGTTCGTGCATCGGTTAAGAAGCTTTGCCGCAACTGCAAGATCGTCCGTCGCGAAGGCGTCGTTCGTGTGATCTGCAGCGCGGAGCCGCGTCACAAGCAGCGCCAAGGCTGAGTGTGAATCACGCGTTATAACCCGGCAGCTAGTGTGCTGCCGGGTTGATTATTTGTTTTTACAGCGCTAATATCCGCGCCCTTTCTTGGCTTCCTGGGCGCCGGGTAGCTGTCAATTGGAGTTTTTCTGAATGGCCCGTATTGCAGGCGTAAACATTCCGGATAACAAGCACACTGTTATCTCGCTGACCTACATCTATGGTGTTGGTCGCACTACCGCACAGAGCATCTGTGCAGCCACCGGCATCAGCCCGGCTGCAAAGATCAAAGACCTGAGCGAAGAGCAGATTGATTCGCTGCGTACCGAGGTGGCCAAGCTGACCACCGAAGGTGACCTGCGTCGCGAAATCAACATGAACATCAAGCGTCTGATGGACCTCGGTTGCTACCGCGGTCTGCGTCATCGTCGCGGTCTGCCGGTTCGCGGTCAGCGTACCAAGACCAACGCGCGTACCCGTAAGGGCCCGCGTAAGCCGATCCGCAAGTAATCGCTTAGGAATTTAGTCATGGCAAAACCTGCTGCTCGTCCTCGTAAGAAAGTCAAAAAGACGGTGGTTGACGGGATCGCGCATATCCACGCGTCCTTCAACAATACCATCGTTACCATCACCGACCGTCAGGGCAACGCTCTGTCCTGGGCCACTTCCGGTGGTTCGGGCTTCCGCGGCTCGCGTAAGAGCACCCCGTTCGCTGCCCAGGTAGCGGCCGAGCGTGCCGGCCAGGCTGCTCTGGAATACGGTCTGAAGAACCTCGACGTCAACGTCAAGGGCCCGGGCCCGGGCCGCGAGTCGGCTGTACGTGCGCTGAATGCCTGCGGTTACAAGATCGCCAGCATCACCGACGTAACCCCGATCCCGCACAACGGCTGCCGTCCGCCGAAAAAGCGTCGCGTGTAATAGGAGACAGTGAGAAATGGCTCGTTACATTGGTCCCAAGTGCAAACTGTCCCGCCGCGAAGGCACTGATCTGTTCCTGAAGAGTGGCGTCCGCGCCCTCGACTCGAAGTGCAAAGCAGAAAACGTTCCTGGCCAGCACGGCCAGCGTCGTGGTCGCCTGTCCGACTACGGTCTGCAGCTGCGCGAGAAGCAGAAAGTCCGCCGCATCTACGGCGTTCTGGAACGTCAATTCCGTGGCTACTATCAGGAAGCGTCCCGCCGCAAGGGCTCCACTGGTGAGAACCTGCTGCAGCTGCTCGAGTGCCGTCTGGACAACGTCGTCTACCGTATGGGCTTCGGTTCCACTCGTTCCGAATCCCGTCAGCTGGTGTCCCACAAGACCATCAGCGTGAACGGTCAGACCGTGAACATCCCGTCCTACCAGGTCAAAGCAGGCGACGTCGTTGCTGTTCGCGAGAAATCGAAGAACCAGCTGCGCATTGCCCAAGCTCTGGACCTGTGCGCCCAGCGCGGTCGCGTTGAGTGGGTCGAAGTGGATAGCGACAAGAAGTCCGGCACTTTCAAAAGTGTTCCGGCTCGTGCCGATCTGTCCGCCGACATCAACGAAAACCTGATTGTCGAGCTCTACTCCAAGTAAGGGCTAGAAAATAGGTGCATCCATGCAGAGTTCGGTAAATGAGTTCCTGACCCCCCGTCACATCGATGTGCAGGTGGTCAGCCAAACCCGCGCCAAGATCACCCTCGAGCCCCTCGAGCGTGGTTTCGGCCATACCCTGGGCAACGCGCTGCGTCGCATCCTGTTGTCCTCCATGCCTGGCTGTGCAGTAGTCGAGGCCGAGATCGACGGCGTACTCCACGAGTACTCCGCCATCGAAGGTGTGCAGGAAGATGTCATCGAGATCCTGCTCAACCTGAAAGGCCTGGCCATCAAGCTGCACGGCCGTGACGAAGTGACGCTGACCCTGGCGAAAAAGGGCTCGGGTGTGGTGACCGCTGCCGATATTCAGCTGGATCATGATGTCGAGATCGTCAACGGTGACCATGTTATCGCCCACCTGGCCGATAACGGTGCGCTGAACATGAAGCTGAAAGTCGCTCGTGGCCGTGGCTACGAGCCGGCTGATGCCCGTTCGAGCGATGAAGACGAAAGCCGTAGCATCGGCCGTCTTCAGCTCGACGCCTCGTTCAGCCCCGTACGTCGTGTTGCCTACGTGGTCGAGAACGCCCGTGTCGAACAGCGTACCAACCTGGACAAGCTGGTCCTCGATCTGGAAACCAACGGCACCCTGGACCCTGAAGAGGCTATCCGTCGCGCCGCTACCATCCTGCAACAGCAGCTGGCAGCGTTCGTGGACCTCAAAGGCGACAGCGAGCCCGTCGTTGAAGAGCAGGAAGACGAGATCGATCCGATCCTGCTGCGTCCGGTCGATGACCTTGAGCTGACCGTCCGTTCGGCCAACTGCCTGAAGGCAGAGAACATCTACTACATCGGTGACCTGATTCAGCGCACCGAAGTAGAGCTGCTCAAAACGCCGAACCTGGGCAAGAAGTCCCTGACCGAAATCAAGGACGTTCTGGCCTCTCGCGGTCTGTCCCTCGGTATGCGCCTCGACAACTGGCCGCCGGCAAGTCTCAAGAAAGACGACAAGGCTACTGCCTGATCGTCGTAGCTACCGAACGTAAAGTTTGGAAAGGAATTGAACCATGCGCCATCGTAAAAGTGGTCGTCACCTGAGCCGCACCAGCGCGCACCGCAAGGCTATGTTCCAGAACATGGCTGTGTCGCTCTTCGAACACGAACTGATCAAAACCACCCTGCCCAAGGCCAAGGAACTGCGTCGCGTTGCCGAGCCGCTGATCACCCTGGCTAAAGTGGATAGCGTTGCCAACCGTCGTCTCGCTTTCGACCGTACCCGTTCGAAAGAAGCCGTAGGCAAGCTCTTCAACGAACTGGGCAAGCGCTACGCCAACCGTCCGGGCGGCTACCTGCGCATCCTGAAGTGCGGCTTCCGCGCCGGCGACAATGCCCCCATGGCATACGTCGAACTGATTGACCGCGCTGTTGGCGGCCAAGCAGTAGAAGCTGCAGAGTAAGGTTTACGCCTTATAAGAAACCGGGCCCTGTGCCCGGTTTTTTATCGCCTGGAGAAAAGTTTTTCTCTATCGATCGCCTCAAATCAATAAATTGGATGCTAAGTCGCTCTTCGCCGATCCTGATCACGCCGACTTCCACGGCGCCTGAGCTGGATCAACTGCCAGCGGTCGTGGGGGCGCTTAATTGTCCGATGGGATGTCGGACCGCACTCACCTTTCCGTGAGCAGTGGATACCGCACCCGCCGTTGAGGAGAGTAACGATGAGCGACAAGACCCGCCTGACGACTGCCGCTGGAGCGCCGGTCGCCGATAACCAGAATGTCCAGACCGCCGGCCCTCGGGGTCCGATGCTGCTGCAGGACGTCTGGTTCCTGGAGAAACTGGCGCACTTCGACCGCGAGGTGATTCCTGAGCGTCGCATGCACGCCAAAGGCTCTGCTGCCTATGGCACCTTCACCGTCACCCATGACATCACCCGCTACACCCGCGCCAAGCTGTTCTCCGAGGTTGGCAAGCAGACCCCGTTGTTCCTGCGTTTCTCCACCGTTGCCGGCGAACGCGGCGCGGCCGACGCCGAGCGCGATATCCGCGGCTTCGCCCTGAAGTTCTACACCGAGGAAGGCAACTGGGACCTGGTGGGCAACAACACCCCGGTCTTCTACTTCCGCGACCCGCTGAAATTCCCCGACCTGAACCACGTGGTGAAACGTGATCCGCGCACCAACCTGCGCAACGCGACCCTGAAGTGGGACTTCTTTTCTCACCTGCCCGAAGCGCTGCACCAACTGACCATCGACTTCAGCGACCGGGGCCTGCCGCGCAGCTATCGTCACGTGCATGGCTTCGGCAGCCACACCTTCAGCTTCATCAACGCCAGCAACGAGCGCTTCTGGGTCAAGTTCCACTTCAAGACCCAGCAGGGCATCGAGAACCTGAGCAACGAGGAAGCCGCCAAGCTGGTAGGCGCCGACCGCGAGAGCTCGCAGCGTGATCTGTTTGACGCCATCGAGCGCGGTGACTTTCCGCGCTGGACGATGTACGTGCAGGTGATGCCGGAGAAGGAGGCGGCGACCTACCGCTACAACCCGTTCGACCTGACCAAGGTCTGGCCGCACGGCGACTACCCGCTGATCGAGGTCGGCTACTTCGAGCTGAACCGCAACCCGGCGAACTACTTCGCCGAGGTCGAGCAGTCCGCCTTCAGTCCGGCGAACATCGTTCCCGGCATCGGCTTCTCGCCGGACAGGATGCTCCAGGGCCGCCTGTTCTCCTACGGCGATGCACACCGCTACCGCCTGGGCGTGAACCACCACCAGATCCCGGTGAATGCTGCGCGCAACAACCCGCGCATCTATCACCGCGACGGCGCCATGCGGGTGGACGGCAATAACGGTGACATGACCGTCACCTACGAACCGAACAGCTTCAACCAGTGGCAGGAGCAGCCGGACTACTCCGAGCCGCCGCTGACCCTGGAAGGCACCGCCGACCACTGGAACCACCGGGTGGACGACGACTACTACAGCCAGCCGGCCGCGCTGTTCCGCCTGTTCGACGAGCCGCAGCGGCAGCGTCTGTACGCGAACATCGCCGGTGACATGGCAGGTGTGCCGGAAGCCATCCAGCGTCGCCAGCTCGCGCTGTTCTTAAAGATCGACCCGGCCTACGGCGAAGGTGTCGCCAAGGCGCTGGACTTGAAGCTGAACTAAGCTCAGGCGTCAGGATAAGCCGCCCTCTTCGGAGGGCGGCTTCGTTTCAGGCCAAGGCCGGGCTTGACCCCGGTCATGCCCGGCTGGACCATAGCGCCGTTTAATTGGCTGTCACGTTCCAGGGAGAAGGCTGATGCAAGGCCACGCCGAGGTTATCGATTATCTCAACACGCTGCTGACCGGTGAGCTGGCCGCTCGCGACCAGTATTTCATCCACTCGCGCATGTACGAGGACTGGGGCTTCACCAAGCTCTACGAGCGCCTGAACCACGAGATGGAAGAGGAAACCCAGCACGCCGACGCCTTGCTGCGCCGCATCCTGCTGCTCGAAGGCACACCGCGTATGCGCCCGGACGATATCCATCCGGGCAAGACCCTGCCGGAGATGCTCGAGGCCGACCTGAAGCTGGAGCGCCACGTGCGTGCAGCGCTGGCCAAGGGCATTGCGCTGTGTGAGCAGCACCAGGACTTCGTCACGCGCGACATCCTGCGCGTGCAGTTGACCGACACCGAGGAAGACCATGCGTATTGGCTGGAGCAGCAGCTCGGCCTGATCCAGAAGATCGGCCTGGAGAACTACCTGCAATCGCAGATCTGATCTGCACCTTGTAGGAGCGCGCCATGCGCGCGAATCGTGGGCATGGCCCACTCCTACAAGAGCCCAAAGAAAAGCCCCTGCGCCGATGGGCAGCAGGGGCTTTTTCATGCCGGTGCGGATCAGGCGCGATCGCGTTCCAGCAGCGGCTTGAGGAAGTGCCCGGTGTGCGACACCGCCAGCTCCGCAACCTGCTCCGGCGTGCCGGTGGCGATGATCTGGCCGCCCTTGGAGCCGCCCTCGGGGCCGAGGTCGACCAGCCAGTCGGCGGTCTTGATCACGTCCAGGTTGTGCTCGATCACCACCACGGTGTTGCCGTGGTCGCGCAGGCGGTGCAGTACGTCGAGCAGTTGCTGGATGTCCGCGAAGTGCAGGCCGGTGGTCGGCTCGTCGAGGATGTACAGGGTCTTGCCGGTATCGCGCTTGGACAGCTCGCGGGACAGCTTCACCCGCTGCGCCTCGCCACCGGAGAGAGTGGTCGCGCTCTGGCCCAGCTTGATATACGACAGCCCGACGTCCATCAGCGTCTGCAGCTTGCGGGCGATGGCCGGCACGGCGTCGAAGAACGCGCGGGCGTCCTCGATGGTCATGTCCAGCACCTCGGTGATGCTCTTGCCCTTGTAGCGGACTTCCAGGGTCTCGCGGTTGTAGCGCTTGCCCTTGCAGACGTCGCAGGGGACATAGATGTCCGGCAGGAAGTGCATCTCCACCTTGATCACGCCGTCGCCCTGGCAGGCCTCGCAGCGGCCGCCCTTGACGTTGAACGAGAAACGCCCCGGACCGTAGCCGCGCGAGCGGGCTTCCGGCACGCCGGCGAACAGCTCGCGGATCGGCGTGAACAGCCCGGTGTAGGTCGCCGGGTTGGAACGCGGGGTGCGGCCGATCGGGCTCTGGTCGATGTCCACCACCTTGTCCAGGTGCTGCAGGCCGTCGAAGGATTCGTAGGGCGCGACTTCCAGGGTGGTGGCGCCGTTGAGCGCGGTGGCGGTGATCGGGAACAGGGTGTTGTTGATCAGCGTCGACTTGCCCGAACCGGAAACGCCGGTGATGCAGGTGAACAGGCCGACCGGAATTTCCAGGTTGACGTTCTGCAGGTTGTTGCCGCGCGCGCCCTTGAGCTTGAGCAATTGCTTCTTGTTGCGCGGGGTGCGCTCGGCGGGCACGAGGATCTTGGTGCGACCGGACAGGTAGGCGCCAGTGACCGAGTCCGGGTGGTCCATGACCTGTTGCGGCGTGCCCTCGGCGACGATCTGCCCGCCGTGCACGCCGGCGCCGGGGCCGATGTCCACCACGTAGTCGGCGAGGCGGATGGCATCCTCGTCGTGCTCAACCACGATCACCGTGTTGCCCAGGTTGCGCAGGTGGGTGAGGGTGCCCAGCAGGCGCTCGTTGTCGCGCTGGTGCAGGCCGATGGAGGGTTCGTCGAGGATGTACATGACGCCCACCAGGCCGGCGCCGATCTGGCTGGCCAGACGGATACGCTGCGCCTCGCCGCCGGACAGGGTGTCGGCGCTGCGGTCCAGGGTCAGGTAGTCGAGGCCGACGTTGACCAGGAACTGCAGGCGCTCGCGGATCTCCTTGAGGATCTTCGAGGCGATTTCGCCGCGGCGGCCGGTGAGGGTCAGGCTCTCGGCGTACTCACAGGCGGTGCCCACCGGCATCGAGGTGATCGCCGGCAGCGTCTTGTCGCCCACCCAGACGTGGCGTGCCTCGCGGCGCAGGCGGGTGCCGTGGCAATCCGGGCAGGGCTGGGTGCTGAGGAACTTGGCCAGCTCCTCGCGCACGGTGGCCGACTCGGTCTCGCGGTAGCGGCGCTCCAGGTTCGGCAGGATGCCCTCGAACGGGTGCGCGCGCTTGACGATGTCGCCACGGTCGTTGAGGTAGCGGAACTCGACGTTCTCGCGGCCCGAACCGTTGAGGATGAACTTCTGGTGCTCCGGATCGAGATCCTGGAAGGGCTCCTCCAGGCTGAAGCCGAAGTGCCCGGCCAGCGAACCGAGCATCTGGAAGTAGTAGACGTTGCGCCGGTCCCAGCCGCGGATCGCGCCCTCGGCCAGGGTCAGCTCGCCGTTGACCACCCGCCGCGCGTCGAAGAACTGCTTCACGCCCAGGCCGTCGCAGGTAGGGCAGGCGCCGGCCGGGTTATTGAAGGAGAACAGCTTGGGTTCGAGTTCGCTGATGGAGTGTCCGCAGACCGGGCAGGCGAAGCGGGCGGAGAAGATCATCTCCTCGCCTTCTTCATCGTCCATGGGGGCTACGAGCGCGATGCCGTCCGCCAGGTTGATCGCCGTCTCGAAGGACTCCGCCAGGCGCTGCTGCAGGTCGCCACGCACCTTGAAGCGGTCCACCACCACATCGATGGAGTGCTTGAGCTTCTTGTCCAGCTTGGGCAGCTCGTCCAGCTCATAGAGCTTGCCGTTGACACGGGCACGGACGAAGCCCTGGGCGCGCATTTCCTCGAATACCGCCAGGTGCTCGCCCTTGCGTTCGCGGATCACCGGGGCCAGCAGCATCAGCTTGCGGCCTTCGGGCAGCGCCAGCACCTGGTCGACCATCTGGCTGACGGTCTGCGCCTCCAGCGGGATGTCGTGGTCCGGGCAGCGCGGAATACCCACGCGCGCATAAAGCAGGCGCAGGTAGTCGTAGATCTCGGTGATGGTACCCACGGTGGAACGCGGGTTGTGCGACGTGGATTTCTGCTCGATGGAAATCGCCGGCGACAGACCTTCGATGGTGTCGACGTCGGGTTTTTCCATCATCGAGAGGAACTGCCGGGCGTAGGCCGACAGGGACTCCACGTAGCGGCGCTGGCCTTCGGCATAGAGCGTATCGAAGGCCAGGGAGGACTTGCCGGAACCGGACAGGCCGGTGATCACGATCAGCTTGTCGCGCGGCAGGGTCAGGTCGATGTTCTTCAGGTTGTGGGTACGTGCCCCACGGATGAGGATCTTGTCCACAGCGGCCTCGCATGGCGGGCGAAAACCGCTGAGTATACGGCTGGCCGTCCGTATGCGGCAAAGTCGCGCGAGTGTGCTGGCAAGCAGCAGGACTGGTAGAATGCCCGGCTATTTTTCGGCGTTGGCGACAGCCGGCCCTTCGCGGAGTGCAGGGGCACGCCGTCACGGGGGCACTGAAGCGCATCCCCGACATCCGTCTTCCCATGAGGGGTTTATGCACGATTCCCACACTGAGCGCATGAGTGGCACCGAAACCCGCGCGGCCGCCGGCCTGTCCCTGGTCTTCGCGTTCCGCATGCTCGGCATGTTCATGGTCCTGCCGGTCCTGGCGACCTACGGGCAGGACCTCGCCGGCGCGACGCCGGCTTTGATCGGCCTGGCCATCGGCGCCTACGGCCTGACCCAGGCCATCCTGCAGATTCCCCTGGGCACCCTCTCCGACCGTATCGGCCGCCGGCCGATCATCGTCGTCGGCCTGCTGGTGTTCGCGGCGGGTGCCGCACTGGCGGCCAATGCCGACTCCATCTGGGGCATCATCGCCGGCCGGGTGCTGCAGGGCGCCGGGGCGATTTCCGCCGCCGTGATGGCGATGCTTTCCGACCTGACCCGCGAACAGCACCGTACCAAGGCCATGGCCATGATCGGCATGAGCATAGGCGTGTCCTTCGCCGTGGCGATGGTTGCCGGCCCGGTGCTGACCCACTGGTTCGGCCTGCACGGCCTGTTCTGGTTCACCGCCGGCATGGCGCTGGTGGGCATGCTGATCATCCTGTTCGTCGTGCCGACGCCGGATCACCGCATGCAGCACCGCGAATCCAGCGTGGCCAGGCAGTCGCTGATCCCGACCCTGAAGAACGGCGAGCTGTTGCGCCTGGACGCCGGCATCCTGGTCCTGCACGCCATCCTCATGGCCAGCTTCGTTGCGCTCCCGCTGGCGCTGGTGGAGCGCGCCGGGCTGCCCAAGGAGCAGCACTGGTGGGTGTACCTGACCGCGCTGCTGGTCGGCTTCTTCGGCATGGTGCCGTTCATCATCTACGCCGAGAAGAAGCGTCAGATGAAACGCGTCCTGAGCGGCGCGGTGGCGACCCTGATGCTCTGCGAGCTGTACTTCTGGGCCTTCGGCGACAGCCTGCAGGAACTGGTGTTCGGCATCATCGTCTACTTCACTGCGTTCAACCTGCTGGAGGCCTCGTTGCCGTCGCTGGTGAGCAAGGTGTCGCCCGCCGGCGGCAAGGGCACGGCGATGGGGGTGTACTCCACCAGCCAGTTCCTCGGCGCCGCGGTGGGCGGCATCCTGGGTGGCTGGATGTTCCAGCACGGCGGCTTGAACGGGGTATTCATCGGCTGCGCCGTGCTTGCTGCCATCTGGCTGGCAATTGCTGTTACCATGCGTGAACCGCCGTATGTAACGAGCATTCGCCTGCCTCTGTCCGATGAGGCGCTGCGCGATGCCTCGTTGGCCGAGCGTTTCAAGGCATTGCCCGGTGTGAGCGATGTGATGGTGGTCATCGAAGAGGCCGCCGCTTATGTCAAAGTAGATTCCCAACAAGTTGATCGCACGTCCCTCGAGCGCCTGGCCGGCGCCGAGCAGGCGACGTGCTGAAGCCTTTAGGAGAGCGTCATGGCCCGTGGGGTTAACAAAGTCATTCTGGTGGGTAACGTCGGTGGTGATCCGGAAACCCGTTACATGCCCAACGGCAACGCGGTGACCAACGTCACCCTGGCCACCAGCGAGAGCTGGAAGGACAAGCAGACCGGCCAGCAGCAGGAGCGTACCGAGTGGCACCGCGTGGTGTTCTTCGGTCGCCTGGCGGAAATCGTCGCCGAGTACGTGCGCAAGGGTTCGCAGATCTACGTCGAAGGCAGCCTGCGTACCCGCAAGTGGCAGGGGCAGGACGGCCAGGACCGTTACACCACCGAGATCGTGGTCGACATCAACGGCAACATGCAGCTGCTCGGCGGCCGTCCGGGCGCCGGTGGTGACGACGCTCCGCGCGCTCCCCGCGAGCCGCAGCAGCGTCCGCAGCAGGCGCCGCGTCCGGCCCCGCAGCAGCAGTCCCAGCCCGCGCCGCAACCGGCTCCGGACTACGACAGCTTCGACGACGACATTCCGTTCTAAACCGGACGGTTCGTCTCCCAAGAGCGCAGCCTTCGAGCTGCGCTTTTGCGTTTCTGGGACGTCCGTTTGGGCGATTGCTCGTAACAGTCTTTCTCGAAAGCGAGTATTTAATTAGCTAGCTAATTAAATGATTCTGGCATTGCCTTGATGTACGGCAAAACCGGAGAAGAAAAGACATGAGCATTACAGTGACCGAGCGTGACGACGACCATAAATCCCGCGAGTTCCGCGCCCTGGGCGGGCGTTGCTGGGATGTGTATCAGGAAGGCCAGTTGGTCGGCATCTTCCACACCGAGCGCGAGGCGCACGCCTATCGCGCCTCCCTGGAACTGGAGGTGCGTCACCGCCACGCCGCAGAGTTCTGAAGCAGGAAAGCCCCGTGGCGACGGCCGCGCCACGGGGCTCATGGGCTGAAATTACTGTAGGAGCGAGCTTGCTCGCGAACAGATTTCCCGGCGGTCGCGGTGCCGAGATGTTCGCGAGCAAGCTCGCTCCTACAAAAGAAGTGTCGCCCGGCGAACCGATTAGAACTGGTAATTCACCGTCGCGGTGACGTTGCGCTTCTCGCCGAAGTAGCAGAAGTCCAGGCTGTAGCAGGACGCCACGTAGTCCTTGTCCAGCAGGTTGTTGGCGTTGAGGCTGACGTCCAGGCCTTTCAGGCCGACGCGGGACAGGTCGTAGCCGATGCGCGCATCCACCAAGGTGTAGTCCGGTACGCGCAGGGTGTTTTCCTTGTCCGCCCAGGTCTCGCCGACGTAGCGGGCGCCGCCGCCGATGGAGAGGCCGTCCAGCGGGCCGGCGTCGAAGCCATAGTCGGCCCACAGCGAAGCCATGTGCTTGGGCGCCTGGTTCGGGGTGTGGCCCTGGTTGCCGTCCAGCGATTTTGTGTAGGTGATGTCGGTGTAGGTGTAGCTGCCGAGCACCTTGAGGTTGTCGCTGACCTGGGTGTGGGCTTCCAGCTCCAGGCCCTGGGAGCGCACTTCGCCCACGGAGGTGTAGAAGTTGTCCTGCGGCTCCTTCGACGCGACGTTCTCCTGGGTGATGTGGAAGATCGACGCGGTGTACAGGCTGCGGCTGCCCTCGGGCTGGAACTTCAGGCCGGCTTCCCACTGCTTGCCCTCGGTCGGCTCCAGCGGCGTGCCGGACTGGTCGGAGTAGGCGTTGGGGTTGAACGACTCGGAGTAGCTGATGTACGGCGCAACGCCGTTATCGAACAGGTACAGCGCGCCGATGCGCCCGGTGAATTTTTTCCAGTCGTCGTCGGCCTTGCTGCCGGTGCTGCGGTTCTTGTCCTCGACCGTTACCCAGTCCTCGCGCATGCCGAGGGAGAAGCGCCAGTTGTCGATGTCGATCAGGTCCTGCAGGTAGACGCCGGTCTGCTCCAGGCGGCGGGTGTGGTTGTCGTCCGGGTAGTAGCTGATGGCGTCGTTGCCGTAGTGCGGGTCGAATGCGTCCAGCGGCTGGGCCGAGCCGGAGCGCCAGTCCACGGCGGTGCGGCGGCGCTGGTAGTCCAGGCCCATCAGCAGGGTGTGCCTGGCCGCGCCGGTGTCGAATTCGGCTTGCGCCATGTTATCCACGATGTACGCCTGCAGGTGCTCGCGGGCGCCGGAGAAGTAGCGGTTCAGGGTGTTCTCGTCCGGCGCGGTCCAGCCGTAGGCATAGACCTGCGAGAGATCGACGTCGGAGTCCAGGTAGCGGAAGTTCTGCCGCGCGGTCCAGACGTCGTCGAAACGGTGCTCCAGCTGGTAGCCGAACATGCGCTGGGTGCGGTCGAAGTCGTCCTTGCTTGGCTCGCCGTCGAAGAACTCGCGGGAGATCTTCCGGCCGTTGTGATGGAACAGCGTGCCGTCCGCCGGTACGCCGCCGTGGTAGCCGCCGTTCGGGTCGTGCTGCAGGTAGCTCTGCAACGTCAGGCTGGTGTCCTCGGTGAAGTCGATAGCCAGGGTCGGGGCGATGGCGTAGCGCTCTTCCTTGACGTGGTCGAACTGGGTGTCCGAACCCTTGCCCAGGCCGACCAGGCGGTAGGCGATGCGCTTCTCCTCATCCAGTGGGCCGCTGAAGTCGAAGCCCATTTCCTTCTGGCCCATGTTGCCGACGGTGCCGGTGATCTGGTGGTAGTCCTCGTACAGCGGCTTCTTGCTGGTCAGCGCCACCAGCCCGCCGGGCAGGCTGCGGCCGTAGAGCACCGAGGACGGGCCCTTGAGCACGTCGATGCGTTCGAGGAAGTACGGGTCGACCTGCATCGAGCTGAAGGTGCCGCTGTCGCCCATGGCCTTCAGGCCGTCGAGGTAGATGTTGTCCACGCTGTTGTCGGCGAAGCCGCGCATCACCACATAGTCGTAGCGGTTCGAGGCGCCGACCTGACCGGTGAAGATGCCGGGGGTGTAGCGCATGGCCTGCTGCACGGTCTTCGAGGCGGTGTCGTCGATCTGTTCGCGGGTGATCACCGAGACGCTCTGGCTGGTTTCCAGCAGCGACTTGCTGGTCTTGGTGGCGATCTGGCTGTGGGTCGCCAGGTAGCCGTCTTCCGCGCCCAGCGCGTTGCCGAGGGCGAACACGTCGCTGGATGGCATCGCCAGCACGTCGCTCGGCGCGGCGGCGCGCAGCACGTAGTTGCCGTCGCCCTGGTCCTGCGCTTCCAGCGGAGTGTCCGCCAGCAGGCGCGACAGGCCTTGCTCCACCGAATAGGTGCCGTTCAGCCCGGCCGAGTTCAGGCCACGGGTCTGCTCCGGAGTGGCCGACAGGGTGATGCCCGCCTCGCGGGCGAAGTTGTTCAGCACCTCGCCCAGGGGCCCGGCCGGAATCGCATAGGTGCGGCTGCTGGTGATGGCGGCGGCATCGGCGGCCAGGGTGCTCAGCGGCAGGCTGGCCCCCAGGCTGGCGCACAGCAGCGCACCGCGCACGGCATGGGTCAGCCGACTGGCGCGGGGCTGGGCGGGGGAAGAGGTCGGGAGGTGGACGGCTCGCATGGCGGGATATTCCGTGGACAAGGGAAATGATCGGGTTATTCCTCCTTGCCGGCCGAGGCGGCAAAACCCGACAAAAATAAATCTCGATTGAGGGAGGCATGGTTTGAAATCTGAATGTAGGAGCGGGCCATGCCCGCGAATCGCGCCCATGGGGCGCTCCTACACGGGGAGTTCGCCGTCAGCCGCGCGCGCTCACCGTCACCCACCAGTCCGTGCGCTTTTCCACCTGCACCGGCAGCGTCTGCGGCAGCAGGGCCAGCAGCTTGTCGGTGTCGTCCAGGCGAAACACGCCGGACAGCCGCAGGTCGGCTACGCTCGCATCGCAATGCAGGTGGCCGTGTCGGTAGCGGCCGATCTCGGCGAGGAAGTCCGCCAGGCGCATGTCGCGGGTGACGATCAGGCCGTCAACCCAGGCGCTGCTGTCCATGTTGCTGCGCTCAGCCAGCAGCGCGCTGTCGCCGTTGATGGCGTAGGTCTGCCCGGCTTCGGCGATGGCGGTGGTCTGGCCGCGCACGCGCGGGGCGATGGCCACCGAACCGTCCTCGACGCTCAGGCGCGTGGAGCGCTCGTCCTGGCGCAGCACGAAGCGGGTGCCCAGGGCTTCGAACAGGCCGTCGCGGTTGCGCACCCGCAGCGGGCGCGCGACGTCCCGGGCGGCGCTGACGAGCATCTCGCCGCGCTCCAGTATCAGCAGACGTTGGCGCGCGTCGAAGCGCAGGTTCACTGCGCTGTCGGTGTTCAGTTGCAGCAGGCTGCCGTCGGCTAGGGTGAAGCGCTGGCGCTCGCCGGTGACGGTGCTGTAGTCGGCCAGCCAGCGTTGCCAGGGCGCGACCTCGCGGGCCAGCCACAGCGCCGAGGCGCCGAGGGCAAAGGTCGACAGCAGCTTGAGCGCCTGGCGCCGCTGCAGACGCTGGGTGGTGTTTTCCAGCACCGCGTGGGCGCCCGGAACGGCCTGGTAACTGGCAGCCAGTTCGCTATTCAGCGTCTGCACCCGCCGCCAGGCGGCTTCGTGCTCGGGATCGGCCTGGCGCCAGTGCTGGCAGGCGCTATGCAATTCCGCATCGGCATTGCCGTTCAGGCGCAGGGTCCACTGGATCGCCTGCTTCACCACCCGGGGATCGGGCGCAGTGCTGGCGCCGGTCACTCGGCGTACCGCAGCTGGTAGCAGTGGAACAGCGCCTCGGCGACGTAGCGCTCCACCGAGCGCACCGAGACGCCCAGCTCCTCGGCGATCCGTGCGTGGGGCACGCCCTCGCACTGGGCCAGCAGGAAGGCGCGGCGCACCTTGGGCTTGAGGCCGTCGAGCAGGCGAGCGATGGCTTCCAGCAACTGCAGGATGCTTTGCCGTGCCTCGGCCGATGGTACTTCCGCTTCCGGCAGATGGGCGATGGAATCGAGGTAGGCGCGTTCCAGTTCTTCCCGGCGCCAGTGGTCGATCACCAGGCCACGGGCGATGGTCCGCAGGAAGGCGCGCGGGGTGCGCAGTTCACTGCGCTCGGGCTTGAGCAGCACACGCACGAAGGTGTCCTGGGCCAGGTCGGCGGCATCGGCGGCATTGCCCAGCCGGCCGCGAAGCCAGCGGTGCAGCCAGCCATGATGGTCACTGTAGAGCGACTGGACGTCGGAGGTGGAGGGCATGAATGCGCTGGTTGATGCAAATGATAATTCATCGCATTTTCAGCAAGGCGCTGGTCATTTGCAAGATGTGTCTGAAGCGTCGATGTTCCCTGTAGGAGCGGGCCATGCCCGCGATCGCGCCCATGGGGCGCTCCTACAGGTTTGTCTCAGCTCGTAGGATGGGTGGAGCTTGCGATACCCATCAACGTGACTTGTCGGCCATCGATGGGTATCGCTTCGCTCCACGCCATCCTACGCGAGCGCCATTGAGCGATTGTGGTGGGGCTCAGCGATACCAGCGCGGCGTATACACCCAGTCCCCACCACCGGCGCGAGGGAAGCGTCGGGTCAGCGACGAGCCGACGATCACCAGGGTGCGCATATCCACCATCTCTGGCACCAGCTCGCCAAGGCTGACGACGCGCAGCGCCTCGGCCGGCCGGCCGATGTCGCGGCCGAGCACCACCAGCGTTTCCGGTGTGCGATGGCGGCGGACGATCTCCAGCGCACGGCCCAGTTGCCACGGACGCGCCTTGGAGATGGGATTGTAGAAGGCCATGGCCAGGTCGGCGGCGCCGGCATGGTCCAGGCGCTTCTCGATGGTTTCCCAGGGTTTCAGGTTGTCCGACAGGGAAATCAGACAGAAATCATGCCCCAACGGCGCACCGGCTTTTGCGGCAGCGGCCAGCGCCGCGGACACGCCCGGCAGCACCTCCAGCTCCACCCCATGCCAATCGGGATTGCTGCTCTCGTGCAACGCTTCCATGACTGCGGCGGCCATGGCGAACACACCCGGATCGCCGGAGGAAATCACCACCACGCGCCGGCCGCTGGCGGCCAGTTCGAAGGCGTGGCGGGCGCGCTGCATTTCCTCGCGATTGTCGGTGCAGTGGCGCACCTGGTCGTCGCGCAGCGGCTCGGCCATTTTCACGTAGGTCTCGTAGCCGAGCAGGTCCTGGGCTTCGTCCAGCGCACGGCGCACGGCGGGGATCATGAAGTCGCTGGCGCCGGGGCCGAGGCCGATCACGCTGAGTCGCCCGCGTGGCTGGCCGATGCGCTCGGCTTCGGCGGGCGTCGTGGTGCGATGCAGATGGAAAGAGTCGCCGTGCAACACGGCGGGCGGCAGTTCGTCTTCGCTGTGGATAAAGCGCAGTGGCACGCCCAGCTCGCGGGCGGCCTCGGCCAGCGCCGGATCGGCCATGCGGCAGCGCGGCGCCAGCAGTGCCGCCAGCGATGCTTCGGCCAGGCCCGCCTGCGCCAGGCCCTGGCGGATGCGTTCGGGAAGCTGCGCGTCCACCAGCGTGACATGGGCGAGGACGATGCGCGGATGGATGCGCAGCTCATTCTGCGCGATGCCCTCGGCGCGGGCATCGATGCACAGGGTGTGCGCGGCGTCGTCGGCCAGCGGCAGGTCCAGCTCGTCCAGCCAGGGCGCGTCGCCTTCGATGCGCAAGGTGTCGCCGCCCAGCAGGTCGGAAACGAAGCGCTTGCCCTGTTCGATGTCCGCCAGCGCGTAGCCTTCCGGTGGATCGAGCAGGCAGGCGCCGAAGCGCAGTTCGCCGCTGGTGGTGATCGCTGGCGCAACGTCCAATGCGGCGGCGATCTCGCGGGCCATGCGGTTCACCCCGCCCAGCCCGCCGAGCAGCGGCACCACGGCGCTGCCGTCTTCGGCGACGGCCAGCACCGGCGGCTCCGCGCCTTTGTCTGCCATTGAGGGGGCGAGCAGCGGGGCGAGGGTGCGGATAACGATGCCGGCGGCGCACAGGGCGATGATCGGGGTGTCGTTGCGGTAGAGCTGGCGCAGGGTATCGCCGAAGTTCGCGTAGGACTCATCGGCGCCTTCGACGCGGTCCTTCAGACCCAGCACACGCGCCTGTGGATAAACGCCCTGGACGCGTTGTGCGGTGGCCAGTGCGCCCTGGCCGAGAATGACGATGGCAGCGCGCATCAGCCGTTCCACCGTTGGCCGGGGATGACGATCATCGAGAAGTACGGCGAGGCCATCGGGTCGACGTCGTCCAGCGCGACGATGCGCTGCTCGCGCATGGTCGCGCGCTCGACGTAGTGGGCGCCGCCGTCACGGCCCAGCTCGCGCAGCACGCGGCGGACCTTGTCGAAGTTGCGGCCGAGCTTCATCACCACTGCCGCATCGGCGTCGGCCAGGCGGCGCTTGAGTTCCTCTTCCGGCAGCACGCCGGACAGCACCGACAGGCTCTGGTTGCGGTACACCAGCGGCACGCCGAGCACCGCCGCGCTGCCGAGCATGGAGCAGACGCCGGGTACGACTTCGGTGTCATACCGTTCCGAAAGACGGTCATGCAGGTACATGTAGGAGCCGTAGAAGAACGGGTCGCCCTCGCAGATCACTGCCACGTCACGGCCGGCCTCCAGGTGCGCGGCCACCTGCTCGGCGGCGGTGTCGTAGAAGTCGCTGATCACGCCTTCGTAGGTCAGCGGCGGCTCCAGCTTCTCGGTGGTCACCGGGTAGACCAGCGGCAGGCGCTGCTGCGACTCCAGCAGATGTTCCTCGATGATGGCGAAGGCGTTGCCGCCCTGGCCGGCGTGGTGCTTGGCCTTGGCCACGAAGTAGCCGATCACCGGGGACGCGCGCAGCAGGCGCAGGGCCTTGAGGGTCAGCAGTTCCGGGTCGCCCGGGCCGACGCCCAGGCCGATAAGGCGGCCGGTCATCACTCCACCTCCGTGGCCAGGGCGTTCACCGCCGCGGCCGCCATCGCGCTGCCGCCACGGCGACCGCGGACGATCACGTAGGGCACGCCGCGGCTGTCGGCGGCGAGGGCGTCCTTGGATTCCATGGCGCCGACGAAGCCCACCGGGAAGCCGAGGATCAGCGCCGGTTTCGGTGCGCCGGCGTCGAGCATTTCCAGCAGGTAGAAGAGGGCGGTCGGCGCGTTGCCGATCACCACCACGCTGCCTTCCAGGTGCTCGCGCCAGTGCTCCAGCGCCACCGCCGAGCGGGTGTTGCCCAGCTCACGGGCGAGCGCCGGGACATCCGGGTCATTGAGGGTGCAGATCACCTCGTTGTGCGCCGGCAGGCGCGCGCGGGTGATGCCCTCGGCGACCATCCGCGCATCGCAGAGGATCGGCGCGCCGGCGGCCAGCGCCGCCCGGCCGATGGCCCCGGCGCCGGCGGAGAAGCGCAGGTCCTGCACGACGTCGACCATGCCGCAGGCGTGGATCACCCGCACGGCGAGTTTTTCCAGGTCAGCGGGGATGCCGGACAGGTCGGCTTCGGCGCGGATGGTGGCAAAGGATTGGCGGTAGATCGCCTGGCCGTCGCGGATGTAATCAAGCATCAAGGGGAGCTCCGGGTGCGGCCAGCAGATCGCCGGCGGCCTCGAGGGAAAGGTTGCGCGCCAGCGGCTGGCCGAAGCCGGCCACGCCATCGGCGCGACGGAACAGGTCATAGCGGCCGTCGGCGACGGCCAGCAGGGTATAGGGGGCGACGTGGGCGGCGGCGCAGGAGCGCGGGCAGCCGCACAGGTGCACGCCAGGCGGCGGCGGGTGGCGCAGGCGTTCGGCCAGGCGCAGGGCGTCGGCCTTGGTGTCGGCCAGCCCGCGTGCACAGCCAGTCGAGCCGCTGCAGGCGACGACGCGTGAGAGCGGCTGGGCGGCATCGATCACCAGCCCGATATTCGCCAGCGCTGCGAGCACGACGGCGGCATCGGCCCGTGCAACGTCGGGAAGGATCAGGCTTTGCCAGGGCGTCAGACGCAGCTGTCCGCCGCTGAAGCGCTCGGCGAGATCGGCCAGGCCGAACAGCGTGGTGCTGTCGAGACGTCCGAGGACGAATCCCGCACCGACCATGACGCGTTCCGGCTGGCGCTGGGGCTGAATTCCGAGGTGGCCGAAGGGCTGCGGTGCAGGACGTCGCCAGTTATCCACCGCCGGGCCGAGTTGCAGTGCGAAGGGCAGGCGTTGCTGGAGACGCTCCAGCAGTACATCGTCGCCGAGCATCTCGCGCAGCTGGCGCATGCGCGTCTGGCCGTCGCCGGCGAGATCGAGGAACAGGTGCAGCAGGGTTTCCACCAGCAGCGGAAGCTGCTCCGCGGAAACGGCGGCGAGGGCGGGGGGATCGGTCTCGCGTTGCGGCGGACAACCGGCCAGGCCGAAGGCGAACAGCAGCGCCGCGTCGTCGGACATGGCCGACAGCCAGATATCGTTGGGGTGTTCCAGCATCGCCAGCGCTTCGCCGGCGTCCAGCTGGATGCCGAACTTGGGCGACAGGCCGTGGAAGCGCGGCGTGCGTTCCAGCAGATCGAGCAACTGGCGGGCCAGCGGGGCAGCGTCAAAAAACGTGGCGTCGAGGCCGAGCGCCGGGCTGACCAGCAGGTTGCGCACATCGTCTGCCGCCAACTCGCGCGGCCCGAGACCGGCAGCCAGCAGCGCGTGGCTCAGCGCACTTTCGGCGCCCGCGTGCACGCCACGAATCTGCAGGTTGGCGCGGTTGGTCGCTTCCAGCACTCCATCGGCATGCTGTTCGGCTGCCTGGGCGATGGCGCGCGCGGCGCGAGAATCGAGTTGCCCACAGGGCAGCTTGATGCGGCAAATGCCGCCATCGCGGGAGGCCACGATGCGCAGCAGGCCGGGGCAGGCATGCGGGCGGACGGGCGGAGCTGAGGAATCTTGCACTGAGGTCACCAGGGCTGGGTCGCGGTGACCTGCGAATCCCCCAAGGGGACTTCACGACACCGATACACCCCGCTCGATGTCTGCACGCGCGACTGGTCTCGTCGGCAGGTCTCCTGGCTGGCAGGTCCTCATCCAGCGCGGCCTTCCCGGTAACCCAGTGGCCAGATCGACGGCAGCGGGCACTTGCCCTGCCAGGCGATCGAGTTGCGCGGACTCGCTGCTTACAGTTGCGGGGGCAGCCACGGTTTTTTCCGTGTTCCCTCTTCGGCTCCCGGATGCATCGCTGATCCATGCGAAGCGTCCTACGAGCACCGACGATGCGGGTATTATGCCTGCTTTGCCCGAGGGCGGAACAAGCCTGCCCGTCGGATCGATCGTCGCATCCCTTCAGAGGAATTCCCATGACGCCCTGGCTGACCATCGTCGGCATCGGCGAGGACGGTTACGCCGGCCTCGGCAAGGCCGCGCGCCGCGCCCTGCTTGCCGCCAGCGAGGTGATCGGTGCGCCGCGCCAGTTGGAGCTGCTGCCGCATTGCCTGCGCGCCAACCGCCAGGCCTGGCCGAGCCCCTTCAGCCTGGAGCCGGTACTGCGCCGGCGCGGTGAGCCGACCTGCGTGCTGGCCAGCGGTGACCCGATGCTGTTCGGTGTCGGAGCGAGCCTGGCGCGGCAGATTCCGTCCGGGGAAATGCTCGTACTTCCTGCGCCGTCCTCCGCATCGCTGGCGGCAGCGCGGATGGGCTGGGCCCTGCAGGACTGCACGCTGCTGTCGCTGGTGGCGCGCCCATTGGCCGCGCTCCAGGCTCAGGTGCATGACGGCGTGAAGCTGCTGATTCTCAGCAATGACGGTGAGAGCCCCGCGGCCATCGCCGCGCTGCTGCGCGAGCGTGGTTTCGGCCCGAGCCGGATCAGCGTGCTGGAGCATCTGGGCGGCGAGTCCGAGCGGCGCATCGACGGACTGGCCAGCGACTGGTCGCTCAGCGAGACCGCCGCGCTGAATCTGGTGGCGGTGGAGTGCGTGGCGGGCGTCGATGCCGTGCGCCTGCCGCTGACCACGGGCCTGCCGGATGATGCTTTCCGCCATGACGGCCAGCTGACCAAGCGCGATGTGCGCGCCGTGACCCTGGCACGGCTGGCGCCGAGGCCCGGCGAACTGCTCTGGGACGTCGGCGCCGGCTGCGGTTCCATCGGCATCGAATGGATGCGTGCGCATCCGAGCTGTCGCGCGCTCGCCATCGAAGCCAACGAGGGGCGCCAGGAACACATTCGCTTCAACCGTGATGCGCTCGGTGTACCGGCCTTGCAACTGGTCTGCGGTGCCGCGCCGGATGCGTTGCTGGGGCTTCAGCGCCCCGACGCCATTTTCATCGGCGGCGGCGTGACCGTGCCCGGCGTGTTCGAGCACTGCTGGGAGCAGCTCAAGCCCGGCGGTCGCCTGGTGGCCAATGCCGTCACGCTGCAGAGCGAGGCGACGCTGGTGGGCTGGCGCGAACGCATTGGCGGCGAACTGACCCGTCTTTCCGTGGCCCAGGCCCAGCCGCTGGGTGGTTTCGATACCTGGCGCGCGGCGTTGCCGATTACCCTGTTGGAAGTCTGGAAACCGCTGGCCGACTGAAGCATGCGTGAAGAAACCCACGAGGAACCCCGCCCGCTGCGCAGCGGCTACACCACCGGCAGCTGCGCTACCGCCACCAGCCTGGCGGCGGCGCGCCTGCTGCTGACCGGCGAGGCCAGCGATGCGGCGCAGATCGCCCTGCCCAAGGAGCGCGTCGCCACCCTGCGCCTGGAGTTCTGCCGGCTCACCGCCGACGGCGCCGAAGCCGGCACGTTGAAGGACGCCGGTGACGACCCGGATGTGACTCACGGCGCGCTGGTTTTTGCACAGGTCACTCTGAGCGCCGAGCCAGGTGTGCGCTTCCATGCGGGCGAAGGCGTCGGCACCGTGACCAAGCCCGGCCTGGTGCTGGCGGTGGGCGAGCCGGCGATCAACCCGGTGCCGCGCCAGATGATGCAGGACAACCTCGCTGCGCTGGCCGTCGAGTGCGGTTATGCCGGCGGCTTCGAGGTCACGATCAATGTCGAGGGTGGCGCCGAGCTGGCGCTCAAGACCATGAATCCGCGCCTGGGCATCCTTGGTGGGCTGTCCATCCTTGGCACCACCGGCATCGTCCGGCCGTTCTCCTGCTCGGCCTACATCGCCTCGATCCAGCAAGGCATCGACGTCGCCCGCGCCAATGGTTTCCGCCACCTGGCCGCCTGCACCGGCAACGCCAGCGAGGACGCCATGCGCCGGCGCTACGGTTTCGACGATACCGCGCTGATCGAGATGGGCGACTTCGCCGGGGCCGCGCTCAAGCATCTGCGCAAGGCGCCGGTGGAGCGCTTCAGCGTCTGTGGCGGCTTCGGCAAGATCAGCAAGCTCGCGGCCGGCCACATGGACCTGCACAGCCGTCACTCCAGCATCGACCTGCCTCAATTGGCCGAATGGGCGGCGGAGATCGGCGCGTCGGATGAGCTGCAACAGCGCATGCGCGAAGCCAATACCAGCCAGCAGGCGCTGGCGCTGTGCAGCGCCGAGGGCATCGCCCTGGGCGACGCCGTCTGCGCCCGCGCGCTGGCTTTCGCCCGTCGCATTGTGCCTCTCGAAGTGGCGTTGGAAGTTTTTGCCATCGACCGTCAGGGCAATCTGGTCGGCGAAGCGCTGGAGGTGCGATGAAACGCATCCTGCTGCTGGGCGGAATCGGCGAGGCGCTGGCTATCGCCCGTCGTCTTGGCCCGCAACATCTCTACAGCCTCGTCGGGTTGGGCAAGGTGCCGGATGACCTCGCCTGCGAAGTGCGCGTGGGCGGTTATGGCGGCGCCGAGGGCCTCGCCGATTTCATCCGCGAACGCGGTTTCGACCTGCTGCTCGACGCGACCCATCCCTATGCCGCGCAGATCAGCGCCAACGCCGCCCGCGCCGCGCAGTTGGCCGGCGTCCCCTGCTGGGCATTGCGCCGCCCCGGCTGGCAGACCGGGGCTGGGGACGACTGGCGCGAGGTAGCAGACTGGCCGGGGTTGATCGAGGCGCTCAAGGACTTCCGCCGTCCGCTGTTCACCCTGGGCCGCGAGCCGCTGGAGCACCTGGACGAGATTCCCGCCCACCAGCATTGGACCGTGCGCTGCCTGCAAAGCCTGCCCGGCAACGCGCGCGCCGAAGTGCTGGGCACGCGCGGCCCTTTCACCCTGGATGGCGAGCGCGAACTGTTCACTCGACTGGGCACCGACGTGCTGGTCAGCAAGAACAGCGGCAGCCAGGCCACCGAGCCCAAGCTCCAGGTCGCCCGCGAACGGGGCGTGCCGGTGCTGATCCTGGCGCGGCCGCAGTTGCCGGCGGTGGACCGGGAGTTCGAGAGTGTCGAGGCGTTGTGGATGGCGCTGGAGCAGTTTCTGGGTAACTGACGGGGCGATCTGGCGGCCGTCGATGAATCTGGATGGGGTTGTGCAAGCTGCGGGTAGGCCGATTCTCAGAGCTCGGCGATCGGCCGATAGTCCGCGTCGAGCTGTTCCGCCAGCTTCCGCGCCCGCCCCAGCCGCACCGAGCCACCCTCGATATCCACCAGCAACGTCGGACAGGTCATCGCAGGTAACGCCGGCCAGTCCTGCAAGCGTCCATCGGTGAGTACCAGCAACCGCTGATGCTCGCCGGGCTTCTGCCTCTGGCGCTTGTCCAGCCATTCGCGGGCTTGCTTGAGCGCCTCGATCAGCGGCGTGCCGCCACCCGCGCCGAGTTGTTCCAGCCACTCCTTTAATTGCACCGAAGCCTTCTGCCCCTGCCACAGCCAGCGCGGTTGTGCGCCGGTGGCATGCAGCACGGCGAGGCGTGCGCGTTGCCGGTAGGCCTGTTCGAAGGTGTCGGCGAGCAGCCCCTTGGCTTGGGCGAGGGCGCCGTGGCGGCGGGTGCTGGCGGAGGCGTCGACTATCACCAGCCAGAGTTCGCCGGGCTTGCGGCTGCGGGCGCGTTGAACGAGATCGGCGCGGCGTTGCGGGCGGCCGTTGCGCAGGGTGGCCGGCCAGTCGATGCGGCCGTGCGCGCCCGATTGGCGGGCGCCGCTGCGGCCGCCGGCGAGCTGGCCGGGTCGGGGGTTGGCATCCGCGCCTGGGGCCTGGCGCGGGCGGATGCTCAGGGCTTTTTTGGCCAGCCCGTCAGTTGCCGGCGCTGACCCATGGCGACGCTCTGGGCGGGGAGTTCACCCCACTGGCCTTCGCCGTTGGAAGCCGTGGACGGTGCCTGCGGCTGGCTGGAAGACGACTGCGGCGGTGTGGTCGATTGCGGCGCTGAATGGCGGCGGCGATGGGCAAGAGCGAAGTGCTCGACCGCATCGATGTCCTGCGCTGCGATGGCGTGGGCGCCACGCCAGGCGGCGTGGGCGCGGGCGGCACGCAGCCAGACGAGGTCGGCGCGCAGACCGTCGACGCCGGCGGCGTGGCAGCGCTCGGCGATTGCATCGAGTGCTGTGTCATCCAGCGGAATCGCTGCGAGTTGCCCACGCGCTTCAGCGCAGCGTTGTTGCAGAGCCTGCTGCGTGCCTCGCCACTGATTCAGGAAAGCCTGCGGGTCGGCATCGAAGGCCAGTCGGCGGCGGACGATCTCGGCGCGCTCGCTCGGCGCGGGCGTACCTTCCAACTGCACCTTGAGACCGAAGCGGTCCAGCAGTTGCGGGCGCAGTTCGCCTTCCTCGGGGTTCATGGTGCCGATCAGCACGAAACGCGCCAGGTGGCTGTGGGACAGACCGTCGCGCTCGATCAGGTTGACCCCGCTGGCGGCCACATCGAGCAGCAGGTCGACCAGGTGATCGGGCAGCAGGTTCACTTCATCCACATAGAGCACGCCGCCGTGGGCGTGGGCCAGCACGCCGGGGGAGAACTGCGCGCGGCCTTCGCCCAGCGCTGCGTCCAGGTCGAGGGTGCCGACGATGCGCTCCTCGCTGGCGCCCAGCGGCAGGGTGACGAAGCGCCCGCCGTCCAGCAGGTCGGCGACGCCGCGCGCCAGGGTGGACTTGGCCATGCCGCGCGGCCCTTCGATCAGCACGCCGCCGATGGCGGGGTCGATGGCCGCCAGGCACAGGGCCAGCTTCAGCTCATCGGCGCCGACGACGGCGGCCAGTGGGAAATGGGGAAGGGTGCTCATGGGGATTTCCTGCGGATTTCGTCCGTGCATGGTAGCGAACCGGGAGTAGGAGGTGCGACCGGTGTCCATCGGATCGATAGATTCAAATCATTGATCGGCGCCCCGCGATGCAGTAAGTTGGCTTCCATTCCACGGAGAACATCATGCCGTCCAGCCTGTTCATCCAGTCCCTCGCCCGCCTCGGTGCCATCGGCTCCGTGGTTGCTCGTGCGCAGGTTCTGGCCGCGGCTGTCGGTTATTTCTTCTATGGGTATTGGTTTAGCCAAAGGCGCGCCTGATACCCCACAGGCGCCCTAGCAAGCAGGGTCGCCAACCAGAGAGATTCTTCAAACCCCGGTCGGCAACCCGACCGGGGTTTTTGTTTTTCCGGCCCACAAGGCCAACGCATTGCCAACCAATTGAATCGGGCCAAAACGCCCGGACAGAGGATCGACACATGAACACCACCTATTACCGCTATTACCGCAACTCCGACTGGCGATTTAGCAGCGCGCTGCGCGCCACCCAACGAGCCTTGCCACGAACACTTAGATAGAGCGCCGAGCGCGGAAAGACCACCGCGCCGGCCAAGGATGCCAGTCAGATGAACGCTTCCACCTCCGCCCTGATCCGCCCCGAACACGCAGCCTCCGCCGAAGTCCTCGACCTGCCGCTGCCCTCCGCCCGCCGCCGCGAACAGACGCTGCCGAGCCCCGCCGAACTGCGTCAGCGCCTGCCGCTGTCCGCCGCCATGGCCCACCGCGTCCGCGAAGGCCGCGAGGCAATCCGCGCCGTGCTCGATGGCCGAGATCCGCGCCTGCTGGTCGTCATCGGCCCCTGCTCGCTGCACGACCCCGTTTCCGCCCTCGAATACGCCGACCGCCTCGCCGAACTGGCGCCGCAGGTGAGCGACCAGTTGCTGCTGGTGATGCGCGCCTACGTTGAAAAACCGCGCACCACCGTCGGCTGGAAAGGCCTGGTCTACGACCCGCAACTGGACGGCAGCGGCGACATGGCCGGCGGCCTGGAACTGTCGCGCCGGCTGATGCTGGGCATGCTCGAACGCGGCCTACCGATCGCCACCGAACTGTTGCAACCGCTGGTGGCCGGTTACTTCGACGACCTGCTGGGCTGGGCCGCCATCGGTGCGCGCACCAGCGAATCCCAGGTGCACCGCGAGATGGTCAGTGGCCTCGATCTGCCGGTGGGCTTCAAGAACGGCACCGACGGCAGCATCGGCATCGCCACCGACGCCATGCGCTCGGCGGCGCACCCGCACCAGCACTTCGGCATCGATGCGCTGGGCCGTCCGTCGCTGGTGCAGACCCAGGGCAACCCGGATACCCATCTGGTCCTGCGCGGCGGCCATGCCGGGCCGAACTTCGATGCGGCCAGCGTGCAGCAGATTCGCCAGGGACTGGAGAAGCTCGGTCTCGAGCCGAACATCATGGTGGATTGCAGCCACGCCAACAGCGGCAAGGACCCGCTGCGCCAGCCGGCGGTGCTGGACAGCGTGCTCGACCAGCGCTTGGCCGGTGACGCGTCGTTGCGCGGCGTGATGCTGGAGAGTCATCTGTTCGACGGCTGCCAGCTGCTGTCTGGCGAGCTGCGCTACGGTGTCTCGATCACCGACGGCTGCCTGGGCTGGAGCGGCACCGAGGCCTTACTGCTGAACGCGGCGGAGCGGCTGCGCCGCGGCTGAACGCATTTTTTGTAGGAGCGAGCTTGCTCGCGAACCCGCCTCCACTGCGGGGCAATGTTCGCGAGCAAGCTCGCTCCTACAGGATCAAAAGCCCCTCACCCTAACCCTGGCTGCGCGCCCCGCTCCTCAAGCGGGAGAGGGGACTGATCGGTGCAGGATGAAACTATGTCGTCAGCCGGCACGATCTGCTCCCTCTCCCTCCGGGAGAGGGCTGGGGTGAGGGGATGCATTCGCGCCGAAGCGCAGGTCTCTTCGATGGCGCGCCCCCTCCTCACTGCTCCTCGCTGTCCACCAGCAGATTCTCCAGCGTCTCCCGATATTCCCCCGGCTCCTCCCACAACCCGCGCTGCTGCGCTTCCACCAGGCGTTCGGCGATGTCGCGCAGGGCCTCGGGGTTGTGCTGGCGGATGAATTCGCGGGTGTCGTCGTCCAGCAGGTAGGCGTCGGCCAGCAGGCGGTACTGGTGGTCGTCCACCAGTTCGCTGGTGGCGTCGAAGGCGAACAGGTAGTCCACCGTCGCGGCCAGTTCGAAGGCGCCCTTGTAGCCGTGGCGCTTCATGCCGGCGATCCATTTCGGGTTCACCGCGCGGGCGCGCACCACGCGGCCGAGTTCTTCCTTCAGGGTGCGGATGCGCGGGTTGTCCGGCTGGCTGTGGTCGCCGTGGTAGCTGGCGAGCGACTGCCCCTGGATGACCTCGGCGGCGGCGAGCATGCCGCCCTGGAACTGGTAGTAGTCGTTGGAATCGAGGATGTCGTGCTCGCGGTTGTCCTGGTTGTGCAGCACCGCCTGCAGGCCGGACAGGCGCTGGGCGAAGCGTTCGCGCGCCGGGGTGCCGTCGTCGCTGGCGCCGTAGGCGTAGCCGCCCCAGTTCAGGTAGGCCTCGGCGAGGTCGGCGCGGCTGTCCCACTGGCGGGACTCGATCACACCCTGCACGCCGGCGCCGTAAGCGCCGGGCTGCGCGCCGAAGATGCGCCAGCCGGCCTGGCGGCGTGCTTCGTCAGTTTCCAGGCCTTCGCTCACCAGGCGTGATTGGTCGGCCCGCACGCGGGCGGCCAGCGGGTTCAGGTCATCCGGTTCATCCAGCGCGGCGACCGCCTGCACGGCCGCATCGAACAGGCGGATCAGGTTGGCGAAGGCGTCGCGGAAGAAGCCCGAGACCCGCAGTGTCACGTCGACCCGCGGGCGGTCGAGCAGGGTGATCGGCAGGATTTCGAAATCCTCCACGCGCTGGCTGCCGGCCTGCCACACCGGGCGTACGCCGAGCAGCGCGAGGGCCTGGGCGATGTCGTCGCCGCCGGTGCGCATGGTCGCCGTGCCCCACACCGAAAGGCCGAGCTGGCGCAGGTGGTCGCCGTGGTCCTGCAGGTGGCGTTCGAGCAGGCGGCTGGCGGACTGGAAGCCGAGGCGGAAGGCGGTGGGCGTGGGCAGGTTGCGCACGTCCACGGTGAAGAAGTTGCGCCCGGTGGGCAGCACATCGACCCGCCCGCGACTGGGCGCGCCGCTGGGGCCAGGCGGGACGAAGCGGCCGTCGAGGCCGGCGAGCAGGTGGCCGATTTCGCTGGCACCGCAGGCATCCAGGGTTGGTGCGATCTGCTGGTGAAGTTGCGCCAGGACCGCCGCGCTGGCGAGGCCGGGGGCGCTCACATGGCCGTCGATCAGGCGCAGGGCGAACAGCTCCAGGCGCTCGCGGGTGTCGCCGTTGCTGCGCCAGGGTTCGTCGCTCACGGCGAGCAGCACGTCCGGACGCGGACCTTCCCAGGCCTCGGCGAAAGCTTCATCCAGCGGGTCGCGGCCCAGTTGCAGGTCTTCGCTCAGCGCGCGCAGCAGGCTGGTGTTGCCGCCGCGCCCGTCGCCGCGTGGAATGCGTACCAGCGACAGCAGCGTATCGCGGCGCAAGTCGCCCACGGGCGACTCGCCGAACACATGCAGGCCATCGCGAATCTGCGATTCCTTGAGGTCGCACAGGTAGGCGTCCAGCTGCGGTAGCCAGCTTTCCGGATCGTCGCTCAGTTGCAAGCCCAGCTCGCGGTCCAGCGCGGTGTCGCGCACCAGCCTGAGGATGTCGCCGCGCAATTCAGTGGCGCGGCGCGGGTCGAGCAGGGAGGCGTCGTAGTACTCGTCGGCCAGGCGTTCGAGGTCGCGCAGCGGGCCGTAGTTTTCCGCGCGGGTCAGCGGCGGCATCAGGTGGTCGATGATCACCGCCTGGGCGCGGCGCTTGGCCTGGGCGCCTTCGCCGGGATCGTTGACGATGAACGGGTAAAGGTTCGGCAGCGGGCCGAGGATCGCGTCCGGCCAGCATTCTTCGGAGAGGCCGACGCCCTTGCCCGGCAGCCATTCGAGGTTGCCGTGCTTGCCGACGTGGATCACCGCGTCGGCGCCGAATACCTCGCGCAGCCAGAAGTAGAAGGCCAGGTAGCCGTGGGGCGGTACCAGCGACGGATCGTGGTAGATCGCCGCCGCGTCGAGCTGGTAGCCGCGCGCCGGCTGGATGCCGACGAAGCCGAGGCCCAGGCGCAGGCCGGCGATCATCATGCGGCCGCTGCGGAACATCGGGTCCTGCTGCGGCTCGCCCCAGCGTTCGCGCACGGCTTGCTGGTTGGCCTCGGGCAGGCGCGCGAAGCAGGCGAGGTAGTCGTCCAGCGCCAGGCTCTGCGCGCAGGGGCGCAGGTCGAGGCTGTCGAGGTCGTTGCTGACGCCGCCGAGCAACTGCTGGATCAGTGCCGTGCCGGAGTCGGGCAGGCCGGCGACCGGATAACCCTGCGCCTCCAGCGCACGCAGGATGTTCAGCGCGGCGGCCGGCGTGTCGAGGCCGACGCCGTTGCCGATGCGCCCGTCGCGGGTCGGATAATTGGCCAGGATCAGCGCCACGCGCTTGTCGGCGTTGGTCTTGCGCGAGAGCAGCATCCAGCGCCGCGCCAGCTCGGCGGTGAAATCCATGCCCGGCAGGTGCGGCAGGTAGCAGACCACGTCGCTCTGGCTGCGCTCGCTGCGCCAGGCCAGTCCCTTGAAGCTGATCGGCCGGGTGATGATGCGGCCATCCAGCTCCGGCAGTGCGATGTGCATGGCCAGGTCGCGCGGGCCGAGGCCCTGCGGGTTGGCGCGCCAGAGGTCGTGGTTGTCCAGCGAGCAGATGGCTTGCAGCACCGGCACGTCGCGGCGGAAGGGGCGGTCCTGCGGTGCCTCCGGGTTCGACTGGGCGAAGCCGGTGGTGTTGATGATCAGCTCGGCGTCGGCGGCATCCAGCAGGCTTTCCACCGCCTCCAGGCAGGCGCTTTCCTTGAGGCTGGCCACGGCGATGGGCAGCGGGTTGATGCCCTGGGCCTGCAGGCGTTCGCAGAAGGTGTCGATGAAGCCGGTGTTCGCCGCCTGCAGGTGGGTGCGGTAGAACAGCAGCGCGGCGACCGGGCACGCGGGGCTCCAGTCGGCCTGCCAGCGGGCGAGGTCGCAGCTGCCGACGTGCGGGTGATAGACCGCCACGCGCGGCAGCGTCCGGGGCTCGCTCCAGGCGTAGTCGCGTTGCAGATGACGGTTGGCCAGGCAGGCGAAGAACTGCCGGGCGTTGTCCATGCCGCCCTGGCGCAGGTACTGCCAGAGGCGTTCGGCATCCTGCGGCGCGACGCTGCACAGCGCGCTGAGCTCCGGGTCGGGCTTGTCGTCGCCGGGCACCGCGATCAGCGTGGCGCCGCGCTCGGCCAGCGCCGCCAGTTGCTCCATGCCGTAGCGCCAGTAGCCGACGCCACCGTGCACCGAGATCAGGATGACCTTGGCGTGCTGCAGCACCTCGTCGACGTAGAGGTCCACCGAGGCGTGGTTCTGCAACTGCATGGGGTTGGCCAGGCGCAGGCTCGGGTAGTCCTCCGGCAACTCGCGCGCCGCCTCGGCGAGCAGTGCCAGGTGCGAATCGCCGCTGCAGAGGATCACCAGCTCGGCGGGCGTCTGGGCCAGGTGGGCGATGCCGTCGTCGGGGACGAAGCCGCCGGGTTGGGTGCGCAGCAGGTGCATGGGCGTGCTCGGTGGTGGCTCTTCGTAGGAGCGAGCTTGCTCGCGAACCAACCTCCGCAGCGGGGCCAGGTTCGCGAGCAAGCTCGCTCCTACACGATCAAGAGAGGGCGGTACGCAGTTCGTTGGCGATGGTGGCCTGGTCCAGTTCCTGGCCAATCACCACCAGGCGGGTGCCGCGGGTTTCATCGCTGCGCCAGGCGCGGTCGAAGTGCTTGTCGAAGCGCTTGCCGACGCCCTGCACCAGCAGGCGCATGGGCTTGCCGGGGATGGCGACGAAGCCCTTGATGCGCAGCACGGCGTGACGCTCGACCAGTGCATTCAGCGCGTCGAGCAGGGCGCGCTCTTCCACTTCCGGCAGGTCGACGTGGAAGGAGTCGAACTCGTCGTGATCGTGGTCTTCATGGCCTTCGTGGTCGTGATGAGTGGGGCGGCTGTCGATGTGCAGCTCGGCCTCGGCGTTCAGGCCCAGCAGCACCGAGAGTGGCAGCTGGCCGGAGTTGGCCTCGACGATCTTCACCGCCGGCGGCAGTTCCTCGGCGACTTCGGCGCGCACACGGGCCAGCGCTTCGGCATCCAGCAGGTCGGCCTTGTTCAGCACCACCAGGTCGGCGCTGGCCAGCTGGTCTTCGAAGAGTTCGTGCAGCGGCGATTCGTGGTCCAGGTTCGCGTCCTGCTTGCGCTGCTCGTCCACCTGCTCGGGGTGGGCGGCGAAGGTGCCGGCGGCCACGGCGGGGCTGTCGACCACGGTGATCACCGCGTCCACGGTGCAGGCGTTGCGGATTTCCGGCCACTGGAAGGCCTGCACCAGCGGCTTGGGCAGGGCCAGGCCGGAGGTCTCGATGAGGATCTGGTCGAGGTCGCCGCGGCGCGCCACCAGCTCGCGCATCACCGGGAAGAATTCTTCCTGCACGGTGCAGCACAGGCAGCCGTTGGCCAGTTCGAAGACGCGGCCGACCGCTTCTTCTTCGCTGCACCCGATGGAGCACTGCTTGAGGATTTCGCCGTCGATGCCCAGCTCGCCGAATTCGTTGACGATCACCGCGATACGGCGGCCTTCGGCGTTATCGAGCATGTGGCGGAGCAGGGTGGTCTTACCGGCACCGAGGAAGCCGGTGACGATGGTGACGGGGAGTTTGGCCAGGGTTTTCATGCGCGCCTCGCAAGCGAAAGTTTGAAGGCGGATGAAGGGCGCGCGCACGGGTTCGCCGCGCAACGAAGGTCGCCACCGGATCACCCCGCCCGGTTGTCTGTTGATAACGAACTCGTTCTGGATCTCGCGAGCTAGAGCCAGGCAAGGCGGAGGATCGCCGGGGACGCGGAGTTGACTGTAGTCACTGAGCAGTCCACGGCGATCTTCCAACGCAGCAGAGCCGACGCGCAGCAGATCGAAAACCAGTCACGAGGCAGGTCTCCTGGCTCACAGCCCTTGATTGTCCTTTCGCCTTCCCGCCGTAGTCGGCAGTGGCGTGTGAAAGAACAGGCTGTTCACAGTTGCGGGGGCAGCCGTGGCGCATCCGAAGATTTCCACGTTCCCTCTTAGCTCCGGCCAGTGCCGGAGAACCTCGAAGGGCAGAAGGCTACGCAGCGATGACGGGGCGGTCAATCGCCGGGGATCGGTTGCCGCGCGGTTGACGCTCGCGGGGCTTCGTGGTCAGCTAGCGCGGTTTCAGGTGTCTCGCGCCGTCGTGCGCGAGGTGAAACGGGAAGCCGGTGCGTCCGCAAGGACAAGTCCGGCGCTGCCCCCGCAACGGTAAGCGATTGAAGGGTCATCGGTAGCCACTGTGCTCGCGCATGGGAAGGCTGACCCGCCCGGCCGCATCGGCCGACATCGCAAGCCCGGAGACCGGCCTGGAATCCTTCGTTTTTGGCAAACCCGCGGTGGGCGGGCGCAGGCCGTGGCGCGACCGATCCGGCGCGTTCGAATGCGTTCAACCTCTGCGTTCTCTACTCAAGTTTCAGAGGGAACGTTCATGTCCAGCAGCATCCTGGCGCAACAGGCGTCGAGCACTTCCATCCCCCTTTCCAAGCGCATCGCCCTGGCCGTCGGCGCCAGCCTGCTCGGTGCGCTGCTGGTGTATTTCGCCGGTTTCTCGCATCTGGAAGCGGTGCATAACGCCGCCCACGATACTCGTCATAGCGCCGGTTTCCCCTGCCATTGACCTCTGTCGGCTGCGCGTAGGCGCGGTCGAGTCGATGCGCCTCTGACTGCTCGTACGAGACGGTCGTGGCATCGCTTTGCCTGGCTCGAGTGACCCCAGAGCTCGGAGAAGGAAAAGGAAAGGAAAAATGATCAAACGTATCGCCCAGACCGCCGGTTTCGCCGGTCTGATCGCGGCGCTGGTGCTGACCGTGGTCCAGCTGCTGTGGGTCTACCCGCTGATCCTCAAGGCGGAAACCTACGAGAAGTCCGAGCCGGCCGCCGTGCTGGTCGAGGAGCACAGCCACGAGCACGCCGAAGGTGCCGTCGCCGGACATCACCATGACTCGGAAGCCTGGGAGCCGGAAGACGGCTGGCAACGCATCCTCTCCACCACCGGCGGCAACCTGGTGGTCGCGGTGGGTTTCGCGCTGATGCTGGCCGGCCTGTTCACCCTGCGCGAGCCGGGCAAGACCTCCGAAGGCCTGCTGTGGGGCCTGGCCGGTTTCGCCGTGTTCACCCTGGCGCCGTCCCTCGGTCTGCCGCCGGAAGTCCCCGGCACCGCGGCGGCGGACCTCGCCCTGCGGCAGACCTGGTGGATCGGCACCGCCGCGTCCACCGCCGCCGGTCTCGCGCTGCTGGTGTTCAGCCGCAACTGGCTGCTGCGTGGCGTCGGCCTCGCGCTGCTGGTGGTGCCCCATGTGATCGGTGCACCGCAACCGGAAGTGCATTCCAGCCTCGCGCCGGAGAGCCTGGCCCATGAATTCATCGTCGCGTCGCTGGTCACCAACGCGGTGTTCTGGGCGGCCCTGGGCCTGGTAGCCGCCTGGCTGTTCCGTCGTTTCGCCCCCTCGGCCTGATTCACCGCTATGCTCGACCCCGCAGCCGGCACGGCCGACTGCGGGGTTTTTCATTCAAGGAGAGTGACGATGACGCTGGTTGCCGGCCTCGGTTGCCGCCGGGGCTGCCCGCTCGATGAGCTACGTGCGCTGCTGCAGGACACCCTGGCAGAAGCCGGGCTCGATGAGTCGAACCTCACGGCGCTGGCGAGCGCCACGCTGAAGGCTGACGAAGAGGGTTTGACCGCCTTGGCTGCGGCCCTCGACTTGCCGCTGGTGCTGTTCACACCGCAGCAACTGGCGGCCTGCGAGAAGCACCTGGACCAGCCCTCGGAAGGGGTGCGCGCGGCTACTGGCAGCGCCAGCATCGCCGAAGCCGCTGCGTTATTGCAGGCCGAAGCCCAGGGCGGCGCCTCCGCGCGCCTGCTGGTGGGCAAGCGCCGCAGCGAGCACGCCACCTGTGCGCTGGCCTTCATCCCCGTCGAATCCGGACAGGAGCAGCCATGACGGTCTACTTCATCGGCGCCGGCCCCGGCGATCCCGAACTCATCACGGTCAAGGGGCAGCGGCTGATCCGCTCGTGCCCGGTGATCCTCTACGCTGGCTCGCTGGTGCCGCCGGCGGTGCTGGACGGGCACAGCGCCGAGCGTGTGGTGAATACCGCCGAGTTGCATCTGGACGAGATAGTCGCGTTGCTGGCGCAGGCCCACGCCGAGGGCAAGGACGTGGCGCGTGTGCACTCGGGCGACCCGTCGCTATATGGCGCCATCGGCGAGCAGATTCGCCATCTGCGCGAGAGCGGCATTCCCTACGAGATCATTCCCGGCGTCACCGCCACGTCGGCCTGCGCGGCGATCCTCGGTTGTGAGCTCACCCTGCCCGACATTTCCCAGACCCTGATCCTCACCCGCTATGCGAGCAAGACGCGGATGCCTGAAGGCGAGTCTCTGGCGGAGCTGGCGCAGCACCGCGCGACCCTGGCGATCCATCTCGGCGTCGGCCAGCTGGCGCACATCATCGCCGAGCTGCTGCCGCACTACGGCGCTGATTGCCCCATCGCGGTGATCCATCGCGCCAGCTGGCCGGACCAGGACCAGGTCACCGGTACCCTCGGCGACATCCTGCCCAAGGCGGAGGCCAAGGGCTTCCGGCGCACGGCGCTGATCCTGGTGGGCAAGGTGCTGGGAGCGGAGGGGTTTGCCGATTCGTCGCTGTACAGCGCGGGGCATGCGCATCTGTATCGCCCGTAGGGGAATGTCCTTGTAGGAGCGCCCCATGGGCGCGATCGCGGGCATGGCCCGCTCCTACGAAGAATGGCTCAGGCCCGCCACTCATCCGAGCGCGGCAGCATCCCGCGCCGCAGGTACCAGCGCACCCACAGGTGCACGCCAAGCGCGGCGCACACCGTCAGCAGGATCATCAGGCCTTCCGTATCCATGGCAGCTTCCCTCGTCCGGGTTCCTGCCTGACAGACTATTCCTGCGACAACTTGCCGCACAGGTACAGAAGGTTTCCGAATGTGCGGATCAGTTCTTCAGCACTTGCCCTACAAGGAGTGAATGATCCGCCCGAGGGTTTCCATGGCCTGTTCGCTACGGGTTGTCCACGGATGGCCATAGTTCAGGCGCAGGCAGTGGCCGAAGCGTCTGGTGGCGGAGAAGATCGGTCCCGGCGCGAGGCTGATGCCCTGGGCATGAGCGAGCTGGAACAGCTTGAGCGCGTCGATGTGCTCGGGCAGTTCCAGCCACAGGAAGTAGCCGCCGCTGGGGCGGGTGACGCGGGTGGCGGCGGGGAAGTGCCGGGCCACGGCGGCGAGCATCGCGTGCTGCTGGCTTTCCAGGGCGTGGCGCAGCTTGCGCAGGTGGCGGTCGTAGCCGCCATGCTGCAGATAGTCGGCGATGGCCGCCTGGGCCGGCACCGAGGCGGACAGGCTGGTCATCAGCTTGAGCCGCTCGATCTGCTCGGCGTAGCGCCCGCCGGCGACCCAGCCGACCCGGTAGCCCGGCGCCAGGCTCTTGGAGAAGGAACTGCAGTGCATCACCAGCCCTTCGCTGTCGAAGGCCTTCACCGGCTTGGGCGCCTGGGCGGCGAAGTACAGTTCGGCGTAGACGTCGTCCTCGATCAGCGGCACCTGGTGCCGGGCCAGCAGGGCGGCGAGGGCGCGTTTCTTGTCCTCGGCCATGCTCGCGCCCAGCGGGTTCTGGAAGTTGCTCATGAACCAGCAGGCCTTGATCGGCAGGCGCGCGAGGCTGTCGGTCAGCACATCCAGATCGATGCCTTCGCGCGGGTGCACGGGGATTTCCACCGCCTTGAGTTTCAGGCGTTCCAGCACCTGCAGGCTGGCGTAGAAGGCCGGCGCCTCGATGGCCACCAGGTCTCCCGGCTGGGTAACCACCTGCAGGCAGAGGTTCAGCGCTTCCAGCGCGCCGTTGGTCACCACCAGTTCCTCCACCGGCAGCGGCATGCCGCCGACCATGTAGCGCAGGGCGATCTGCCGGCGCAGCGCGTGGCTGCCGGGGGCGAGGTCGGCGACCACCGAGCGCGGGTCCATGTCGCGCACGGCGTGGGCCATGGAGCGCGCCAGGCGCGGCAGGGGGAACAGCTCCGGCGCCGGGAAGGCCGAGCCGAAGGGCACGGTGTCCGGGTCCTTGATCGAGCTGAGCACTGAGAACACCAGTTCGCTGACGTCCACCTCGGTGGTCTGCGCGTCGTGGCGGGCGATGTCCGGCTCGGCCAGGGCGCGCTGCACGTGCTCACGGACGAAGTAGCCCGAGCGTGCGCGAGCGACGATCAGCCCGCGATCCTCCAGCAGGTAATAGGCCTGGAATACCGTGGAGGCGCTGACCCCGTAGGTGCGGCTGGCGTGGCGCACCGAGGGGACTTTCTGGCCGGGGGCTAGCACGCCGCTGCGGATCAGGCCGGCGATTTCATCGGCGAATTTCTCGTAGCGCTTCATCTTGTCCTGCACGGCGGCCTGGGGGGCGGAAGAATCCGCCCACTCTAGGCGCTGCGCCGAGGTCACGCCAAGCTCCCTGGCCATGTTCAGCGCCTCGGCGAGACGAAGGTGCTGGCGGCGTCGAGGGTCTCGTTGCCGTCACTGACCCTGAAGTGCAGCGGTACCGACCCACCGGCGCTGCCCTGTGCCAGGCTGGCGACCGAGACGGCGAAGTCGCGGATCTCGCCCGGCTGCAGCGTCAGTTCCGGCACGCCCTGCAGGCGGTAGCCGGCGCCGTCGGCGAGGCTCAGGTGGTAGTGCTGCGGCTGCTGGGTCTTGTTGATCAGCTTGAGGTTGTAGATGTTCTCGATCTCGCCGGCGGCGTTCTCGCGGAACAGGCCGCGGTCGCGGGCCACGTCGAGGTTGATCAGCGGCCGTGCTTCCAGTGCCCAGACGAAGGCGCCGATCATCACCAGCAGCACCGCCGCGTAGCCGACCAGGCGCGGGCGCAGCAGGTGGGTCTTGCCGCCTTCCAGCGCGCGCTCGGAGGTGTAGCGCACCAGGCCGCGGTCATAGCCCATCTTGTCCATCACCGAGTCGCAGGCGTCGACGCAGGCGGCGCAGCCGATGCAGGCTATCTGCAGGCCGTCGCGGATGTCGATGCCGGTGGGGCAGACCTGCACGCACTGCTGGCAGTCGATGCAGTCGCCCAGGCCCAGGGCCTTGGGATCGGCGTCCTTCTTGCGCGCACCGCGGGACTCACCGCGCGCCGCGTCGTAGGAAATGATCAGGGTGTCCTTGTCGAACATCACGCTCTGGAAGCGCGAGTACGGGCACATGTGGATGCACACCTGCTCGCGCAGCCAGCCGGCATTGGCGTAGGTGGCGGCGGCGAAGAAGGCGACCCAGAAGGTGCTTTCCAGATCCAGCTTCAGGGTGAACAGGTCCGCCACCAGCGGGCGCACCGGGGTGAAGTAGCCGATGAAGGTGATCGCCGTGACCAGGCTCATCAGCAGCCAGAGGCCGTGCTTGGCGCTCTTGCGCAGCACCTTCTCGGCGCTGGCCGGGCCGGCGTCGCGCTTCATGCGCTGGTTGCGGTCGCCCTCGGTGACCTGCTCGGCCCACATGAAGATCCAGGTCCACACGCTCTGCGGGCAGGTGTAGCCGCACCAGACGCGGCCGGCGAACACCGTGATGAAGAACAGGCCGAAGGCGGCGATGATCAGGATCGCCGAGAGCAGGATGAAGTCCTGCGGCCAGAAGGTCGCGCCGAAGATGTAGAACTTGCGCTCGGGCAGGTCCCAGAGCACCGCCTGGCGGCCGTTCCATTGCAGCCACAGGGTGCCGAAGAACAGCAGGAACAGCAGGCCGCCGCCCAGCCGGCGCAGGTCGCGGAAGCGCCCGGCGAAGCGCTTGGTGTAGACCGTCGGAGTCACCGCCGACAGCGGTTTGGGTGGCGGGGTGAAACGTTGCGGTGCGTCGATCTCGATGACCTTCGCGGGGATTCGTTCGCTCATTGTCGTGGCCCATCAGGCGGAAGAGGCGCCGCGACTGTACGAATCCGTCTGCACCCGAAACAGATTCAGGTTTGCCGGAAAAAACCATATCAGATGGTGAAAAGTGCCCGCGCCGCAGTGCCACGGGGCTTGGCGAGCATCTCGACGGAACGCGTGATAGTGCCTGTTGCGACAACCGGTCACAGGCCCGCCGAAGTAGGTCTACGGCTCATCTGATCTGGTTTTTCTGCTGCGATCTGCCGCTGTTTTGCACACCAGGCGCCGGCCATAGTTCGGTCATCCGTGAAGTGGTGCGCCCGACGACAGAAGCAGGCGGCCACGCGATGTCCGAAGGTGGCCTGGCGATGTACCGATACGATGATTACGACCGCGCCCTGGTGCGCGAACGGGTGGCGCAGTTCCGCGACCAGGTGCAACGGCGCCTGAACGATGAGCTGAGCGAAGAGGAGTTCCTGCCGCTGCGCCTGCAGAACGGCCTGTACCTGCAGAAGCACGCCTACATGCTGCGCGTCGCGATTCCCTACGGCACGCTGTCCAGTGAGCAGATGCGCACCCTGGCCTGGATCGCCCGCGAGCACGACCGCGGCTACGGCCACTTCACCACGCGGCAGAACATCCAGTTCAACTGGGTGGAGCTGGAACGCGTGCCGGACATCCTCGAACGTCTGGCGGATGTCGAGATGCACGCCATCCAGACCTCCGGCAACTGCGTGCGCAACATCACCACCGAGGCCTTCGCCGGTGTCGCCGCCGACGAATTCCTCGACCCGCGCCCGCTGGCGGAAATCCTCCGCCAGTGGTCGACGGTGAACCCCGAATTCCTCTTCCTGCCGCGCAAGTTCAAGATCGCCCTCTGCGCCGCCGAGGAAGACCGTGCGGCGGTGATGATGCACGACATCGGCCTCTACCTGCGCCGCGCCGAAGACGGTGAACTGCGTCTGAAGGTGCTGGTGGGCGGCGGGCTGGGGCGCACGCCGATGCTGGGGCAGACGATCCGCGACGAGCTGCCCTGGCAGCACCTGTTGTCCTACGTCGAGGCCATTCTGCGCGTGTACAACCGCCACGGCCGGCGCGACAACAAGTACAAGGCGCGGATCAAGATCCTGGTGAAGGCGCTGGGTATCGAGGCGTTCTCCCGCGAGGTGGAGGAGGAGTGGCAGCATCTGCGCGACGGCGAGGCGCAGCTGACGCTCGATGAGTACCAACGCGTCGCTGCGGCGTTCGATCCGCCGGTCTATGCGTCCGCCGACGAGTTAGCCTACGGCAGTGCTCTGGCCGCCGACGCCGAGTTCGCCCGCTGGGTCTCGCGCAACGTGCGTCCGCACCGCGTGCCGGGTTACGCCAGTGTGGTGCTCTCCACCAAGCCGGGTGCCGAGGCGTCGCCGGGGGACGCCACCGCCGAACAGATGGAGCAGGTGGCCGACTGGGCCGAACGCTTCGGCTTCGACGAAATCCGCGTTGCCCACGAACAGAACCTGGTGCTGCCGGATGTGCGCAAGTCCGACCTGCACGCGCTCTGGCTTGAAGCCTGCGAGGCCGGCCTGGGCACACCGAACCAGGGCCTGCTGACCGACATCATCGCCTGCCCCGGCGGCGATTTCTGCGCTCTGGCCAACGCCAAGTCGATCCCCATCGCCCAGGGTATTCAACAACGCTTCGAGGACCTCGATTACCTGCACGACCTGGGCGACCTCAGCCTGAACATCTCCGGCTGCATGAACGCCTGCGGCCACCACCACATCGGCAATATCGGCATCCTCGGCGTCGATAAGAACGGCAGCGAGTGGTACCAGATCACCCTCGGTGGTGCGCAGGGTGTGAGGAGTGCGCTGGGCAAGGTGATCGGCCCGTCCTTCAGTGCCGCCGAAGTGCCGGACGTGATCGAGGCGCTGGTGCAGACCTACGTGGAACAGCGCGGCGCCGGCGAGCGCTTTGTCGAGACGGTGGAGCGCATCGGTCTGGAGCCTTTCAAGGCGCGGGTCTACCGCCGGGCGGAGGTGACGGCATGAAGAATCTGATTTGTCTGCGGGATGGCATGGCGCAGCTGGCGCCGGACGATACCTGGGAGTTGCTGCGCGAAGTGCCGGAAGAGCTGCCGCGCGGAAACCTGATCCTGCCACTGGAAACATGGTTGAACGGTGCTTCCTGTAGGAGCGAGGGGGACGCCATCGTTATTGCTCGCGAACAGAATTCCCCGGCAACTGAAGAGCTGGGCGGTTCGCGAGCAAGCTCGCTCCTACAAAAGCAGGGCGTGTGGCTGGGGCCGGATGATGATCCCCAGCGGTTGGTTGGCCGACTCGATGAACTTTCGCTTATCGCCATCGACTTCCCCAGCTTCCGCGACGGCCGAGGCTACAGCCTGGCCTACCTGCTGCGTAGCCGTCTGGGCTGGCGCGGCGAGTTGCGCGCGGTGGGCGATGTGCTGCGCGACCAGTTGGCGCACATGCGCCAGTGCGGTTTCGATGCCTTCGCCGTGCGCGAGGACAAGTCGGTGGAGGACGCGCTCAAGGGCCTGGCGGGCCTCAGCGTGCTCTACGGCCGCTCGGTGATCGAGCCGCGCCCGCTGTTCCGTCGCCGCTCCTGAGGGCCTTTGGCCACGGATGGCCGAGCCTGCAGCGGGTCGACCGCGCTTGACGCTGTGCCGGGGCGCAGGAAAAATGCGGTCATCACCCTCCGGCGCCCGTGCGCGCCGGCGCTAACCCACGGATTCGAGTGACCCCAGACTATGCGCATGCGCCTGATGCTGTTGGGCGGCGGTAATGCCCTTGGACAGGCGCTGATCCGCCTGGGCGCCGAGGAAGACATCGGCTTCCTCGCCCCCCGGCCGCCCGAAGGGGGCTGGGACGCTTCCAGCCTCACCGTCCTGCTGGACGAAACCCGCCCCGACGCGGTGATCAACCTCGCCTACTACTTCGACTGGTTCCAGGCCGAAAGCGTCAGCGACGCTCGCCTGGCCAGCCAGGAGCGCGCGGTGGAGCGTCTGGCCGAACTCTGCCAGCACCACGAAATCCTGCTGATCCAGCCCTCCAGCTACCGCGTGTTCGATGGCGCCCGCGCCACCGCCTACAGTGAGAAGGACGAGCCGCAGCCGCTGGGTCCGCGTGGCCAGGCGCTGTGGCGCATGGAGAAGTGGGTCCGGGCGACCTGCCCGCGCCACGTGCTGCTGCGCTTCGGCTGGCTGATCGACGACAGTCTCGAAGGCTCGCTCGGTCGCTTCCTCGAACGTGCCGAGAAGGAGCAGGTACTGTTCCTCGCCGACGACCGCCGTGGCAACCCGACGCCGGTGGACGACGCCGCGCGGGTCATCCTCTCGGTGCTCAAGCAGCTCGACTGCCAGGCGCCGCTGTGGGGCACCTATCATTACGGCGGCCTGGAGGCCACCACCACCCTGTCCCTGGGCCAGGTGGTGCTGGGCGAAGCCCGCGCCTTCCATACCCTGGCCGTACAGGAACCGAGCCCGCAGGCCCACGCCGCGCGCCCGGACGCCAGCGACGAACCGCAACACGCGGTGCTCGCCTGCAAGAAGATTCTCCACACCTTCGGCATCAAGCCGCGCGCCTGGCGCGCCGGCCTGCCGGCTCTACTGGACCGTTACTATCGCCATGTCTGAACGTCTTTCCCCCTCCGCGCAGCCGATCCTCATCACCGGAGGTGCTGGCTTCATTGGTTCCAACCTGGCGGACGCGCTGCTGGCGCGGGGCTTTGCCGTGCGGGTGCTGGATGACCTGTCCACCGGCAAGCGCGAGAACCTCGACAGCCGCGTCGAGCTGATCGTTGGCGATGTTGCCGACGAAGCCACGCTGCGTGACGCGCTCAGCGGTTGCCAGGGCGTCGCGCACCTGGCAGCCGTCGCGTCGGTGCAGGCTTCGGTGGATGATCCGGTGGGCACTCACCGCGCCAATTTCATCGGCACCCTGAACCTCTGCGAGGCCATGCGCCTGGAAGGCATCCAGCGCGTGCTGTTCGCTTCCAGCGCCGCGGTCTACGGGCAGAACGGCGAAGGCGCCGCCATCGACGAGAACACCGCCAAGGCGCCGCTGACGCCCTACGCCTCGGACAAGCTGGCGAGCGAGTACTACCTGGATTTCTATCGCCGCCAGCACGGCCTGGAGCCGGCGATCTTCCGCTTCTTCAACGTCTACGGGCCGCGCCAGGACCCGTCGTCGCCCTACTCGGGGGTGATCAGCATCTTCGCCCAGCGCGCTGAGCAGGGCCTGCCGATCACCGTGTTCGGCGATGGCGAGCAGACCCGCGATTTCATCTACGTCGGCGACCTGGTCAAGTTGTTGGTGCAGGCGTTGCTGGCGCAGGACGTGGCCGAGTCGGCGATCAACGTCGGGCTGGACCAGTCCACCAGCCTGAACCAGTTGCTGGCCGAAATCGGCAAGCTCACCGGCGGCCTGCCGCAGGTCACCTACGCTGCACCGCGTGCCGGGGATATCCGCCATTCCCGCGCCAATAACGGCCGCCTGCGCGAGCGCTTCCAGCTGGACGAGCCCACGCCGCTGGCGGATGGGCTGGCCCGGCTGATCACCACCAGGGTTTGTTGATCGCCAGCAGGAAGATGCCGGCCAGCGAACCCAGCGCCAGTGCGCTGAGCATGGTCTTGCGTGGCCTCGAAGTGCTGCGCAGGGCGAGCGCCGCCAGCACGATGTAGAGCACCAGCAGGCCGATCTTGGCCTGCAGCCAGACCGGTAGCGGCCAGGGCATCGCCAGGTGCACCAGGCCCAGGGCGCTGAGCAGCAGCAGGGTATCGATCAGATGCGGCAGCCCGCGCTGCCAGCCTGAGGGGTGCTTGCCCCACCAGCTCAGCCCCAGACGCAGCAGGAAGAGGACGGTGCTGATGATGGCGAGGCTGACGTGCAGTGCCTTGAGTTCGAGGTACATACCGGTTCCCTGAAAGCGAAAAAGGCGCCCTTGGGCGCCTTTTTCATGTTTGCTCCGTCAGAAACGGTAGCCGAAACCGACCATGTAAACCCAGGGGTCTACGTCGACGTCAACCTTGGTCTTCTGAACGCCCAGTGCGGTCGGACCGTCGACGCTGGCCTTGGTGTCGATATCCATGTACCAGACCGCGGCGTTGACGAAGGCGTGCTCGTTGAGCATGTAGTCCATGCCCAGTTCGGCAGCCAGGCCCCAGGAATCCTGCAGCTTCAGGTTGCTGAAGCCCTGGTCCTTGCGGTTGCTGGCCAGGTCTTCCTCGAAGAAGGTGGTGTAGTTCACGCCCAGGCCGCCGTAGGGCTGGAAGGCGGAGTTGGTACCACCCATGGGGTAGTACTGCAGCAGGACGGTCGGCGGCAGCTGCTTGACGTCAGCGAGCTTGCCGTCCAGGCCGGAGAGGCCGGTGGCCTTGTTCAGGCCTTTGACGTCGACCTGGTGCTTGAAGGGAGTGGCGGCCACCAGCTCGATACCGATCTTGTCGGTGAGCAGGTAGGCGAAGGTCAGGCCCAGCTGGGTGTCGCTGTCGACGGTGGCTTTGGTGCCGCTGACCTTGGCGCCGTCGAGCTTGATGTCGGAACTGCTGTCGTCCGGAGCCACGGTGGCGATACCGCCGCGAACAAGGAAGTCGCCCGCCTTGTGTCCACGGATGGTGTCAGCCTGGGCCACGACGGGGGCTGCGACGGCGAGTGCAAGAAGCGAGGTGGTGAGCCAGGACTTGCGCATGATGAGCTCCATATCTCTTTGGTATAAGTGTTGGTGCCCATCATAGTAGACAGTGCTAAAAGTGCACTTTTGATTTGGCTCAATAAAGCCCCCAAGCTTCGTAGTATCTCGGGGTGCGGCTAAGCGTCGCGCTTTATTGGCCGGTGTACTCGTAGGGTTCGATGCTGCTCGCCTGCATCTGGTAGCCGGCTTCGGCCAGGTCACTTTCCACGGGCTTTACGCTGAGTTTGCCGATGATCCAGAACGGCTGGTACAGCTCGTCCACCTTTACCCCTTTGCCGCCGCGGACATAGACGATCTGGTTCGACGGAGGCGGCGGCACGTGGATGCAGGCGCCGTAGTAGGGGACCAGCAGGAAGTCGCGCACCGTCTGGCCGTCCTCTTCCACTTCCAGCGGCACGATGTAGCCCGGCATCTTCACTTCCTGCCCGTCCAGCGCCTGCACCACCGGGGCGTTGGGTGTCTGCTGCTTAACGGCCGGGCCACTCTCCGAATTGAGCACATCGGAGAGCTTGGACAAGTCATGCAGAGGCACTGGCGGCGGGGGCGGCGGCGCGCCCTCGGGGATCAGTTCGGGCCAGGTCAGCTCGCGCGGCGCCGCCCACACGGCGGCGCTGGTCAGCATCAGCAGCAGGAACAACAGGCGGCGCATGGGGCTTCCTCAGAGTCTGTTCATGGGCGAGCGAGCTAGCGCAGAACAAGGCGGAAATTGGACAGGGAGCGGAGTTTACATCTTGTAAATGAGCATCCCTGGCCCATTTCCAACGCAGTTCTGCCGACGCGCAGCCGCTCATGGACTGGCTCTCAGAGGCGGATCGACAATCCATCGGCCAGCGACTGCCGATAGGCGCGCCAGGCCGGCACACAACCGATCAGCAGCGCGGCCAGGAGTATGCCGCCCAGCAGCGACCATTCATAGGCGCTGGGCAACGCCAGTGGCAGGAAGATGCCGTAGTTCGCCTGCACGTACGCCTGGCTACCGGCGATGCCGGCATAGAGCAGGCCGGTGCCCAGCGCCACGCCGGCTAGCGCCAAGGCAAAGGCCTCGGCTACCAGCAGGCCGAAGATGTGCCAGGGCCGTGCGCCCACCGAGCGCAGGATGGCCATTTCGCGGCGGCGCTCGTTGAGGCTGGTGAGGATGGCGGTGAGCATGCCGATCAGGCCGGTCAGCACGACGAACAGCGAGACCACGAACAGCGCCTTCTCCGCCGTACCCATCAGTCCCCACAGTTCCTGCAGCGCAACGCCCGGGAGAATCGCCATCAGCGGCTCGCCGTCGTATTCGTTGATCTGCCGTTGCAGGGTGAAGGTGGCGACCTTGCTTTTCAGGCCGAGCAGGAAGGCTGTGATGGCCTTGGGTTGCAGATCCATGCTGCGTGCCTGGTCTTCGCTGATGCGCGCGGCGCCACGGGCTGGAACACCGTTCTTCCAGTCGACGTGCAGCGCCTCCATGCCCTGCAGCGAAATGTGCAGGGTGCGGTCCACGGGGGTGCCGGTACGCTTGAGGATGCCGACCACGGTGAAGGGTTTGTCGTCGTGCTGCACCAGGGCGATGGTGCTGACGCCGTGGGCGAGGACGATTCTGTCACCCAGCTTGTAGTGCAGCGCTTGCGCGACTTCGGCGCCGAGCACCACATCGAACAGGTCCTGGCCGAAGGGGCGGCCCTCGGCCAGCTCCAGCGTCTGCCCGCGACCGAAGCGATAATGCTCGAAGTAGCCGGTGTCGGTACCCATCACCCGGTAGCCTCGGTGCGAGTCGCCCAGGGAAATCGGGATCGCCCACTTCACCAGCGGGCTGTGGGTGACCGTCTCGTAGCTTTCCCAGCGGATGTTGTTGGTGGCGTTGCCGATGCGGAACACCGAATAGAGCAGCAGGTTCACCGAGCCGGAGCGGGCGCCTACGATCAGGTCGGTGCCGGAAATGGTGCTGGCGAAGCTGGCCTTGGCCTCGGTGCGCACGCGCTCTACCGCCAACAGCAGGCAGGCGGAGAGGGCGATGGCGAAGATGGTCAGCAGCGCGGTGAAGCGACGGTTGGAGAGGCTGGCGAGGGCCAGGCGCAACAGGTACATGCTCAGATTCCCGGAGCGCGTGCGGCGCGGTTGAGGTCGGCGAGGGAAACGCTGCGGTCGAACAGGGTCGCCAGGCTCTGGTCGTGGCTGACGAACAGCAGGCTGGCGCCGGCCTCGCGGCATTCGGCGAACAGCAACTGGAGGAAGGTTTCGCGGGCGTCGGCGTCCAGCGCCGAGGTCGGCTCGTCGGCGATTATCAGTTCCGGCTGGCCGATCAGCGCGCGGGCGGCGGCGACGCGCTGCTGCTGGCCGATGGACAGACTGTCGGCGCGGCGTTCGATCAGCCTCGCATCGCCCAGCCCCAGGTGTTTGAGCAGCGCTTCGGCGGCCTTGGCCACACTGCCGTGGCGCAAGGTCGCCCGCTCGGCGCGGCTGCGCGAGAAGTGACAGGGCAGCTCGACGTTTTCCCGCACCGAAAGAAACGGCAGCAGGTTGAACTGCTGGAAGATGTAGCCGGTGTGGTCGACCCGGAAATGATCGCGGCGCGCCGATTTCATCTGCGCGATGTCCTCACCGAGCAGTTTCACGCTGCCGCGCTGGGGGCGCTGCACGCCGCCGAGCAGGCCGAGCAGGGTGGTCTTGCCGCTGCCGGAAGGGCCCTTGAGGAACAGGGTTTCGCCAGGGGCGAGGGCGAAGGCGGGGATGTCCAGCAGCTCCGCCTGGCCGGGCCAGGCGAAGCCGAGGTTGTCGAGTTCGAGCAGTGCGGTCATTTCGTTGGGTCGACAATCAGAAGTTCAGGGTCGGGGTGGCGGCGGTCAATTCTGCACCCTTCTGGCCGTTCGGGCTGATCAGTTGTACCTGGATTTTCTGAGTGGCCGGGAAACGTTTGAACAGCGGCGCGAAATCCACGCCGGCAAGGTCCTGCGGCTGGGCGCAGGTCAGCTGGTAGTGGGCATCGATGTCGGCGTGCTGATGACCTTCGTGCTCGTCGTGGTCGCCGTCGGCATGCTCGTGGTCATGATCCTCTTCGGCCTTGGGCGCGTCGCCGAACAGCGGGCTGGAGAGTTCCACCGACTGCACGCTGCACTGGGCCGAGGCGGGCAGGGCGAGCAGTTGCAGCGGCTGCTTGAGCTGGGCCTGCACGGCGGCGACCGTGGCCTTGTCGGCATCGCTGGTGGCGGCGTGCTCGAAGCCGACGAAGTTCATCGCCGGGCTATCCATCTCCAGTTCCAGGGTCTTGCCGTCGAGGGCGACGTTGAGCTGGGCGACGCCATGCTCGTGCTTGCCGAGGCTGCCGTGTTCATGTTCGTCATTGGCTTGGGCGGCGAGGGGCAGCAGGGCGACAGCGAGGAGCAGAGGGCGCATGGGAAACTCCGGTCTGATGAATGATTTTGTTACGTTATAACAGATGAATTATTAAAGCCAGCTTAGCGTTCGTTTGGCGCGATAGCCGCGCCGTGGGAGCATGCGCGAAAGGCCGCGAGGAGAAGGGCGATGCTGAGAATCAAGGGCACCATCGGCGACTGGCCGGTGGACCTGACCGTGGAAATGGATGACGCCGACTGGGCGCGGCTGGCGCAGAACCTGCCGGCTGCTGCCGTGGCGCCTGTTGCGCCAGTGCCGGCAGCGAGCGGTCCGGCCGATCAACTGTGGATGGCTGCGCAGGACCTGCTGCGTCGCAGTGGCCGCACGGAAGGTCCGCAATTGCTGGGGGAGCTGGAGGCGTTGGCCGGCGGTGCAGGGGCGGCGAAGGGATTGCTGGTGCGCCTGCGCCATAGCCCGAAGGTGAAGATCGAGGTACGCGAGGGCGTGCAGGTATTCAGCTGGGTCGAAGGGGAATGACCGAGTTCCCTGTAGGAGCGCCCCATGGGCGCGATCGCGGGCATGGCCCGCTCCTACAGGTATGGCCGCCGCGAGCGCGACGGTGCGGTGATCAGTACAACACGTTCGCCAGCTTGCGGCGGTAGGCAATCACCAGCGGGTGATCATTGCCCAGCAGGTCGAACACCTGGACCAGCGTCTTGCGCGGCAGGTCTTCGCCGTAGCTGCGATTGCGCACGAACAGCTTGAGCAGGCCGTCCATCGCTGCCTCGTACTGCTGGCGGGCCAGTTGCTGGACGGCCAGCTGGTAGGTGGCTTCGTCGTCGTTGGCATCGGCGGCCAGGCGGGTCTTCAGCGCGGCGGCGTCCGGCAGGTCGGCGGCCTGGCGCAGGAAGGTCAGCTGGGCCTTGGCGGCGGCCAGCGCCTGCTTGTGCTCGTCGCTCTTCACCGCGCCGAGCACGGTCTCGGCTTCACCCAACTCGCCGCGCTCGGCGAGGCAGCGGGCGTAGAGGATCAGCGCGGCGGCGTTGGTGTTGTCTTCGCCCAGCAGGGCCTTGAGCTGGGCCTCGGCTTCGGCGAAGCGGCCTTCGTTGAAGGCGGCTTGCGCGGCTTCCATCGGGTCGGCGGCGGCCGGAGCCGGGGGCTGTACGTGCTGTTCGAGCATCTGGCGGATCGCCGATTCGGGCTGCGCGCCGGCGAAGCCGTCCACCGGCTGGCCATCCTTGAACAGCACCACGGTGGGCAGGCTGCGGATGCCGAAGCGCATCACGATGTCCTGCTCGATGTCGCAGTTGACCTTGGCCAGCAGCAACTCGCCCTGGTAGGACTCGGTGATCTGCGCCAGCAGCGGCATCAATGCCTTGCACGGGGCGCACCAGTCGGCCCAGAAGTCCACCAGGACCGGCTTGTGGAAGGAGTTCTCGATGACGACCTGATCGAAGTTGGCGATGCTGGCGTCGAAGATGTAGGGCGTATCGCTCATGGGGAATCTCGGGCGAGTGGGGCGATGAGGGTGATTGCCACTATAAGTGGGGGCGCTCTGGAACGGAAACAACCCAGTCCGGCCAGGCGGTGGTGTGGGCGGAAAACCATCGCGGACGGAGTCCGCTCCTACGTAACCGGTGAGCGCGGCGCAAGGACACGCGTAGGAGCGGACTTCGTCCGCGATCGCTCGACCCACCACGGCGGCGTTATCCGCGTGTGGCGTGATACAGGCTGACATGGCGGAATTCGGCCGGCTCGGCCAGGTCCGGCCAGGTGCAGCCTTCGAGAACTCCCAGGCGCTGGTACAGCGGATGACTGAAGTCGCGCACCCGCGAGTCGGCCACCAGGGCTTCGCGGCCACGGCTGAGGAACTCGTCCAGCAGCGGCAGGTTGGCGCGGTCGTAGAGCACGTCGGCGACGATGATCAGGTCGAATCGATCCGCTTCCTTGAAGAAATCGTCCGAGTAACTCAGCTCGACCCCGTTCAGCTCGGCATTGGCGCGGCACGCCAGCAGTGCCAGCGGGTCGAGGTCGCAGGCCACCACTTCGGCGGCGCCGGCTTTCGCGGCGGCGATGGCGGCGATGCCGGAGCCCGCGCCGAAATCCAGCACGCGCTTGCCGCGCACCCATTCCGGCTTTTCGGCCAGCCAGTGCGCCAGCACCAGTCCGCTGGCCCAGCAGAAGCACCAGTAGGGCGGGTCTTCGAGGATGCGCCGGGTCTCGTCCGGGCTGAAAGCGCGATCCATGTTCTGCGCGTCGATCAGCCAGAGCTCGATGTCGGTGCCGGGCAGGCGCTCGGCGACCAGGCGGGCATCGCCCAGCAGTTCGCTCAGAGCTTGCTGCAGTGGCAGCGGCGCGGTCACGGCGCGCGCTCCAGGCGCAGCTCGCCGAGGGCCAGGGTCTCCGGCTGGGTGATGCGTACCGGCGGCAGGCGCCAGGCGAGCTGGCCAGACTGCGAGACGCGGGCGTGCAGCTCGACGCGGGCGCCGCTTGGGAAGGACTGCGGGTTGAACACCAGGCGGAAGGGCAGCGCCTGGCCGGTGGCGATCAGCTTCTCGCTGGAGAGCAACTGCTGCGGGCGGTCGCGCTCATCGATCACCAGCAGCGCCAGTTCCACTTCACCGCCGGCGGGCAGGTAGCCCTGGCGGCTGCTGAGCTGGCCGCTCAGCGCGCGCATGTTGGCCGGTATGGGGGATTCGGCCGCTGCAGCGCGGGCGGGCGCGGATTGCGGAGCCTGCGGGGCAGGTGCCGGCTTGTCGCTGGAGCAGGCAGCGAGCAGGGCGATCAGGGACAGGCAGAGAAGACGGGCGGACATGGGCGGACTCCATCGCGGCACATTTCCAGGCGGGCGCCTGTATAGCCTAAAGCGTTCGGCTTGTCTCGGGGGAGCCAGGGTTTCATCGGCGGAGCGATGCGCTACCATGAGCCTTTCCCTCATTCGTACAAGACCCGCCATGCATTGTCCCTTCTGCGGCGCCCACGACACCAAAGTCATCGATTCGCGGCTGGTCGCCGAAGGCGATCAGGTCCGCCGTCGCCGCGAATGCCTGAACTGCGGCGAGCGCTTCACCACCTTCGAGACCGCCGAACTGGTCATGCCGCGCCTGATCAAGCAGGACGGCAGCCGTCAGCCGTTCGACGAGGACAAGCTGCGTGCCGGCATGCAACGCGCGCTGGAGAAGCGCCCGGTGAGCATCGAACGGCTGGAGGAGGCGCTGGCGCACATCAAGCACAAGCTGCGCGCCACCGGTGAGCGCGAGGTGAAGTCGCGGGTGCTGGGGGAGCTGGTGATGGCCGAGCTGCAGAAGCTCGATGAAGTCGCCTACATCCGCTTCGCCTCGGTGTACCGCCGCTTCCAGGACCTCAACGAGTTCCGCGAGGAAATCGAGCGCCTGGCCCGTGAGCCGTCCAAGGAATGAGAGCGCTGGATGAGTTCTGGATGGCCCGCGCCATCGAGCTGGCGCGCAAGGGCTGGTACTCCACCCATCCCAATCCTCGTGTGGGCTGCGTCATCGTGCGTGAAGGCGAAGTGGTCGGCGAAGGCTGGCACGTGCGCGCCGGTGAGCCGCATGCCGAGGTCCACGCCCTGCGCCAGGCCGGCGACAAGGCGCGTGGCGCCACCGCCTATGTCACCCTGGAACCCTGCAGCCACTTTGGCCGTACGCCGCCCTGCGCCGATGCGCTGGTGAAGGCCGGCGTGGCTCGGGTCGTGGCCGCCATGCAGGACCCCAATCCGCAGGTAGCCGGCAGCGGCATGAAGCGTATTGCCGAGGCGGGTATCGAGGTGCGTTCCGGCGTGCTGGAGAGCGAAGCGCGCGCGCTGAACCAGGGCTTTCTCAAACGCATGGAGACCGGCCTGCCGTTCGTCCGTGTGAAGCTCGCGATGAGCCTGGACGGCCGCACCGCGATGGCCAGCGGCGAGAGCCAGTGGATCACCGGTCCGGCGGCGCGTCGGGTTGTGCAGCGGTTGCGTGCGCAGTCGAGCGTCGTGCTCTCCGGCGCCGATACCGTGTTGATGGACGATGCACGGCTGACGGTCCGCCGCGCCGAACTCGGGCTGGATGCCGAGCAGAGCGAGCTGGCGATGCGCCGCCCGCCGCTGCGCGTACTGATCGACGGCCGTCTGCGGGTGCCGCTCAGCGCGGCTTTCTTCCAGGCGGGGCCGGCGCTGGTGGTCAGCACGCGGCAAGCCCCGGGCTACGCCGAGGCCGGCCACGAATTGCTGGTCCTGGCCGGCGCTGACGGCCAGGTCGATCTGCCTGCGCTGATGGCCGAACTGGGCCGCCGTGGCGTCAACGAGGTGCTGGTGGAAGCCGGCCCGCGCCTGGCCGGCGCCTTCGCCCGCCAGGGGCTGGTCGACGAATACTGCATCTTCATGGCGCCCAAGCTGCTCGGCTCCTCCGCGCGTCCGCTGCTGGAGCTGCCGCTGGAACGCATGGCGCAATCCCGCGAGCTGAAGATCAGCGACATCCGCGCGGTGGGCGACGACTGGCTGGTCACGGCGCGCCCGCGCTGATCTCCGCGTTCGCCACCCGGCGAATACGGGGGCGGAATAAACAGAACCTTCCGACTTGTGCCCGCCTGTGGTAAAACGCCACACGCGGTTGACGTTGTAAACGACCGCGATTGACGTTCTCAGGGCGGGGTGCAAGTCCCCACCGGCGGTAATGGCGTGCAATACGCCTAGCCCGCGAGCGCTTGCCCGGACCGGTTCGCCGCAAGGGCAAGGTCAGCAGACCCGGTGTGATTCCGGGGCCGACGGTAACAGTCCGGATGAAGAGAGAACGGGATGAGCCAACGGGGCGTGCCTGCGCACGTCCGCGAAATCCCTTCGATCCGATACGCCCTGTTTTCTAACCAAAACAGGAGTTCGCCACCATGCAACATCGTTCCCAGTTGGCATCGCGGGCCTGCCGGCCAGCCGCCTTCGCCGTGTGGGAGGCCCCATGTTCACCGGCATAATCGAATCCATCGGCAGCATCGCCGCCATCACTCCCAAGGGCGGTGACGTCCGTCTGTACGTGAAGACCGGCAAGCTCGACCTCGCCGACGTCAAGCTCGGCGACAGCATCGCGGTCAACGGCATCTGCCTGACCGCCGTCGAGCTGCCCGGCGACGGCTTCTGGGCCGACGTCAGCCGCGAGACCCTGGCGCGCACCGCCTTCGCGCAGCTCAAGATCGGCAGCCGGGTGAACCTGGAAAAGGCCCTGACCCCGACCACCCGCCTGGGGGGCCACCTGGTCAGCGGCCACGTCGACGGCGTCGGCGAGATCGTCAAGCGCGAGGAAAACGCCCGCGCCATCCAGTTCACCGTGCGCGCGCCGCGCGAGCTGGCCAAGTACATCGCGCTCAAGGGCTCGATCACCGTGGACGGCACCAGCCTGACGGTCAACGCAGTCAATGGCGCCGAGTTCGAGCTGACCATCGTCCCGCACACCGTGCAGGAAACCATCATGGCCGACTACCGCGCCGGTCGCCTGGTCAACCTCGAGGTGGACCTGCTGGCGCGCTACCTGGAGCGCCTGCTGCTGGGCGACAAGGCCGCCGAACCCGCTGCCGGCGCTGGCGGCATCACCGAAGCATTCCTGGCCGAAAACGGCTTTCTGAAACACTGATAAGGCTTGTCCCCGTATGGCACTCAACAGCATTGAAGAACTGCTCGACGACATGCGTCAGGGCAAGATGGTCATCCTCATGGATGACGAGGACCGCGAGAACGAAGGCGACCTGATCATCGCCTCCGAGTGCGTCCGCACCGAAGACATCAACTTCATGGCGCGCTTCGCCCGTGGCCTGATCTGCATGCCGATGACCCGCGAACGCTGCGAACGCCTCGGCCTGCCGTTGATGGTGCAGCGCAACGGTTCCGGTTTCGGCACCAAGTTCACCGTCTCCATCGAGGCCGCCGAAGGCGTCACCACCGGCATCTCCGCCGCTGACCGCGCCCGCACCGTGCAGGCCGCCGCCGCCAAGAACGCCGTCGCCGCCGACATCGTCAGCCCCGGTCACATCTTCCCGCTGATGGCTCAGCCGGGCGGTGTGCTGGCCCGCGCCGGTCACACCGAAGCGGCCTGCGACCTGTCGCGCATGGCGGGCTTCGAGCCGTCCGGTGTGATCTGCGAGATCATGAACGACGACGGCACCATGGCCCGTCGCCCGGAACTGGAAGAGTTCGCCCAGCAGCACGGCATCAAGATCGGCACCATCGCTGACCTGATCCACTACCGCCTGATCCACGAGCGCACCGTCGAGCGCCTCTCCGAGCAGAAGCTGGACACCGAACTGGGCCAGTTCAACCTGATCACCTACCGCGACTCCGTGGAAGGCGACGTGCACCTGGCGCTGACCCTGGGCAACGTCTGCCCGGAAGAGCCGACCCTGGTACGTGTGCATAACCCCGACCCGCTGCGCGACCTGCTGATGGTCAACCAGGCGGGCCGCTGGAGCCTGCGCGCGGCCATGGCCAAGGTGGCCGAGGCCGGCACCGGCGTGGTCCTGCTGCTCGGCCACCAGGTCGGCGGCGAAGACCTGCTGGCGCACGTTCGCGAGATCACCAACGCCCACGCGCCGGTGCAGAAGCCGACCACCACCTACAGCACCGTGGGTGCCGGTTCGCAGATCCTGCGCGACCTGGGTGTACGCAAGATGCGCCTGATGTCGGCGCCGATGCGCTTCAACGCGATATCCGGTTTCGACCTGGAAGTTGTAGAATACCTGCCCGCTGACGGGCAGCACTGATCGCGGCTGCGCTTGGTCGGGCCGCGTTGGGAATCGCCTCGAAATGCTCGTTTACTCCAGTAAACTGCGTGTTTCCGGCGATTCCGTACATGCCAGGCCTGCCCTCGCGATGTGCTCAGGACTATCCGAATGAACCCCGCCGCCGTGCCCTGGCACGGCGGTGCCGTTCTTCTACCCTATTTGCGGAGCGTTACTGAACGTTCCGGCTCTTTAACAGACGAGACCTGCCCATGACCCTGAAGACCATCGAAGGTACCTTCATCGCCCCCAAAGGCCGCTTTGCCCTGGTGGTTGGCCGCTTCAACAGCTTCGTGGTGGAAAGCCTGGTGGAAGGCGCCATCGACGCGCTGGTTCGCCACGGCGTCGCCCAGAGCGAAATCACCGTGATCCGCGCCCCGGGTGCCTTCGAAATCCCGCTGGTAGCCCAGAAAGTCGCCCAGCGCGGCGAGTTCGACGCCATCATCGCCCTCGGCGCGGTGATCCGTGGCGGCACCCCGCACTTCGAATACGTAGCCGGTGAGTGCACCAAGGGCCTGGCGCAGGTTTCCCTGCAGTTCGGCGTGCCGGTCGCCTTCGGCGTGCTGACCGTCGACTCCATTGAACAAGCCATCGAGCGCTCCGGCACCAAGGCCGGCAACAAAGGCGCCGAAGCTGCCCTGTCCGCCCTGGAAATGGTGAGCCTGCTGTCGCAGCTGGAGGCCAAGTGAGCCAGGACAGCGGCACTCCGGCAAAGCCCGCCAAGCCGAACAAGATCGCCATGCGTCGCAAGGCCCGCAGCCTCGCGGTGCAGGCCCTGTATTCCTGGCAGATGGCGGGCCAGCCGCTCAACGAGATCGAAGCGGCTTTCCGCGTCGATAACGACTTCAGCGATGTCGACGGCGCCTATTTCCACGAGATCCTGCACGGCGTGCCGCGCCTGAAGAGCGATCTGGACAAGGAATTCACCCCTTGCCTGGACCGTGCGCTGGAAGAGATCGACCCGGTGGAACTGGCCATCCTGCGCCTGGCCACCTACGAGCTGCGCAACCGCCTGGACGTGCCGTACAAGGTAGTGATCAACGAAGGCATCGAGCTGGCCAAGACCTTTGGCGCCACCGACGGACACAAGTTCGTCAACGGTGTGCTGGACAAGCTCGCTCCGCGCCTGCGCGCAGCGGAACTGCGTGGCGCCAAGCGCTGAGAACCTGTCCATGCTCCTACTGCGAGACCGTGATCGGAATCCATGCGCTGCTCTACGTTCCGCTGACGGCCTCCCGCTTCAGATCCTGAACAGGTTCTGAGCATGGGTGAGTTCGAGCTGATCCGTCGCTACTTCGCCTCGGCCGCCTGTGCGGCCGGTGGCGAGGCAGTGGCCTTGGGGATCGGCGATGACTGCGCGCTGCTGGCGCCAAAAGCCGGCGAACAGCTGGCGATCTCTACCGATACCCTGGTCGTCGGCGTGCATTTTCCGGCCGTCTGCGATCCCTTCCTGCTCGGCCAGCGAGCCCTGGCGGTATCCGCCAGCGACCTGGCGGCCATGGGTGCATCGCCCATCGGCTTCACCCTTGCCCTGACCCTGCCCGAGGCCGATCCGGCCTGGCTGGAGGGTTTCGCCCGCGGCCTGAACCTGAAGGCTCAGGAATGCGCCATGGCGCTGATCGGCGGCGACACCACCCGCGGCCCGCTGTCCATGACGATCACCGTGTTCGGCGGCGTGCCCGCCGGGCAGGCGATCACCCGTGCCGGTGCGCGGCCGGGCGACCTGCTTTGCGTTGGCGGTGCGTTGGGCGAGGCGGGCGGTGCCCTGCCACTGGTGCTGGGCGAGCTGACCGCCGAGGCGGCCATCGCCGAGCCGCTGCTGGCGCGCTACTGGTCGCCGCAGCCGCAATTGGCCTTTGGTCAGGCGCTGCGCGGCAAGGCCACGGCGGCGCTGGATATTTCCGACGGGCTGCTCGCCGACTGCGGGCACATCGCCTGCGCTTCGGGCGTGGCGCTCATCGTCGAAGCCGACAAACTGCCCGAGAGTCCCGCGCTGGAAGCCTTGCTGGGCGCCGAGCGCGCACAGCAGCTCAAGCTGGGCGCCGGCGATGACTACGTGCTTGCCTTTACCCTGCCTGCCGAGCATCTGCCGGCACTTTCGGCGAACTGGCCGACCCTGCGCGTGGTCGGTAGGGTGGAGGCCGGCTCCGGTGTCCGCGTGCTGGACGGGCAGGGCACCGATATCACGCCGCGCCAGGGCGGCTACCTGCATTTCATGGAGTGACCGTGACAGAACACCCCAACCAGGCTCCCGCGCAGCCCGTGCCCCATTCGGTGTGGAGCAACCCCTGGCATTTCCTGGCCTTCGGCTTCGGTTCCGGCACCTTGCCCAAGGCGCCCGGCACCTGGGGTTCGCTGGTTGCGCTACCCTTCATACCGCTGTGGCAGATGCTCCCGGACTGGGGGTATTGGCTGATGCTGGGCGTGACCATGCTGTTCGGTTTCTGGCTGTGCGGCAGGGTCGCGGACGATCTGCGCGTGCACGACCACGAAGGGATCGTCTGGGACGAGATGGTCGGCATGTGGATCACCCTCTGGCTGGTGCCGGAGGGTTGGTGGTGGTTGCTGGTGGGTTTCGTGGTGTTCCGCATCGTCGATATCTCCAAGCCCTGGCCGATCAGTTGGATCGACCGCAACGTCCATGGCGGCGTGGGCATCATGCTGGACGATGTGCTGGCCGGCGTATTCGCCTGGCTGGTGATGCAGGGGCTGACATGGGGCTGGGCCCGCTGGCTGATCTGAGGGCCGGTCCGATGTCTGCCTGCGCTTGCCCATGCTGCGTTGGAAACAGGCTCTGAGGACGATCGATGCGCCGACTGCTGTGCCTGCTCTGCATGCTGTGGTGGTTGCCGGCATTGGCTGATGCTCCGCCCACTGAAATCCGCGTCGCCAGCGAGGCGTGGGCCAACTACACCCAGGCCGATGGTCGCGGGCTGGCCTGGGACCTGCTGCGCGCCCTGTACGAGCCGGAGGGCGTGCGCCTGGTCCCGCGCAGCGAGCCCTATGTGCGCTCGGTCGGACTGGTGCAGCGTGGCGAGGCAGATGCCTGGGTCGGTGCCTATCGCGATGAAATCAGCAATGTGATCTACCCGCGCTGGCCTTTCGACGTCGACCCGATCGGCGCGCTGGGGCTCAAGGCGTCGCCGGTACCGAAGCCGGTGGACCTGGACCGCTACCGCCTGGCCTGGATGCGCGGTTATTCCTTCGACCGTTACCTGGAGCACGTAAGCCAGCGCAACGAGTTGCAGCGTCGCAGCTCTGCACTGCCGATGCTCGACAGCCGGCGGATCGACTATTTCATCGATGCCCGCCCCGAGCTCGAGGAGATGCTTCAGGGCAAGGGCGTCGATGCCAGCGCCTACCGGATCACCGAAGTCGCCTCGATTCCGCTGTATCTTGGCTTTGCCAACAACGAACGTGGCCGCGCGCTCGCGCGTCTGTTCGATGCGCGCATGCAGGTGCTCTACCGCACTGGTGAGCTGGAGCGCCTGTTCGCCCGCTGGGATTGGCCCTATGCCCCACTCAAGCCGCTGCTGCCACCCAAGGAGTGATCGTGATGCCGCGTCTGTTCCTGCTCTTGTGCCTCTCCCTCTGTTCCGCGCTGGCGCTGGCTGCGCCCCAGGTGCGGGTGGTGGGGCTGTTCCCAGGAGCTGCGGTGCTCAACATCGATGGCCAGCGCAAACTGCTCAAGGTGGGGCAGACCGGTCCGGATGGTGTCCAGTTGGTCAGTGCCGATGCCCACAAGGCGGTGCTGCGTGTCGGTGGCGCGGAGCAAACCTACGAGCTGGAGCGCGAGTACAACGGCGAGGGCTATTCGGCACCGGCGGCACGCACCGAAATGAGCATCGCCCGCGGCACCGGCGGCCATTACTGGGTTTCCGGCACCATCAACCACCAGAGTGCGCAGTTCCTGGTGGATACCGGCGCCACCACCGTGGCGATGAACGAAGGCCAGGCGCGCCGCCTGGGCATCGACTACCGCGCCGTTGGCACGCCGATGATGGCGTCCACCGCCAGTGGTACGGCCAAGGGATGGCGTATTTCGCTCAACAGCGTGAAGCTCGGTGGCGTTGAGGTGCTGGGCGTCGAGGCGGTGGTGCTGGAAGGTGAGTTCCCCACCGAAATCCTGCTCGGTATGAGCTATCTAAACCGCGTCGGCTGGCGTGAAGACCAGGGCATGATGTACATCCAGGCCAAGCACTGAGGCGCTTCCATCGATAGCGTCGATGCTTATCTTGCAGAATTCGCAATGACGGTGCGGCCGGCGCTGCTGCTACAATGCCGGTCCTCCTTCCATAGATAAATCTTTCAGGAGTTTCCGGTGTCTGTCGTTTTCGTCGCCGCCTCCAAGCTGCCCACCCCCTTCGGCGAGTTCACCATGCATGGTTTCCTCGATGAGGAAACCGGCAAGGAACACGTCGCCCTGACCATGGGCCAGCTCGACGACGGCCAGCCGGCGCTGGGGCGTCTGCATTCCGAGTGCCTCACGGGCGACGCGCTGTTCAGCCTGCGCTGCGACTGCGGTTTCCAGCTCGAAGGCGCGCTCGCCGCCATCGCCAAGGAAGGTCGCGGCGTGCTGCTGTACCTGCGTCAGGAAGGCCGCGGCATCGGCCTGCTCAACAAGATCCGCGCCTATGCCCTGCAGGACGAGGGGGCGGACACCGTGGAAGCCAACCTGGCCCTGGGCTTTGGCGCCGACCAGCGCGACTACGCGATGTGCCTGCCGATGCTCAAGCACCTGGGCGTCTGCTCGCTGAAGCTGATGACCAACAACCCGCGCAAGGTGAAAGCACTGGAAGGCTACGGCCTGACCGTCGCCGAGCGCGTGCCGCTGCAGAAGGGCCTGAACCCGCACAACAAGCGCTACCTGGCGACCAAGGCCGGCAAGCTCGGCCACATGCTGGGCAACATGCACCAGGGCGAAGCCGAGGCCGAGGTTTCCGCTTCGTGAACCGCGCCGTCGCCCGGCGCCGGCTGAATCTGATCTGGTGGCTGTTGCTGGCCCTCGCGCTGGCGCCGCAGCACCTGTTGCTGGCGCTGGCGGGTGAAACGGGCTGGCCGGAAGCGCTGGCCACGCCGGCTTTCGTAGCCGGTCTGATCTCGATGTTCCTCACCCTGCCGCTGTTCCGTGGCTACAAGCGTGCGCTGGTCGCTGCGCAGAATGCCCGCGACACGGCTGACGAGCCGGCGGCCTGGCAGGCGCTGGGCGCCGCGCAACGCCGTGGTGTACTGGTCGGCAGCCTGCCGGCCTGGATTGGCGCCCTGGCGGTGCTGGTCAATCTGAGCGGCGTGGCCGTCCTGCTGTTGGGGCTGGCCAGCCTGGTCATCCTCTGGCTGTACCGTATTCCCCGCCAGCTCGTCTGATGCGCCGCATTCTCTGCCTGCTCACGCTGCTGCTGGCCTTGCCGTTGGCGGCCGCGGAGCGGGTGGTCAGCCTGGCGCCTTCCCTGACCGACATGGTGCTCGAACTGGGCGCGGCCGACCGGCTGGTTGGCGTGCTCGACGGCGGGCCGCGTCCGCCGGGACTGGATGGCCTGGCTTCGGTGGGGCGCTACGGCCAGGTGAACCTGGAGCAGGTGCTGGCCCTGCGCCCCGACCTCTTGCTGGTCTGGCCGGGCGCGGTGCCGGACGCGCAACTGGCCCAGCTGAAATCCTTCGGTATTCCCGTCTATCTCGCCGATCCCCATCGCCTGGACGATGTCGCGCGGCAATTGCGCGATCTGGGCGAGCGCCTGGGGCGGCAGGAGCAGGGGCAGGCCCTGGCGCGGCAGTTCGAGGAGCGCTTGCAGGCGCTGCGTAGCCAGTACCGGCGGGAGCGGCCGCTGAAGGTGTTCTATCAGGTCTGGAACCGTCCGCTGTACACGCTGGGCGGTAACCAGATCATCAGCGATGCGCTGGGCGTGTGCGGCGGCCGCAACCTGTTCGCCGACCTCAGCCTGCCGGCGCCGCAGGTCAGCCAGGAGGCCGTGCTGGCGCGCGATCCGGAGGTGATCCTGGGCGGCAGCCATGCCGAACTGCAATCCTGGACGCAGATGCCGCAACTGACCGCCACCCGCCTGGGCCAGCTCTGGCCGATCCCCGACAAGAACCTGGAGCGGCCGAGCTACGCCATGCTCGATGCCACCGAGAAGCTCTGCCGGTTGCTGGCGGGGGCCAAGGTCGCGGACTGAACCGGGCCGGTTCGCGAGCAAGCTCGCTCCTACAGGTCTGCGCCGGTGCGCTCTTCGTAGGAGCGAGCGTGCTCGCGAACAAAGCCGATGGGCGCACCTGGCTTAGAACCCCTCCAGCACGATCTTGCCCTTGGCCGTGTTGCTCTCCAGCAGCGCATGGGCGCGGCGCAGGTTGGCCGCGTCGATCCGGCCGAAGTGCTCGCCCAGGGTGGTCTTCAGCACGCCGCTGTCGATCAGCCCGGCCACGCGCTGCAGCAGCTTGTGCTGCTCGATCATGTCGTCGGTCTGGAACATCGAGCGGGTGTACATGAACTCCCAATGCAGCGACAGGCTCTTCTGCTTGAGCAGGCGCACATCCAGCTTCTCCGGGTCGTCGATCAGCGCCAGGCGGCCCTGCGGGCGCAGGCTGGCAACGATCTCGGCCAGGTGCTGCTCGGTCTGGTTGAGGCTCGCGACGTGGGTGACTTCGCCGACCCCGATGCGCTTGAGTTCCTCGCTCAGCGGTTTGCGGTGATCGATCACATGGTGCGCACCGAGGTTGCGTACCCACTCCTGGGTTTCCGGGCGCGAGGCGGTGCCGATCACGGTCATGCCGGTGAGCTGGCGCGCCAGTTGGGTAAGGATCGAACCGACGCCGCCGGCGGCGCCGACGATCAGCAGGCCCTGCCCGGCGCTGGCGTTGCCCTCGGCCACCTGCAGGCGGTCGAACAGCAGTTCCCAGGCGGTGATGGTGGTCAGCGGCAGGGCGGCGGCATGGGCGAAGTCCAGGCTCTGCGGCATCGGGCCGACGATGCGCTCGTCCACCAGCTGCAGCTCGGCGTTGCTGCCGGGGCGGGTCAGGTCGCCGGCGTACCAGACCTTGTCGCCCGGCTTGAACAGGCTGACTTCGCTGCCCACCGCGCGGACCACACCGGCGGCGTCCCAACCGAGCACCTTGTACTGGCCTTCGGCGGGCTGGGCGCGCTGGCGCACCTTGGTGTCCACCGGGTTGACGGAGATGGCGCGCACGTCCACCAGCAGGTCGCGCGGGCCGGGCGTCGGTTCCGGCAATTCGATGTCGAGCAGGGCGTTCGGGTCGCTGCTGGGCAGGCTCTGGGTGTAGCCGATGGCTTTCATGGGGCAGTCCTTCAATCGATACGGTTCATCAGGCGGATATCGAGTTCCGCAAGGTCAGGTTCGACGGCCTTCACGAAGGCCTGGAAGTGCGGGCTGGCCTCGTGTTCGGCCAGGGCTTCGTCATCGCGCCATTGCTCGATCATGTAGATCAGGTCGGCGTCCTTGATGTCGCGGTGCAGGTCGTACTGCAGGCAGCCAGCTTCGGCGCGGGATGGCGCGAGCATGGCGTGCAGGCGCTGTTGCAGGCTGTCGGCGCGGCCGGGCTTGGCGCGAATGATGGCGATCAGGGTCAGGCTCATCCGGGTTTCTCCAGTGGGGCGGGGAAGGTGAGGGCATGCTGCTCTCTTTCGCCGGCAAGAAAAACCGCGTAAGTAGAGAGGCTCTTTCAAAGGAATTTTGAAAATGCTGCGTTTCGACGACTTGCAGATCTTCGTCCGCACCGCCGAGCGCGGCAGCCTCTCCGCCGCCGCCCGCGAGCTGGAATTGTCGCCGGCGGTGGCCAGCGCGGCGCTCAAGCGCCTGGAAAGCGAGCTGGACGTGCGCCTGTTCGCCCGCTCCACCCGCAGCCTGCGCCTGACCGCCGAGGGCGAGCTGTACCTGGCCCACGCCCGCGCCGCGTTGCAGAGCCTGGACGACGGACGCCAACTGCTGGCCGGCGGCAAGAGCGAAATCGCCGGCAACTTCCAGGTTTCCGCGCCGTCGGACTTCGGCCGCAACGTGCTGCTGCCCTGGCTCGACGAGTTCCAGGCGTTGCACCCGCGGATGAGCCTGCGCCTGCTGATCAGCGACCGCCAGGCCGATCTCTACCGCCAGCCGGTGGACGTGGCCTTCCGCCTTGGGCTGCCGGGCGACTCGAATCTGGTGGCGCTGCCGTTGGCCCCGGACAACCGCCGGGTGCTCTGCGGTGCGCCGGAGTACTTCGCCCGCCACGGCAAGCCGACCCACCCGGACGAACTGCAAAAGCACAATTGCCTGCTCTACATGCTGGGAGGGCGCGCCCACGAGCGCTGGCGCTTCAGCGACAGCCGCAGGCAGCACGAGGTGACGGTGCGCGGCGACCGTCTTTGCGACGACGCCGACGTGGTGCGGCGCTGGGCCGTGGCGGGGCAGGGGCTGGTGTACAAGTCCTGGCTGGACGTGGCGGCCGACGTGCGCGCCGGCCGGCTGGAAGTGGCGCTGGCGGACTACCTGGGCGAGGCCACGCCGATGAACCTGTTCTGCACCCACCGCGCCCAGCTCAGCCGGGCGGTGACCCAACTGCGGGAGTTCGTCCAGCTGCGCTGCGCGGAACTGATGCGTGGGTGCCCCTGGGCGTAGGCGTCAGAGCGGCGCGTAGCGGTGGATAGCCGCTGACAGTCCCCAGGCGCTGGCCACTGCCAGCAGCACCATGGCCGCCGGCAGCAGGCTCCACCAGATGCGCGGCGCCAGGGCCGGCAGCTCCAGGCGCCGCTGGCTCAGCCACAGGCACGCGGCGCACACCGAGGCGCCGAGCAGGGCGCCGGCGATGATGTCGCTGGGCCAATGGGCGCCCAGGTAGACCCGCGAGATGGAGATGAACGCTGCCGGGATGACCGCCAGCAACATCCAGGTCAGGCGCACGCGGGGGCTTTTCTCGCGGCTGGCCAGCACGCCGAGTACCAGGAAGAAGGCGAAGGACGCCGAGGCGTGGCCGCTGGGCATGCTGAAGGCGGAGAGCGGGTCGGCGATCACCTCGGGGCGGGCGCGGCTGAAGAGGTGCTTGAGGGTGCCGTTCAGCAGCGCCGTGCCGATCAGGGTGGCGGCGGCGAAGATCGCATGGCGCCACAGGCGCAGCAGGGCGAGGAGGAGGGCGAGCAGGGCGCCGGCGATGAACTGGGTGCGGAAGTCGCCGACCCGGGTGACGGCCACCATCACCTCGTCCAGCCAGGCTTGGCGATGCTCCTGCACCAGTGTCATCAGTCCCTTGTCGAGGGCGTCCAGGTACGGCCAGCCGATCAGCATGGCGATCAGCAGGGCGAAGCAGCCGAGGGCGCCGATCAGCGGCGCGTTGCGCTCCCTGCGCAGTTCGGCGTGGAGGATCAGGGCGAAGACGGTGGCGATGCAGGCGGCGACCACCCCGGCCTCCGCCCAGAAGCCTTCCGGCAGCGGCAGGCGCATGGCCGCGCCGGTGGCCCAGCCGGGCACCAGGTAGGCGATGGACCAGCCGGCCGCGGCCACCACCGAGACGGCGAGGAAGCGGCCGAAGGGCATATCGAGCATCCCGGCGATCATCGGCAGGAACGGCCGCAGGGCACCGATGAAGCGGCCCACCAGCAGGCTGGCGACGCCGTAGCGGGCGAAGAAGCCTTCGGCACCGGCCAGCCATTCCGGGTGATGGCGCAGCACCGGCAGGCGGCGGATGTCCTGGTGGAAGTGGCGGCCGATCCAGTAGGACGAGACATCGCCCAGCAGGCCGCCGAAGAACGCCAGCGCCAGGGTCTCGCCCAGGCCGAGGATGCCGCTGCCGGCCAGCACGGCGATGGCGAAGAGCATCACCACGCCGGGCAGGATGATGCCAATGATCGCGGCGCATTCGAGGAAGGCGACGAGGAACAGGACCCCGGCGAGCCATTGCGGGTGGGTGGCCATCCAGGTGTTGAAGGCGGCAAGGTCGATCATCGGTGGGATTCGTCCTGGGTTCCGAGCAGGTGGTAGTCGCGTCCTTCGACCTGCCCGCGGCGCAGCGGGTTGCGCGTGCAGAAGGGGGCGAAGGCGGCATCGACGAAACGGTATTGCAGGTGTTCGTCGCGTCCATGGGGAATGCCCAGGCGCGCGGCCTGGATGACTTGCGCGGGATGCTCGCCGAGGTCGTCGACGAACAGCCGCTGCGGGTCGAAGCGTCGGGCGTCCCAGTCCGGGACCTTCAGGCCCATGGCGCGGCAGAGCAGGGTCTGGCCGGCGCAGAGCTTGCCGATCGGGCGCTCGCTGCCGTCGGTGGCCGGGTTGAGTTGGCGCATGCGGGCCAGGGCGTCATCGCCGGAGATGCGGTCCATCCACGGATGCCCGGACTTGATCAGCACCGCGTTGCCGGCGCCGCCGGCGCTGAAGTTCAACGAGTCGCCGCCGCGCGCGTAGTACATGTAGATGTGCCCGCCGTCGAGGAACAGTGCCTTGCGCTTCTCGGTGTAGCCGAGGGAGGCGTGGCTGCCTTTTTCCGCGAGGTAATAGGCCTCGGTCTCGATGATCCGCGCGGACAGCCAGAGCTCGCCGACCCGGTGGCGGATCACCTTGCCCAGCAGTTCGCGGGCGACGGTGAGCGCGTCGCGGTTGAAGAAGGTATCCGGCAGGGGATTGGCGTCGGGCCAGGGCAAACTTAGGTTGGGTTCGTCGGGCATCGGATTGTCGGGCCAGGAGAGCCGGTCTTAGGCTGGGGAATGATAACAACAAGAATCTTAACCATGACTGAACGCGTCCGGGCCGACAGTGCCCACATCACCCCCAGCGCGCACTACACCGGCTACGTCTGGTTCCGTCACCAACTGGCCGATCCGGCCTTCGCCACGACCTTCGGCCGCTGGGTGCACGGCTGCGTGGCGCCGATCAACTGGGGCGCGCGCATCGGTTTCGGGCTGAACATCGAAGACTTCCTGCTGCAACGTCACCTGCTGATCGATGCGCGGCTGACCCAGGCCATCGAGCAGCGCGGGGTCACCCAGGTGGTGGAGATCGCCTGCGGGTTGTCGCCCCGTGGTCGGCGCTTCCGCCAGCGTTATCCACAGCTCACCTACCTTGAGGCCGACCTGCCGCCCATGGCCGCGCGCAAGTCGGCGCTGCTGGAGGAGCAGGGCTGGCTGGACGGCCAGCACCGCGTCCGCCCTGTGGATATCCTCGCCGAACAGGGGGAGCAGAGCCTGGGAGCCTTGCTGGCCGGGCTCGATCCGGGGCGCCCGGTGGTGGTGATCACCGAGGGCCTGGTGAACTATTTTCAGCGGCCGGTGATCGAGGGCTTCTGGCGACGGCTGGCGGAGGCGCTGCGGGTATTCCCGGAGGCGACCTACCTGACCGAGCTCTATCCCGACCTGCGCGAGCATCCGCGTTACCGACAGATTCGCTGGGGCGTGGGGCTGATCGGGCGGCTGACGCGGGGTGGTTATCCGCTGCATTACCGCAGTGCTGACGAGATCGAGCAGGCGTTCATCGGTTGTGGTTTTGGCCGGGTGGGCGTGCTCGATCCGCAGGTGGAAGGCGCGGGGCTGGGCTTGCCGAAGGGACGGATGCCGAGTCTGGTGCGGGTGATCGAGGCGCGGGTTTAATCGATTCCTCAAGTGCTTGCGCGTTACGGGCGGGTTCTACGTGGACCAAAACCCCTCACCCTAACCCTCTCCCCAAGGGAGAGGGGACTGACATGGCAGCAAGCGGAACATCAGGGTTCCCGGGTCGCTCCGAACGGCCCCCTCTCCCTCTGGGAGAGGGTAGGGGTGAGGGCAGCCCGAGCGACGAACCATCAAGCCGCACACGCTCCCTGTTGCATCGGCACGATCATCGCCGCCAGCGCCGCACTGGCCTGCGGGTCGCCATGGGCAAAGATGAAGGCCAGGCCGTCGGCCGTGCGACGCAGCGGCAGGATGTCCAGCTCCGGCAGTCCGGCGGCGGCGAGCTTCCAGCCCCGCATGGGGCGATCGGCCGGCAGATCAACATGGATCAGCCCGCCGAAATACCCCAGTTCCGCGAGTTCACAGCGCCATTCGCCACCGCTGCCATTACGTAGCACGGCGCGGGTGTCTGCCGGCGCCAGGCGCGGCTCGAAGCGGCGCTCCAGATGCAGCAGCTGCTGGCGCTGGAAGCGCGTACTACCCGCCGCACTGCGCGGCAGCGGCTCACCGCGCAGGAAGGGGTTATACAGCCGCGCACAGGCATCGCGGCGCTCGAACTGGGCCAGGTGGTCGGCATTGTGGATCAACGCGAATTGCGCGTCCGCACAGGCATGGGCGAACTCGGCGTGCTCCCACGGCTGGGTGAAATGGTCGTACTCGCCGGCCAGCACCAGGGTCGGGCACTGCGGGTGGCGATCGAAGCCGCCGAACGCCAGCAGGCGCTGGCTGTTCTGCCGGTAGCGCTCGATTTCCGCCGGGGTCAGGCGCTGCAACTGGCGTAGCAGGGCCTTGCGGAACACCGGGGAAACGCCGGTATCGGCCAGGCGCAGCGGGTTGATCAGGCCGGTCAGCACGCCGTGGGCGAAGGGTTCCTGCTCGCCCAGCTCCAGGCGCGCCAGGGCTTCCTCCAGCAGCGCGCGGGCGCCGGGGCGGCCGAAGGCGGTGATGCCGGCCAGCAGCAGGCGCGCGCAGCGCCGGGGATGGCGCGCGGCGAACAGCGCCGCCAGCGCCGAGCCGTAGGACAGGCCGATGGGCATCAGCGGCGGCAGTTGCAGGGTTTCGGCGAAGGCGGCGATCAGGTCGGCCAGATCTTCCAGGCTCAGCTGCGGCGCCAGTTGCAGGTTGCCGCCCTGGCTGGGCAGGTCGAGCAGGATCACCGAGTGCCCGGCGAGCAGTTCGGAGACCTCGCTGGCGAAGGAACGGAAGCTCTGGAACGCGCCGCCCAGCAGCAGCACGGGCGGGCGGGGATCGTCTTCCCGCGAGGAGAAGGCCTGGTAGTGCAGTTGCCAACCGTCCAGGTCGAGCACCGCCGGGGCGGCGGTCAGCGTCTGGGCGCTGTAATCGGTGCGGTAGCGCATGGCAGTTCTCCGGCGGTGGGCCGCCTCTTGTTGTTCTTCCCTGGCGCCGTGTGATGGAGGCACGGGGGCATTTCGCACCAGGGCCTGCAGCCGTTCAGGCGAGGCCGATGCGAAACGACTGCAGGCCCTGAGCAAAGTAAACAGTGGATACGAATTTGTTTACCCAACCTTCGGGGGGCGATGCGCGAGGAGAGCGGCCCGGGTGTCACCGTTCCGCCGCCAGGCGCCTGATGGCGCGCAGGGGCGGCGTTACCCGGACGGGCGCGAAACGGCCTGTTTACCGGCCGGCTGCTGCGGCTGGCCGGTAAGGGCGCGCTCCCGCTATAATCGCGCATTTCCCTCACGCAGACGCGTTAGATCATGACCGAGTCCGTTCTCGACTATATGAGCCGCCTGGGCCGCGCCGCCCGTGAAGCGTCGCGCGTTGTCGCGCGCGCCACGGCCGCGCAGAAGAACCAAGCCCTGCTGGCCGCTGCCGATGCCCTGGACGCCGCCCGCGCCCAGCTGACCGAAGCCAACGAAAAGGACCTGGCCAACGGCCGCGCCAATGGCCTGGAGCCAGCCATGCTCGACCGTCTGGCCCTGACTCCGGCGCGCATCGACGACATGATCGAAGGCCTGCGTCAGGTCGCCACGCTGCCGGACCCCATCGGCGAGATCCGCGACATGCGCTACGTGCCGTCCGGCATCCAGATCGGCAAGATGCGCGTGCCGCTGGGCGTGGTCGGGATCATCTACGAATCCCGTCCCAACGTGACCATCGACGCCGCCAGCCTGTGCCTGAAGTCGGGCAATGCGACCATCCTGCGCGGTGGTTCCGAGGCGATCCATTCCAACCAGGCCATCGCTGCGTGCATCCAGACCGGCCTGGCCGCTGCCGGCCTGCCGGCGAGTGCCGTGCAGGTAGTGGAAACCACCGACCGCGCCGCCGTCGGCGCGCTGATCACCATGCCCGAGTATGTGGACGTCATCGTTCCGCGTGGCGGCAAGAGCCTGATCGAGCGCATCAGCCGTGACGCCAAGGTGCCGGTGATCAAGCACCTGGACGGCATCTGCCACGTCTACATCGACGTCGCCGCCGACCTGGACAAGGCCATTCGCGTCGCCGACAACGCCAAGACCCAGCGCTACGCGCCGTGCAACACCATGGAGACGCTGCTGGTGCACACCGGCATCGCCGACCGCGTGCTGCCGCCGCTGGCCGCCATCTACCGCGACAAGGGCGTGGAACTGCGCGGCGACGCCGCCACCCGCGCGCTGCTGGGCGCCGACGTGCTGGAAGCCACCGAGGAAGACTGGCGCACCGAGTACAACGCGCCGATCCTGTCGATTCGTATCGTCGACAGCCTCGCCGCGGCCATCGAGCACATCAACACCTACGGCTCGCAGCACACCGACGCGATCATCACCGAGAACTTCACCGACGCCCGCCGCTTCCTGACCGAAGTGGATTCGGCCTCGGTCATGGTGAACGCTTCGACCCGCTTCGCCGATGGTTTCGAGTACGGCCTGGGCGCTGAGATCGGCATCTCCACCGACAAGCTGCACGCCCGCGGCCCGGTCGGCCTGGAAGGCCTGACCAGCGAGAAGTACGTGGTGTTCGGCGACGGGCACGTGCGCACCTGATGAAGAAGGCGCGTCCCCGGCGGATCGGCCTGTTTGGCGGCACCTTCGATCCGGTGCACATCGGCCACCTGCGCAGCGCGGTGGAGATGGTCGAGCAGTTCGCATTCGACGAACTGCGCCTGATGCCCAACGCCCGTCCGCCGCACCGTGGCAACCCGCAGGTGTCCGCGGAACAGCGGCTGGCGATGGTCGAACTGGCGGTGGCCGACGTGGCGCCGCTGGTGGTGGACGACCGCGAGCTCAAACGTGACAAACCCTCCTACACCATCGACACCCTGGAGTCGCTGCGTGGGGAGCTGGATGAGCAGGACCAGTTGTTCCTGCTGGTCGGCTGGGACGCATTCTGCGGCCTGCCGACCTGGCATCGCTGGGAAGAGTTGCTGGAGCACTGCCATGTCGTCGTGCTGCAGCGCCCGGATGCCGACAGCGAGCCGCCGGAAGACCTGCGCGACCTGCTGGCGGCGCGCAGTGTTGCCGACCCGAAGGCGATGGCTGGCCCGGCCGGGCAGATCACCTTCGTCTGGCAGACGCCGCTGGCGGTTTCCGCCACCCAGATTCGCCTACTCCTGTCGCAGGGGCGCTCCGCGCGCTTCCTGGTGCCGGACGCGGTGTTGAACTATATCGAGGCACACGGCCTGTACCAGGCCCCTCACTGATCAAGTTAGAGAGTCATTCAATGCAAACCGAACAACTGGTCGAACTGACCATCGCCGCCCTGGAAGATCTCAAGGCGCAAGACATCACCGTCATCGACGTGCGCGAGAAGACCAGCATCACCGACGTCATGGTCATCGCCACCGGCAGCTCCGGCCGTCAGGTCAAGTCGCTGGCCGACAACGTGCTGGAGAAGGTCAAGGAGCAGGGCGTCAAGCCCATCGGCAGCGAAGGCCAGGAAGGCGGCGAGTGGGTCCTGATCGACCTCGCCAACGTCGTGGTCCATGTCATGCAGCCGGCCACCCGCCAGTTCTACGACCTGGAGCGCCTGTGGCAGGGCGCCGAGCAGAGCCGCGCTCACCACAGCGCCGAGTAAGTCCGCCGTGCGTCTGCGTCTGATCGCGGTGGGCTCGCGCATGCCGCGCTGGGTGGAAGAGGGCTGGGCCGAGTACGTCAAGCGCCTGCCCTCGGAGCTGTCCCTGGAGCTGGTGGAAATCCCGTTGAACACGCGCGGCAAGAATGCCGACGTGGCGCGGCTGATCCGCCAGGAAGGCGAGGCCATGCTGAGCAAGGTCCAGCCCGGGGAACGGATCGTCACCCTCGAAGTCGAAGGCAAGCCCTGGAGCACCCCCCAGCTGGCGCAGGAGCTCGACCGCTGGCGCCTGGACGCGCGCACCGTCAACCTCATGGTCGGCGGGCCGGAAGGCCTGGCGCCGGAGGTCTGCGCGCGCAGCGAACAACGCTGGTCGCTGTCGCCGCTGACCCTGCCGCACCCGCTGGTGCGTATCCTGGTCGGCGAACAGATCTACCGCGCCTGGACGGTTCTGTCCGGGCACCCCTACCACAAGTAGTCGTAGCCGTTTTCGATGCCGCAGCCGATACAGCTCAAGGACCACGAGAAGGACGCCCGCCTGGTCCGCGCCCGCGTCATCGTCGGCGGGGTGGCGATCTTCCTGCTCGCCCTGGTGCTGGTGGCGCGCATGTATCACCTGCAGGTGACGCAGTACGACTACCACTCGACGCTGTCGGAAAACAACCGCGTCCACGTCCAGCCGATTCCGCCGAACCGTGGCCTGATCTTCGACCGCAACGGCGTGATCATCGCCGACAACCGCCCCAGCTTCAGCCTGACCATCACCCGCGAGCGCACCGAGAACCTGCAGGAAACGCTCAAGGCGCTGGTGGACATCCTCGGTCTGACCGAGGAAGACCAGGCCATCTTCGAGAAGCGCATGAAGCAGGGTCGCCGGCCGTTCGAGCCGGTGCCGATCATGTTCGAGCTCTCCGAAGAGCAGATCGCCCGCATCGCGGTGAACCAGTACCGCCTGCCCGGTGTCGACGTTACCGCGCAGTTCGTCCGCCATTACCCGCTGGGCGAACACTTCGCCCACTCGGTCGGCTACGTCGGGCGGATCAACGAGGCGGAACTGAAGAAGCTCGACCCGGTGGCATATTCCGGTACCCACCATATCGGCAAGACCGGCGTGGAGAAGTTCTACGAGAACGAACTGCACGGCACCGTGGGTTACGAGGAAGTCGAGACCAACGCCCGTGGCCGCGTGCTGCGCGTGCTCAAGCGCACCGAGCCGGTGTCCGGCCGCGACATCGTACTGAGCATCGACAGCAAGCTTCAGGCCAAGGCCGAGGAGGCCCTGGCCGGCCGCCGTGGCGCCATCGTGGCGATCCAGCCGTCCACCGGCGAGGTGCTGGCGATGGTCAGCCAGCCGAGCTACGACCCCAACCTGTTCGTCACCGGCATCAGCTTCAAGGACTACTCGGCCCTGCGCGACTCCGAGGATCGTCCGCTCTACAACCGCGTGCTGCGTGGCCTGTATCCGCCGGGCTCGACGGTGAAACCGGCGGTGGCCATCGCCGGCCTCGACGCCGGCGTGGTGACGCCCGCCACCCGCGTGTTCGACCCCGGCTACTACCAGTTGCCGAACTACGACCACAAGTACCGCAACTGGAACCGCACCGGCGACGGCTGGGTGAACCTGGAAACCGCGATCATGCGGTCCAACGACACCTACTTCTACGACCTGGCCCACAAGCTCGGCATCGACCGCCTGCACGACTACATGAGCGAGTTCGGCTTCGGCCAGCGCGTCGCCCTGGACATGTACGGCGAGGCTGAAGGCCTGATGCCCTCGCGTCAGTGGAAGCGCGCGCTGCGCCGCCAGGCCTGGTTCCCCGGCGAGACGCTGATCCTGGGGATCGGCCAGGGCTACATGCAGGCCACGCCGCTGCAGCTGGCGCAGATGACATCGCTGATCGCCAACAAGGGCAAGTGGATCCGTCCGCATCTGGCCAAGACCATCGACGGCCAGCCGCCGGTGGACCCCGAGCCGATGCCCAACATCCTGCTCAAGGACCCGAACAACTGGAGTCTGGTCGACAACGGCATGCAGCAGGTGGTCCACGGCGCCCGCGGCACCGCGCACAAGGTCGGCGCCACCGCCGTCTACCGCATCGCCGGCAAGTCCGGTACGGCGCAGGTGGTGGCGATCAAGCAGGGCGAGAAGTACGACCGCTCCAAGCTCCTCGAACGGCATCGCGACCACGCCCTGTTCGTGGGGTTCGCGCCGGCGGACAACCCGCAGATCGCGGTGGCCGTGATGGTGGAGAACGGCGAGTCCGGCTCCGGCGTTGCCGCGCCCGTGCTCAAGCAGGTCATGGATGCCTGGCTGCTCGACGAAAACGGCAAGCTCAAACCTGAATACCAGCCTCAGGCCACGGCGGAGGCAGCCAAGCCATGACCAAGAACGGCAATTTCGACCGCACGCTGTCCAACGAAGACGTGATGAAGCGGCGCTCCAGCCTGCTGCAGCGTCTGCACATCGACGGCCTGCTGCTCCTGCTGCTGGTGACCCTGGTCTCCGTCGGCCTGTTCGTCCTCTATTCGGCCAGCGGCAAGAGCTGGGACCTGCTGATCAAGCAGGCTTCGTCCTTCGGCCTGGGCCTGGGCGCGATGTTCGTCCTGGCGCAGATCGAGCCGCGCTTCCTGGCGCGCTGGGTGCCGCTGGGCTACCTGATCGGCGTGGCATTGCTGGTGGTGGTGGACGTGATGGGCCACAACGCCATGGGCGCGACCCGCTGGATCAACATCCCCGGCGTCATCCGCTTCCAGCCGGCGGAGTTCATGAAGCTGCTGATGCCCATGACCATCGCCTGGTACCTGTCTAAGCGCTCGCTGCCGCCGGGCTTCAAGCACAGCCTGATCGGCCTGGCACTGATCGTGGTGCCCTTCGTGCTGATCCTCAAGCAGCCTGACCTGGGCACCGCCATGCTGGTGCTGGCCTCCGGCGCCTTCGTGCTGTTCGTCGGCGGCCTGCGCTGGCGCTGGATCATCACGGCCGTGTCGGCGGCGGTGCCGGTGGCGGTGGCCATGTGGTACTTCGTCATGCACGACTACCAGAAGCAGCGCGTGCTGACCTTCCTCGACCCGGAGAGCGACCCGCTGGGCACCGGCTGGAACATCATCCAGTCGAAAGCGGCCATCGGCTCGGGCGGCGTGTTCGGCAAGGGCTGGCTGCTGGGTACACAGTCCCATCTGGATTTTTTGCCCGAAAGCCACACGGACTTTATCATTGCCGTGCTCGGCGAAGAGTTCGGCCTGGTCGGAGTGTGCCTCCTGCTGGTGCTGTACCTGCTGGTGATCTACCGGGGGCTGTGGATCACCGCCCAGGCGCAGACGCTGTTCGGCAAGTTGCTCGCCGGCAGCATCACCATGACCTTCTTCGTGTATGTGTTCGTCAACATTGGTATGGTCAGCGGGCTGTTGCCAGTGGTGGGGGTGCCGCTGCCTTTCATTAGTTATGGCGGAACTTCGCTGGTGACCCTGATGTCAGGGTTCGGGGTTTTGATGTCGATCCATACCCATCGCAAGTGGATCGCCCAGGTTTGATGACAAGAGTGAAGAAAGGGATGCAAGTATTGCGCGCCTGGGCTTCCAGGGGAGTGCATTGGGTCGGACTCGCGGGGGCGATCGGCATGTCCGGTGCCGCTGCCGCGGGCGATTACGATGGTTCGCCCCAGGTTGCCGAGTTCGTCAGCGAAATGACCCGTGAGTACGGCTTCGCCGGCGAACAGCTCATGGGTCTCTTCCATGACGTGGAGCGCAAGCAGTCCATCCTCGACGCCATCTCCCGCCCCGCCGAACGGGTCAAGACCTGGAAGGAATACCGTCCGATCTTCGTCACCGACGCGCGCATCAACCGCGGCGTGGACTTCTGGAACCAGAACGCCGAGGCCCTGGCCCGCGCCGAGAAGGAATACGGCGTGCCGGCCCAGTACATCGTCGCCATCATCGGTGTCGAAACCTTCTTCGGCCGCAACACCGGCAACTTCAAGGTGATGGACGCGCTGTCCACCCTGGGCTTCGACTACCCGCCGCGCGCCGACTTCTTCCGCAAGGAGCTCAAGCAGTTCCTGTTGCTGGCCCGCGAACAGCAGGTCGACCCGCTCAGCCTGACCGGCTCCTACGCCGGCGCCATGGGCCTGCCGCAGTTCATGCCGAGCAGCTTCCGCGCCTACGCCGTGGACTTCGACGGCGACGGCCACATCAATATCTGGAGCGACCCGACCGATGCCATCGGCAGCGTCGCCAACTACTTCAAGCAGCACGGCTGGCACACCGGCGAACCGGTGGTGTCGCAGGCGGAAATCGGCACCTCCACTGCCGAGGACGCGCTCACCCAGGGCCTGGACCCGCAGCTGAACCTCGGTCAGCTACGCTCTCAGGGCTGGCGCACCCATGACGTGCTGCGCGACGACCTGATGGTCACCGCCATGCGCCTGGAAGGCGACCAGGGCACCGAGTACTGGGTCGGCCTGCCGAACTTCTATGTGATCACCCGATACAACCGCAGCGCCATGTACGCCATGGCGGTCCATCAGCTGGCTGGCGAGATCGCCAAGGCGCGAGGTGTCCATTGAGCAAGCGAATCGCAAGTCCCGGCCTCTGGTCGCTGGCCGCCTGCGTTGGCCTGAGCACCATGTTCCTCGCCAGTTGTACCGGTAACCGTGCGCCCCAGCAGCAGCCGGTGGCCAGCAGCGGCATTTCCGGCCCCTACGACTACAACCGCCCGCACCGCGACGGCGCGCCCTGGTGGGATGTCGACGTCTCGCGTATCCCCGACGCGGTGCCGATGCGGCATAACGGCCCGGTGAAGAACAACCCCTACACCGTGCTGGGCAAGACCTACTACCCGATGAACGACGCGCGCACCTATAACGTCGTGGGTACGGCGTCCTGGTACGGCACCAAGTTCCACGGCCAGGCCACCGCCAACGGCGAGCAGTACGACCTCTACGGCATGACCGCTGCGCACAAGACCCTGCCGCTGCCCAGCTACGTCCGCGTGACCAACCTGGACAATGGCAAGAGCGTGATCGTCCGGGTCAACGACCGTGGCCCGTTCTATTCCGATCGGGTGATCGACCTGTCCTTCGCCGCGGCGAAGAAACTTGGTTACGCCGAAACTGGCACCGCGCGGGTCAAGGTCGAGGGTATCGATCCGGATCGCTGGTGGGCCTCCCAGGGCAAATCGCAGCCGATGATCATGGCACTGCCGAAGATGGCAACGCCGCAGCCGTCCGCTGCGCAGCCCCAGGCCGTGGCCATGGCGCAACCGATCGAAACCTACACCCCGCCGCCCGCGCAGCACGCAGCGCCCTTGGCGCCGGTTCAGATCGACTCAAAAAAAAACGCTTCATTACCAGCCGATGGCCTGTATCTCCAGGTGGGTGCCTTCGCCAACCCGGACGCTGCGGAGCTTCTCAAGGAGAAGGTCGGCAGCCTGACGGGGGCGAAATCCTTTATCAGCTCGGTCGTGGTCAACCAGCAGACCTTGTACCGAGTGCGCCTGGGACCGATCAACACGCAGGATGAAGCAAGCCGGATGCAGGACAGCATCCGTGTGGCCAACCTTGGCCAACCCAAGCTCGTGCACCTGGACTGAGATTCCACCGCACGCGCCGCAGCGGCACGCAGAGGCCGCGGCAACGAGTTCCCCCCAAGGGGATTGTTTGACCATTAGTGAACCCCAGAGAAACGGATGAACATCTTCAACATCGCCAAACGTCTGTCATTGCTTGTGCTGCTCAGCGCCCCCGTGGCCAGCTGGGCCGCTGAAGTCGTTCCCGCCGCGCCGCAACTGGCGGCCAAAGCCTGGGTCCTGATGGACGGCGCCAGCGGCCAGATCCTCGTCGAGAATGCCGGCGACGAACGCCTGCCTCCGGCCAGCCTGACCAAGCTGATGACCGCCTACATCGCTACCAAGGAAATCGAAGGCGGCCGCATCGGTGAAAACGACCAGGTCACCGTCAGTGAACATGCCTGGCGCACCGGTGGTTCGCGCATGTTCATCAAGGTCGGCTCCCAGGTCTCGGTGAGCGACCTGCTGCACGGCATCATCATCCAGTCGGGCAACGACGCCTCCGTCGCCCTGGCCGAGCACATCGCCGGCAGCGAAGACGCCTTCGCCGACATGATGAACACCACCGCGCAGAAGCTGGGCATGACCAATTCCCACTTCATGGACGCCACCGGCCTGCCCAACCCGGAGCACTACTCCTCCGCCAAGGACATGGCGATCCTGGCCCGCGCCATCATCTATGGCGAGCCGACCCACTACGCCATCTACGCGCAGAAAGAGTTCCTCTGGAACAACATCAAGCAGCCCAACCGCAACCTGCTGCTGTGGCGCGACAAGACCGTCGACGGCCTGAAGACCGGCCACACCGACGAGGCCGGCTACTGCCTGGTGGCCTCCGCCGTGCGTGACGGCCAGCGCATGATCGCCGTGGTGTTCGGTACCAACAGCGAGCAGGCCCGCGCCGCCGAGACCCAGAAGCTGCTGACCTACGGCTTCCGCTTCTTCGAATCGCAGACCTTCTACAAGAAGGGCGCCGAACTGACCAAGGCCATGGTCTGGAAGGGCTCCGAGCACGAAGTCAAAGCCGGCCTGGCCGAAGACCTGACCATGACCGTACCGCGCGGCCAGCTCAAGCAGCTGCAGGCCAACATGGTCGTCGAGCCGAGCCTGATGGCTCCGATCCAGCAGGGTCAGGTGATCGGCAAGGTCGAAGTCAAACTGGGTGACAAGGTCGTCCGTACCTCCGACCTGGTAGCCCTGAACGCCGTCGAGGAAGGTGGCTTCTTCCGCCGCATGTGGGACAGCCTGCGCCTGTTCTTCTACGGCCTGTTCAACTGACCGCCCGTCCCGGCCTTGCACTTTTGTATACAAAGCCGGGATTGATCCTCACGCGCAGTCGCAAACTCGGGTAAAATGCCCGCCTGCGACTGCGCGGTCCCCCCGTGGCCCGGCAGCCGTCGTCCGATCCACCCGGAGCGCCTCCATCCTGGGCGCTCATGCGGAGGCGGGCTACCCGCCCGCGAGTGCCATGACTGATACCCCTGATACTGTCGACACGACCGAACAGCCCGCGCCGAAGATCGAGTTCCCCTGTGAACGCTATCCGATCAAGGTCATTGGCGATGCTGGCGAAGGCTTCTCCGATCTGGTCGTCGAGATCATCCAGCGCCACGCGCCCGACCTCGACGTCACTACCCTGGTCTCCCGTGACAGCCGCAACGGCCGCTTCCTGTCCGTGCAGCTGCTGATCACCGCCACCAGTGTCGACCAACTGCAGAACATCCATAAAGACCTGCGCGCCACCGGCCGCGTCCACATGGTGCTCTGATGGGCGAAACGCTGGGCTTTCGTGAGCTGGGGATCCTCCCTTACGAGCCGACCTGGCACGCCATGCAGCGCTTCACCGCCGAGCGTGGTGCTGAAACCCCGGATGAAGTCTGGCTGCTGGAGCACGAGCGCGTGTTCACCCAGGGCCAGGCCGGCAAGGCCGAGCACGTGCTGTTCCCCGGCGACATCCCGGTGGTCCAGGTCGACCGTGGCGGCCAGGTGACCTATCACGGCCCCGGCCAACTGGTGGCCTACCTGCTGCTCGACGTGCGCCGTTCCGGTATCGGCGTGCGCGACCTGGTCTCGCGCATCGAACAAAGCCTCATCGGCCTGCTGGACAGTTATGGCGTGCAAGCCGTGTCCAAACCCGATGCTCCGGGCGTCTATGTCGACGGCGCGAAGATCGCATCCCTCGGCCTGCGCATTCGCAACGGCCGTTCCTTCCACGGCCTGGCACTGAACGTGGACATGGACCTGGAACCCTTTCGACGCATCAATCCCTGCGGTTACGCAGGCATGGCCATGACCCAGCTGAGCCAGCTGGCGGGCCCCATCGCATTGGCCGATGTGCGCGAGCGCCTGCGTGGCGAACTCGTCCAGCGCCTTGGCTACGCAGCACAGAAGACCCTAACGGGCGGGATCTAACCTAGATGAGCACTGTTGTGGATAACCCAGGTCAGGCCGCCCCGGCCGCCAAGCCGGGCAAGGTGGAAGTCGGCGTCAAGCTGCGTGGCGCGGAAAAGGTCGCGCGCATTCCGGTGAAGATCATCCCCACCGACGAACTGCCGAAGAAGCCCGACTGGATTCGCGTGCGCATCCCGGTTTCCCCCGAGGTCGACCGCATCAAGCAACTGCTGCGCAAGCACAAGCTGCACAGCGTCTGCGAGGAAGCCTCCTGCCCGAACCTCGGCGAATGCTTCTCCGGCGGCACCGCCACCTTCATGATCATGGGCGACATCTGCACCCGTCGCTGCCCGTTCTGCGACGTCGGCCACGGCCGGCCGAAGCCGCTGGACGTCGATGAGCCGAAGAACCTCGCCATCGCCATCGCCGACCTGCGCCTGAAGTACGTGGTGATCACCTCGGTGGACCGCGACGACCTGCGCGACGGCGGCGCCCAGCACTTCGCCGACTGCCTGCGGGAAATCCGCCAGCTGTCCCCCGGCATCCAGCTGGAAACCCTGGTTCCGGACTACCGCGGGCGCATGGACATCGCCCTGGAAATCACCGCCCAGGAGCCGCCGGATGTGTTCAACCACAACCTGGAAACCGTGCCGCGCCTGTACAAGTCCTCCCGTCCGGGCTCGGACTTCGAGTGGTCGCTGGACCTGCTGCAGAAGTTCAAGCAAATGGTTCCCCACGTGCCGACCAAATCCGGCCTGATGCTCGGCCTGGGCGAAACCGACGAGGAAGTCATCGAGGTCATGCAGCGTATGCGCGAGCACGACATCGACATGCTGACCCTCGGCCAGTACCTGCAGCCCTCGCGCAACCACCTGCCGGTGCAGCGCTTCGTGCATCCGGACACCTTCGCCTGGTTCGCCGAGGAAGGCGAGAAGATGGGCTTCAAGAACGTCGCCTCCGGTCCGCTGGTGCGCTCGTCCTATCACGCCGACCAGCAGGCGCACGGCACCAAGATCGGCTGAGCCCTGGCTCAATGAAAAGGCGCCCTCGGGCGCCTTTTTTGTTTATGCCTTCTGCCGGAGCTGGCCGAGCAGGGCCGGGGTCGGATAGCCGTCCGCCGGCGAGCCGACGGAGTGCTGGAATGCACGGATCGCCTTGCGCGTATTGGCGCCTATGATCCCGTCGGCGGTTCCTGGCTGATAGCCGTGCCTGGCCAGCAGCTCCTGCAGTTCGATACGCTCGGAGCGGCTGAGCGGGACATCGCCCACGGGCCACTGAGCCGCCAGTTTGCCGCCGCCCTTGAAGCTGTCTGCCAACAGGCCCACGGCAAGGGCGTAGGAAGTGGAGTTGTTGTACTTGAGGACGGCGCGGAAGTTGTCCGTCACCAGGAAGGCCGGGCCGCGATAGCCCGCCGGGAGCAGCAGCGAGACGCTGGCCTGCGGGTCACTGGGCAGGATGCCGCCGGCCACCTTGATGCCCTGCCGCAGCCACTCGTTCATCGGTTTGCGGATATCCATGTCCGCCTGGGCATAGTCGAAGCCCGGCGGCAGGCGCACCTCGAAGCCCCAGCTTTGTCCGCGTTTCCAGCCGGACGTGCTCAGGTAATTCGCCGTAGAGGCCAGGGCATCGGTGGGCGAGTCCCAGATGTCGCGGCGGCCGTCGCCGTCGAAGTCCACGGCGTAGCGGTTATAGGTAGTGGGGATGAACTGGGTCTGGCCCATGGCGCCGGCCCAGGAGCCGATCATGTTGCTTGATGGCACGTCGCCGTGCTGAATGATCTGCAGCGCAGCGATCAGCTGGTCACGGCCGAAGTCCGGGCGGCGGCCTTCGTAGGCCAGGGTGGCAAGTGAACGGATCACGTTCTTGCTGCCCATCTGCTGGCCGAAGTTGCTTTCCATGCCCCAGATGGCCACCACGGCTTCGCGGTCGACGCCGTAGGTGTTGTCGATGCGTTGCAGTGCCTCGGCGTTCTGCAGCAACTGGTCCTGGCCATTGCGCACTCGCGCTGGGGAGACGGCGCTTTCCAGATACTGCCAGACGGGGCGGGTGAACTCGGGCTGGCTGCGGTCGGCGGTCACCACCGAGTCGTCTGGCTCGATGCCCTGGAACGCCGTATCGAACGTCTGTGCGCTGATGCCGGCGGCGAGTGCCTGGACGCGGAAGCCGTCGCGCCACTGGGCGAAGCTTTGCGTAGGTTGCGCCTGCACGCTGGCGGCGGAGTCCTTGGGCGGCGGCTCCGTACAGGCAGTCAGCAGGCCGAGCGAGGCCAGGGTCACGGCGACGAGCAGGCAGCGTTGGCCGATAACAGTTGGAACGGGCTTGCGCATTGCTCTCCTCGAGTACTGGCAGGCGAGCGGCCACCATAACATGACCACTGTGACGCGTCTGCGGCGGGCAGAAGCGGGGGTTGTAGGGTTGGATGGCTGCGCAGGGCGAAAATTCCCCTATCGGGTTTGCACTTGTCGGGTGGTGGCAGCTTGTTTTGTAGGAGCGGACTTTGTCCGCGATGGCTATACGGGGCTGGCCTGCCGGCCGGATCGCGGACGGAGTCCGCTCCTACGGGAGTCGCGGCACTTACTGCTTGGGCTGGGCCCCGGTTTCCTGATCGACCTTGGGTGCGCTCTGGCTCAGCTCCTTGAGCATCTCGTCGTAGGCGGCGCAGTCGTCCGGACGCTCTTCGCTGGAGCGAGCCTTCTTCATTTCGGCGAGTTTTTCGTTGAGCTTCTGCGCGCGCTGGGGATCGCTGCGGGTGACTTCGGTGACCTTGGCGGCGACTTGCTTGCCCTTGGCCTCGGCTTCCTGGTCGGAGCAGAAGGCATGGGCATGAAGGCTGAAGGGCAGGATAAGGATGGTGGCGATGAGCGGGGCTTTCATGGCAGGACCTCCAGGGGCGTGGCTGTCCGGTTGAAAGCGGGAGGGCGGGGTGGTTCAGCTTTTCCGATGTTTCAGGCCGCCAGAAGCGAAGAAGCCTCCCAATTGTGGGAGGCTTCGCGGCGGTAGCTGCCTTTGCCTTTGAGGGGCGTTTCCTGGCGGCTGCGGAACAGCGGTTGCGCGACCAGGGATTTGGCCTTGTTCGGCCGTTTGGATTTCTTCGCCATCATGATGTCCTCATCGATACCGGCCCTTTGCCGGCGCGCGCATGTTCTGCCTGATTGGCACGCTTGTCCAATACCTTTGGTCAGTCGGCGGATGGGCCAAGGCCAGATGACGGCTATCGGGGCTACTCTGGCTGCGGTGAACTTTTTGACGCCACGGACAAGAATGGAGGACAAGGTGATGAAGTTTCTCTGCATGATCTACTTCGACGAGCGCAAGGCGGCTGAGCTGCCGGAGGCCGAGCTGCGCGGCATCGTCGACGACTGTATGACCTACAGCGAACAACTGCGGCGCAGCGGCAACTACATCGCCGCCCATGCGCTGCTGCCGACGGCCACCGGCAGCACCTTGCGTGGCCAGGGCGACAAGCTGGCGATCACCGACGGGCCGTTCGCGGAAACCAAGGAGCAGCTCGGAGGCTTCTACCTGATCGAGGCCAGGGACATGGAGGAAGCCCAGCGCATCGCCGCGAAGATTCCGCCGGGACGCCTGGGCTGTGTGGAGGTGCGGCAGGTGCGCGAGTGGGAGTAGCGCCGACGGCGTTTGCCCTCGGCTTTTTGTAGGAGCGAGCTTGCTCGCGAATGACCGCGCTGAAGCCTCGTGGAGGTGGGAGCCTGTCGCTGTAGGGTCTAACGCTGTGGCGTTAGACGCTGTTCGCGAGCAAGCTCGCTCCTGGTTGGGGTGTGGCGGTAGTCTTGGCTTTAGGCCGATGGCAGGCTGATGCGCTGCCCGGCGACCAGCAGGGCCAGACGGGCGAGGCTGCTCCAGGCATTGCCCGGCGCCTGTCCCTTGATCTGTGCGTCGATCAGTTGGGCATCCTGCAGCATCTGGTTCCAGCGTGGCGCGGTGTGCCGTTGCAGGGCCTTGCTCATCAGTGGACGGCGTTTGTCCCAGATGGGCGGGCGGGCCTGGCTGAAGGCCTTGTCCAGGGGAACGCCCTGGCTGAACTGCTGAGCGAGGCTGGCCAGCACGCGGATCTCCCGGGCCAGGGCCCAGAGAATCACCGGCGGCTCCACGCCTTCGCCGCGCAGGCCTTCGAGCATGCGCAGGCAGTGGGCGGCTTCGCCATTCAGGGCGGCATCGATCAGGCCGAACACGTCGAAGCGCGCGCTATCGGCGACCGCCGCCTGGACGGTAGCGGCGTCGATCTGCTGACCATCGGCCAGCAGCTTGAGCTTTTCGATTTCCTGGGCGGCGGCCAGCAGGTTGCCCTCCACCCGAGCGGCGATCAGGTCCACCGCTTCCTGGCTGGCGGCAAGGCCGGCCTGGGACAGGCGCTGGCGAATCCATTGCGGCAACTGGTGCACGTCGATGGGCCAGATCTGGATGAACTGGGCGACGTCGCCGTCGATCAGGGCCTTGGCCCACTTGGTCTTCTGCGTGCTGCCATCGAGCTTGGGCAGGCTGACCAGCAGGACGGTGTCTTCCGGCGGGCGCTGCAGGTATTCCAGGAGGATGGCCGCGCCCTTGTCGCCGGGCTTGCCGGAGGGCAGGCGCAGCTCGATCAGGCGCTTTTCGGCAAACAGTGAAAGGCTGGCGCCGGCTTCGAGCAGTTGGCCCCAGTCGAAGTTGGCTTCGGCGTTGAATACCTGGCGTTCACCGAAATCACGCTGGCGGCAGGCCGCGCGAATGGCGTCGCAGGCTTCCTGGCAGAGCAGAGGCTCGTCACCGCTGACGACGTAGACGGAGGCGAGGTTGCCCTGCAGGTGCTTGGCGAGTTGTCCGGGATTGAGCTTCATGATGAAAAAGGGGCCGGATCGTCCGGCCCCTGCATGTCACTCGGATTTCGGGAATTCGATCGGCGACTGCTGCGGCTGCGCCTTGGCGGCGTCGTCCGCGGCCTTCTGCGCATCCGCTTCGGCCTTGGCCTTGGCGTCGGCTTTGCGCTGCAGTTCATCCAGCTGGGCCGGGGTGATCATCTGCAGGCGCATGGCCATCTGCTGGACCAGGTCGCGGCGCATTTCTTCGCGGATCTGCGCGGCTTCCTGATCGGAGCCAACCAGGTTGTTCTCATCCTGTACGTAGACCTTGCGCACCTGGACCTGGCCGTTCAGCAGCAGCAGGTTGTTGGTGCCGCGGATTTCGTAGTCCAGGGTGTTGGTCAGCTGGTTCTCCGCGCTGCGTGCGGAGCTGGTGTAGCTGACGGTACGGCTGGTCACGTCCTCGCGGGCGAGGATGACGTGGTAGGGCGCGCGGGAAACGACTTTCACGCCGCTGCCTTCGAGAACCTGCTGGAGTTGCGTGACCGTTTCGCCGTAGGCGTTACGGGCGGTCAGGTCGACTTCCTTGAGCGCAAAGTTCGTATCGCCCAGGCCGCGCAGTTGGAAACCGCAGGCGCTCAGCACGCTGGCCAGGCCGATCAGCGCGAGGCTGGTCAGGATACGTTTCATCAAGCTTCCCTCACTCCTGTTGATCCGGGGTGCCCGTGGCCAAGGTGCCACGGGCGAATAGGTCTTTTCCAGCGTCGTTTTCAGTTGGCCACGATGTTGACCAGCTTGCCCGGAACCACGATCACCTTGCGGATGGTCAGGCCGTCGGTGAAGCGCAGTACGTTCTCGTTGGCGCGAGCCAGGGCTTCCACTTCTTCGCGGCTGGCACTGGCCGCCACTTCGATGTGACCACGCAGCTTGCCGTTGACCTGTACCACCAGTTGCAGGCTGTCCTGCACCAGGGCGGCTTCGTCGACCTGCGGCCAGCTGGCGTCGATCACGGCGCCGTCCTTGCCCAGTTCCTGCCAGATCACGTGGCAGATATGCGGGGTGATCGGGGCGAGCAGCAGGGTGACGCTTTCCAGGCCTTCCTGCAGCAGGGCACGGTCGGCGGCGGATTCGGTCGGGGCTTTTTCCAGCACGTTCATCAGGGTCATCACGGCGGCGATGGCGGTGTTGAACTTGTGGTGCTGGCCCACATCCTGGCTGGCCTGGCGGATGGCCAGGTGGATGGAACGGTGGATGGCCTTCTGCGCATCGTCCAGCGTGGACTTGTCCACGGCGCCCGCAGGACCTGCGTTGACGTGGGACTGGGCCAGACGCCAGACGCGGCGCAGGAAGCGGCTCGCGCCTTCGACGCCGGAGTCGGACCACTCCAGGCTCATGTCCGGCGGCGAGGCGAACATCATGAACAGGCGGCAGGTGTCGGCGCCGTAAGCGTCGATCATGGCCTGCGGGTCCACGCCGTTGTTCTTGGACTTGGACATCTTCTCGGTACCGCCGATTTCCACCGGCAGGCCGTCGGTCTTCAGGCGCGCGCCGATGACCTTGGCCTTGGCGTCACGCTCGACTTCCACGTCGGCCGGGTTGAACCAGTCCTTGCTGCCGTTCGGGTTGGTGCGGTAGTAGGTCTCGGCGACCACCATGCCCTGGGTCAGCAGGTTCTTGAACGGCTCGTCGGAGTCGATCAGGCCTTCGTCGCGCATCAGCTTGTGGAAGAAGCGCGCGTAGAGCAGGTGGAGGATGGCGTGCTCGATGCCGCCGATGTACTGGTCGACCGGCAGCCAGTAGTTGGCGGCCTTCTTGTCCAGCATGCCGTCTTCGAACTGCGGGCAGGCGTAGCGGGCGAAGTACCAGGACGACTCGACGAAGGTGTCCATGGTATCGGTTTCGCGCTTGGCCGGCTGGCCGCATTTCGGGCAGCTGCAGGAGTAGAACTCGGGCATCTTGGCCAGGGGCGAACCGGCGCCGTCCGGCACCACGTCCTCGGGCAGGACCACCGGCAGCTGGTCGGCTGGAACCGGTACGTCGCCGCAGGCGTCGCAGTGGATGATCGGGATCGGGCAGCCCCAGTAGCGCTGGCGGCTGATGCCCCAGTCGCGCAGGCGGAACTGGGTGCGTGCCTGGCCCAGGCCCTTGGCGGCGAGGTCGGCGCCGATGGCGTCGAACGCGGCCTGGTAGCCGAGGCTGTCGTACTTGCCGGAGTTGACGGTGACGACGCTGTCGTCCTTCAGGCCGTACCACTCTTTCCAGACGGTCGGTTCGAAGTCGTTGTCGGCACCGACCTGGGCGATCACCTGCTTGATCGGCAGGGCGTACTTGTTGGCGAACTCGAAGTCACGCTCGTCGTGGCCCGGAACGGCCATCACGGCGCCTTCGCCATAGGTCATCAGCACGTAGTTGGCGATCCACACCGGCAGCTTCTCGCCGGTCAGCGGGTGCTCGACGAACAGGGAAGTGGCGACGCCTTTCTTCTCCTGGGTGGCGATGTCGGCTTCGGCGACGCCGCCGCGCTTGCATTCGTCGATGAACACCTGCAGCGACGGATCGCGCTGGGCGGCCAGGGTGGCCAGGTGGTGCTCGGCGGCCACGGCGACGTAGGTGGCGCCCATCAGGGTGTCCGGACGGGTGGTGAAGACCTTCATCTGGCCGGCTTCGCCGATGGAAGCCTGGTCATAGGGGAAGGCGATCTCCATGCCGCGGGACTTGCCGATCCAGTTGCGCTGCATGGTCTTGACCTGCTCGGGCCAGCCCGGCAGGTCGTCGAGGCTGGACAGCAGCTCTTCGGCGTAGGCGGTGATCTTGAAGTAGTACATCGGGATTTCGCGCTTCTCGATCAGCGCGCCCGAACGCCAGCCACGGCCGTCGATGACCTGCTCGTTGGCCAGTACGGTCTGGTCCACCGGGTCCCAGTTCACGGTGCCGTTCTTGCGGTAGATCACGCCCTTCTCGAACAGGCGGGTGAACAGCCACTGCTCCCAGCGGTAGTAGTCCGGCTTGCAGGTGGTGACTTCGCGGGACCAGTCGATCGCCAGGCCCAGGCTGTTCAGCTGGGACTTCATGTAGGCGATGTTGTCGTAGGTCCAGGCCGCCGGTGCGACGTTGTTCTTCATCGCGGCGTTTTCCGCCGGCATGCCGAACGCGTCCCAGCCCATCGGCTGCAGGACGTTCTTGCCCTGCATGCGGTGGTAGCGGCTGATCACGTCACCGATGGTGTAGTTGCGCACATGCCCCATGTGTAGCTTGCCGCTCGGATACGGGAACATCGACAGGCAGTAGAACTTCTCCTTGCCGGCGACTTCGTCGACGCGGAAGGAGTTGTGTTCGTTCCAGAAGTTCTGGGCCTGGGATTCGATCTCGAGGGGCTGATATTGCTCGTGCATGGCGCGATTTGAACCTGTACGGAAAAGAAGTGTGCAGCCAGGGAGGTCGAGTGGCCCTCCGCTCAACCGACCCCTGAAACGACATGGGCCCGGTGGCTACAGAAAGCCTCGTAGCATACATGACCCCTCCCCGAGCCGGTAGCCCGCGCCGTTTGTCGCACGCTCGGTGTGGCGCGGGGTGGGCCGCTAAGCTTTGCCTGAAGGCGGGAGGTTTCCGCCTGTCTTGAGGTGACTGATGGCTGAGTTGCATCGCACAAGTGCTTCGGGTTCGGGTCTGTATGAACGGTTGCTGCAACGACTGGCGCTGGCCCTGGATGAGGCCGATACCGCCGAACGTTTAAGGGATGAGTGCCCTGTCGAGTTGGAACTGCGCGGCTTGAGCAGTGCGGAGATGGAGTTGATCCGCGCCTACCTCGATCAGGATGTGAACTGGCTGCGCGGCTGGCACGCCGCTGCCGAGGAATTGGCGCTACTGGAGCAGGGGCCGGCACGGGCCTCCCGGCCGCCGCGTCACGTTGCCCCGCCCAGTAGCCGCCCGCGGCTGATCGGGCGCCCGCATCCGCAGCAGTTGCAATGCGCGTTGTGCGGCACGCCGGTGGCCTGGAGCCGCAGCCAGGGTGTGTTGCCCTGCACGTCCTGTGGTTCCCAGTTGTTCCGCAACGCGAAAGCGCGCGGATAGCGCGGTGATCCGTTAGGCTTGGCGCTCGACAAGGAGTCGCCAATGCCGCTTCGCTACATCCTCAAACAGATTCTGATGCCGCCGGGACTGCTGCTTCTGCTGCTGCTCCTGGCGTTTGTCCTGCGCCGGCGTTTTCCTCGCCTCTCCATCCTGTGCTTCTTCAGCGGTTTCCTCGGCCTATTGGTGATGAGCCTGCCGGTGACCGTGGAGTGGGGCGCGCGCCTGCTGGAGCAACAGGCGCCGCTGAAGCAGGCGGACTGGGCGGGGCTGGCGCAGCGCGCCGATGCCATCGTGGTACTGGGTGCCGGCCGGATGCGCGGCGACCGCGCCTGGGACGAGGACCAGCCCGGCCTGATGGCCTACGAGCGGCTGCGCTACGCCGCTCGCCTGGCCAAGGCCAGTGGCTTGCCGGTATTGACCTCGGGTGGACTGCACTACGGTACGCCGCCTTCGGAGGCCTACATCATGGCTCGCAGCCTGAGCGACGATTACGGCGTCGAGGTGCGCTGGCAGGAAGGGATGAGTCGCACCACCTGGGAGAACGCCCTGCTCAGCGCACCCATCCTGCGCGAAGCGGGCATCCGACGCGTGGTCCTGGTGACCCACGCGACGCACATGCCGCGTGCGCTGTGGAGCTTCGAACATGCTGGACTCGAGGTGGTGCCGGCGCCGGTGGGGTATATCGGCGTGGACAATGCCCGGCCGCTGGGTGGCTGGCTGCCGGAAGGGCGGGCGGTCTGGCAGAGCGAGCAGTTGCTCAACGAGGCGATCGGGTTGGTGGGGTATCGGTTGTTCTATCGATGATGCCAGGCTTTCGTGGGAGCGGACTTCGTCCGCGAAGGCTTCCGGCGCGATGCGGGTCTATCGCGGACGGAGTCCGCTCCTACGGTCAGATCGAATTCTGTCCCGTGAATGAAAAAGGGCCTCTCACGAGGCCCTTTTTGCGATCAGCGGAACAGCCGGCGCTCTTCCGGATGCGTCCGCCGACGGACCAGCGCCCACACCAGCAGCACCGCGCCAACGATCACCAGCGGCCAGACGCGCCACTTCAGATAGGGCGTCAGGCCTTGCATTGGTACCACTTCGCCGTGCAGCACGCCTTGCTGGAATTGCGGGATCTGCACCGCCAGCTTGCCGAACGGGTCGATCAGCGCGGTGACGCCGTTGTTGGTGCCGCGCACCATCCAGCGCCCGGCTTCCAGGGCGCGCATCTGCGCCATCTGCAGGTGCTGCAGCGGGCCGATCGACGTGCCGAACCAGGTGTCGTTGCTGATGGTCAGCAGCAGCTGGCTCTGCGCTGCCAGTTCAGCGGCGAATTCCGGATAGACCACTTCGTAGCAGATGTACGGCGCCACGCTGTAGCCCTTGGCCTTGAGCAGCGGCTGGTCGGCCGGGCCGCGGGCGAAGTCGGACATGGGCAGGTCGAAGAAGGCGATCAGGCCGCGCAGGATGTCCTGCAGGGGAACGTATTCGCCGAAGGGCACCAGCTTCTGCTTGAGATAGTCGCCGCTGCCGTCGCCGACCACGGTGATGCCGTTGTAATAGCGCACGCCCTCGGCGGTCTTCTGGCGCACCGGAACCCCGGTGATCAGCGCGGCCTTCTTGGCGGTGGCGACCTCATTGATCATCGCCAGGTAGCCGGCGGCCTGGTCCTTGAGCACGGGAACGGCGGTTTCCGGCCAGACGATCAGGTCGAAGCCGTTCTGCTCGGCCGTCAGGTCGCGGTACAGCTCCAGCTGGTGGGTAACGGCCTTCGGGTCCCACTTCATTTCCTGGGCGATGTTGCCCTGCAGCGCGGCGACCTTCAGCGGGGCGCCGGCCGGAGTGGTCCAGGCATGGCCCTTGTAGGCGATGCCGAGCGCCCAGGGCGCGATCAGCAGGAGCAGGCCGGCGACCAGGCGCGCGGGGCGCTGGGTAAGCGCCGGGATGTTTATGATCAGCGCGCCGCTGAGGGCGATGCTGAACGACACCAGCCACACGCCGCCAATCGGGGCAAGCCCGGCCAGCGGGCCTTCCAGCTGGCTATAGCCGGCGTAGAGCCAGGGGAAACCGGTGAGGAACCAGCTGCGGAACAGCTCCAGCACCACCCACAGCGCGGCAAAGGCCAGCGCGTCGCTGACCGGCGCGTTGTTGCGGCGGAACAGGCGCACCCAGGCCCAGGCGGGCAGGGCGAAGAAGAAGGCCACACCGGCGCTGAAGCCGATCACCAGGAAGGCGGCCAGCGGCCCCGAGGCACCGCCGAAGTCGTGGATGCTGAAGTAGATCCAGCTGGTGCCGGCGATGAACGCACCGAAGCCATACCACCAGCCGCGCCACAGCGCGGAGCCGGCGGTGGTGCCGCGCAGGCCGAGGTAGAACAGGGCGAGGGACAGTAGCGCCAGCGGCCAGTAGCCGAACGGCGCCAGGGCCAGCGGGGTGAGCGCGCCGGCGGCCAGGGCGAGCAAATGGCCTGGCAGGCCGGGGCGGGTGATCCAGCGCATCGGGAATCCTTGTGGCGGTTAAGCGATGCGCAAGAGTAATGGAGAGACGAACGGTAGGCTATGGGGATGGGGGCCAAAAGCCATGAGCCATCTGCAATGTGATGTTGCAGGAGCGGTGGGGATTTGTAGGAGCGAGCTTGCTCGCGAACGGGTTCGCCGGCGACTCCGGCGTTGGGTGGTTCGCGAGCAAGCTCGCTCCTACAAGGGCAGGGGCTCCGCTACGGGGTGGTGTAACGGCGTACAACCGCGAACGGTTGTACGCCCTGCGCTCAGTCCTGCAGCGGGGTCAGGCGCAGCAGGTGCAGCCGGCGACTGTCCGCGTTGAGCACGCGGAAGCGGAAGCCGCCCAGCTCGGTGGTCTCGTTGCGCTTGGGCAGGTGGCCGAAGGCGCTCATCACCACACCGCCGACAGTGTCGAATTCATCGTCGGAGAACTCCGCGCCGAAGAAGTCGTTGAAGGCTTCCACCGGGGTCAGCGCCTTGACGATGAAGTCACCGCTGGGCAGCGGCTTGATGTAGCTATCTTCCTCGACGTCGTGCTCGTCCTCGATGTCGCCGACGATCTGCTCCAGCACGTCCTCGATGGTCACCAGGCCCGCCACGCCGCCGTATTCGTCGATGACGATGGCCATGTGGTTGCGGTTGGCGCGGAACTCGCGCAGCAGCACGTTCAGGCGCTTGGACTCGGGCACGAAGGTGGCCGGGCGCAGCAGATCCTTGATGTTGAAGGCGTGGTTCTGGTCGTGAAGGATCAGCGGCAGCAGGTCCTTGGCCAGCAGGACGCCCATGATGTCGTCCAGGCTCTCGCCGATCACCGGGTAGCGCGAATGCGCCGCTTCGATGATGGCGGGGAGGAAGTCGGCGGGCTTCTGCGTCGACTTGATGGAGATCATCTGCGAGCGCGGGATCATGATGTCGCGGACCTGGAGGTCGGCCACCTGGATCGCGCCTTCGACGATGGACAACGCCTCGCTGTCCAGCAGCTTGTTGTCGTGGGCTTCGCGCAGGAGCTCAAGCAGCTCCTGGCGGTTTCTCGGCTCATGGGCAAAAGCCTGGGTGATCTTGTCCAACCACGACTTGTGCCCATTGCTCGATCGGTCTTCGCTCATCTTTCCTTGCTCGTTGGCGTTTATTCTTCGTCGGCCGCATACGGGTCCGGATGACCCAGTTCGGCCAGCAATTCCCGTTCCAGGCCTTCCATTTCCTCGGCTTCGGCATCTTCGATGTGATCGTAGCCGAGCAGATGCAGGCAACCATGGATAACGAGGTGAGCCCAGTGGGCCTCGACGGACTTGCCCTGTTCGGCGGCTTCGCGCTGCACCACCGGGGCGCAGATCACCAGGTCGCCGAGCAGCGGGATGTCCAGCAGCTCGTCGGGAACGTCGGCGGGGAAGGACAGTACGTTGGTGGCGTAGTCCTTGTGTCGCCAGGTCTTGTTCAGTTCGCGGCCTTCGCTTTCATCCACCAGGCGGATGGTCAGCTCCGAGTCGTTCTGGCGCTGGCGCAGGGCCAGTTCGCACCAGCGGCGGAAGTCGGCTTCGCTCGGCAGGCCGGGTGCTTCGGAAGCAATCTGCAGGTCCAGCTCAAGCATGCTTGCCGCCCTGGCTCTCGACCCCGGTCAGGCGGTTCTCGTACGCGTCATAGGCATCGACGATGCGCTGCACCAGCGGGTGGCGCACCACGTCCTTGGACTTGAAGTGGGTGAAACTGATGCCGGGCACGTCGCGCAGCACTTCCATCACGTGCTTCAAGCCCGAGCGGGTGCCTTTCGGCAGGTCGACCTGGGTGACGTCGCCGGTGATCACCGCGGTGGAGCCGAAGCCGATGCGGGTGAGGAACATCTTCATCTGTTCCATCGTGGTGTTCTGGCTTTCGTCGAGGATGATGAAGCTGTTGTTCAGCGTACGGCCGCGCATGTAGGCCAGCGGCGCGACTTCGATCACCTGGCGCTCGATCAGCTTGGCCACGGTCTCGAAGCCGAGCATCTCGTACAGCGCGTCGTAGAGCGGGCGCAGGTACGGGTCGATCTTCTGCGACAGGTCACCGGGCAGGAAGCCGAGCTTCTCGCCGGCTTCCACCGCCGGGCGCACCAGCAGGATGCGGCGGATCTGCTCGCGCTCCAGGGCGTCCACGGCGCAGGCCACCGCGAGGTAGGTCTTGCCGGTGCCGGCCGGGCCGATGCCGAAATTGATGTCGTGATCGAGGATGGCCTTTACGTAGCGCTGCTGGTTGGCGCCGCGCGGGCGGATGTGCGCCTTGCGCGTCTTGAGCGTCACCAGGGGCGCTTCGGGCGCGTTGGCCAAGTCTTCCAGGCCGGATTCCTGCAGGAACAGGTGAACCATGTCGGGCGTCAGCTCGGTGCCGTTCTGCACTTCGCGGTAGAGGCGCTGCAGCAGGTTTTCGGCCGCTTGGGTGCGCTCGGGCTCACCGACCAGTTCGAACTGGTTGCCACGGTTGCGGATCTCGATGTCGAGGCGCTTCTCGATCTGGTGCAGATGCTCGTCGAACTGCCCGCACAGGTTGGCAAAGCTGCGGGCCTCGAAAGGTTCGAGCATGAAACGATGGATATCCAGAGGGGCGTTCAAGGGTTCTCTAAGTCGCCGTATTGCGAAAGGGGAATGGTCGAAGAATAACCCCGGGCGAGCGAGTACGAAAGTTCGGACGCCATCGGGGCATTCAGCGGTCGATGATCAGTGATGGGCTTCCACGAGGGTGGCGCGCAGGGAGTTGGGCAGCGCCTCGTAGATTTCCACGTCGACGAACTGGCCGATCAGGCGCGGGTTGTCGCAGCGGAAATTCACCACGCGGTTGTTTTCGGTACGGCCTTGCAGCTGGCCCGGGTCGCGCTTGGCATAGTCGGTGACGAGGATGCGCTGGACGGTGCCGACCATCCGTCGGCTGATCTCGAAGCCCTGCTGCTGCAGGCGGCTGTTGAGGGTCAGCAGGCGCTGCTTCTTTACCTCTTCCGGGGTGTCGTCGACCAGGTCGGCGGCCGGGGTGCCGGGGCGCGAGCTGTAGATGAAGGTGAAGGAGAAGTCGAAGCCGACGTCTTCCACCAGCTTCATGGTCTGCTCGAAGTCCTGCTCGGTTTCGCCGGGGAAGCCGACGATGAAGTCCGAGCTGATGCAGATGTCCGGCACCGCCGCCTTCAGCTTGCGGATGCGCGACTTGTATTCCAGCGCGGTGTGGTTGCGCTTCATGGCCGCGAGGATGCGGTCGGAACCGGCCTGCACCGGCAGATGGACGAACTTCACCAGTTGCGGCACTTCGGCATGGGCGGCGATCAGCGCGTCGGAGAATTCCAGCGGGTGCGAGGTGGTGTAGCGGATGCGCTCGATGCCATCGACCTCGGCGACCACGCGGATCAGTTCGGCGAAGTCGGCGATGCGTCCGTCGTGGGTCTGGCCACGGTAGCCGTTGACGTTCTGGCCCAGCAGGGTGACTTCCTTCACGCCGTTCTCGGCCAGGTGGATCACCTCGGCGAGCACGTCGTCGAACGGCCGGCTGACTTCCTCGCCGCGGGTGTAGGGCACCACGCAGAAGGTGCAGTACTTGCTGCAGCCTTCCATCACCGAGACGAAGGCGGTGGGGCCGTTGACCTGCGGTTCGGGCAGGCGGTCGAACTTCTCGATTTCCGGGAAGGACACGTCTACCTGCGGTTTGCGGGTGGTGCGGGCGGCGTCGATCATCTCCGGCAGGCGGTGCAGGGTCTGCGGACCGAAGACCACGTCGACGTAGGGCGCGCGCTCGCGGATCGCCGCGCCTTCCTGGCTGGCCACGCAGCCGCCGACGCCGATCACCAGGTTCGGGTTCTGCTGCTTGAGTGCGCGCCAGGCGCCCAGCTCGGAGAACACCTTCTCCTGCGCCTTCTCGCGGATCGAGCAGGTATTGAGCAGGATGACGTCGGCTTCTTCGGCCTTCTCGGTGATTTCCAGGGCCTGGTGTTCACCCAGCAGATCGGCCATTCGCGAGCTGTCGTACTCGTTCATCTGGCAACCGTGGGTCTGGATGAAAAGCTTCTTGGCCATGGAATCTGTCTTGAGCTGGTTAAAAAATGACCGCGCATTATATGCCTCGGCGCGGGCGTCTGCCACCGCTGGCTGAGTGGCGAGGGCGCGGCTGTGCTATGCTGCGTGCCCATTTTGCAAAGCTGTCATCCTTCGTTCATGAGCAAGCGCGAGAACCCGATCTACAAGGTGGTCTTCCTCAACCAGGGCCAGGTGTACGAGATGTACGCCAAGCAGATCTATCAAAGCGATCTGTGGGGCTTCCTGGAGATCGATGAGTTCGTCTTCGGCGAGCGCACCCAGGTGGTGGTGGACCCCAGCGAGGAGAAGCTGAAGGCGCAGTTCGACGGCGTCATCCGCAGCTTCGTGCCGCTGCACTCGATCATCCGCATCGACGAAGTGGAGCGCCTGGGCACCGCGAAGATCAGCGAGGCCAAGATCAGCGGCAACGTCATGCCGTTCCCCATGCCGATGCCGGGCAAGGACAGCTGATTCACTCTCACTATTCAGGTGGGGTGAGGGGCTCTTGATCTTGTAGGAGCGAGCTTGCTCGCGAACCGCCCAGCACCGAAGTCAGCCGTATAGTCCTGTTCGCGAGCAAGCTCGCTCCTACAGCGTATGTGAACCTGGCGTGAGTCAGGGCAGCGGCGAGAACGGCGAGTTGCCGGCGGTCTGCAGTTCGATGAGGTAGTTGCGGAAAATCTGCCCGAGCACCTTGGTGGCGATGTCCAGCTCATCCTTGTTCATCTGCTCGGCGACCAGGTCGGCGCTGTCCATGGCGTCTTCGGCGCCGTTCACCGCGGCCATCTTCAAGACGATGTAGGCCTGCACGTTATTGGCCTTCACCCCTTCACCGCGGAAGAACATGGTGCCCAGGCGCAGCTGGGCATTGGCATGGCCCTGCAGCGAGGCTTTCTCGAACCAGTGCAAGGCTGCCTGGAAATCGCGCGGGGCGAGGTCGCCGGTGTAATAGAACTCGCCCAGTTCGTACTGCGCTTGCGCATCGCCGCCATTGGCGGCCTGCTGGCAGCTGGCCAGAGCCTGTTGCAGCTGTTCGGGGACGGTATTGAGGACGCAGCGGCCGGTCGCCGGAATCAGCAGCGAGTTGCCGCCCGCCTGGGTCAGCAGGGGGAAGGCGAGCAACAGGCAACCCAGGAGCAGGGTACGACCGGTGCGGTACATGGGGAACAGCGGCCTCCAGAATCGGGGCGGGCAAAGCCCGGCCGGCGAATTGCGCCAGCTTTCACATTATGAAATAAGCAGGCGCTTCCTTACAAAGTCTTTACCTTCTTTTCTGATTTTTCTGCTGCGGCGGTAAGAACAGCGAGGACGGGTGTAACGCGGGAATAACAATGGGGCAAAGCGGAAGGCGCCCGTTCGGGCGCCTTCCCGGGCTTACTTGAGTGCGGCGAAGGCGCGCTCGGCGGCGTCCAGGGTCAGTTTCAGCTCGGTTTCGCCGTGGGCGATGGAGGTGAAGCCGGCCTCGAAGGCGCTCGGCGCCAGGTACACGCCGGCGTCCAGCATCAGGTGGAAGAAGCGCTTGAAGCGTTCCACGTCGCTGCCCATCACGTCCTCGAAGGTGACGATGTCGTCCGCGCCGGTGAAGTACAGGCCGAACATGGCGGCGCCCGCCTGGGTGGTCACAAAGGGTACTCCGGCGGCGTCGGCGCGCTCCTGCAGGCCTTGCAGCATGCGGGTGGTGTAGGTGGTCAGCTCGTCGTGGAAGCCCGGACGGCTGATCAGGCGCAGGGTGGTCAGGCCGGCGGCCATGGCCAGCGGGTTACCCGACAGGGTGCCCGCCTGGTAGACCGGGCCGAGCGGGGAAATCTGCTCCATGATCTCGCGCTTGCCGCCGAAGGCGCCCACCGGCATGCCGCCGCCGATGATCTTGCCGAAGGTCGACAGGTCCGGGGTGATGCCGTAGTGCGCCTGGGCGCCGCCCAGGGCAACGCGGAAGCCGGTCATCACTTCGTCGAAGATCAGCACCACGCCGTGCTGGTCGCACAGGCGGCGCAGGCCTTCGAGGAAGCCCGGGGCCGGCGGTACGCAGTTCATATTGCCGGCGACCGGCTCGACGATGATGCACGCCACTTCCTTGCCGACTTCTGCCAGGGTCTTTTCCACGGCGGCGATGTCGTTGAACGGCAGGGTCAGGGTGTGCTTGGCGAAGGCCGCCGGCACGCCGGGGGAGTTCGGCACGCCGAAGGTCAGGGCGCCGGAGCCGGCTTTGACCAGCAGGCTGTCGGAGTGGCCGTGGTAGCAGCCTTCGAACTTGATGATGCTGTCGCGGCCGGTGTAGCCACGGGCCAGGCGGATGGCGCTCATGGTGGCTTCGGTGCCGGAGCTGACCATGCGCACCATGTCCATGGACGGAACCAGGGAGCAGACCAGGTCGGCCATTTCCACTTCCAGCGCGGTCGGCGCGCCGTAGGACAGGCCGTGGTCGAGCTGCTTGCGCACGGCGTCGAGCACGTCCGGGTGGCTGTGGCCGAGGATCATCGGGCCCCAGGAGCCGACGTAGTCGACGTAGCGCTTGTCATCCTCGTCCACCACGTAGGCGCCTTCCGCGTGCTTGAAGAACAGCGGGGTGCCGCCGACGCTCTTGAACGCGCGCACCGGCGAGTTCACGCCACCGGGGATGTGTTTCTGGGCATTGGCGAAAAGCGTTTCGGAACGGGACATGGGGAACCTCGCGAAGCTGTCGGGTGCCGGGCGCGTGGGCGCTCAGCGGGTTTCGAAGAATTGGCTGAAGGCGCGGGCGCGCTGTTCGACTTCGGCCGGAGTGTCGGCGGCGAACAGCGCGTGGATCACGGCGATCATGTCGGCGCCACGGGCGATCAGCTCGGGCGCGTTGTCCAGGGTCACGCCGCCGATGGCCACCAGCGGCACGTTGAAGCGGGCCTTGGCCTGTTCCAGCAGTTCGACGCTGGCGGCCGGCGCGCCCGGCTTGGTCTGGGAATTGAAGAAGCGACCGAAGGCGACGTAGCTGGCGCCGTCGGCGATGGCCTGTTCGGCCAGCTCGAGACTGGCGTGGCAGGTGCCGCCGAGCACCGCGTCGCGGCCGAGCAGGGCGCGGGCGGCGGCCAGCGAGCCGTCGGTCTGCCCCAGGTGCACGCTGACGCCCAGGCGTGCGGCCAGTTCGGCGTCGTCGTTGATCAGCAGGGTGGCGCCGTAGCGCGCGCAGAGGTCGCGCAGCGCTTCGGCTTCACGCAGGCGGCGCGAGGCATCGTCGGACTTGTCGCGGTACTGCAGCAGCTTGGCGCCGCCTTTCAGGGCCGCTTCGACGTAGGGCAGCAGGCGGCCGCCGTCGAGCAGCTGGCTGTCGGTGATGGCGTAGAGTCCGCGCAGTTTCATCAAGGCCTCGATCATTGGAGCGGTTGGATCAGTTGCAGTAGTCCAGCGGCAGGCGGCGCGGTACGTACTGGCCGTGGCCAGGGGCTTCCGCGTCGCGCAGGGTGCGCCAGGTGTAGTCCAGGGCGCTGCGCACCGCGCTCACCAGTTCCTCGCCCAGGGCCAGGCGGCCGGCGAGGGTGCTCGCCAGGGTGCAGCCCGAGCCGTGGTAGCTGCCCGGCAGGCGCTGGCAGGTGAAGGTGTGGCGCTGGCCGTCGCGGGTGTACAGGCGGTTGTGCACTTCGGATTCGTCGCCATGACCGCCGGTGATCAGCAGGTGCTGAATGAACGGCAGCAGCTTCTCCGCGCACTCGTCGGCCGAGCCCTCGGGCAGTTCGGCGAGGATGCGCGCCTCAGGCAGGTTCGGCGTGGCGATGGCGGCGATCGGCAGCAGCCGCTCGCGCATGGCATAGCCGACGTCGTCCTTGCCCAGCGAACCGCCACCGCCGGCGCGCAGCACCGGGTCGCAGACCAGCGGCACGCCCGGCAGGGACTGCATGATCTCCACCACGGTGTCGACCATCTGCACCGAGCCGAGCATGCCCAGCTTGACCGCCGCCACCGGCATGTCGGCGATCACGGCGTTGGCCTGGGCCAGCACCCACTCGCGGTCGAGCACGCGGAAGTCGGAAACGTTGACGGTATCCTGAACGGTCAGTGCGGTGACGGTCGGCGCCGCGTGGCAGCCTTGGGCGATCAGGGCTTCGATATCGGCCTGCAGGCCGGCACCGCCACTGGGGTCGTGGCCGGACAGGCAGAGCACTACGGGACGGGAGGTTGGCGTTTTCATGGCGCGGGAGCTTATCACCAAAATGTGGCCTTGAGCTGACCGAACGGTCCGATCCGCGTCGCTCGCAGGGCCCTCCGGGTTGAGTGGCCGAATGCCACGTGGCACAAGGCCTGTGCTAGAGTTCGCCGATTCCAACACAACGCCTCTACGGCGCGCCGAAGCGGGAGATGGGGCTCCCCGGCGCGGCTGTCGGCGGCACTGCGGGGCACCATGCGGCATTGGCTGATCTTCCTGATCGTTCTTCTTCTCTCGCCGATGGCGAACGCCATCACCTTCGACGAGCATGTCGGGCAATTGCCGCTGGGCCGGGCAATGGATGTGTTCGAGGATGTGCGCGGCACGGCCGATATCACGGAGATCAGCTCCCCGGCGCTGGCCGCCAGCTTCCGCCGGCACGAGCGCGACGTGCTCAATGCCGGCTACTCGCGCTCGGTGTTCTGGCTGCGCCTGGACCTCGACTACCAGCCGAAGGCTTCCCATGACCCCGCCAACTGGCTGCTGGAACTGGCCTACCCGCCGCTGGACAAGCTCGACCTGTACCTGCCCGACGGCAAGGGCGGCTTCAAGCTCGCCCAGCGTACCGGCGATACCCTGCCGTTCGCCAGCCGACCGATCCGCCAGAACAACTACCTGTTCGACCTCAAGCTGGAGCCCGGCCAGCCGCTGCGGGTGTACCTGCGCCTGGAAAGCCAGGGCTCGATCCAGGCGCCGCTGACGCTCTGGTCGCCCAAGGCCTACCTGGAAGAACAGCCGGGCCGCATCTACGTGCTGGGCATCATCTACGGCGTGCTGCTGGTGATGCTGATCTACAACCTGTTCATCTTCCTCAGCGTCCGCGACACCAGCTACCTCTATTACATCCTCTATATCGCCTCGTTCGGCTTCTACCAGATCTCGGTCAACGGCGCCGGCATCGAATACTTCTGGCCCAACAGCCCCTGGTGGGCCAACGCCTCCACGCCCTTCCTGATCGGCTCGGCCGGCCTGTTCGGCTGCCAGTTCGCCCGCAGCTTCCTGCATACCCGCGAGCACAGCCTGTGGATCGACCGCCTGCTGCTGGTGCTGATGGCTGTCGGCGCGCTGGTGATGACCCTGGCGCTGACCGTCAGCTACGCCGTCGCCCTGCGCCTGGCCACTTACCTGGCGCTGGCCTTCACCGTGGTGATCTTCACCGCCGGCATCCTCGCCTGGCTGCGCGGCATGCGGGTGGCACGCTATTTCATCTTCGCCTGGACCGCCTTCCTGCTCGGCGGCGTGGTCAACACGCTGATGGTCCTGGGGTTGCTGCCCAACATCTTCCTCACCATGTACGCCAGCCAGATCGGTTCGGCGCTGGAGGTGGGCCTGCTGTCCCTGGCGCTGGCGGATCGCATCAACGCCATGAAGGAAGAGCGCACCCGCATCCTCCAGGAAACCAGCCGCAAGCTGGAGCAACTCAACCTGGAACTGGCCAGCAGCAACCGCCTGAAGGATGAGTTCCTCGCCACTGTCACCCACGAACTGCGCACGCCCATGAGCGGGGTGATCGGCTCGCTGGAACTGATGCAGACGGTGCCGATGGATGTCGAGCTGGCGCAGTACCACAAGACCGCCAACGGCTCGGCGCGGGACATGATGCGCATGGTCAACGACATCCTCGCGCTGCTCGAACTGCAGGCCGGCAAGCTCTATCCGCGCCGCGAGCCGTTCAGCCTGCGAGGCCTGTGCGATGGCCTGCGCGCGCAGTACGCGCCGCGCGCCGAGGAGCGCGGGCTGCGCTTCGAGCTGCAACTGGACGAGAGCCTTCCCGACACCCTCGAAGGCGATGCCGGCAAACTGGCTCAGGCGCTGGGTTACCTGATCGACAACGCCATCAAGTTCACCCACCACGGCGGCGTCAGCCTGCGCATCAGCGGTACGCCCAACGCGGAAGGACTGGCGCTGCGCCTGGAGGTCCAGGACAGCGGGATCGGGTTCACCACGCCGTCGGATGGCTCGCTCTACCAGCGCTTCCATCAGCTCGACGGTTCGCTGACCCGCGAGTACGGCGGCCTGGGCATCGGCCTGGCGTTGTGCCGCAAGCTGGTGGCGCTGCTGGGTGGCGAGCTGTCCCATGAGTCCGCGCCGGGGCAGGGCAGCTGCTTCAGCCTGACCCTGCAGGTCGGCCAGCCGGTGCAGAGCATCGCGCCGCCGCCACGCCGCGCGGGTGGCCAGGCGCTGCGTGGTCCGGATCAGTGCACCGTGCTGGTGGTGGAGGACAACGCCATCAACCAGCTGGTGATCCGTGGCATGTTGCTCAAGCTCGGCTACCGCGTGCGGACTGCCGACAATGGCGCCGAAGCCATCGACCTGCTGCGCCGCGAGTCCGTCGATGCGGTGCTGCTCGACTGCCAGATGCCGGTGATGGACGGCTTCGCGACCTGTCGCGCCCTGCGCACCCTGCCCGGTTGCAGCGATTTGCCGGTGCTGGCGATCACCGCCCACAGCCACAGCGGCGACCGCGAACGCTGCCTGGCCGCCGGGATGAGCGACTACCTGGCCAAACCGGTGAAGTTCGAGGAATTGCAGACGCTGTTGCATGACTGGCTGCTGTGCCAGCCGGCGTTGACCAGCCACGCGTGACGATCAGCGCGCACCGTCCCTGTAGGAGCGGGCCATGCCCGCGATGGGCCACGCCTCGCGCCGGACAGCATCGCGGACGGAGTCCGCTCCTACGCGATCCCAAATCCCTCTGCCAGCCCAATAAAAAACGCCGCGCTACCTTCCGGTAGCGCGGCGTTTTTCGTTAACGAGCAGTCAGGCTCAGACCTTGACGACCCAGCCTTCCGGGCCTTCGACGTCGCCAGTCTGGATGCCGGTCAGCTCTTCGTAGAGACGACGGGTCACCGGGCCGACTTCATCGCGGCTGTAGAACACGTGCAGCTTGTCGTTGTACTGGATGCCGCCGATCGGGGTGATCACGGCAGCGGTACCGCAGGCGCCGGCTTCCTTGAAGCGCGCCAGGTCGTTGATCTCGACGTCGCCCTCGATCACCTTCAGGCCCAGGCGCTGGGCGGCCAGCTCCATCAGCGACAGACGGGTGATACCCGGCAGCACGGAGCTGGAGCGCGGAGTGACGAACTCGTTGTCGTGGGTGATGGCGAAGAAGTTGGCCGAGCCCACTTCCTCGATGCGGCTGTGGGTGGCCGGGTCGAGGTAGATGCAGTCGGCGAAACCGGCCTTCTTGGCCTGGGAGCCCGGCAGCAGGCTGGCGGCGTAGTTCCCACCGACCTTGGCGGCGCCGGTGCCCTGGGGAGCGGCGCGGTCGTAGGTGGAGATCATGAAGTCATGGGGCTTCATGCCGCCCTTGAAGTAGGCGCCGACCGGGATGCAGAACACCGAGAAGATGAACTCCGGGGCCGGGCGCACACCGATGTTGTCGCCAACGCCGATCACGAACGGGCGCAGGTACAGGGCGCCGCCGGAGCCGTACGGGGGAATGAAGCGCTCGTTGGCGCGGACGACCTGCTTACAGGCATCGATGAACTGCTCTTCGGACACCTGCGGCATCAGCACGCGGGCGCAGCTGCGCGCCATGCGCGCGGCGTTCTGGTTCGGGCGGAACAGGTTGATCGAGCCGTCCTTGCAGCGGTAGGCCTTCAGGCCTTCGAAGCACTGCTGGCCGTAGTGCAGCGCCGTGGAACCCTCGCTGATGTGCAGGGTGTTGTCCTCGGTCAGCTTGCCGTCGTCCCACAGACCATCGCGCCAATGGGAGATGTAGCGGAAATCGGTCTTGATGTAATCGAATCCGAGCGAGCCCCAATCGATGTCTTTTTGTTCCATGGTTGCCTCATTCAATGGGATTACCGGCCGCTTTCGCCTGCAAGGGAGTGGCAGGCGAGCGTCCGGACAGATGACTTCGGGACCCTGACGGCGGGCGCGGCCTGGATCGACCAGGATTCGGCTGCGCGGCGGGAACGGCGTTCTCCGCGTGATGGTCGCCACCAGGACTCCACCAGGACTTGCCATGATACCGGCGATAATCGCGGCTGTCGGCACTTGCAGGCGAATATCCCTGCCATCAGTCGCATCGGGAACCGTGCGACACCCCCGAACGGAGGTTGCACAGTCTTGTCCGGATAGGCACTACCGCTGGCGCTTTTGCCCCTTTGGGTAAGAAATGAAGCATGGTTCACTGCTTGAAAGTCCTGAATCCGGATTCAGAGCATGGCCTACCGTGTCACCGAAGCGCGCCTGCGCCGAGACGTCGAGGAACGCGAGCGGATACTTTCCCTGGCGCTGGCCCGGGTAGCCGACGGCGGTTTCGCCGCGCTGACCATGCAGACCCTGGCCGACGACGCCGGCATCGCCACCGGCAGCCTGTACCGGCATTTTCGCGGCAAGGGAGAGCTGGCCGCCGAAGTCTTCGCCCGCGCCAGCCAGCACGAAGTCGATGCCCTGGCCAAGGTGCTGCATGCGCCCGGCAGCGCCACCGAACGCCTGACGCGCGGGCTGCGCCAGTTCGCCGCGCGCGCCTGGGGCAGCCGCCAGCTGGCCTTTGCGCTGATCGCCGAACCGGTCGACCCCGAAGTCGACGAGCAGCGCCTGGTTTACCGCGAAGCCTACGCGGCGCTGTTCGTGCAGTTGCTGGAGCAGGGCATCGCCCAGGGCGAATTCCCGTTCCAGCCCGTTCACCTGGTCGCCGCCTGCCTGGTCGGCGCCATCGCCGAGGCCCTGGTCGGGCCGTTGTCGCCGCCGGCACGCGCCGCGCGGGATGCCGGCCAGCCCGGCGCGTCGCTGGCGGATGTCAGCGATGCCCTCGTCCATTTCTGCCTGCGCGCCGTCGGTGCGTCCCTTTCCGCCCTGCAAACGCCTGCCAAGGAGGATCAGCCATGAGCCTGCACGAGTACGCCGAAACCCATGAAGTGACCAACCAGGTACCGCCGCTGGATGGAGCCAACCTCTACCGCATCGACCTGCCGCTGCAGGAATGGGTGCGCCGCTACGAGGGCGGCTGGGCCGAGCAGAAACTCGACGCTTACGGTGCGCTGGCCGGCGGGCCGCTGATGGCGGCGGGCTTCCTGGCCAACGAGAACAAGCCGGTGTTCAAGTCCCACGACCGCTACGGCCATCGCATCGACCTGGTGGAATTCCACCCGGCCTACCACGAGCTGATGCGCGCGTCGATCGAAGCCGGGATTCCCTCCATGCCCTGGACCGACCCGCGCGCCGGCGCCCAGGTCGCCCGCGCCGGCCTCAGCTACCTGCACAGCCAGGCCGAAGCCGGCACCGGCTGCCCGCTGACCATGACCTTTGCCAGCGTGCCGGCCCTGCGCCTGCAGCCGGATATTGCCGAGAAATGGCTGCCGAAAATCCTCGCCACCCAGTACGACCCGCGCAACCTGCCCATCGAGCAGAAGAGTGGCGCCACCATCGGCATGGCCATGACGGAGAAGCAGGGCGGTACCGACGTGCGCGCCAACACCACCCGCGCCTACCCGTTAGGCATCCCCGGCCCGGGCCAGGCCTACGAACTGGTCGGCCACAAGTGGTTCTGTTCGGCGCCGATGTGCGACGCCTTCCTTACCCTGGCCTATACCGACAAGGGCCTGACCTGCTTCCTGCTGCCGCGTCACCGTCCGGACGGCAGCCGCAACGAGTTCTACATCCAGCGCCTGAAGAACAAGCTGGGCAACTGGTCCAACGCCTCCAGCGAAGTCGAGTACCGTGGCGCGCTGGCCTGGATGATCGGCGAGGAAGGCCGCGGCGTTCCGACCATCATCGAAATGGTCGCCATGACCCGCTTCGACTGCATGATCGGCTCAAGCTCGCTGATGCGCCAGGCGCTGACTCAGGCCGCGCACCACTGCGCCTACCGCCAGGTGGGCGGTCGCGTGCTGGCCGAGCAGCCGCTGATGCAGAACGTGCTGGCCGACCTCGCCCTGGAAAGCGAAGCCGCGCTGGCGCTGACGATGCGCATGGGCCGCGCCCTGGACCGTCTGCATGACGAACAGGAAGACAAGTTCGCCCGCCTGGTCACAGCCGTGGGCAAGTACTGGATCTGCAAGCGCGCCCCCGCGATGATCAACGAGGCCGCCGAATGCCTGGGCGGCGCCGGCTACGTCGAGGACACCATTCTCCCGCGCCTGTACCGCGAGGCACCGGTCAACTCCACCTGGGAAGGCTCGGGCAACGTGCAGTGCCTGGACGTGTTGCGCGCGCTGTCGAAGGAGCCCGGCGTGCTCGACGCACTGTTCGCCGAGCTGGGCGATGGCCACGGCGATGCGCGACTCGCTTCCTTTATTGGCAACCTCAAGGCGTCCTTCGCCGACACCCACGACATCCAGTACCGCGCCCGCCAGCTCACCGAAAACGTGGCGGTCGCCCTGCAGGCCAAGCTGCTGCTGGAGGCGGGCAACGCGACGGTGTCAGACGCCTTCATCGCCAGCCGCCTGAGCGACGGCGGCCGCGTCTACGGCACCCTGCCGCGCGGGGTGGATGTGGAAGCGCTGGTGGCGCGGGCGACGCCGCATCTGGCGTGAGGAAAAATCCCCGCACAGGCGGGGATGGCTCGCACAGGCGTATCAGTTGCGTCAGTTCTTCAAATTGACCAGAATAAAGACCTGTTTGGAGACTGATTTCATGCAAAATATCCTCGCCAATGTTGCCGTCAGCGTCTCGGAGCTGAAGAAGAACCCGTCCGCCGTACTCAGTGGCGCGGAGGGGGAGGCGGTAGCCGTGCTCAACCACAACCGGGTGATGGGTTACATGGTCCCTGCTGAGCGTTACGAGGCCATGCTCGACTACATCGAAGATCTGGAGATGGCCAAGCTGGCTCGCGAGCGTATCGAGGCTGGCGAACCCACCATCAAGGCGCGAATCGAAGGCGACGACATCGTATTCGAGGATTCGGATGCCTGAGTTCCGCCTGGAGTTCGAGACTTCAGCTCAGCGCGAGTGGAAGAAGCTCGACCAGGACATTCGCCGTCAATTCACTCGCAAGCTGGCTGAGCGTCTGCTGCACCCTCGCGTTCAGGCCGACAAGCTGCATGGCATGAAGGACTGCTACAAGATCAAGTTGAGTTCGGCGGGCTATCGGCTTGTTTATCGGGTCGAGGATGATCGGGTGGTAGTACTCGTCCTGGCTGTTGGTAAACGCGAGCGCTCCGCCGTATATGAGACCGCGAAAAAGCGTTGAGCGCTTTTAGCGCTCGGCTGCTACGCGCCTTGTATGCGCCGGTGGCCGCTCCGGGGATGTCCGGGATGCCGATGGCCGTTTCATGGTCGCCCCACTCGATGGCGCCTGGGCAAACAAGGCACTGCCGGCAGCTCTGTCACGCGATATAGGAAAACGGATCAGACACCGGTTCATTGGCGCTGCCATCCGCACTCACGGTCACGGATTCTGTCATAAGGTTGATTCCACCTTTCCGCTCATCCTGCTGGTAGGGAATCTGTCATCCCTTTCTGTGACGGAAGCAGGCAAGATGGAGCTGATCGTTCAGACAGGATGCCCACCATGAGTCTTTCGACTGGCGACGAATGCTTCGTCGCCCAGACCGCCGAAGAGGCCGTCGATCAACTGGCCGTGCTCCACGAGCGTGCCACCGGCGCCCTGAACCAGGCGCTCAAGCGCTACCTGAAGGAGCGCACGGTGCCCGACGCCGAGCAGCGCAGCCTGTTCCGCTACCCGGAGTTGCGAGTGGTCTACCTCTGCCAGGGCGAGGTGCCGTCTACCACCCGCGCCTATGCCAAGGTCCAGGTGCCGGGCACCTACGCGGTGACCATTACCCAGCCCAAGGCCTTCCGCAAATACCTGCTGGAGCAGCTGCGCCCGCTGATGGAGGACTTCACCGTGCGGGTGGAAGTCGGCGTCAGCGACCAGAACATTCCCTATCCCTACGTGGTGGAACAGGGCGACGAGCTGGGCGGCTCGGGCGTGACCGCCGCCGAACTGGCGCGGGTGTTCCCCAGTACGGACCTGTCCGCCACCTCCGATGGCATCGCCGACGGCCTCTATGAATGGGAGAACGCCGACCCGATGCCGCTGTCGCTGTTCCACGCCGCGCGCACCGACTTCTCCTTGCGCCGCCTGGTGCACTACACCGGCAGCGACTGGCGCCATGTGCAGCCGTGGATCCTGCTGACCAACTACCACCGCTACGTCGACCAGTTCATCCACCTGGGCATCGAGCGCCTGCGCGACGACCCGCGCTTCGTGCGCATGGTGTTGCCGGGCAACGTGATCATCGAGCGAGGCATGGACGAGGGCGAGGCCAACGCTATCGTCGCCAGCGTCGAGTGGCACCGCTTCCAGATGCCGGCCTACCACCTGATCGCCGAGGACGGCGACGGCGTGACCCTGGTGAACATCGGCGTCGGCCCGTCCAACGCGAAGAACATCACCGACCACCTGGCCGTGCTGCGTCCGCACTGCTGGCTGATGGTTGGCCACTGCGGCGGCCTGCGCCAGTCGCAGACCATCGGCGACTATGTGCTGGCCCACGCCTACATGCGCCGCGACGGCATCCTCGACCGCGTGCTGCCGCCGCACATCCCGATCCCGGCGCTGGCCGAGGTGCAGGTGGCGCTGCAGGAGGCCGCGGCGCTGGTCACCGGCGAACGCGGCGAGCAGCTCAAGCGTCGCCTGCGCACCGGCACCGTGCTGACCTACGACGACCGCAACTGGGAGCTGCACTGGGCCCAGGAGCGCCCGCTGATCAACCTGGCGCGGGCCATTGCGGTGGACATGGAGAGTGGCACCATCGCCGCCCAGGGCTACCGCCTGCGGGTGCCCTACGGCACGCTGCTGTGCGTCTCGGACAAGCCGCTGCACAGCGAGATCAAGCTGCCCGGCGCGGCCACGGCCTTCTACCAGCGTGCGGTGAGCCAGCACCTGTCGATCGGCATCGCCGCCGTCGACCTGCTGCGCACCCAGCTCAACTCGCTGCACTCGCGCAAGCTGCGCAGTTTCGACGAGCCGCCGTTCCGCTGATCCCAAAGCGCGGCGGGGCACCGGCTGCCCCGTCGCCAGCCGCAGGAGGTGGCTACCGATGACCGATCCCCGCAAGACCCCGGCGGGCCGTGTGCTCGCCCTGCTGGACCTGACCTCGCTGAACGCTGGCGATGATCTGCAAAGCACCGTCGACCTCTGCCGGCGGGCGTTGACGCCCTACGGCGAAGTGGCGGCGGTGTGCGTCTGGCCGAAGCTGGCGCATGTTGCCCGGCGCACGCTCAATACCCTGGGCGGACGCGGTGTGAAGGTCGCCAGCGTGTGCAACTTCCCCGCCGGCAACGCGCCGCAGGCCGACGTGACGGAGGAGGTGCGCAAGACCCTGGCAGAAGGCGCCGACGAGATAGACCTGGTCTACCCGTGGCGCCGGCTCAAGGCGGGCAATCCGACCGGTGCGGTGGAGCTGATCCGCGCCTGCAAGGCGCTGTGCGGTCCCTATCACCGCCTCAAGGTCATCCTCGAAACCGGTGAGCTGGATGATCCGGAACTGATTCGCACGGCCTGCCGCGAAGCCATCGCCGGTGGCGCGGACTTCCTCAAGACCAGCACCGGCAAGGCCTCGGTCAACGCGACCCCGGAAGCGGTGCGGGTGATGCTCGAATGCATCGAGGAGGACGGCGGCAAGGTGGGCCTGAAGGTGTCCGGCGGCCTGCGCACCCTGGCCGACGCGCTGGGTTACCGGGCGCTGGTGGAAGAGCGCTTCGGCGCTGGCTGGATCACCCCGGAGCACCTGCGCTTCGGGGCTTCGTCACTGCTGGATGATCTGCTGCGCGAGCTGGGTGTGGATGCGCAGCCGGTGTCCACTCGCGACTACTGATTGTTTGGTGGTCAATCGCGGACAGAGTCCGCTCCTACGCCGGATGAGCCTGTAGGAGCGGGCCATGCCCGCGATTCGCGAGCAAGCTCGCTCCTACAAGGTTACCCACGACAGTGGTGCGATGTGCCACTGGTCCCCCGGCTTGGGCGCCCGGAAGCGCTGCGGCTCGACACCGTGCTGCTCCAGCGCCCGGGCCAGGTCGCTGACCGGCGTGAACTGCCCTTCGTCGCTCAGGCGGAAGGTGCCGAAGTGAATCGCCATGCTGCACTGCGAGTCCAGCTGCTGGTGCGCCTGCACGGCGTCGTCCGGGTTCATGTGGTGATGGCGCATGAACCAGCGCGGCTCGTAGGCGCCGATGGGCAGGGCGGCGAAACGCATCGGGCCGAAGCGCTGGTGCATCAGCTTGAATTCCTCGCCCAGGCCGGTATCGCCGGGGAACAGCACCGGGCCGTCCGGTGACTCCAGTACGAAGCCCAGCCAGAGCGTGCGGTTGGTATCGCGCCGCGAGCGCGCTGACCAGTGCTGTGCCGGCACGCCGGTGAGCAGCATGCCTTCGGGCAGCGGCAGGCTCTGCCACCAGTCCAGCTCCGCCACGTCGGTGAAGCCGCAGGCGCGGATCAGCTCGCCGTTGCCCAGTCCGGTCACCACCTTGGCTTCCGGGAAGCGCCGCGCCAGTTCGCGCAGGCTGCCGATGTCCAGGTGGTCGTAATGGTTGTGGCTGACCAGGATCAGGTTGATCGGCGGCAGCTCGTCCAGCGCCAGTCCCGGCGGGTGATGGCGGCGCGGGCCGAGGAAGCTGAACGGGCTGGTGCGCTCGCACCACAGCGGGTCGGTGAGGATGTTCAGCCCGCGATGCTGGATCAGCAGGGTGGCGTGGTTGATGTAGGTCACGCGCAGTTCCTGGCCGCTGACCTGGGCTGCCACGTCCGGGCGTATGGCCGGGCCCGGCTGGTCGACCCAGGGCGTCTGCCGGCCGCGCTCGCGCTGCCACTTGAGGAAGGCGCGCAGGCCGTGGTGCGGCTGGCGGTCGAGGTTATGGAAGCGTTGGCCGTCGAAGTTCGCGGTCTGCGGGCCACGGTAGCGGGCGCCGAGGCGGCCGCTGAGGTTGCGCAGTGTAATCAGCCAGGTGGGGTGGCTCATGGGTGTGCTCTTGCAGGGAGGGCTCGGCACAACCTAGCATGCCGGGCATTCGCTTCACCCCCATCTCCGGTTACCAGTCTTTTCGCCATGTCCCGTCCGCCCCGTCCCACCTCTCGTCGTCCCGCTTCCCGTCCTGCGCCACGCCGCGTGGCCAAGGCGCCGCCGGCACAGCCGCGGCTGATCGTTCTGAACAAGCCGTTCGACGTGCTGACTCAATTCAACGATAGCGAGGGCCGGGCGACCCTGAAGGATTTCGTCGAGGTGACGGGCGTCTATCCCGCCGGACGGCTGGACCGCGACAGCGAAGGCCTGTTGCTGCTGACCAACGACGGTCGCCTGCAGGCCCGTATCGCCGATCCCAGGCACAAGCTGCCGAAGACTTATTGGGTACAGGTGGAAGGGGAGCCCAGCGACGAGCAGCTCGAACAGCTGCGCAAGGGCGTGCAGCTCAATGACGGCCCGACCCTGCCGGCCGAGGCGCGGCGGCTGGACGAGCCGCAGCTGTGGGAGCGCAACCCGCCGGTGCGCTTCCGAAAATCGGTGCCGACGGCCTGGCTCGAACTGGTGATTCGCGAAGGGCGTAACCGCCAGGTGCGGCGGATGACGGCAGCCGTCGGTCTGCCGACCCTGCGCCTGGTGCGCGTGCGGATCGGGCCGTGGAGCCTGGACGGTTTGCAGCCGGGGCAGTGGCGGGACGTCAGCCCCGACCTCTGAGAGCCGGGGCGAGCGCGGGAGAGGGCGTCAGAAGCCGCCTTCGAGTCCCGCGACGACGACGGACTTGATCAGGAACCCGAGTACGCCCAGGCCCAGGGCGAAGAACAGCACCATGGTGCCCATACGGCCGGCCTTGGACTTCTTCGCCAGATCCCAGACGATGAAGGCCATGAACAGGATCAGGCCGCTGACCAGGCCGTACATCATCCAGTCTTCGAAACTTTCGTTCATTGCTGCTCCTGCCCGGTGCGGAGGTTGTCCGAGGGACGCCGGGGCTGAAGGTGGTGGTGAGAAGGCGCGCATTATACGCATCTGGATGAATACTGATCAGTGATGTTCAGAAATTGATCAGTTGTTGCCGTGATGGGGACGAATGGCCGGGGAAGTTCGCGCTGCGGGGCGGTTGGTGGGGAAATTTCCGGGTTCGGATGTGGCGGGCGTGATGGTAGGTGCGCTGCTATGTCGCAGGTCTGGTTTTTCAGTAGTGAGCTAAGCCCCGCGGGAGTTTGCATAGGGTTGTGTGTTTCTGCGCCGCTGCGGTGTGCGCGGATGCATTGAGTTTCGCCCCCTCGGGCGACCCACTTTGGCAAACGCCCCAAAGTGGGCAAAGGTCTTGCCCCATCATCCGGCCCCGGCTTCGCCGGGGTTCCCTCGCTCCATCGAAGTTTCAGGGGCACGCGCTGACGGGCCATCCCTGGCCCGACAGCGCTCTTGCGGCATCCATGCCGCTCAACCCCTGAAACTCCGATTCCGCTCGGCCTCCTGAAGGGGCGCTCCGGTGCGTGCGGACGTTTCTCTGGAAGTCATCAAGAGCCAAAGCGGTGGTGATCTCGTAGGAGCGGACCTTGTCCGCGAAATCCGTCGCGGACGACGCCAATTTCATCGGTAAACACCGACGCATGGCGCCCACGTAGGAGCGGACTCTGTCCGCGATCAGCCGACGATCAAACCCGCAAGTGATCCAACGGCAGCTCGGTACTCGCCAGCACATTGCGCAGCACGAAGCTCGACCGCACGCTGGTCACCCCTTCGATGCGGGTCAGGGTGCCCAGCAGGAAGTGCTGGTAGCGCTCCATGTCCGGCACCATCACCTTGAGCTGGTAGTCAGCGTCCATCCCGGTCACCAGGCTGCACTCCAGCACTTCCGGGCACTTGCCGATGATCTGCTGGAAGTGCTCGAAGCGTTCGGGAGTGTGACGGTCCATGCCGATCAGGACGAAGGCGGTGAGGCTCAGGCCGAGCTTCTTGCTGTCGAGCAGGGCGACCTGGCGGACGATGTAGCCGTCGTCTTCCAGCTGTTTGACCCGCCGCGAGCAGGGGGAGGGCGACAGGCCGATGCGTTCGGCCAGCTCCTGGTTGGAGATGCGCGCGTCGCGCTGCAGTTCGGCGAGAATGCGCAGGTCGTAACGGTCCAGCTTGTCCATGAAAGCCTCGTATTTCTATTGGGTTGCGCTTGTGGCTTAATTTTTAGTTATTTGTTGCTGTAGTGATGCCTATATGAGCAATCTTAGCAATCATTTCCTCGCTCTGTCGCCGTAGTATTTCTTCCAGATTCACAGCCCGGACATCACGTCCCCTGCGATCCGCCCAATCAGGCGTTTCGCGGCCCGCCGACCCAACAGGATCGCGCCGGCCACCGGGCTACGCACTGCCCAGAAGGCGGAGCGAGGTGAGCCGGCGCCAACAGCGACGAGCAGGACGAGATTCCGGAAGGGAGGCTGACGAGCCTCCCTTTTTTCTTGCCCGCGATTTCTCTGCCATCTTTACCCTGACTTTACTCAGCGCCTTGCAATACGCGGTCTGCACCGTGGTCTATGGCAATGTCGCATCACTGTTTTCGGCCCAGGCCGAAGTGAGGAGTCCATGAAGTCGGGCATCTGGCCGTTCGCCGGGGTTGCCGTGCTCTCCCTGGCCATTGCCGCCCAGGCCTTGGCGGCCGAGCCACCGGACCTGTCCGGTCCGTCCCAGGGACGACCCGCCTCCAGCCAGGGCAACACTGCCGGAGGCGGGCGGACGCCGATGTCCCACGAAGGGCCCGCCCGCCCCATGGGCAACTGGCAGCAGCGTCCGGCACAGGAGACCGGCGGGCAATGGCAGGGGCATCCCCAAGGCAACGCCAATGGCCAGTGGCAGGGCCGTCCGCAATGGAACGGCAATGGTCAGTGGCAAGGTCATCCTCAGGGGAACGGCAACGGTCAATGGCAAGGCCATCCTCAGGGAAATGCCAACGGCCAGTGGCAGGGGCGCCCACCCGCCAACAATGGCGGCCAATGGCAGGGCAACCCTCGGGGCGATCACGACTGGCATGGCAACCCACCGGGCAACAACGGTGGGCAATGGGTGGGGCGTCCTCCGGTCAATAACGCCAATCCGGGGATTCCCCCGCCCAGCGGCAACGACCAGTGGAAAGGCCGTCCCATCGGTGCCGGCACCACCCAGTGGCAGGGCGAGCATTCCGGCCGGCCAGGCTGGCAAGGCGGCTCGCGCCCGCCGCCCGGTGGCTGGCAGGGGCGTCCGCCGCCGTCCCACGGCAACTGGGGGCCGCACCCGTCGTACTGGCGTCCGGGCTATGTGGTGAGCAGCGTGCCGGCAGGGCATTACCGGGTGCCGTATCGCGGCGCCGATTACTACTTCGATGACGGCTACTGGTACCGCCCCTATGGCTCGCGCTACGTGGTGGTGACGCCGCCCTATGGCGTTCGGGTGCGCTACCTGCCGTCCTACGCCGAGCAGGTGTGGATCGGCAGTATCGGTTACTTCCTGGTGGCGGGGACCTACTACCTGTGGCAGGCCAGTTCGCAGGACTACGAAGTGGTGGCGCCGCCGATGGAGCAACCGCTGGTGGCGCAGTCGTCCTACGACGTGATTGCCTACCCGCTGTATGGCCAGGGGCAGGATCAGCAGGCTCGCGACCGCTACGAATGCCATCAGTGGGCCGCCAGCCAGAGCGGCTTCGACCCGGCCTCGGCGAGCTATGCGCCGCCGGCCTACGTCGCCGACAACTATCGCCGCGCCCTGGGCGCCTGCCTGAGCGGACGCGGCTACAGCGTCAACTGATGCTCTTCAACTGATGGTCTCTTTGCCCACCACTTCCTGTGGGTCGGCGTGCACCAGCACCTCGGCCCGCGGGAACTCCTTGTGGATCGCCAGCACCGCCTCGTCGCACAGCAGATGGGCCTTGGACAGCGTCAGTTCGCCGGGCAGTTCCAGGTGCAGCTGGACGAACCAGTGGGTGCCGGAAATCCGCGTGCGCAGGTCATGGGCGCCGAGCACGCCGGGCACCTCGCGCACCAGTTCGAGCATGCGCGTGCTGACGTCCGGCGGCAGCTCCTCGTCCATCAGCACGGCCACGGATTCGCGGGCGATCTGGAAGGAACTCCAGAGGATGTACAGGGCGATGCCCAGGCCGAAGATCGCGTCCATCTGCTGCCAGCCGAACTGCGCCAGAAGCAGGGCGACCAGGATGCTGCCGTTGAGCAGCAGGTCCGAGCGGTAGTGCAGCGAGTCCGCGCGGATGGCGTTGGAGCCGGTGATCTTCACCACGTGCCCCTGCACCATCAGCAGGGCGGCGGTGAGCGCCAGGGACAGCAACATCACCGCGATGCCCCAGCCGGCGGCTTCCACCGGTTGCGGATGCTGCAGGCGGTCGATGGCCTGGGTGCCCACCAGCACTGCGCTCACCGCGATGAACAGCGCCTGGGCCAGTCCCGAGAGCGATTCGGCCTTGCCGTGGCCGTAGCGGTGGTCGTCGTCCGCCGGGCGGATGGCGTAGTGCACCGCCAGCAGGTTGAGGAAGGAGGCGGCGCCGTCGAGCAGCGAATCGGTCAGGCCGGCGAGCAGGCTGACCGAGCCGCTGAACCACCAGGCGATGGCCTTGGCCACCACCAGGGTGATGGCCACGCCGAGCGACGCGAAGGTCGCCAGCCGCATGAGGTGGGAGTGGCTGGCGTATTTGAGCATCAGGTGTCCAGGCGGTTGGGCAGGAAGTAGATGTAATCCAGCAGCGGTGCCTTCTGACCCATGGCGGTCAGCGCCGCGCTCATCTGGCCACGGTGGTGGGTGCCGTGGTTGACCAGGTGCTGGACGATATTGGCCAGGCTCTGGCGATGTCCCTGCCCGGCCATGTTGCGGTAATCCAGCTGGGCGCCGAGGGTGGCATCGCTCTGCTTGCTCAGCCACAGCCGCCAGGCGTCGCCGCCGTCCTTGAGGAAGGCGGCGAGGCTGGCGCGGTCGGGCGCTGCTTCGGCGTCAAGACGTTCGAATTGCCAGGGCTCTCGCTGCACACGGGCGAACCAGATGCGATCGACCACCGCCAGGTGGTTGAGGGTGCCGTGCAGGCTGTCGAAGAACAGCCCGCGCGGCGCGCGGTAGGCCGCCTCGTCCAGGGGCGCGACGGCCTCCAGGATGCGGTCGTAGGCCCACTGGTGGTACGCCAGGAGTTGCTGAAGGTGTGAAGCGAGAGCGCCGTGCATATCAGGCCTCCGGGTGCAGACCCAGGCTGGCGAGTTGTTGGAGGCTGCCGCTGCGCTGGATCAGACGCGGGTCGTCCAGCGGCAGGCTGCGGCCGGTTTCGTGCTCGATGATCGCCTTGAGTTTAGCCTTGTCGACGGTACCGTCTTCACTCACTGCATCCTTGAGCTTTTCCGGCGCGACCGAGTACTTGGCATCGGGCAGGTAGATCGCGCCGGTGGCGAAGTCTACGCCGAAGGCGATCAGGCCCGGGATGATGTAGAACAACAGACCGATGGCATCGAAGACCGCGATAGCCGGGTCGATGCGGCCGTCGATCTGGCCGCGGCGGTCGGGGTAGAAAATCGTGCCGCAGGCCGTCAGTTGGCTGAACAGGGTGGCGCAAAGAACCGCGCAGGACACACGGGTAGCGAGACGCATGGAGAACCTCCGGGAGGATGATGCCGGTAACTATATCAACGAGCCCGCTTCCACTGCTGGCGTATTCGCACTATGTGGCGAGCTCGTTGCTTCTAAGACTGCCGAGTTGACCTTGCGGTTCGCCCGGTATAATCGCCGCCCTCCCGCGTAAGCCGGGTTACCGCCTTGTGAAGTTTGATTCTTACGGAGCCGGCATGAACGCCCTTCCCATCGACAGCGTCCTTCCAGCCCTGCGCCAGGCCCTGGCCGCGCGCCATGAAGTGGTGCTGGAAGCGCCGCCCGGCGCCGGCAAGACGACCCGCGTGCCGCTGGCGCTGCTGGGTGAGCCCTGGCTGGCCGGGCAATCGATCCTGATGCTGGAGCCACGTCGCCTGGCCGCTCGCGCCGCTGCCGAGCGCCTGGCCGCCGAGTTGGGCGAGAAGGTCGGCGAAACCGTCGGCTACCGCATCCGCCTGGACAGCAAGGTCGGCCCGAAGACGCGCATCGAAGTGGTCACCGAGGGCATCCTCGCCCGCCGCCTGCAGGATGACCCGGCGCTGGACGGCGTCGGCCTGGTGATCTTCGACGAATTCCACGAACGCAGCCTGGACGCCGACCTCGCCCTGGCGCTGACCCTCAACGGCCGCGCGCTGCTGCGCGACGAGCCGCCGCTGAAGGTGCTGGTGATGTCGGCGACCCTGGAGGGCGAGCGCCTGTCCGCGCTGCTCGACGACGCGCCGGTGGTGCGCAGCGAGGGCCGCATGTTCCCGGTGGATATTCGCTGGGGCCGCCCCTGGCAGGCCGGCGAGTTCATCGAACCGCGCGTGGTGCAGACGGTGCAGCAGGCGCTGGCCGACGAGTCCGGTAGCCTGCTGGTGTTCCTGCCCGGCCAGGCGGAGATCCGCCGGGTGGCCGAGCAACTGGGGGAGGCCTTGGCCGGTCGCTCCGAAGTTCTCATCTGCCCCCTGCACGGCGAGCTGGACCTCGATGCCCAGCGCGCCGCCATCGAGCCCGCGCCGGCGGGCAAGCGCAAGGTGGTGCTGGCGACCAACATTGCCGAAACCAGCCTGACCATCGACGGCGTGCGCGTGGTGGTGGACGCAGGTCTTGCGCGGGTGCCGCGCTTCGATCCGGGCAGCGGCATGACCCGCCTGGACACCCAGCGCATTTCCCGCGCCTCCGCCACACAGCGCGCGGGCCGTGCCGGACGCCTGGAACCGGGCGCCTGTTACCGGCTGTGGTCGGAAGCGCAACATGACCAGTTGCCGGCCTATGGCACGGCGGAAATTCTCCAGGCCGATCTGGCCGGTCTCGCCCTGCAGCTGGTGCGCTGGGGCGTTGCCCCGCAGGAGCTGGCCTGGCTCGACCTGCCGCCCGCCGCCGCTTATGCACAGGCCCTCGACCTGCTGGAGCGTCTCGGCGCCCTGGCGTCCCGCACTGGCGGTGGCAGCCTGACGCCCCACGGCCAGGCGATGGCCGAGCTGCCGGCGCATCCGCGCATTGCCCATCTGCTGCTGCGCGGCCATGCCCTGGGCCTGGGGCTGCTGGCTTGCGACCTCGCCGCGCTGCTGGGCGAGCGGGACATCCTGCGCGGCAACGACGCCGACCTGCACCACCGCATCGCCCTGCTGGCCGGCGAGCAGAACGCCCCGCGCGCCAGCCGTGGCGCGGTGCAGCGGGTGCGGCAACTGTCGCGGCAATTCAAGGGTTACTTGCGCGGTCCGGCCCGCGAGCCGGTGAGCGATCCGGATCATCCGCGCTGGCTCGGCGGGTTGCTGGCCTTCGCCTACCCGGACCGCATCGCCCGCCAGCGTCGTGCCGGTGGTGGCGAATATCGACTGGCCAACGGTCGTGCCGCGTTGTTCGGCGAGCCGGATGCGCTGATGAAGGAGCCCTGGCTGGTGATCGCCGACCTGGGCAGCCGCCAGGGCCAGCGCGAGGAGCGCATCTATCTGGCGGCGGCGCTGGAGCCTGCGCTGTTCGAGTCGATCCTCGCCGAGCAGGTCAGCGTCCACGACGAGCTGGACTGGGACGAGCGCGAAGGCGTGCTGCGTGCCGAGCGCCAGCGCAAGGTCGGCGAGCTGGTGCTGGCCACCGAAGCCTTGCCGTCGCTCGACGAGGAAGCGCGCAGTCGCGCACTGCTCGGGCTGGTGCGGCGCAAGGGCCTGGAGCTGCTGCCGTGGACCGCGGAGCTGCGCCAGTGGCAGGCGCGGGTCGCTTTGCTGCGTCGGCTGGACCTGGAAAGCAAGGGCGAGAGCGAATGGCCGGACGTCAGCGATACCGCCTTGCTGGATTCGCTGGAGGATTGGCTGCTGCCGTACCTGGGCAAGGTTTCGCGGCTGGCGCACTTCGCCAACCTGGAACTGGCCGGGATTCTTCACAACGTGCTGCCCTGGCCGCTGCCACAGCGCCTTGACGAGCTGGCGCCACGCACACTGCAGGTGCCGTCCGGTTCGAACATCCGCCTGGACTACACCGAATTCCCTCCAGTGCTCGCGGTGCGCCTGCAGGAGCTGTTCGGCCTGGCCGACACCCCTCGCATCGCTGGCGGGCGGCTGGCGGTGAAGCTGCACCTGCTGTCGCCGGCGCAGCGGCCGGTACAGGTGACCCAGGACCTGGCCAATTTCTGGCGCAGTACCTATGCCGAGGTGAAGAAGGACTTGAAGGGGCGCTATCCCAAGCACTATTGGCCGGATGATCCGCTGATCGCCGAGCCGACGGCGCGGGCGAAGCCGCGCGGGACGTGACCGCTGTGCTCACTGTAGGAGCGGGCCATGCCCGCGATCGCGCCCATGGGGCGCTCCTGCAGGTTGAGCGCCAACTCATCCGTGAAGTTCGGGCACGGTGCGGGGCAATCGCGGACGGAGTCCGCTCCTACGCAATGCCCGCCTTCCCAGTTCAGGGCAACTCCATCTCATAGCCTTCCGCCTTCAACGCGTCGTAGGCGTTATCCAGCTGTTCGCGCAGTCGTTCGGCATCGGGCGCGCGGCGGGAGACGATCAGCTTGGTCGGCACGCTGTACAGCCGGTCGAAGGCCAGCGGCGCCATCCCCAGTTCGCGGCAGGCCTGCTCCACCGGCGCCTGGTAGTCGATCAGGTAGTCGCCGCGCTGCAGGCCGAGCATCTGCAAGGCCGCCACATGGGTGCTGGTGCGGTGCAGTTCCAGTTTCAGGTGCGGATCGTCCAGCAGGTCGGTGACCGGCTTCCAGTAGCTGTAGCCGCTGATCAGGATGATCCGGGCGCCGCTCAGGCCCTGCGGCAGCTGAGGCGCTGCGCGAGACGCCAGGCGGTAGAGGTTGAGGTCGACGTGGCCGAGCGTGCGCTCGCACTCCAGGGTGCTGCCGGCCAGCTCGGGCTTGCCGGGCGCGCCGGCCCACAGTTGCACGCTGCCGTCCTGCAGGCCGAGGTACAGGCGCGCGCTGGGCAGCGAGCGGAAGCGGGCGCGGTAGCCGGCCTTGCGCAGGATGTGCCGGACCATCTCGGCGCCGCTGCCACGGGTGCTGCCGTCGGAAGCGGTGTAGGTATAGGGCGGGAATTCGTAGTAACCCACCTCCAGCACCGGCAGCGGGCGCGGCAGGCGGTCGGCCAGGCTCGGAGTGCCACTGGCATGGGCGTGTAGGCAGAACAGCATGGCGAACAGCCAGGCGATACGGCGAAAAAGCATGGCTACCTGCGGGGAGTCTTGTCGTTATTGTGCGCGGCGGGCGCAGCATGCGTCGGTGCCGGCGTGCTTGTCCAGCGCCGGCCGGCGAGGGCGTGCCGCAGCCCTCAGTGCGGCAGCAGGAAGCGCCCGTTGAGCGGCAGGTGGTTGGAGATGCGCAGGGTGTCGTCGCGTCGCACTCCGGCATCGAGGCGGCTCAGGCGGGGGCTGTAGATCAGGTAGTCGAGGGTGCGATCGGGGGCGTGCACGCGCGGGTCGTTGGGGAAGTGGGTGTACCACTGCGCCTGCTCGGCGCCGCTGGACTCCTGCACTGCCGGGATCACCGGGAAGCGCGCCGCCAGCAGGTTCAGCTCGCTGTTGGCGCGGTAGGGCGCGCGCAGCACTTCGGGCAGGTAGGGGTACTGCCCCAGCGGCAGCAGGCCGAGGTCGCCGCCCAGCAGCCAGGACCGGCCGGCGGCCTGCAAGGTGCTCAGGTGGGCTTCCAGCGCTTCGACCTGGCGCTGCGGGGTGTCGTCGCCGTTGGGACGCTCCAGGCGCGTGTTGATCACGCTGAGCTGGCCGCCGCCGCGGATCGGCAGGTCGCTCTGCAGCAGGGCTGGCTGCGGGGCGAACAGGCGCAGCAGCGGAATCGACGAACGCTGCGGCAGGGCGATGCGTTCGCCGCTGGCGATCTGGAAGCGGCTGAAGGTCACCAGCTTGCGTCCGGCGCTGCCGAACACGTGAGGGTTGGGATCGAAGCGCGCCTTCCAGTCGAAGGCGGCGGTGGAGCAGGGGTAGAGGTCGGTCAGGCGGTCGCCGATCAGCGCCTGCTGGTCCTGCTTGCCGGTGGCCGCCGCGCCGTCGTCGACTTCCTGCAGCAGCACGATGTCCGGCGCTTCCTCGCGGATCACCCGCACCACTTCGTCGAGGCTGTAGGCGATGTCTTCGGCGCTGGGCTTGTCGTCCGGGCCGGTGGTGTCGGGCAGGTCGTCCCAGAAGATGTAGCGCTTGCCGGCCAGGTACTGGACGTTCCAGGTCATCACCTTGAGCGTCTGCCCCGGTTGCAGTTGCGGCGCCGGTGCGCGGCACTGCGCGGCCACCGCCTCGCGGTCGGCGGGATGCCAGGCCGTCAGCCAGGCGCCGGCGGTGGCGGCGAGCAGCAGGAGGACGAGCAGCAGGAACAGGAGGCGGCGCGGCAACGAGAGGTTCATTCAGCTTAGGGACTATCCTTGATGTGCGAGAGGATAGTGTCTGTGACCGCGCATTTCACCTGTGCGTTTCCTTTGGCGAGTCATTCTGTACCTTGAGGCGCGACGGCGCCGGGAGGTTCATCCCATGACCGAGGCGCTGATTGCCCAGCGTGGGCCCTTTGCGGTGGAGGTCCATGCCGGCGAAGACTATTTCTGGTGTCGCTGCGGCCGTAGCGCCAACCAGCCGTTCTGCGACGGCTCGCACAAGGGCACCGGCCTTTTTCCGCTGAAGTACCACGCCCCACGCGACGAGCTGCTGTTCTTCTGCGGCTGCAAGCACACCCACACGCCGCCGTGCTGCGACGGGACCCATGCATCCCTCTGAGGACGATCCCATGCCGCGCAAACTGTTCACCCACCAGGCCTATCGGCACAAGGTCGTGCTGGTAACCGGCGGCTGTTCGGGGATCGGCCGCGCCCTGGCGTTGCGCTTCGCCCAGGCCGGCTCGCACCTGGTGATCCTCGACCTCGACCAGGCGGCGCTGGACAGCCTGGTGCAGCACCTGCGCGAGCATCACAACGTCGAGGCCCTCGGCCTGCGTTGTGACATTGCCGATGCCGAAGCGGTGCGTCGCTGCGTGGCGCTGGCCATCGAGCGCTTCGGCGGTATCGACGTGCTGGTGAACAACGCCGGCATCACCCATCGCAGCCAGTTTGCCGACACGGACCTTGGGGTGTTCCAACGGGTCATGGCGGTGAATTTCTACGGCGCGCTGCACTGTACCCAGGCGGCGCTGCCGAGCCTGCTGGCGCGGCGCGGGCAGATCGTCGTGCTCAGTTCGCTGACCGGCTTCGCGCCGCTGCTCTACCGCAGCGCCTACAACGCCAGCAAACATGCGCTGCATGGGCTGTTCGACACGCTGCGCATGGAGCTGGACGGCACGGGCGTGGCGATCACCCTGGCGTGCCCAGGCTTCACCGCCACCGACCTGCGCAAGAACGCGCTGGTCGGCGATGGCTCGGTGATCCGTCAGCCGGCGGTGGTGCTGGGGGCGGAAGTGGCATCGCCGCGCGACGTGGCCGAGGCGATCTACCAGGGCGCGCTGCGCCGCAAGCGCTTGCTGGTCTTGTCCAACGTCAACTGGCGGGCGCGCTTGCTGGCGCGGTTCTTCCCAAGGCTGTTCGAGAAGCTGCTGGTGCCGAAGATGTCCGGGCTCAAGCCGGGGCGCAGACGGTTGTCGTAGGAGCGGGCCATGCCCGCGAACGCGGACAAGGTCCGCGCGGTCAGGCGTTGCGCCGTGAGCCCTGCTCATGGATCGCGGGCATGGCCCGCTCCTACAGGGATATCAATCAGCTCAGTGCGCGTGCGAGTCGTGGGCGTTGCCCGCCAGTTCCATGTCCCAGAACGCCGCCTCGATCTTGTGCCCGTCCAGGTCGCGGATGAAGCAGCCGTAGTAGGGCTCGCCATAGAGCGGGCGCGGGCCGGGTGCGCCGTCACCGGTGGCGCCGGCGGCCAGCGCGGCTTGGTAGAAGGCGTCCACCGCCTCGCGGGTGTTGGCGATGAAACCGAAGTGGGTGCCGTTGCCGACGCTGGCGGGGCGGCCGTCGATCGGTGTCTGTACCCAGAATTCCGGGAATTCGCGGCCATAGGCCACGGCGCCGGGGTGCTCCATGATCGTCCGGCAGCCCAGGGTGGGTAGCACCGCGTCGTAGAACGCCTTGGCGCGGGCGTAGTCGTTGGTGCCGATGGAAATGTGCGAAAGGCAGCTGGGCGGATAGCTCGGTTGGTCGCTCACGGGGAACCTCCAGTCAAAAGGCGGGAGGCTCCAGCGTAGAAGGCGAACGAACCGTTCGCCGTGGGGAAGTGTTGCCGATTGCTGCGGGCCTCAGGCCTCACGCCCTTCGTTTTCCTCGCGCCCGGGGCCGAGGATGAAGATGCGGTAGGCCGCCACCGTCACCAGCAGCTGGAAGAAGCCGCTGAGCGAGTGCAGCAGCACGCCCAGGCCGGGCGAGTCCTGGGCGACCTGGGTGATCCAGCCCTCCGCCATCCAGACCGGCGCAAGGATCACCAGGGTGGTGGTGAGCAGCAGGAAGAAGTGACCGGTGGTCAGGCGGAAGCTCTCGCGCATGGCGTCGATGGGCGAATTGCCGCGTTGCACCAGGAGGAACTCGGAAAAGGTCATCTTGACCATGAAGAACAGCCCCGGCAGCACGTAGAGCGCAAGGCCCACCAGGATCAGCAGCGAACTCAGCGCCGAGAGCAGGGCGAAGGCCGGCCACAGCCGCAGCGCCGCATTCCACAGCTCGCGGACTCCCCGCTCGCGCCCCTCGCCGGCGTCGATCATGAAGAGGATCAGGCTGGCCGTGTACAGCGGATAGAACACCAGCCCGGCGGCCATGCCCCAGGGGGCGAAGTTCTGCGAGTCGACGGCAACGTCGATCTGCTGCTGGACCAGCGTTTCCACGATGATCCACGGCAGGCACAGCGGTAGCAGTGTGCCGATGTGACGGGTGAAGAAGAACCAGGTGTCGCGCAGGACTGAGATGGGATTCATCGGCATGGGAGACGGATCGACGGGCCTCGACTCTAACTTAAGCAAACCTTCAGTTGAAGGTAGGACATTTCAGTCGGCGGAACTTGTTTTTTGCCGTCCTGATCCAATCTTCTGTTCCATACCCCGCTCACTCGAGGCCTGCCATGAATTCCGAAGAGCAATCCCTGATCGATGGTCTGTTCGCCCGCCTGCGCGATGCCGAGGCGCAGACCGCGCCGCGCGACGCCCAGGCCGAGGCGCAGATCAACCGGCACCTGGTGCAGCAGCCGGCGGCGCCGTACTACATGGCCCAGGCGATGCTGATCCAGGAAGCGGCGATCAAGCGCCTGGACCAGCGGGTCAAGGAGCTCGAAGCCCAGGTCCAGCAGAATCGCCCCAGCAGCGGCGGCTTCCTCGCCGGCCTGTTCGGCGGCGGCCAGGGCCAGGAATCGCGCCCCGCGCAAGCGCAGCAGCGCCCGGACGGCTGGGGCCAGACGCGTTTCTCCCAGCCCGGTGGCAATGCGAGCTACGCCAGCAACCCCAATGATTTCCGTCCTGCTTCCGCGCCCGCCCAGGCTGCCCCGCAAGGCGGCGGCTTCATGCGCGGCGCGCTGCAGACCGCGGCCGGCGTGGCCGGTGGCGTGATGGTGGCGGACCTGCTGACCAGCATGTTCCACCACAACCAGCCGCAGGAAATCGTCGAAGTGATCCAGGAACAGCCGGTGCAACCGGAGCCGTCGAACTTCGATGACGCGCTGGGTGGCGGCGATCGCTACGCCGACAACGGCGGTAACTACGACGATGGCGGCGATTCCGGCTTCTTCGACGACGACGGCGACATGTTCAGCTGATCCCGCCCGCCGGGACTGGCGGGGGCCGCGCGCTGTGCCGATAATGCGCCCCCGCTGTTCGTGTCCCGGAGTCATCGTTGAAGACCATCGCCCTGTTCGCCGACGTGCAGAACCTCTACTACACCGTGCGTCAGGCCTACGGCTGCCACTTCAACTATGCCGCCCTGTGGGCCGAGCTGAGCGCCCAGGGCAGCATCGTCCAGGCCTACGCCTATGCCATCGACCGGGGCGACGCGAAGCAGCAGCAGTTCCAGCAGATCCTGCGCAAGCTCGGCTTCACCGTGAAGCTCAAGCCCTATATCCAGCGCGCCGACGGCTCGGCCAAGGGTGACTGGGACGTGGGCATCACCATCGACATCCTCGACGCCGCGCCGAACGTGGACGAGATCGTCCTGGCCTCCGGCGACGGCGATTTCGACCTGCTGCTCGACCGCGTCCGCGCCGGCGGCACCGACGCCACCGCCTACGGCGTTCCGGGCCTCACCGCCCAGGCGCTGATCCGTGCCGCCAGCCGCTACGTGCCCATCGAAGGCTCGCTGCTGCTGCGTTCCTGACCCTTGCGGCTACAATGCCGCCCATTCCGAATCGTTTCTGCGAGCGCTCCATGACCTTCGCCAACCTTGGCCTGATCGACCCCCTCCTGCGCGCCCTCGATGGGCTCGGCTACCAGAACCCGACGGCGGTGCAGGCCCAGGCCATCCCCGCGGTGCTCAAGGGCCGCGACCTGCTCGCCGCCGCCCAGACCGGCACCGGCAAGACCGCCGGCTTCGCCCTGCCGCTGTTGCAGAAGCTGCTGCAGGAAGGTCCGCAGGTGGCCGCCAACTCGATCCGCGCGCTGGTGCTGGTGCCGACCCGCGAGCTGGCCGAGCAGGTGCACGAGAGCTTCCGCGCCTACGGCCAGCACGTACCGCTGCGCACTGCCGTGGCCTACGGCGGCGTCAGCATCAACCCGCAGATGATGAAGTTGCGCAAGGGCGTCGACGTGCTGGTGGCGACCCCCGGCCGCCTGCTCGACCTGTACCGGCAGAACGCCCTGAAATTCACCCAGCTCCAGGCCCTGGTGCTCGACGAGGCCGACCGCATGCTCGACCTCGGCTTCGCCCGCGAGCTGGACGAAGTCTTCGCCGCGCTGCCCAGGCGTCGGCAGACCCTGCTGTTCTCCGCGACCTTCTCCGACGCCATCCGCCAGATGGCCCGCACCCTGCTGCGCGACCCGTTGACCATCGACGTGGCGCCGCGCAACACGGCGGCGAAAACGGTGAAGCAGCACCTGCTCACCGTGGACAAGAAACGCAAGGCCGAGCTGTTCCTGCACCTGCTGCGCGAGCAGGGCTGGCGCCAGGCGCTGGTGTTCGCCAAGACCCGCAAGGGCGTCGACGAACTGGTCGACCTGCTGCAGCGCGAAGGCATCCGCGCTGACTCGATCCACGGCGACAAGCCACAGCCGTCGCGCCTGCGCGCCCTGGCGCGGTTCAAGGCCGGCGAGGTGGACTTCCTCATCGCTACCGACGTCGCCGCGCGCGGCCTGGATATCGAGGAGATGCCGCTGGTGGTCAACTTCGACCTGCCCATCGTCCCCGAGGATTACGTGCACCGCATCGGCCGGACCGGCCGCGCCGGCGCCAGCGGCCAGGCGATCTCGCTGGTCTGCGCCGATGAAGTACAGCAGCTGGCGGCCATCGAGACGCTGATCGGCCAGACCCTGCAGCGCAAGGAAGAAGACGGTTTCGAGGCGGAGCACCGGGTGCCCGTCACCGCGCCCGGCGGCCAGGTCATGAAGAAGCCGAAGAAGCCCAAGCAACCCAAGGTGCCGGAAGGAAAGCCGGGCAAGGTGCACCTCGGCTCGCTGCTGGACGACAAGCCGCAAGTCAAGGCGGTGCGCAAGGCGCCGGGTTTTGGCCTCGGTGGCAAGCCGGCTGGCGGCAAGTCGTCCTCTGGCAAGCCGGGCGGCAAGGGCGGTCGTCGCCCCTGAGCCGACAAGGCGCGCGCCTGCCTCATCGCGGTGCGCGCCGGAGGCTGAATCTGCTGCTGTCGCCAGGCGTGGCGGGGCTTTGCGGGGTGTGGCGCAAAAGCTGCATTTCCGTGTGGAATCCCGAACGCCTATAGTGTGCCCATCGCGCACACAACAAGAACGACAGCCCATGCGCCACAAGGAACTCAAAGCCTGGACCGGCGGAGTCGCCCATCTGCTCCCGCTGGCCCCCGGTCGTCCGCGTCTGCTCGGTCTCAGCCAGTGGCTGCAGCAGGTCTGCACGGTGGATAACTTCGTGCTCTTCGTCTATGAGGGCAACCACCGGCCGCTGGACCTGTTCGACACTTTCCCGGCCGATGTCCGTCATGTCTATGTCGAGGACTACCAGGTCGGCCCCTACCTGCTCGACCCCTTCTACCTCGCCTGCACCCGCCAGCAGGCGCCGGGGCTGTGGCGCCTGCGCCAGTTCGCGCCGGACCACTTCTACCTGGGCGAGTACTACCAGACGTATTACCAGCAGACCGGCCTGACCGAGGAGATCGCCTTCTTCATCGACCTCGCCGATGGCGCCACCGCCGTGCTCTCGCTGATGCGCAAGACTTCCAGTCCGGCCTTCAGCCGCGACGAGATGCAACTGCTGGAGTGCGCGCGGCCGGTCGTGGAGCAGGTGGTGCGCGAGGCCTGGGAACTGCGCCGCGCGCAACCGCGCCCGGAGCAGGATCTGGACTATCAGATCCGCGAGGCCTTCGACCAGTTCGGCGCGCAGGTGCTCACCGCCCGCGAGCAGGAGATCGTCCAGCTGCTGCTGCGCGGCCACTCCAGCGCCTCGGTGGCCGAGCAACTGGACATCAGCCCCGGCACGGTGAAGATCCACCGCAAGAACATCTACGCCAAGCTCGGCATCGGCAGCCAGTCGGAGCTGCTCGGGCTGTTCATCCGCGAACTGGCGGGGCGCGATGCGGCGGGTGGGATGCGGGCGGTCGGCTGACGGTAGGGCGAATAACCGTTCACGGTTATCCGCCGTTGCCTCTGGTTGCGTTGCTCGCGGCGGATAACGCCTGAGGCGTTATGCGCCCTACGTGACCGGCCAGCGCCGGAGTTGCCGGAGGATATCTTTTGTAGGAGCGAGGGGGACGCCATCGTTATTGCTCGCGAACCGCCCAGCATTGGAGCTGCCGGGGAATCTCGTTCGCGAGCAAGCTCGCTCCTACAGTTACCCTCAGCTCGGGGTGCCCGTTGTAGGAGCGGGCCATGCCCGCGATCGCGCGCATGGCGCGCTCCTACAGGGAGAGCCCATTGCACGAGTGCGTAGCGAGGAGCCCAATCCCGCCATCTATCCCCCGAGGGATATATACACCCCGAAAGCCCCATTGCTAGCGTGAGCCCCAACAAGAACAAAGTGGGAGCGCGGTGATGGAAAGCGGTCAGGACTTCGATATCGAATTCCGTAACGTGGTCAAGCGCTACGGCAGCGTGCCGGCGGTCAACGGGCTGAGCTTCAGGGTGAAGCGCGGCGCCTTCCATTCCTTCCTCGGCAGCTCCGGCTGCGGCAAGACCACCACCCTGCGGATGATCGCCGGCTTCGAACAGCCCAGCGAAGGCGAAGTGCTGCTGGCCGGCCAGTCGGTGGCCGGGGTGCCGGCGCACCAGCGCCCGGTGAACATGGTGTTCCAGCACTACGCGCTGTTCCCGCACCTGACGGTGGCCGAGAACATCGCCTACGGCCTGCGCTACCGCACGCCGCGCCCGGACCGCGCGCAGCAGCGCCGCATGGCCGACGAGGCGCTGGAAATGGTGCGCCTCTCCGGCTTCGGCACACGCAAGCCGCACGAGCTTTCCGGCGGCCAGCAGCAACGCGTGGCGCTGGCCCGCGCGCTGGTGAACAAGCCCACCGTGCTGCTGCTCGACGAGCCGCTCGCCGCGCTCGACCGCAAGTTGCGCAAGGAGATGCAGTCGGAGCTGCTGCGTCTGCAGCGTGAGGTCGGCATCACCTTCGTACTGGTCACCCATGACCAGGAAGAGGCGCTGTCGATGAGCGACAGCATCAGCATCATGAAGGACGGCCTGATCATCCAGACCGCCACCCCCGAAGCGCTCTACGAAACCCCGGCGAGCCGTTACGTGGCCGACTTCATCGGCGAATCCAACCTGTTCTCCGGCACCGTGCGCCGCTTCGATGGCGAGCGGGTGGTGCTGGGTACCCCGGCCGGGCTGGAACTGAGCAGCCCGGCGACGCCCACCGGCCCCTCGCTCGCACCCCAGGCCGAAGGCTGCATCGCGGTGCGCCCGGAGCTGGTCGGCATCGCCGCCGCCGACTCCGAGTTGCAGCGCGACGTGCGCCTGAAGGGCCGCGTCGAAGACCGCATCTACCTGGGCAACCTCACCGAATACCGCGTGCGCACCGACGCCTTCGGCATCGTCTGCGTGCGCGTGCCGCGCAAGGCGGGCGGCGAGGCGGAAGCCTTCGAGCATGGCGCGCCGGTGCAGGTCGGCTGGAACCAGGCGAGCGCCCTGGCGATGGCGCTCTGAGAACGATCCAACCCTAACGACGAATAATCAGCAGACAGGCGGGGAGTGACGATGGACAAGAAGAGTTTCATCAAGACGATGCGCAGCTGGGAAAACGGCTCCATCACGCGGCGCGAGTTTCTCGGCAGGACCGGCCTCGGGCTGGCGATGGCGGTGGTCGCCGCCAACACCCCCGGTCTGCTGAGCGGCAAGGCCTACGCCGCCGAGGGCAGCAACATCGGTGACCGCCTGGCCCTGGCCACCTGGCCGAACTACCACAGCCAGGAGAACTTCGATGCCTTCGCCAAGGCCACCGGCGCGCGGGTGCAGATGAACGTGTTCGGCTCCAACGAGGAGATGCTCGCCAAGCTGCAGGCCGGCGGCAGCGGCTGGGACGTCTTCGTGCCGACCAACTACACCATCAGCACCTACGTGCAGCTCGGGCTGATCGAACCGCTGGACCTCTCGCGCATTCCCAACTTCGACCCCAAGGCCTTCGAGGAACGCTTCATGGCCCAGGGCACGGTGGACGGCAAGGTCTACGCGGTGCCGAAGAACTGGGGCACCACCGGCATCGTCTATGACGCTAGCCACGTGAAGGGCAACCCGGATTCCTGGAAGCAATTCTGGGACCTGACCCTGACCAGCGCTTCGGGCCGCACCATCGTCCACGACTACCAGCTCACCGCCATCGGCAACGCGCTCAAGTACTACGGCTACAGCTTCAACTCGCTGGACCCGAAGGAGCTGGCCGAGGCCGAGAAGCTGCTGATCCAGGCCAAGCCGCACCTGTTCGCGATCAATTCCGACATCCAGCCCTCGCTGCGCAACGGTGACGCCTGGATGGCCATGGCCTGGACCGGCGACGCCTCCCAGCTGCACCGCGACAACCCGGAGATGACCTTCGTGCTGGGCAAGGAAGGCGGCGAGATCTGGAGCGACTTCTTCGCCATTCCCAAGAGCGCCGAGCACCGCGATGCCGCCTACGCGTTCATCAACTACCTGCTCGACCCGCAGCACAACAAGCTGGAGGTGCTCTCCCACGGCTACCCGAGCGGCGACAAGCGCGTCGATGCGCTGCTCTCGAAGGAGATGCTCGACGACCCGATCATGTACCCGGCGGCCGAGCGGCTGGCGCCGCTGGAGTTCGGCGCCGCGGCGACCCTCACCAGCCCGGCGCGCGCCGAACTGATGGCGCGGTTCAAGGCCGCCTGAGGACGATGCTCTTGTAGGAGCGAGCTTGCTCGCGAACCCGCCCAGCTTCCGAGCTGCCGGGGAATTCGTTCGCGAGCAAGCTCGCTCCTACGAAAGCGGCCTCGTGCAAATCCATGCGTAGGGAATCGAACATGAACATCGCTGTCAGCGCACCGTTGCCGCAGACCCGGGCGACGCCCCCGGTCTCGCGCGCGAAAAGCCTCGGCCGACGCGTCACGCTCCTGCTGCTGTTGCCGTCCACCCTGTGGTTCCTGCTGCTGCTCCTGATGCCGCTGGTGATCATCCTGGTCTTCAGCGTCGGCGAGCGGAGCGCCGTGGGTGGCTACGGCGGCGGGCTGACGCTGGAGAACTACCTGAACCTCGGCTCCCGCGCCCAGGCCTTCTGGAACACCCTGACCCTGGCGCCACTGGGCACCCTGGCGTGCCTGCTGGCGGCCTACCCCCTGGCCTACTTCCTGGCGGTGAAGGTGCGGCGCAACAAGTCGCTGCTGCTCACGCTGGTCATCGTGCCGTTCTGGACCAGCTTCCTGATCCGCACCTACGCCTGGATCTTCCTGCTCAGCGGCCGCGGCATCCCGGCGCTGCTGGAGACCTTCGGCATCGCCGACGTGCGCCTGATCAACACGCCCTACGCGGTGCTGATCGGCATCGTCTACGGCTATCTTCCGCTGATGGTGTTCCCCATCTACGTGACCCTGGAGAAGCTCGACAAGCGCCTGCTGGAAGCCTCCGGCGACCTCGGTGCGAGCGCCTTCGAGACCTTCCGCCGGATCACCCTGCCGCTCTCCGCACCAGGCGTGATCACCGGGGTGATGCTGGTGTTCATCCTGCTCATGGGCGAGTTCCTGATTCCGGCGATCCTTGGCGGCGGCAAGGTGTTCTTCGTCGGCAACGCGCTGGTCGACCTGTTCCTGCAATCGCGCAACTGGGCATTCGGCAGCGCGGTGGCGATGACCCTGGTGGCGATGATGCTGGTGATCATCGGCGTGTATCTGAAACTCGTGGCCCGCTACGGCGGCTCGCGCAACGACGGGGTGCTCTGACATGTGGCTGCGCAGTTACTCCACCTCGGTCTACCTGTTCCTCTACGCGCCCATCGCGCTGATCATGCTCTTCGCCTTCAATGCCGGGCGCAGCGGGCTGAGCTTCCAGTGCTGCTCGGTGCAGTGGTTCGGCCGCGCCTTCGGCAACCCGTTCATCATGGAGGCCCTGGGCAACAGCGCGTTGATCGCCACCTGCTCGGCGCTGATCGCCACCCTGTTCGGCACCCTCGCGGTGTTCGGCCTGCAGCGGGTCGGCAAGCGCGTGCGCCTGCTGTTCGACGCGCTAACCTACTGCGCGATCATCGTGCCGGGCATCGTCATCGGCATCGCCACGCTGATCGCCTTCATCACCCTGTTCGACGTGCTCAACCCGCTGCTGGCGCTGCTGGACATCGGCCTGCCGAAACTCAACATGGGCTTCGGCACGGTCATGGCGGCGCACTCGCTGTTCACCATGGCGCTGGTGATGGTGATCGTCCGCACCCGCGTCGAGGCCATGGACAAGTCGCTGCTGGAAGCCTCCGCCGACCTCTACGCGCCGCCGCTGGATACCTTCTGGCGGGTGACCCTGCCGCAGATCGCCCCGGCCATCCTCGCCGGCTTCCTGCTGGCGTTCACCTTCAGCTTCGACGATTTCATCATCGCGTTCTTCGTCGCCGGCTCCGAGACCACGCTGCCGATCTACATCTTCTCGTCGATCCGTCGCGGCATCACGCCGGAAATCAACGCCATCTCCACGGTGATCATCTGCGCCTCGCTGGCGCTGCTGTTCACCTCTCGCTACCTGCAGAACCGCCGCACCGGCGTTCAGGCCGCCTGAGGGCCGACTTCAAGGAGACTGAAGGATGCGCGACCAGCTCTACATCAATGGGCAGTGGGTCAGGCCGGACCTGGGTGGCCGCTTCACCACGTTCGACCCCGCCACCGGCCAGCCCCTGCAGGAAGTGCCGGCGGCGACCGAGGAAGACGTCGATCACGCGGTGCGCGCCGCACGTACCGCGTTCAATCGCGGCTGGGGGCAGAGCCGTGGCGCCGAGCGCGCCGAATGGCTGGAGGCGCTGGCCGGCGAACTGGAACGCAACCAGGAGGCCCTGGCCGAACTGGAAGTACGCGACAACGGCAAGCCGCTGCCCGAGGCGCAGTGGGACGTGGCTGACGCCATCGGTTGCTTCCGCTACTACGCGGGGCTGGCGCGGGAGTTGGACGAGCGCCAGGACCAGATCCTGCCGCTGCCCGACGAGCGTTTCCGCTGCCGCATCCGCCAGGAGCCGGTGGGCGTGGCCGGGCAGATCATCCCCTGGAACTACCCGCTGCTGATGGCCGCGTGGAAGGTTGCGCCGGCCCTGGCGGCGGGCGCCACCTGCGTGCTCAAACCCTCCGAGCTGACGCCGTTGAGCGCGCTGGAACTGGCCGCAGCGGCGGACGCCGTGGGCCTGCCAGCGGGCGTGCTCAACGTGCTGCCGGGCCTCGGCGCCGAGGCTGGCGGGCCGCTCAGCCAGCATCCGGGCGTGGACAAGCTGGCCTTCACCGGCAGCGTGCCGACCGGCTCGCGGATCATGTCGACGGCGGCCCAGGACATCAAGAACGTCAGCCTGGAGCTGGGCGGCAAGTCGGCCTTCATCGTCTTCGACGACAGCGACGTCGAGGCGGCGGTGGAGTGGATTCTGTTCGGCATCTTCTGGAACCAGGGCCAGGTGTGCAGCGCAACCTCGCGCCTGCTGGTGCAGGAAGGTATCGCCCCGCGCCTGATCGAGCGGCTGGTGGAGGCGACCCGCGCCATCAGCATCGGCAACGGTATGCAGCCGGGCGTGCTGCTCGGCCCGCTGGTCAGCCAGGGGCAGCACGAGAAGGTGCTCGGCTTCGTCGAACGCGGTCGTACCGGCGGTGCCCGGCTGCTCACCGGTGGCAAGCGTCCGGCGGGATTGGACGAAGGCTGGTTCATCGAGCCGGCGATCTTCGACGAGCCGACCGAGGAGGCGCTGATCTGGCGCGAGGAAATCTTCGGCCCTGTGCTCTGCGTGAAGCGCTTCAAGACCGAAGCCGAGGCGCTGCGCCTGGCCAACGACAGCCGCTTCGGCCTGGCCGGCGCGGTGATGTCCGGCGACCCGCAGCGCGCCGCGCGGGTGGCCGACGGACTGCGCGCGGGGATCGTCTGGGTCAACTGCTCGCAACCGACCTTCACCCAGGCGCCCTGGGGCGGCATGAAACAGAGCGGCATCGGCCGCGAGCTGGGCGTGTGGGGGCTGGAGAACTACCTGGAAGTAAAGCAGGTGACCGAGTACATCTCGGATCAGCCGTGGGGGTGGTACCTGAAGGGCTGACGGCTTCCCCTGAAAAGCGTCGCGGGCATGGCCCGCTCCTACAAGAGCTTGCCGAAGCCCCCTGTAGGAGCGGGCCATGCCCGCGAACGCTTGTACACCCTATGTCCGGGGCTGGCTCACAACGGCCGCTGCATGTAGCGATGGCTGGCAACGCCCGGCAGCGTCGAGGTGCGCTCGGCCTGCACGCTGAAGCCGAAACGTTCGTAGAGCGCCTGGGCCCTGGGGTTGGCCACCGACACATCCAGCGCTGCCATCGGCAGGCCGGCGTGACGGCCGCATTGCAGGAAGTGATCGATCAACTGGCTGCCCAGCCCTTCGCCGCGCAGGTCCTGAGTGACGCCCAGGTGCGCGAGATATAGCGTCTTGCGGGGTGGCGGGCAGATGATCCGTTCCAGTTGCAGGCCCCGCACTATCACCCTCGGCGCGCCCAGCCCGAAGTAGCCGAATATCTGCCGTGTGGCCGCGAGCATGTAGCCCAGGTTTACCTCGCCGCCGAACACCGTCCCCGCCGCCACCACTTCGCCGTCGCGCTCGCCGACCCAATGCTGTCGCCAGCCGAACTGGCCGCCGCCCTGGAGGAAGGCGTAGCGCAGGAAGTCCTGGGCACTGTTGCGGCCGGGACGGGCGAAGGCGTAGTCGAAGGCGTCGGGACCGGAGCTGTAAATCAGCGGGATGGCGGCGTCGACATCATCGGGGCGGGCACGGCGGAAGGTCAGCGGCATGCAGGCGACTCCTGGATGGGAGTCTGAAATCTAGCACTATAGTTCCAGTTTCGCAGTGCTCAGTTATTCCGCTGCAACCAGCGCAGGGCGCCGAGCCCGGCGGCGCGGCCGCTGGCAAAGCAGGCAGTGAGCAGGTAGCCGCCGGTGGGCGCTTCCCAGTCGAGCATCTCGCCGGCGCAGAACACCCCCGGCAGCGCCTTGAGCATCAGGGCTTCGTCCAGGGCCTCGAAGGTCACGCCGCCGGCGCTGCTGATGGCTTCGTCCAGCGGGCGGGTGCGCACCACGGTCAGCGGCAGGGCCTTGATCAGCGTGGCCAGGCGCTGCGGATCGGCGTAGTCGGCGGCTGTGGACAACTCCCGCAACAGCCCGGCGCGCACGCCGTCGAGGCCGAGGCGGCCACGCAGGTGGTTGGCCATGGACTTGGAGCCGCGCGGCTGGGCCACGGCCTTCGCCACCTGTTCCAGGCTGCGGTTAGGCAGCAGGTCGAGGTGCACCGTCGCGCTGCCGGTCTGCTCGATGCGTTCGCGGATGGCGGCGGACAGCGCATAGACCAGGCTGCCCTCGATGCCGCCGGCGGTGACCACGAACTCGCCTTGGCGCGGTTCGCCGCCGGCCACGCACAGGGCCACCGGCTTGACCGGCGCGCCGGCGAACTTGTCGCGGAAGAACTCGCTCCAGCCTTCCACCTCAAAGCCACAGTTGGCCGGGCGCAGCGGCGAAATATCCACAGCGCGTCCGGCCAGCAGCGGCACCCAGGCGCCGTCGGAGCCCAGGCGCTGCCAGCTGCCGCCGCCGAGCGCGAGCACGGTGACGTCGGCGGCGATGCTGCGCTGGCCTTCCGCACTGTCGATCAACAGCGCGCCGTCGGCATCCCAGCCTTGCCAGCGGTGGCGGGTGTGGATAACCACGCCGGCGTCGCGCAGGCGCTTGAGCCAGGCACGCAGCAGCGGTGCGGCTTTCATGTCGGTGGGGAAGACGCGGCCGGAAGTGCCGACGAAGGTGTCGATGCCCAGGCCATGAATCCATTGGCACAGCGCCTGGTTGTCGAATGCGTCGATCAGCGGCGCCAGGGATTGTGCGCGCTGGCCATAGCGCGACAGGAACGGCTCGCGTGCCTCCGAGTGGGTGATGTTCATGCCACCCACGCCGGCCAGCAGGAACTTGCGCCCGACCGAGGGCATGGCGTCGAACAGCTCGACCTTCACCCCGGCGCCGGCAAGGACTTCGGCGGCCATGAGGCCTGCGGGGCCTCCGCCGACGATGGCAGCGGTACGGGAAGCGGGGGCGGAGGTGTGGATCATGCGGTGGCCAGGCGGGGAAGGGCGGTCGGGGCGCAATTCTAGCGCAGCGGCTTCGCTTGCCGGCTGAACATTTTCCAACCAGTGCCGCCGAAGGCCGTGTGCATCGGCGCTGCATGTGCTTTCCCGCAGCTTATCCACAGGCTGCTCCACAGTTGCCGTGGACAACCGCGGGAGCGGGGCCGAAGCATTCATGGGAGCTGCGTATCGCGCTGCCTTCTGGTTCTCACTCAGTAGTGATTGCGACAATTCCTACAGGGGATGAGGAGGACGCCTGATTCTGGCGCTTTTGTGAATCCGTCAGCATGCCGGCCAGTTGCAAATACGGTCCTGTCTGACGATGAAAGTGCGTGATTACCTCCGTGCCCATGAAGCCCACCTGTGGGGTGAGGGCAACGATACCCGAGTGCGCGTCAATGGCGTTGATATCGTCATCCGACGGCTGCCCAGCGAAGAGATTCGTGACCTGCTGAACGAAGCCGTGGCGCACATGCTGGTGCGCCTGGAAAAGAACATCCGGCAGTCGAAGCTGAAGTTCGAGCAGAAGCTGCTCGAACGCATCTCGCTGCAGGTGGCGCTGCACAACCTCTATGTGTTCACCAACTGGAGCCGCTTCCTGCCGCGTTACCTGGAGTACGCCGGCCCGCTGCGCGCCCAGGAGCTGCTCAAGCACCACGTTCCGGAGCAGGTAATGGCGGTCTGCGAGAAGGTCTTTGGCGCGGACGCCCGGCAACGTGCGGCGGTCCTGCTGGGGTTCTCCGAGCAGGAACTGGCGCGCTGGGAGCAGCAGCGCCTTCCCTCGCGGATGGACACCAGCAATTCGCGCTACCGTATCAATTGAAGCTCCGTCGCCACCCGGCTGGCGCTGTGGTGCAGGATGCCGTGGCGCCGCGCCAGGGCCTGGCGGTCCTTGTCGTAGCCGCCGCCGATCACACCCACCACCGGGATGTCGCTGGAAAGGCAGCGGCGGATGACGTGTTCGTCGCGGGCCGCCAGCCCGGCGTCGGTGAGTTGCAGGTAGCCCAGGGCATCGTCCTTGTGCACGTCCACACCGGCGTCGTAGAGCACGATGTCCGGCTGGTACAGCGGCAGCAGGTAGTCCAGCGCTTCCTGCACGACTTTCAGGTACTCGGCATCGCCCAGGTGCAGCGGCAGGGGAATATCCCAGTCGCTCTGTGCCTTGCGTGCCGGGAAGTTCTTCTCGCAGTGCAATGACACCGTCACCGCGTCCGGGACGTTCTCCAGGATGCGCGCGGTGCCGTCGCCCTGGTGCACGTCGCAATCGAAGATCAGCACGCGGTTGGCCTTGCCGCTTTCCAGCAGGTACAGGCTGATCACCGCCAGGTCGTTGAAGATGCAGAAGCCCGAGGCGTGGTCATGGTGCGCGTGGTGCGTGCCGCCGGCCAGGTGGCAGGCCAGGCCGTGTTGCAGCGCCAGTTCCGCGCTCAGCACCGACCCGCCCACTGCCCGCACGGTGCGCCTTGCCAGGGCTTCGCTCCAGGGCAGGCCGAGGCGGCGCAGTTCCTCGCGGCTCATCTCGCCGCTGCAATAGCGCTCGATGTAGGCGCGGTCGTGGGCCAGGGCGAGGACGTCCGCCGGGCAGAGCTCCGGGCGCAGGAGCTCGGCGTCACGGGTCAGTCCGCTGTCGACGAGGTGATCGCGCAGCAGGCGGAACTTCTCCATCGGGAAGCGATGGTTGTCCGGAAAGGGCGGACTGTAGTCGTCGTGGTAGACCAGGGGCAGCGGCATGGCGTCGGCAGATCGGAGGAGACGCCACAGGGTACGTCGGCGGAGTGCGCAGACGAAAGGGCCGGCATTGCGCCGGCCCTCTTGCATTCAACCTTCGCTGGAGAGCGCCGTGTCGCGCTGGGCGCTGCGGCTGGTGGCTACCGCAATTGACCACAGCACGAAGCCGCCGATGGCCAGCAGGCTTCCGACCCAGCCCGGCGAGGTCCAGCCGTAGCCGGCGGCCAGGGCCAGGCCGCCCAGGTACGGGCCCAGCGCGTTGGCGAAGTTGAACGCCGAGTGGTTCAGCGCCGCCGCCAGGCCCTGGGCGTCTTCGGCGACGTCCATCAGGCGGGTCTGCAGCACGGTGCCGAGGGCGCCGCCGAAGCCGACGAAGAACACGCAGATACCGATGGTCCAGATGTTCCCCGCGGTGAACGGGAAGATCGCCAGCACCACCGCGCTCCACACCAGCAGGCCGCCGGCGGTGGGCATCACGGCGCGGTCGGCGAGCACCGGGATGAACAGGTTGCCCAGGGTCATGCCGATGCCGAACACGGCCATCACCAGCGGCACGATGCTGGGGGACACGTGGGTGACCGCGCCGAGGATGTCAGCCAGGTAGGTGTATACCGCGAACAATCCGCCGAAGCCGATGGCGCCGATGCCGAGGGTCAGCCAGACCTGGCCGCGCTTGAGCGCGCCCAGCTCACGCAGCGGGCTGGAATCCGGCTCGGCCGGCGAGTGAGGCGCGAACAGGCGCACGCAGATCATGGTGGCGATGCCTAGCGCGGCGACCAGGGCGAAGCTCCAGCGCCAGCCCACGGCCTGGCTCAGCCAGTTGGCCAGCGGCACGCCGATGATGGTGGCGACGGTGAGGCCGAGGAACATCCGCCCGACCGCGACGGTGCGCCGGTGCGGCGGTACCACCGAGGCGGCGACCAGCGCGGCGATGCCGAAGTAGGCGCCATGGGGCAGGCCGCTGATGAAGCGGAACAGCAGCATCCAGTGGTAGGTCGGCGCCAGGGCGCTCAGACCATTGCCCACGGCGAACAGCCCCATCAGCAGCACCAGTAGGGTGCGCCGCGGCAGGCGCGCGCCGAGCACCGCCAGCAGCGGCGCGCCGACCACCACGCCCAGCGCGTAGGCGCTGATCACGTGGCCGGCGGTCGGGGCATCGATGCCCAGGGCCGGGGCGAAGTAGGGCAGCAGGCTCATGGTGGCGAATTCGGTGGTGCCGATGGCGAAGCCGCCGACGGCAAGCGCGAAAAGCACCAGGGCCGTACTGCGGTGCAGTCCGGTGGTGGAGGTCGTCATGGATTTTCCTTGGTCTTTTTCGAGGTGCGCCGTGGCGGCGCGGCTGTCTGCGCAGGGCAGGGTCAAGGCAGTGACCGACAGCGAGAGTGGGACAAAAATACCAGAAGCGGACGGTGCTTTGCTGAAACGATTGCGCTGGCCGGACGGGCTGCGTCTGTCAGACCTTTCTACGGGTATCATGGTGCTCCGATGAAAAACCAAGGCCTGTCGATGGATATCCCCAGCCTGACCACCGAGCGCCTGCGGCTGCGGCCCTGGCGCGCCGCCGACCTGCCGGCCTTCGCTGCGTTGAACGCCGATGCCGAGGTGATGCAGCACTTCCCCGCCTGCCTGAGCCGCGAGGACAGCGACCTGCTGGCGGCGCGCATCCTGCTGCACTTCGACGAGCACGGCTTCGGCCAGTGGATAGTCGAGCGCCGCGAGGATGAAGCGTTCATCGGTGTGCTCGGGTTGGCGCGCGTGTCCTTCGACGCGCCTTTCACCCCGGCGGTGGAAATCGGCTGGCGCTTCAATACCGCCTATTGGCGTCAGGGGTACGCGCTGGAAGCGGCCCGCGCGGCGCTGGCGTTCGCTTTCGAGCGCCTGGGGCTGGAGGAAGTGGTGGCCTTCACCGTGCCGGCCAACCTGCCGTCGCAAGGCCTGATGCAGCGCCTGGGCATGCAGCGTGACGAGGCCGGCGACTTCGAGCATCCGCGCCTGCCGGAAGGTCATGCACTGCGTCGGCACGTGCTCTACCGGATTCGTCGCCCATGAAGTCTGAAGACGGCGTGCGCGCCTACCACTCGCTCAGCTGCCACCGCCCGGAGCGCTTCGCTCCCGGCCCTGGCCAGCTGGACTGGGCGACCCAGCCGGCGCCGTTCCGCCGTTATGCCGACACGCGCCTCATCGAGTTGCTGCATCGGCCGCAGGAGGAGTCACCGGGCTACGACGAAGCGTTCGCCGGCCCCATCGGCAGGCCGGCGCCGCTGAATCTGCACAGTGTTTCGCAGTTGCTCTACGACAGCCTGGCGATCTCGGCCTGGAAGGAGGCCGGCGGCAATCGCTGGGCGCTGCGGGTCAACCCCTCCAGCGGCAACCTTCACCCGACCGAAGCCTATATGCTGCTGCCTCCCGGGGCTGTGGATAACGTCGCGCTGCTGGCGCACTACAGCGCTGATGAGCATGTGCTGGAAGTGCGCGCCGAGCTGCCGGCGCCGCTGGCCAAACAACTGAACGATGCCTTGCCCTCCGGCGGTTTCCTGCTGGCACTGGCGAGCATTCCCTGGCGCGAGGCCTGGAAGTACGGCGAGCGCGCCTATCGCTATTGCAATCACGACCTCGGCCACGCGCTGGCCTGCCTCGGCATCGCCGCGGCGATCCAGGGCTGGGAGGTGCGCCTGTTGCGCGGTGTTGCCGAAGCGCGACTGGATGTGCTGGTCGGCCTCGACCGCGAAGGCTTCAGCGAACACGAGTTCGCCGATGCGCTGCTGTGGATCGGCCCGGCACAATCCGACGAATTCCCGCTGCCCAGTGACCTGATCAAGGGGCTGGCCGAGCTGCCGTTGGCCGGCACGCCCAATCGCCTCTCGCGGGATTACCGGCACTGGCCGGAGCTGGAGCGGGTGCACCAGCTGTGTCGCGCGCCCGCGCTGCCGGCTCGCGACTGGTCAACGCCGAAAACCGAATCCGTGGTGGAGAACCCCGGTCTGCCGCTGCGCCCGATCCTGCATCGGCGGCGCAGCGCGCAATCCATGGGCGGCCGCAGCGGCATTCATGCCGAACTGCTGTATGCCTGGCTGCGCCGCCTGATGCCGGAAAATTCGCCGGTGCCGTTCGCCTGCACCGGCGAGCCGGCGCGCATTGACCTGCTGCTCTTCGTCCACCGCGTCCAGGACCTGGCGCCGGGGCTCTACTGGCTGGGCCGCAGCGGTCGGGAGCCGGGCGGCTTGCGCGAAGACTTCCAGTGGCAGCCGGTCCGCGAGTCGGGCCTGCCGTTGTATCGCCTGCTGGAAGGGGATGCGCGCGGCCTGTCGGCCTTCCTCTCCTGCGGGCAGGACATCGCCAGCGATGGCTGTGCCGCCTTCGCCATGCTCGCCGATCTCGATGCTGCCCTGGCCGAAGGTGCCTGGACTTATCCGCGCCTTTACTGGGAGGCCGGGCAGGTCGGCCAGTTGCTCTATCTGGAGGCCGAAGCGGCGGGCCTGTCGGGCACCGGCATCGGCTGCTATTTCGACCCGGCGCTGGACGAATTGCTCGGCGGCGGTCCGGACTGCCCGGTCAGCCTCTATCATTTCACCATCGGCCGCGCGGTATGGGATGAACGCCTCACCAGCCTTCCCGCTTATCCGTCGCCACGCCGACTCCCACTTCAGCAAGACCGCAATTGAGGAAATAAAGCGCATGACCCAGATCCTGGACAACCTGGTGGCTCTGCTGAGCCTGGAGCAGATCGAAGAGAACCTGTTCCGCGGCATGAGCCAGGAACTCGGGTTCCGCCAGCTGTACGGCGGGCAGGTGCTCGGCCAGGCGCTCTCGGCGGCCAGCCAGACGGTGGACCCGGAGCGCCACGTGCACTCGATGCACGGCTACTTCCTGCGCCCGGGGGACGCGAGCAAACCGGTCGTCTACCAGGTCGACCGCGTGCGCGATGGCGGCACCTTCAGCACCCGCCGCGTCACCGCGATCCAGAAGGGCCAGCCGATCTTCGCCCTGAGCACCTCGTTCCAGACCGACGAGGGAGGCTTCGAGCACCAGATCAGCATGCCCGACGTGGTCGGCCCGGAAAACCTGCCCACCGACACCGAACTCAAGCGGCGCAGCGCCGAGCAGTTCCCCGAGCTGATCCGCGACAAGCTGCTGTACCCCAAGCCCATCGAGATCCGCCCGGTCACCCAGAACGATCCTTACGACCCGCTGGTCGGCGAGCCGATCAAGTACCTCTGGCTGCGCGCCGACGGCAAGCTGCCGGACGTGCCGGCGCTGCACAAGTACATCCTCGCCTACGCCTCGGACTTCGGCTTCCTCACCACCTCGCTGCTGCCCCACGGCCGCTCGGTGTGGCAGAAGGACATGCAGGTCGCCACCATCGACCATTCCGTGTGGTTCCACCGCGACCTGCGCGCGGACGAGTGGCTGCTCTACGCTATCGACAGTCCGTGGGCCGGCAACGGCCGTGGCTTCGTGCGCGGCAGCGTGTTCAACCGTGACGGCCAGCTGGTGGCTTCGGCGACCCAGGAAGGCCTGATCCGCCACCGCGAGGACTGGTCGTGAGACTCGACGAAATCCGCCACTGGGTGTTCGACATGGACGGCACCCTGACCCTGGCGGTGCACGATTTCCCGGCGATCAAGCGGGCCCTGGGGATTCCCCAGGAGCACGACATCCTCTCGCACCTTGCGGCATTGCCAGAGGACGAGGCGGCGGCCAAGCATGCCTGGCTGCTGGAGCACGAACGCGAGCTGGCGGTGGCCTCCACCGCCGCGCCCGGTGCGGTGGCGCTGGTGCGCGCGCTGCATGGCGTGGGCTATCGACTGGGCATCCTGACCCGCAATGCCCATGAACTGGCATTGATCACTCTGGAGGCCATCGGCATTGGCGATTGCTTCGCCACCGAGGACGTTCTCGGCCGTGGCGAGGCCGATCCGAAGCCCAGCCCGGACGGCTTGCTGCGTTTGGCGGCGCGCTGGGACGTGGCGCCGCAGCGGATGCTGATGGTCGGCGACTACCGCTTCGACCTCGACTGCGCCCGCGCGGCCGGGGCGCACAGTGCGCTGGTGAACCTGGCAGAGAACCCCTGGCCGGAGCTGACCGACTGGCACGCGCAGGATTGCGCGGAGCTGGGGCGGATGGCGGGCGTTCTGGTGTAGGCCCGGATACCGATATCCCCTGTAGGAGCGCCCCATGGGCGCGAATCGCGGGCATGGCCCGCTCCTACAGGTTGAGTCCGGTGTCATGTTGTTGGGCTATCGGCGGATAACCTGTTCCAGGTTTGCGCCCTACGGTTAACGACTTCCGCGCCATTGTTCCCCGTAGGAGCGCCCCATGGGCGCGATTCGCGGGCATGGCCCGCTCCTACAGATGTTGGATATTGCGTAGGAGCGGACTCCGTCCGCGATCGGTATCCGGCCGCGCCGGATCATCGCGGATAAATCCGCTCCTACGCGCGGGCCGGGCTTCGGAGCACCCTTCGGAGTCCCGGCGTGGAGCCTTACAGCTCCGGCGTCCAGGTCACCGCCAGCAGCGCGGTGCGGCCCGGCTCCTGGTACGGGCGCGCTTCACCCATGAAGTCCATCGGACTGGTCGGCCGCAGGTAGTCGCCCAGGGTGTAGTCGCGGTCCAGTGCGTTATCCAGCTTCAGGTCGAAGCGCAGTTCGTTGCTGGCCAGCCAGCTGGTGCGCAGGTCGAGCACGCCGTAGCCGGCGAGTTCGCGGGTGTTGGCCGCGTCGTCGTAGCGCTGGCTGACCGCGCGCCAGGAACCGCCGACGCCGTAGGCGCCGAACTGGCGGTCGAGGTCCAGGCTCAGGGTGCGGCGCGCGCGGTAGGGCAGGGTGTGGCCGGTGTCGCGGTCGCGCGGGTCGATCAGGCTCAGGCCCAGGTTGGCCTGCCAGCCTAGTACCTCGCGGGCGACGCTGGCCTCGAAGCCGTCGATGCGCGCCTTGGCGATGTTCTCCGGCTGGTTGCTGGCGCTGTCCCAGGCGATCAGGTCGTCGACTTCGGTGCGGTACAGCGAGGCCTCCAGCTGGGTGCCGGAGAAGTCGCCGCGCCATTGCAACTCGTAGGTCTTTGACGTCTCGGCCTTGAGGTTGGGGTTGCCCGCGCCGGGGTAGTAGAGGTCGCTGAAGGTCGGTGCGCGGAAGCCTTCGCCGTAGCTGGCGATCCAGCTCTGGTGGTCGCCCACCGGCAGGCTGAAGGCGGCGTTCCAGCTGTTCTGGGTGCCGTAGGCCTGGTTGTCGTCGTGGCGCAGGCCGAGCTCGGTACCGAAGGATTCGCCCTTGAAGCTGTGCTGGGCGAAGACGGCGTGGTTCTCGCGACTGTCTTCGGCGAACACGGTGCTGCCGTCGACCTTGTCTTCATACCAGTCGGCGCCCAGCGCCAGTTGGTTGGCCGCGTCCAGCTGTAGGCGGTTGATCCAGCTCGCCGAGTGGCGGGTGGTTTCCAGGGAACCGTTGTTCCAGCTGTCGGCGGCGCCCACGGCCTTGTTGCGGTCGAAGCTGCGGCCCAGCTCCAGGCGGCTGCCCCAGATGTCGGTCAGCTGGCCGTCGAGGTAGGCGCTGTAGCTGCTGACGCGGAACTCGTCGCGGGGAGAACCCGGCTCGAAGTTGTAGGCGTCGTCGTACTCGTTCTTGCCGCGCTGGTCGTTGAGGTTCAGGCCGGCTTTCCAGTCCTCGTTGAGGCGGTGGTTGAGGTTCAGGTGCACGGCCTTGTTGCGCTGGGCGTCGTCGTCGCTGTCGGCGCCGACGTTGTCGCTGGTGCGGTCCCAGCCATCGCTCTCGTCGAGACTGCCACCCAGGCTGTAGGTGGTGCGCTCATCGCCGCCGGAGAGGTTCACGCTGCGCTCGAAGGTGCCGTGGCTGCCGGCGGCAAGGCGCACTTCCGGGTGCAGCCCGGCTTCGCCGTGGCGGGTGAATATCTGGATCACGCCGCCGATGGCATCGGCGCCGTACAGCGAGGAGCGCGGACCGCGGGTCACTTCCACGCGCTCGATGTTGTCGATGCTCAGGTAGTCCAGGCGGGCGATGCCGCTGCTGGCCGAGGCGATGCGCTGGCCGTCGACCAGCACCAGGGTCTGCGCGGTGCTGGTGCCGCGCACGGAATACGAGATTACGCCGCCGGAGCTGCCGATCTGTACGCCGGGCACGCGCTTGAGCAGCTCGGGCACGCTGCGCACCTGCAACTGCTCGATCTCCTTGCGGGTGAACACGCTGTTGGCGGACGTCGCCTGGATGCGCGGCTGGGCCTGGCGGCCGGAGGTGATCACCAGCGCCGGCATGGCATAGATATCGCCAGTCGGAACGCTGGCGTCGGCCAAGGCCAGGCCGGGCAGCAGGCCGGTGGCCAGGGCGAGTCGGGTCAGTTTCATGGAACGTCCTCAAAAGCGGGCGGATGACTTTCGAGGAGGGCGTGGCAAGGGCGGCAGACCGCACTTGACGGTGCGGCCCTCCGCAACACCTGTCGGGGCGTACGAGGGCGGTCTCCGGGCTGCCGACGCTCACGCCTGCGGCCTTCCCATGCGGATGCACAGTGGCGGTTCGCAGCGCGGCAGGCCGGGGCCTGCGGTCGGTTACCGTTGCGGGGGCAGCGCAGGTCTTTCACCTGCTTCCCGTTACCTCGAACGAAAACGGGCGCACCTTACTCAGGTGCGCCCGTCACTGGCAATACTCCGGGAGAGGCATGCGCTCAGCGGTTGCCGAGCGCCTCCAGGCGAGCGCTCACCGAGCGTTCGATGCCGGTGGCGTCAAGACCACACTCGGCGAGCATCTGCGCCGGCTTGGCATGCTCGACGTAGTAGTCCGGCAGGCCCAGGTGCAGGACTGGCTGCAGGATGTTTTCGCGGGCGAGGAACTCGCTGACGGCGGCGCCGGCGCCACCCATCACCGCGTTTTCCTCGAGGGTCACCAGCAGTTCGTGGCTGGCGGCCAACTGGCGCACCAGTGCCTCGTCCAGCGGCTTGACGAAGCGCATGTCGGCGACCGTGGCGTCGAACTGCTCGGCGACCTTCAGCGCTTCCGCCAATTGCACGCCGAACACCAGGAAGGCGACCTTGCCGGCCTTGCCTTCGCGGCGCAGCACGCCCTTGCCGATCTCCACCGGTTCCAGCGCCGCCTCGATGGTGGCGTTGGGGCCGGTGCCACGCGGGTAGCGCACCGCCGCCGGGCCTTCGAAGTGATGGCCGGTGGTGAGCAGCTTGCGCAGTTCGTTCTCGTCGCTGGGGGTCATCACCAGCATGCCGGGGATGCAGCGCAGGTAGGAGAGGTCGAAGCTGCCGGCGTGGGTCGGGCCGTCTTCACCCACCAGACCGGCGCGGTCGATGGCGAACAGCACGTCGAGGTTCTGCACCGCGACGTCGTGGATCAGCTGGTCGTAGCCGCGCTGCAGGAAGGTGGAGTAGATCGCCACCACCGGCTTGGCGCCGTCGCAGGCCATGCCGGCCGCCAGGGTCACGGCGTGCTGCTCGGCGATGGCGACGTCGAAGTAACGGTCCGGGAACTTGTCGGCGAAGGCCACCAGGTCGGAGCCTTCCTTCATCGCCGGGGTGATGCCGACCAGGCGCGGGTCCTGGGCTGCCATGTCGCACAGCCACTGGCCGAACACGCTGGAGTACTTGGGTCCGGACGGCTTCTTCGGTTCCGCCGGGGCCTTGATCGGCTCCAGCTTGGTGATGGCGTGGTAGCCGATCGGGTCGACCTCGGCCGGGCCGAAGCCCTTGCCCTTCTTGGTCACCACATGGAGGAACTGCGGGCCGTCCAGGTCGCGCATGTTGCGCAGGGTGGCGATCAGGGTCGGCAGGTCATGGCCGTCGATGGGGCCGACGTAGTTCCAGCCCAGCTCTTCGAACAGGGTACCGGGGACCAGCATGCCCTTGGCGTGTTCCTCGACCTTGCGCGCGATCTCCCAGGCGCCGGGCAGGCGCGAGAGGATCTTCTTGCTGCCCTCGCGCATGCTCGAATAGGTGCGGCTGGAGATGATCTTGGCCAGGTAATTGGAAAGGCCGCCCACATTCTTGGAGATCGACATGTCGTTGTCGTTGAGGACCACCAGCATGTTGGCCTTCACGTCCGACGCGTGGTTGAGCGCCTCGAAGGCCATGCCGGCGGTCATTGCGCCGTCGCCGATCACCGCCACCGACTTGCGGCCCGAGCCCTGCATGCGCGCGGCGATGGCCATGCCGAGGGCGGCGCTGATGGAGGTGCTGGAGTGGCCGACGCCGAAGGTGTCGTACTCGCTCTCCGAGCGGCGGGGGAAGGCGGCCAGGCCGTCCTTCTGGCGCAGGGTGCCCATGCGCTCGCGGCGGCCGGTGAGGATCTTGTGCGGGTAGGCCTGATGGCCCACGTCCCACACCAGCCGGTCGTCCGGGGTGTCGAAGACGTAGTGCAGGGCGACCGTCAGTTCGATCACGCCGAGCCCTGCGCCGAAGTGGCCGCCGGTCTGGCCGACGCTGTACAGCAGGTACTGGCGCAGTTCGTCAGCGAGGGTCAGCAGCTCCGCCTCGCCCAGCCGGCGCAGCTCGACCGGCGTGCTGGCGCGGTCGAGCAGGGGCGTGGCAGGGCGCTCGCGGGGAATCTCGTGGAACGTCGTGGGCATCAGGCTGATCGTTATGAGAAGGCAAAGATGCGGCAGTTTACCCGAAGCGCCCGATTGCCCCAAGCAACGTGGGGCCAATCCTTTTGCTGACCGGATAGTCGGGGTGTCGCCCGGAAGCTGTGCTGAAATCGTCGCCAGGGCTGCCGATTGCGCGCAAGCGATGCGCCGCCTGAGCGGCCACTGTAGACCTGCCCGGTCCGGTGGCGGATTGCCGCAGCGGGTGGAAACCACTGGTAAGGATTGAGGAGGACGGCGTGACCCGATTGACCCTGGAAGAATTGCGCGAACTGTCGGTGGCGATCCTGCGCCGGCATGGATTCAGCGAGCCCCATGTGCAGGCGGTGACAGACACCGTGCTGGCGGGCGAGCGCGATGGTTGCACGTCCCACGGCGTGTGGCGGTTGCTGGGCTGCATCCATACGGCGCGTTCCGGCAAGGTGGTGCCCGATGCCGTGCCGGAGCTGTCCGAACCTGCGCCGGCGCTGGTGCGCGTGGATGCCAGGGGCGGCTTCTCGCAGTGCGCCTTCGACCTCGGCCTGCCGAAACTGGTGGAGAAAGCCCGCAGCCAGGGCATTGCCGCGCTGGCGATCAACCACTGCGTGCACTTCTCGGCGCTGTGGGTGGAGATCGAGCGGATCACCGCCCATGGCCTGGTCGCCCTGGCGGTCACGCCGGCCCAGGCCTACGTGGCCCCGGCTGGCGGCACGCGGCCGTTGTTCGGCACCAATCCCATTGCTTTCGGCTGGCCGCGCGGCGAGCTTGATCCGTACGTGTTCGACTTCGCCACGACGGTGGTGGCACGGGGGGAAATCCAGCTGCACGAGCGCGAGGGCAAGGCGATTCCGCTGGGCTGGGGTATCGATGCCCAGGGCAATCCCAGCACCGACCCGAGCGCCGTGCTCGACGGCGCCATGCTGACCTTCGGCGGGCACAAGGGCTCGGCGCTGGCGACCATGGTCGAGCTGATCGCCGGCCCGCTGATCGGCGACCTGACCAGTGCCGAATCCACAGTGTTCGATGCCGGGACCAAGTCCTCGCCTTACCACGGCGAGTTGCTGATTGCGCTGGACCCGGCGCGTTTCCTTGGCGCCGATGCCGCGCAGCATCTGGCACGGGCGGAAACCCTGTTCGAATCCATCGTCGACATGGGCGCGCGCCTGCCGTCGCAACGGCGCTTCGCCGCGCGCAAACGCAGCCTAGCCGAGGGCGTGGAGATCAGCGATTCGCTGCATTCCGACCTGCGCAGGCTGCTGGAATAATTCATATCCCTGTAGGAGCGGGCCAAGCCCGCGATCGCGCGCATGGCGCGCTCCTACAGGTTGGCGCGGTGCCTGAACGGTAGGAGCGGACTTCGTCCGCGATGGGATCCGGCGCGTCGTGGAGTCATCGCGGACGGAGTCCGCTCCTACGAAGAGCCGTTTGGCCAGAATCCCGTGCATAAAAAAGCCCCGGCGCAAGGCCGGGGCTGAGCATCGGCAGGGACTGGCCGACAGTTCACTCCCTCACCAACGAACCCTCAGCGGGTAATCGCCTCCCGCGTCGTCTCGCCATCCACCAACCGGGCGATGCCCAGCGGGTTGGCGTCCTTCAGCGCGTCGGGCAACAGCGCATCGGGGTAGTTCTGGTAGCACACCGGGCGCAGGAATCGGTCGATGGCCAGGCTGCCCACCGAGGTGCCGCGGGCATCGGAGGTGGCCGGGTAGGGGCCGCCGTGGACCATGGCATCGCAGACTTCCACGCCGGTCGGGTAGCCGTTGAGCAGCAGGCGCCCGGCCTTGCGTTCCAGCAGCGGCACCAGCGCGGCGAAGTGTTCGAGGTCGGAGGGCTCGGCGATCAGGGTCGCCGTGAGCTGGCCGTGCAGGCCCACCAGGGCGCGGCGCAGTTCGGCCTCGTCGGCGACTTCCACCAGTACGGTGGTCGGGCCGAAGACTTCCTCCTGCAGCAACTCGTCACCCTCCAGCAGCAGACGGGCGTCGGCCTGGAACAGCTGCGGTCGTGCCTGCCGGCCTTCCTGCGCCTGCCCGGCGAGGTGGCGCACGCCGGGGTGGGCGTGCAGGCGCGCCAGGCCCTGCTCGTAGTTCTTCAGGGTGCCGGCGTTGAGCATGGTCTGTGGCGGACGCTGGCCGAGTTCGGCGATCAGCTGGGCGGTGAACAGGCTGAAGGCCGTTGAGGCGATGCCGATGACCAGGCCGGGGTTGGTGCAGAACTGGCCGCAGCCGAGCACCACCGAGTCGGCCAGCTCGCGAGCGACTTGCTCGCCGCGCGCTTGCAGGGCGGCCGGCAGGATCAGCACCGGGTTGATGCTGCTCATTTCGGCGAACACCGGGATCGGCTGCGGGCGTGCAGCGGCCAGGTCGCACAGGGCACGGCCGCCCTTCAGCGATCCGGTGAAGCCGACCGCCTGGATCGCCGGGTGCTTCACCAGCGCCTCGCCGACACCGCCGCCGTAGATCATGTTGAACACCCCGGCCGGCATCCCGGTGGCTTCGGCGGCGCGAACGATGGCTTCACCCACCCATTCGGCGGTCGCCATGTGCCCGCTGTGGGCCTTCACCACCACCGGGCAGCCCGCAGCCAGTGCGGCGGCGGTATCGCCACCGGCAGTGGAGAAGGCCAGGGGGAAGTTGCTGGCGCCGAACACCGCCACCGGGCCGACGCCGCTGCGGTACTGGCGCAGGTCCGGGCGCGGCAACGGCTGGCGCTGAGGCAGCGCGCGATCGATGCGGGCGCCGAGGAAGTCGCCACGGCGCAACACCTTGGCGAACAGGCGCATCTGGTTGGCGGTGCGAGCGCGCTCGCCCTGGATGCGTGCGGCGGGCAGGGCGGTTTCGCGGCAGACGGTGGCGACGAAGTCGTCGCCCAGCGCCTCCAGCTCCCCGGCGATGGCGTCGAGGAATTCGGCGCGGCGCTCGGCGGGCAGGCGGCTGTAAATCGGGAAGGCGGCTTCGGCGGCAAGCGCGGCGGCGTCCACTTCCTCGGCTGTGGCCTGGACGAAGACGCGGGGCAGGGCCTCGCCGGTCGTGGCGTCGAGGCTTTGCAGGTGGAGGCTGCCGGCGCCGCTGCGGCGGCCGGCGATGAAGTTGTGGGCGAATTCGACTGTCATCGGGGACTCCGGATCAGGATTGGGCGTGGCGGGCGGCGGCTTCGGCGTCGACCTCGCGCAGCGACTTGCCGCGGGTTTCCCGGGTCAGGCCGACGGCGACCAGGGAGATGAGCGAGGCGCCGACCAGGTACCAGGCGATCGGGGTGGAACTGTTGTATTGCTTGAGCAGGCTGACCGCGATCAGCGGCGCCAGCGAGCCGGCGAAGATCGGCGCCACCTGGTAGCACAGCGACAGGGCGGTGTAGCGCACGTGGGTGGGGAACAGCTCGGCCATCAGCGCCGAATAGGGCGCGTAGGTCATCGACTCGATGGCCAGGCCCAGGGCGATGGCGGCCATGATCAGCCAGTCGTTGCCGGTGTCCATCATCGGGAAGCCGACGAAGCCCCACAGCGCGGTGAGCAGCGCGCCGGTCAGGTACACCGGCTTGCGCCCGACGATGTCGGACAGGTAGCCCATCAGCGGGATCATGAAGAAGTGCAGCAGGTGCGCACCGAACATCAGCAGGAGGATCTGCGAGGTGTCCTTGTGCACCACCAGCTTGAGGTAGGTGATCGAGAAGGTGACCACGGTGTAGTAGAGGATGTTCTCGGCAAATCGTGCACCGATGCCGACCAGCACCGCGCGCCAGTGACGGGTGACCACTTCCACCACGCCGAGCTGGGCCTGCTGGACATGCTGCTGGCGCGCCTGGGCTTCCTTGAAGATCGGTGCGTCATCGACCCGGCTGCGAATCCAGTAGCCGATCAGCACCACCACGGCGGAGAACCAGAAGGCCACGCGCCAGCCCCACTCGAGGAACTGCTGCTCCGACAGGCCGGTGGACAGCAGCAACAGGGCGACGGTCGCCACCAGGTTGCCGGCCGGTACCCCGGCCTGCGGCCAACTGGCCCAGAAGCCCCGGCGGTCGTCCGGACTGTGTTCGGAGACGAGCAGGATCGCGCCGCCCCATTCGCCGCCGAAGGCGAAGCCCTGGATCAGCCGCAGCAGCACCAGCAGGACCGGCGCGGCGTAGCCGATGGTCTCGAAGGTGGGCAGGCAGCCCATGAGAAAGGTGGTGATACCGACGACGATCAGGCTGATCTGCAGCAGGTGCTTGCGGCCCAGCTTGTCGCCGTAGTGACCGAACACCAGGCCGCCCAGCGGCCGGGCGAGGAAGCCCACGGCATAGAGGGCGAACGCGGCGATGATGCCGTCGATGGGGCTGTCGGTCTGGCGGAAGAACAACTGGCCGAAGACCAGCGCCGAGGCGGTGCCGTAGAGGAAGAATTCGTACCACTCGGCCACGGTGCCGGCCATGGCGGCGGCGACCACGCGCTTCAGGCCGGCGGGTGCATGGGTGGTTTCGCGGGACAGGTCACGGGATGCGGCGGTAGTCGTGGAGGTCATGGCGGTGGGGCTCCGTTGGTCCACGGTGGAAAGAGGGTAGGTTGTCTGCGCCTCTGTTCTATCGGAGGGAGGAGCTGTTCATGCCGGCGAAGACAAGGCGCTCAGCCGGCACGAACAGTCCCCTCTTCCTCTGGGAGAGGGCTGTCTCGAATAACTCAGAGCCCTACGTCAGGCAGCTTCGGCCGGGTGGCCAGGGCCTTGGCCATGATCCGCTCGACGTGCTCGCGGTCGGCGCCTTGCAGCGCCAGGCGCGGCGGGCGGGTGAGGGCGGTGCCGCGGCCGGCGATCTCTTCGCAGAGCTTGATGCATTGCACCAGGTCCGGACGGGCATCGAGGTGGAGGATCGGCATCAGCCATTCGTAGATCGGCATGGCTTCCTCGAAGCGGCCGGCCTTGCACAGGCGGAAGATGGTCTCGCCTTCCTGCGGGAAGACGTTGGACATGCCGGAGATCCAGCCTTCGGCGCCCACCGCGATGCTCTCCAGCACCACGTCGTCGAGGCCGGCGAAGAGGATGAAGCGGTCGCCCACTTCATTGCGCACGTCGATGAAGCGACGGGTGTCGCCGGAGCTGTCCTTGAAGCAGACGATGTTCTCGCAGTCGGCCAGGGAGATGAGGATGTCCGGGGTGACGTCGTTCTTGTAGATCGGCGGGTTGTTGTAGACCATCACTGGGAGGTCGGTGGCGGTGGCCACGCTGCGGAAGTGCGCGGCGGTCTCGTGCGGCTTGGAGGAATACACCAGCGCCGGCATCACCATCAGGCCGTCGACGCCGACCTTCTGCACCGCCTTGGCCACCTGGGAGGCGCCGTGGCTGGTGAACTCGGCGATGCCGCAGATCACCGGTACGCGGCCGCCGGAGGCGTCCTTGGCGACCTCGGTGACGGCCATCTTCTCCTCGATGGTCAGCGAGGTGTTCTCGCCCACGCTGCCGCACACCACCAGCCCGGATACGCCGTCGCGCACCAGGTTGGAAATCACCTTGTGGGTGGCGTCCAGGTTGACCGAGAAATCATCGTTGAACTGAGTGGTGACCGCAGGGAATACACCGCTCCAATTAACCTTCTTGCTCATGTTGCCTCCAATTGGCGTATTTCGTATACGAAATGGGTTGGAGATGTCCGCTGCATTTCGTGGTTCGACCCGCTGCGCGAGCCTGTTGGGTGCCGCTACGCGGCGAAAAGGGTTCGGTTTGAATCAGTAGCCGTTGGGCCAGGTGTCGGAGAGCCGGTAGCCTTCGGGCCACGGATCGTCCGGGTCGAGCAGGTGCTGGTGGGTGCCGGTGATCCAGGCACGCCCGGCAATGCGCGGGTGGATGGCGGGCTTGCCGCCGACGTCGGTGAGGCCGTCGATGCGGCAGTGGAACTGCGAGCCGATGATCGAGTGGCCGACGAAACGCTCGCCGTCCTTCAGCTGACCCTTGGCATGCAGCACCGCCATGCGCGCCGAGCAGCCGGTGCCGCAGGGCGAACGGTCGATCTTGCCGGGGCGGATCACCACCGCGTTGCGGCCGTGCAGCACGCCATCGATGCGCTCCACCGGGGCGGCCAACTGGCAGAAGGAGATGTGCGCCCAGTCGTGGTTTTCCGGGTGCTTGAAGCCCAGCTGCTGGTTCGCCGCATGGGTGATCTTCAGCCCGGTGGCGACCAGGTCGGCGGCTTCCGAGGCGTGCAGGCTGAAGCCCAGGGCGTGGGCGTCGGCGATGACGAAGCTGTCGCCGCCGTAGGCGGTGTCCACCTGCAGCGAGCCCAGGCCTTCCACCTCGATCCAGGCGTCGAGCTTGTCGGCGAAGGAGGGCAGGTTGCGCACTTCGACGCGCTGCACCTTGCCGTCCTTGCAGTCGGCCACGGCTTCGATCAGGCCGCCGGGGGCCTCCAGGGTCAGGCGGGTCTGCGGCTCCTGCATCGGCAGGATGCCGCTGTCGAGCAGCACGGTGCTCACGCACAGCGAGTTGGAGCCGGACATCGGCGGAGTGTCCGCCGGCTCCATGATGATCCAGGCCATCTGCGCGCGCGGGTCCTTGGCCGGGACCAGCAGGTTCACGTGGCGGAACACGCCGCCGCGCGGTTCGTTGAGGACGAAGTTGCGCAGCGTGTTGTCGCTGGCGATCCAGCGCGACTGTGCCCACACCGTGTCGCCCGGCGGCGGGGCGACGCCGCCGACGATGACGTCGCCAACCTCGCCTTCGGCGTGGCAACTGACCACGTGGATGATCTTGCTCGAACGCATGTCTCTCTCCCTTTGCGATTGGGCCAATGGATGGGGTCAGTTCACCGAACGAAGAAACTCCGCCGTTTCCGCCCGCTGCGGATTGCCGATCACCTGCTCCGGCGCGCCGATCTCGTGGACCAGCCCGTTGCGGAAGAACGCCACGCGGTCGGATACATCGCGGGCGAAGCGGATCTCGTGGGTCACCAGCACCATGGTCATGCCTTCCTCGGCGAGCAGGCGCATGGTGTCGAGCACCTCGCCCACCAGTTGCGGGTCGAGCGCCGAGGTGGCTTCGTCGAACAGCATGTAGTCCGGCGACATGGCCAGCGCGCGGGCGATCGCCATGCGCTGCTGCTGGCCGCCGGAAAGCTTGTTGGGAAACACCTTGAGCTTGTCGCCCAAGCCCACGTGCCTGAGCTGCTTCACCGCCATCGCCTCGGCTTCCTCCTTGCTCTGGCCGAGCACCTTGCGCGGGGCGAGCATCACGTTCTCCAGCACGGTGAGGTGCGGGAAGGCGTTCCACTGCTGGAAGACGATGCCGATCTTCTGCCGCAGCTTGTTCAGGTCGGTGCCCTTGGCATGCACCTCGGTGCCGTCGACGCGGATGCTGCCCTTCTGGATCGGCTCCAGGCCGTTGATGCACATCAGCAGGGTGGACTTGCCCGAACCCGAGCCGCCGATGATCGAGACCACTTCGCCCTTCTTCACGCTCAGGCTCACGCCCTTGACCACTTCGAGGTCGCCGTAGGCTTTGTGCACGTTGTCGATTTCAATCATTTTCCTGCCACCTTCTTTCCAGACGGGTGCCGAGGCGCGCCACCACCCAGCTCATGAGGTAATAGATGATCCCGGCGATGCACAGCACCAGCAGGGGCTCCTGAATGCGCGTGACGATGGTCTGCGACGCGCGCAGCAACTCGACGATGCCGATCCACATGACCAGCGCGGTGTCCTTCATCACCCCCAGCACCAGGTTCAGCCAGCCGGGGAAGGCCACGCGGGTGGCCAGCGGCAGGACGATGTAGCGCAGGTCCTGCCAGTACGAGAGCCCCAGCGAGCGGCTGGCGCGGCGCAGGTTGGGCTGCACGGCGAGGATGCCGCTGCGGACGATCTCGGTGCAGTACGCCGCCGCGTAGATGCCCAGCACCAGGCAGCCGACGGAGAAGGCGCTCCAGTTCAGCCCGGCGATGCTTTTCAGCGAGTTGAACAGCACGAACTGGATCAGCAGCGGCACGCTGCGGAACAGGTCGAGGAACCAGCCCAGCGGCAGGCTGGCGCGTGGCAGGGTGGCGCGCAGCCAGCCCAGCAGCACGCCGGCCAGGGTGCCGATGAGCATCGCGGCGACGGTCAGCTTGACGGTGACCCAGGCCCCCTGGAGGAGGAACTGCAGGTCATTGGCGGTGAAGCTCGTTTCGAACATGCCGTGCCTCCCTTAGTAGCGGAACAGACGCCAGCCCAGCAGGCGGGCGGCCGCCACGATGACCTTGGCGATGACGTAATAGAGCACCGCGGCCAGGGCGAAGTATTCGAAGGTGCGGAAAGTGCGCACGTTGAAGTCCTGGGTCACGCCGGTGAGGTCGTTGTTCAGCCCAACCACCACGCCCAGGGAGGTCATCAGCACCGCCCAGACCATCTGGTTCGTCAGCGGATAGAAGACGATGCGCAACAGCTGCGGAATGACGATCAGCCGGTACGCCTGGAAGGCGCTCATGCCCAGCGAGCGCGCGGCGCGCATCTGGGTGTCCGGCACGGCCTTGAGGCCGCCGCGGAAGTTCTCCGCGAGGTAGCCGGCGTTGTTGAAGGTGATCCCCGCCAGCAGCGCCACCCAGGAGCTGACGTGCAGGCCGAAGGAGCCCAGGCCGAAGTACAGGATGTAGATCTGGAACAGCGACGGCGTGTTGCGTGCGATGGATACCCAGGTGTCGGCGAAGCCCTTCAGCCACGGATTCTTCATCTGCCGCATGACGGTCAGCAGCAGGGCGATGAGCACGCCCAGCAGCATCGACAGGGCGGCGGTTTCCAGGGTCACCAGGGCGCCGCCGAGCATGTCCGGCAGGGCCTGGAAGGCCGAGCGCCAGTGGAAGCTGTAATTGAACATCAGCCTGCCTCCCCGCCCAGCCAGGCCGGCACGCCGCCGTCGCCACGGCCGCTGCAGGCCGCCTCAACGCACGCGGCCAGGCTGCCGAAGTGAACCTGCCGGCCAGCCAGGCCCGGGCCGTAGTGGGCGTACTTCGCCGAGTTGGTGATCAGCGTGGTGCAGTGCGGCGGGATGATCGGCTCGCCGAGCATGCACCAGCAGGTGTCGTTGACCAGCAGTGCGCCGAAGTCCTGCAGCACCTGCACATGGCCCGCCGCCCGTGCCTGTTCCTGTACGGCGCGGCCAAGGGTGATGACCAGCGCCACGTCCGGATGCTTGCGGCGCCCGGCCAGCAGCGCTGCGAGGCTGGCGCATTCGCTGGCGGAGAAGTGCGGGTTGCCCAGGGATACCAGCTGCACGGTCGGCTCGCTGGCGCGGTCCAGCTCGCGCCAGGTGGCGACCAGGTCCGCCGGGGTGACGCGCAACTGCAGGCGCGGCGCCTGTCCGCCCAAGGCGGTGGCAACGTCCGGCGCCTCCGGGGTCACGCCGGCGATATGGAACATCGGCGCAGCCGAGGTGGTGGCGAAGGCCGCGCCGAAGGCTTTCAGCGCGTCGCTGTCCGGGGCCAGCGGTTGCAGGCCGTCGACCACCGGGATGCGGCTGCCGCACAGCGAACCGATGTGGTAACCCAGCAGCGGGTAGATCGACTCGTCGTGCGCCGCCGGCAGCTCGACATCCACCCGCAGCGTGGCCAGCCGGCCTTCGTCGCGATGGCTGCCGACGTTCGGCGCGCGGCCGGTGAGGGCGATGCAGATGTCGAGGTAGTCCGGGTACTTCAGGGTGCGCGCGCCGAGCACGCTGTTGGCGTATACCACGGCGTTGGACTCGGCCCAGACCACCTGGTCGCCAAGACCGGGGGCGCTGTCCAGCAGGTAGGGCGCGCAGGTGTAGCTGAGCTGCGCGCCCATCGCCATGTAGGCGTCGCCCACCGCGCTGGCGGGCTCGCCGAAGTCCTTGTCGACCCCCAGCTCGCGCCAGCGGCGGTGGTCCACGGAAATCGAATTGAGGGTGGTCGGCACGCGCACCTTGGCACCCCACTCGACCAATTGGCGAGCGAAACGCAGGCTCGCGGGGCCGGTATAGATGCAGCCGTCGATATGCGCCTGGGTCACGTCCAGCAGGTCCTTGGCGCCCTGCAATGCAGCCATGCGCAGGAGAATCTGCATGGCAGCTTGTGCGGCCTTGCCGTGCGCGCCGTCGAGCAGCGCGCGGTCATCGGCGTCCAGCGCCAGGCCCTCGGGCAGTGGCCCGGCATCGCTGGCCATCACACCCCGCCAATCGTCGGCGGGGCGTTGTGGGTGAAGTGTTACCCGACCGTCTTCGATGCGTGCCCAGACGCCGCCGGCAAGCCGTTCGAAGCCTTCGCGCCCCAGGCACAGCACCGGGATCGCGCGGCCGAACAGCACCTGCGCCACCAGTACGCCGAGGGTGAGGATTTCGTCCGGTTCGGCCAGCAGCAGGGCCGCGGGCGCGTGGCCGTTGAGCAGCATTTCCAGCATGACGCTGCTGCCGGTGCAGGAGCCGCGTCCGCTGGGGATCGCCAGCACCCGGCCGGACAGCAGGCTGCCGCTGAGCGGGTGGTGGCGGTCGATGACTTCGCTCGTGTAGGGATCGACGCCCCCCCACAGGCTCAGCCCCGTCCCCGCGTACAACAACGCCCCCTCGGCGCTGCCGCCCATCAGGACGCGGCCGGTGAGAGCCACATCCGCAACGTCTGATGTGTGCATCGAAGACATCGTCGGTCCGCCGTCAGTAGTACACGTGGGGAACGGTGAGCTCGACCGGGTTGCCGCCAACCCACTTCTCGTACAGCTCGGCGTAACGGCCGGTGCGCACCTGCTGGTTGACGAACAGATTGAGGTAGTTGATCAGGCCGAACTCGTTGCGCTGGGCGGCCAGCGACACGTAGTCGATGACGTAGGGGGCGTTGCCCGCCACCTTCAGGCCCTTGTACTTGCCGGACTTCAGGGTGGAGGCGGCGACGGTGTTGGTGACCACGGTGGCGTCGATATGGCCCTGGGCGACGGCGAGGATGGTGTCGTTCTGGGTCTGGTAGGCGCGGAAGCTGCCGTTGCCCCACTTCTTCACGTCCTTCTCCAGGGCGATGGCTTCGTAGGTGCCGCTGGTATTGCCCACCGGGCGGCCCTTGATGTCGGCATAGCTGTTGATGCCGGTGTCTTCGCGGGTCAGCACGACCATCTGGAAGGCGAAGTAGGGCACGGTCATGCCCACGGTCTTGGCACGCTCCAGGGTGTCGGAGGTGGAGGCGACGATGACGTCGGCGCGGCCGGAAACCAGCGCGGGAATACGGTCGGGGAAAGGCGTCTCGACGACTTCGGCGGTCACGCCGAGGACTTTCGCCAGGTCGTTGCAATAGTCGACGTCGAAGCCCACCGGGTTGTTCTGCGCATCGCGCGAACCCATGGGCGGGAAGTCCAGGGTCACCGCGCAGCGCAGCTTGCCGGATTCGATGATGTCGTCGAGCTTGTCGGCCTGGGCCTGACTGATAAGGAAGGTACTGGCAACAGCGGTGAGGGCTACAGCGATTCGACTGAATTTCATGGGGGCCTCTCTGGGTCTGTGTTGGGCAGTGATTTTGTATTAGGGATTTCGTATACGATATTTTCTAGAGCAAGGCATGTGCCAGAAATCGTCCGAAGGGGAGCCGAGGGGCGCAGGCCCCGCCGTTGAGGGGGCGGGCCATTCGAAGGCGGGCGAGGCGTCTGGAGGATGTTTCTGAAGGCTGTTACCGAATGAAGCAGGCGAGTGTTTCGCTGCCCCGAATCGAAGCACTGCGCATCAGCGCACTGTGGTCTGCGACTCGCGGTACTGGGTCGGCGACAGCCCGGTGAGGGCGCGGAACTGGCGGCTGAAGGCGCTGTGGTCGGTGTAGCCGCAGCGCAGGGCGATCTCGGTGATCGGCAGGTCTTCCGCCAGCAGGCGGGTGGCCGCGCCGAGGCGGGCCTTGTGGATCATCTGCCGCGGCGTGAGCTGGAAGATGCGCTTGCAGTGGCGCTCCAGCTGGGCGACGGAGAGCCCGGCCAGTTCGGTGAGTTCGCTGAGGTTGATCGGCTTGTCGAAGTGCTCGCGGATATGCGCATCCACCGCCGCCAGGCGCTGGTACGCCGGGTGCGTGGACTGCGCCGCCTGCAGGTCGCTGGAGATCCCGGCCATGCCGATCACCTTGCCGCCCGCGTCACGCAGGGCCAGCTTGTGGGTCAGACACCAGCCCGGCTGGCGCGCGGGATAGAGGTGCAGTTCCAACTGGTCGCTGAGCTGCGCGCCGGTATCCAGTACGCGGCGGTCCTGCTCGGTATAGATCGGCCCGAAGCGCGAAGGGAAGACGTCTTCGGCGGTGCGCCCGAGCAACTCGCTTGCGTCCTTCACACCGCAACGCCGCGCCAGGGTCTGGTTGACCAGCACGTAGCGCGCGCTGGTGTCCTTGATGAAGAACACCACGCCGGGCATGGCATCGAGCAGCGGGGCGATCTGCCGCAGGGTCTGCAGCAGGCTGTCCAGGTCGCGGGCGCCCTGGGGAATCAGGTCGTGCATCGGGGAGCGGCTTGGCTGACGGAACACGGCTGAAGATACGGGACAAAGTGACGAGATGGTAGGGCGCATAAAGCGGAACGCTTTATCCGCCATCTTTGCTTGCGTCCGCAGGCGGATGGCGGATAACGCCAGAGGCGTTATGCGCCCTACGGGATGAGTGCGGCTCTTCAGTCTTCGGCGAGTTGCAGCAGCGTATCGACGCGCGCCGGGCTGAAGGGTGGGCGCGGCGCCGGCGGTTGCCAGCCGAACAGCTGCTTGGCCGCTGCGCCGCACACGCGGCCCTGGCAGGCGCCCATGCCGCAGCGGCTGGCGAGCTTGGCGGCGGTCCAGTCGGGTTTGCCGGCTAGCGCCGAGTAGGGCACGTCCTCGCAGCGGCAGACCAGGGTGTCCGGTTCGGCCAGCTGGTTCAGGCGTGGATCTAGGGCGAAGTCGCGCCGCAGTGCATCGGCGAAGCGCTGCCAGCGCTGGCGCTGCGGCCACAGCGCACGGGCACTTTCGTGCTCGCCCACCGCCGCGTGGCCGGCGATGCGGCCTTCCACCAGCGCCAGTTCAGATCCGCCGAAACCGGTGCATTCGCCCGCCGCGTAGATACCGGCACGGGTGGTCGCCTGCCAGGCGTCGATACGGATCGCGCCGTTCTCGATGGCGCAGCCCAGCGCCTGGCCCAGCTGCACGTTGGGGATCAGGCCGAAGCCGCAGGCCAGCCGGTCGCATTCGATCTCCACCGTCTTGCCGCCCTGGTTCAGGCGCACGCCTTCCAGCTGATCCGTGCCCAGCGCGGCAACCACATGGCTGTCGGCGCGGTAGGCGCGGTCGTACAGACCGAAGGACTGCAGCAGCTTGTTCGGCCAGCGCGGCAGCTTCATGGCGAAACGTGCGAGCGCCGGCCAGGACGCCTGTTCGGCGATGCGCAGAATCTTCGCGCCATTGCTGCGCGCGGTGGCGGCGCTGGCCAGCAGCAACGGGCCGCTGCCGGCGATCACCACGCGCTGACCGTCCACCGGCACGCCACCCTTGATCAGCGCCTGCAAACCGCCGGCTCCGGTCACGCCGGGCAGCGTCCAGCCGGGGAAGGGCAACAGCAGTTCGCGGGCGCCGGTGCAGAGGATCAGCTTGCGATAGTCCAGCCGCCAGCCGCGCTCGAAGTCTTCCAGCAGCAGCCCGTGTTCACCGGCGAGCGCGACCACGCGGGTGCCGTTGTGAATGCGGATATTGGCGCAGGCGGCGACGCGCTCACGCAGCTCGGTGGCGGCGCGCGGCAAATGTGCGTTCGGACCGTCGCGCCAGATCTGCCCGCCGGGCAGCGGGTTGTCATCGAGGATGACGATGCTGGCGCCGCTCGGTGCGGCGGCGAGGGCGGCGGACAGCCCTGCCGGGCCGGCGCCGATGATGACGATATCGGCCGCAGCGTTCATGGGCGGCTCTCCACCTGCATGCCATCGCGGCACAGGGTCTGGCAGGCCAGGCGGCGTTGGCCGTCGATGTTCACCCGGCATTCCTGGCAGACGCCCATGCCGCACAGCGGGGCGCGACGCTGGCCGCTGACCGAGGTGCGCGTGGTGCCGTCGCCGCGCTGCGCGAGTGCGGCGGCGACCGTGGTGCCGGCGACGACGCGCAACGGGCGGCCGTCGAGGATCAGCTCAGGCATGGGCGGTGACTCCGAGGAAGCGGTGCGGGGAATAGGGTTCGGCGGCCAGCGGCAGCGGCTCGTCGCACAGCTGCGCGGCAAGTAGATCGGCGGTGCCGGGGGCGGTGGTCACGCCCAGGCCTTCGTGGCCGACCGCCAGCCACAGGCCGGGGCGCTGCGGGTGTTCGCCTACCAGCGGCAGGCCGTCCGGGCTGGCGGCGCGGAAGCCGGTCCAGCTGCGAATCACATTGAGATTCGCCAGGCCAGGCATGTAGTCCACGGCGCGGCGCAGCATCTTCGCCAGCATCCAGCCTTCCACCTGCGGGTCGGTGGTGCCGAACTGGCGCGAGGCGCCGATGAACAGCTGACCGGTGGGGCGCGGCTGGATGTTGCAGGCCACCGAGGGACCACTGGCGTTGTGCGCGCTGGTCACGTAGCCCAGCTCGACCAGGGTGCGGCGCACCTTGCCGGGGTAGCGGTCGGTGATCAGCAGGTGGCCCTTCTTCGGCTCGATGGGCAGGCCGGGGCACAGCTCGCCGGCCTGGATGCCGTTGGCCAGCACCACGGCCCTGGCGCTCAGCCACTGGCCGCTGTCGAGGCGCACGCGGGGTTCGTCGATTTCCACCACTTTCGCCTGGCGCTGGCGGATCGGTCTGGGCGCCGATTCCAGCAGCCAGGCGGCGGCGCGCGGCGCGTAGAGAATGCCGTCGCCGGTGATCTCCAGGCCGCCGTGCAGGTCGCTGCGCAGCTCGGGTTCTTCGCGCAGCAGTTCGGTGCTGTTCAGCAGTTTTGCGGCCACGCCGTGCTCGCGCAGTACGGCGAACTTGCGCTCGGCTTCGGCCATCTCCTCGTCATTGGCGGCCAGCCACAGCGTGCCGTTGCTGCGGTAGGCGCACTCGGCGGGCATGTCGCGGCCCCACTCGCGCCAGCGCTGCAGCGAGTAGTCGCTCAGGGCCAGTTCGGCGGCATTGTCGTCGAGTACCAGCAAGTGGCCCATACCGACGGCGGTGGCGCCGGGCAGGCGCGCGTCCAGCACCAGCACGTCCAGTCCGCGACGGGCGAGGGCATGGGCGCAGGCGGCGCCGACGATGCCGGCGCCGATGACGATGATGTCCGCATCGCTCACGGGCGGATGCCCCAGGCGAAGGGATCGTCCTCTTCCAGCAGCAGGGTGGCCTCGGCGCTGATGTTGGCGCGGCCACGGATGGTCGGGATGATGCGCCCTTCGGACGGCTCGCCGGCCCATTCGAAGCGGCCTTCGAACTGGCTGCCGATCACGCTGGCCTGGCGCCAGGGCTCGCCGGCAGCGAGCTTGCCGTCGGCCGCCAGGCATGCCAGCTTGGCACTGGTGCCGGTGCCGCAGGGCGAGCGGTCGTAGGCCTTGCCGGGGCAGAGCACGTAGTTGCGGCTGTCTGCTTCGGGGTCGGCGGCGAACAGTTCGATGTGGTCGATCAGCCCGCCGTCTTCGCCACGGATGCCCTGGTCTTCCAGAGCCTTCTGCACGGCGACGGTGTAGGCGGTGAGGGCCTCCAGGTTGTCGCCGGCCACGCGCAGGCCGTGATCGGAAATCAGGAAGAACCAGTTGCCGCCCCAGGCGATATCGCCGTGCACCCGCCCATGGCCGGGCACTTCCACCGGCACCTGCTTGCGGTAGCGGTAGGCGGGCACGTTGCGCACGCTCACCGAGCGGTCGTCGTGCAGGGTCGCTTCGACAGTGCCCACCGGTGTCTCGATCCTGTGCGTGCCGGGCCCGATGCGCCCCAGGTGTGCCAGCGAGACCACCAGGCCGATGGTGCCGTGGCCACACATGCCCAGGTAGCCGGTGTTGTTGAAGAAGATCACCCCGGCACAGGCGCCCGGGTCCACCGGCTCGCAGAGCAGCGCGCCGACCAGCACGTCGCTGCCGCGCGGCTCCAGCACGGCGGCGGCGCGCCAGTCGTCGTGCTCCTTGGCCAGCAGCGCGCGGCGCTCGGCCATGCTGCCCTTGCCCAGATCGGGAAAGCCGTCGAGCACCAGGCGAGTGGGTTCGCCGCCGGTGTGGGAATCGAGAACCTGGATGCGTTTCATGCTGCCCCCTGGGGTGTCTTGTCGTTGACCCTAGGGTGGCGCGGCGGGGGAGGCGGGCGCTTGAGGATTTTCCCCTGTGCCGATGATGAAATCGGCACAGGGAGAGGTGCCGGTCAGCTCGGCGAGGGACGGTTCGGCAGGTGTTCGTAGAGGGTCCGGCAGACGCCGTTGATGTGCTCTTCCAGCAGCCGCGCGGCCAGCTCGCCGTCGCCAGCACGACAGGCGTTGAGGATGTCGTGGTGCTCGTGATCCGCGCGCTCCTTGCCGGCGGACAGGCTCATCTGCATGCGCAGGTAGCGTTCCAGCTTGTCGTGGATCGAACGGATCAGGCCGATCAGGTACGGCCGCTGCGCCGGTTCGTAAAGGCAGGCATGCAGCTCCCAGTTCAGCTCGGCCCAGCGGCCCACATCATCCTCGCCGACGAACTCGGCACAGATGCGCTCGGCGCGCTCGAAGGTCTCCGCCGTCATGTTCGGCACCGCCAGGCGGATCGCCTGGGCTTCGAGGATCACCCGCACCTCGAACATCTGCGCCAGTTCCGGCTCGGAAATCTTGGTCACCAGCGCGCCCTTGTTGCGCTGGAATTCCACCAGGCCCTCGGCCTCCAGGCGCTTGAGCGCCTCGCGCACGGGAATCTTGCTGACGTTGAACACCTGGGCGATGTCGTCCTGGCGGATCGGCTCGTTTTCCGGCAACTGACCGGAAATGATCGCCTCGCGCAGATGCTTGGCGATGATCTCCGAGGCGGAAGGGACGATGCCCAGGTTGGGCGCGTTGCGCAGGGGTAGCGTCACGATGCGCTCCGATCAGGTGGCTGTTGTCGAATATTGTATACGAAACGGGCGCAGCACTGGGAGGGCCCGGTGATCGGGCGCTTCACGGCAATGGACACGCAAGGCGCGTGCCGGTAACAGGGGTCAGTTGCGGCGATCGACGATGTAGCGCGCCAGCGCGCGCAGCGGCTCGGCGGAGTCGCCGAAGCCTTCCAGCGCGGCCAGCGCCTGGTCGCGCAGGGTCAGGGCATAGGCCTTGGCGGCATCGAGGCCGAGCAGGGCGGGGTAGGTGGGCTTGTCGTTGGCCTGGTCCTTGCCCTGCGTCTTGCCGAGGGTCGTGGTGTCGCTTTCCACGTCGAGGATGTCGTCCTGCACCTGGAAGGCCAGGCCGACGGCCCGGGCGTAGCGGCTTAGCGCTTCCAGATCGGCGGCGCCGACGCGGCCGCTGGCCAGGGCGCCAAGCTGTACGCTGGCCTCGATCAGCGCGCCGGTCTTGTGCCGGTGCATGGTTTCCAGCGCGGCCTGGTCGATCTTGCGGCCGACCGATTCGAGGTCGATCGCCTGGCCGCCCACCATCCCGGCGGAGCCGGCGGCGCGGGTCAGGATCAGCAGCATATCGAGGCGGGTCTGGGCGTCCTGCGGGTTGAGCTGGGCGTTACCAATCACCTCAAAGGCCAGCGTCTGCAGGCCGTCGCCGGCGAGGATCGCGCAGGCTTCATCGAAGGCGATATGGGTGGTCGGCTGGCCGCGACGCAGGTCGTCGTCGTCCATCGCTGGCAGGTCGTCGTGCACCAGGGAATAGGCGTGGATCAGCTCCACCGCGCAGGCTGCGCCGTCGGCGCGTTCCAGCTCGCCACCAAGTGCTTCACACGCAGCGTAGGCCAGCAGCGGGCGCACGCGCTTGCCACCGTTGACCACGCTGTAGCGCATTGCGGCATAGATGCGGGTGAGTTCTTCACGGGGGGCGACGAACAGGGTTTCCAGCGCAGCATCGACACGCGCCTGGCAGCGCGCCTGGTAGGCGGCGATCATGCGTCGTCGCCTTCCGGATCGAAGGGTGCCTCGCTCAGCTCGCCGTCGCGTTCCAGCAGGATCTGTACCTTCTGCTCCGCCTGGGTCAGCGCCGCCTGGCAATCGCGGGTCAGGCGAATGCCCTGCTCGAAGGCGCCCAGCGAATCCTCCAGCGACAGCTCGCCGCTTTCCAGGCGCTCCACCAGCGTTTGCAGCTCGGCGAGGGACTGTTCGAAGTCGAGGGAAGCTTTCTTGCGGGCCATGCGGACATCTCGGCGGGGGATTCGGAAACCTCGCGACACTAGCAGAGACGGGGTTTGCGGGCAAATTCACAGGCGGGGCGAAGCAGTCTGCTTTGCTTCTCGGATCACTCCAGAAGGGGCTCCTTGGCGAGAGCTCGTGCCTCTGGCCCGGTCGGCCCCTGCAGGGCTTTGGCTGTCAGAATTTGCCTGTTTGTAATCCGTTTCGTGGTCTTTATTGCGGTGTTTTGCTTGAGGTTGTTCAGACTGCTCTTACGGTTCTTGAGGTTGTATTCCTGCAATTATTCCTGACCCTGCGTGCTCAAATTTCGCCCCCCAAAGTCTGGCCATTGGCTAAATCCAGGAGGCGAAAGGATGCCCAATCTCCGTTGTTACTGGTTGCCAGCCTGTCTGTTCTGCCTGGCGACCGGTGTGCTGGCCGAGCCGTTCTCCACGCCGGGTGACAATGACCTCCAGCGCCAACGCCAGGAACAACTCCTGCGGGAACAGCGCCAGCGCCTGGAAGAACTCCAGCAACTCCCCGGCAAGGCTCCCACCGAGGCGCCTGCCTCCACTGCGCCGGATACACGCTGCTTCACCATCCGCACCATCACCCTCGAAGGTGCCGAGCACCTCGACGAACGCGCCCGTGAAGCCCTGCTCGCGCCCTATCGCAATCGCTGCCTGGGGGTTAACCAACTCAACGAGCTGCTGAAGGGCATCACCGACCATTACCTGAGCCGTGGCTTCGTCACCACCCGTGCCTACTTGCCGCAGCAGGACCTCTCCAAAGGCGAGCTGAAAATCATTGTGGTCGAGGGTCGTTTCGAGGGCTTCGACCAGTCCGAGCTGGCCTCTCCACGCGAACTGGCCATGACCTTCCCCGGCCATACCGGGGACGTGCTGAACCTGCGCGATCTGGAGCAACTGGTCGATCAGATCAACCGCTTGCCTTCGCGTCAGGCGCAGATGGAACTGGTGCCGGGCAAGGAAGTCGGTGGCAGCCGCGTGCAGCTCAAGGGCGAGCGCAGCAAACCCTGGCGCGTGTCGGCCAGCCGTGACAACAACGGCGACTCCACCTCCGGCGAACAGCAGGCCGGGGTTGGACTGGACTGGGATAGCCCGCTGGGCCTGGCCGACCAGTTCGGCCTGCGCGCCGGGCAGGATGTGGTCAGTGACCACTGGAAGCACTCCGACAACCAGAGCCTGTGGTATAGCGTCCCCTACGGCTGGTGGACCTTCAACTACAGCTACAGCCGCAACTACTACCGCACCCGCAACGAGGACAGCGGCTTCGCCTTCAAGTACGACGGTGACAACGAGACCCACCAACTGGGCGCCGAACGGGTGATCCACCGCGACGATGTGAGCAAGACCGCCATCAACTTTGGCCTCAGCCACCAGCGCACCCGCAACTACATCGACGATACCCTGCTGGATGTCTCCAGCACCCATCTCAGCGAGGCGCGCCTGGGTCTCAACCATGGCCGGCGTATCGGTAGCGCCTTCGTCAACCTCGATGCCGGCTGGCAGCGGGGCGTCGGTGCATTTGGCGCGCAGGACGACGAGCATGATTCCCCGCACGGCAGCCCCGCCGCTCGCTACAACAAATACAGCCTGACCCTGAGCTACCTGCAGCCGTTCAAACTGTGGGATGAAGCCTTCAGCTTCGAAAGCCTCGCCACCGGCCAGCACAGCGAAGACGTGCTCTACAGTCCGCAGCGCATCAGCCTGGGCGGTCTCACCTCGATTCGCGGCTTCAAGGACCAGACCCTCTCCGGCGACTCCGGTTATTACTGGCGCAACCAGTTGCGCTGGCGCCGCGCCGTGACCTGGGAACCGCTGCTGCCCTGGCTGCAGGAATACGGCGTGGCCTACGCCTACGACTTCGGCGCCATCGAGCACGGCCGCTACAACCCGGAGCTCTCCGGGCGCATGAGCGGCCAGGGCGTGGAATTCAGTGCGCGCGGCCAGTACGCCGCCGCCTCCGTGACCCTGGCGCACTCGCTGGAGCGCCCCGACATCGTCGAGCGCCGGGAGCACCCGGTTTATTTCCGCCTCGATTTATTCTTCTGACGAGTGCAGACGGATCGCACAAACAGTCAGGAAGGCGCCGACTCGGATGCTTTGTGACTGCCCGTTAGTGTTCGCGTCCCGGTTTTCTGCGACGAGACGCGCAAAATGGACATTCGCCACCCCGCCTGCAAACTGATCGCCAGCGTCCTGTCAGGCCTTCTGATCCTCAATCCTATCGTCGCGGCGGCGGCCGAACTGGCGGTGGATGCGGCGGCGGGCGGCAATACGCAGATCGGCGCGGCGGGCAACGGCGTGCCGGTGGTGAATATCGCCACACCCAACGGCGCGGGTCTCTCCCATAACAAGTTCAGCGACTATAACGTCGGCCAGAAAGGCCTGATCCTCAACAACGCCACCGGCAAGACCCAGTCCACCCAGTTGGGCGGCATCATCATCGGCAACCCCAACCTCAAGGGCGGGGCCGCGCAGAAGATTCTCAACGAAGTCAACGGGGCCAACCCCTCGCAGCTACGTGGCTATACCGAAGTAGCGGGGCAGAGTGCCCACGTCATAGTCGCCAACCCCAACGGCATCACCTGCAACGGCTGCGGCTTCATCAATACGCCGCGCGCCACCCTCACTACCGGCAAACCGATTCTCAATGGCGGGCGCCTGCAAGGTTACGACGTCGACGGTGGCGACATCGCCATCGAAGGCGCCGGGCTCAATGCTTCCAACCTCGACCGCTTCGAGTTGATCACCCGCAGCGCCAAGCTCAACGCCGACCTGTACGCCAACCAACTGGACGTCGTCACCGGTCGTAACCAGGTAGACGCCGAAACCCTGGCCGCCACCGCCAAGCCCGACAACGGCAGCGCCAAGCCGCAACTGGCCATCGACAGCTCCGCGCTGGGCGGCATGTACGCCGGGGCGATCCGCCTGGTGGGCACCGAGCAGGGCGTGGGCGTAAAGCTGGCCGGCAACATGGCCGCCAGTGCCGGCGATATCCGGATCGATGCCAATGGCCAGCTGAGCCTGGCGCAGACCAGCACGGCCGGTAGCCTACGGGCTAAGGCGCAGGACATCAGCGTGAACGCGCCGGCCTATGCGGCGGGCAACGTCGAACTGCAGGCCAACGGCGCACTGAATAACCAGGGGCAACTGGCGGCGGGCTCACGTATCCAGTTGCATGGCGCGCAGGTCAGCAACAGCGGCATCGTCGAGGCCGGGATCAATCCGGACAACAGCCGCAATGCCCAGGGCGACGTGGCGATCAACGCGCAGAACGTGCGCAACAGCGGCAGCGTGGTTGCCAGCCGCAGCCTCGATGTCAATGCCAGCGGCACTCTCGATAACCAGGGCGGCAGCCTGCGTGGGGCGAACACCACGCTGGGCGCCACCACCCTGAACAACCAGGGCCGTGTGCTGGCTGGCAATGCCCTGAGCCTCTCCGCTCAACAGCTGAGCAACGTCAATGGCCAGGTCGGCGCGCAGTCCATCCAGGTCCGCGGCGGCTCATTGGACAACCGCTTCGGCCTTTTCAGCGCCGAGCAGACCCTGAGCCTGCAACTGGGCAGCCTCAATAACCAGGGAGGCACGCTCAGTAGCCGTGGCGCCCTGGTGGCGGACATCAGCGGCACGCTGGACAACAGCCGGAACGGCACCCTGGTCAGTGCTGGCGATCAACGTCTGAACGCCGGGCAGATGAGCAACCGGGGAGGCCGGGTCTCCAGCCAGGGCGCGCTGAGCCTCAATGCAGACCAGCTCGACAATCGAGCCGGCAGCGTCGTCAGCGCAACCCACCTGAACCTCACCGGCAGCGGCCTGGACAACCGCGACCAGGGCCTGGTCAGCGCGGGCCAGGGGGCACAGCTCACGCTCGACAGCCTGAACAACGCCGGGGCGATCCAGAGCGACGGCGCCCTGCGACTGCATGCGCGCACCGTCGCCAACGCGGCGGGCGGGCAGATCGCTGCCAAGGGCGACCTCAATGCCCAGGTCGGCAGCCTGACCCAAAACGGCGGCGAGTTGCTCAGCGAGGCGTACCTGCAGGTATCGGCCCAACAGATCGACAACCACCAGGGTGGCTGGATCGGCGCCATGCAGGGCATCGAGCTGCAAGCCGACGCGCTGTTCAACCAGGGCGGCGAAATCTCCAGTCGCGGCGTTTCGAACCTGCGTATCGCCAGCGTCGACAACAGCGCCGGCCGTATCGTCAGCGACGGCCAACTTCAGTGGCAGGGCGACAACCTGGTCAACCGCGCGGGCAGCCTGGTGGGGCAGGGGGGCTTGAGCGTCACCAGTCGTACTCTGGACAACAGCCAGGGCGGCAAGCTGAGCAGCCAGCGCGACCTCAACCTGGCCCTCACCGATTCGCTGAACAACCAGTCCGGCGGTCAGCTGCTCAGTGAAGGCGCCCTGAGCCTTAGTGCCACCCAGATCGACAACCGCGTCGGCTTACTCTCCAGCGGCGGTCCGGTGAAGGTCACCAGCACCACGCTGAACAACCAGGGCGGTCAACTGGTCACCGACCGCACGCTGATGGTTACTGCGCCCACCCTGGACAACCGCCAGGGCGGCGTACTCAGCGCCAAGGGAACGATCAGCCTGCGCGGCACCACGCTGCTCAACAGCCAGTCCGGGCGCATCCTTGGCGGTGCCGACCTGCTGCTTGCCCACACCCGCGTGGACAACAGCGACAAAGGCCGCATCGAAGCGGCGGGGCGCGTGACCGGGCAGGTCCAGACCCTGGATCAGCACGGCGCCGGGCAGTTGGTCAGCAACGGCGGCATCGACCTCGACTTCGCCGGTGGCAGCCTCGACAACAGCGTCGGCGGCCTGCTCGCCACCCCTGGTCAACTGCTGCTGCGCAACCTGGCGCAACTGAACAACAGCGCCGGCGGTGAGGTGTCCAGCCAACAGCGCTTCGCCCTGCACCTGGCGACCCTGGACAACCGGGGCGGCAAGTTGCTGGGCGACGGCGCCCTGAACCTGACCGCACAGACCCTCGATAACCGCCAGGGCGGCGTGATCAGCGCCAAGGGCGCGCTCGACCTGCGCGGCGAAAGTCTGCTCAACAGCCAGTCAGGGCGCATCCTGGCCGGTGCCGATCTTCAACTGGCCCACACCCGCGTGGACAACAGCGGCAAAGGCCGCATCGAAGCGGTGGGGCGTGTCGCTGGCCAGGTTAAGACCCTGGATCAGCACGGTGCCGGCCAATTGGTCAGCAATGGCGGCATCGACCTCGACTTCGCCGGTGGCTCACTCGACAACAGTACCGGTGGCCTGCTCGCCACGCCGGGCGCCCTGCTGCTGCGCAACCTGACGCAATTGAACAACAGCGCCGGTGGCGAAGTTTCCAGCCAACAGGGCTTCGCCCTGAGCCTTTCCGGGCTGAACAACCAGGGCGGCAAGCTGCTCAGCGACGGCGCGCTGAACCTGACCGCGCAGACTATCGATAACCGCCAGAGTGGCGTGATCAGCGCCAAGGGCTCACTCACCCTGCGCGGCGCGGCGCTGCTCAACAGCCAGTCCGGGCGCATCCTCGGCGGCGCCGACCTGTTGCTCGCCCATACCCGCGTGGACAACAGCGACAAAGGCCGCATCGAAGCGGTAGGGCGCGTCAGCGGGCAGATCCAGACCTTGGACCAGCACAGCGCCGGGCAACTGGTCAGCAACGGCGGCATCGACCTCGACTTCGCCGGTGGCTCACTCGACAACAGCGCCGGTGGCCTGCTCGCCAGCGCGGGCACCCTGCAACTGCGCAACCTGGTGCAGCTGAGCAACAGCGCCGGAGGAGAGGTGTCCAGCCAGGGCAACCTGGCCCTGCAATCGGCGACCCTGAACAACCAGGGTGGCAAGCTGCTCAGCGACGCCGCACTGAACGTCGCCGCACAAAGCCTCGACAACCGCCAGGGCGGCGTGATCAGCGCCAAGGGCGCACTCAACCTGCGCGGCGCAACCCTGCTCAACAGCCAGTCCGGGCGCATCCTTGGCGGTGCCAATCTATTACTCGCTCAGACCCGTGTGGATAACAGCGACCACGGCCGCATCGAAGCGGTGGGGCGCGTGACCGGACAGATCCAGACCCTGGACCAGCACAGCGCCGGGCAACTGGTCAGCAACGGCGGCATCGACCTCGACTTCGCCGGTGGCAGCCTCGACAACAGTGTCGCTGGCCTGCTCGCCACGCCCGGTGCGCTGCTGCTGCGCAACCTGGCGCAGCTGAACAACAGCGTCGGCGGTGAAGTCTCCAGCCAACAGGGCTTCGCCCTGCACTTGACCGCCCTGAACAACCAGGGCGGCAAGCTGCTCAGCGAAGGCGCGCTGAACCTCACTGCTCATTCCATCGACAACCGCCAGGACGGTTGGATCGGCGCCCTGCAGGGCATCGAACTGCAGGCGGCCGAACTGCTCAACCAGGGCGGCGAGATCAGCAGCCGCACCCGCGTGAGCATCGACGCCGGCCAGCTCGACAACAGCGCCGGCCGCATCGCCAGCGATGACCTGTTGCAACTGCGCAGCGACAACCTGGCCAACCAGGCGGGCGACCTGATCGGGCAGGGCGGCGTGACCCTGCGCGGCGGCAACCTGAACAACCGCCAGGGCCTGCTTAGCAGCCAGCGCGACATTCACCTGGAGCTGTCCGGGACGCTGGATAACCAGGCCGGCGGCCAACTGATCAGCGAGGGAGCCCTGAACGTCAACGCGGCCCAGGTGGACAACCGGTCCGGCGTGCTCTCCAGCGGCGGCGCCGTGGCCGTCACCAGCAGCATCCTCAACAACCAGGGCGGCAAACTGCTGACCGACAGCACGCTGAACGTCAACGCGCAGACGCTCGACAACCGCCAGGGCGGCGTGATCAGCGCCAAGGGCGCACTCGGCCTGCGCGGCACGAACCTCCTCAACAGCCAGTCCGGTCGCATCCTCGGCGGCGCCGATCTGCTGCTCGTCCAGGCGCGCGTGGACAACAGCGGCCAGGGGCGCATCGAGGTGGCCGGCCGCGTGAGCGGACAGGTCAAGGCGCTGGATCAGCATGGCGCAGGACGACTGATCGGCAGCAGCGGCATCGATCTCGACTTTGCCGGCGGCAATCTCGACAACAGCGCCGGTGGCCTGCTCGCCACGCCGAGGGCGCTGCTGCTGCGCAACCTGGCGCAGTTGAATAACAGCAACGGCGGCGAACTCTCCAGCCAGCAGAGCGTCCTGCTTGCCCTGGCCGACTTGAACAACCAGGGCGGCCGCATCCTCTCCAGCGATGTGCTTACCCTGCGGGCCCAGAGTACAGTCGACAACAGCCAGGCCGGCGTCCTCTTTGGCCGCAATCAGCTTCAGCTGAACGCACACGACCTGAACAACAGCCAGGGCGGCACCCTCGCCAGCCAGGGGGCAATCCAGGCCAGCCTCGATGGCGCTTTGGACAACCACGCTGACGGCGCCCTGGCGGCGGGCAGCTCGCTCAGCGTCACCAGCGCCAGCCTGAACAACCAGGCCGGCAGCCTCTCCGCAGGCCAGGAACTCAGACTCGCTACCCACGCCACCGATAACCAGGGCGGCCGCATCATCGCCCAGGGCCAGCTCAATGCTACGGCCGGCGACCTGGATAACCGCAACGGCATCCTCAGCGGCCAGCAAGGCCAGAGCCTGGAGGCCCTGACCCTCGACAACCGCGCCGGACTCATCACCACCCAGGGTCGGCTGGAACTCTCCGCCAGCCGTGTGGACAACAGCCAGGGCGGTGAACTCTCTTCTGGCGGCGAACTGCAACTGCGCGTGCAGCAATTGATCCAGCAGCAGGGCCGGTTGATCACCGGTGGCGACTTGACGCTCGACATGGCCGGCAGCGACTTCGACAACCGCAACGCCGTCCTCAGCGTCGGCGGCCTGCTGCGCATCGATAACCTGCGCCACCTGGATAACCGGGGCGGCGAAATCTCCAGCCAGAACAGCTTCCAGCTGAGCGCCGCCAGCCTCGACAACGGCGATGCCGGCCGGATCATCAGCGCCGGCCAGTTGCAATTGACCACAGGCGCCCTGCGCAACGCCAACCAGGCCCTGCTCTCCGGCTGGCAAGGCCTGCTCATCAATGCCGCCGACCTCGACAATAGCGCCAGCGGCACCCTTTCCAGCAAGCAGGGCAGCCTGGAACTCACCCTGAGCGGCAAGCTCGACAACCACGGCGAAGGCGCCCTGGTCAGCCTGGGCGATCAGCACATCCGCGCGGCCAACCTCGACAACCGGGGCGGCATCCTCTCCGGCCAGCAGAACCTCGACCTGGCCATCGCCGGCATGCTGGACAACAGCACCGGCGGCTTGATCAACGCCCAGCAGCACCTGGCGCTGAACCTGGCCCAGACTGACATCCTCAACCAGGGCGGGCAGATCAGCGCCGGTAGTCTCGACCTTACCGCCCGCAGCCTCGACAACAGTGGCGGCCTGCTGCTCAGCCAGGGCGCCCTGCACGGCACCCTCAGCGGCGCCCTGATCAACGCCAACAACGCACGCCTCGCCAGCGGCGGTGAACTATTGCTGCGCGCTGCCAGCCTGAACAACCGGGGCGGCCAACTGGCCAGCCAGCAACGCCTGGAGCTGACCGCCGGGTCCCTGGACAACAGCCAGCGCGGCACCCTCGCCAGCCAGCAGGACCTGACCCTGAACCTGGGCACCGGCACGCTCGACAATAGCGCCGACGGCCTGCTGCACAGCGCCAGCGGCGCGATTGCCCTCCAGGCCGGCCAACTGCGCAATCAAGGCGGCACGCTCAATAGCCAGCGCGATGCCCAGTTGCAACTCTCCGGCCTGCTCGACAACAGCCAGCAAGGGCGCATCCAGAGCCGCGCAGGCCAGCTCCTGCTGCAAAGCGACAGCCTCGACAACAGCGCCGGCGGCATCCTCTACAGCGCTACCGGCCTGCTACGCCTGCTCACCGGTTCCTTCAACAACAACGCCGGCATCACTCAGGCGCAGCAACTCGACATCACCGCCAATGGCGGCCTCGACAACCGAGGCGGTCACCTCTCCGCCGTGACGGGCGACAACCGCATCACCACCACCACCGTCGACAACCAGGGGGGTGGCCTCTATGCCGGCAACCTGCTCAGTGTCCGTGGCGATACCCTGCTCAACCAGGGCGGCCAAGTCGGCGCGCATACCCTCGACTTCAGCCTGGGCAACAGCCTGCTCAACCAGAACGGCCTGATCGAAAGCAGCGGCAGCTTCAGCCTCAGCGCTGGCGCCATCGACAACCGGGGCGGCCGCCTGCGCGCCCTGGGCCAGAGCGGTAGCACCACCCTGAACGCCGGCTACCTCGACAACCGCAATGGCCGACTGGAAACAGCCAACACCGACCTGGCGCTCAGCCTCGGCGGGCTCGCCAACGACGGCGGTACCTTCCTGCACGTTGGCACGGGGCAGTTCGGCGTCAACGCCGGGCAGATCGTCCAGGCTGGCGGCAGCTTCATCACCACCGGCCACCTCGATATCACCGCCGACAGCTGGAGCAACAGCAGTGTCCTGCAGGCTGGCTGGCTCAACCTCAACATCGGCCAGTTCACCCAGACCGCCAGCGGCAAGCTGCTCGCCAGCCAGGCCCTGACCGGGCGCGGCGGCAACTGGAACAACGATGGCCTGCTGGCCAGCGACGGCACCCTCGACATCCAGCTGACCGGCACCTACAGCGGCGCCGGTCGCGTCACCAGCCTGGGCGCGCTCAACCTCTCCGCCAACCGCATCGACCTCGCCAACAACGGCAGCATCGCCGGTGGGCAGAACCTCACCCTCGGCGCCAGCCAGCTCGACAACCACGGCCGCATCACCGCCACCGGCGACCTCACCGCCAACACTGGGGCGCTGAACAACTTCGCCACCCTCGGCAGCACCGGGCGCCTGCAAATCAACACCGGCGACCTGACCAATGACGGCCAACTGAGCGGCGCGCTGATCTTCAGCGGCGACGACATGGCCCTGCGCGTAGGCGGCACGCTCACCAACCGCTACGCCGACATCTACAGCCTGGGCGACCTGGATATCACCGGAGCCACCCCGGACGCTCTGGCCGGCGCGCTGAAAAACATCTCGGCAACCCTGGAAAGCCTGGGCGACATGAGCCTGCGGGTCCGCACGACGGAGAACCGCACCGACGTGCTCAACACCACGGCCGGCGAGCTGCTGTCCGCGGCCATCGGCGTGCGTTGTTATGACTGCACCGCAGCCCCGCAGATCGGCGAAACCCGCGTTCCCAGCAGCCATCTGGTCTGGGTCGAGAATTACCGGGGCGAACTGGGCGAAAGCTCTCCCTCGGCCGCCATCAGCGCGGGCGGCAATCTGAACATCGAAGGCCAGAGCCTGCTCAACCAGGCATCGACGATCGCCGCCAGCGGCAACATCGCCATGAGGCTGGACAGCTTCACTAACAGCGGCGTCGCCATTGGCGATTACTCCGTGCGGCGCTCCTTCGAGATTCCATACAGTACCTCGGGCGCTTATGGCGATCTCTCAGCCGCCGTGAGCTTCTGGAACCAGGTCATGGCGTATAACGCCGCGAACGACCCGGACTACGACTCAGGCCTACGCTCGCCCAGCGGCGACATGACACGTCCGAACCTCCACTTCTGGAACCGGGATTGGGACGAGTCGCTGGAGCTGGTCACCATCCGCGCCGGTGGCCGGGAAGCGACTCGCTTTGGCCAGTTCGGCTCCATTCGCGTTGAATTCCCCGGCGCTTCGCCCTTCGCCGACTTCCAGTTGCCGCACTACCAGCCGGGCGCCCGGGTCGATGCTCCGGCAGTAGTCCAGAACGCCCCCGTCTTTGACGAACTGATCGTCCAGAGCCCCGGCAGCTCGTTCGTCAACGCCGTGGTCCAGGCCGGCGGCAATGTCGCCATCAACGCCACCCAGGACCTCACCAACAGCGTCATCCGCGAAGGCATTTCGCAATCGGCCGGCGCCTCCCGCGTGGGCGAGACCGGCGTCAGCGGCAATACCGCCACGGTAGTCGCCCTCAATGCCCAACTGCCGCCCGACCTCGCCCAGCAACAGGTCAACCCCATCACCCTGCCGGGCTTCACCTTGCCCACCGGCAGCAACGGCCTGTTCCGCCTGAGCGGCCAGGAAGGCAGCCAAAGCAGCGCCCAGACCATCAGTGCTGGTGGCAGCTACGACTTTGCCGGCCAAAGCATCAGCCTGTCCCAACGCGAGCGCGCCCTCGACAGCGCCACCGGCAAGGCGGGTGACATCCAGCGCGACAGCGACGCCATCGGCCTGGCCGGCGATATCCAGCGCGGCGCCACCGGCATGACCGGCGAGATCCAGCGCAGCGACGCCAGCGGCACGAGCGGCGACATCCCGCGCAGCGGCGGCACCGGCATGAGCGGCGACGTCCAGCGCATCAGCGGTACCACCGGCACCGCCGACACCGTGCAACTGAGCAACGGCGCCATTGCCCAGGGTGCAGCGGCCGGCGCCTCCCTGAGCGTCGCCCAGGTCCAGGGTGTGCCCAGCACCGCGCGCCCGGACAACCGCCACAAATACCTCATCGAAACCAACCCCGAGCTCACCAGCCTCAAGAGCTTCCTGAGCTCCGACTACCTGCTGGGCCTGCTTGGCTACGACCCGGACAAATCCCAGAAGCGTCTGGGCGATGGCCTCTACGAACAGCGCCTGATCCGCGACGCCGTGGTCGCCCGCACCGGCCAGCGCTACATCAACGGCATCACCGATGACGAAAACCTGTTCAAGTACCTGATGGACAACGCCATCGCCTACAAGGACAAGGTCCACCTCAGCCTGGGCGTCGCCCTCACCGCGGAACAGGTCGCCGCGCTGACCCATGACCTCGTCTGGCTCGAAGAGGCCGAGGTGAATGGCGAAAAGGTCCTGGTCCCGGTGCTCTACCTGGCCCAGGCCAACAACCGCCTCGCCCCCAACGGCGCGCTGATCATGGGCAACGACGTGTCCCTCATCAGCGGCGGCAACCTGGTCAACCAAGGCACCCTGCGCGCCAGCGGCAACCTGTCCGCCAGCGCCGCCAACCTCGACAACACGGGTCTGATCGAAGCCAGCGGACGCCTCGACCTGCTCGCCCTGAACAACCTCAGCAACCACCAGGGCGGCATAATCAGCGGCCGCGACGTCAGCCTCACCTCCCTCACCGGCGACGTGATCAACCAGCGCAGCGTCACCGTGCACGAAGGCGGCATCGGCAACCGCACCTGGACCCAGAGCTTCGCCGACAGCACCGCGCGTATCGAAGCCGCCGGCAAACTGGAGATCAGCGCCGGCCGCGACATCAACAACCTTGGCGGCGCGATCAGCAGCGGCAGCGACCTTTCGATGCAGGCCGGGCGCGACATCAACCTGCACAGCGTCGAGCTGGAAAACAGCCGCACCAGCGGCCGCAACTTCAATCAGAGCACCACCCAGTTGGGCAGCGACATCAGCGTCGGCCGCGACTTCACCGTCGAAGCCGGGCGCGACATCAGCGTCGTCGGCAGCCGCATCGAAGTCGGCCGCGACGCCGGCCTGAGCGCCGGCCGCGACGTCACCCTGGCCTCCGCCGCCGACGAGCAGCACAGCTACGACAAGAGCAAGAAAGTCACCGCCCAGGAAGACCACGTCACCCAGCGCGGCACCGAACTGAGCGCTGGCCGCGATGTGCTGATCAGCGCAGGCCAGGACCTCACCCTGATCAGCAGCAAGATCGGCGCCGGCAACGAAGCCTACCTGGTGGCCGGCGACAAGATCAAAGTCCTCGCCGCCAACGACAGCGACTACAGCCTCTACGACAAGAAGGACAAAGGCTCCTGGGGCAGCAAGCAGACCCGCCACGACGAAGTCACCGACGTCAAAGCGGTGAGCAGTGAAATCAGCGCTGGCGGCGACATCACCCTGCTCAGCGGCGGCGACCAGAAATACCAGGCCGCCAAGCTCGACAGCGGCAATGACATCGCCATCGTCAGCGGCGGGGCGGTGACCTTTGAAGCGGTCAAGGACCTGCACCAGGAGGCGCACAGCAAGGAAAACAGCGACCTGTCCTGGAGCAGCTCCAGCGGCAAGGGAAAAACGGACGAAAGCCTGCGCCAGAGCGAACTGATCGCCCAGGGCAACCTGGCGATCAAGGCCGTGGACGGGCTGAAGATCGATTACAAGCAGATCGACCAGCAGTCGGTCAGCCAGGCCATCGACGCGATGGTCAAGGCCGACCCGAACCTGGCGTGGCTGAAGGATGCCGAGGCCCGTGGGGATGTGGATTGGCGGGCGGTGAAGGAATTCCATGATTCCTACAGCTACAGCCAGTCCGGCATGGGCCCGGCCACGCAACTGGCCGTGGCCATTGCGGCGGCGGCGATTGGCGGGATGGCGGCGGCGGGGGCGCTCAGTGGCGCGGGAGTGGCGGGGGGAACCTTTGCCATGGGCGCCGGTGTGGGGGCTGCTGGCAGCCTCGCAGGAACGGCTGGCGTCAGCCTGATCAACAACAAGGGCGACTTGGGCAAGGTACTCAGCGACAGCTTCAGCAGCGACAACCTTAAGCAGATGGCGATTGCCAGCCTGACAGGCGGGCTGACGGCGGAGTACTTCAACAGCTTGAGTGGGGCAGATACACATACAAAGATCGTGGGAGGTAAGACAGTTGCCGATCTGAGCAGTTGGGGTGGCGTTGGTAGTTTCGCTGCCAGCCAGGGCATGCAGAACTTCACCAGCACAGCGTTGAGCCAAGCGTTGGACCAAGGCGGTAGCTTTGGTGATGCGTTGAAGAACAGCCTCTACAACACCTTCGCAGCGGCTGGTTTCAATCAGGTGGGTGACATTGGGGCCATCAATGGTTATGCCCCTGGAAGCGCTCCAATGGTGGCCATGCATGCATTGATGGGTGGCCTGGCCTCGGTCGTCAGCGGTGGAGACTTCGCCACAGGCGCGGTGGCTGCTGGCGCCAACGAGGCGATGGTTGCGAGCCTCGATGGCACCTTCAAAAAGCTGAGCCCGGACCAACGAGAGCAACTGCTGACGACCAGCTCCCAGTTGGTCGGGCTGGTCGCCACGGCGGCTGTCATCCAGAACGCCAGCACTGACCAGCTTGAAACCGGGGTTTGGGCCGCCAAGAACTCAACGCAGTACAACTATCTCTTCCACGAAGAACTGGATGAGATGGCCAGAAAAATCCAGGGATGTGGAAAGGATACGGACTGTAAAGATCGTATTGGCCTGTCTTATGCAGAGCTGGATCAACAACGCAACAACGCATTCCCCTCCCTTTGCCAGAGCGACTTGGCTGCGTGCGGAAAGATCGCGGCCCGTCTGATGGCGGAAGACCCGCAGAACGTCGAGCTGGCGCTGAGTCTGCACAAGGCCCAAACGGTAGGGTTGGAAGCCGTCATCTCGACTAACTATATTCAGTCGAACCGCATGGCGATGGATACAGCCACCTCCGAGTATCTTGCTCAGACAGGCGGTACGACTGAACTGCTCAAGATGGCATTGGCTCAGTCGGCAGCTGGTGGCTTGATTGGTGGTAGTGGCAGTAGCTTTAATAAGCTGGTTGCAAAAGGGGCAAGTGAGGCGGCTGCTCAGATACCGGGACGGGTGCAGTCTCGTATAAATATTGCCGATGGCCGCACTGCAACTACTCCACTGCGAGACAACGGCAATCCGGTGTCCGCAGGTTTTGACCATGTTCTGAAAGGACATTTTGATGTAGAAGTGTCAAACTCGCGCTCTGTATTTACAGTCAGTCCAAGTGAATTGAAAGGTATTTTGCAGAGTAGCTCCGTAGTTAAATCACCAGTCACTGCCATGCCGGATGGGCAGTTTGTAAGAACTGTCGATGTGGGGAGGGTGATTGGCACCTCTACCTTGAAAGATGGTGGTGTTCCCACCTCAGTCATAAAGGTGTTTACTGATAGGGCTGGAAACCTGATAACGGCATTCCCAGTCAAGGCGCCGAACTGATGAAATCTATACCTGTGAGTATTTGGAGAGAGCTGCAGCTGGCGGTCGTGCAATTAAATGAGCAGTCCTCATTGAGAGACTTGCTTAGCGCGATTCTTTTCTGGATAAGAACCAATATTAATTTGAGTGAATCCGAGCCATTCTCTGCTTATGGGCTTAGTAGCTTTGTAGAGATCGATGAAAGCTCAATGCCTGTAGATTATTCATCGCTCAAGCATGGCGACATCGATCATGTCAAGAAAGCCATTCTTAGCTATAAACCAAATGAAACGGAGTCTGTTGCGCGCTTTCTACGGGACACACTGGAAGCTTTGATAACTATAGAGGTTAATAAGGAGTGCCCTAGGTGCGGAAATGAATGGATGCGTGCATTCATAGGTAGAAATAATGGTCTTCTGGCTTACCAGTGTGATGTGTGTGGGTGCTCGCAGTATTCAGATGGATCTAGGGTTGAGGTAGGTGGTTTGGCGTTTGCAAGCCAGGAGCAATTGCGAGGGTTTGGCCTGATTTAACCCCGGTGCTGCAAAAGCGACTGGCGCACTCGACGAAACGGCCGGTTCGATTCGGAATGTCAATCCTGGATATCCAGAAGCTGGTCGTACTCACAACTGCGTTAACTGTTCGATTGCTACGGACGCCACTTTGGCAGGGAACCCTGCATCAGCTTTGCCGATTAGCTCCACCAAAGGGGTTCCGTTGACTGTATTGGAAAAACAGTTTGGAGCTAAATTTGGCAGCGTATCGGCGCCCGAGAGTATTAGTCAGCAAATGACCAGCGCAGGTGATGGTGCACGCGGTATCGTCTTTGGCTCTTATGGTCCGGGACAGCCAGGTCACGTGTTTAACGTGGTAAACCAGAACGGTGTTGTTCGTTACCTCGATGGGCAGACAGGCAAGCCTGCGAATCTGAGTGATTTCAAGACGTTGCAACTGTTGAGGACTAATTGATGGTTACCTATGAATATGCGTTGGCGCGGGCTAAGGAGTATCTGAGCGACTCAGAAATACCTTTGCGAATAACTCAAGAGGGTGAGTTTTCAGAAGGGTGGTTTTTTTGCTTTGACTCCGAAGAATATTTGGATACTGGTAATCCATCGGCCCAGTTAGCCGGAAATGGTCCATTTCTGATTGATAAACAGAGCGGGGAGTTGCATGTTCTCGGGACCGCGAAGCCACTGAAGGAGTACCTTGATGATTACGCTAAAGGAAAGTTGGCGTAATCCAATAGTGCAAAAGAGATAGGCGGGCTATCAACTCTTGGACGAGTTGAGGGCACCTATTCAGCAGTTAAGCCTGGGCCATTGGCCGATAATATAGCTGAAACTTTCTCTGGCGGCCGATACTCTGTTGTTACTCTTGAGAAAGACACGGTGCTTTATCGTGCAGGGACTGCCGATAAGCCGCTTGGGCAATTTTTTAGTAGCGAGCCGCCATTGGGAGTTATACAAACCCGAATCGATAAGGCTGTACTACCTGAGTGGCCAGGTGGAGCGAAGTCTCCGCTAGATACGACTTTTGAAGTAAAGATACCTGCAGGAACGAAAGTGTATGTAGGTGAGGTAGGAGCTCAGGGAGGCTTCTATACTGGTGGAACGCAACAAATAGTAATTCAGAAGCCCTGGATGATTGATGGGGTTGAAGTGATAAATTCGAGTCCATTGAAATGATTATGCAAAATGATGTCGGTGTGATTCTGAAGAGAATGGTTGAGCTCCTTGGTGTGGGTGGGGTGGATGATTGGGCGGTCGCTCTTGAGAGTGTTAGGTTGAGTTTTGATGAAGATCCTGTCGGGATGTCATTGAAATTGATCTCCATGTATGGAGGGATGGGGTCGTTAAATGATGTCGTTCTCTATAGAGATCGAAAAGTTCTTGTTGCGGAGAATAATGAGTTTGACTCGCTGCGGACCCGGCTGTATGAGGTTTGTAAAGGGATAAAGTAAAGCTTAAGTGCAAAAGGGGCTACGGGGGCGGGCGAAAGCGCAGGCGCTATGCGCCGGCTGGACTACGAGGCCGCTCCATATCATGCGAAAAGGGGACAGATTTATTTTTCCTACTCTAATCTCGGCCGCTGTGAAGGAGACTGCGATGAGTTAGGCGTGGCAGTCTTGCTCCGAAGCCAAGGACGTACGGAGAGAGCAATGCCTAGGATTGGCCGTGTCATGTTGCCAAATTACCCCCACCACATAGTGCAGCGAGGCCATAATCGGCAGGTGGTCTTTGTTGAGCGGGAAGACTATGAACGTTACCTTTCAGACCTTGGAAAAAGGGGACAGATTTATTTTTCTACTCTAAAACGGGCTGGTGAGTCAGGATTAGAGTGCAGAAAATAAATCTGTCCCTTCTTGGTCGCTCTTTTTTGTCGATTTCCCAGCATGTAACAGATTACTCAATAGTCGGATCAGTACCGGATAAGGAATTATGAAAAGGCTCTCGGTTTTTCTGCCAATTGTGTCTGTAACTGTTCTAGGTGGATGTGCCCAATTCAAGCCGGAAACGTGGACAAACCGAGGCCCCGCCACAATGGAGGCCTCTGATACCGGTCTGCTATATTGCCACGAAGACGCAAACATCATTGATGGTGAGCGTATGGTAGGGACGCTTTGTTCTGCCCTAACTTCAGGATTCTTCATGCACGGTGAGCCTGAAATTAAATTTGGCCCTTGGAATCGCAAATTCATGTCTGCGCTGGCTAGCGAGACTACAAAAGGTATTGAGCGTGATTACGAGGGTAAGCGGGTGTTTCTAAAATGCACCCCAGTTCTTGGCGGGAGTAGTCGAACTGAGATTGGTAGAGACTGCTCTGTTTCGGTGGATGAGCAACATTTGGTTTCCGCTAAATTTATCTTCAAGAAAGAAGGAAGTTAGCGAGCCTTTTTAACCTTGAGAGCAGGGAATTATCCTCCTGCTCGCTGCATTATTCCATGCACTAAAAGGGGGGTATTTTTCTGCTCTAGATCTGATTGGGGAGTTGGAATGGAATGATAAGAATACGTCTGTCCCATTTTTTCTTATTTTTTATTAAATCTCTATCAACTTTTTAAATTATGCATGTGCACAAAATAACCATCATGCTACTCGCGCTGGGTTTGGCATGTGTCAGTTGTCAGATATTGGCCGGAACTATCTCCGCCGAAGCCGAGCAGCATTATCAACAGGCTCTTGTGGGCATAGAGCATGTGCAACAACTTCTCAGCAACACTACACGAACTTCCCCAGTAGCCTGGGAGGCAGCTAAAAGAAGTGTCAATAGCAATCTTGAACGGGCTGCCGAACAGGGGCATCCGGCCGCTGCTCTTTATCAGGCACTATTGACCCTGGGTGTGACGGGAGTTAGTGGTGAAACTCGTGATCGTACCTGTTCCCTACTGGAGTCTTGGGCCAGAAAAGGCTTTGTGGCTGCGGCTGTAGTGGAATTCAGAAAGTGCAACGAGGCTTATCTGCGTTTCGATGATTCAAGCCCTGAGCATCAGTCTGCCCTTCAGACTCTTTCCCTCTCTCTAACGAAAAACGATCCAGCTCAAGCGTATTATCCATTTCCACTCGCCGTCAGTGAGTGCTTCGCAAGCTCGACCGCTCAACCTGTTCTACTTTCACAGAAACAATTCCGAGCCGAAGCCGAATACATACTAGGTAGCGCGGAGAATCCCACGGACACCGAGTCGCTGAAACAGATCTTGGTTTGGCTGGACTCTTCAGCGAAAAATGGTTGTAGGATGGATCTAGACCCACGCCCATCTTTGCGAAAGCTTCTGCGCAGCAAATAGCTGAAGAGCGGATAGACTTATTTCTCCAATATAGTGGAAAAGGGGAAAGATTTATTTTTCTACTCTAAAACGGGCTGGTGAGTCAGGATTAGAGTACAGGGAATAGAGCTGTCCCCTCTGCTCTTTGCTCTAGTACCCAACATCTCTTATCCCCTGGTGCTCCGCCACCACCTTCAGCATCCGTAATGACTCGAACGGGGCATCTACCACGAACTGGTTCGCCAGCCAGGACGGCACGTTGCCGCCAGGTTCGGCGCGCATCTGGTAGGTGACTTCGGTGAGCTTCGGGCCCTTGGGGACCATCCGCCAGGTGCCGGACAGTACCGGCACGCGGATGCGGCCTTTCACCGGCGGAATGTAGTCCGGCGCCGCCTGGAGATGGCGGATCATGCCGCCGTCCGGGGTTTCCTCGGTGGTGACTTGCAGCACCAGGTCACGGGGCGCGGCGGGCCAGGGGAGTTTGGTGTCGAGGTAGACCCAGATGGCTTCGTCGCTGTACTTGAGCAGGCGCATCTGTGCGCAGGCATAGAGCCAGGCGCAGGAAACGCGCAGGTTCTCCTGCAAGTGCCCAAGGGTGGCGACGTCGGACTTCACCAGTGTCACGCCGCGGAAGCTCTTGTACTGCGAACCTGGCACGTCGCTCAGGTAGACACGGATGCCATTCTCTTCCTTCGCCAGTTGCCAGTGCTCCGCCTGGGCCTGGACGATGGCCGGGGCGGTCAGCAGCAGGGCGATGAGCAGCGAGAGGCGTTTCATGGCGGCGTTCCCCAGGAGATAGACCGATCTTAGGCGCATGGGGTGACACGGGCGCAATGGCCGGCGAGCGGTGGTGGGGCTTTTCGCAGGCATTAAAAAAGCCGGCTTGTGGCCGGCTTTCAGGGGGTGGTCCAACCTTACTTCTGGTACGGCAGACCGCCTTGATTCTGTGGCAACGCAGTGAGCTGCGTGCGGGGCGCAGATGGTAGCAAAGTCGGAACGAAAAGCCTAATCCCGGTCATGAAAAAGCCCCGCATTGGCGGGGCTTCTTTCTGCGCGGATGGTCCGCGCGACCATCACTTGGCCTGATAGGCGGCGACGGCTTTGGTGATGTAGTCGCGAGCCTGGTCGGCGTCGCCCCAGCCCTCGACCTTCACCCACTTGCCCTTTTCGAGATCCTTGTAGTTCTCGAAGAAGTGCTTGATCTGCTCCAGCAGCAGGGCCGGCAGGTCGGTGTATTCCTTCACGTCCTTGTACAGCACGGTCAGCTTGTCGTGCGGTACGGCGATCAGCTTGGCGTCGCCGCCGGCTTCGTCGCTCATGTTCAGCACGCCGACCGGACGGGCGCGGATCACGGAGCCCGGAGCGACCGGGTAGGGGGTCACGACCAGCACGTCCAGGGGGTCACCGTCGTCGGCCAGGGTGTTCGGGATGTAGCCGTAGTTGGCCGGGTAGAACATCGGGGTGGCCATGAAACGGTCGACGAACAGGCAGTCGGTGTCCTTGTCGATTTCGTACTTGATCGGCGCGTGGTTGGCCGGGATCTCGATGGCGACGTAAATGTCGTTCGGCAGGTCTTTGCCAGCCGGGATGCTGCTGTAGCTCATGGACGACTCCAGATAATGGTCGGGCCGAAAAAGTGCGGCGGATTATAGGCAGATTGCCGTGTCCAAGCCACAGACATCGCCTAGTGCGCCTGAGTTTCCTGATATTCGGGGTGTTCGCGCTGAAGCTGCTTCAGGCGCGAAAGCGGATCTTGCCGGTAGAACAGCGAAAGCTGTTCATAGACTTTGGGATAGGCCTCCTGAAGGAGGTCCGGGGCGGTGAAGAAGTACTCGCTGGTGACGGCGAAGAACTCCGCCGGGTTTTCGGCCGCGTAAGGGTCGATGGCGGTGTGCGCCTGCGGGTCGCGGTCGAGGTGACGGTTCATGTCGTCGTAGGCGCTCTGCATCGCGGAGGCCCAGTCGGCGACGCGCATGTCGCGGTGCAGCGGCGGCAGGCCGTTGGCGTCGCCGTTGAGCATGTCCAGCTTGTGCGCCAGTTCGTGGATCACCAGGTTGTAGGCGTCCCATCCGCCGCCGCTTTCCACGCCGGGCCAGGCGAGGATCACCGGGCCTTGCAGCGAGGTTTCGCCGGCGCGCTCGTCGTCGAACTCGTGGATGACGCCCGCCGGGTCGCGGTGCTTCTGCGGGCTGACGAAGTCGTCGGGGTAGAGCACCAGTTCGTGGAAGCCCTGGTACCAGTTCAGCTCCGGCAGGTGCAGCAGCGGCAGTTGCGCCTGGGTGGCGAGCAGCAGGCGACGGAAGTCGTCCAGTTCGACGCCGGGCAGGGCGGAGAGGTGCTTGTCGCGCAGGAACAGCAGCGCCCGCTCGCCGAGCAGGCGCAGTTCGTCATCGTTCAGGCCGTCGAGGATCGGCAGGTGCCGGCGTACCTGCGCCCACAGCTGCGCGTCGAGCGGATGGCGGGCGAGGAAGCGCCGGCGGCGCCAGTCGCTGAAGGACCACATGGGCGATCAGCGCTCGCCGGTCTGGGCCTTGGCCGAGGGGCGCAGCTTGTGGCGGATGACCCCGATGATCATGGGCAGCAGGGAGAAGGCGATGATGCCGATGATCATCAGCGAGAGGTTCTGCTTGATGAACGGCACGTTGCCGAAGAAGTAGCCCAGGGTCACCAGGCCGCCGACCCAGGCGATGCTGCCGGCCACGCTGAAGGCCAGGAAGCGCAGGTAAGGCATGTAGGCCATGCCGGCGACGAAGGGCGCGAAGGTACGGACGATGGGCAGGAAGCGCGCCAGGGTCACAGTCTTGCCGCCGTGGCGTTCGTAGAAGGCGTGGGTCTGGTCCAGGTAGTCGCGGCGGAACACCTTGGAGTCGGGGTTGCTGAACAGGCGTTTGCCCAGCGTTCGGCCGATCACGTAGTTGGTGCTGTCGCCACTGATCGCCGCGAGCAGCAGCAGGCCGCCGAGCAGCCAGGGGTCCATACCGCCGGCGGCGCAGATGGCGCCGGCGATGAACAGCAGGGAGTCGCCCGGCAGGAAGGGCGTCACCACCAGGCCGGTCTCGCAGAAGATCACCAGGAAGAGGATGGCGTAGATCCAGGTGCCATAGTTGGCCACCGCCAGCGACAGGTAGGTGTCGAGGTGGAGAATCAGGTCGATCGGGTTGAAATCCATGAGAAGCCTGTTTTGACAGCGGGGTGAACGTCCGGGGTGCGCATTATAGGGACGGTTGCGCGCCGGAAACGCGGTTCATCGCGTCCTGCGACGAACGTCAACTCAGGATATTACAGGTCGAAGGTGAAAATTCGGTTGGGGCGATGATGGAAACGCGCTGTGACAAATGTGCCTGAGCCCTCCGCCCTGGCGCAGGCCTGTGTCACAGCAGGCTGGCCTGCCAGCTCAGCAACTCCGGCAGGGGGGCCGGGCCCTGGGCGGCGCCGAGGTGCTGCGCGGGCGATGTGGCGGGCACCGGTAGCTGCTTGGCGACGGGGTGGTCCGCCACTTCCTGGGTGCGCATGGCGGTTTCCAGGTGCGCCTCGGCAATCAGTTGCTGCAGGCGGCCACTGCGCCGCAGGGTGCGCAGGCTGCGGTCGAGGCTGGCGGCCAGCGCTTCGCCTTCCGGACGGTTTTTGGGAACCAGGACGTAGAGTGGCTTGATGTCCAGCGGCGGTTCCACGAACACCAGCTGGTCGCGCAGCGCCGGGGCGTTCTGGTCGAGCAGTTGATAGCCGGTGTAGCGGTCCGCTACGGCCAGGTCGATGCGGCCGCGCAGGAGCTTTTCCAGGTTCTGCCAGTCGTTGCTGACCACTTCCTTGTTGAGGAAGTCGGCGGCGTCGAAGGCGCTCTGGTTGACGTAGCCGCGCACCACACCGATGCGGTAGGGACGCAGGCTGTCGAGGTCGCCGGGGGTGATCGTTATGGCATGGTCGCGGCGACGGAAGAAGCCCAGCTGGGAATCCAGCAGCGGCATCGAGGTGTAGAAGTCACGGCTGCGGTCGGCGGAGAGGTAGGCCGGCATCAGCGCGTCGAAACGGCCTTCGCGGGTTTCGTTGAGCGCCCGTTGCCAGGGCAGGAAGACCAGCTCGGCCTTGTCGCCATTGAGCGCCAGGGCTTCGTCGAGGATGCGGCTGGCCAGGCCATGACCGGGCAGGTCAGGGCCGACGTACGGCGCCCAGTCCAGCGTGGCGATGCGCAGGGTCTGCGCCTGGCTGCCGGTGCACAGGAGCGCGAAGAGGAGACTGAAGAGCAGGGCGCGACGCATGGAATCCCTTGATGGCGAGGTGATGGCCGGTCATCACTCTAGTGCGCCTGGCCCGCCGATTCCAGCGGGCCCCGGGTCTGCCGTCAGGTCAGGTCGTCGCTGATCGGCAGGATGTAGTTCTTGAACTCGGTGTCTTCGCGGAAGCCGATGGACTCGTAGACCTTCTGCGCCACTTCGTTGTTGACGCTGGTGGACACGCGCATGCGCACGGCCTGGGTCTCGCGGGCCATCTGCCGTGCGGTCTGCAGCAGGTGGTCGGCCACCAGCTGGCGGCGGGCTTCCTCGGCGACATAGATATCGTTGAGGATCCATACGCGCTTGAGCGACAGCGAGGAGAAGCTCGGGTAGAGCTGGCAGAAGCCCAGCAGCTTGCTGTCGTCGTCATCCGGCAGGGCCAGGTAAATCACCGATTCCTTGCGGCGCAGGCGCTTCTCCAGGAATTTCCGCGAGGATTCGGGGTAGGGGAGCATGCCGTAGAACTCGCGGTATTTGACGAACAGCGGCGCGAGCAGATCGAGGTGGTCGAGCGTGGCTTGCACGATACGCATGGGCGGGCCTCGGCGTGGTGTGAATGGGCTGGTATGGCAATGCAGGGGCTATGCCAGCGGATAGCCATCTTGTCCGATGCTGCACCAGAAATTGTTGAAAACGCAATCCAAGCAAGCGTTTGATCTGGAGTGGTTGGCAAGGTAGGGCGCCAGGGGCGTAGGAGCGGACTTTGTCCGCGATAGGTCCGAATCGCGCCGGAGGCCATCGCGGCCGGAGTCCGCTCCTACGGGGTGTTTTTGTTCCGCGCGGAAATGTAGGAGTGCATTACGCAGCGGACGGGCATTCAGGTCAGCAGGAAATTCGCCCCCGGCCCGCTGCCTTCGAGTGTCGGAAGTTCCGCCTCGTCCTTCAGATTCACCCCCGACAGTTGCCGGCGGCAGGCCTCGCGCATCAGGTAGAGCAGGCGGTGGGTGGCCAGGCCGTAGCTCAGGCCTTCCAGCCGCACGTTGGAGATGCAGTTGCGGTAGGCGTCGTTCAGGCCGACCTTGGGCGCCCAGGTGAAGTACAGGCCGAGGCTGTCTGGCGACGACAGGCCGGGGCGTTCGCCAATCAGGATCACCACCATCTTCGCCCGCAGCAACTCGGCCACTTCGTCGGCCACGGCGACGCGGCCCTGCTGCACCAGTGCCACCGGCGAGAGGCTCCAGCCTTCGTTGCGCGCCTGTTCTTCCATGCGTTCGAGGAAGGGCAGGCTGTGGCGTTGCACGGCCAGCGAGGAGAGCCCGTCGGCGATCACCACCGCCAGGTCGTAGCCTTGCGGATGGCGATCGGCGTGCCGGCGCAGGATATCCGCCGATTCTTCGTTCAGACGGCGGCCCAGGTCGGGCCGTTGCAGGTAGGTGTCGCGGTCGGCGGCAGCGCTGTGCAGCAGCAGGGTTTCGCGGCCGCGCTCGGCCAGTTGCCGGGCCAGGCCGTCACGGTCGAAGGGCAGGTGCACGGCGTCGCGCGCCTGGGCATGGGCGAACTGGAAATCCAGTTGCGCGCCGGTCGGCAGGCTGGTGCCGGCGCGGCCCAGGGCGATGCGCGCGGAGGTCAGGCGGCGCAGTTCCTGCCAGGGGTTGGGGGTGAAGCTGTCGCTCATCGAAGACTCCTCAACTCAGGACAGTTGCGCGAGCGCGTGGCGGAAGGCGCCGGGCAGTTGGCCGGCCATCTGCACGCGGCCGTCCTGCTGGCGGAGGATTTCCATGCGCGCCAGCCATGCCTCGAATTCCGGCGCCGGCCGCAGGCCCAGCGTCTGGCGCACGTAGAGCGCGTCGTGGAAGGAGGTGGTCTGGTAGTTGAGCATCACGTCGTCGGAGCCGGGGATGCCCATGATGAAGTTGATGCCGGCCACGCCCAGCAGGGTCAGGAGCATGTCCATGTCGTCCTGGTCGGCTTCGGCGTGGTTGGTGTAGCAGATGTCGCAACCCATGGGCACGCCGAGCAGCTTGGCGCAGAAGTGGTCTTCGAGGCCCGCGCGGATGATCTGCTTGCCGTTGTACAGGTACTCCGGGCCGATGAAGCCGACCACGGTATTCACCAGGAACGGTTTGAAGTGCCGCGCCACCGCATAGGCGCGGGTCTCGCAGGTCTGCTGGTCGACGCCGTGATGGGCGTTGGCCGAAAGCGCGCTGCCCTGGCCGGTCTCGAAGTACATGAGGTTGTCGCCCAGGGTGCCGCGCTTCTGCGACAGCCCCGCCTCGTAGCCTTCCTTGAGGATCGACAGGCTGACGCCGAAGCTGGCATTGGCCGCTTCGGTGCCGGCGATGGACTGGAACACCAGGTCCAGCGGCGCGCCGCGGTTGATCGCTTCGATGGAGCTGGTGACGTGGGTCAGCACGCAGGACTGGGTGGGAATCTCGTAGCGCTGGATGATCGCGTCGAGCATCTCCAGCAGGGTGCAGATCGACTGCAGGCTGTCGGTGGCCGGGTTGATGCCGAGCATGGCGTCGCCGTTGCCGTAGAGCAGCCCATCGAGCACGCTGGCGGCGATGCCGGCCGGGTCGTCGGTGGGGTGGTTGGGCTGCAGCCGCGTGGACATGCGCCCGCGCAGCCCCATGGTGTTGCGGAAGCGGGTGACCACGCGGATTTTCTGCGCCACCAGCACCAGGTCCTGCACGCGCATGATCTTCGACACCGCCGCCGCCATTTCCGGCGTCAGCCCCGGCGCCAGGGCGCGCAGGCTGGTTTCGTCGGCCGCATCGCCGAGCAGCCAGTCGCGCAGGCCTCCCACCGTGAGGTGGCTGACCGGCGCGAAGGACTGGCGGTCGTGGGTATCGATGATCAGCCGGGTGACCTCGTCACTCTCGTAAGGGATCAGCGCTTCGTCGAGGAAGCGCTTGAGCGGGATGTCGGCCAGCGCCATCTGCGCGGCGACGCGCTCGGCGTCGCTGCTGGCGGCGACTCCGGCGAGCCGGTCGCCGGAGCGCGCCGGGCTGGCCTTGGCCATCACCTCGCGCAGGCTGTCGAAGCGCCAGGTCTGGCCACCGACGCTGTGGGCGAATCCGGACATGACGCTTCTCCTCAACCCTGGCTGGCGAACGATGCGTCGGTGCCGCGATTGAGGCTGATGACGATGCTGCAGATGGAGCAGCCGCCGATCATCAGCACCAGGAACACCGAGGCGATGACGCTATTGAACCATAGCATCGCGGCCAGGCAGACCAGCGCCAGGACCAGCGCGATCGCCGGCACCACCGGGTAGCCCGGCGCGCGGAAGCTGCGCTCCAGGTCCGGCTCGCTGCGGCGCAGCTTGAACAGGCTGAACATGCTCATGATGTACATGACGATGGCGCCGAACACGCTCATGGTGATCATCGCGGCGGTCAGGGTCATGCCCTGCAAGCTGACCAGGCCGTCGCTGAAGATCGCCGCGATGCCCACGGCGCCGCCGGCGAGAATGGCGCGGTGCGGGGTCTGGAAGCGCGACAGCTTGGCCAGGCCGCGCGGCAGGAAGCCGGCGCGCGCCAGGGCGAAGAACTGCCGCGAGTAGCCCAGGATGATGCCGTGGAAGCTCGCCACCAGGCCGAACAGGCCGATCCACACCAGCATGTGCATCCAGGTGGAGTTGTTGCCGACCACGGCTTTCATCGCCTGCGGCAGCGGGTCGTTGATGTTCGACAGGGCACGCCAGTCGCCCACGCCGCCAGCGAAGATCATCACGCCGATGGCCAGCGCCACCAGGGTCAGGATGCCGGCGATGTAGGCGCGCGGGATGGTGCGTTTCGGGTCCTTGGCTTCCTCGGCGGCCATGGCCGCACCCTCGATGGCGAGGAAGAACCAGATGGCGAAGGGGATCGCGGCGAAGATGCCGGCCATCGCCGGGGCGCCGAATACGTCGGAGCCGGCCCAGCCGTTGAGCACGAAGTTGCTGAAGCTGAAGCCCGGCGCCACTACCCCCATGAACACCAGCAGTTCAGCCACGGCCAGCAAGGTCACCACCAGCTCGAAGGTGGCGGCGATGCTTACGCCGAGGATGTTCAGGGTCATGAAGATCACGTAGGCGCCCGTGGCCGCCCATCGCGGGTCGAGGCCGGGGAACTGCACGTTGAGGTAGGCGCCGATGGCCATGGCGATGGCCGGCGGGGCGAAGACGAACTCGATCAGGGTGGCGATGCCGGCGATCATCCCGCCGGTCTTGCCGAAGGCCCGCAGGCTGTAGGCGAAGGGGCCGCCTGCGTGGGGGATGGCGGTGGTCAGTTCGGTGTAGCTGAAGATGAAACAGGTGTACATCACCGCGACGATCAGCGTGGTGACGAGGAAGCCCAGGGTGCCGGCGGCGGCCCAGCCGTAGCTCCAGCCGAAGTACTCGCCGGAGATCACCAGGCCCACGGCGAGCCCCCAGAGATGCAAGGTTCCAAGCGTCGGTTTTAGTTGTGATGCGCTCATCATGATTCCTCTGCCGCAAGGGGCGTGGACGGATACCTGAGCCTCGATGGTAGTGGCGCAAAGCCCCGTTAGACTTGACCGCTGGAACCGGCTTTTGCCGTGCAGGGTCAACTTGCTGTTACTCATCGCCCCACACAGGGTGAAACGCCCGAACATGGTGCCGGAATCGTGCCAGCTGCCCCATGGGGTGGCACCTGCAAGCCAGGCGTGGCGCTGTGTTCGCGTTTTGTGCGATGGCTGTGAGGCACGGGATTTGCTTTGTAAAACAGCCCCCGCTATTCAGGGGGCAACCTGCTTGCGTGTTTCATAACAAGATCGGTAACCGTCATGAGCCAGCCCCTGTTTTCCCATCCCGGCCTGAGCGTGCCTCTGGCCAACAACATCGGTGTGCTGTCCGCTGCCGCCAGCGGTCTTGGCCGCTTCATCGGCGACCAGGGTGGCGACATCGACAGGGTCTTCGGCCGTGCGGGTATCGATCCCGAGCGCCTGCTGCATCCCACCCTGAGCCTGGCGCTGACCAATTATTGCCAGGTGCTCGAAGAAGCGGCGCGGCAGTCCGGCTGCGACAACTTCGGGCTGCGCTATGGCGAGCAGTTCCGGCCCCGCGAGCTGGGCCTGCTGGGCTATGTGGGGCTCTGCTCGGAGACGCTGGAAGACGCGCTGAAGAACTTCGCCGCGGCCTTTCCCTATCACCAGCACGACACCCTGATCCGCCTGGTGGATTGCGGCGAGTGCTACCGCTTCGACTACCAGGTGCGCCATGGCGCCATCCTCGAACGCCGCCAGGACGCCGAGCTGACCCTGGGCATGGCGCTGAACCTGATGCGCCATGCGCTCGGCCCCACCTGGGCGCCGCGTGCGGTGAGCTTCGAGCACGCACGGCCGGAAGGCTGGCAGGAGCATGGCCGAGTGTTCGATGCGCCGGTGCTGTTCCAGCGTGGCTGCAACTCGATGCTGATTCCCAAGCGCGACCTCTACGGCCGGCAGATGCCCGAGCGTGACGCCAACCTGCTGTTCCTGGTGCAGGACGTGATCCGTCGCCTGGGCGAGCAGGGCGGCGCGCCCAATCTGGTGGAGGATGCCGGTACGCAGATTCGCCTGGCATTGAGCGAAGGCGAGCCGTCGCTGGAGATGATTGCCGAGCAACTCGAACTCACCACGGCAGGTCTGCAGCGCCGCCTGCGCGAGGCCGGGCTGAGCTTCAGCCAACTGGTGGAAAACACCCGCCGAGAGCTGGCGCTGCACTACCTGCGCCAGCCCCAGCGGCCCATCTCCGAACTGGCGCCGCTGCTCGGCTATTCCGAGACCAGCGCCTTCTCCCGTGCCTTCCGCCGCTGGTTCGGGGTCAGCCCCCGGCAGTGGCGCAGCGACGCCAGCTGAGATTTCCTAAGGTAGGAGCGGGCCATGCCCGCGATCGCCGGCCATGCCGGCGGCCTGCATACGGGTCGCGGGCATGGCCCGCTCCTACAGGTCCGTACGATGCTTAAACCTTGCGTAGGAGCGGACTCCGTCCGCGATAGGTTCGCGGCGCGCCGGATACCATCGCGGACGGAGTCCGCTCCTACGAAAAGCAGCTCACCGATGACTTTTCCCCGGACATAAAAAAGCGCGGCCCGCAGGCCGCGCAAAGATCGATTGGAGAGAATGCCCGGCGCGCGCCGGGCGGGTGGATCAGAAGAAGCCCAGCGGGTTGATGTCGTAGCTCACCAGCAGGTTCTTGGTCTGCTGGTAGTGGTCGAGCATCATCTTGTGGGTCTCGCGGCCCACGCCGGATTTCTTGTAGCCACCGAACGCGGCGTGCGCCGGGTACAGGTGGTAGCAGTTGGTCCACACGCGGCCGGCCTTGATGCCACGGCCCATGCGGTAGGCACGGTTGATGTCGCGGGTCCACAGGCCGGCGCCCAGGCCGTACTCGGTGTCGTTGGCGATCGCCAGCGCCTCTGCCTCATCCTTGAAGGTGGTGACGCCCACCACCGGTCCGAAGATTTCCTCCTGGAACACGCGCATCTTGTTGTTGCCCTTGAGCAGGGTCGGCTGGATGTAATAGCCGGTGGACAGGCTGCCATCGAGCTTCTCGACCGAGCCGCCGGTCAGCACCTGCGCACCTTCCTGCTGGGCGATGTCGAGGTAGGAGAGGATCTTCTCGTACTGCTGCTGGGAAGCCTGGGCGCCGACCATGGTGTCGGTGTCCAGCGGGTCGCCGCGCTTGATCGCCTTGACCTTCTTCATCACCACTTCCATGAACTGCGGGTAGATGGATTCCTGTACCAGCGCGCGGGACGGGCAGGTGCACACCTCGCCCTGGTTGAAGAAGGCCAGCACCAGGCCCTCGGCGGCCTTCTCGATGAAGGTCGGCTCGGCTTGCATGATGTCTTCGAAGTAGATGTTGGGGCTCTTGCCGCCCAGTTCCACGGTCGACGGGATGATGTTCTCGGCGGCGCACTTGAGGATGTGCGAGCCCACCGGGGTTGAGCCGGTGAAAGCGATCTTGGCGATGCGCTTGCTGGTGGCCAGCGCCTCGCCGGCCTCGCGGCCGAAGCCCTGGACGACGTTGAGCACGCCCTTGGGCAGCAGGTCGCCGATCAGTTCCATCAGCACGCAGATGCCCAGCGGGGTCTGCTCGGCCGGCTTGAGCACGATGCAGTTGCCGGCGGCCAGGGCCGGGGCCAGTTTCCAGGCAGCCATCAACAGCGGGAAGTTCCACGGGATGATCTGCCCGACCACGCCCAGCGGCTCGTGGATGTGGTAGGCGACGGTGCTGTCGTTGATCTCGGCGGCGGAGCCTTCCTGGGCGCGGATGCAGCCGGCGAAGTAGCGGAAGTGGTCGGCGGCCAGCGGAATGTCGGCGTTCAAGGTTTCGCGGATCGGCTTGCCGTTGTCCCAGGTCTCGGTGATGGCCAGCAGTTCCAGGTTCTGTTCGATGCGGTCGGCGATCTTCAGCAGGATGTTCGAGCGGTCCTGTACCGAAGTGCGGCCCCAAGCGTCGGCGGCGGCGTGGGCGGCGTCCAGTGCCTTGTCGATGTCTTCGGCAGTGGAACGGGGGAATTCGGCGATGGGCTGGCCATTCACCGGCGAAGTATTGGTGAAGTACTGACCCTTCACCGGCGGGACGAATTCGCCGCCGATGTAGTTGCCGTAGCGCGCCTTGAAGGAAACCTTGGCGCCTTCGGTACCGGGATGGGCATAACGCATGGTCGAATCTCCTGGGTCTTGTGCTTGTTGGGGAGGACGTTGATCAAGCGTAGAGCAAGGGCCGGGCCATGCCAGCGCAATCCGCGCCGCACTAGGCCTCGAGGCTTTCGTCTGGGGAAGTCGAAAAGCCCGCTGTGACACGCTCGGGACAGTGCGCCGTGACACTTTGTCCCGTATCCGTGACAGTCGTGACCTGACGGTCGGACAAGCGTTGCATTGCCCGGACGCGTGGAGGATGCTGTCCGAGGTTCGTGGCCGATTCATGACGGCGACGGACCTTCGGGGCTGCCTCCCCGTCCCCATTGCGGAGAACAACAAGAATGCGTGCCAACGATATGAGCCGCCACGCCCGCCAGGTCATGACCGTCGCCGAGGGCCGCGTCCGTGCCGGTGATCCCGGCGCCGATCCGTCGATCGCCCGTTCCTGGATGCGCTGCCTGGAGCAGTACCACCTGGACCCGGCGCAGACCATGGCGCCCACGGTGCTGGAACATGCCCGCATGCTGGAGCGCCGCGAGCGCCTGCAGCAGGTGCTGGAAATCGCCAGCGGCGAGATGAACAGCCTGCACCAGCAGCTTTCCGGCGCCGGCCATGCCGTCCTCCTCACCGACTCCCGTGGCGTCATCCTCAACTGCGTCAGCGAGGCCGCCGAACGGCGCACCTTCGAACAGGCCGGCCTGTGGCTCGGAGCCGACTGGAGCGAGGCCAGCGAAGGCACCAACGGTATCGGCACCTGCCTGGTCGAGCGCCAGGCGCTGACCATCCACCAGGACGAGCACTTCCGCAGCCGCCACACCGGCCTGACCTGCTCGGCCAGCCCGGTGTTCGACCCGCAGGGCGATCTGCTGGCGGTGCTGGATGTGTCTTCCGCGCGCAGCGAGGTGTCGCGGCAAAGCCAGTTCCACACCATGGCGCTGGTCAACCTCTCGGCCAAGGCTATCGAGAGCTGCTACTTCCTGCGCCATTTCGAGGACCAGTGGCTGCTGCGCTTCCACCTGCAGCCGGACGGCCTCGGCCTGTTCAGCGAAGGCATGATCGCGTTCGACGGTGCCGGCCGCATCCAGGCGGCCAACCAGAGCGCCATCAACCTGCTTGGCAGCCATCGCGAGAGCCTGCTCGGGCGTTCGCTGGAACAATTCTTCGACTGCCGGCTGGACGATCTCTTCAGCCGCGCCGATCCGCAGCCCAATGCGAGCTGGCCGCTGCGTACCCATTCCGGCCGCACGCTGTTCGCACTGCTGCGTGGCAAGCGCCCCATTGTCGCCGCGCCGGTGCTGCCGCGTGCGCCGTTGGCGAAGGGGCTGTGCATTGACGATCCGCAACTTGCCCATGATTTCCGCCGTGCGCTGAAGGTCTACGCCCACGACGTGCCGCTGCTGCTGCAGGGCGAGACCGGCACCGGCAAGGAAGCCTTCGCCCGCGCCGTGCACCAGGGCGGCGAACGCGCCAGCAAGACCTTCGTCGCGCTGAACTGCGCGGCGATTCCCGAATCCCTGATCGAAAGCGAGCTGTTCGGCTATCGCGGCGGCAGCTTCACCGGCGCGCGCAAGGAAGGCATGCGCGGCAAGCTGCAACAGGCCGACGGCGGCACCCTGTTCCTCGATGAGATCGGCGACATGCCGCTGGCCCTGCAGACGCGCCTGCTGCGCGTGCTGGAGGAGCGCCAGGTGGTGCCCATCGGCGGCGAGCCGCAGGACGTGGACATCCGCCTGATCAGCGCCAGTCACCGCGACCTGGAAGCGCTGGTGGCCGCCGGGCAGTTCCGCGAAGACCTCTACTACCGCCTCAACGGCCTGGTCGTCGCGCTGCCGCCGCTGCGCGAGCGCGAAGACCGCGGCGCGCTGCTCGACCATCTGCTGGCCGAGGAGAGCAAGGGCCGCAGCGTGCGCCTGGACGACGACGTGCGCCGGCACCTGCTGGACTTCCCCTGGCCGGGCAACGTGCGCCAGTTGCGCAACGTGCTGCGCACGCTGTGCGCACTGTGTGAGGGCGGGCGTATCCAGATGGCCGACCTGCCGCCGGATTTGCGCCGTACGCCGACTCCCGCTGCTGCCATGCCGGTTGTTGTGAGCGAGGAGAGTGGCGATGCGCTGGGCAATGCCGAGCGCCTGGCGCTGCTGGAAGTGCTCGAAGCGCATCACTGGCACGTCAGCCGGGTGGCGCAGCAGTTGGGCATCAGCCGCAATACGCTGTACCGAAAGCTGAACCGGCACGGGCTGAGCCGCAGGACCTGAACGGGACGGTCACCGTAGGAGCGGACTCCGTCCGCGATTGGCTTTGTGCCATGCGGTTCGCGAGCAAGCTCGCTCCTACAGGTTCGGCACACATGCTCTTCGTAGGATCGAGCTTGCTCGCGAACAGATGTCAGGCTTGAGGTGGATTCCCCCGGCTGACTTCGCCCCCTCACCGAAGGAGCGTAGGGCGTATAACGTTCGACGTTATACGCCGTTTGACCTTGATCGCAGGGTGCTCCGGACTTAACCAGGCGCTGGCGGCAAACAACGGTGTATCGGCGTACAACCGCGAACGGTTGTACGCCCTACGGTTCGTTCCCGTGACAACATTCCCCGCCCACCGGGAACCGCCTCCCCACCTCGTCGTCTGATGCCCCGGCGGCGGGCCGCGCGGGCGCGCGCTGTGCTACTCTGCCGCCCATTCGAAGCGCCTTGAAAGGCTTGATTGCAGGAGTCTGCATGCATATCCACATCCTCGGCATCTGCGGCACCTTCATGGGGTCGCTGGCCGTCCTGGCCAAGGAGCTTGGCCACCGCGTGACCGGTTCCGACGCCAACGTCTATCCGCCGATGAGTACCCAACTGCAAGCCCAGGGCATCGAGCTGATGCAGGGCTATGACCCCGCGCACCTGGAGCCGGCTCCGGACCTGGTAGTGGTCGGCAACGCGCTGTCGCGCGGCAACCCGGCGGTGGAATACGTGCTGAACAAGGGCCTGCCCTATGTCTCCGGCCCGCAGTGGCTGGCCGACCACGTGCTGCAGGGCCGCTGGGTCCTGGCCGCCGCCGGCACCCACGGCAAGACCACCACCAGCAGCATGATGGCCTGGGTGCTGGAACATGCCGGCATGAGTCCGGGCTTCCTGATCGGCGGCGTGCCGCAGAACTTCGGCGTCTCCGCGCGCCTGGGCGGCACCCCGTTCTTCGTGGTCGAGGCCGACGAGTACGACAGCGCCTTCTTCGACAAGCGCTCCAAGTTCGTCCATTACCACCCACGCACGGCGATCCTGAACAACCTGGAATTCGACCACGCGGACATCTTCCCCGACCTCGCCGCCATCGAGCGGCAGTTCCACCACCTGGTGCGGACCATTCCCGGCGAAGGCCTGATCATCCATCCCACTGCCGAAACCGCGCTCAAGCGTGTGATCGACATGGGCTGCTGGACCCCGGTGCAAACCACCGGCGAAGGCGGCCAGTGGCAGGCGCGCCTGCTCAGCGAGGACGGCTCGCGCTTCGAGGTGCTGTTCGACGGCCAGGTGCAGGGCACCGTGGACTGGGAACTGACCGGCCAGCACAACGTCGCCAACGCCCTGGCCTGCCTCGCGGCGGCCCGCCATGTGGGCGTGGTGCCGGAGCTGGGCTGCGCCGCGCTGTCGGCCTTCAAGAGCGTCAAGCGGCGCATGGAGAAGGTCGCGGAAGTCAACGGCGTGACCATCTACGACGACTTCGCCCACCACCCGACCGCCATCGCCACCACCCTCGACGGCCTGCGCAAGCGCGTTGGCGATGCGCCGGTGATCGCCGTGGTCGAGCCGCGCTCCAACTCCATGAAGCTTGGCGCCCACCGCGACGGCCTGCCGGAGTCCGTGGTGCAGGCCGACAAGGTGTTCTGGTACGCGCCGCCGAATCTCGGCTGGGACCTGGCCGCCACCGTCGCCAGCTCCACCGTGCCCACGCAAGTATGCGATTCGCTGGACGCGATCATCGCGGGCGTGAAGGCCATCGCCACGCCGGGCACCCAGGTGGTGATCATGAGCAACGGCGGATTCGGCGGCCTGCACGGCAAGCTGGCCCAGGCGCTGGAGGGCTAAGCCAGGTTTTCAGACAAGACCTACAATGTGGAAAGGCATTGTCTTAGGACAGTGACCTTTCTGGCGATGTGCGCCAGTGGATAACCTGTTTTCCACTGGCGTCTGCCCCATCGCCGGCCGGGGGAGGAGTCCTCGGCCGTCATACCCGAAAAGGATGCGACCATGCCCGCGCTCGACCTCAACCTGGTGCATCGCCAGGAAGCCTTTCTGCATCGTCACCCCATGCTTTTCCGCTTCAAGGTGCTGCTCCAGTTGTTGCTGGGGCTGCTGCTCTTCGGTCTGATCGTGTTGGGCTCGCTTGGCGTGTTGGCATTGCTGGCGCTGCTGTTGGCCACCGGCAAGGCCTGGGTCGTTGCCGCCAAGCTGATCAAGGTGGTCTGGCTGCTCCTTCTGCCGCTCTGGGGCATGCTGCGCATCAGTGTTCGCGCACTGTGCTGGCGGATGCCCAAGCCGTCCGGGCGGCAATTGCAACGCGATGAAGCTCCCGCGCTGTTCGAGGCGCTGGAGCGCATGCGCCGGGAAATGAAGGGCCCGCGCATCAGCGGCGTGTTCCTCATCGACGAAATGAATGCCTACGCAATGTCGCGCCCGCTGGCCGGGTTCTGGTTCCTGTTCATCCGCCAGCACTACATCGGCCTCGGGGTTCCGCTGATCCAGACTCTCTCCGAGGATGAGGCTCTGGCGGTAGTGGCGCACGAGTACGGGCATATCTCCGGGCATCCCTCGCGCTTCGACGCCTTCGTCTATCGCCTGCGCTGGCGCCTGCTGGAGTTGCTGCAGCAGGCTGGCCAATGGGACGACTGGCCGTCGCGCTGGCTGGGACGCCTGCTGAACTGGTACATCCCCCGATTCGACCAGTTGGCTTTCGCCCTGTGCCGTGCCTCCGAATATGCCGCCGACCGTGCCGGCAGCCAACTGATCGGCGCCACGCCCGCCGCCCAGGCGCTGATGCGCCTGCGGGTGGCAGAGAACTACATTCACCGTGATTTCTGGCCGCGTATTCACGGTCAGGTCGGCGAGCAGGCCGACCCCCAGCAGGTGCGCCCCTGGTCGCGGCTGCCTGCTCTGGTGCGGGAGACGCATAACGACGACCTCGCGGCTGACCTGCTGCGCGATGCGTTGCACGAAGAAACCGCCGCGCTGGACACTCACCCGGCTCTGCGCGACCGACTGGCCGCACTGCAGTTCGATACCACCCATTACCTGGGGGTTGGCCAGTCGCTGCCGCCGGTGGCGGAACGCACGGCCGCCGAATCCTGGTTCGGCGAACGCCTGGCGACGGTGCTCGACGGCTTCGATCAGCGCTGGGCCGAGTCGGTCGGCGAGGCCTGGCGCTCGCGTCACGAAAACCTGCGCGAGCAGCGTCAGCGCCGCGCGGAACTGGAAGGCCGCGATGCCACCGCTCTGAACGATGACGAAGCCTGGGACCTGCTGGTCGCACGTATCGATGCCGATGAAGTCGCCAACCCCGACGACGAGGTCTGGCAGTTCATCCAGCAGCATCCCGCCCATGCACTCAGCCGGCTGGCCTGGGCGCGCCGCAATCTCGGCGAGGCACAGACGCAGGCGGTGAAGACCTTGTTCGAGTGCATGCGCCTCGACCCGCAACTGCGTGGCCAGGCTGCGAGCGTTCTGATGGAGCATTTCGCCGATGACCCCCTGCGCCACAAGATGATGGAGGTGCTATTGCGCCGTACCGGGGAGGTTGCGTGATGCTGGCCACGACCATTGAGTCCCTGCTGCAGGTACAGGATTTCGCCGAACTGGAGAGGCTGGCAGCCGAGCGGATTGCGCAATATCGCGAGCAGCCTGGCATCGAACAACAAGCGGCCTGGAGCGATTTCATCGATGCCTGCGCTGACAGCGGAGCAGAGCTGGATGCCTGGCTCGGGCAATTTCCCGATAGCGCCGTTGCGCATCTCGCGCAAGGGGTACGGCTGGGCAATCAAGCGCGTGCAGCGCGCGGAACGGCGACCGCCGACCAGGTCAGCGCCGAGCAATGGGAGAAGGTCAACGCCGGCTACGGTGCCGCCCGCGATCACCTGCTGCGTGCCCTGGAACTCGGCGTACCGGCCGGGATCGCACTGGCCTGCCTCATGGAGCGCGAGAAGATTCAAGGCAGCCGTACGGCCGCCGAGCGTTATTTCAGCCGCCTGTTGGTGGAAGACCCGCAATGGTTCGGTGGCTGGCGGGAGATCCAGGCCATTCGCGAGCCGCGCTGGGGCGGCAGCCTGGCGGATATGGAAGCGCTGCTGGATCAGGCCGAAACCGTGCTCGAATCGGCCATGCAGCGTCAGCGCCTGCGCTCCCTGCACCTCTGGTGGCGCGGCAACTACCTGTATTACTGGGAGTCCGACTATCCACAGGCCTTGCAGGTCCTCGACGAAGCGCTGACGTTGGCCGTGACGCCAGGCGGTACTGGCGATATCCAGGAGTACCGCGCCTACCTATTCAAGGAACTGGAGCGCCCTGAAGCCGCGCTGGCCGCCTGGGAGGCTGCCGTGGCGGCCGTGCCGGACAGTGCTGAGTACCGCTTCCGCCTCGGCGTCGCCCTCGATGATGCCAGGCGCCTTCCCGAGGCATTGCCGCACGTGCAGCGTGGCGCCGAACTGGGCGGGGAGTATGGATACTGGTGCGCGCGCTTCCTCGGCATCAGCTGGCAAGAGGGCGAGGGTGGGGTGGCACGCGATACCGCGCAGGCCCTGTACTGGTATGCATGCGGCCTGGAGCTGGCTGATCGCGCCGAGCGCCGGGCGGAGATGGCTTGCGCCTGCGCGGCCCTCCATGAAGCGGAAGACCGGCCGGCAGAGGCGCAGCGTCTCTACCGTCAGGCCATCGCCGAGGGCAGCGCGGAAGCCCCAATGCGGCTGGCGGCCTTGCTCGAGCGCTGCGAAGGTACTGGTCAGCACGATGAGATCGTTCGCCTGTATCGGCTGGCTGGCGAGCGCGGGCAGCGTTCGGCCGCCTCGGAATTGCAGGGCTTCCTGTTGCGTTCGGGCAGTCAGGATGTGGCCTTGCTGCGGGAGGTACGTCTGCAGGCCGCCGAGAGCGGCGACAGTAAGGCAATCCGCGCCATGGCGCGCGAGTGCTGGGAGCAGGAGCGGGCGGACGAGGCGCTGCTCTGGCTGAGCCAGGGTGCGCTGGAGTCGACGGATTGCGCCTATGCCCTGGGACGCGGCCTGGCCGAAGGCTGGTTCGGCCGGGTCGATCACCAGCAGGCCTACGAGGTGCTGAACGCGCTGCTGGTGAGTACCTTCCACGCCGATGCGTCGTTGTCCTACTGCGTTTCGCTGCATGAGACCAACAAGCACGAGTGGGCCACGATGAAGTACCTCAACGAGGAGATCGAACGCCTGCTGAAATGGCAGAAGGACGGTACGGTCGAGGTCGACCAGCGCTTCAGCGACGAACTGCGCAGCATTCGCCGCCAGGTGTCGCGTGGTTGGCTCGGCTGGCGCCTGCGCAAGCTGTTCGGTCGCCTGCCCACGCTGCGCCGGCAGAGCGAGATTCCTGACTTCTGGGGCTGACGGCAGCTTACGAATCCCTCTCCGGCCGCTATTATGTGCCGCCAATAGTGTTCCGGAGACGGATTATGAGTGGAGCCGAACGCGTCACCCTCGCCATGACCGGCGCCTCCGGCGCCCAGTACGGCCTGCGCCTGCTCGACTGCCTGGTGCAGGAAGACCGCGAGGTGCACTTCCTGATCTCCAAGGCTGCGCAGCTGGTGGTGGCCACCGAGACCGACGTGACCCTGCCGAGCAAGCCGCAGGCGATGCAGGCCTTCCTCAGCGAATACACCGGCGCCGCCCCTGGGCAGATTCGTGTGTACGGCAAGGAAGACTGGATGGCCCCGGTCGCCTCCGGCTCCGGTGCGCCCAGCGCGATGGTGGTGGTGCCCTGCTCGACGGGGACGCTCTCGGCCATCGCCACCGGCGCCTGCAACAACCTGATCGAACGCGCCGCCGATGTGGCACTGAAGGAGCGCCGCCAGCTGATCCTGGTGCCGCGCGAGGCGCCGTTCTCCAGCATCCACCTGGAGAACATGCTCAAGCTGTCCAACCTGGGCGCGGTGATCCTGCCGGCGGCGCCGGGCTTTTACCATCAGCCGCAGACGGTGGACGACCTGATCGACTTCGTCGTCGCGCGCATCCTCAATCAGCTGGGCATTCCCCAGGACATGCTGCCGCGCTGGGGCGAACACCATCTTGTCAGTGACGAATAAGCTGCTCGCCGCCCTGTTGCTGCTGCAGCTGGGCGGCTGCGCCACCGTGAAGACCCTCAATGCCAGCAAGCCAGGTGCGCCGCTGATCTATGCCGGCACCCGGCTGGATTGGTATTCGCTCAATGGCGGCTGCTGCCCGATGGACCGCTTCGGCGCCGAGGCGCCGGCCTATCCGGGCTTCGACCTGCCGGGCAGCGCGTTGCTGGATACGCTGCTGCTGCCGTTCTCGATTGCCGCGGAGCTGGGCGTCGGCCTGCAGGTGCGTGGCGGGAACTGAGTCGCCGGACTCTCCCTGTAGGAGCGGGCCATGCCCGCGATCGCGGACACGGTCCGCGTCCACTCGGTCGCACTTCAGGTGGGTGATGGATGGGCATTCCCTGGCAGGAACGCCCCAGGGGCGCTTTCGCGGGCATGGCCCGCTCCTACGGGTATCCTGGGGCGCTCGGTGCGGTAGGGCGTACAGCGTTCAACGTTATACGCCGATTGGCCTTAGCGACAGGGCGCTCCGGGGTTGGCCGTGGCGTCGACGATGAGCGCGGTGAAACGGCGTACAACCGCGAACGGTTGTACGCCCTACGGACTGGGGCGCGAATGTGCGTGCGGGATTACTTGCCCAGCCGGCGCAGTTCGTCCGACTCGACGACGCGGGTGCCCTTGCCGGTTTCCAGCGCCAGGCGCCAGAGCGCACGGGCCAGGGCGCAGGCTTCGATGCCGTGCAGCTTGCCCGGCAGGATGCGGGCGAAGGGGGCGGCGAGCAGTTCGGCCAGGCGGACGTCTTCACGCTGGCCCAGCAGCAGCGAAGGGCGGGCGATGGTCAGCTGCGGCCAGCCTTGCTGGCGCAGGGCGTCTTCCAGTTCGCCCTTGATCCGGCTGTAGAAGATCGACGATTTGCTGTCGGCGCCCAGCGCGCTGATCACCACATAGTGCCGCGCGCCCAGCTCCAGGCCGCGTGCGCCGAGCGCCAGCGGCAGGTCGAAATCGATGGCGCGGAAGGCCTCTTCGGAGCCGGCTTCCTTGATGGTGGTGCCCAGGCAGCAGAACACGGTATCCACCGGTCCGGTCAGGTCCGGAATCAGTTCGGCCAGCGGGCCGATGGGGTTCTTCAGGCGCGGGTGTTCGGCCAGCTTCCGTCGGGTGGGAGCCAGTACGCGCTTGACGGTGGGCTCGTTGAGCATGCGGTCGAGCAGGTGTTCACCTGTAAGACCGGTCGCTCCGGCAAGCAGGATATTCGTCGGTGTTGAGTACATCTGTGTTTCTCCCTGACACACTGACAAGCTTAGTTGCCGGCCTATTGTTTTGCCTGTACGGCGACGCTCTTGGCATCCAGCGGCCCGCGTCGCTGCTGCGCGCGCAGGGCCTTCCAATGGTTTAGAACCGCCGGCGGCGCCCAAAGTTGCGGTTCCGACGCTTCGAACTGTTCCTCCTTCTCGCGCCGGGCGACCGTGTCGCTGGCTATCGCGAAGGCTTCCTTGAGATCGTCCGTCTGTTGGAAGGCCTTGGCGAACAGCGCGTCACCAAAGTAGGTGAAGTCGGCTTCTTCGGAGCAGCCGAAGGATACGCGGTCGGCGCGGGCGGCGGTCATGATCAGCGTCTTGTCGTCCTTGAGCGCAGGGATGAAGCCACCGCTGTAGCAGGCCGAGATCACCAGCACCTTGTAGCGGTCCTTCAAGGGCGCCAGCAGGGTGGCCAGTTCGCTGGCCGGGAGGTCGTTGAGCTTGAGGCCGGGCATGTCCAGCACCAGCTGGTGGTCGCTGGAGCCGTGGCTGGTCAGGTAGATGAAGATCAGGTCCTCCGGCCCGCTGCGCTCGGCCAGAGTGCGCAGGGTGCGGGTCAGGCTTTCGCGGGTGGCCATCGGCCGGTCGGTGAGGTGGTCGCGGTGGTTCACCAGGGTCACCACGCCCTGGGCGCCGAAGCGCTTGCCCAGCAGGTTGGCGACATAATCGGCCTCGCGCAGGAAGACGCTCTGCTTGCCGTCGCCGCCGACGCTCAGGCCGTAGAGCTCGATGGCTGGTGTGGACGGCGGGATGGCCGCCAGCGCCTTGTTCAGCAACAGACCCTGTTCCAGCAGACCGATTTCCAGTGCGTTGGGCAGCAGCGCGCCGCGTTCGTCGCGGATGCGCTGGCCGCCGCTCCAGCTGCCGCGCTGGACGTTCCCGTCGCTGCGGGTGAGGGTGCCCTCGCCTGCGTACTCGCCGCGGGCGAAGCCGCCGCGGTAGACCTGTCCGTCGGCCTGGCTGAGGGTGCCCTTGCCGTCGAAGCGCCACTGGCGGAACCCGCCCTGGTAGCGGCTGCCGTCACTGCCGAGGAACTCGCCTTCGCCATCCAGCGAACCTTCCTTGAAGGTGCCCAGCCAGACGTCGCCGGCGAGGTTCTCGAAGCGCCCCTTGCCGTCGAACTGGTCGTTGCGGAATTCGCCGCTGTAGTGATCGCCGGCATCGTCGCGGAAGGTGCCCTTGCCGTTGAGCGTGCCGTTCTTGAACTGCCCGGTGTACTGGTTGCCGAGGCTGTCCACGCGTGCGCCTTCGCCGTTGGCTTCGCCGCTTGCGAACCAGCCCTGGTGGCGGGTGCCGTCGGGCAGTTCGAGGGTGCCGGCGCCGTCGTAGCGGCCCTTGCGGAAGCCGCCGCTGTAGCGGGTCTTGCCCTGTGTCAGGCGGCCTTCGCCGTCGAACTCGCCCTTCCTGAACTGGCCCTCGTAGTCGCTGCCGTCGGCAAATTGCAGGTGCCCCCGGCCCTCGAACAGACCCTCGCGGAAGCCGCCGACATAGGTCGAGCCGTCACCGCCGTGCCATTTGCCCTGGCCGCTTTGCAGGCCCTTGTCGAACTCGCCGTCGTACCAGGCGCCGTTGGGGTAATCCAGGCGGCCTTTTCCCTGTAACTGGCCGTTCACCAGATCGCCACGATAGCGCGCGCCATCGGGCAGGCGGCCGTCGGGCGGCGTCAGGGGCTCGCCTTCACCGCAGGCGGCAAGGAGCAGGGCGAGGCCGAGGGGCAGGAGGTGGCGTGGCATGGGATGTCTCGAATTGCGGTGGGGCGCGGTTTCAGTGTGGACGTAAAAAAGCCCGCGGGCGCGGGCTTTTTTCAGTGGCTCCCGATCAGGTCCACTGGGTGAGCTTGTTGCCTTCCTTGTCCTTGAAGGCACCGACGATGATCATGATGAAATCGACCAGCGTCCAGATGCCCAGGCCGCCCAGGGTGAGGATCTGCAGGATGCCGGTGCCGATCTTGCCCACATAGAAACGGTGGGCGCCGAAGGTGCCGAGGAAGAAGCACAGCAGGAAGGCGGGGAGAATGCGTTTTTCGGTCATGGGACTGTCCTTGTGAGTTGCCGGAGGCCGCGCGAACCTGCGGCCTCCGACAGTCTAATCCATAACCGTCAAGGAATGTTTCAGACGAAGCACAGGCTCAGGGATTCGGCGATGTAGGCCGGCTTGGCCTGGCCGTCGATCTCCAGGGTGCAGCGCGCCTTGATCAGCCATTGGCCGGGGTTCTTCTCGGTGATGTCGCTGATGGTCACCTGCAGGCGTACGCGGGAGTTGACCGGCACGGGCTGGATGAATCGAACGCTGTCGAGGCCGTAGTTGACCACCATTTTCGGATTTTCCGGCAGTACCAGCAGCCCTTCGCAGAGCTTGGGGATCAGCGACAGGGAGAGGAAACCATGGGCGATGGTGCCGCCGAACGGCGTCTTCTTCGCCTTTTCCGGGTCGACGTGGATGAACTGGTGGTCCTCGGTGCATTCGGCGAACTGGTTGATGCGCTCCTGATCGATGGTGATCCATTGCGAGTGGCCCAGGTCCTTGCCGATGTAGTCCTTCAGTGCGCTTACGGGTACGAATGCCATGTTTCCTCCGGGGAATGCGTTTTTTCTTCTCTAAGTGCGTCCAGCAGGTCGTAAAGCAGCCCGTAGATCAGCATGGGCACCGGGGATGGTCAAGCACACTTGGCGATTCATGCTTTGGGCGAATGCCGTGCCATAGCGCCGCACGGCTGGGCATAATGGCGCTTCCTTGCGCTGGAGATGTCCCCATGCTGTTACGCGGCCTGACCTGGCTGGTGCTGTTCCAACTGCTCGGCACGGGTCTGAATGCTCTCATCCTGCACATGATTCCCGGCCCCATCATTGGGCTGGTGCTGCTGTTCGCCTTCCTGGTGTGGAACGGCGAGGTGGGCAAGCCGGTGAACGAGGCGGCCTCCTCGCTGCTGCGCTACCTGCCGCTGCTGCTGGTGCCGGCGGCGGTCGGAGTGATGGCCTATGCGAAGCAGATTGCCGCGGACTTCTGGGCCATCGCCGGGGCGCTTGCACTGTCGCTGCTGGTGTCCTTCGTGTTCGCCGGCTGGCTGATGCAGAAGCTCATCGACCGCCAGCGCAAGCAGAAGGAGAGCGCCTGATGGTCGACTGGCAAGGCGCGGTTTCCTCCGTCATTCATCATCCGCTGTTCTGCGTCGGCGTCACCCTGGGGGCCTATCAACTGGCGCTGGCCGCCTACGAGCGCACGCGCTGGGTGTTCCTGCAGCCGGTGCTGGTGTCGATGCTGATCGTGATCGGCGTGCTGCTGGCCTGCGGCATCGACTATGCCGAATACAGCACCAGCGCCAAGGTGCTGACCATCCTCCTGGGCCCCGCCACCGTGGCGCTGGCGGTGCCGCTGTTCCTCAACCTCAAGCGCATTCGCCAGTTGTTCTGGCCGACCCTGATCACCCTGGTGGTGGCCGGCCTGTTCGCCACCGGTCTGGGCATCGGCCTGGGCTGGCTGTTCGGCGTCGACCACGAGCTGCTGATGAGCCTGGCGCCCAAGTCGGTGACTTCGCCGATTGCCATGCTGGTGGCCAGCCAGATCGGCGGCGTGGCGGCACTGGCAGCGGTGTTCGTGCTGATCACCGGCGTGCTCGGCGCCATCCTCGGCCCGGAACTGCTGCGCCGCGTGGGCGTCCATCACCCGGCTGCGCAGGGCATGGCGTTGGGCATGACCGCCCACGCCGTGGGCACCTCCCGTGCCCTGCAGGAAGGCGAGGAGTGCGGCGCCTTCGCCGCCCTGGCGATGAGCCTGATGGGCGTGGCGACTGCTGTGCTGCTACCGTTGGCGGTAGCGCTGATCGCCTGACGAATCGACGGAGTGTCCATGAGTTTCCCGCTGTTCCCCCTCAACACCGTGCTGTTTCCCGGCTGCCGCCTTGACCTGCAGATATTCGAGGCGCGTTACCTGGACATGATCGGCCGCTGCATGAAGCAGAACGGCGGGTTCGGCGTGGTGGCCATCGTCGAGGGCGAGGAAGTCGGCGATGCGCCGGAGCGCTATAGCCTGGTTGGCTGCGAGGCGCTGATCCGCGATTGGCAGCAGCGCCCGAACGGTTTGCTGGGCATTCGTGTCGAGGGCGGGCGGCGCTTCCGCGTGCTCTCCGCCAATGTGCAGCCGGACCAGCTGACCGTGGCCGAGGTGGAGTGGCTGGACGAGATGCCCGACCAGCCGCTGACCAAGGAACATGAAGACCTCGCGGCGTTGCTCGAGGCGCTGTCCATGCACCCGATGGTCTCTGCGCTGGAGATGGGCGGGGAGGTCAACGGCCAGCAGGAACTGGCCTGCCAGCTCGCCTACCTGCTGCCCTTCGAGCGCGACCAGAAGCAGGTGCTGCTGGAGATGGATGACCCTACCGTGCGCCTGGCGCGCATCCAGGTGCTGCTGGAGCAGTTGCAGGGCGATTTCGTCGCCTGACCGCCGGCTCACGCTGCACACCGGCTACACCCTGTAGGAGCGGGCCATGCCCGCGATGGCGCCGACAGGCGCCGTTGCCGGGGAATGCCCATTCAACCTGTCGGCGCGGTGTGTTCATGGAAACGCGGACCTTGTCCGCGATCGCGGGCATGGCCCGCTCCTACAGGGGGGATGCGGTGCGCGGACTCCGTCCGCGATCGGCCTCGGCACCGCGCAAGAGCATCGCGGATGAATCCGCTCCTACGTGACCTGGAACGACAAGGCCCGCGAGTGCGGGCCTTGTGCTTTTACGGGCAGGGCGAGCGCTTAGAACGAATCGCCCGGCACCCGAACCCAGCCTTCCATGAGGATGCGCGAGCTGCGGCTCATGATGGCCTTGGTCACGGTCCATTCGCCGTTCACCTGCTTGGCCTCTGCGCCCACACGCAGGGTGCCGGAGGGGTGGCCGAAGCGCACCGCGCTGCGTTCGCCACCGCCGGCGGCGAGGTTCACCAGGGTGCCGGGGATGGAGGCGGCGGTGCCGATGGCCACGGCGGCGGTGCCCATCATGGCGTGGTGCAGCTTGCCCATGGACAGCGCGCGTACCAGCAGATCGACGTCGCCGGCCTGCACCTGCTTGCCGCTGGAAGTAACGTAGTCCTTGGCCGGCGCAACGAAGGCGATCTTCGGCGTGTGCTGGCGGGTCGCGGCTTCTTCCGGGGTCTTGATCAGGCCCATGCGCAGGGCGCCGGCGATGCGGAATTTCTCGAAGCGCGCCAGTTGCTCGGGGTCGCCATTGATCGCTTCGCGCAGCTCGGTGCCTTTGTAGCCGATGTCTTCGGCATTGACGAAGATGGTCGGGATGCCGGCGGTGATCATGGTCGCCTTGAAGGTGCCGATGCCGGGGACTTCCAGGTCGTCCACCAGGTTGCCGGTGGGGAACATGGCGCCGCCGTCTTCACCGTCGTCGGACGGGTCGAGGAACTCCAGCACGATCTCGGCGGCGGGGAAGGTCACGCCGTCCAGTTCGAAGTCGCCGGTTTCCTGCACCTGGCCGTTGGTGATCGGCACGTGGGCGATGATGGTCTTCTGGATGTTGGCCTGCCAGATCCGCACCACGCAGGTGCCGTTGTCCGGAATGCGCGACGGATCGACCAGGCCTGCGTGGATGGCGAAGGAGCCGGCGGCGGTGGAGAGGTTGCCGCAGTTGCCGCTCCAGTCGACGAAGGCCTTGTCGATGGAAATCTGCCCGTAGAGGTAGTCGACGTCGTGGTCCGGCTGGGTGCTTTTCGACAGGATCACGCACTTGCTGGTGCTGGAGGTCGCGCCGCCCATGCCGTCGATGTGCGCGCTGTACGGATCGGGGCTGCCGATCACGCGCATGAACAGCTTGTCGCGGGCTTCGCCCGGCACCTGGCAGCGCTCGGGCAGGTCCTGCAGGCGGAAGAACACGCCCTTGCTGGTGCCGCCGCGGATGTAGGTGGCGGGGATCTTCACTTGGGGTACGTGGGGCATGGGATATTCCTGGCAGTTCAATGTAGGAGCGGGCCATGCCCGCGACATCCCCGCGCGGAGGCCGGTCGCGGGCATGGCCCGCTCCTACAGGGTTCGATCCGGCACGCCGCGTGGCGTGCCGGAGCCGTTGCATCACGCCACGGACGACTCGAGGAAGTCCTTGGCGAAGCGCTGCAGCACGCCGCCGGCGTTGTACACCTTCACTTCGGCGGCGGTGTCCAGGCGGCAGGTGACCGGGACTTCGACGACTTCACCGCTCTTGCGATGGATGACCAGGGTCAGGTCGCAGCGCGGCGACACATCGCCCTTGATGTCGTAGGTCTCGGTGCCGTCCAGGCCCAGGGTCAGGCGGGTGGTGCCCGGCTTGAACTCCACCGGCAGCACGCCCATGCCCACCAGGTTGGTGCGGTGGATGCGCTCGAAGCCTTCGGCCACGATCACTTCCACGCCCGCCAGGCGAACGCCCTTGGCCGCCCAGTCGCGGGACGAGCCCTGGCCGTAGTCGGCGCCGGCCACGATGATCAGGTTCTGCTTGCGGTTCATGTAGGTTTCGATGGCTTCCCACATGCGCATCACCTTGCCTTCCGGCTCGACGCGGGCCAGCGAACCCTTCTTCACTTCCCCGTTGACCACGGCCATTTCGTTGACCAGCTGCGGGTTGGCGAAGGTGGCGCGCTGGGCGGTCAGGTGGTCGCCGCGGTGGGTGGCGTAGGAGTTGAAGTCCTCCTCCGGCAGGCCCATTTTCGCCAGGTATTCACCGGCGGCCGAGTCCGCCAGGATGGCGTTGGAAGGCGACAGGTGATCGGTGGTGATGTTGTCCGGCAGGATCGCCAGCGGACGCATGCCCTTGAGCGTGCGCTCGCCAGCCAGCGCGCCTTCCCAGTACGGCGGGCGGCGGATGTAGGTGGACATCGGGCGCCAGTCGTACAGCGGGCTTTCGGCTTCCTGAACGCTGCCCAGGTCGAACATCGGGATGTAGACCTGCTTGAACTGCTCGGGCTTGACGCTGGAAGCGACGATGGCGTCGATCTCTTCGTCGGACGGCCAGAGGTCCTTCAGGGTGACCGGGTTGCCGTTCTTGTCGGTGCCCAGCGGGTCCTGCTCGATGTCGAAGCGCACGGTGCCGGCGATGGCGTAGGCGACCACCAGCGGCGGCGAGGCGAGGAAGGCCTGCTTGGCGTAGGGATGGATACGGCCGTCGAAGTTGCGGTTGCCCGAGAGCACGGCGGTGGCGTACAGATCGCGGTCGATGATCTCTTTCTGGATCGCCGGGTCCAGCGCGCCGGACATGCCGTTACAGGTGGTGCAGGCATAGGCGACGATGCCGAAGCCGAGCTTCTCCAGCTCCGGCAGCAGGCCGGCTTCTTCCAGGTACAGCTTGGCGACTTTCGAACCCGGCGCGAAGGAGGTCTTCACCCACGGCTTGCGAACCATGCCCAGCGCGTTGGCCTTCTTCGCCACCAGGCCGGCGGCGATGACGTTGCGTGGGTTGGAGGTGTTGGTGCAACTGGTGATGGCGGCGATGATCACCGCGCCGTCGGGCATCAGGCCCTGGGCTTCTTCACCCTTGCCGGCTTGCAGCTTGGCTTCGTCAGCGATGCCGCGCTCGGCCAGCGCCGAGGTCGGCAGGCGGCGGTGCGGGTTGGACGGGCCGGCCATGTTGCGCACGACGCTGCCCAGGTCGAACTCCAGCACGCGCTCGTACTCGGCGGTCTCCAGCGCGGTGCTCCAGAGGCCGAGGGTCTTGGCGTAGTTCTCCACCAGCTCCACCTGCTCGGGCTCGCGGCCGGTGAGCTTGAGGTAGTCGATGGTCTGGCCGTCGATGTAGAACATCGAGGCGGTGGCGCCGTATTCCGGGCACATGTTGGAGATGGTCGCGCGGTCGCCGATGGACAGGCTGTCCGCACCCTCGCCGAAGAACTCGACGTAGGCGCCGACCACGCGCTCCTTGCGCAGGAACTCGGTGATCGCCAGGACGATGTCGGTGGCGGTGATGCCCGGCTTGCGCTTGCCGGTGAGCTTGACGCCGACGATGTCGGGCAGGCGCATCATCGACGGGTGGCCCAGCATCACGGTCTCGGCTTCGAGGCCGCCGACGCCGATGGCGATCACGCCCAGGGCGTCCACGTGCGGGGTGTGCGAGTCGGTGCCGACGCAGGTGTCGGGGAAGGCCACGCCGCCACGCGCCTGGATCACCGGGCTCATTTTCTCCAGGTTGATCTGGTGCATGATGCCGTTGCCGGCCGGGATCACATCGACGTTCTTGAACGCGGTCTTGGTCCAGTCGATGAAGTGGAAGCGATCCTCGTTGCGGCGATCCTCGATGGCGCGGTTCTTCTCGAACGCATCCGGATCGAAGCCGGCGGCTTCCACGGCCAGCGAGTGGTCGACGATCAGCTGGGTCGGCACCACCGGGTTGACCTTGGACGGGTCGCCGCCTTTCTCGGCGATGGCGTCACGCAGGCCGGCGAGGTCGACCAGCGCGGTCTGGCCGAGGATGTCGTGGCAGACCACGCGCGCCGGGTACCAGGGGAAGTCCAGGTCGCGCTTGCGGTAGACCAGCTGCTCCAGGGAGGCGGTCAGGTCTTCCGGTTCGCAGCGGCGCACCAGCTGTTCGGCGAGCACGCGGGAGGTGTAGGGCAGTTTGTCCCAGGCGCCGGCCTGGATCGCATCGACCGCCTCGCGGGCATCGAAATAATCCAGCGCAGTGCCGGGCAGGCGTTTGCGGAATTGAGTGTTCATCATTTGCGGTCCTTGAGCGGCACGAACTTCAGATCTTCCGGGCCAACGTAGTTGGCGCTCGGGCGGATGATCTTGCCGTCGATGCGCTGCTCGATGACGTGGGCGGACCAGCCGGCGGTGCGGGCGATCACGAACAGCGGGGTGAACATGGCGGTGGGCACGCCCATCATGTGGTAGCTGACGGCGCTGAACCAGTCGAGGTTGGGGAACATCTTCTTGATTTCCCACATCACGCTTTCCAGGCGCTCGGCGATGTCATACATCTTGGTGTTGGACTGCTCGTTCGACAGCTGGTGAGCGACTTCCTTGATCACCTTGTTGCGCGGGTCGGACACGGTATAGACCGGGTGGCCGAAGCCGATCACGACTTCCTTGCGCTCGACGCGGGCACGGATGTCGGCCTCGGCTTCGTCCGGGTTGTCGTAGCGCTTCTGGATCTCGAAGGCCACCTCGTTGGCGCCGCCGTGTTTCGGGCCGCGCAGCGCGCCGATGGCGCCGGCGATGCAGGAGTACATGTCCGAGCCGGTGCCGGCGATCACGCGGGAGGTGAAGGTGGAGGCGTTGAACTCGTGCTCGGCGTACAGGTTCAGCGAGGTGTGCATGGCGCGCACCCAGGACTCGCGCGGCTTCTGGCCGTGCAGCAGGTGCAGGAAGTGGCCGCCGATGGACTCATCGTCGGTCTCGACGTCGATGCGCTTGCCGTTGTGGCTGAAGTGGTACCAGTAGAGCAGGGCGGAACCCAGGGAGGCCATCAGCTTGTCGGCGATGTCGCGGGCGCCAGGATGGTTGTGGTCGTCCTTCTCCGGCGACAGGCAGCCGAGCACGGACACGGCGGTGCGCATCACGTCCATCGGGTGGGCCGAGGGCGGCAGGGTTTCCAGGGCGGCTTTCACGCCGGCCGGCAGGCCGCGCAGGGCCTTCAGCTTGGCCTTGTAGCCGGCCAGTTCGGCAGCGTTGGGCAGCTTGCCGTGGACCAGCAGGTGGGCGATTTCCTCGAAGTCGCAGCGGTTGGCGAAGTCCAGGACGTCATAGCCACGGTAGTGCAGGTCGTTGCCGGTGCGGCCGACGGTGCACAGGGCGGTGTTGCCAGCGGCGGTGCCACTCAGGGCCACGGACTTCTTCGGCTTGAAGCCGGTGGTGGTTTCTGCGGTAGCGCTCATCGCGTGTCTCCTCATCAAATCCGGTTGCTTGCTCTTGTCCCCCGGCATGGGCCGAGGTTTCGGTTCGAATCTGGTCGGCGGATAACGCCTGCGGCGTTATGCGCCCTACGTTCGCTTGCTTCGTCATCCCCGCGAACGCGGGGACCCAGAAACAAAGGCGAATCCGGCACGGGGCCCGATTCGCCGGTTCATCTCACTTCTTGCCAGCGGCGAACAGCGCGTCGAGCTTCTGCTCGAAGGCGTGGTAGCCGATGCGGTCGTACAGCTCGGCACGGGTCTGCATCAGCTCGATCACGTTCTGCTGGTGGCCTTCCTGGCGGATTGCGGTGTACACGGCTTCGGCGGCCTTGTTGGCGGCGCGGAAGGCCGACAGCGGATACAGCTGGATGGCCACGCCGACCGAGGCCAGCTCGTCGCGGGTGAACAGCGGGGTGGCGCCGAACTCGGTGATGTTGGCCAGGATCGGCACGTTCAGCGCGTCGACGAAGCGCTTGTAGGTCGGCAGGTCATAGGCGGCTTCGGCGAAGATCGCATCGGCGCCGGCCTCGACGTAGCGCAGGCAGCGTTCGATGGCGGCGTCCACGCCTTCGGCCTGGATGGCGTCGGTACGGGCGATCAGGAAGAAGTTCGGGTCGGTCTTGGCATCGGCAGCGGCTTTCACGCGGTCAGCCATCTCCTCGGTGGAGACGATTTCCTTGCCCGGACGGTGGCCGCAGCGCTTGGCGCCGACCTGGTCCTCGATGTGGGCGGCGGCGGCGCCGGCCTTGATCAGGCTCTTCACGGTGCGCTCGATGTTGAAGGCGCTGGGGCCGAAGCCGGTGTCGATGTCCACCAGCAGCGGCAGGTCGCAGACGTCGGTGATGCGGCGCACGTCGGTGAGCACGTCGTCCAGGGTGTTGATGCCCAGGTCCGGCAGGCCGAGGGAACCCGCCGCCACGCCGCCACCGGAGAGGTAGATGGCCTTGAAGCCGGCGCGCTTGGCCAGCAGGGCATGGTTGGCGTTGATCGCGCCGATCACCTGCAGCGGCTTTTCTTCGGCAAGGGCGTCACGGAAACGTTGGCCGGCGGTCTTGTAGCTCATTGTTCACCTCGTTCGTTGGCTGTCTTGGCTTGGGCGTCCAGGTAGTGACGCTCCACATTGCGTTTCGAGGCGCCGATGTGACGGCGCATCAGCAACTCGGCCAGTTCGCCGTCACGATCGGCGATGGCATCGAGAATCCGGTGGTGCTCGGCGAAGGCCTGGCGCGGCCGGTTGGGCGTCGCCGAGAACTGCAGGCGGTACATGCGCACCAATTGGTACAGCTCGCCGCAGAGCATGCGGGTGAGGGTGCGGTTGCCGCTGCCCTGGATGATCCGGTAGTGGAAGTCGTAGTCGCCTTCCTGCTGGTAGTAGCCACGGCCGGCCTGGAAGGCCTCGTCGCGCTCGTGGGTGTCGAGCACGCGGCGCAGTTCGTCGATCTCGGCCTGGCTCATGCGCTCGGCGGCCAGGCGGCAAGCCATGCCTTCGAGGGATTCGCGGATCTCGTAGAGCTCCAGCAGCTCCTCATGGCTCAGCGACACCACCCGCGCGCCGACGTGCGGCACGCGCACCAGCAGCTTCTGGCCTTCCAGGCGGTGGATCGCCTCGCGCAGGGGGCCCCGGCTGATGCCGTAGGTGCGCGCCAGTTCCGGCTCGGAAATCTTGCTGCCGGGGGCAATCTCGCCCTTGACGATGGCGGACTGGATCTTGCGGAACACGTGTTCCGAGAGGGTCTCGCTGTCGTCGGAAACGGGGCTTGGCAGAGTCAGGCTATCGTTCATGGTGTCGACAATCTTCTTGATGTGCGGCGAAAGCTACCCCTCGAAAGCCTCTGGGTCAATCAAGATTTGATGAAGTGTCGACAATCGTCTAACAACCCCTTGGGTTTATGCCCAAGGGGATTGGTCAGTCGGCGCTGTCGCCCGCGAAGTTGGCGGATATCCCCTCGTCAGGCGCTGAGCCGGCGCCGCTGAAGGCCGCTAGGATCAGGGGAAAAGCGGAGATCGCGCGCATGCAACTCTACGACCGTTATGTCCTGCCCCGGCTGATCGATTTCGCCTGCGGCCTGGGCGATGTGATGAAGCAGCGCTCGCTGCTGGTGCCGCGCGCCCACGGCCGGGTGCTGGAGATCGGCATGGGCACCGGGCTGAACCTGTCGTTCTACGATCCGGCGAAAGTGTCGACAATCGTCGGGGTCGACCCGGCGGCGCAGATGCAGAAGCTCGCCCGCGAGCGCGTGGCGCGCATCGGCATTCCGGTGGAGATGGTGGCGCTGGAGCTGGGCGAGATCCGCGCCGACTCCGGCAGCTTCGACAGCATCGTCTGCACCTTCACCCTGTGCAGCATTCCCGATGCGGTGGCGGCGCTGAAGGAAATGCGTCGGGTGCTCAAACCCGGCGGTGAGTTCCTCTTCTGCGAACACGGCCTGGCGCCGGACGCCAGCGTGCGCGCCTGGCAGCACCGGCTGACCCCGGTATGGAAGCCGCTGGCCGGCGGCTGTCACCTCGATCGCGACATGCCGGCGCTGATCCAGGACGGCGGCTTCATGCTGCGCGAGCTGGTCCAGGACTACCTGCCGGGGCCGCGGCCGATGACCTACGTCTATCGTGGCGTGGCCGACTGAGCGGGCTCTCAGGCGGCGCGGTGCAGTGGGGTGACGCTGAGGATGTGCGAGCTGGCGAGGAACAGGTCCGATACGGCGCCGCTGGGCGCCTCGCCGTTCTGGCAGTCGTCCAGGCGCACCATGGCGGGCGCATGGCCTTCGTGCAGGGCGAGGAAGTGCTCGCGGCTGATACGGCCGTGGAGAATGCGTTGCGGGCGGTAGGGAGACCAGGTCTCCACTTCGACCCAGAGGCTGTCGGGATCGGTGTGCATGGCGGATGGTCCGGTGGGGAAAATGGGGTGCCTACTCTAGACATCCGCCCTGTGCAAAATTCATCAGAGACATCTGGTTAATTTGTAGGAAATTATTTTTATCCCACGAGCTCGTCCGACGGCGACGCGGAAAAGGCTGCCGCCCGGTCCTTGGCGGAAGCCTCGAACGGCATCGACGTGGAGTGCGGAGCGCCTGAGAGCGAGGACAAATGGCGTATAGCGTCGGGGGGGATCGCCAGACGCCCTTACCGGGGCTGGACTAGGAACAACTGTCTTCTTGGAAGCCCGTGCCAGCGCATGCCCTCACCCCAACCCTCTCCCGGAGGGAGAGGGGGCAGATTGTGCTGGCTCACGCTGTGGTTTCATCCTGCACCGAACGGTTCCCTTTCCCGCTTGAGGAGCGGGGCGCGCAGCCGGGGTCAGGGTGAGGGGGCTTGATCTCGTAGGAGCAACTATCTTTTGGGCTCCCGCGTTCGCGGGAGTGATGGGGGTGATTCACGCTCCTCAGCGTCATCCCCCGCGAACGCGGGGATCCAAAAACAATGTAGGAGCGGACTCTGTCCGCGATGCTTTTGATTTCGGTGTTCCGCGCCGCTTCAGCGTGCGCTGGGACTTCTTGTTTCGCCCCCTCGGGCGACCTCCTTTGGCAAACGCCCCAAAGGAGGCAAAGGTCTTGCCCCGGACATCCGGTTTTTCGCTTGGGGCGAAAAATTCCCTCGTTGAAGCGAAGTTTCAGGGGCCCGCTGCGAAGGGCCGTCCCTGGCCCATCGCAGCTCTCGCGACATCCATGTCGCTCAACCCCTGAAACTGCGCTTCAACGAGGCCTCCTGAACGGGGCAGTCGGAGTGCGCGGGCGTTTCTCTGGAAGTCTTCAGAGCCAGAGCCAGAGCCGGGGGAGGGGCTTTTCGTAGGAGCGGACCTTGTCCGCGAAGTCCCACCGCCATCCCCGCGTTGCAGGATGAATGCCGCAGCACAGGGGCGGGCACGAGACGGTGGTGTTCACCTGTCGGCGCGGATTCCGCCGCGATGGATTTCGCGGACAAGGTCCGCTCCTACAATTCAACGCCGGCGCAACAGGCGCGGGCGATGCCCGCGATTCGCGCCCATGGGGCGCACCTGCGGAATCAGAGCTGGATATCGTCGCGGATCAGCACACAGGTGCAGCCGTCGTTGTCTTCGCTCCAGTCGTGCAGGAAATACATCTGGATCTTGCCGCCGTCCATCACCGCCAGGAAATCGCCGATCTCCGGCACGAAGAAGCCCGGCGTGCCCGGCTCGGCCTCGGATTCGAGGCGTGCATTGAAGAACAGCGCAGGGTCGGCGTCGTCGAAGAAGTCTTCGCGCTCGGCGGCATCCCACTCGACGGGGGCTTCGAAGGGGCCGAGGAAGAGCACCTTGGCGCTGCCCATGTCCAGCTCTTCGGCGTCCGGGTCGTTGTCGTCCGGGCGGTAGACGTCGGCGTCCAGTGCATCGGCGCTGGCGAGGATGGCGCGGCGTGCGGCCATGCGCTGCTGCGGGTCGACGCCGGCATCGGCGCAGAGCTGGTTCCAGAGGGTTTCGGCTTGGGTGGACATGGGGGCTCCCGCTCGTGCGGCCGGTTCAAAGGGCGATAGTGTCCGGGACCGGGCGGTGCAGATCAATGGGAATGCATCGTGTAGGAGCGGGCCACGCCCGCGAATGCGTAACAGGCCGGCCTGCGGCCGGATCGCGGGCATGGTCCGCTCCTACAGGTCAAAGGCCGTACTTCTTCACCTTGTCGAACAGCGTGGTCTTGGCCATGCCCAGGGCCGCCGCTGCCTGGCTGAGGTTGCCGGCGTAGCGTTCCAGGGCGGCGGACAGCAGGCTCTTCTCGAACGCCTCCACGGCCTCGGCGAAGCGCGGCTCGCCGGCATCCGGGCCGAGGTTGCCGCCGGCCAGCACCGGCAGGCCGAGGGCGAAGCGTTCGGCGACGTTGCGCAGTTCCCGCACGTTGCCCGGCCAGTCGTGGGCCATCAGGGTGGCAGCGGTGGTGTTGTCGATGGCCGGTGCCGGGCGGTCGAAGCGCAGCGAGGACTGCTGCAGGAAGTGCTCGAAGAGCATCAGGATGTCTTCGCGGCGTTCGCGCAGCGGCGGCAGGTTGAGGGTGATGACGTTGAGGCGGTAGTAGAGGTCGCTGCGGAAGCTGCCGTCGCGGCCCATGGCGGCGAGGTCGGATTTGGTCGCGGCGATCACCCGGCAGTCCACGCGGATCAGTTCGTTGGAGCCCAGGCGTTCCAGTTGCTGTTCCTGCAGCACGCGCAGCAGCTTGATCTGCAGGTTCAGCGGCATGCTCTCGATCTCGTCGAGGAACAGGCTGCCGCCGTCGGCGTGCTCGATCTTGCCGATCCGGCGCTTGCCGGCGCCGGTGAAGGCGTGGGCTTCGTGGCCGAAGATTTCGCTGTCGATCAGGCTTTCCGGCAGCCCGCCGCAGTTGAGCGCGACGAAGGGCTTGGGTTGGCGCCGGCTGTAGTCGTGCAGGCAGCGGGCGACCAGTTCCTTGCCGGTGCCGGTCTCGCCTTCGATGAGCACGTTGGCGGAGGTGTCGGCGACGTTGGCGATCAGCTCGCGCAGCGCCTGCATGGCCGGCGAGCGGCCGATCAGCCGGCTTTCCAGGGCCTGCTTGCCGGCGAGCTGGCGGCGCAGCTGGCTGACTTCGCGGGTCAGCGCGCGCTGGGCGAGGGCTCGGCGCGCGGTGTCCACCAGCTTCTCGGGGGAGAAGGGCTTCTCCATGAAGTCGTAGGCGCCGTCACGCATGGCCTTCACCGCCATGGCGATGTCGCCGTGGCCGGTGATCAGCACCACCGGCAGGCTGGGGTCCAGCGCCCTGAGCTTCTCCAGCAGTTGCAGCCCGCCCATGCCGGGCATGCGGATGTCGCTGACGACGATGCCGGGAAAATCGGCGCCGATCTTCTTCAGCGCTTCCTCGGCGCTGCCCACGCCGTCGCAGTCGATGTCTTCCAGGGCCAGCGCCTGCTGGCAGCCGAGCAGTACGTGCGGGTCGTCCTCGACGATCAGGACGCGCAGGGATTCTTCGCTCATGCGGGGTTCTCCAGGGCAGGCAGCAGCGGCAGGTAGAGCTCGAAGGCGGTGCCGCCGGCCTCCGGGTAGGTCACGCCCAGGCTACCGCCGGCGGCGGTGGCGAGGCTGGCCGAAAGGGTCAGGCCCAGGCCCAGGCCGAGTTCGCCGGGCTTGGTGGTGAAGAAGGGTTCGAACAGGTGCGCGCGGGCGTCCTGAGGGATACCGGGGCCGTTGTCGCGCACGATCAGGCGATAGCGGTCGCCCTCGGCGCGCCCTTCGAGCCAGAGCTGGCGGTCGTCCTGCGGGCTCATGGCGTCCAGGGCGTTGGCGATCAGGTTGACCAGGATCTGCTCCAGACGGGTCTGGTCGATGGCCAGACGGGCGTCGGGGAAGTCGCGGTGCAGGCTCACCGGCACCTCCTTGAGGCGCACCTGCAGGACCATCATCGCGGCATCCACCGCCTTGCCCAGGCCGGCCTGGCCGTGGTCGTCGGCGCGCCGGGCGAAGGCGCGGAGGCTGGCGGTGATGCGGCCCATGCGGTCGACCATCTCGTTGATGACTTCCAGATTGCTGCTGGCGACGTCCAGCTTGCCGCGGGCGAGGAAGCGCACGGTGTTGCCCGAGAGGGTGCGCAGCGCCGCCAGCGGCTGGTTGAGTTCGTGGGCGATGCTGGTGGACATCTGCCCGATCACCGCCAGCTTGCCGGCCTGCACCAGTCGGTCCTGGGCCTTGCGCAGGGTGTCTTCGGCCTGGCGGCGTTCGCGGATCTGTTCGCGCAGGTGCTGGTTGCTGGCGCGCAGGTCGCTGGTGCGGTCGGCGATGCGCCGCTCCAGGGCGTTGTTGGCCTGCTCCAGCGCCTCGCGGGCGGCGAGGCGGGTGGCGATGACCTTGCGCCGCTCGTTGGAGGCGATCAGCAGGAAGGCCAGCAGGGCGAAGCCCAGGGCGGCGAGCATGCCGTGGATCATGGCTTCGCGGCGCACGTCGTGCAGCGGGCTGAGCAGGGTGAAGTTCCACGAGGTGTCGTTGAGACGGCGGGTCTGCATCAGGTAGCTGACCGGGTTGTGGCCGTCGGCTTCGGGCGACTGCGGCGGGAAGCTGATTTCCTCCACGCCATCGCCCAGCGAGCGCCGTGCCAGCGGCTGCCATTCGTTGAGCGCCCACCAGTAGTACTGCAGGCTGCGCGCCATGCGTTCCTTGTCGTCGGCGCTGAGCGGGCGCACGGCCTTCAGGCGCAAGGCGGGATCGCTGGAGAGGATGATGATGCCGTTCTCGTCGCTGACGAAGGCTTGCAGGCGGGCTTTCTGCCAACGCTCTTCGAGCGCTTCCATCTTCACCTTGACCACCGCCACGCCGATGATCTGGTCGCCGCTGACCAGACCGTGGGCCAGGTAGTAGCCGGGCTCGCCGGTGGTGCTGTCCATGCCGTAGAAGCGTCCCGGCCGGCCCGCCATGGCGTCCTGGAAGTAGGCGCGGAACGACTGGTCCTCGCCCTGGTAACTGTCCACGTTCTGCCAGTTGCTGGTGGCCAGCACCCGTCCGGAGGTGTCCAGCAGGTAGATGGCGCGGCTACCGGCGCGGCGGTTCAGGCCTTCGAGGTAGGCGTTGACCAGGTTGCGGTTGTAGGGCGTGGGGTCGAGCAACAGGCGGGTGACGTTCTTTTCCAGCTCCAGCACGCTGGGCAGGTAGGAGTACCGGCTCATCTCGCTCTCCACGCCACGGGCGTGCAGTTCCAGCTGGCGTTCGCCGCTGCCGATCAGGGCGCGGGTGCCGGCGCCGTCGCTGATCAGGTAGCCGCCGTAGCCGAAGCCCAGGGTGAGCAGGAGCAGCAGGAGAGGCAAGAGGAGGTTGCGCAGCAGGCGTGGCTTCACGGTGAGCGGCGGTGGCAATGGGCTGGGAGGGCATTGCATCACAGTCGTCCGGGCCGAGCCAGCCCAGCGCCGGGGCACGGCGATGGACTGGCTCGGATACCACATGCTGCGCTCTCGCAGGCTTAGGGTTTTACGACCATGCCGATGCCGCGGCCGCGCGGATCGGAGGCGGTTTCCAGGGCCTTGCCGTCGACGCGGATGGCCTGGATGTCACCCATGTTCCAGCCCTGGTCTTCCAGCTTGTAACCCATGGCCTTCAGCTCGTCGGCGACCTTGCCGGTGAGCGGTGCGTAGGCGTCGTAGTAGATAGTGTCTTTCGGCAGCAGTTGGTGATGCACGCGCTGCGCGGCAACGGCCTTCTCCAGAGGCAGGTGGTAGTCGTAGACGTTGTTCAGCACCTGGAAGATCGAGGTGAAGATCCGCGAGCCGCCGGGGGTACCCAGCACCAGGCTGACCTTGCCGTCGCGGGTGACGATGCTCGGGCTCATGGAGGAGAGCATGCGCTTGCCCGGTTCGATGGCGTTGGCATCGCTGCCGACCACGCCGAAGGCGTTGGCCACGCCCGGCTTGGCGCTGAAGTCATCCATTTCGTCGTTGAGCAGGAAGCCGGCGCCCTTGACCACCACGCCGCTGCCGAAGTCCCAGTTCAGGGTGTAGGTGTTGCTGACGGCGTTGCCGTCCTTGTCGACGATGGAGAAGTGCGTGGTCTGGTGTGGTTCCAGGCCCGGACGGACCTTCTCGGTGGGCGAGATGGCGTTCGGGTTGACCTCGGTGGCGCGCTTGGCGATGTAGGCCGGGTCGGTCAGCTGGGCCACCGGCACCTTGGAGAAGTCCGGGTCGCCCAGGTAGTCGGCGCGGTCGGCGAACACGCGTTTCTCGATCTCGGCAAGCAGGTGGATGTACTTGGCGGAGTTCAGTTCCACGCCCTTGAAGTCGGCGGCGCGCTGTTCCTTGATGCCGATCAGCTGGGCCAGGGCGATGCCGCCGGAGCTCGGCAGCGGCGCGGTGTACAGGGTGTTGCCCTGCCAGTCGATGCGCATCGGCTCGCGCCACTTGGCTTCGTAGCCGGAGAGGTCTTCCTGGGTGATCAGGCCGCCGTCGTGCTTCATCTGGGCGACCAGCAGCTTGGCGGTCTCGCCCTTGTAGAAGTCGTCCGGGCCCTTGTCGGCGATGCGCTCCAGGGTCTTGGCCAGTTCCGGCTGCTTGAAGGTCTGGCCCGGCTTCATGGTGCCGAAGTAGTCACCGAAGTTGGTCTTGCCGTTGAACAGCGCGATGGCGTCCTGGCGGTACTGGTATTGCTGGTCGGCGACCTTGAAGCCGGTCTTGGCGTAGCCGATGGCCGGGGTCAGCAGCTCGCTCCACTTCAGTTTGCCGAAGCGCTTGTGGGCTTCCCACAGGCCCATCACGGTACCCGGCACGCCGGCGGCCTTGGTGCCCACCAGGCTGAGGTTCTCGATCACCTCGCCCTTGTCGTTCAGGTACATGGTCTTGGTCGCGGCCTTGGGCGCGATCTCGCGGTAGTCGAGGAAGTACGGCTTGCCGTCGATGTACAAGGTCATGAAGCCGCCGCCGCCGATGTTGCCGGCTTCGGGGTAGGTGACCGCGAGGGTGAAGGCGGTGGCGACCGCGGCGTCGACGGCGTTGCCGCCCTTCTTCAGGATCTCGGCGGCGACCTTGGCGCCGTACTGGTCCGGCGCGGCTACCGCGCCGCCGTCGAGGGTGGCGGCGAAGACCGAGGAGCTGGCGGCGAGGATCGCGACGCCCAGGGGCAGTTTCGTGAAGTGGATCAGACGCATGGACCTTCCTTATTTATTGTTGTGTTTCAGGTGAGGTTGGTACGCCCCTCTGGGGGCGTACCGGGGCTATCAGTGCGGCAGGATCTTGGCCAGGAACTGCTGGGTGCGTTCGGCGCGGTTCTTCAGGTCGCCGAAGAATTCCTCCTTCGGGCAGTCTTCGACGATCTGTCCGCGGTCCATGAAGATCACCCGGTCGGCGACCTTGCGCGCAAAGCCCATCTCGTGGGTCACGCACATCATGGTCATGCCTTCCTGGGCGAGCTGGACCATCACGTCGAGCACCTCGTTGACCATCTCCGGGTCGAGCGCCGAGGTCGGTTCGTCGAACAGCATCACGATCGGGTCCATGGCCAGCGCGCGGGCGATGGCCACGCGCTGCTGCTGGCCGCCGGAGAGCTGGCCGGGGTGCTTGTGCGCATGGGCCTTGAGGCCGACGCGGTCGAGCAGCTTCATGCCCTTGTCCATCGCCTCTTCCTTGCTCCGGCCCAGGACCTTGCGCTGGGCGATGGTCAGGTTCTCGGTGATCGACAGGTGCGGGAACAGCTCGAAGTGCTGGAACACCATGCCGACGCGCGAGCGCAGTTTCGGCAGGTCGGTCTTCGGATTGGCGATGGAGGTGCCGTCGACGGTGATGTCGCCCTTCTGGAAGGGCTCCAGCGCGTTGACGCACTTGATCAGGGTCGACTTGCCCGAGCCGGACGGACCGCAGACCACCACCACTTCGCCCTTGGCGACCTGGGTGTTGCAGTCGGTGAGAACCTGGAAGTCGCCATACCACTTGCTGACGTTATCGATGGAGATCATACGGTTAACCTTTTCTGCAGGCGCTTCACGCCGAAGGACGCGGCGAAGCTGATGACGAAGTAGACGAGACCGGCGAAGATCAGGAACTCATGGGGCTGGCCGATGATGTCGCCACGGGAGCGGGCGGCGTTGAGGAAGTCCATCAGGCCCACCGAGTACACGAGCGACGTGTCCTGGAACAGGATGATGCTCTGCTGCAGCAGCAGCGGCGTCATCTTGCGGAACGCCTGGGGCAGGATGATCAGCCGCATGGCCTGGCCGTAGGTCATGCCCAGGGCGTAGGACGCGCCGATCTGGCCCTTCGGGATGGCCTGGATGCCGGCGCGGACGATCTCGCAGTAGTAGGCCGCCTCGAACATCATGAAGGCCACCAGGCAGGAGGTGAACGCGCCCACCGGAGTGTCCTGGCCGGTGATCCAGCGCAGGATGAAGGGCACCGCGAAGTAGAACCAAGTGATCACCAGCAGCAGCGGGATCGAGCGGAAGTAGTTCACGTAGAAGCCGGCGATGTTCGACAGCAGCTTGCTGTTGGACAGGCGCATCAGCGCGAGGAGTGTGCCCAGCACCACGCCGCCGAGCACGCCCAGGATCATCAGCTGGAAGGTGGTGAGCATGCCTTCCCACAGGCCGGGGAGGGCGGGGACGATCTGACTGAAGTCCATCATTTACCTCCCACGGAAATCAGGCCTGGTACCGCGACCTTCTTCTCGACCATGCGCATGGACAGCATCAGGCTCATGTTCAGGGTGAAGTAGATCAGCGTGGCCAGGGTGAAGGCCTCGAACAGGTTGGCGCTGAACTCGGCGGTCTGCTTGGTCTGCGCGAGCAGCTCCATGAGGCCGATCAGCGAGGCCACCGAGGAGTTCTTGAAGACGTTGAGGAACTCGGAGGTGAGCGGCGGAATGATGATCCGGAAGGCCTGCGGCAGCAGCACGTGGTGGTAGATCGCCGGCAGGCGGAAGCCCATGGCGCTGGCGGCGGCGAGCTGGCCCTTGGGCAGCGCCTGGATGCCGGTGCGCACCTGTTCGCAGACCCGCGCCGCGGTGAACAGGCCCAGGCACACGACGACGCTGATGAAGGCCGAGGTTTCCGGGGCGATGCCCAGCTTGAACCAGTCCTGGATCGGCTGCGGCAGATAGTCCGGCACCAGGAAGTACCAGATGAACAGCTGCACCAGCAGCGGCACGTTGCGGAACAGCTCCACGTAGGCCGTGGCGATGCCCGACAGCCAGCGGTTGGGCAGGGTGCGCATCACCCCCAGCAGCGAGCCGAGCGCCAGGGCGATGACCCAGGCCGCGAGCGAGACGGCGATGGTCCAGCCCAGACCGGTGATGTACCAGTCCAGGTAGCGCTCATCGCCGATCCCGGTGGACTTGAAGAACACGCCCCAGTCCCAGTTGTAATCCATGACGGGTTTCCCCTCGGGTAAGACATTTCACGGTGTTCGAAGCCGGAAGCGGGCATGCAGCGTCCCGCCACCCGCGGGTAGCGGATGTTCCGGCATCGTCATCAGGAGGAGTGGGCTCGGGAGCGCGTGGCGTGCGCTCCCGGTCCCCCGCACAGTTCTGCCTTGTGGGCGGAACGGCGCGCGACCGTTACATCTGCTCGGCAGACTTGTCGGTCGGATTGGCGATCAGCTTCTTGAGCTCATCACTCATCGGGAAGTTGAGGTTCAGGTTCTTCGGCGGAATCGGCTTCATGAACCACTGGTCGTAGATCTTGTTCACTTCACCCGAGGCGAAGGTGTCGGCGATGGCCTTGTCGACCACCTGCTTGAACGGCGCGTCGCCCTTGCGAACCATGCACGCGTAGATCTCGTAGGACTGCGGCTTGCCGACCACGTGCCAGTCGGCCGGGTTCTTGGCCTTGGCCATTTCGCCGTAGAGCAGCGCGTCGTCCATCATGAAGGCCACGGCGCGGCCGGATTCGAGCATCAGGAAGGACTCGCCGTGGTCCTTGGCCGAGATGATGTTCATGCCCATCTTCTTCTCGGCGTTCATCTGCTTGAGCAGGCGCTCGGAGGTGGTGCCGGCGGTGGTCACCACGTTCTTGCCGTTCAGGTCGGAGAAGTCGTTGACGCCCGAGGTGGTCTTGGTCAGCAGGCGGGTGCCCACTTCGAAGATGCCGACGGAGAAGTCGACCTGCTTCTGGCGCTCCAGGTTGTTGGTGGTGGAGCCGCACTCGATGTCCACGGTGCCGTTCTGCACCAGCGGGATACGGGTCTGGGAGGTGACCAGGTTATAGCGCACCTTCAGATCGGGCATGTTCAGCTCTTTCTTCAGGGCGTCGACGACCTTCAGTTGCAGGTCGTGGGAGTAGCCAACCGGCTGGCGCGGATCGGTGGCGAGGTAGGAGAAGGGGATGGAGGCGTCACGGTGGCCGAGGACGACGGTGCCGGAGTCCTTGATCTTCTTCAGGGTGCCGGTGAGCTCTTCAGCGACGACGGGAGTGGCGAGCAGGGCCGCGACAATGGCGACGCCCAACGCACGGGGTGCGAAACGCATGGAATCTACCTCGACTGGTTGTGTTTGTTATTCAGTCCTGCGACTGGCGATGGGGTAGCCATGCCGCATGCTCGGATGGACAGGAGCAGGCTCTGTGCCAACTTCTGTATTTGTTTTTAACTGACTGAATATAAAGGATATTTTTATTAATGGCCGAGGCTGGTGCGTGGCGCGCTGTTCGGTAATCCGGATATTCGGCCAATTCGCGTTCGGAAATCCGAACGAGTGGCGCGAGAGCTCCTCCTGGAGAGGCGCGCCAGGTGCCGGAACCGCCGGAGCGGGGCGGCGGTTCCATGGGATCGGACCTCAGTCCTGGTCGCTGACCTGTGCGGCGGCCAGCCCTTCGCGGCGCAGCAGCTCGCGCTTGCGCGGCAGCCCCCAGCGGTAGCCGCCTTCGCCGGCGCTGCCGACCACCCGGTGGCAGGGCACCAGCAGGCCGATGCTGTTGCTGGCGCAGGCGCGGGCGATGGCGCGCGGATGGCTACCGAGCTGTTCCGCCAGCTCGCCGTAGCGCCGCGTCTCGCCACTGGGGATGCGCGTGAGGGCGCGCCAGACGCGCAGCTGGAAGGCGCTGCCGTGCAGGTCCAGCGGCAGGTGGGCGGCCTGCTCGGGCTCGGCCAACTGCGCCAGAACCTGCTGCAGCCAGTCGCCCAGCCCCGCGTCGTCGCGCACGCGCTCGGCGGCGCCGAAGCGTTCGGCCAGCTGCTGCTCCAGCTCGGCGGCATCATCGGCGAACAGCAGGGCGCAGACGCCCTTGTCGGTGGCCGCCAGCAGCATCTGGCCCAGCGGGCAGGGCGCGATGACATAGCGCAGACGCTCACCGGCGCCCTTCTGCCGGCGCTGTGCCGGGGTCAGTGGGGTGGCGCTTTCGTAGAGGGCTCGGGTGCCGGAGTAGCCGGCCTCGAGGGCGGCATCCAGCACGGAACGCGCCTGCGGCAGGGCGGCAGCCAGGCGCTGTTCGCGCCGGGACTCGGCCCAGGCACGCGGGGTCAGGCCGGTGCGGGCCTTGAAGGCGCGGGCCAGGTGCGAGGCGGAAAGGCCGATGCGGCCGGCCAGCTCGTCGAGGGTCGGCGGTTTTTCCGCGCGGTCGAGCAGCTCACAGGCTGCGGCGACCAGTGCGTCCAGTTGTTCGCGGGGGCTCGGGCCGTTGGGCGAGCAGCGCTTGCACGGGCGGAAGCCGGCGGCCTCGGCGGCGGCCGGGTCTTCATGAAAGGCCACGTTGCCGCGCGAAGGGCGGCGGGCCGGGCAGTTGGGGCGGCAGTAGACGCCGGTGGAGCGCACGCTGAAGACGAAGCGCCCCTCGAAGCGCGCATCCCGCTCGCAGACGGCCTGCCAGCAGCGCTCGGGATTCAGGTCGATGCTCATCATGGCGAGTCTCCATGGAATTCGGCGTTGGGGAAATTGTCTGTCCCGCGCCGTGTGCGGGCAATCCGCATCGCGTTTTCAAACTGCGGACTACGCTTGCCGGTGTCCGCCTTCAGAGAACCTTGCCTTGCTTCGATTCTGCTTCTGCTGCCTGCTGCTCGTCACGTTGTACGCTCCGGCGCATGCCGAGAGCCTGGCGCTGAACGATCAGGAACGGGCCTTCATCAGTGCCCACGAACCGATCCGCGTCGGACTGTTCCGTGCCGGCTGGCCGCCATTCGAAGTGATCGACGAGTTCGACCAGTTCCACGGCATCAGCGCCGATTACCTGCAACTGATCTCCGAGCGCCTGGGCATGAAGGTCCGGCCTGTCATCTACAACACCTGGGAGGACGTGCTGGCCGCCGTGCACGCCGGTGAAGTGGATATGGTGCCGTCGGTGGCGATGACCGAGGAGCGCAAGCGCTTCCTGAGCTTCACCCAGCCGTACCTGTTGACCAGCAGCCTGATCTTCGCCCGCCGCGACAGCACCATCCGCACGCTCGACGACCTGTCCGGACGGCGGGTGGCGGTGGAGCAGGGCTACGCCGTGCAGGAGTTGCTGGAGAAGGCCGTGCCCGGCATCGTCTTCGTGATCAGCGACGACTCCAACGGCGCCCTGAAGGCGGTTTCCACCGGCAAGGCCGATGCCTATGTGGGCAACCTGATCACCTCCACTTACCTGGTCGAGCAGTTGAACCTGACCAACCTGGAGGTGCGTGGCGACAGCGGCCTGGGCAACAGCCAGGTGCGCTTTGCCGTGCGCAAGGAGCTGGACCCGCTGGTGCCGCTGCTCGACCGTGCCCTGGGCAGCATCTCGAGTACCGAACAGGAGGATATCCAGGCCCGCTGGCTGCCGACGCTGGGCATGTTCGACTGGATGCACCTGCTGCAGATCGCCTGGCCCTGGGTGGTGGGCGTGCTCGCGCTGCTGACCTTCGTCCTGGTGTGGAACCGGCGCCTGTCGATCCAGGTCGCCGAGCGCGCCCGCGCCGAAGCCGAGGAGCGCCGCCAGCGCAGTACATTGGCGGCGCTGATCAACGCGATTCCCGATCCGATCTGGTTCAAGGACACCCAGGGCCGCTACCTGGGGGTCAACCAGGCGTTCGCCGATTGTCTCGGCCGCCAGCCGGACGAGATCGTCGGGCGCAGCGACCGCCAGCTGTTCAGTCGCAATGCCAGCGCCAGCCGGCACGAGCGCGATCACCAGGCGCTGGCCGGCAGGGAACCCTATGCCAGCGAAGGCTGGGTGATCTACCCGGACGGCCGACAGGTGCTGTTCGATACCCTGCGCAGCGCCTTCCAGGATGACCAGGGGCGCGTCCTGGGGCTGGTGGGCGTGAGTCGCGACGTCACCGCGCGCAAGTCCACCGAGGTGGCGCTGGCCCAGGCCCGCGACCTCGCCGAGGAGGCCGCGCAGCTCAAGAGCGACTTCCTCGCCAACATGAGCCATGAAATCCGCACGCCATTGAACATCATCATCGGCCTGGCGCACCTGCTGCAGGAGACGACCCTGGACCAGCAGCAGCTGGATTATCTGGGCAAGATCCAGGGCTCGGGCCAGTACCTGCTGGAGCTGATCAGCGACATCCTCGACCTGTCGCGTGTGGAGGCCGGGAAGCTGGAGTTCGAGCACATCGATTTCGACCTGGAACGCATGCTCGGCGAGCTGTTCGACCTGCTCAGCATCCGCGCGGCGAGCAAGGGCCTTGCGGTGCGCTGCGAGATCGATCCGCGGGTGCCGGCCAAGGTGGTGGGCGATTCGCTGCGCCTGCGGCAGATCCTGATGAACTACGCCAACAACGCGCTGAAGTTCACCGAGCGTGGCGAAGTGGCGCTGATCGTCGAACTGGAGCAGGACGACGAGGACAGCCTGCAGCTGTACTTCGGCCTGCGCGACACCGGCATCGGCATCTCCCCGGCTCAGCAGGAGCGCCTGTTCGAATCGTTCCGCCAGGCCGACAGCTCGATCACCCGGCGCTACGGCGGCTCCGGCCTGGGATTGGCGATCTGCAAGCGGCTGGCCGAGGCGATGGGCGGCAGCGTCGGAGTGGAAAGCGAGGCGGGGAAGGGCAGCCTGTTCTGGTGCCGCCTGCCGATGGGGCGGGTGGACGATGCGCAGGAGTTGAACCTGGACAGCATCAGCCAGGCCGCGCTACCGCCGCCCGAGCCTGCGGCCGCGGAGGTGTCGCACGCACCGGTCGCGCCCACCGAGGGCGTGGAGGTCGAGCGCGTGTGCCGGCGCCTGGCGCAATTGCTGGCCGCCGATGACCCGCGCGCCGGGCGTTTGCTGGGCGAGCGTGCAAGCCTGCTGCGCAGCGTCTTCAATGAGGGGTACGAGGGCATCGCGACGAACGTCAGGCGCTTCGAGTTCGAGCGCGCCCTGGAAAACCTGGTGAATCTCGCCCGGGATCGCGATATCAGGATCTGAACGCCGGCGCGGATGAAAGGTCCGATCTGGCGCCGCGTGGCAGTCTGATCAATAAGGGGAACGCAATGGATAGCATGCTCGACCGGCCGGAACAGGAACTGATCCTGGTGGTGGATGACCAGCCGGACAATCTGATGCTGATGAGCGAGCTGCTCATGGACCGCTATCAGGTGCGTGTCGCCGGCAGCGGCGCCAAGGCGCTGCGCCTGATGCAGAGCGATCCGCGCCCGGACCTGGTGCTGCTCGACATCATGATGCCGGAGATGGACGGCTACGAGGTCTGCCGGCAGCTCAAGGCCGACCCCGCCACGCGCGACATCCCGGTGATCTTCCTCACCGGCATGGTCAACGCCTCGGACGAGCAGAAGGGCCTGGACCTGGGCGCGGTGGACTACATCACCAAGCCGATCAGCCCGCCGGTGACCCTGGCGCGCATCCGCGCGCACCTCAACCTCAAGGCCAACGCCGACTTCCTGCGCGACAAGAGCGAGTACCTGGAGCTGGAGGTGCGCCGCCGCGCCCGCGAGCTGCAGGCCATCCAGGATGCCACGCTGGAAGCCATGGCGACCCTCTGCGACCTGCGCGACAACGCCCACAGCCAGCACCTGGTGCGCATCGAACACTACATGCGCCTGCTGGGCAGCACGCTGGCGCTGCGCAACGAGTTCTCCAGCGAACTCTCGGTGGAGAACATCGAACTGCTGTCGCGCTCGGCGCAATTGCACGACATCGGCAAGGTGGCGGTGCCCGACCGTATCCTGCACCACCCCGGCCAGCTCGATGAGGCCGACCAGCAGATCATGCAGAGCCATACCACGGTCGGCCGCGACGCGCTGGCGGCGGCGGAGCGCAAGCTCGGCTATCCGGCCGATTTCCTGCGCTATGCCAAGGAGATCGCCCACAGCCATCACGAACGCTGGGATGGCCGCGGTTATCCGGAAGGCCTGGCCGGCGAGAGCATCCCGATGGCCGCGCGGATGCTGACATTGATCGACTGCTATGACGAGATGACCAGCCGCCACGCCTACCGCGCCTCGCTGGGGCCGGACGAAGCGGCGGCGCGGATCAGGGCCGGCGCCGGCAGCCAGTTCGACCCGCGCATGGTGGAGGCCTTCAGCGAGGCCGCCGAAGGCTTCGCCAGCATCGCCCTGCGCTATGCCGACAGCGACGAGGCCCTGGGGCTGGAGTTGCTGCGCCTGGAGGATGCGGTGATCGAAAACATTGAACTGACCCCGCCCGCCCCCTGATCGCGCTGGGCGGCCGACGGGGATTGCCGTATAAGGTGCGCAGCGCCCGTAGAGAGGTATGCCAGGAAGCCCGATGAAGACCCCGAAACGCATTGAGCCGCTGATCGAAGACGGACTGATCGACGAAGTATTGCGACCGCTGATGAGCGGCAAGGAAGCAGCGGTCTATGTGGTGCGCTGCGGCGACGAGCTGCGCTGCGCCAAGGTCTACAAGGAAGCCAACAAGCGCAGCTTCCGCCAGGCCGCCGAGTATCAGGAAGGCCGCAAGGTGCGCAACAGCCGCCAGGCGCGCGCCATGGCCAAGGGTTCCAAGTACGGCCGCAAGGAACAGGAGGACGCCTGGCAGAACGCCGAGGTCGCCGCGCTGTTCCGCCTGGCCAGTGCCGGCGTTCGGGTGCCCAAACCCTACGATTTCCTCGACGGCGTGCTGTTGATGGAGATGATCGCCGACGAGGACGGCGACGCCGCGCCACGTCTGAACGACGTGGAGATGGAGCCCGAGGTGGCGCGGGAGTTCCACGCCTTCCTCATCCGCCAGATCGTGATGATGCTCTGCGCCGGGCTGGTGCACGGCGACCTGTCCGAGTTCAACGTGCTGGTGGGACCGGACGGCCCGGTGATCATCGACCTGCCGCAGGCGGTGGACGCTGCCGGCAACAACCACGCCTTCCGCATGCTGGAGCGTGACGTGGGCAACATGGCCGCCTATTTCGGCCGCTTCGCCCCGGAACTCAAGTACACCCACTACGCCAAGGAAATGTGGGCGCTTTACGAAGAAGGGAAGCTGCTGCCGGACACCCCGCTGACCGGCCATTTCGACGATCCCGAGGACGAGGCGGACGTCGACTCGGTCCTGCGCGAGATCGCCGACGCCCTGCGCGAGCAGGCGCGCCGCGAGGCCGGCCGTGCCGCCCAGGACGCGCCGCAAACCCGCGACGAGCCGCCACCCCCGCCATGGGAGCAGGCTTGACCGCCCTGCGCGGAGAATCCGAGCTCCTTGCCCTGATCGCCGCGCAGCCCGAGCGCATGCGCTTGCTGCGCGCCGTGCGGGACTTCGGTCCCGCGGGCGCCTGGGTCGCCGCGGGGGTCGTGCGCAACGCGGTGTGGGACGCGCTGCATGGGCACGCTGAAAGCACGCCGCTGAGCGATGTGGACGTCCTGTACTTCGCTGCCGATTGCATAGTCCCGGAGGCGGACCTTGAGTGGGAACGCCGGCTGTGGGATGCCTGCCCGGATGTTCCCTGGTCGGTGCGCAACCAGGCCCGTATGCACCTGCGCAACGGCGATGCTCCCTACCCAGACTGCGGCGAGGCGATGCGCCACTGGCCGGAAGTGTGCACGGCGGTGGCGCTGCGTTTGCAGGACGAGCGCCTGGAATTGCTGGCGCCGCTGGGTATCGACGATCTGCTGGAGCTGCGCGTTCGGCCGACCGAACGCTTTCGCGCAAAGCCCGAAATCTACCGCGAGCGCCTCGCCGCCAAGAATTGGCTGGCGCGCTGGCCCAACCTGCAGGTGGAACACTTGTAGGAGCGCCCCATGGGCGCGATTCGCGGGCATGGCCCGCTCCTACGATTGGGCGGGGAGGCTCTTGTAGGAGCGATGGGGGCGCCTAGCTCTTATCCGCGAAGCCTTCCGGGCGCGCCGATGTTCGCGGAGAAGCTCCGCTCCTACGAGATCAAAAGCCCCGACCCTCTCGTCGCGACGTAGGGCGTATAACGTTCGACGTTATACGCCGGTTGCTCGTGGCTTCAGGGCGCTCCGGACTCAGCCCTGGAGCCGGCGATAAAGCGAGGTGCATCGGCGTACAACCGCGAACGGTTGTACGCCCTACGCAACTGTACGGCAGCAACTGTATCCATACAGCGCGTGTCCGGGCTGGTAGCGTTGCCTCATCCCACTCCGAGCTTCTCGCCATGCCCCTGCGCCATATCCTGCTCGCCCTGCTGGTCACCCTCATCTGGGGTATCAACTTCGTTGTGATCAAGGTCGGCCTGCACGACTTCCCGCCGCTGTTGTTCTGCGCCCTGCGCTTCGCCCTGGCGGCGTTGCCGCTGATCTTCCTGCGCGGCCCGCTGCCGGCACCGTTCTGGCGCATCGTGCAGATCGGCCTGCTGCTGGGCGTCGTGAAGTTCGGCCTGCTGTTCGTCGGCATGCACCTGGGAATGCCGGCGGGCCTGTCGTCGCTGGTGCTGCAGAGCCAGGTGTTCTTCACCGTGCTGATCGCCGCCGCCTTCCTCGGCGAGCGCCCGACCGCACGTGCACTGCTGGGCCTGGCGCTCGCCGCCGGCGGGCTGCTGCTGATCGGCCTGGAGCGCCCGCTGGGCGACAGTCTGGTGGCCTTCCTGCTGGTGATCGCCGCGGCGCTGGCCTGGGCCTTCTCCAACATCGCCACCAAGCGCTCCGGCGCCAGCGACATGCTGCGCCTGATCAGTTGGGTCAGCCTGATCCCGCCGCTGCCGTTGCTGGTGCTGTCGTGGATCTTCGAAGGCCCCGAGGCGATCGGCCACGCCGTGCTGAACATCAACTGGACCGGCGCGGGGGCGCTGCTCTACATCGCCTTCCTCGCCACCACCGTCGGCTTCGGCCTGTGGAGCTTCCTGCTGCGCCGCTACCCGGCCAGCCAGGTCACGCCGTTCGCCCTCGCCGTGCCGGTGTCAGGGCTGCTGTCGGGCTGGTTGTTCCTCGGTGAGGAGCTGACTACTCAGGACTGGATGGCCTGCGTGCTGGTCTTCGTCGGCCTGGCTGTGACCGTCCTGCCGGCGTCGATCTGGCGCCGCCGCGCGGTGGCTAGCGCACAAGGCTGAAGCGATATCTGTAGGAGCGAGCTTGCTCGCGAACATCGGCTGACTCAGGGGGCAAGGCTGTTCGCGAGCAAGCTCGCTCCTACGAAGAGCATACGGCGTCAGACCGCCTCGCCGAGGCGGTCCACCACCCACTGGTTGATGCTCTGGTTGCTCAGCTCCGCCTTGATCGCCACCTGCGCATGCAGTTGCGGATCGAGGCGCAGGCTGAGCTTGCCGGAGAAGGGGCGTTGCGGCTCGCGGCCGAGCTTTTCGCAGGTGGCCAGGTAATCGTCCACCGCTTCTTCGAACGCTTCGCGCAATTCGCTGACCGACTCCCCATGGAAGCCGATCACATCGCGGATGCCGGCGACATGGCCGATGAACAGCCCGTCGTCATCGCTGTACTCGATGCGGGCGGCGTAGCCTTGGTATTTCATGGGGGTCATGGGTGGATTCCTGCCTGTTCGAGCAAGGCGCGGGCATCGCGCACCTGGTAGGGCTTGGCTTCCTTGGCCGGGTGCGGACGGTGGAAGGTGGCGATAACACCCCTCAACTCGAAACGCACCCGGGAGCCATTGCCTTCGATTACTTGCGCGCCGAGGGCAATCAGCAGTGACTCGATGCGCAACCACTCCAGTGAAGCCGGGACGGGGAGGGAGAAAATCAGCTCCAGCGTCCTGCGTTGCCGGGCATTCATCCTGTGCTCCGGTTGTTGGTATCAGATTATGCTACCAATCCATGCCGCGAGCCAGATGTCGGAGACGGCGCCGAACAACGCCCGAATAGTCCTCAATGACAGCAGTTCCCCGACTCCAGGTCCTTGAGAATCGGGCAGTCCGGCCGGTGGTCGCCCTGGCAGTGGTCGCTCAGCTCCTGCAGGGTGTCGCGCAGGCTGCTGAGTTCGGCGATCTTGCGGTTGAGCTCCTCGATATGCCGGGCGGCCAGGGCCTTCACGTCGGCGCTGGCACGCTGGCGGTCCTGCCAGAGGGCGAGCAACTGGCCGACTTCCTCCAGGGAGAAGCCGAAGTCCCGCGAGCGGCGGATGAAGGCCAGGGTGTGCAGGTCCTGTTCGCTGTAGTGCCGATAGCCGCTGGCGCTGCGGCCGGCGGGGGCGAGCAGGCCGGTGGATTCGTAGTAGCGGATCATCTTCGCGGTCAGGCCGCTCTTCTTCGCCGCTTCGCCGATGTTCATGCCGATTCCTCTTGAGCGAACGCCCCGCTGGCGCGGGGCGTGAGTCTTACTGGTGGTCCTGGGGCTTCCAACGCTTGAGCAGCAGGGCGTTGCTCACCACGCTGACGCTGGAGGCGGCCATCGCCGCGCCGGCGACCATGGGGTTGAGCAGGCCGAAGGCGGCCAGCGGGATGCCCACCAGGTTATAGATGAAGGCCCAGAACAGGTTCTGGCGGATCTTCGCGTAGGTGCGCCGGGAGATGTCCAGCGCCGCCGGGACCAGCCTCGGGTCGCCGCGCATCAGGGTGATGCCGGCGGCGTGCATGGCCACGTCGGTGCCGCCGCCCATGGCGATGCCCACGTCGGCCGCGGCGAGTGCTGGGGCGTCGTTGATGCCGTCGCCGACCATGGCCACGACTTTCCCTTCCTGGCGCAGCGCGCCGACCACGGCGGCCTTGTCGCCGGGCAGCACTTCGGCGTGCACGTCGTCCAGGCCAAGGGCATCGGCCACGACCTTGGCGCTGCCACGGTTGTCGCCGGTGATCAGGTGGCTGGCGATGCCGCGTTCGCGCAGGGCGTCAATGGCGGGCCTGGCGCCGTCCTTGAGGCTGTCGCCGAAGGCGAACAGGGCGACCACGCGGGCTTGCGGCTCGCGCTCGATCAGCCAGGACAGGGTGCGGCCTTCGGCTTCCCAGTGCTTGGCGGAGTCTGCCAGTTCGCCGGGTGGCAGTTGCAGTTCGTCCAGCAAGCGACGGTTACCCAGGGCCAGCAGGCGACCGTCCACGCGGCCCTGGATGCCGCGCCCGGCCAGGGCCTGGGTGGCGTCGGCGGCGGTAGGAGCCAGCCCGCGCTCGGCGCAGGCGTCGAGCACGGCCTTGGCCAACGGGTGTTCGCTGCCGCGCTGCAGGGCGCCGGCCAGGGCGAGTGCCTGGGCCTCGTCGCTGGCGGCGAGATTGGTGATGCGTGGCTGGCCGGAGGTGAGGGTGCCGGTCTTGTCGAAGGCCACGGCGGTCACCCCATGAGCGACTTCCAGCGCCTCGGCGTCCTTGATCAGGATGCCGTGTTTGGCTGCCACGCCGGTGCCGGCCATGATCGCGGTGGGAGTAGCCAGGCCCAGGGCGCACGGACAGGCGATGACCAGCACCGCCACGGCGTTGATCAGCGCGTGTTCCCAGCCGGCACCAGCGAGCAGCCAGCCGACCAGGGTGATCAGCGCGATGCCGATCACTACCGGGACGAATACGTTGCTGACCTTGTCCACCAGCTTCTGGATCGGCGCCTTGGCCGCCTGGGCGTCTTCCACCAGGCGGATGATCCGCGCCAGCACGGTCTCGCCGCCCAGCGCGGTGGTTTTCACCCGCAGCACGCCTTCGCCATTGATGGCGCCGCCGGTGACGGCATCGCCCACGCCCTTGGCCACCGGCACACTCTCGCCGGTGATCAGGGCTTCGTCGGCATGGCTCTGGCCGTCGAGCACTTCGCCGTCCACCGGGAAGCGTTCGCCGGGGCGTACCAGCACTTCGTCGCCCAGGCGCAGTTCGACGATGGCGACATCCTCTTCCACGCCGTCGCGGACACGGGTGGCGCGTTCCGGTCGCAAGGCTTCCAGCGCCCGGATGGCAGCGGCAGTCTGGCGCTTGGCGCGGCTTTCCAGGTACTTGCCGAGCAGGATCAGAGTGATCACCACGGCGCTGGCTTCGAAGTACAGGTGCGGCATCTGTCCTGGCGCGGCGGCGTACCAGAGGTACAGGCTCAGGCCGTAGCCGGCGCTGGTGCCGAGGGCGACCAGCAGGTCCATGTTGCCGCTGCCGGCGCGCACGGCCTTGAAGGCGGAAACGTAGAAGCGCGCGCCGATGAGGAATTGCACCGGGGTGGCGAGCAGGAACTGCACCCAGGCCGGCAGCATCCAGTGCAGGCCGAACCCGTCGCCGATCATGGGCAGCACCAGCGGCAGCGACAGGGCGATGGATGCGGCCAGCCACCAGCGCTCGCGGGCCAGGCGTGCGACCTGCGGGTCGACGCCGGGCTGCTCGGATTCGATCGGGCGGGCCTTGTAGCCGGCCTTGTCGACGGCAGCGACCAGGTCGGCGATGTCCACCGCACCGAGCAGGTCGAGATGGGCGCGTTCGCTGGCGAGGTTCACGCTCACCGTGCGCACGCCGGGCACCTTGCGCAGGGCGCGTTCGACACGGCCGACGCAGCTGGCGCAGGTCATGCCGTCGATGGCCAGCTCCAGGCTGTGCGCGGGCACGGCATAACCGGCCTGTTCGACTGCGGCGACCAGGGCGGGCAAGGTGTCGCCGCTGGATGGGCCGTCCAGCTGGATGCGCGCCTGTTCGCTGGCGAGGTTGACGCTGGCGTGCTGTACGCCGGGCACCTTGCGCAGAGCGCGTTCCACGCGGCCGGCGCAGCTGGCGCAGGTCATCCCGGAGACGGGAAGGTCGAGTTCGATTGGGGTTGCGCTGTTCATGGGGCTCTCCCTGAGGTTCCCCAACAGGATCAACCTTGACACAAGGGCAAGGTCAACCCCTGCGCCGCGGTCCCTTGTCGCAGGTCAAGCCATCGCGCTCAACTGCCGCTGGAAACCGGCATCAGGTACAGGCCGCTCTCGCTGTTGGCGATGCGGAACTTGCGCACCTCGCCGGCACGCAGCACCACCGACTGCGCGCGCAGGGGCTCGATGCCGCCGTGGCAGAGGCCGGAGTTGGCGGTTTCGATGCGCAGGGAGGTTTCGCCCGGCGGCAGGTTGAGGGCGACCTCGCCTTCGGGCTGCAGGCGCGAGACCTTCTGGTCCTGCACATAGAGGTCGATGTCGCAGGCGGTGCCGGTGTCCAGGCGTTCGCGGCTGACGATCAGTACGGCGTAGGCCACCGGCTGGGCGTCGGGTATCGGCCAGGCACTGGGCGCGGCGGAGGGGGGCGTCGGCTGCGCGGGGGGCTGCGGGGCAGCCGCGGTATCGGGCATGCCGTCGGCCTGTGCCACGGCACTGAGCAGGAGGGCGAAGGCCAGGAGAAGGGAACGGCACATGGGCGTTCTCCGGGAGGGGATCATCCGGGCAGCTTGGCTGAGAGCCTGACGCAGGACAAGCGTGTTGGAGCAAATTGCGCCGAGGCTTGACCTTGCCACGAGGGGAAGGTCGAGACTGCATCCAACTCATCAACACACGACAGGAGATTTCCCATGCATACCTTCCAAGTCAAAGGCATGAGCTGCGGTCACTGCGTACGGGCCATCACCCAGGCGGTACAGGCGCTGGATGCTGCCGCGGAAGTCCAGGTCGACCTGGGCCAGGGCGAAGTGCGCGTCGCCAGCCGCCTGGACGACTCGGTGATTCTCGCGGCGATCCGCGAGGAGGGCTACGAGGCCGAAGCGGCCTGAGAGCCTGTTGACGATCTGCTGCGCGCCGGCCGCAAGATCGTAAACAGGCTCTGAGTCCTTCATCCTTCCGGGCCGGCATTGCGCCGGCCCATCCGTCAGGCCTGGGGCGCGCTCCAGTCGCGCACCAGCCCCCTGAACAGCGCATCGAACAGGAAGCGGGTTTCCCGTTCCGCGTCGAACAGCTCCGGGTCGCGCAGCCAGTCGCTGAGCAGGCCGAAAATCATCGCATGCACCGCGCGCGATGCGATCTGCGGCGTCACCCCCGGCATCAGCCGGCTGCGGCAGCTCTCGCGGGTGAACAGTTGCTCGCAGAGTTCGATGAACTGACGGACGAAATGGTTGTGGCGTTCTTCCGCGTCGCGCAGTTCGTCAGTGAACTCGCAGCGCTGCAACAGGATGGTGAGAATGCGCCGGCGTTGCGGGTGACGCGCCAGGTTCTCGATGACTTCCACGCTCAATTCGAACAGCGACTGGATCGGGTCGTGCCCGTCGCAGCCGGAGAGACGCTGCGCCAGTTGTTCGGGCGGTAGGCGTACCTGGTTGAGCAGGTCGTTGAATAGATGAGCCTTGTTCTGGAAGTGCCAATACACCGCGCCACGGGTTACGCCGGCACTTCTGGCGATCTCTTCCAGGCTCGTATTGGAGACGCCCTTGGCCAGAAAAAGCTGCTCGGCGGAGTCGAGAATTGTCTGCCGGGTCTTTTCCGAATCTTCTTTAGTTCTTCTCATGGCGCTTACTGGTATACAGGCTAGGATCACTACTTAGTTGGCAGTTTACTGATTTTAAAGTACGAACAGTCCGTATCCGGCACTGGCGCAAGTGAACTCCTCTCAGTCAATATTCCTACCGTCCCGCTTTTTCTGACTTTCCATGGAGAGGTTACATGCAGTTCGTCCGCCGTTTGCCCTTTGCAATTGCTGTATTCGGCTTACCTGCCTTATTCGCTACGGCGCTTCAGGCTGAGGACAAACCTGCTGCCGCTGCACCCCCTCCGCCGCCGGTGACGGTTGAAGTCGCCAAGGCCACCGTCGTACCCGTGACCCTGGAGTACGCCGCCCGCACCGCCGGCTACCGGGAGGTCGAGGTTCGCGCCCAGGTCAGCGGCATCCTGCAACGCCGCACCTATGAAGAAGGCCGCCCGGTGAAGGAAGGACAGGTGCTGTTCCGCATCGATCCGCGTCCTTACCAGGCCGCGCTGGGCCAGGCCCAGGGCGCGCTGGCACAGGCCCAGGCGCGCTACCGCCAGACCGACCGCGATCTGCGCCGTATCCGTGAACTGCAGAAGAAAGGCTTCGCCAGCGAAAGCGAACTGGACCGCTACATCTCCAACTTCGAACAGGCCAAGGCCGACGTCGAAGCCGCCCGCGCCAACGTGCAGGCCAAGCAGATCGACCTCAACTACACCACCGTGACCGCGCCGATCTCCGGCATGGCGAGTAAGGAAGTGCGTTCCGAAGGCAGCCTGGTGGCCGCCGCCGATCCGGGCTCCAGCCTGCTCACCAAGCTCACCCAGCTCGACCCGGTATACGTCAACTTCGCCTACCCCGATACCGAGGCCGCGCGCCTGCGCGATGGCGTGCAGAGCGGCCGGCTGAGCTTGCCGGCGGACGGCAAGCTGAGCGCCGAGCTGCACTTCGGCGACGGTAGCCAGTACGACATCGACGGAGTGGTCGACTTCACCGACAGCTTCGTCAACACCGGCACCGGCACGGTCAATGCCCGCGCCGTGGTGCCCAACCCGAAGAATCAGCTGATTCCCGGCCAGTTCGTCCGCGTTCTGGTCAAGGGCATCACCCGCAAGAACGCCGTCACGCTGCCTGAGCGTGCGCTGGCCCAGGGCCCGCGCGGTACCTTCGTCTACGTCGTGGACAAGGACGGCATCGCCCGCGTGCGCCAGGTCACCACGTCGCAGACGGTGAACGGCCGCTGGGTCATCGAGGCCGGGGTGGATGCCGGCGACAAGGTCATCGTGGATGGCCTGATCAAGGTTCGTCCCGATCAGCCGGTCAAGCCGGTAGAAGGTGGCGCGCAGCAGCCTGCGGCCAATACCGCCCAGACCCAGTCCTAAGGAGCGCCCATCGTGATTTCGCGCTTCTTCATCGATCGTCCGATCTTCGCCATGGTCATCTCCATCATCTTCCTGCTGGGCGGGATGGCGGCCATGCATGCCCTGCCGATTGCCCAGTACCCGGAGATCCTGCCGCCGCAGGTGTCGGTGACCACCAACTATCCGGGCGCCAGCTCCCAGGTGATCGCGGAAACCGTCGCCGCCCCGCTGGAACAGGAAATCAACGGCGTCGAAGGCATGATCTACCAGCTGTCCACCTCCGACAGCAGCGGTGCCATGACCCTCACCGTGTACTTCCAGGTCGGCACCGACCCCGACCAGGCGACCATCAACGTCAACAACAAGGTGCAGGCGGCGCTGGCCAAGCTGCCGCAGGAAGTGCGCCGGCAGGGCGTGAAGGTGCAGAAGAAGTCTTCGGACATCCTGCAGTTGGTGATCCTGTATTCGCCGGACAACTCGGTCGACCCGGTACAGATCAGTAACTACGCGCTGATCAACGTGATCGACGAGCTCAAGCGCCTGCCCGGCGTGGGCGACGTCACCCAGTTCGGTGCCAAGGATTACTCCATGCGCATCTGGCTGCGCCCGGACAAGCTGGCGCAGTACAACCTGACGCCGACCGACGTGGTCAACGCCATCCAGGAGCAGAACTCGCAGTTCGCCGCCGGCAACTTCGGCAAGGAACCTCTGCACACCCCGCAGGACTTCACCTACACGGTGAGCACCCAGGGTCGATTCTCCGATCCGAAGCAGTTCGAAAGCATCATCCTGCGCACCGACAGCACCGGCGCCAGCCTGCTGCTCAAGGATGTCGCCCGGGTCGAACTGGGGGCACAGGACTACTCGATGATGACCACCCTGAACGGCCAGCAGAACGCGGCCTTCGGTGTGTACCTGCAACCCGGCGCCAACGCCCTGGACACCGCCGAGGCCGTGCGCAGCACCATGGACCGGCTGTCCAAGCGCTTCCCGCAGGGCATTGTCTACACCATCCCCTACGACACCACGGTGTTCGTGAAGGTGTCCATCGAGGAGGTGGTGCATACCTTCTTCGAGGCCCTGGTGCTGGTGATGCTGGTGGTCTACCTGTTCCTGCAGAACATTCGCGCCACCCTGATCCCGGTACTGGCGATCCCGGTGTCGTTGGTCGGCACCTTCGCCGGCATGTACCTGCTGGGCTTCTCCATCAACCTGTTGACCCTGTTCGGCCTGGTGCTGGCAATCGGCATCGTGGTGGACGATGCCATCGTGGTGCTGGAGAACGTCGAACGGGTGATGCGAACGGAGAAGCTCGGCCCACGGGAGGCCGCGATCAAGGCCATGGAGGAGGTGACGGGTCCGATCGTCGCCATCGTCCTGGTGCTCTGCGCGGTGTTCGTGCCGGTTGGCTTCCTCGGCGGCCTCGCCGGGCAGATGTACCAGCAGTTCGCGATCACCATTGCGGTGTCCGTGGTGATCTCCGGCATCGTCGCGCTGACCTTGTCACCCGCACTCTGCGCACTGATCCTCAAGCCCGAGCACAAGGAGCCCGCGGCGCCGTTCCGCTGGTTCAACCGCATGTTCGACAAGGCCACCGAAGGCTATGGCGCGGGCGTGCAGTTCTTCCTCAAGCGCGCGTCCATCGGCCTGCTGCTGGTCGGCGGGATGATCGCGCTGATGGTGGTGCTGTTCGAGCGGGTACCCGGCTCGCTGGTACCTGACGAGGACCAGGGCTATGTGCTCAACGCCTATATCCTGCCGCCGGCCTCTTCGCTCAAGCGCACCGAGGAGCTGACCAGCGCGGTCTCCGAGCAGCTGCAGAAGCATCCGGCGGTCAAGGACGTGGTGACCTTCTCCGGCCTGAACATCCTGACCAACACCAACGTCACCAGCGCGGGTGTGTCCTTCGTGACCCTGAAGGACTGGAAGGAGCGCCAGGAACCGTCGCTGGATGCGCGCAACCTGACGCGCACCTTCATGGGCATGGGCGCGCGTGAGCAGGACGGTGTGACCCTGTCGTTCAACCCGCCGCCGATCACCGGCATGTCCACCACCGGCGGCTTCGAGGCCTACATCCAGGACCGCAGCGGCGGCACCCCGGAGCAGCTTCAGGCAACCGTGCAGAAGTTCATGGCCGCGGCGGCCAAGCGTCCCGAACTGGCCGGCGTGACCACCACCTTCAACGCCGACGTGCCGCAGTACTACATCGACCTGGATCGCACCAAGGCACGTGCCTTCGGCGTAGCCATCGACGATGTGTTCACCGCCATGCAGTCGACCTTCGGCGCCTACTACGTCAACGACTTCAGCCTGTTCGGCCGTACCTGGAAGGTGAACCTGCAGTCCGAGTCGGACTTCCGCCGCAAGCCGGAGGATCTCAAACAGGTCTATGTGCGTTCCGTCACCGGCGACCTGATCCCGCTGGCGACGCTGGTACAGGTCAAGCGCATCCTGGCTCCGGATACCTTCTCGCGCTTCAACGTGTTCCCCGCGGCCAAGCTGCTCGGCGGCCCGGCACCGGGCTACAGCTCCGGCCAGGCGCTGGCGGCTATGCAGGAGGTGGCGGACCAGACCCTCGGCCAGGACTACATGCTGACCTGGATCGGCTCGGCCTATCAGGAACTGGAGGCTCAGGGCTCGGGTGGCCAGGCGTTCATCTTCGGCCTGATCCTGGTGTTCCTCATCCTGGCGGCGCAGTACGAGCGCTGGTCGCTGCCGCTGGCGGTGGTCACGGCGGTGCCCTTCGCGGTATTCGGCGCCATCCTCGCCATCTGGCTGCGCGGCATCGACAACGACGTGTACTTCCAGGTGGGCCTGGTGACGCTGATCGGCCTGGCGGCGAAGAACGCCATCCTGATCATCGAGTTCGCCGTGCTCTGCCGTGAAGAGCAGGGCATGGGGCCGGTCGAAGCGGCGCTGGAAGCGGCCAAGCTGCGCTTCCGCCCGATCGTGATGACCTCGCTGGCTTTCATCCTGGGTTGCGTACCGTTGGCGATCAGTACCGGCGCGGGCTCGGCCAGCCGTCACTCGATCGGCACCGGGGTGATCGGCGGCATGCTCGCCGCGACCCTGCTGGCGACCTTCCTCATCCCGATGTTCTACATGCTGGTGGAGTCGTTCTCCGACAAGCTTTCCAGCCGCAAGAAGAAGGACAAGCCCGTAGAGGGCGAGGCTCACAAGGCCTGAAGCCAGGACGGACCGGCAGCCTGCCGGTCCGTCCTACCACCTTTTCGGGAATTGATTAGTGAGCTTGCTAATTTCCCGGCCCTTGTCACAATGCAAGGCTTCGTCGCGCAGCGCTTTCGCGGCAGAACCTTACACGCCGTCCGCCCTGGCGCCTGAGCCGCCACCGCCGGTGTGTGTCCAGGTGACCTCATGAATCTCCGAATCCTGCTGATCCTTGGCGCCCTGAGTGCCTTCGGGCCGATGGCCATCGACTTCTATTTGCCCAGCTTCCCGGCGCTGGCGCATGCCTTCGACACCGACGTCGAGCACATCCAGCTGAGCCTGTCGGCGTATTTCGCGGGCCTCGCCATTGGCCAACTGCTCTATGGCCCGTTGGCCGATCGCATCGGGCGGCGCATCCCGCTGCTGGTGGGGGTGGGCATCTTTACCCTGGCGTCGCTGGCCTGCGCCTTCGCGCCGGACCTGGAATGGCTGATCGCGGCGCGCTTCATCCAGGCGCTGGGAGGCTGCGCAGGCATGGTGATTTCGCGGGCGGTGGTGCGCGACCTGTGCGACCCGATTGCCGCCGCCAAGGCCTTCTCGCAACTGATGCTGGTGATGGGGTTGGCGCCGATCCTCGCGCCGCTGGGCGGCGGGCTGCTGCTGAAGCTCTCCGGCTGGCAGTCGATCTTCTATAGCCTGATGCTGTTTAGCGCCCTGGCCGGCGCGGCCATCGCGCTGTGGCTGCCGGAAACCATTCCGGCCGGTCCGCGCGCGCCCTTGCGGGGGGCCGGGCGGCAGTACCTGGCGCTGTTCGCCGACCGCTCCTTCCTGACCTATGCAATGACCGGCGGCTTTGCCGTCGCCGGGATGTTCTCCTACATCGCCGGCTCACCCTTCGTGTTCATCCAGCTCTATGGCGTGCCGGCGGAACATTACGGCTGGATCTTCGGCAGTAACGCGGCGGGCTTCATCCTGACGGCGCAGGTGAATGCGCGGCTGCTGCGCTATCGCGGGCCGGGTTTCTGGCTGCGCAGGGCGGTATGGGTGTACTTCGCCTGCGGCGCCATACTGCTGGCGGTCACCCTGGCCAAGCCGGCACAGTTGTGGCCGCTGCTGATCCCGCTGTTCGGCGCCATTGCCTGCCTGGGCTTCCTGCTGCCCAACACCGGGGCCTGTGCCATGGCCAGCCAGGGTCGCCACGCCGGAAGCGCGTCGGCCCTGATGGGGAGTCTGCAGTTCACCGTGGCGGCGGGCGCTTCGGCATTGGTCGGCGCGCTGCACGACGGTTCGGCCCTGCCGATGGCGCTGGTGATCACCGCCTGCGGTCTGGCTGCCGCGCTGCTGGGCTGGTCCAGCGGACAGATCAGCAGTCGCGCCGCCTGAGTGGCGTCAGCCCGCGGCGCGTTGGCGCATCTCGGGCAAGTGGTGCGGTGCCCGCAACCGGGCTTCCAGGGTCTCGACGAAGGAGCGAGCTTCCCGCTCGCTTCGGAAGCCGACGGCCTGCTGATCCAGGCAGACTTCCCAAGGCTGATTCTTGTTGGCGGACGACGGGCGAACGAGGATGTGCATGATGGGCACCCCTGAACGGTCTTGGAAGGGATTCTCAGTGTAGACCCGTCACCGATCGGTAAAAGATGCGACACAAGGTCGCCGACAGCCGGCCGCTCCCCCCTTCACGCGCCGCCGTGGCCCTGGCTCAGGCGCCTGCGATAGGCACTGGGCGAGAGCCCCATGACCTTGCTGAAAAGTCTTGAAAAGTAATAGCTGTCGTCATACCCCACGGCCTGGCTGACCTGTGCAATGCCGCAGGCGCTGCTGTCCAGCAGTTGGCAGGCGTACTCGATCTTCAGGTGCAGGAAGTGCTGGATCGGCGTGCGTCCGGTGAGCGCCCGGTAGCGGTTGACGAAGTGGAACTTGGAGAGGTTGCAGAAGGCTGCCAGCTGCGGCAGCTCCAGGCGCTGGTGCAGGTTGTCGCGCATGTAGGCGTGCAGGCCGTCCAGGTCGAGCCCGGCATCGCGTACGGGGTGCAGCAGCGGCAGCTGGCAGAGCAGGGCGCGCAGGCGGCTGGCGGCGAGGAGGAAGGGCTGGAATCGGTAGCCGCTCCGGCGTGCTTCCAGCAGTTGGGCGAAGCCGCTGACCAGGGCGTGCTGCAGGCCCCAGTGGCGCACGGGAGAGTCCCCGTAGCCGGCCGCGTGGCGCAGCCAGTCGGCGCCGTCGCCGCGCAGGTGCACCCAGTGGATAGTCCAGGGATTGGCCGTATCGGCATGGTAGGCGTGGGCCATGCCGGGCGGCAGCCAGATCAGGTCGCCACAGCCGACCGCATGAGCCTGCCCCCGGGCGTCGAGCTCGCCCTGGCCTTCGCTGCAGTAGATCAGCAGGTGATCGTCATGCTGCTCGCGGCTCATCTGGTGGTCGCGGGCGCGGCGGTAGTGGCCCAGGGAGCTGGGGTACAGGTCATGGCTGAGCGGGTGCGTGGCGAGCTTGTGCAGCAGCGCTGGCGGCAGCACCAGGCGCAGGCTGTCGGCGGGAAGGGGCCAATCCGAGGTTCTCGACATACGGGTAGCTCGCTCAGCAATTTAATCCAGCAAGAGCACAATTTAGTCGATCATCGGCGCTGTGTGCCGGTGATAGCTTTGCTCGGGTGTGGAGTGTTCTGCCGTCTCTCCCGCAATAAAAGCCGGCTGCTGCCTGAGAGGCGCCGGCATACGACCAAAGGTTGATGGTGGGGGAGCGAACCCCGGCCATACTCGTTGTTCGACCTCGATAACAACAAATAAGAGGCTCAGATGATGAACTACCGGCAGTGCTACGACCGCTCCATCGCGGAGCCGTCCGAATTCTGGGCCGAGCAGGCCCGCCGCGTGGCCTGGTACCGCGCCCCGCAGGACATCCTGCAATCCCTGCCCGACGGCAGTCACCGCTGGTTCGCCGATGGCCGCCTGAACTCCAGCTACCTCGCGCTCGACCGCCAGATCGAACTCGGTCGCGGCGAGCAGACCGCGCTGATCTACGACTCCCCCGTCACCAACACCCAGCAGCGTTTCACCTACCTGGAACTGCGCGACGAAGTCGCCCGCCTGGCCGGCGCCCTGCGCGCGCTGGGCGTGGAGCGGGGCGACGGGGTGATCATCTACATGCCGATGGTGCCGCAGGCCGCGATGGCGATGCTCGCCTGCGCGCGCATCGGCGCCGTGCACTCGGTGGTGTTCGGCGGCTTCGCCCCCTACGAGCTGGCGCTGCGCATCGACGACGCCAAGCCCAAGCTGGTGCTCACCGCGTCCTGCGGGCTGGAGTTCGACCGGGTCATCGAATACAAGCCGCTGGTGGACAAGGCCCTGGAACTGGCGCTGCACCAGCCGGCCCACGTGCTGGTATTGCAGCGTCCGCAGGCGATGGCCGAGCTGTATGCCGGGCGCGATCTGGACTGGCGCGAAACCCTGGCCCACGCCCAGCCGGCGGACCCGGTGGAGCTGGCCAGCGGCGACCCGCTGTACATCATGTACACCTCCGGCACCACCGGGAAACCCAAGGGCATCGTGCGCGACAACGGTGGCCACGCGGTGGCGCTGCACTATGCACTGCCGACCATCTTCGGCCTGCAGCCGGGGGATGTCTGGTGGGGCGTCTCCGACGTCGGCTGGGTGGTCGGCCACTCGTTGATCGTCTACGGCCCGCTGATGAACGGCTGCACCACGGTGTTCTACGAGGGCAAGCCGGTGCGCACGCCGGATGCCGGCAGCTACTGGCGAGTGATCGAGGAGCACAAGGTCAACAGCCTGTTCTGCGCGCCCACGGCTATCCGTGCGATCCGCAAGGAAGACCCCCATGGCGAACTGCTCAAGCGCTACGACCTGAGTTCGCTGCGGCACCTGTTCCTCGCTGGCGAGAAGCTCGACAGCAGCACCCAGCACTGGCTGGAGGAGCTCACCGGCAAGCCGGTGCACGACCACTGGTGGCAGACCGAGACCGGCTGGCCGGTGACCGCGCCCTGTACCGGCCTTGAGGGACACGACCTGCGCGCCGGCTCCACCAACCGCGCAGTGCCTGGCTATCACGTGCAGGTGGTGGACGACGAAGGCCGTGTCCTGGGGCCGAACGAGCAGGGCTCCATCGTCATCGCCCTGCCGCTACCGCCCGGTTGCGCACAGACGTTGTGGAACGATCATCCGCGCTACCTGCAGGCCTACCTGAAGACCTATCCCGGCTACTACCACACCGGTGACGGCGGCTATGTGGACGAGGAGGGCTTCGTCTACATCATGGGCCGCACCGACGACGTGATTAACGTCTCCGGCCACCGCCTCTCCACCGGCGAGATGGAGGAGCTGCTGGCGTTGCACGACGCAGTGGCCGAGTGCGCGGTGCTGGCCGTGGCGGACAACCTCAAGGGCCATGTGCCGCTCGGCCTGGTGGTGCTCAAGGACGACGCGAAGATTGCCGAAGACGCCCTGCAGCGCGAGCTGGTGGCGCTGGTGCGCGAGCGTATCGGCGCACTGGCCTGCTTCCAGCGCGCGGTGGTGGTCAAGCGCCTGCCCAAGACCCGCTCCGGCAAGATCCTCCGCGCCGTGCTGCGCAAGATCGCCGATGGCGAGGAATACGCGCCGCCGTCCACCATCGACGACCCGAGCATCCTCGGCGAGATCGCCGAGCGCCTGGGCGCGGCCGGGCTGGCCAAGGCGAGCTGATTCCCACGCGCCGGCCTTGCTGGCGTCTTTCCAGGGCCGCCTTCGGGCGGCCCTTTTTTATTCGCCCTTCTGGATCGGACTGGGTGATAGCAAGATGCTTCTATACTGGTCGGATAGGCCTCTATGGGTGGTGTTGCGGCTATGGTTACGGGCCCCCAGGACATTCTCGACGAAGAAGAGCTGGAAGCACTGCGGGAGGTCACCGCACCGACTCCGCGCCGGCCCGTGGCGCTGCTGGTTGAAGATGATCCCGAGGTATTGGCGGGGTTGCGCGAGCTGATCGAATCGGCCGACTTCCATTGCCTGGTCGCCCACAATGCGACCGAAGCGCTGCGCCGGATTCGCCGGGACGAGTCGGACATCGACCTGCTGATCACCGACCTGCCGATGGAGCGCAAGGGCACGGGGCTGGAACTGATCCGCGAGCTCAACGTCATCGGCACCTTCCTGCCGATCATTGTCCTTTCCGGCCAGGCCGACACCCTCGACCTGATCGAGGCGATGGGGCTGAACGTGCTGGAAGTGATGCTCAAGCCGGTGGACCCGGAGTACTTCCTGCACACGCTGAGTCGTAGCCTGTAGGCGAAACCGTCTTCTGTCGGCGATATACGTGCCTGTGCTTTCCCTCACCCCGACCCTCTCCCGGAGGGAGAGGGGGCGGTCCGTACCGGCTGACGCGACGGTTCAATCCTGCAGCGAACGGTCCCCTCTCCCTTTGGGAGAGGGCTGTCGTAGGGGCGCGCTGGATATTATGCGCCGTTCCGGGTATTCCGAGCTGGGCCGGGGCGGGCGTCTCTGTAGGAGCGAGCTTGCTCGCGAACCGCCCAACACCGACGTGCCCGGGACTCTGTTCGCGAGCAAGCTCGCTCCTACAAGGCGATTCGGGCTGGCGCGTTACAGCGCCTGCGCCTTGAACGTATCGCACTTGCCCGGCGAGCCGCTCTCGAAGCCCAGCTTGAACCAGCGGACACGCTGCGCCGAGGTGCCGTGGGTGAAGGAGTCGGGCATCACGCTGCCGCGCGCCTGGCGCTGCAGGTGGTCGTCGCCGATGGCGTTGGCGGCGTTCAGCGCTTCCTCCACGTCGCCCGGTTCCAGCCAGTTCAGGCGCTGCTGGGCGTGGTTGGCCCAGACCCCGGCGAAGCAGTCGGCCTGCAGTTCCTGGCGTACCGACAGGCCATCGGCGCCCTCCATGCGCGCGCCGCGCTGGCGGGCGGCGTTGATCTTGGCGGAAATGCCCAGCAGGTTCTGTACGTGGTGGCCGACTTCGTGGGCGATCACGTAGGCCTGGGCGAAGTCGCCGGCGGCGGAGAACTTCTGCTCCATCTCGCGGAAGAACCCGAGGTCGAGATACACGCGGTGATCGCCCGGGCAATAGAAGGGCCCGACCGCCGAGGAGGCGAAGCCGCACGCCGAATTCACCCCGCCGTTGAACAGAATCAGCTTGGGCTGCTCGTACTGCGCGTTGCTGCGGGCGAAGATTTCGCCCCAGGTGTCCTCGGTGTCGCCCAGGATCGCGCGGACGAATTCCACCTGCGGGTCGTTCGGGTTGGCCGGCTTGCCCTGCGCCGGGCGGCTCGGCGCCTGTTGCGAGACGTCCATCTGGCCGAGCAGCGAGCCGAGGATCTGCATCGGGTCCTGGCCCATCAGCAGCCCGACCACCACCACAATGGCCACGCCGCCCAGGCTCAGGCCCCGCCCGCCGAGGCGCATGCCGCCGCCACCGCCCATGCCGCCTGCTCCATCATCAGAGCCATCGCGGGCATCCACTACGTTGTCGCTGCGTCGTCCTTTGCGCCAGAGCATGGCGGCATCTCCATCGAACAGGTGGGTTCAGTGTCGTCGCGGGTGGGGCTGGCCGCCAGACCGGTCGTCAGGCGAAGCGGTGCAGCAGCTCGGCGCGGGCGAGCAACTGGACGTCGCCGCCGACGCGGACCTCGTCGTCCTGGCCGACCTGCACGTCGAGCCGGCTGGGGCGACCGACGAAGCGGCCCTGGGCCAGCTGGAACGGCTCGCCACGGCGCGCCTTGCCCAGCTCCACCAGGTAGGCGGCGACGGGGCCGGCAGCGCTACCGGTGGCGACGTCCTCGATGATTCCGGCGCCGTCCCAGGTGCGGCCCTCGCGATTATCCACATCCAGCACGAACACGAAGGCGGCGTTGAGTTTTGCCAGCTCGGCCGTGAGGTCCGTGCGCTGGCGCACGCGGCCCAGGGCTTCGCCGCGTACCGGCAGCAGCAGGTACGGCAGGCCGGTGCTGACCACGGCGGCGGGGTAGTCGGCGAGGTCGGCGGGGGGCAGCGAGAAGGCCTCGGCGAACCAGCGGCGCGCGTCGTCGTCCAGCACCGTGCCGAAGTCGGCGGCGCCCTGGTTCATTTCGGCGTGGAAGCCCGCGCCGCGACGGCGGGTGGCGACCTTTACGGCCTTGGCCGGCAGCTCCAGCGTCCAGAGTTCTTCCTCGCCGCGCTGGTGCAGGTGATGCAGCAGCGCGGCGGCGCCCAGCACCGGGTGGCCGGCGAAGGGCAGTTCCTCGTCGACGGTGAAGATGCGCGCCGAGTAGGTGTCCAGCGAGGCGGACGGGAACAGGAAGATCGACTCGAACTGGCGCAGCTCCTGGGTCAGCGCCTGCAGGGTCTGGGCGGGTATGCCCCGGGCGTCGGGGAATACCGCCAGGCCATTGCCGGTGAGCGGTTGGTCGGCGAAGACGTCGAGCTGCCAATACTGTTGCGTGGACATGGGCCTCCAGATGCCGCCCTTGAGCGGCGCAAAGAAAAACTCGACAGCCAGCCTAGCGAGCTATATGTTCGCCGACAAGAAAGCGCAGCTCACACGCTACGCTTTCCAGGCCACCGCAGTGGCCGGCGTCGCTCGGACGGTTCCGGGCGCCTACGTTAACCCGAGGACACCATGACTGAACCCCGTTCAGCTCGTCGCTTTGCGCGCATCGATCGCCTGCCCCCCTACGTTTTCAACATCACCGCCGAACTGAAGATGGCCGCCCGCCGCCGTGGCGAGGACATCATCGACCTGTCCATGGGCAACCCGGACGGGGCCACGCCGCCGCATATCGTCGAGAAGCTCTGCCAGGTCGCCCAGCGCGAAGACACCCACGGCTATTCCACGTCCCGTGGCATTCCGCGCCTGCGCCGCGCCATCTCGCACTGGTACCGCGACCGCTACGACGTGCAGATCGACCCGGAATCCGAGGCCATCGTCACCATCGGCTCCAAGGAAGGCCTGGCGCACCTGATGCTGGCAACCCTGGATCATGGCGACACGATTCTGGTGCCCAACCCCAGTTACCCGATCCACATCTACGGCGCGGTGATCGCCGGCGCCCAGGTGCGCTCGGTACCGCTGGTGCCGGGGATCGACTTCTTCAACGAGCTGGAGCGGGCGATCCGCGAGTCGATTCCCAAGCCGAAGATGATGATCCTCGGCTTCCCCTCCAACCCCACCGCGCAGTGCGTGGAGCTGGACTTCTTCGAGCGCGTGGTCGACCTCGCCAAGCGCTACGACGTGCTGGTGGTGCACGACCTGGCCTACGCGGACATCACCTTCGACGGCTGGAAGGCCCCGTCGATCATGCAGGTGCCTGGCGCCAAGGACATTGCGGTGGAGTTCTTCACCTTGTCCAAGAGCTACAACATGGCCGGCTGGCGCATCGGCTTCATGGTCGGCAACCCGGAGCTGGTCTCGGCCCTGGCGCGGATCAAGAGCTACCACGACTACGGCACCTTCACCCCGCTGCAGGTAGCGGCCATCGCCGCGCTGGAAGGCGACCAGCAGTGCGTGCGCGACATCGCCGAGCAGTACCAGAAGCGCCGCGACGTGCTGGTGAAGGGCCTGCACGAGGCCGGCTGGATGGTGGAGAACCCCAAGGCCTCCATGTACATCTGGGCGAAGATTCCCGAAGCCTATGCGCACCTGGGTTCGCTGGAGTTCGCCAAGAAGCTGCTCAAGGACGCCAAGGTCTCGGTGTCGCCCGGCATCGGCTTCGGCGACTACGGCGATGACCACGTGCGCTTCGCCCTGATCGAGAACCGCGACCGCCTGCGCCAGGCGCTGCGGGGCATCAAGGCGATGTTCCGCGCCGACGGCCTGTTGCCGGCGAAGGCGGAGTAATGCAAAAGGGGCGGCCAGTTGGCCGCCCCTTTCGTTTGTGAGTCCCTTGGCCCGGGTGAGCCTCAGTGCGCGGGATAGTCCGCCAGCACTTCACGCTGGCCGGTTTTGGTCAGGCCCACGACCTGATAGGCGTCATGGCGGTCGCCCATTTCCATGCCCGGCGAGCCGACCGGCATGCCCGGCGCGGCGGCGCCGACCAGATCCGCGCGCTCGCGCAGCTTCAGCACGTCGGCGGCCGGCACGTGGCCCTCGACGAACTTGCCGTCGATTACCCCGGTGTGGCACGAGCCCATGTTGTAAGGCACGCCGAGCTTGGTCTTCACTGCACTCATGTCCGCCTCGACATGGTCGTTGACGGTGAAGCCGTTGCTCTCCAGGTGCTTGATCCAGTCCTTGCAGCAGCTGCAGTTGGCATCGCGGTGGACGTCGATGGTCAGCGGCTCGGCGGCCTGGGCGGCGCCGGCGACGAGGGCGGTGAGCAGAAGCAGGGTACGCATGGTGGAAACCTCAAGGACCGGAAGCCTCCGAGGATACTCCCCGGAGGCTGGACCGCCCCATCGGCCAGCTGTATCTATATATGACGGAGGTCCCGAACTTGCCGCGTCTTCCGGGGTCTCTAGCTGATCGCTCATGCATCCGCGGCGCTGGGTCGCAGCTGCGGACGCGCTGGAATGGCTATTCGGCCAAGGAGAAAGAGCATGCTCTTCGCCCGTCTCGTCCTGCTGCTACAGGCCCTGGTGTGGGGTGGTCTGGGGCTGCTGTATTGGATTCGCCCCTACGAAATGGCCAACCTCAGCGGTATGTTGCTGATGGAGCCTTCCTCTGTGAGCGATGCCCGGGTGTTCTACGGCGGGCACCAGTTCGCCCTCGCGCTGTTCCTGGTGTTCGCCCTGCGCCGCCGCCTGCTGGTGCGCCCGGCGTTGATCCTGGTGATCCTCGTGCAGCTCACCCTGACCCTGTCGCGCCTGCTGATCGCCTGGACCGAAGGCGGCATGGAGGTGGACGCGCAGCTGGCCGGCGTGGTCTATCGCGGAGCGATTTCCGCGCTGGCGATCCTCGCCCTCTACTGGCTGGAGCGGCAGTCGCGCAACCGGACTCCGCCGACGTCGTCCAGCAAGGAGCCTGACGAGCCGGAAGAGCACCGTGCGGACTTCGAGGGCCTCTGAGCCCCGGAAATTCCCTGCCACACGGACGGTGTCCGGATGAGCGGGGCAGCCCAACGCACCCGGAATGCCGGGTTACCCCGCGTGTCGTGCTATCGTATTGATTTTGCGGAAGAACCGGTGCGGGGCCAAAGATGAAGTTCGTACATCAACGTGAACACCTGAACGAAGGCGATCTGGTGGTCATCGAGTGCTCCATGACCTGCAACATCCGCCTGATGACCGATGCCAACTTCCGCAGCTTCAAGAACGGCGGCCGCCATGCCTACCACGGCGGCGCGTTCGACCGTTTCCCGGCGAAGATCAAGGTGCCCAGCACCGGTTACTGGAACGTCACCATCGACACCGTGACCCGCCGCGCCATCAGCGTCACGCGCAAGGCCGACTTCAAGTACAGCATCAAGTTCGTCCGCAAGTCGCCGTCCAACTACAGCTGATATTCAGTGTCCGGCGTGCGCGGGGAAATCCTTCAGCAGCCGCGCGATGGCGTCGTCGAATACCTGTTGGGTCAGGGACGGATCGTGCAACTGGCGTGCACCCTGGGCCTGCAACAGCACCTCGCCTGAGGCTTCGTCGAGAATCCGCAGGGCCAGCCGGGCCTCTGCGGAGTCGGTGATTTGCGTCTGGGTGATCACCCCCGCCGAGGTCGACACCGGGCGCTGGACGATCCCGGCCTGGTTGTCCAGCCCGAACAGGTAGATCACCCGCAGGTCCCCCGAACTTTCCTGGTAGCGATACCCCTTGGCCTCCAGCGCCCGGCGCACGCCGAGGTCGAAGCGGTCTTCGAGATCCTCGCGTTGCCCCGGCGCGTCCAGGGCCTGGATGAAGAAGGTGCTCTGGTGGCCGTCGGCGTTCGGCGACACGCTGACGGTGGCGGGGTCGCTGGCGCAGCCGGCCAGCAGGAGAAGCAGCAGGGGCAGGATCAGGCGGGGCATGGGCGGTACTCGGGTTATTGTGCCCTTAGCCTAGCCCGTTGAACGCAGGACGCTGCCCAACTCTTGGTTGGGCGTTGCCTGATCAGCGGCGGGTCAGCAGCACGCCGGCTTCCATGTGGTGCGTGTAGGGGAACTGATCGAACAGGGCGCAGCGGCTCACCTGGTGGGTGTCGTGCAGCTGGGCGATGTTCTGCGCCAGGGTCTCCGGGTTGCAGGAGATGTACAGGATGTTGTCGAAGCGCCGGGTCAACTCGCAGGTGTCCGGGTCCATGCCGGCGCGCGGCGGGTCGACGAAGACGCTGCCGAACTCGTAGGACTTCAGGTCGACATCGGCCAGGCGGCGGAACGGTCGCACGTCATTCAGCGCCTGGGTCAGCTCCTCGGCGGAGAGGCGCACCAGGGTGACGTTATCCACAGCGTTGTCGGCCAGGTTCGCCAGGGCGGCGTTCACCGAGGTCTTGCTGATCTCGGTGGCCAGCACCCTGCGCGCGCGGGTCGCCAGCGGCAGGGTGAAGTTGCCGTTGCCGCAGTACAGCTCCAGCAGGTCGTCTTCGCGCTGGCCCAGGGCTTCGTAGGCCCAGTTGAGCATCTTCTGGCAGACCTCGCCGTTGGGCTGGGTGAAGGCGCCCTCCGGCTGACGGTAGCGGAAGGTGCGGCCGGCGACGGTCAGTTCTTCATTCACGTAATCGCGGCCGACGACCAGACGCTTGCCGCGCGAGCGGCCGACGATGCTCACGCCCAGTTCGGCGGCCAGCTTCTCGGCGGCAGCTTGCCAGGCGGCGTCCACCGGGCGGTGGTAGCAGAGGGTGATCAGCGCGTCGCCCGCCAGGGTGGTGAGGAATTCCACCTGGAACAGTTTGTGGCCCAGGGTCGGCTCGGCCCAGGCGGCCTTCAGGCGCGGCATCAGCTCGTTGATGCGCTGGCTGGCGATGGGGAACTGCTCGATCAGGATCGGCGTGTGCTTGTCGCCCTGCTCGAACATCGCGTAGTGGCGCGCTTCGCCCTCGCGCCACAGGCGGAACTCGGCGCGCAGGCGGTAGTGCTCGCGGGGCGAGTCGAACACCTCCGGCTCCGGCGCGGCGAAGGGCGCCAGCAGCTCGCGCAGGCGCGCGGCCTTGTCGGCCAGTTGGCTGTCGTATTGGGAGGGATCGAAACGCGGACTGCTCATGGGGCGGGTAACTCGTGTGGGTCGGCGGCAGTTGATGGGTATCGCTTCGCTCCACGCCATCCTACATCAGTGCCACTTGTAGGATGGGTGGAGCGCAGCGATACCCATGCTGCGAAAGAAAAATCAGGCGTTGTACCAGCCCAGCTTGATCACAAACAGAACCGACAGGATCACCAGCGCCGGGTTCAGCTCGCGGAAGCGGCCGGACAGCAGTTTGCAGGCGGTCCAGGTGATGAAGCCGAAGGCGATGCCGTTGGCGATGGAGAAGGTCAGCGGCATGGCCAGGGCGGTGACTACCACGGGTGCGGCGACGGTCAGGTCGTCCCAGTCGATCTCGGCAAGACCGGAAGCCATCAGCACGGCGACGAAGAACAGCGCCGGTGCGGTGGCGAAGGCCGGGACGTTACCCGCCAGCGGGGCGAAGAACAGCGCCAGCAGGAACAGCAAGGCGACCACGAGGGCGGTCAGGCCGGTGCGGCCGCCGGCGGAAACGCCCGCGGCCGATTCGATGTAGCTGGTGGTGGTGGAGGTGCCCAGCAGCGAGCCGAACATGGCGGCGGTGCTGTCGGCGATCAGGGCGCGGCCCATCTTCGGCATGTGTCCGTCCTTGCCCATCAGGCCGGCGCGCTTGGCCACGCCGATCAGGGTGCCGGAGTTGTCGAACAGGTCGACGAAGAGGAAGGCGAAGATCACGCTGGTCAGGCCGATGTCCAGGGCGCCCTTGATGTCCAGCTGCAGGAAGGTCGGCGCCAGCGACGGCGGCATCGACACCACGCCGCCGAACTTGGAGACGCCCAGGGCAATGGCGATGAAGGTCACCACCAGGATGCCGATCATCACCGCACCGGTCACGCGGCGGGCTTCCAGGGCGACGATCAGGATGAAGCCGAGGATCGCCAGCAGCGGCTCGGGCTTGGCCAGGTCACCCATGCCCACCAGGGTGGCGGCGTTGGCGACGACGATGCCCGATTCCTTCAGCGCGATCAGCGCGAGGAACAGGCCGATGCCCGCGGCGATCGCCGAGCGCAGCGCCAGCGGGATGCTGTTGATGATCCATTCGCGGATGCGGAAGATCGAAATGATGAAGAACATGCACGCGGAGAGGAACACCGCACCGAGCGCCACCTGCCAGGTGTGGCCCATGTGCAGGACCACGGTGTAGGTGAAGAAGGCGTTCAGGCCCATGCCGGGCGCCAGGGCGATCGGGTAGTTGGCGATCAGGCCCATGATGGCAGAGCCGATGGCCGCCGCCAGGCAGGTGGCGACGAAGATCGCGCCCTTGTCCATGCCCGTCTCGCCGAGGATGCTCGGGTTGACGAAGAGGATGTAGGCCATGGTCAGGAAGGTGGTGATACCCGCCAGGATCTCGGTGCGCACATTGGTGTTGTGCGCCTTGAGTTGGAACAGCTTTTCCAGCATGTTTGGCTCCCCGTGACGCTCTTGCGCCGTTATCGTTCTGGCCGGGAAAAGCAAGGTGCATGCCCAGGTGGGCCCTGCGCCTTTCTTGTGACCGGCAAAAGGCGCGCATGATACCAGCTCGTCCTGCGCCGGAGAATTTCTGACCGGACCGCCAGCATCCGTTCGTCATCCAGCATAGTCGCGGGTGCCGACCAAGGGAGTGCAACTTGTGCCACGCAGGTGGTCTGACTCTCTATGACCCTGGCCCGACGGGCCCTTCTGCCTGATTCGCATTCGATGAAACGCTCGATACCGTTCCTTTTCACCACGCTGCTGGCCGCCTGTGCCGGTGCTCCGCCGTCGGCGCCGCAACATACGTTCGATGTGCATGCCTTGGCCGAGCAGCCCACGGCCAGCACCCGCACCCTGGCGGACCCGCAAGGCAAGGCCGTGCTGGTGGCAACCCATCCCGCGCTGACCCAGCAGGACGTGCAGCGCGCCGAACTGGCCAGCGTGGCCGATGGCAAGCCGGCGGTGCGCGTGCTGTTCACCCCGGACGCCAGCCAGCGCCTGGCGAAGCTGACCCAGGAGGAGCAGGGCAAGGCCCTGGCGGTGGTCATCGACGGACAGCTGCGCTTGCTGCCAAAAGTGACGCGCGTGGTGACGGATGGGCAGGTGATGCTCAAGGGCTTCGCCAGCCAGGCGGAGGCCGAGACGCTGGTACGGCGGCTGAATGAGTTGCGCGCTACCCCGGTGCAACCGGAGCAGCAGTCAGGCGGGCAGCCGTAATAAAGGTAGGACGGCTTTCCGGCTTTTGTAGGAGCGAGCTTGCTCGCGAACCGCACAACGCAGGAGCCTGGCTGGAATCCGTTCGCGAGCAAGCTCGCTCCTACAGGTTCAGCCTGATCCCTGCGGAAGGCAGACATGAAAAAGCCCGGCATCTGCCGGGCTTTTTCGTCGTGCGGTTCGCGGTTCGGGCTTAGGCGCCGTATACCGGGAACTTGGTGCAGATGGCCTTGACCTTCTCGCGCACGCTGTCCACTACGGACTCGTCGCCCATGTTGGTCAGGATGTCGCAGATCCAGCCGGCCAGCTCGCGGCACTCGGCTTCCTTGAAGCCACGGGTGGTGACGGCCGGGGTACCGATGCGCAGGCCGGAGGTGACGAACGGGGAACGCGGGTCGTTCGGCACGCTGTTCTTGTTCACGGTGATGAAGGCGCGGCCCAGGGCGGCGTCGGCGTCCTTACCGGTGATGTCCTGCTTGATCAGGGAGAGCAGGAACAGGTGGTTCTGGGTACCGCCGGAAACCACGTCGAAGCCGCGCTCGATGAACACGCTGGCCATGGTCTGGGCGTTCTTCAGGACCTGCTGCTGGTAGGCCTTGAACTCGGGCTGCAGGGCTTCCTTGAAGCACACGGCCTTGGCGGCGATCACGTGCTCCAGCGGGCCACCCTGGGCACCCGGGAAGACGGCGGAGTTCAGCTTCTTCTCGATCTCTTCGTTCTTGCGAGCGAGGATCAGGCCGCCGCGCGGGCCGCGCAGGGTCTTGTGGGTGGTGGTGGTGACCACGTCGGCGAACGGAACCGGGTTCGGGTAGACGCCAGCGGCGACCAGACCGGCCACGTGGGCCATGTCGACGAACAGGTAGGCACCGACCTTGTCGGCGATGGCGCGGAAGCGGGCGAAGTCCAGCACCTGGGAGTAGGCGGAGAAGCCGGCGACGATCATCTTCGGCTTGTGCTCGACGGCCAGGCGCTCGACTTCGTCGTAGTCGATCAGGCCGTTGGCGTCGATGCCGTACTGGATGGCGTTGTACAGCTTGCCGGAGGAGGAAACGCTGGCGCCGTGGGTCAGGTGACCGCCGTGGGCCAGGCTCATGCCCAGGATGGTGTCACCGGCGTTGAGCAGGGCCAGGTAGACGGCGGAGTTGGCCTGGGAGCCGGCGTGCGGCTGGACGTTGGCGTAGTCGGCGCCGAACAGCTGCTTGGCGCGGTCGATGGCCAGTTGCTCGACGACGTCGACGTACTCGCAACCACCGTAGTAGCGCTTGCCCGGGTAGCCTTCGGCGTACTTGTTGGTCAGCACCGAACCCTGGGCTTCCATCACCGCCGGGCTGGTGTAGTTCTCGGAGGCGATGAGCTCGATGTGCTCTTCCTGGCGCTGGGCTTCCTGCTCCATCGCGGCGAAGAGTTCGGCATCGTAGCGGGCGAGGGTCAAATCACGGCTGAACATGGCGGTCCTCTTAAGGATCGGGTGCTGGGAAAGGCGCGCATTCTAACCCAAGGTGGCGGGACTGGCACATGAAAGGCGGTCATGTGGCTGACAAGCGGGGTTCAAGGCCCGGATCGCGGCGGAATTGAGCGTGCTCTGGCACTCAGGGTAGGGCGGGCGTAGGAGCGGACTCCGTCCGCGATTGCTTCCCGGCAACTCCGATCCGGCCGGTGGCACATCGCGGACGGAGTCCGCTCCTACGCATAGCCAGGCATCGCGCGGATGCGCGGTCAGCCCAGCAGGAAGATGGCATTGCTGGCAAACAGCGCCGCGAACTGCTCGGGCGGCACCGGGCGGCCGAAGAGGAAGCCCTGCACTTCGTCGCAGCCATGCTCGCGCAGGAATTCCAGCTGCTCATGGCTCTCCACGCCCTCGGCGATCACCATCAGGTTCAGGCTGTGGGCCATGGCGATGATGGCGCGGGCGATCTGTGCGTCCTGCTCGCCGTGGGGCAGGCCGTCGACGAAGCTGCGGTCGATCTTCAGCACGTCGATGGGGAACTGCTTCAGGTAGTTGAGCGAGGAGTAACCGGTGCCGAAGTCGTCCACCGCAATCGCCAGGCCCAGGCGCTTCAACCCGCGGAGGATCTGCATGGCCTGGGACACATCGCTCATCAGGATGCTCTCGGTCAGCTCCAGCTCTAGGCACGCCGGCGGAATGCCGGTGTCGCGGAGGATGCTGGCGATGCGCTCGCCCAACTGGCCGTCGGCGAACTGCCGGGCGGAGAGGTTCACCGAGATCTTCGGCACCCGCACCTTGTCGCGGTGCCAGGCCCGAAGTTGCAGGCAGGCCTGCTCCAGCAGCCAGTCGCCGACCTGGGCCACCAGGCCGAGCTCCTCCAGCACCGGAACGAACTCCGTCGGCGGTATCAGCCCGCGCTTGGGATGCTGCCAGCGCAGCAGCGCCTCGGCACCGGTCAGGCGGCGGCCGTCGCCGGTGAACTGCGGCTGGTAATGGAGGATGAACTCTTCCTGCTCGATGGCGCGGCGCAGGTCGCTTTCCAGTTCCAGGCGCTCCAGGGCGCGGGCGTTCATCTCGGCCTGGTAGAACTGGAAGTTGTTCTTGCCCATTTCCTTGGCGTGGTACATCGCCGTGTCGGCGTTCTTCATCAACTGGCTGAGCTCGGCGCCGTCCTGCGGCGAGAGCGCCACGCCGATGCTGGCGGTGACGAAGAACTCGCGGCCTTCGAGGGTGAAGGGGCGGGCGAGGCTGGCGAGGATCTGCTCGGCCACCTGGATCGCCTGCCGCAGTGCCCGTTCCCGGTCGCCCTGGCCGGGCAGCAGCAGGGTGAACTCGTCGCCGCCCATGCGCGCCACGGTGTCGTCGTCGCTGACGCAGTGGCTTAGGCGCTCGGCCACTTCCTTGAGCATGCGGTCGCCGGCGGCGTGGCCGAGGGAGTCGTTGATCGGCTTGAAGCGGTCCAGGTCGAGGAACATCAGCACCACCCACTGCTGGTGCCGCTCGGCCTGCAGCAGCGCGGTGTGCAGGCGGTCCTGGAACAGCGTGCGGTTGGGCAGGTGGGTCAGGGCGTCATAGTAGGCCAGGCGGTGGATGCGCCGCTCGCTGGCCTTGCGCTCGCTGATGTCGCTGAAGAAGCAGACGAAGCTGACCAGATCGCCTTCCTCGTCGTGCACGGCAGTGATACCGACCCAGGATGGGTACAGCTCGCCGTTCTTGCGCTTCTGCAGTATCTCGCCTTCCCAGCTGCCGCTCTTGCGCAGGCTGTCGAGCACGTGCTTGAGCTGGTTGGCTTCCTGGCGGTCGGCGGTGAGCATCCGCGGCAGCTGGTCCAGCACTTCCTCGCCCCGATAGCCGGTGACGCGGGTGAAGGAGTCGTTGACCTGCACGATGTAGCCGACCGGGTCGGTGACGATGATCGCCGCCGTGGAGTGCTCGAATACCGTGGCCGCCATGCGCATCTCGCGCTCGGCGCGGCGCTGCTGGCTGATGTCGCGGGCGACGCCGAGCAGACCCTCGAAGCCGCCGTGGTCGTCCCACATCAGGGCGATGCGCAGCTCCACGGGAATCTTGTGGCCGTCGGCGTGGATGCAGTCGAGGGTGAACAGCTGCGGCTTGATGCTCTCGCGCAGTTCGGCGAGGCGCGTCGGTTCGCCGATGGCGTCGTGCAGGCGATCCAGCAGCGTGCTGAGCCGCTCCAGTTGCGCCGGGTTGGCGGCGACCTGCTGGAAACCGTGCTGCAGTACCCATTCGGCGCTGTAGCCGAACACCTGCTGGATCGACGGGCTGACGTAGTTGAGCTTGACCTGGGCGTCGGTGGAGACGATCACGTCGCTGATGCTTTCGGCCAGCATGCGGTAGCGGCGGCCGCTCTCACGCAGGGAGTTGTACGCCTCGACGGTGTCGGTGATGTCCTTGGCCACACCGATCAGGCGTGCCACGCGGCCGCCGGCATCGCGGGTGAGGGCCTGTTCGCGGATATCGAACCAGTGCCAGCTGCCGTCGCGGTGGCGCCAGCGCAACTGGCTGTCCAGCAGCAGGCCATCGCCCACCACCTGCTGCAGGTTGCGTATGCGCCAGTAGTATTCGACATCGTCCGGGTGCAGGACCTTTTCCCAGAAGCGCTCGCCCATCTGGCGCAGCTCGTCGGTGTTGTAGCCCAGCTGGTAGCCGAGGTTGTGGTTGCTGAAGATCACCCGGCGCGCGGCGATGTCGTGGATGTACAGGGTATCGGGCACCGCGCGTACCGCGTCGGACCAGAACTTCTCGCGCTCCACCAGGGACAGTTCGACCTGCTTGCGCGAAGTGATGTCTGAGAGGCTCAGGGTGACCGCGTGGAAGTCCTGGATCATCTCCGGCACGCGCAATTGCAGCCAGAGGTGGCGCTGCTCGCCCTGGCGCGTCTGGATGCAGGCTTCCAGCTCGATCATGCCGTGGCCGGCCATTACCGCGTCGAGCACCTTGCTGCGCACGCCGTCCGGGCGCATGCCGGCGCTGCCGATGAGGATCTGCCAGGCCTGTTCGGTGGTGCTGACGCCCATCAGGCGCTTGGCGACGTTGTTGATCTCGGTGATGCGCACTTCGCGCAGCAGCGCGGGCAGGCGATCGGGTTGCGAGGCGATCCACTCCTGCAGGTCGTTTTTCCGGCGCAGGTTGAGGTCCACCAGACGCTGCCGCAGCGCCGACAGGTCGAGCACGCAGAGAGCGACGCCGACGCCGTCGAAGATGTCCTGGTAGCGCCGCCGTGTCTCTTCGAGGATATGCAGCGCCTGCTGCTCCTCGGTGACGTCGCGCAACACCCAGACCTGACCGCCGTGGGGCAGGTTGCCGCGCAGCGTCCACGGCAGTTCCGGGGCGAGGGGATGATCGTCCAGCGGGCGGCGGCTGACCGCGAACAGGCGTGCCTGCCCGGTGTGGTTGACCCGGACCAGCTCGGTACCGCCGCTGTCGGGTAAGGGGCTGTCGCCGTTGAGCTGTGCGCCCAGCCCCGGCAGGAGTTCCAGCAGGTGATGGTTGGCGGCCTGCTCGGCCTGGATGCCGAACAGCTGCTCGGCCTGCGGATTGAGGTAGGCCAGGCGGCCGTCGGCGCGGGTCACCACCACCCGCTCGTCGATGGCGCCCAGCGCCTGGGCGGCCTGGCGCAGGCGTTGCTGGGAATCGGCGGTCAGCGCGCGCAGGTTCTGCTGCTCGCGCTGCAGGCGCAACAGGGCGGCGCCGGTGACGCCCGCGAGCAACAGCAGCAGCGCCAGTTCCCCGACCAGTCGCGGTAGCAGCGTGGTGCGCACGCGCTGCGCATCGAACAACGGGTGCAGTTGCCAGTCGGTGTTCTGGATCGGCAGTCCGGCGAGACTCTGTGCCTGTTCCAGCGGCGAGGCGGCGGCAAGCGGGCCCGGCCGGGAGCCACTGGAGCGGCCGAGGACCTTCTGCCGTACCTGGTCTTCGAGGATCCACGGCGGCGCGTCCGGCCGCAGCTGCGCGCTCCAGCTTCGGCGGGCGAGGCGTTCGTCGAGGCGGATGATGCTGTCGCCTTCGCCCTCCACCGTGGCGCGCAGCCAGATGTAGAAGACGCCGCCGTTTTCTTCGCTGAAGGCGTAGTGGTAGGTCTGCTGGCCACCGCGCTCGCGCAGGGCGACGATGAAGGCCGCGTCCTTGAAACCGATGGCGGAGTCGCGCCGTGGCAGGCCGTTGCTGTCCAGGCGGACGAGGCTGTGGAAGGAGGGGTAGATACGGCGCAGGCCATTGATCAGGGCGGGTTCGCCGTCGACGTCACCACGGTCGTCGCGCTGCTGGAGCAGGGCCTGGGCGGCCATGGCCTTGAGCTCCAGGGTCAGCGAGATGCGCTGGGCCAGCTGCTCGCCGTGCAGCACTACCCGCTCGCGCTCGAAGCGCTCCTGGCTGCGGAACTCCTGATGCAGCTGCCAGGCCAGCAGGCCGAGCATCAGCAACACCAGCAGCAACAGGGCGGTCCGGCTCGCCACGCGGCCAGTCTTGGCCAGGGAGTCCGGGGACGAACGGGAAGTTGTAGACAAGGACCTGTTACCTGGCGGCGATACGGCGGAATTCGGCATGGTTAGGATGCCCGGAAGTGCGGCGATGTGCCAGTACGGCCGACGAGCGTCGTTTGCCCTTCCCGGCCCATTCCGGTAGCTTTGCCGCACGCGCGCGGGTGAAACGCCCGCGCCACGATTCGCGCGAAGTCCCCGAACCGGCCCTTCGCGCCCGCCGGTGGAGGCGCTCCACCGTATCCGGCCAGCAGCGCCGGCGATCCGGAACCTGTGGCAGTGTGTTCCGGCCCATTCCGATCACTATTCATCCCAGAAGTCAGGTATCCATGGCTCAATACGTCTACACCATGCATCGGGTCGGTAAAGTCGTACCGCCCAAGCGTGAAATCCTCAAGGACATCTCCCTGTCGTTCTTCCCCGGCGCCAAGATCGGCGTGCTCGGCCTGAACGGCGCGGGTAAATCCACCCTGCTGCGCATCATGGCTGGCGTCGACACCGAGATCGAAGGTGAAGCCCGCCCGATGCCCGGCATCAACGTCGGTTACCTGCCGCAGGAGCCCAAGCTCGATCCGCAGGCCACCGTGCGTGACATCGTCGAAGAAGCCGTAGGCCAGATCAAGCAGGCCCAGGCCCGCCTGGACGAAGTCTATGCCGCCTACGCCGAGCCGGACGCCGACTTCGACGCCCTGGCCGCCGAACAGGCCAAGCTGGAAGCCATCCTCCAGGCTTCCGACGGCCACAACCTGGAGCGTCAGCTGGAAGTCGCCGCCGACGCCCTGCGCCTGCCGCCGTGGGACGCGAAGATCGAACACCTCTCCGGTGGTGAAAAGCGCCGTGTGGCCCTGTGCCGCCTGCTGCTGTCCGCCCCGGACATGCTGCTGCTGGACGAACCGACCAACCACCTGGACGCCGACTCCGTCGCCTGGCTGGAACACTTCCTCCATGACTTCCCGGGCACTGTAGTCGCGATCACCCACGACCGCTATTTCCTGGACAACGTCGCCGGCTGGATCCTGGAACTGGACCGTGGCCACGGCATCCCGTTCGAGGGCAACTACTCCGGCTGGCTGGAATCCAAGGCCAACCGCCTGGCCCAGGAAGCCAAGCAGGAAGCCTCCCACGCCAAGGCCATGAAGGCCGAGCTGGAATGGGTGCGCCAGGGCGCCAAGGGCCGCCAGGCCAAGTCCAAGGCCCGCCTGCAGCGTTTCGAGGAACTGCAATCGCAGGAATTCCAGAAGCGCAGCGAGACCAACGAGATCTACATCCCGGCCGGTCCGCGCCTGGGCGACAAGGTCATCGAGCTGCACAACGTCACCAAGGGCTACGGCGAGCGCGTGCTGATCGACAACCTGTCGCTGAGCATTCCCAAGGGCGCCATCGTCGGCGTGATCGGCGGCAACGGTGCGGGTAAATCCACCCTGTTCCGCATGCTGACCGGCAAGGAACAACCGGACTCGGGCACCATCGAGATCGGCGAAACCGTGCAGATCGCCAGCGTCGACCAGAGCCGCGAGATCCTCGAAGGCAACAAGACCGTCTGGGAGCAGGTTTCCGACGGCTTCGAGCAGATCAAGATCGGCAACTACGAAGTCCCGTCGCGCAGCTATGTCGGCCGCTTCAACTTCAAGGGCGGCGACCAGCAGAAGTTCGTCAAGGACCTCTCCGGTGGTGAGCGCGGCCGCCTGCACCTGGCCCTGACCCTGAAGCAGGGCGGCAACGTGCTGCTGCTCGACGAACCGTCCAACGACCTCGACGTGGAAACCCTGCGTGCGCTGGAAGAAGCGCTGCTGGACTTCCCCGGCGCCGCCATCGTGATTTCCCACGATCGCTGGTTCCTGGACCGTATCGCCACCCACATCCTCTCCTACGAGGACGACGGTAAGGTGACCTTCTTCGAAGGCAACTACACCGAGTTCGAAGCCGATCGTAAAAAACGCCTGGGCGACGCTGCCTCGCAGCCGCACCGCGTGCGTTACAAGAAGCTGGCGTAAGCCGCTTCCTGACGAGAACGGGGCCTTCGGGCCCCGTTTTCATTTCCGCGTTTTCCCATCCGATGCTTCAACGGCTGCGCTTGAGATCGTCCAGTGCGCGCTGTTGCTCATCCAGGCGACGCTCCAACTTGTCGATCAGCCGCGCCTGATCCTCCAGAGTACGCTGCTGCGCTTCGAGCTGCCGGGTCATGCGCTTGAGGTCATCGGTGTTGAAGTCCGATTTGTGGAGGGTCTCGCTGTCGAAGGTGTCGGCCACCAGCAGTGGCCCGGACTGGGTGAAGTTGTCCAGCTTCATGGCCGCCTGGGCTGGCAAGGCGAGGCAGCAGGCGAGCGTGGCGAGGACAGCGATGGGACGGAGGATCATCGGGGCATCCTGATGGAAATGGATTGGTGTAATTCCCTATTGATTTTGTATACAAAAATCTGTTTTTCTGCCATTCCGGCAAGGATGCAATTTATATTTTTGCACCAAAAAGATTCAGAAAAGCGTCACCTTGCACTATCTGTGTGCGTTTCAGCTTGTTAGAGTCTGCCGGCAAAAAGCATCACATAACCAGAAAAGTACCGGTGTAGACATGACGCAATCCGTTGACTCCTTCCTCGAGCGCCTCAAGCGGCGCGACCCTGATCAGCCCGAGTTCCACCAGGCGGTGGAAGAGGTGCTGCGCTCCCTCTGGCCGTTCCTCGAAGCCAACCCGCATTACCTGCAGGCTGGCATCGTCGAGCGCATCGTCGAACCCGAACGCGCGATCCTGTTCCGCGTGCCGTGGGTCGATGACGCCGGGCGCGTACGAGTCAACCGTGGCTTCCGCGTGCAGATGAGCAGTGCCATCGGCCCATACAAGGGCGGCCTGCGCTTCCACCCGTCGGTGAACCTGGGCGTGCTCAAGTTCCTGGCCTTCGAGCAGGTATTCAAGAACTCCCTGACCTCGTTGCCCATGGGCGGCGGCAAGGGCGGCTCGGACTTCGACCCCAAGGGCAAGAGCGATGCCGAAGTCATGCGCTTCTGCCAGTCGTTCATGAGCGAACTGTTCCGCCACGTCGGCGCGGACCTCGACGTGCCGGCCGGCGACATCGGCGTGGGCGCCCGTGAGATCGGCTACCTGTTCGGCCAGTACAAGCGCCTGTCCAACGAGTTCACCTCGGTACTGACCGGCAAGGGCCTGGCCTACGGCGGCAGCCTGATCCGTCCGGAAGCCACCGGCTACGGCTGCGTGTACTTCGCCCAGGAAATGCTCAAGGCGCGCAACAGCGGTTTCGACGGCCAGCGCGTGGCGATCTCCGGTTCCGGCAACGTCGCCCAGTATGCAGCGCAGAAAGTGATGGAACTGGGCGGCAAGGTGATCTCGCTGTCCGACTCCGAAGGCACCCTGTTCGCCGAAGCCGGGCTGACCCTGGAACAGTGGGAAGAAGTCATGGAGCTGAAGAACGTCCGTCGCGGCCGCCTCAGCGAAATGACCGGTCCCGGCCTGCGCTTCCTGGCCGGCCAGCGTCCGTGGGCGCTCGCCTGCGACATCGCGCTGCCCTGCGCCACCCAGAACGAGCTGGACGCCAACGATGCGCGCACCCTGCTGGCCAACGGCTGCATCTGCGTGGCCGAAGGCGCCAACATGCCGTCGACCCTGGAGGCTGTGGATATCTTCATCGAGGCCGGCGTCCTTTATGCGCCGGGCAAGGCATCCAACGCCGGCGGCGTGGCCACCAGCGGTCTGGAAATGAGCCAGAACTCCATGCGCCTGGCGTGGACCGCTGGTGAGGTGGATCAGCGTCTGCACAGCATCATGCAGAACATCCACCATGCCTGCGTCTCCTACGGCGAAGAGAATGGCCGGATCAACTACGTGAAGGGCGCCAACATCGCCGGCTTCGTGAAAGTCGCCGACGCCATGCTGGCCCAGGGCGTGGTCTGATCGCCCTGGCAGCATGAAAAAACGGGCCCGATGGGTCCGTTTTTCTTTTCAGGATGTCTTGCTCCCGAAGGAGCGGACTTCGTCCGCGACAGCCTAAGCGAAAGAGCATCGCGGACGGAGTCCGCTCCTACGGTTCGGCGTTTGCGATAGCGCCACTTCACTCGCCGCGCAGGGCACGTCCCAGCACGCGGTCCTTCTCCTGCTCCCACTCGCGGTCACGATCGCTTTGCCGCTGTGACTCGTAGCGCTGGCGCTCCTGGCTGACGTACTGGCCCTGGCATTGCTGGAAACCATCGCCCCAACCCAGGGCGTACTGCTTGTCCGCCAGGTAGCGCGGCACGTTCTTGCGGAACTCGCCGGTGATGGCGCCCGCCGCCTGACGCCCGCTGCCGCAACCGTCGTCGAAGCCGTCGGCGTAGGCGGGCGGGTAGCCCTGGGCGATGAGCGTCTGGTGGGTGGTCTCGCAGCCGGCCAGCGGTGCGAGCAGAAGCAGGATGAAGATGGCGCGGGGCGCCATGGGAACTCCCGTGTGCCGAAAGGCGGGCGCACACGCCGGACAGAAAGGCATGCCACCGACCCGGTGGCATGCTGGCAATCTAGGTGGTGGGGCGTGAGGAAAGCGTCAAGCCTGTGTGATCGCGATGTATTGCCGTCTTTTCGTCCGACGATTTCCGCCTCACCCCTTCACGCACACCACCTGGCGCAGGGTATGCAGCACTTCCACCAGATCGCGCTGGGCGGCCATCACGGCGTCGATGTCCTTGTAGGCCATCGGGATCTCATCGATCACGTCCTTGTCCTTGCGGCACTCGACATGGGCGGTGGCGCGCACCTGGTCCGCCACGGTGAACAGCTTCTTCGCACGCGTCCGGCTCATGGTCCGGCCGGCGCCGTGGCTGCACGAGCAGAACGCCTCCTCGTTGCCCAGTCCGCGGACGATGAAGCTCTTGGCGCCCATCGACCCCGGAATGATGCCGAGCTGGCCCTTCTGTGCGGACACCGCGCCCTTGCGCGTCACCAGCACTTCTTCGCCGAAGTGGCGTTCCTTCTGCACGTAGTTGTGGTGGCAGTTCACCGCTTCCAGGCTGGCCTCGAACGGCTTGCGGATCACCTGCCGTGCCGCGGCGATCACCGCGCGCATCATCAGCTCGCGGTTCTGCCGGGCAAAATCCTGGGCCCAGCCCACGGCTTCCACATAGTCGTCGAAGTGCCGGCTGCCCTCCTCGAAGTACGCCAGGTCGCGGTCCGGCAGGTTGGCGATGTGCTGGCGCATGTCCGCCTGGGCCAGTTCGATGAACAGGTTGCCGATGGCGTTGCCCACGCCGCGCGACCCGCTGTGCAGCATGAACCAGACGCGGTCCGCCTCGTCGAGGCAGACTTCGATGAAATGGTTGCCGGTGCCGAGGGTCCCCAGGTGGTGGCGGTTATTGGTTTTCTCCAGCTTGGGGTACTTGGCGGTGATCGCCTTGAAGCGGCTGGCCAGCACCCTCCATGCGTCATCGGCGTGATCCGGCACATGCTCCCAGGCGCCCTGGTCGCGGCGGCCGAAGGTCTTGCCATGGGGCACGGCCTTTTCGATGGCCGTGCGCAGGCGGTGCAGGTTGTCCGGCAGGTCGGCGGCCATCAGCGAGGTACGTGCCGCGATCATCCCGCAGCCGATATCCACGCCCACGGCGGCAGGGATGATGGCGCCCTTGGTCGGGATCACGCTGCCGATGGTCGAGCCCTTGCCCAGGTGCACGTCCGGCATCACGGCCAGGTGCTTGAAGATGAAGGGCATCTTCGCGGTGTTCATCAATTGCTGGCGAGCGTCGTCCTCCACCGGTACGCCCTGGGTCCAGAGCTTGATCGGCTTGCCTTTGGCAACTTCCAGCAGCTGGTAGGTCTTGCTGTTCATCAGGAGTTCCGGCGTTCACGCGACTCCCCATTGTGCGCCGGAACCTCCAGGCTCAGTAGTGGTACCAGCGCAGCTCCAGCATCACTTCGTTGACCGGCGTGGCCAGTTGGCTGAACTCGCGCTGGGCTGACAGGCGCAGGCCGAGGTTGCGGCCCAGCTCCACCTGCTGGCCGAAGCTCAGGTTGCGGCGCACTTCGCCGTTGTGAAAGTAGTCGCCCTTGGCTTCGACGGTCAGGTTGCCCAGCGGGTTGTTCCACAGCAGGCCGGTGTCGAAGCCCAGCGCCGGGGCGATGGTCGCGGCGAAGTCCTGGTTGTTCTCGATGCGTGCGGTACCCAGTGCATAGGCCTGCAGGTCATCGGTGAGTTTCCAGCTGCCGCCGGCGCCGCCATTGAGGTGGCCGGCCAGGGTGTCGTGGTCGTTGTCGCTGTGCTTGCCGAGCACCCGCTCCCAGCCACCGGAAACCTGCCAGGAAAGCGGCTGCAGCAGTTCGTTGCGCGGCGTCATCGAGCGAATGGTGACCAGGTCCAGTTGCTGCAACTGCCAGCGGTTGCCTTCGTATTGACGCAGCTTCAGCTGGCCGAGCTCGATCTGTGCGCCGAGGGGGAAGCCGTACTGGTTGTCGGCGAGGTCGTGGTAGGCCATGCGCAGGCCGTACTGGGCGAAGGCTTCGCCATCACGGCTGCCGGCGCCGAGTTGCCAGGTGCGCGACTCGTGGCCGTCTTCCGGCTGGCCGGGGCGCTCCACGGTCAGGGCCGGCGGCGGATTCTGGTTGATCGCCTTGAGCAGGGCATAGCTGCGCGAGGCGGTGGCGTTGTCCCGCTCCTGGCCGGTGGCGCGGTAGCGCAGCAGGCGGAAGGCGGTGTCCTGTACCAGCGCTTGCCGGTCGGCGGGCAGGGCCTTGAATCCGGGGCTGTCGAGCAGCCTGTCGTCGTCTGCCAGCTGGCGTGCCAGGAGCTTTTCGTCGTGGCTCAGCGGGGCGCCGCGAGCGAGCAGTTCACGCTCGCGGGAGGGGCGGTAGTCGATCCGCTCGATCATCCCGGCATTCTTCACCGCGCGCACGGTGTCGGTGGGGATGGCGGTAAGCGGGAACTGGTCGGTGAGCTCGGTGCCGGGGCGGGCGATTTCCAGCAGCTCCAGCAGGCGGAACGAGCAGTTCTCGTCGAAGAAGTAGTACTTGAAGCGGACCTGCTTGAGTTCCCAGACGTGCTCGACCATCCGTCCGGTCTCTTCGGGCGTTAGATTGAGGCGGTATTCCCAGAGGTCGCGGTTCTCCAGCCGGCTGTATTCGGAGAGCTTCTCGCGGTACGGCACCAGCGCGAACAGGCCGGGGTAGCCACCCATCAGGCCCTTCCAGGCGTAGAGGATGCTGTTGTCCATGCCCTCTATGTAGGCGCCGAAGTTCAGCGCGTAGCTCAGCAGGGCGGTGTTGTCGGAGTCGACATCGGCCTGGTCGATGCGCAGCAGGGTGTGGCCGAACATCGAGGACGGGCTGTTCAGGTAGGCCGCCGGGAACACCAGCACCGCGCTGTGCGGATTGATGTCGGCGTACCAGGTCTTGTACTCCTGGCAGTCAACGGGCGGTAGATCGTCGAGTTGCAGCTGCTGGCGCAGCCAGCGGGTGCGCGCGGGATAGACGCACTGGGCGTGTTTGTCGCCCAGGTTGGCCGGGGCGTAGAGCGCCTTCACGGTGGCGGCCAGTTCGGCGTCCGGATGCTGCTCGCCATCGGCGGCGAGGAAGAACTTCGGGTCGTCGACGAAACTGCGCCAGCCGCCCAGCCGGGCATGTTCGTAGTGCCCCAGGGCGAGCCAGTAGGGTTCGCTGGCCAGGGCCTGCAAGCGCTGCGGGGCGATCTGTGGTGCGGCGAACAGTGAGGTGCAGGCGCACAGCGCCATCCAGGGCAACAGGCGTTTGGGCATCGGGGGACTACTGCAAGAGAGGGAGTGAGCCCACCGTGGCGGTGGGCTCGCGAGCGGCCGTCAGGCCTGTTCGGCGTACTTGGCCAGCTGGGCGTCCTGTTTCAGGACAGCCTGGGTATTGGCGTACACGTCTTCCGCGGTGACGTTGGACTTGTCGAAGATCTGGGCGAAGTGTTCGTGGGTCACTTGCGCGAAGTGGGCGCGATCCTGCGGGGCAACGCCCAGGACTACGGCATAGGTGGTCAGGGCTTCGCCGTTACCCTTGGCCATGTCTTCGGACAGCTCGTCCATCATGCTGCTCAGCACGATCATCGGCTTGCCGCCGTAGGTCAGGGCGCCATTGGTGTGGCAGCCGTTGGTGCCGGTGGTCATGCCGAAGGTGTTGTTGCCGCTGGTGCCGTTGGTGGTGGCCGCCAGGACGTGGGTAGCGGTGCCGCGCTGGCCCTTGAAGAGCATGTTGCCCCAGCCGCAACCGTCGCTACCGGGAGCGTCGGCCAGGGCACTGAGGGAGGCGGTGGCGAGGAGGGTACCGATCAGAATCCTTTTCATCGTTTTTCTCTCTTTTCTCGAATACGGGCAGGTGTCGCTGACAGCAAACAGCGCCGCCTGAAGCTTTTAGGAATGAACCCTGGGTGTCAAGGAAACCGGTTCGAACCTGTGCGGCGCATTCCGGCTGCCTGCCGCCTGCCGGCAGGTTATTGATCGGCATCAGCGGCGGTTGGCTTGGAACGGGCCACACTTGAAGGAGTTCCCTTTTCGAGGAGGTCGCCATGGCCGATTTCGATCCGCGTCCGAGGCTGGATCAGCTGGCGGCGGAGTATTCCCGGCGTGCCGAGGCGATTCGTCGCGATCTCGGCCGGACCCATTCGCCGGACTTCGCCGAGCAGGCCCAGCAGCGGCAGAACGACGATGTCCTGCGCGCGCTGCTGGCGGAAGCGGAGGCGGGCATGCGCCTGGTCGGGCTGGCGCGCCTGCGCCTGGCGGACGGCACCTACGGCTTCTGCGCGCGCTGCGGAGAGCCGATCGAGGCGCGCCGCCTGCAAGCGCTGCCGGCGGCGGAGCACTGTCTGCGCTGCGCCGATGAAGTGGGCTGAACTGTCACCAATACTGCCTTGCCAGTGGCGCGCGGGCGGCGCGAGAATGCGGACAACTCTCCGCGGCCTTGCGCCGCTCGAAGCAAGGACTTCCGATGCCCGATTCCGTTGCTGCAGGCCTGCGCCTGGCGCCCGATGAACTGACCCGTCCCTTCTCCCCCGAACAATTCCCCTTCACCACCACCGACGAACTGGAGCCCTTCCTCGGCGTACTCGGCCAGGAGCGCGCGGTGGAGGCCTTGCAGTTCGGCGTGGCGATGCCGCGTCCGGGGTACAACGTGTTCGTCATGGGCGAGCCGGGCACCGGCCGCTTCTCGTTCGTGCAGCGCTACCTGAAGGCCGAAGGCAAGCGTCTGCCCACGCCGGCGGACTGGGTCTACGTCAACAACTTCGACGAATCCCGCGAGCCGCGCGCCATCGAACTGCCACCAGGCAGCGCGGCGGACTTCGGTGCCGACCTCGATCATCTGATCGACAACCTGCTCTCCACCTTCCCCTCGGTGTTCGAAAGCCCGGCCTACCAGCAGAAGAAGAGCGCCATCGACCGCGCCTTCAACCAGCGCTACGACAAGGCCCTGGACACCGTCGAGCGCCTGGCGCTGGAAAAGGACGTCGCGCTGTACCGCGACAGCGCCAACATCGCCTTCACCCCGATGAGCGAAGGCAAGGCGCTGGACGAGGCAGAGTTCGCCCAGCTGCCGGAGGCCGAGCGCGAGCGCTTCCACGCCGACATCGCCACCCTGGAAGAGCACCTCAACGAGGAGCTGGCCAGCCTGCCGCAGTGGAAGCGCGAGTCCAGCAACCAGCTGCGCCAGCTCAACGAGGAAACCATCACCCTGGCGCTACAGCCGCTGCTGGCGCCTCTGGTGGAGAAGTACAACAACAACTCCGGTGTCAGCGCCTATCTGCAGGCCATGCAGCTCAACCTGCTGAAGACCGTGGTCGACCAGCTGGTCGACGCCGAGCGCACCGACCCGCAACGCAAGCAGAGCCTGGAAGAGCAGTACGCGCCCAACCAGGTGATCGGCCACCACTCCACCAGTGGCGCGCCGGTGATCTTCGAATCGCATCCGACCTACGACAACCTGTTCGGTCGCATCGAGTACGCCTCCGACCAGGGCGCGCTGTACACCAGCTACCGCCAGTTGCGTCCGGGGGCGCTGCACCGCGCCAATGGCGGCTTCCTGGTGCTGGAAGCGGAGAAGCTGCTCAGCGAGCCCTTCGTCTGGGATGCGCTCAAGCGCGCGCTGCATTCGCGTCAGCTGAAGATGGAGTCGCCGCTCGCCGAGCTGGGCCGCCTGGCTGCCATGAGCCTGACGCCCCAGGTGATCCCGCTGAACATCAAGGTGATCATCATCGGTTCGCGGCAGATCTATTACACGCTGCAGGACCTGGACCCGGACTTCCAGGAGATGTTCCGCGTCCTGGTGGACTTTGACGAGGACATCCCGCTGGGCGAGGACAGCCTCGAACAGTTCGCCCAATTGCTGAAGACGCGTACCTCGGAAGAGGGCCTGGCGCCGCTGACCAGCGCCGCCGTTGCCCGCCTGGCGACCTACAGCGCGCGCCTGGCCGAGCACCAGGGTCGCCTGTCGGCGCGTATCAGCGATCTGTTCCAGCTGGTCAGCGAGGCGGACTTCATCCGCCAGCTGGCGAACGAGGAGGTCACCGACCTGGGCCACATCGAACGTGCCCTGAAAGCCAAGGAAACCCGTACCGGTCGGGTCTCTGGACGCATTCTCGACGACATGCTGGCCGGCATCATCCTGATCGATACCGAAGGCGCCGCCGTCGGCAAGTGCAACGGCCTGACGGTGCTGGAAGTCGGTGACTCGGCCTTCGGCGTGCCGGCGCGGATTTCCGCCACCGTCTACCCGGGCGGCAGCGGTATCGTCGACATCGAGCGTGAGGTGAGCCTCGGCCAGCCGATCCACTCCAAGGGCGTGATGATTCTCACCGGCTACCTTGGCAGCCGCTATGCCCAGGAGTTCCCCCTGGAGATTTCCGCGAGCATCGCCCTGGAGCAGTCCTACGGTTACGTGGACGGTGACAGCGCCTCGCTGGGCGAGGTCTGCACGCTGATCTCCGCACTGTCGCGCACGCCGCTGCGGCAGTGCTTCGCCATCACCGGCTCGATCAACCAGTTCGGCGAGGTGCAGGCGGTCGGCGGGGTCAACGAGAAGATCGAAGGCTTCTTCCGTCTCTGCGAGGCCCGCGGCCTGACCGGTGAACAGGGGGTGATCATCCCGCGCTCCAACGTCAGCACCCTGATGCTGGACGAACGCGTGCTGCAGGCGGTGCGCAACGGCCAGTTCAATATCTACGCCGTCCGCCAGGCCGACGAGGCGCTGAGCCTGCTGGTCGGCGAGCCGGCCGGTGCGCCGGACGCCAAAGGCAACTTCCCGAAAGGCAGTGTGAATGCCCGTGTGGTCGAGCGTCTGAAGGAAATCTCCGAACTGGGAATGGAGGAGGACGAGAAGGAAAAGCCGGTCAAGGAGGCCGTGGCAAAGGCCAAGGCAGCCAAGGCACCGGTGGAGAAGGAGCGGGCGCGCAAGAAGAAGGACGCCGACTGAGCAGAACCTGACCAGCCGCCTCCGCACCACGCGGGGCGGCGCTCACGCGCTGCTGCCCCCGCGCAGTTCACATGCTTATCCACAGCCGGCGTGGATAAAACGGCGCTTTCGCGTGTCGGAACCTGGGTGTAGTCTCGAACTCAGGATCACCGCGAGGGTGCCGCCATGCTGCGTAACCTCTGCCTTATCCGCCCCTGTCTGGGGCTGACCACGCGAATCGAATGCGCGATCAGGCCGCTGGCCGGAGAGAATGGACTCTGGACCTTGCTGTGTGCGGCCGGCATGTCCGGCGCCCAGCCCACCGCCATCAAGGCGCAAGGCCCGTTCTTCGGGCCCTTCGTCGCCGAGGGCGTGCTCGAGGCGATTTCCGATTGCCTGGCCCAGCAGGGCTACATCGAAGCCTCCGACCCGCCGATCTGGCAATTGCACCTGCAAGCCGAGTTGCGCCGTCTGAACGGTGAGCGCAGCCGTCATCTGGGGAATTATCAGTTCCGTCCGGAGTCCTGATGCGGCACGCCGCGTAGGCAACGGATGCTCATGGCGCCTGGTTTCCGCCTGCCGATCCCGCGGCGTCCGACATATTTGTCCACAGAATTGCCGGGCGACCCGGAAATTGCCTTCGCTATACTTCGACTTTTTCCTAACACCCCTGCGAGATCCATGGAACGCTTCGTCGAAAACTCCCTGTACGCCGCCCGTTGGCTGCTGGCGCCGATCTATATCGGCCTGTCGCTGGCGCTGCTGGCCCTGACCATCAAGTTCTTCCAGGAAATCGTCCACATCCTGCCGAGCATCTTCACGATTGCCGAGGCGGACCTGATCCTGGTGCTGCTGTCGTTGATCGACATGGCGCTGGTCGGCGGCCTGCTGGTGATGGTGATGTTCTCCGGCTACGAGAACTTCGTGTCCCAGCTGGACATCGACGAGAGCAAGGAGAAGCTCAGCTGGTTGGGCAAGATGGACGCCAGTTCGCTGAAGAACAAGGTGGCTGCCTCCATCGTGGCGATCTCCTCGATCCACCTGCTGCGCATCTTCATGGACGCCCGCAACATCGAAGACAACAAGCTGATGTGGTACGTGATCATCCACCTCACCTTCGTTCTCTCGGCCTTCGCCATGGGCTATCTGGACAAGGCCACGCGCCACGACCACTGATCCCGAAAGACTCCTCCCAGCCGCCCGGCCGTTGTGAAACGGACGGGCGGCTGCGTTTCCGGCTTGCGGTGGCGGACAGCTGTACAAGACTTTTGCATGACGCCACGTGCAGGAGGTGCCCCATGAACCTCGAGGAACTGACCAACCGCTCCCTCGCCGGGGATATCGACGAAATCAACCTGGTGTCGCTGGAAGGCGATATCTATGTACTCGAAGCCCGGATGGGTGGCCGTTTCTATCCGATCCAGGACGTGATGGGGCATGTGCTCAGCGTGCGCTCCGTTGCCCATGCCCGCGAGTTGCTGCATGCCGTGCCGACGGTGCCGTTCCAGCTGGTGCATGCGGTGGTGCATGACGAGATGGTCGGCATGCAGGACGAGCGTGATATCGGCGACGGCGTGCCCATCCCGCTGCACTAAGCCGCGGCGGTGGGGACGGCGAATCATCTGTGCTAGGCTGGCGGCCCTTTTTTGAACCCCCAGCGGAGCGCCGCCATGAGCGAACTCAACCTTTCCACCGACGAAGCCCGCGTCAGCTACGGCATCGGCCGTCAGCTGGGCGACCAGCTGCGCTCGAACCCGGTTCCGGGCATGACCCTCGACGCCGTCCTGGCCGGTCTGTCCGACGCCTTCGCCGGCGCTGAAAGCCGCGTGCCGGGCGAGGCCCTGTCCGCCAGCTTCCAGGTGATCCGCGAGCGCATGCAGGCCGAAGCCCAGGCGAAAGCCGAAGCCGCCGCCGCCGTTGGTCGCGAGTACCTGGTCGACAACGCCAAGCGCGAAGGCGTGACCGTCCTGCCGTCCGGCCTGCAGTACGAAGTGCTGGTGGCAGGCGAGGGCGCCAAGCCGTCCCGTGAGGACACCGTGCGTACCCATTACCACGGCACCCTGGTCGACGGCACCGTGTTCGACAGCTCCTACGAGCGCGGCCAGCCGGCTGAATTCCCGGTGGGCGGCGTGATCGCCGGCTGGGTCGAGGCCCTGCAACTGATGAATGCCGGCAGCAAATGGCGCCTGCATGTGCCGAGCGAACTGGCCTACGGTGGCCAGGCCGTCGGCAGTATCCCGCCGCACAGCGTGCTGGTGTTCGACGTCGAGCTGCTGGATATCCTCTGATACCCGAAGGTTCGCTGCGCAGCGCCGTCCCTGGCGACTGCGCAGGAGAAGAAGGGGCGCTCCGGCGCCCCTTTGTGCATCCGCTTCCCGGGCAGCGGAGCAGCGACGGCGCATCCGGCGCCGCCCAGTGGCATCAGCGCAGCGCGCGGGCGTAACAGAACAGGAACAGGTTGCGCACCAGCTCCTTGAGCACTCCCGGTTCGCTGGTGGACAGCTCCGAGAGTTCCAGGCCGCCCTGTTCGCGCAATTCTTCCAGGGCATCTTCCTCCAGCACCGCGCAGACTTCCCCGGTATCCCGATGCAGGATGCGCAGGTAGGGATGCGGGCGATCCAGCCAGGCGTCGATCATGTAGGTCATGGCAGTTCCTCCGTGCGAATCTTTTATTGAGAATAATTCTTATTATCTCAATAGCAAGTCCCAATCGAAGATTTTCCTGCGCAGGCGATGATCCGTTGCCTCCGGTCAACGGACGAGCAATAAAAAGCCCGCCGCGGCGAGCCGGGGCGGGCTTTTCGTACAGTGCCGATCAGTGCGTGCGGGCGACGGCGAACTCGGCCAGCTCGGTCAGCGCGGCGCGGTATTCGTTATCCGGCAGCGCCTTGAGGCAATCGACGGCGCGGGCGGCGTACTCACGGGCCAGGTTGGCGGTGTAGTCCAGGGCGCCAGCGGCTTCGACGGCAGCGCGGATGCCTTCCAGATCCTGGCTGCCGCCCTGCTGGATGGCCTTGCGCACCAGTGCGGCCTGTTCCGGCGTGCCGTCGCGCATGGTAGCGATCAGCGGCAGGGTGGGCTTGCCTTCGGCGAGGTCGTCGCCGACGTTCTTGCCCAGGCTGGCGGCGTCGCCGCGATAGTCGAGCAGGTCATCCACCAGCTGGAAGGCGATGCCCAGGGCGTCACCGAACAGGCGCAGCGCCTCGGCCTGTTCCGCCGGCGCCTCGGCCAGCGCCGCGGCGCTGTGGGTGGAGGCTTCGAAGAGCATCGCGGTCTTGCCGCGGATGACTTCCATGTAGGTTTCTTCGGTGGTGCTGGCGTCGCGGACCTTGGACAGTTGCAGTACTTCGCCTTCGGCGATCACGCGGGTGGCCTGGGAAATGATGCGCATCACCGGCATGGAGCCGAGCTCGACCATCATTTCGAAGGAGCGGGCATAGAGGAAGTCGCCCACCAGCACGCTCGGCGCGTTGCCCCACTGGGCGTTCGCGGTAGCGCGGCCACGGCGCAGGCCGGAGGCATCGACCACGTCGTCGTGCAGCAGGGTGGAGGTGTGCAGGAACTCGATGGTGGCGGCCAGCAGCTTCAGGTCATCGCCCGAATAGCCCAGGGCCTTGCCCGAAAGCAGCACCAGCAGCGGGCGCAGGCGCTTGCCGCCGGCGGAGATGATGTAGTCGCCGATCTTTTCCACCAGGGGAACGCGGGAAGTGAGCTGGCGGCGGATAATGCCGTCGACGGCGGTGAAGTCGTCCGCCACCACGCGATAGAAAGCCTGGGGTTGCATCAAAGACAGCGCTCCTCGTAGATTGCGCGGCATGCTAGGTGCCGGGGGTAGGGCTGTCAAGGCAAGGCCCCGTGAGGCTTGATCCGGAACACCGCTTTGCGTACAATCGCGGCCCCGAACTTCCCTGGCATACCCTGCCTTACGCAATTGCACGGGCGTCCTTTCCGGCCCCATGCAGCCATGCCGACCGATTCCTCTTTCTATAAAGCGTCGGGTGAGCAGGTCTAACGGAGACATCCAGATGTACGCAGTAATTGTTACTGGTGGCAAGCAATACAAAGTCACCGAAGGCGAATTCCTCAAGGTCGAGAAACTCGACGTCGCCACCGGCGAAGCGATCAACCTGGATCGCATTCTGCTGGTTGCCAATGGCGATGACGTCAAGATCGGCCTGCCGGTGGTAGAAGGCGCGAAAGTGACCGCAGAAGTGGTTTCCCACGGTCGTCACGACAAAGTGCGCATCATCAAGTTCCGCCGCCGCAAGCACCACATGAAGCGTCAGGGCCACCGCCAGTGGTTCACTGAAATCAAGATCACCGGCATCCAGGCCTAATTCCTTTTTTTAGGAGAATTGACTCATGGCACACAAAAAAGCTGGCGGTAGTACCCGCAACGGCCGCGATTCCGAAAGTAAACGCCTTGGCGTGAAGCTGTTCGGCAGCCAGGCTGTTAAAGCAGGCAACATCATCGTGCGTCAGCGCGGCACCCAGTTCCACGCTGGTTACGGCGTTGGCATGGGCAAGGATCACACCCTGTTCGCTAAAGTCGACGGCGTGATCAAGTTCGAAGTGAAAGGCGCCTTCGGCCGTCGCTATGTAAGCGTCGTCGCTGCCTAAGCGAGCTCTCACTGAAAAAGCCCTGTCTCGCGACGGGGCTTTTTTGTTTCTGGCGTTTCCAGGCGAGGTGCTGCCGGTTCGGGCGTTTGTGCTGACTTGGCTGTATCCTATGCTCCTTTTCTTATTTTCAACCCGCAGGTACTGCGGGAGGCGTTCGCAATGAAATTCGTCGACGAAGTATCCATCCACGTGAAAGCCGGTGACGGCGGCAACGGTCTCATGAGCTTCCGCCGCGAGAAGTTCATCGAGAAAGGCGGTCCCAACGGCGGTGACGGTGGCGACGGCGGCTCGGTGTTCCTCGAGGCCGACGAGAACCTGAATACCCTGGTGGACTATCGCTATACCCGCCGTTTCGACGCCCAGCGCGGCGAGAACGGCGGCAGCAAGGACTGCACCGGTGCCAAGGGTGACGATCTCGTCCTGCCCGTGCCGGTCGGTACCACCATCATCGATGCCAACACCCAGGAAATCATCGGTGACCTGACCACTGCCGGTCAGCGCATCATGGTTGCCCAGGGCGGCTGGCACGGTCTGGGTAACACCCGCTTCAAGTCCAGTACCAACCGTGCGCCGCGCCAGACCACTCCGGGCAAGCCCGGCGAGGCGCGCGACCTCAAGCTGGAACTGAAAGTGCTGGCGGACGTTGGTCTGCTCGGCCTGCCGAACGCCGGTAAGAGCACCTTCATTCGCGCGGTATCCGCCGCCAAGCCGAAGGTCGCCGACTATCCCTTCACCACCCTGGTGCCGAACCTGGGCGTGGTCAGCGTTGGTCGCTTCAAGAGCTTCGTGGTCGCTGATATCCCGGGTCTGATCGAGGGTGCCGCCGAAGGCGCCGGCCTGGGCATCCGCTTCCTCAAGCACCTGGCGCGTACGCGCCTGCTGTTGCACATCGTCGACATGGCGCCGCTGGACGAAAGTGATCCGGCCGATGCTGCTGAAACCATCGTCAACGAGCTGGAGAAATTCAGCCCGGCGCTGACCGAGCGTGATCGCTGGCTGGTGCTGAACAAGATGGACCAGATCCTCGAGCCCGAGGAGCAGGAGCGTCGCAAGCAGGCCGTGGTCGAGCGCCTGGGCTGGGAGGGTCCGGTCTACGTGATCTCCGCGCTGGAGCGCGAAGGCACCGAGGCCCTGAGCCAGGACATCATGAAGTACCTCGACGAGCGCACCCTGCGCATCGAGGAGGAGCCGGCCTATGGCGAAGCCCTGGCGGCCCTGGATCAGCGTATCGAGGACGAGGCGCGCGCCCGTCTGCAGGCCCTGGACGATGCCCGTGCGCTGCGTCGCGCCGGCCTGAAGAATGCCGATGATCTGGATGACGATGATTTCGATGATGACGAAGACGACGGCGATGGGCCGGAAATCTTCTACGTGCCCTGATCGGCGCGTATCTGTCTTCTGGATGTAGCGTGTAGCCCGGCGGCTCAGGCGGCCGGGTCCTCCAGTGTTTCCCGTGGATGCGGGGATGAGCCGCCTGATTGCTAAGGTTGAGGGTATGCGTGAGAAGGTCACTGGCGCCAAGCGCTGGGTAGTCAAGATTGGCAGTGCGTTGCTGACCGCCGACGGTCGTGGTCTGGATCGCGATGCCATGGCGGTGTGGGTCGAGCAGATGGTCGCGCTGCATTGCGCAGGCGTCGAGCTGGTGCTGGTGTCCTCGGGTGCCGTTGCGGCGGGTATGAGTCGCCTGGGTTGGGTTTCCCGACCTAGCGACATGCACGAGCTGCAGGCTGCCGCCGCGGTGGGGCAGATGGGCCTGGTGCAGGCCTGGGAGTCCAGCTTTGGCGTGCATAGCCTGCAGACCGCCCAGGTGCTGCTGACCCATGACGACCTCTCGGACCGCAAGCGTTACCTGAACGCGCGCAACACCCTGCGTACGCTGGTCGACCTCGGCGTGATCCCGGTGATCAACGAGAACGACACCGTGGTTACCGACGAGATCCGCTTCGGTGACAACGACACCCTGGCGGCGCTGGTGGCCAACCTGGTCGAGGCCGACCTGCTGGTGATCCTCACTGATCGCGACGGTATGTTCGACGCCGATCCGCGCCACAATCCCGATGCCGAGCTGATCTTCGAAGCGCGCGCTGATGATCCTGCCCTGGATGCCGTCGCTGGCGGTACGGGTGGTGCGCTCGGTCGTGGCGGCATGCAGACCAAGCTGCGCGCGGCGCGCCTCGCGGCGCGTTCCGGTGCGCACACTGTCATCGTGGGTGGTCGTATCGAGCGTGTGCTGGATCGCCTGCGTGCCGGCGAGCGCCTGGGCACCCTGCTGACCCCCGAGCAGAGCCGCAAGGCGGCGCGCAAGCAGTGGCTGGCCGGTCATCTGCAGATGCGCGGCACCCTGGTGCTGGACGATGGTGCGGTGAAGGCTGTGGCCCATGATCACAAGAGCCTGCTGCCGGTGGGCGTGAAAACCGTGCAGGGCAGCTTCCGTCGCGGGGAGATGGTGGTTTGCGTGGATCTGCAGGGGCGTGAGATCGCGCGCGGTCTGGCCAACTACAGTGCCCTAGAGGCGCAGAAGATCATCGGTCAGCCGACCGATGCCATCGAGAGCCTGCTGGGTTATGTGGATGGTCCGGAGCTGGTCCATCGCGACAACCTGGTGCTCGTCTGAGGAGAAATCCATGCGCAAGGGATTGATGGCGGCGCTGATGCTGCTGCCGATGCTGGCGGGCGCCGAAGAGATTGGCGAAGTCTCCACGGTCTTCAAGTGGGTCGGGCCGAACGACAAGATAGTCGTCGAGGCGTTTGACGATCCGAAGGTGGAGGGTGTCAGTTGCTATCTGTCCCGTGCCAAGACCGGTGGTGTGAAAGGTGGCTTGGGATTGGCCGAGGATCGCGCCGAGGCGTCGATCTCCTGTCGCCAGGTCGGTCCGATTCGCTTCGTCGGCGAGCTCAAGGATGGCGAGGTGGTGTTCCAGCAGCGCACCTCGCTGGTGTTCAAGACCATGCAGGTGGTGCGCTTCTTCGACAGGAAGCGTAACGCGCTGGTCTATCTGGTCTATAGCGACCGGGTGATCGAGGGTAGCCCACAGAATGCGGTGACGGCGATTCCAGTCATGCCGTGGCCTGAGAAGTAAGAAGGAAAGGGCGGATAACCGCCCTTTCTTTTTGCCTGTGGAAAAGTGAGCTTGCGGATGGCTGTGCGCTGAGCAAAATCGCGGGCAATAAAAAACCGGCCCTGGGGCCGGTTTTTCAAGAACGGAACGCTTACGCGGTGGCCAGGGCCTTCACGTGGGCGTTCAGGCGGCTCTTGTGACGAGCGGCCTTGTTCTTGTGGATGATGCCTTTGTCGGCCATGCGGTCGATGACCGGTACGGCGGCAACCAGAGCGGCCTGGGCCTTCGGCAGGTCCTTGGCGTCGACTGCTTTGACTACGTTCTTGATGTAGGTACGAACCATGGAACGCAGGCTGGCGTTGTGGCTGCGACGCTTCTCAGCCTGTTTGGCGCGTTTTTTGGCGGAAGGTGTGTTGGCCACCGTCGAGCTCCTCGAAAAAAACTTGGGATGTTGCGAATAAATTAAGGCCGCGAATAATGCCGTTGCATCAGGGCCTTGTCAAGGGTATGCGCGGCCTCCGACGAGTGGTGCGACGGGCGCACGCTGTCCAGCGGATGGGGTGATTTATTCGCCCCGCGGCCCTACACTGCTGCGCTTCGCCTGGCGACCGAGCTTTCGCTCCAGGCCAGTGCCGAGCCCGGCAGGGTCGGCCATTCTACCAGTTCTGGACGCTATGAACCTACTCAAGTCGCTGGCCGCGGTCAGCTCGATGACCATGATCTCGCGGGTGCTCGGCTTCGTGCGCGACACCATCGTCGCGCGCATGTTCGGTGCCGGCATGGCCACCGATGCCTTCTTCGTCGCCTTCAAGCTGCCCAATCTGCTGCGCCGCATCTTTGCCGAGGGCGCGTTCTCCCAGGCCTTCGTGCCGATCCTGGCCGAGTACAAGACCCAGCAGGGCGAGGAGGCGACCCGCACCTTCATCGCCTATGTGTCCGGCCTGCTGACGCTGATCCTGGCGCTGGTCACCGCGCTGGGCATGCTCGCCGCGCCCTGGGTGATCTGGGTGACGGCGCCCGGCTTCGTCGATTCGCCGGAGAAGTTCGAGCTGACCAGCGCCCTGCTGCGAGTGACCTTTCCTTATATCCTGCTGATCTCGCTGGCGTCCCTGGCGGGGGCGATCCTCAATACCTGGAACCGCTTCTCGGTGCCGGCCTTCGTGCCGACCCTGCTGAACGTCAGCATGATCCTCTTTGCACTGTTCCTCACGCCGTACTTCAACCCGCCGATCATGGCGCTGGGCTGGGCGGTGCTGGCCGGTGGCCTGGCGCAACTGCTCTACCAGCTGCCGCACCTGAAGAAGATCGGCATGCTCGTGCTGCCGCGCATCAACCTGCGCGATTCCGGCGTCTGGCGCGTGCTCAAGCAGATGGGCCCGGCGATCCTCGGCGTCTCGGTCAGCCAGATTTCGCTGATCATCAACACCATCTTCGCCTCCTTCCTGGTCGCCGGTTCGGTGTCCTGGATGTACTACGCGGACCGCCTGATGGAGCTGCCGTCCGGTGTGCTCGGCGTTGCGCTGGGTACCATCCTGCTACCGTCGCTGGCCAAGACCTACGCCAGTGACGATCGCCACGAGTATTCGCGGTTGATGGATTGGGGCCTGCGCCTGTGCTTCCTGCTGGTGCTGCCGTGCTCCCTGGCGCTGGCGGTCATCTCCGAACCCCTGACCGTCGCGCTGTTCCAGTACGGCAAGTTCAGCGCCCACGACGCCCTGATGACCCAGCGCGCGCTGATCGCCTACGCGGTCGGCCTGCTCGGCATCATCCTGGTGAAGGTACTGGCGCCGGGCTTCTACGCGCGACAGAACATCAAGACGCCGGTGAAGATCGCGCTGTTCACCCTGGTTTCCACCCAGCTGATGAACCTGGTGTTCATCGGCCCGCTCAAGCACGCGGGACTTGCTCTGGCGATCAGCCTGGCGGCGTGCCTGAACGCCGGCCTGCTGTTCTGGCAGCTGCGCAAGCACCAGCTGTTCGATCCGCAGCCGGGCTGGGGCAAGTTCATCGCCAAATTGGTGGTATCTGTACTGGTGATGTGCGCCGTATTGATCGGCATGATGTACGTCATGCCGGCCTGGGACGAGGGCGGCATGCCGATTCGCCTGGTGCGCCTGGGCGCGCTGGTGGTGGCCGGCGTGGTCGCCTATTTCGGTATGCTGGCGCTCCTCGGCTTCCGTTTGCGGGACTTCTCCCGGCGCGCGGTGCTGTAACCTTCGCCGGGTAAAGCATGGTATCCGTTTGCGGCGGCGGCATTTTGCCTGTCGCACGGCGACGGGTGCGGGTATAATCGACCACTTTCTGAGCAATACGCGCGCTATGCAGCTGCTTCGAGGCCTTCACAACCTGCGGCCCCTGTCCGGGGGCTGTGTCGCCACCATCGGTAACTTCGACGGCGTCCATCTCGGCCACCAGGCGATCCTGGGGCGTCTGCGCGAGCGCTCGCTGGAGCTGGGCGTACCCAGTTGCGTGGTGATCTTCGAGCCGCAGCCGCGCGAATACTTCGCTCCCGATGCCGCTCCGGTGCGCCTGACCCGCCTGCGTGAGAAGCTCGAGCTGTTGCGCCAGTACGGCGTCGACTTCGTCCTGTGCCTGGCGTTCAACCGCCGCCTGCGCGAGCTGTCGGCTGCCGAGTTCGTCCGCCAGGTACTGGTGGAGGGCCTGCGGGTCCGTCATCTGGAAGTGGGCGACGATTTCCGCTTCGGCTGTGACCGTTCCGGCGACTTCGCCTTCCTGGTCAACGCCAGCGCGGAGCAGGGCTTCACCGTCGAAGCCGCGACCACCGTGGAAGTCGACGGCATGCGCGTGAGCAGCTCGCGCATTCGCAAGGACCTGGCCGATGGCGACCTGCACATGGTCGAGCGCCTGCTGGGTCGTCCCTACAGTCTGAGCGGCCGCGTGCTGCACGGGCAGAAGCTGGGCCGTACGCTGGGTTCGCCCACCGCGAACATCCAGCTCAAGCGCCGCAAGGCGCCGCTCAATGGGGTTTACCTGGTCAGCGCCCTGGTGGCTGACCAGCGCTGCAACGGGGTTGCCAACATCGGCACCCGGCCGTCTGTGAATGGCGATGGCCGGCCCCACCTGGAAGTGCATCTGCTGGATTTCGCTGGTGACCTTTACGGCCAGCATCTGGACATCACTTTCCACCAGAAGCTGCGTGATGAGCAGCGTTTTGCCTCGCTGGAGGCACTCAAGGCGGCCATCCTCGCCGACATCGCCGCCGCCCGGGCCTATTGGCTGGGCCAACCGCTTGATTGAAGATCCTGAACAGGCCCTGAGATGACCGATTACAAAGCCACTCTGAACCTTCCCGAAACCGACTTCCCGATGAAAGCCGGCCTGCCGCAGCGCGAGCCGCAGACCCTGAAGCTCTGGAACGACATTGGCCTGTACCAGAAGCTGCGGAAGATTGGCGAAGGTCGCCCGAAATTCATCCTGCACGATGGCCCGCCCTACGCCAACGGCAGCATCCACATCGGTCACGCGGTCAACAAGATCCTCAAGGACATCATCGTCCGCTCCAAGACCCTGGCCGGCTACGACGCCCCCTATGTGCCGGGCTGGGACTGCCACGGCCTGCCGATCGAGCACAAGGTCGAGACCACCCACGGCAAGAACCTGCCGGCGGACAAGACCCGCGAGCTGTGCCGCGAATACGCCGCCGAGCAGATCGAAGGGCAGAAGGCCGACTTCATCCGCCTGGGCGTGCTGGGCGAGTGGGACAACCCCTACAAGACCATGGCGTTCGCCAACGAGGCCGGTGAAATCCGCGCCCTGGCCGAAATGGTCAAGCAGGGCTTCGTGTTCAAGGGCCTGAAGCCGGTGAACTGGTGCTTCGACTGCGGCTCGGCCCTGGCTGAAGCCGAGGTTGAATACGCCGACAAGAAGTCCGACGCCATCGACGTCGCCTTCCCGGTGGAAGACGCTGACAAGCTGGCCGCCGCCTTCGGCCTGGCCAGCCTGCCGAAGCCCGCTGCCATCGTCATCTGGACCACCACCCCGTGGACCATTCCGGCCAACCAGGCGCTGAACGTCCACCCCGAATTCACCTACGCGCTGGTCGACACCGGCGAGCGCCTGCTGGTGCTGGCCGAGGAACTGGTCGAGTCCTGCCTCGCACGCTACGGCCTGGAAGGCCAGGTCATCGCCACCGCGCAAGGTGAAACGCTGGACCTGATCCGCTTCCGCCACCCGTTCTACGAGCGCTTCTCGCCGGTCTACCTGGCCGAGTACGTCGAGCTGGGCGCCGGCACCGGCGTGGTTCATTCCTCCCCGGCCTACGGCGAGGACGACTTCCGTACCTGCAAGCAGTACGGCATGAGCAACGACGACATCCTCAGCCCCGTGCAGAGCAATGGCGTGTACGTGGCCGACCTGCCGTTCTTCGGCGGCCAGTTCATCTGGAAGGCCAACCCGGCCATCGTCGCCAAGCTCGATGAAGTCGGCGCGCTGCTCAAGCACACCAGCATCAGCCACAGCTACATGCACTGCTGGCGCCACAAGACTCCGCTGATCTACCGCGCTACCGCGCAATGGTTCGTCGGCATGGACAAGCAGCCGGAAACCGGTGCGCCCCTGCGCGAGCGCGCGCTGCAGGCCATCACCGAAACCGATTTCGTGCCCAACTGGGGCCAGGCGCGCCTGCACGGCATGATCGCCGGCCGTCCGGACTGGTGCATCTCGCGTCAGCGCAACTGGGGCGTGCCGATCCCGTTCTTCCTGCACAAGGCCACCGGCGAGCTGCATCCTCGCACCGTCGAGCTGATGGAAGCCGTCGCCCAGCGCGTCGAGAAGGAAGGCATCGAGGCCTGGTTCAAGCTCGACGCCACCGAACTGCTGGACGATGAAGCCGCGCAGTACGACAAGATCAACGACACCCTGGACGTCTGGTTCGACTCCGGTACCACCCACTGGCACGTGCTGCGCGGCTCTCACGCCGAGCTGGGCCACGCCAGCGGTCCGGCGGCCGACCTCTACCTGGAAGGCTCCGACCAGCACCGCGGCTGGTTCCATTCCTCGCTGCTGACCGGCTGCGCCATCGACGGCCATGCGCCTTACCGCCAGCTGCTGACCCACGGCTTCACCGTGGACGAGTCGGGCCGCAAGATGTCCAAGTCCCTGGGCAACGTGATCGCTCCGCAGCAGGTCACCGATACCCTGGGTGCCGACATCCTGCGCCTGTGGGTTTCCGCCACCGACTACTCGGGCGAGATGGCGGTTTCCCAGACCATCCTGCAGCGCAGCGCCGATGCCTATCGCCGTATCCGCAACACCGCGCGCTTCCTGCTCTCCAACCTGTCCGGCTTCGACCCGGCCAAGGACCTGCTGCCCAACGACCAGCTGCTGGCACTGGACCGCTGGGCCATCGACCGCGCCCTGCTGCTGCAGCGCGAACTGGAAGAGGCCTACCGCGACTACCGCTTCTGGAACGTCTACTCCAAGGTGCACAACTTCTGCGTGCAGGAGCTGGGCGGCTTCTACCTGGACATCATCAAGGACCGCCAGTACACCACCCAGGAAAACAGCGTCGCCCGCCGTTCCTGCCAGACCGCGCTGTTCCACATCGCCGAAGCCCTGGTGCGCTGGATCGCCCCGATCCTGGCCTTCACCGCCGAGGAAATCTGGAGCTTCCTGCCGGGCGAGCGCGCCGAGTCGGTGATGCTGACCACCTGGTACGAAGGCCTGTCCGAACTGCCGGCCGACGCCGAACTGGACCGCGCCTACTGGGACGAAGTCATGGCTGCCAAGGCTGCCGTGAACAAGGAGCTGGAGAACCAGCGCAGCGCCAAGACCATCGGCGGCAACCTGCAGGCCGAGATCACTCTCTACGCCGAGGACTCCCTGGCCAAGCGCCTGGAGAAGCTGGGCAACGAGCTGCGCTTCGTGCTGATCACCTCCGCCGCCACCGTTGCGCCGCTGGCCGATGCACCGGCTGATGCGGTCGAGAGCGAACTGCCGGGCCTGAAGCTGAAGGTGGCCAAGTCCGCCCACGCCAAGTGCGGTCGTTGCTGGCACTTCCGCGCGGACGTCGGCAGCCACGCTGCGCACCCGGAACTGTGCGGTCGCTGCGTAGAGAACATCGATGGCGCCGGTGAGGTGCGTCACTATGCCTAACGCCGATCGCTTCGGCCGCCTGCCGTGGCTGTGGATCACCGTGGTCGTGCTAGTCCTGGACCAGATCAGCAAGGCCTTCTTCCAGGCTGAGCTGACCATGTACCAGCAGATCGTGGTCATCCCCGATCTGTTCAGCTGGACCCTGGCCTACAACACCGGCGCAGCCTTCAGCTTCCTGGCCGACGGCTCGGGCTGGCAACGCTGGCTGTTCGCCCTGATCGCCATCGTGGTGAGCGCCGTGCTGGTGATCTGGCTCAAGCGCCTCAAGCGTGGCGAGACCTGGCTGGCCATCGCCCTGGCCCTGGTGCTGGGCGGTGCGCTGGGCAATCTGTACGACCGCATCGTGCTCGGTCACGTGGTCGACTTCATCCTGGTGCACTGGCAGAACCGCTGGTATTTCCCGGCGTTCAACCTGGCCGACAGCGCCATCACCGTCGGCGCCATCATGCTGGCGCTGGACATGTTCAAATCGAAGAAGTCCGGAGAAACCGCCCATGGCTGAGTCTTCTGAAACCGTTCAGCGTATCGGCGCGGATACCCAGGTTACCCTGCATTTCGCCCTCAAGCTGGAAGACGGCAACGTCGTCGACAGCACCTTCGACAAGCAGCCGGCCACCTTCAAGGTCGGCGACGGCAACCTGCTGCCGGGCTTCGAGCAGGCGCTGTTCGGCCTGAAGGCCGGCGACAAGCGCACCCTGACCATCGAGCCCGAGCTGGGCTTCGGCCAACCGAACCCGGCCAACGTGCAGGTCATGCCGCGCGACCAGTTCCAGGATATGGAGCTGGCCGAGGGCCTGCTGGTGATCTTCAACGACGCCGCCAAGACCGAACTGCCGGGCATCGTCAAAGCCTTCGATGAACAGCAGGTCACTATCGATTTCAACCATCCGCTGGCCGGCAAAACGCTGGCCTTCGAAGTCGATATCATTGACGTCAAGCCTGCCTGAATGCGCGGGCGGCCCTTGTAAACGGGCAGCATCGCACGCGGCGAAAAATTCCTGCCGGCCCCTCGTGGGCCGGCTTGCTTAGCACCCGAGGCCACCATGCAAATCAAACTCGCCAATCCCCGCGGCTTCTGTGCCGGCGTCGACCGGGCGATCGAGATCGTCAACCGCGCCCTCGACGTGTTCGGCCCGCCGATCTACGTGCGCCATGAAGTGGTGCACAACAAGTTCGTGGTGGAAAACCTGCGCAACCGCGGCGCCGTGTTCGTCGAGGAACTCGACCAGGTGCCGGACGACACCATCGTCATCTTCAGCGCCCACGGCGTTTCCCAGGCCGTGCGCAAGGAGGCCGAGAACCGTGGCCTGAAGGTCTTCGATGCGACCTGCCCGCTGGTGACCAAGGTGCATATGGAAGTGGTGCGCTACAGCCGTGACGGCCATGAATGCATCCTGATCGGCCACGAAGGACATCCGGAAGTGGAAGGCACCATGGGGCAGTATGACGACTCCAACGGCGGCGCCATCTACCTGGTGGAAGACGAGGACGACGTGGCTGCGCTGGAGGTTCGCAACCCTGAGGCATTGCACTTCGTCACCCAGACCACCCTGTCGATGGACGACACCTCCAAGGTGATCGACGCCCTGCGCGCCAAGTTCCCGCACATCCAGGGGCCGCGCAAGAACGACATCTGCTACGCCACCCAGAACCGCCAGGACGCGGTGAAGGAACTGGCCGACCAGTGCGACCTGGTGCTGGTGGTGGGCAGCCCGAACAGCTCCAACTCCAACCGCCTGCGCGAGCTGGCCGAGCGCATGGGCACCCCGGGCTACCTGATCGACGGCGCCGAAGACCTGAAGAAAGAATGGTTCGACGGCGTGCAGCGCATCGGTATCACCGCCGGCGCTTCGGCACCGGAAGTCCTGGTGCGCGGTGTGATCCAGCAACTGCGCGACTGGGGCGCGGAGCCCGAGGTGGAACTGGATGGCCGGGAGGAGAACATCACCTTCTCGATGCCCAAGGAACTGCGGGTGAAGGCGGTCTGAAGAAGGCCGGAGAAATAAGCCCGGAGACAAAAAGCCCGATCCTGTGATCGGGCTTTTTCATGGGCGGCTGTCCGTCAGCGGCGCCAGCACTGGCTCAGGGTGGCGCCGCTGCCCTGGCCCTTTACCCCTGCGTTGTTCAACGTCAGGGTGCCGCAGCTGTCGCCGGACATCGCGCCCTTGGGTGTCGCGCTCAGCACATAGGTGGTTGCCGTCGGGGTTCCGGAGAACGCCAGGCTGTAGTACTGGGTAGCGCCATCCTTGGGGGACTCGGTGAAGGGGAGGGTGACGGCGGCGTCCGCGCTGGTGGTGTAGCGGCCGTTGGTGGTGTAGTAGCGCTCCATGAACTGCGCTAGTTCCATGAGCGATGCCTGGGCATCCGCGCGTCGGGCCTTCCTTACGTATTCCTGATAGGACGGGTAGGCCACGGCGGCGATGATGGCGACGATCGCCAACACCACCATCAGTTCGATCAGGGTGAAGCCGCGGCTGTGCTGCCGGCGGTCGGCCTTGGGTACTGCTGGGAACATCACTGCTTTCTCCATTATCGATTCACTTCGCGCCAGGACAGTCGTCCCGAGGTCCGGTTTCCAGGCGGCACCGGAGCGCATTGCGGTTCTCCGCCCTTGGAGCCGACGTAGCAGATCAGGTCGTCGCCATCGTCCTTGCTGAAGAAGCTCGGGGTCTTGATGACGCCGTCGGTCGAGTCGCTGATGCCTGAGTAAGGAATCCTGTTGCCCTCGCTGTCGGTGTAGTAGTCGTGATCGTCGATCACGCCGTCGCCGTTGGCGTCGAAGTAGTTGTACGCCAGACGGCCATTGCCCAGGGCGTCCAGCGCCATGATCCAGCTGACGCCGCCACCGGTGCAGGGATCGTCGGAGGGTGTCAGCGAGGTGAAGGTGACGCTGCCGCCGCGCAACACCGGGCGGGATACCACGCGTTCGCCGGTCAGGGTATCGCTGCCGCCCTGGGACTGTTTCCATAGCAGGTCGAGGTACCAGCCTTTTTTCGCCGTGGTCATGGCGTTATTGCTGACCACGCGAAGCTTGTTGTCACCGATGGTTTGCTGGCCGAGGATCGTCTGCTCCAGCAGGTTGTTGCGGGTAACGGCAACGCCGGAATCGACGATGCCGTAGAAGGACTCGATGCGCGGATTCTGCTGCAGGTCGGTATCGGTCGTCTGGTAGAAGCTGCCGGTGCCGAACAGCACCATGGGCTTGCCGTCGGTGTTCAAGGCAGCAGCCAGCGGCGCGGTGATCGGTTGAGCACGGTTGGCGCCATCCTGTGCCTGGAACAGCGCGCTGCCGTTCAGCGAGTCGGGCGCGGCCCAGTTGCCCGGGTCGGTGCCGGTGATATCCAGGCGCCAGAGATTGCCCAGGGTATCGCCGACGTAGATGCGGTCGGCGACCCGATCATTGTTGATATCGATGGCCAACGGATCGGCCAGGCCTCCGCTGGTGGTGATGGTGAATTTCCTGATCACCGAACCGTCGGCGGCATCCAGAATCCATACCTGGCCGCTGCTGACCGCGTTGTTGACGAAGCCGCTGCTGACGATCACGCCGAACTTGCCGTTGGCCAGCGCGACGATGGCGGGGCGCTGCATGGGATTGCCCATTTCCGGCGCCGTGAACTCCCACAGAACCTTGCCGCTGGTCATGTTGCTCGGGTCGCTGACATCCAGCGCGAATACGCTCCTGCCGCCTGCGCCGGTAGTGCCGACGACGATGCTCTTCCAGCTCGAACCGATGTAGACGTCGGAGAAGGCGGGAGAACCGTCCACATAGTAGCGGTGGCTGTATTCGGGTTGCGTCAGCTGATAGAGGTTGTCGGCGATGACGCGCGGGACGTAGGCGAAGAGCTCGGCCCCGCCATTGCTCAGGGTGCCGTCGAAACCGTGGAGCATGCCGTCGTTCGCCCCCAGGACCACCAGCGGTTTCTTGCTCTTGTAGCTGCTGCTGGCGCGGTAGGTGAGGTAGGCCGGGCCGGCGTTGCCCCATTGGCTGCCGGTCAGCAGGTTGTAGCCGAAGTCCTGGTTGGCGACGTATTGCGGGTCGGAATTGACGATGTCGCCCAGCCGGCTGCCGCGCTCGCGGTAAGGGTTGGTCGGGTTGCTGGTGCTGACTTCGCGGCTGCGGTCCCCGCGCAGGAATGCCAGACGGTTCTGGGCTTCCGCTTCGGTGACGGAGGTGGCGGCATCGGCAGTACGCCTGAGCGCCAATCGGGTGTCGGCATCCAGGGCATCCCAGGTGAAGTCGACGCCGTGGGTACTGGTGGAGTAGCTGTTGCTGGCCCGGCCCGTGAGGGTGTTGGCGGTGAAGATCTTGCGCGCCGAAAGGTCGGTGAGCGCATCCAGTTTGGTGGCGGCGCTCCAGCTGGGTGTGGTCGCGACCACGCCGCTGCCGTTGACGCTCTTGGCCTGCAGGTCGCCGCTCCAGTGTTCGCTGTTGTACTGCGACTGGTAGATCGCGCTGCCGGTATCCAGTTGGGTGGAGTTGGTCGCCAGCGAGGTGGTCGAACTGCGGACCTCCTGGACGATCCGGGCGAAGGCGGTCTTCAGGCTGCTGACCATCTTTTCCGCGTCGCTGGCGACGAAGAAGTTGTCCGGGCGCTTGTCGCCGGTGGACAGCGTTTCACCATTGGTCCACCAGAGGTCGTCGGTCAGTCTGGCGGTCGAACCGTAGGGATCGAAATTGGTGGGGACCTTGAAGCCGCCGTATTTGGCGGCGAGCCAATACTGGTTCTTGGCGCGGCCTTCGAGTTTCTGGTTTTCCCGGACATCCACCCAGTAGGTGGTAACGGTCTGCTTGCCGCTCATGCTCGGGCGTATGTCCTTGGTGTGGGAGTCGTAGGCCAGGCCGGCGATGTAGGCGGAGTTGTTGCGACCGCTGTAGCTTGCGGAGCTTTCGTAGAGGTCGACCTTTTCGAGGTCGCCGACCATGGCAGTGGCCTTGACGACATCGACTGTGCCATCGCTGCTGACCGCGTTCGGTTTGCCTGGCTCATCGGTTCCGGAAGTTTTCCCCGGCAGGTTCTTGTCCCGGTGAGTGTTAACGTCGCCGATCCCGAGGATGACGTTCTTCTGGCAGGCGTAGGTGATGGGGTCGTTCCACGCGGTGACGACGGGGAATCCATCGGCCATGGTGTAGAGGTTGGAGGTGATGTTGCTGTATTCGGGAACGTTGCCCTGTTTCTTGAAGTAGCGGATCGCGGTGTAGTAGAGCTCGCTGACCGGGTCGTGGCTCTTGTGAAGCTCATCGGTCATGGAGCCGAACTTGTTGATGTAGTTGATCACGCCGCTGCGGCTGACACCGCCGCCGGTGGCTTCGGCATCGGCCGGGTTGGGATTGCTGGCGAAGATGCCGGTCTCGGGATCCCACTCCTTCTGCAGGTTATCGTCGCCGCCTTCGCCCAGCGTCGGGCCGATGTACTTCTGGTTGGCGCGCAGGACACCGCCGTCGCGCAGCATGTTGGAGTCGTTCAGGTAGCTGAAGGCGCTGTAGCGAAGGGTGTTGGCGTACTGCTGCAGGAGCCCTTCGGGCTTGTAGTTGCTGCCATAGCGCTTGCAGTTGCTTTCCGGCATCGCGTTGTTGCAGACCTGCACCTGGACGCGCACGCGATAGATGCTCTTGGTGGTTTTCTTGTCGACGGCGTAAGAAGTCACCAGCCCGCCGGATCCCCACTGGGCGCTGTTGCCTTCGTCGTAATCCACCCAGCGCTTGGTGCTTTCAGTGCCGCCGTCGCTCCCGCCGAGTCCGTCGGTGGCATTGGCGAACATCATGTCGTAGTTGAGTCCCTGGAGGCGGACGTAGAACCCGCCCCAGTCGCTGGAGGCCGGTGTTGCGCCGGTGATTTCCGACTTCGGCAACAGTCCCTGCTCGCTGATCATCCGGTTGCCGGCGCTGCTCTGCCCGGAATGGCGGGCCTTCTGCAGCACGGTAAGGCTATCGGTGTCCTGAATCCGGTTGCCGCCGGTCAGGGCGCTGCGGAAGGGGTCGATGGTCGGGGTGCCCGCCCAGTTCAGGAAGTTGCCGCTCCATTCCTTCTTCGAGGAACCGACGTTGCATTTGCGGGCGCTGGCCTTGCCGACGGGATAGAAATAGGTGCCGGTGATCTTCTGCGCATCGGCATTATTCAGCGCGCGGTACGCGGTGTAGTCGTAGAGGCTGTTGCTCTTGTCGTAGGTGTAGCGATAGCACTTTTCCGGATCGAAGTAGCCGATGTACTTGATGTCCGAGCTGTAGGCACCCAGGTTTGCTACGGACAGGATGGTGGGCCACTCCACCGACGGCGTCAGCGCCAGGCTGCCCGGCACGTTGGAGCTGCCCAGCAGCATGGGCGTCTGGGACACCGCGGCCTGGACTTCGATGGCCTGCACGAGGATCAGGCTGAAGCTGAGGAACGACGAGCACCAGACTCCCAGCTTCCTCGGGGTTGCACGTTTCTTGAGCATGTAGGAATTCTCGAAAGGCTGGTCAGCGCTTGATGTACATCGACTTCAGCTGATAGGTGGATGCGGTGCTGCCGTCGGCGTTCTGCACGGCGCCGAACCCCTGCGCCTCCACTCTCACGACGGCGACGGTGATGGGGGCGCCGGCTTCCAGTGACGAGCCCGCCCTCACGATGGTGACGCCCGGCAGGGTGGTCAGTCGGTACTTGGGGGTGGCCAGCCCCGAGATCTCGCTGGCGTCGTCCCAGGCGCTGCTGGAGACATAGTCCTGCCAGTGGCTCACCGACTTGGCCTTGACCGCGGCTTCGCCCTGCCGCATCGCCGCTTCCGCGGCCTGTAGCGCATGGCTTTCATCGCGCAGGTTGCCGGCCATGCGCTCCTGCAGGCTGGTGCTGCGCATGCTGCTGATGCCGATGACGGTGAGGAGCAGGAGCATGATCAGTGCGATGAGCAGCACCGCGCCCTGCTGTGCCCGGGGCGTCCCGTTGATGTTCATGGCAGGCGGTTCCTGAGGCCGATGGTCGAGGTGAAGGTGCGGGTCATGGGGTTGGTGCTGTCGGTACTGACGGCCGTGAGGGTGATCTGTGCCGACACCACCTTCGCCCAGTCCGCAATGCTCGAAGCGTCCACGTAGTCCCCGGCGACGGCGCCGTTCAGGTTGCCGACGGCGTATTTGATCTGCAGGTCCTGGATGCCCTCCGCCACTTCCTCGGCGGTCGAGCCGCTGTTGTAGCGAATGCGGTACAGAGAGGGATTGCCCGCCGGGTTGTTGTTGATGAAGTAGAGGGTGCTTTCGAACTTGAGGATGTCCGAGGTGCTGGGATAGGTATGCCCGAAGGACGCGCCATCCACTGAGACGGAGGAGCTGCTGGCCGTCGAGTGGTTACGGAACAGGTCGCAGCCGATGGGGTCGGACAGCACCAGCAGGGTGCCCTGGACGATGCCGGTCGCCGCCGTCGTGTTGATGCTGTCGCTGGAGGAGGCCGCTGAAGGCGTCGCCCCGCTGGCTGCCGCCGCGTGCTTGACCAGGATGGCGTCCGTTCCACTGCGGCGGGTGCCGGAGAACCAGTTTGGCAGGCTCTGACCGCTCTCCCAGCCTTGCAGTGCCATGTCCAGGGTGTAGCGCGCATCGGTGAGACCGGAGAGATTGTTCAGCGCGCCGACACATTCGCCCTTGTAACCGGCGTTGCGCAGGTCGTAAGTGAGGAAGGTCATGGCAAAGCGGCCGTTTTCCTGCACGCGGGAAAGGGCCGTGTTGGAGTTGAAGGTCTGCTTGCTGGATAGAAATACCTGCAGCACGCCGCCGATCAGCAACAGCCCCAGCACCATGGCGATCATCAGTTCGACCAGGGACAGCCCCGCCTGCAATGAGTGACGAGCGAATTTCATAGACGAGTCCGGTACTCGAAGGTTTCCGCGACGGAGCTGGTGTCGCTGGCCCCTTTGATGCGGGCGCGGTTGTCGTTCCAGCGCACGGAAATGGTGAAGATGTCGCCGCTCAGCGCGACCTTGCCGGTGCCGTCAGGCAGCGATTCGGCCAGCCGGTTGAGCCACTCGGCCTGGTCCTTCTCCGCCCGGCTGCCGGTCACGCCATTGCTGGTGGACGAGGTCGGGAAGTCGCTCATGCCGTAGTCGCCGGCCAGCGCCCTGTCACGGTTGGCGCGCATGCGGTCGGCCATGTCATTGGCGAGGATGCTGGCCTGGGAGCGATAGTAGGCGCCCTGGTTGGCTTGCACGCTGGTGGCTTGCAGTCCGGCCATGCCCAGCAGACCCACGGAGAGGATCACCACCGCAACCAGAACTTCGAGCAGGGTCGCGCCTTGCTGCGTGCGTCGGCAGGTCATTCGCAGTCCGCCTTCTCGACCTTGCTCAGTCCGCTCAGTGCCACGGACAGCGTGCGCTTCTGATTGCCGCTGCAGCTCGACTGGGTGACCGAGAGACTGGTGGCGGTAGCGACCATGCCATTGCTCTGATAGGTGACGCCGGCATTCGGGCCGACGACAGCAACATCGGAAGGCGCTTGCCACACCTTGATGACATCGCCGCCGCTCTGTCGGATCAGCCAGCCGACGCTCCAGTCGGTGCCGCTCTCGCAATTGTCGCCCGCCGCGTTGCGCCGGCAGACGGTGACCCGGTTATGCCGCATCACCGCTTCCGAGCGCGCCAGTTGCAGTGCGGTCTGCAGCTCGCTGCTGGTGGTTGAGACCTGGCTGTCGCGCAGGGTGCTGGTGAAGGACGGTGCGGCGACGCTGATGAGGATGGCGAGGACAACGATGGTCACCATCAACTCGATCAGCGTGAAGCCAGCCGAATGCATCGGGCGCGACATGGCGCATTCCTCGCGTTTTAAGTCGCGGCAATGCTGCCGTCTGTCGTAGGAAATGTCCTATCTAGACGGATGACCGTTCGCTATAGCGCGATGTTCGGTCATTCGATTGGCGTCTATGTGACGGGTGTCGCGGCTCGCCTGTGACGTGGGTCAACGAGGACAGAGTGGGTCTGTTTCGCTGGATTCCCGGCGAATCCGTCCGGCCCTGTTGATCACGATCCGCGAGGCGGACTGCGTGTTGGCACAGAGCACGAAGTGCCCGGAGTGGAAGGCGCCGCTGGGCTGAATGCTGTAGCCGCCGGGCGTGTAGTGGACGTAGCGGCGGGAGGTGCTGTCCGGGATGACGGTGATGTTCGGTAGGGCGGTGTGGGTGGCCAGCAGTTGTTCGGTGGGCTCGCGAATACCGTTGTTGTTGCTGTCGACGAAGAGTATCCAGCCATGGGCCCAGTCACCGTCGAGCGCCGCGATGCTGATCGGTTGCCCGGTCAGCACGGCGGTCGCTCGAGTCTGATTCAGGGCTGCTTGCAGCTCCTGCGCGGCGACCTGCAGGCGATGCTCGTCGAGCAGTCGACCGAAGCCGGGGGCCGACAGGGAAAGAGCGATGGCGAGGACTGCCAGCGCCACCAGCAGCTCGATGAGGCTGAAGCCGTTGTGTTTGGACATGAGCCATCCCTGGTTTGTGGTTCCCGCCAGGAAGTATTGACGGTCAGTGTGGCGCAACCAGGTGTAGTGGCTGATGCCGCTGTAGGGCGTTTCCGGGTTGGCTGTAGTTGTTACCCGTCACCTGGTTGCTCTGCACCAGTACATGAGGCAATCCAATCGGTTTTGGGGATTGAAGATCTGGCTACACCCTTTAGTAGCTAGCGGTTGATTTTGTGATCTGCTTCACAAAGGTGGTTGTCAGGGAGAAAAAGCTGCAACCATTCACACATATAAATGCACCAATTGTCCTTGGTACATGGATTTTGGGTGTTGTTAGATGTGATCTTTCCTACGCCGGTTAAGGATTTAGGAGTCGTATTCCGTGCGTAGGAACAGTGGTTTTACCTTGATCGAATTGATGATCACGGTGGCGATCGTTGCCATTCTCGCGGCCGTTGCCTATCCCTCGTACAAGCAATACGTGATCCGAGCGAACCGCAGTGAGGCCCAGGCGTACCTGATGGATATCGCCCAGCGCCAGCAACAGTATCTGATGGACGCGCGCGCCTATGCCGACAGCGATACGACCCTCGGGGCAAGCCAGCCCAGCAGGGTTGCAGCTAACTACACCATCACGATAACCGTGGGCAGCGGACTTCCCCCCAGTTTTACCGCTAAAGCCGCGCCCAAGAGTGGCACGATGCAGGCAGGTGACGGCGACCTTTCGATCAATCAGGCGGGGACCAAAACATGGACCAAGGGCGTCTGGTGAGGGGCCTGGGTCGTGGCCAGACGCCGGCAGGGAGGGCTTGCAGCCATTCTCTCGGCCAGGAACATCGGGGATTCACCCTGGTGGAACTGATGGTGAGCCTGCTCGTCCTTTCCATTCTGCTGGTCATCGGTATCCCGTCGTTCAAATCGATCATCGCCGACCAGCGTGTCCGAGCGGCGACTACCGATCTGCAGTCGGCGCTGATACTGGCGCGCGTCGAGGCGATCAAGCGCGGTGTCGTCATCACGCTGCGCCCTGCCTCGGGGCAGACCTGGGCACAGGGATGGCTTATCCAGAATCCGGCCACAGGCAACGACAACAATCCACTCGCCAAGAACTCGTTGGGTGATGGCGTGAAGATAGATTCCGCCGCTTCTCAGGTGACGTTCCGCCCCTCCGGCCGCTTGAGCGCAGGCGCCGTGGTCAGCTTCGAGGTCACCGCCAGCCAGGACAGCGGGAAGGTTCGCTGTGTGTCGTTGGGAATTGATGGTCGTGCCACTTCCGCCAAGGGAGGTTGCTGAAATGATGGCGGACAGACTCCATAAGACAGGAGTGCGTGGCTTCACCCTTATCGAGGTACTGGTCGCCATGCTGGTGCTGGCGATAGGGCTGTTGGGGCTCGCCGGCCTGCAAAGCCGCATGATCAATTCGCAGTTCGAGGCCTACCAGCGTGCCCAGGCGTTGACGCTTGCCGAAGACATGGCCAACCGGATTCGCAGCAATCCAGCCGCGGCCCGCTCGGAGAGCTATGTGAGCACTGCCGTGTACGGAGTCGGAAATACCACCGGTGACGGCGGTTGCAGTGCTACTGACGTAGTTGGAAAGGACCTGTGTGCCTGGAACCAGGCACTGAAGGGGGCCTCGGTGACTACCGATGACAGCCGTCAGATCGGCAGCATGATCGGTGCACGCGGGTGCATATCCACAATAAAAACAGCTGCCAAGGCTGAGGCAGTTATTCGCGTTTCGGTAGCCTGGATGGGGACAACCCCCACCGTTTCCCCGGCCAATGCCTGCGGCAAGGGAAGCTTCGGCGGCGATGACAGTATGCGCCGTGCGATCTACATCGATGTCACGCTGGCATACCTGGGAGTTTGATCTATGCCTGTCACGAACACTGGGCAGCGTGGCTTTTCGATGATCGAGGTCATGATCGCCATGGCGCTGGGCCTGGTGATCCTGTTGGCCGTCACCGTCATCTTCACCAACAACAGCCGAACTCGCAGCGAAATGGAAAAGAGCGGCCGTCAGGTTGAGAACGGCCGTTATGCGCTGACGCTGCTGAGCGATGAGATCAGTAACGCAGGATTTTGGGGAGAGGCCGGGACCCAGAACGTGCCGGCTACATTGCCGCCTCTCTGTCCTCTGAGTACGGCCGACATCGATGACTCCCTGGGTGTGCCCGTACAAGGCGGTTCGGTTACAGGCACGGCGCCAGCCTGCATTTCGACAGCCAAGTCCGGTAGTGACTATCTGGCGATTCGCCGCGCAAGCACTTGCGCGACGGGCAGCAGCGGGTGCGATGCCTTTGCAGAAGGCTATTTCCACCTGCAGGTTTCGGCCTGTGCAACGCAGAACCCGGGTGTGCCGCTGGTGAAGACCGCGGCCACCGATCTGACAGCCAAGAAACGCGACTGCACCACCGCGGCTCCCATCTACCGATTGCTCAGCCGGGTGTATTTCATCTCGGGGGCGGATGTACTGAGTCGGGTTGAGTTGGGCAACGGTGCTTATTCTGGCGCGACTCAACTGGTTGAGGGTATCGAGCAGTTGCATTTCGAGTATGGCCTGGATACGGCTCCTGTCGCGCGAGATGGCGCTGTCGATCTATTCACGGCGACTCCGACAGCCACTCAGTGGCCCGATGTGGTGGCTATCCGCATCTGGCTGGTGGCGCGAAATTTGGAGAAGACTCCCGGTTATGTCGATGGGCGTACCTATCAACTGGGTGGGAGCAGTTACAGCGTGCCGACGGGGGCTACGGGCTACAAGCGGGAGGTCTACTCCACCACCGTGTATTTGAACAATGTTTCGGGACGGAGGCAGGCGCCATGAGCCGCTTCAATCGGGGCGTACATCGGCAACGGGGCGCCGTGCTGGCGGTGGCGTTGATCATGTTGCTGCTGGTCACGCTGTTGGCGGTTGCGGGCTTCAACCTTGCCCAGACCAACCTGAAGGTCGTACAGAACCTGGAGAGTCGGGAGCTGGCCGAGAATGCGGCCAGTGCGACACTGGAAGAGGCCATCAGCACCAGCCTGTTCACCAAGAATCCGGGCAACATCTTCGCCAACTCATGCGTCAACGCGAATACCAAGTGCTATGACGTCAATGGTGACGGCGTCAATGACATCACCGTGGTCGTGGATCGTCCGTCCTGTGTGATCGTGCTGCCAATCAAGAACTCCGAACTGGACGTGTCCAAGCCCGCGGATGCGGGATGTTTCATTCAGGACCGGGAAGACTCCCTCTGCGTCAACTCCGTCTGGGAGCTTCGCGCAACCGCCACGGACAACCTGACGTCAGCAGTAACGGTCACTCGGCAAGGCGTGGCCATTCGCGCGAGCAGCGACGATGCCGAAACGGCCTGCCCGAAATAGTTGAGGAAAATTACATGAATACCTGGCTGAAGACGCTTCGTGTGACGGTTTATATCCTCGCCCTGGCTTTTCCGTTCGTGGGGGCGAAGGCCGAGGACATCGACATCTTCGTCAGGGGAGGTACCACCGACTCCAGCCTGCCCAATGTCATCTTCGTTCTCGACAACACCTCCAACTGGGCCCGGCAGAGCCAGAAGTGGCCTGGCGGCCAGCAGCAGGGGCAGTCCGAGGTCCGGGCGATTCGCAGTGCTCTGGCCGGGCAGACCGACAAGCTGAACGTTGGCTTGCTGGAGTTCACGACCGGCGGAAACGCCAATCAGGACGGTGCTTTCGTTCGTTTTGCACTACAGAAGCTGACCACGTCCAGCCAGGCCACATTGAATACCAAGCTGGACGAAATCTATAACGGTATCAACTCTACGGACGAGAAGCGCAACTCGAATACCTCATACGGCAACTTGATCTACGACCTCTACAACTACCTGGGCGGCTTCCAGCAGAGCTTCGCCGGCCAAGGTACAGTTGCCTCCAAGGCGGACGCAAACGGTTATACCTCGGCCTACTCGACATTCCGCTCGCCGCTGGCAGCCGACAGCGTGTGCGCGAAGACATTCCTTATTTTCATCAGCAACCCCAACAGTAGCGGCCCCGCGTCCGATAATGCCACCAACAGCGCTGCCCTGAGGGCGCTCTACCAAGCGGTGAATGCGACCCCGGCCAAACTGGCTGGTGATGGCTCCGGGACCGCGCTGCCCATTCCCCTGTTTACCACGGTGACCGGCGCGCCGGAGACACTGGGCAAGTCGGCGCAGTGCTATGCCGATACCGAGGTAGCAGCGTGTACGACCGCTGAATCTACCGGTACCGGGCTATGTGTCGGCCAGGAAAACTGTTCATGTATTGCACCCTCCGGTAAGAAGGACAACAGTTGCGCAAACAAGAAATACCATCTGGACGTGCAGCGGGCGGGCAGTACCACCGTCACGCCCACTGGTACCGTAAACTCCACCTCCGGCGCTGCATGGAACCTCGATGACTGGACCAAGTTCCTCTTCAATTACGGTGTGCCGGTAACGGCACCGAATGAAAGCGGCGACCTGGTGACTCAGCGGGTGCCCGTCATCACCTATGCCATCGATGTTTTCAATGCGCAGCAGAACGCTGACAATACCGGGCTGATGCTGAGTGCTTCCAAGGGCGTAGGTGGCGGCAACTACTTTGCCGCGCGCAGTGAGGCGGAGCTGATCAGCTCACTCAACTCGGCGCTGTCCGATATCCTGTCGGTCAGTTCCACCTTCGCTGCGGTGAGCCTGCCGCTGAGCGCAACCAACCGCGCTCAGCAGGATAACCAGGTCTTCATCGGTATGTTCCGCCCTGATCAACAAACCAAGCCGCGCTGGTTTGGCAATCTCAAGCGTTATCAGATTGCCCTGTTCAACGGAGTCCCCGATCTGGCCGATTCGGTTGGCCGGAAGGCTGTATCTACGGCGACGGGCTTTGTCGAGGACTGTACGCAAAGTTACTGGAGTACGGACTCCCAAGGCTACTGGAATGGCCTGGGCGTTACTCCGCCGCCCAGAAGCAAGTGCACCGATACCGCCTTCAGCTCCATCAACGTCTGGTCGGATATTCCCGATGGTGATTTCGTGGAGAAGGGCGGGGCGGCCCAGGTTGCGCGTAAAAGTACCATTGCCAATCGGAGCATATTGACGCTTTCGAGTGGTGCTCTTACTGCCATGACATCAAGCATGTTCGGCCCCAGCGATGTGGACAGCACAGTTACCAAGGACACCCTCTTTGGCTACCTGAAAGGGAGCATTGCCGGCGTTGGGGAGACCCTGCCCGCTGCTCCCAACCCCATCAGCCGCCCCAGCATTCACGGCGATGTCATCCACTCGCGACCGCTGCCGATCAACTACGGTGGCACCACCGGTACGGTGCTCTATTACGGCGGCAATGATGGTCTGTTCCGCGCGGTGGGTGCAGAGAACGGCGCGGAGAAATGGACTTTCCTCGCTCCCGAACATTACGGCAGGATCAAGCGCCTGTACGCCAACAGTCCGCTGGTGAGCTTCCCGAACCAGCCTACCGGCACCACACCGGTGGCGCCGAAGGACTATTTCTTTGACGGCTCGGCGGGGCAGATTGTCCATTACAACAGCAACAACCAGGTCGATCTGGCCTATATCTACCCGACGATGAGGCGCGGAGGGCGCATGGTCTATGCGTTCAACGTGACCAACCCGGACTCCCCGGCATTACTGTGGCGACATGGATGCACGGATGCAGGGTGCGATACTGGTTTTGACGACATGGGCCAGACCTGGTCGACACCGCGTGGGGCAAGGCTGAGGGGGTACGCGGGCGGTACGACCAATCCGAGCAATTCGGTCGTGATCTTCGGTGCGGGTTATGACAATTGCCTTGATCCTGACCAGATTTCCTTTGACTGCTCGTCGGGAAAGGGCAAGGGCGTTTATGTGCTCGATGCCGTTACCGGCGACAAACTGGGCTTTTTCGCTACCGACGCCCCAGTGCCTGCAGACGTCAGCCTCGTTGACCTCAATTTCGATGGCAATGCGGACTTTGCCTATGTCGCGGATGCCGCGGGCAACCTGTATCGGCTCAACTTCGTAGACCCGAGCACTCTGGCGCCCCTGGCCAAGGCTGCCTGGACAATGCCGAAAATTGCCTTTACCCACAATGCCGGGCGGCGATTCCTCAATGCGCCGGCCGTGGCAGCCTACAAGAACAGCGTCTATGTCGCCCTGGGATCAGGTAACCGCGAGCGCCCGTTGATCACCAACTATCCCTATGTGCAGGACGTGGATGATCGCTTCTATGTGTTCCTCGACACTCCCAGCAGCCCTAGTGCGAACGATAGCTCGCAGGCCGTCAACCTCGATGGCAGTCTGATGAACGATGCCACCCCGGCGCCGGCCTGCACTGCCCCGGGAGTCCTCCCGGGGGTGGGCGACAAGCGCGGGTGGTACATGAGTCTGGCGGGGCGCGGAGAGCAGATCGTGAACCCGGCGGTTATCGGCGGTGGCGACGTGCTGTTCAATAGCTTCCAGCCTGGCGGCGCGAAGGTGGGGATGTGCACGCGTCCCGGTGTCTCCACGGGCTATCAGATGAGCCTGTTCAATGGCTCGTCCTGTGAGCGGGATCGCTCAGTAGTGATCACGGGTGGTGGCATGCCAATTGCCCCAACCCTGAGCACAATCGTCGTGAAGGATCCCGATGACAAGGTGATCACCATCTGCATCGGCTGCCAGGGCCTGAATCCGAACAAGATCAAGCCGACAACGGATGAAACCCGCAAGCGGGTGTACTGGAATACCGACGTGGATCGTTGATGCATCTGTCACAGGGCGGCCCTGCTTCGCGGGCCGCCCTTTCTCGTTCTTCTCCTCCCTGTAGAACTGTCTCACCTCCCTTCATATACAGCCCAGGACGGACAATGTGCCGCTCGAGGCGCGTTCGTTTCGGATTCGGCCTGCACGATCGATGATGATCTTGTAACCGATTGCGCTCTTTTCGAAGTCGCGAGGCTTCGGCGTGGAATGCGCGGTTCTGCTGCACGCCGACACTGCCGGGGACTGGGCGGATGTCGTGGTGACCGGCAGGCGATGCTGGTCAAGTAGCCGCCCGAGCCCGGATGCTGATAGGGATAGGGCGATACCAGTGCCGCCAGCAGTTCGATGAGGCTGATGCCGCTGTAGGGCGTTTCCGGCGTGGCTGTAGTTGCCGCCCGTCACCCTGTCATTCCCGTTGCCCGGTATAGTGCGCGACTGGCGATTTCCCTTTGGTTTTCCGTAAGTGATGTGGGGCGTTGTATGCCGGATGTGATCGTGGTGGGTGGCGGGGTCGTCGGCCTGTTGTCGGCCTGGACCCTGGGGCAGGCCGGGGCCGAGGTGCTCCTGCTGGAGCGCGGCGAAACCGGGCGCGAGGCTTCCTGGGCCGGCGGCGGGATCGTCTCGCCGCTCTATCCCTGGCGCTACAGCCGGGCGGTGGCCAATCTGGCGCACTGGTCGCAGGACTTCTATCCGGGCCTTGGCCAGCGGCTTCTGGCGGACACCGGCGTGGACCCGGAAGTGCACGTGACCGGCCTGTACTGGCTGGATCTGGACGACCAGGACGAAGCACTGGCCTGGGCCCGTGCCCAGGGACGTCCGCTGTCGGAGGTGGATATCGCCGCCGTGCATGACGCCGTGCCCGCGCTGGGGCCGGGCTTCAATCGCGCGGTCTACATGTCCGGCGTCGCCAATGTGCGCAATCCGCGCCTGGCCCGGTCGCTGCGCGAAGCGCTGGTGCGGATGCCCAACGTTTCCGTACGCGAGCAGGTCGAGGTGACCGGTTTCCTCCAGACCGGGGAGCAGGTACAGGGTGTGCGCACTGTGCAGGGGGATTTCACGGCGGATTCGGTGGTGCTGGCGGCGGGGGCCTGGAGTGGCGAGCTGCTGGCGAAGTTGGGGCTGGAGCTGCCGGTCGAGCCGGTGAAGGGACAGATGATCCTGTACCGCTGCGCGCCTGATTTCCTCTCCAGTATGGTCCTGGCCGAGGGACGCTATGCGATTCCCCGGCGCGACGGCCACATCCTGGTAGGTAGTACCCTGGAACATGCGGGCTTCGACAAGACACCGTCCGCCGAAGCGCTGGCCAGCCTGTGCGCATCGGCGGAGGAGCTGCTCCCGGCGCTGGCGGAGCAGGAGCCGATCAAGCACTGGGCGGGCCTGCGTCCGGGCTCGCCGCAAGGCATTCCGTTCATTGGCGAGGTGCCGGGTCATCGCAGCCTGTGGCTGAACACCGGGCATTACCGCAACGGCCTGGTGCTGGCGCCGGCGTCCTGCCAGTTGTTGGCGGACCTGATGCAGCAGCGCCCGCCGATCATCGAAGCCGCGCCTTATGCACCGGAAGGGCGCCTGGTGGCAACGACGCTGGATTGATCCGTAGGAGCGGGCCACGCCCGCCAACCGCGGACAAAGTCCGCTCCTACGGGGAATGCACGATGTCGCTCTCGCAGGAGCGGACTCCGTCCGCGATCCTGCGACGAGTCTTTCTCAGTCGATCCCCAGCTTCTTCAGCCGATAGCGCATCGAGCGGAAGGTGAGGCCAAGGCGCTGCGCTGCCGCGGTGCGGTTCCAGCGGGTTTCTTCGAGGGCCTGCATGATCAGCTTGCGCTCGATGTCTTCAAGGTAGTCCTCGAGATTGTCGATCTGCGCCAGACTCGCCTGTCCGCCACTGTCGCCGCCCGAGCTGGTCTCGGCCAGGCGCAGGTCGTGCGGCTGGATCACATCGTTCTCGCACAGCGTGTAGGCGCGCTCGAGCATGTTCTCCAGTTCGCGAACGTTGCCGGGGAAGCGATAGCTCTTGAGCTTCTCCACGGCGTCCGGGCTGACGGTTGCCACGGGCAGACCGGCATCGCCGGCCAGGCGCTGGAGTACGCGTTCGGTGAGCAGCGGAATGTCCTCGCGGCGCTCGCGCAGCGGTGGCACGCGCAGCTCGATGACATTCAGCCGGTAGTAGAGGTCCTGGCGGAAGCGGCCGGCGGCAACTTCCGCCGCGAGGTCCTTGTGGGTCGCGCAGAGGATACGCACGTCCACCGCGTTTTCCTGTTGGCCGCCGACGGCGCGCACGGCCTTTTCCTGGATCGCGCGCAGCAGCTTGACCTGCATGGGCAGCGGCAGGTCGGCCACTTCGTCGAGGAACAGGGTGCCGCCGTTGGCGGCCTGGAACAGGCCCTGCTTGTCTTCCACGGCGCCGGTGAAGCTGCCTTTCTTGTGGCCGAAGAACTCGCTTTCCATCAGCTCGGAGGGAATCGCCCCGCAGTTCACCGGAACGAAGGCGATATTCGCGCGCGGACCCTGTTCATGAATCAGGCGCGCCACCAGCTCCTTGCCGCTGCCGGATTCGCCACTGATGTAGACCGGCGCCTGGCTGCGCGCCAGCTTGGCGATCTGGTTGCGCATCTGCCGCATGGGTGGCGAATCGCCCAGCAGGCGATTGTCCACCGGGGCCTCTTGCGCATCGGGGAAGCGCAGGCGCAGCGCCGTGGCGACCAGTTCACGCAGGCGCCCGAGGTCGACCGGCTTGGTCAGGAAGTCGAAGGCGCCGGCCTTGAGCGCCTGCACCGCGGTGTCCAGGCTGCCGAAGGCGGTGATCATTGCCACCGGCGTCTGCGGATGGCGCTGCTGGATGTAGTGCACCAGGTCCAGGCCGGTGCCGTCGGGCAGGCGCATGTCGGTGAGGCAGAAGTCGAACGGCTCGCGGGCCAGGAACTCGCGAGCTTCCTTGACGTTGCGGGCGCTGCGGGTATCCAGCTTCATGCGGCCGAGGGTGATCTCCAGCAGCTCGCGGATATCGGGTTCGTCATCGACGATCAGGGCTTTTTGACGGCTCATGCTCTTTGCGTGTTCTTAGCTTTGTTTGCGTGGATGGGCGAAGGTGATGCGGAAGCAACTGCCGCCTTCGTCACGCGTTTTATAGTCCAGGCGCGCCTGGTTGCTTTCACAGAGTTCCCGGGAAATGTACAGCCCGAGGCCTGTGCCCTTGCTTTCGGTGGTGAAGAACGGCTCGAACAGCTTCCCCCGCTGTTCGGGCGCGATGCCCTGGCCATCGTCGAGGACTTCCAGGGTCGGCAGGTCGGTTTCGCTGTCGCGGAACAGGCGCAGCCACACCTGGCCGGTTGCGTTCTTCTTGGCGCTGTACCGTAACCCATTCTGGACCAGGTTGGTCAGCACCTGCGTCAGCTGGTGGGGGTCCATGCGCGTCTGCACGGTGCCGGGCCCCGTTTCCACATGCAGTTGCTCGCCATTGCGCAGCCCTTCGTGCTGTTCGCCGGCGAAGCGGTGCAGCCAGTCTTTCAGGTCGAGCAGTTGCGGTTCGGCCTGGCGCCGGCGGGACAGCTGCAGCACATTCTCGATCACCAGGTTCATCCGCCGCGACTGATCCTGGATGATCTGTGTGAGTCGCCGGTCCGGCGGGTCGAGTTCTTCGGATTCCAGCAGCAGTTGCGCGGCGTGGCTGATGGCGCCCAGGGGATTGCGGATTTCGTGGGCAATGCCGGCGGTCAGGCGGCCGAGCGAGGCCAGCTTGAGCTGCTGCGCCTGCTGGGCGATCTGCGAGATGTCTTCGAGGAACATCAGGGTGTGCTGTTCGCTGCCGCGGTGCAGGGGAATGAAGGCGGGCTGCACGCTGGGGGCGGTGTCGTGTGGCTGCAGGCTGGGCGGGCGCAGGGCGGGGTTCTGTTGCCACAGCCGCAGGCTGTTCAGCAGCGCCGGGCTGTGCTCGGCCAGCGGCTGCCCGGTCAGTTCCTGACCACCGAGCAGGGTGGTGGCACTCTGGTTGGCCAGCAGCACGCGTTGCTGGTCGTCCAGCACCAGGATGCCGGTGCGCATGCGCTGGAGGATCAGGGCATTGAGCTCTTCGAGGTTGGCCACCGTGGTGGCGCGCTGCTCGGCGATGTTTTCGATGACCTGCTGGCGGCGTGCCAGTGCCTGGATCAGCAGCGCAGAGGCAAAGCACAGGGCTCCCAGGCTGCCGGCCTGTACGTAGTGGTTGAAGGCGATGGTCTGAGTGAGGCTCAGGTAGAACGTCAGGTAGATCAGGGCGATGGACGCCAGGGCGGCGATCAGCAGGCCTATCCGGCCACGCAGCAGGATGTTGGCGATGGCGACGGCGACCACCATCAGCGTGCCGATGCCGCTGGGAATACCGCCGGCGGCATAGAACAGCCCGCTGAGCATCAGTACATCCAGGGCCGCCAGGATGAACAGGGCCAGCAGTTGCCGGGGCGTTGGCATCAGGACGGCGATCAGGATGTTGACCACCAGGTAGGTCCAGCAGCCGAGGTGGAACAGCTCGGACTGGGCGGGCTTGAGGATTTCACCGTCAAGGTTGCTGGAAATCAGCAGTACCAGCACCAGGCCGATGGTCAGGCGGTACAGGTGATACAGGCGCAGGACGCGCCGTCCCTGCCCGGTGAGCGAAATGTCCTCAGTGGCCACGGTCTGCACGGTCCTGCTCGAGATGAGCACGGCTGCAGTACCAGTTGCTCTCGTCCTGCAGCGCATTGCCGCGCGGGACGTGCACCCCGCACTGGGCACAGCGCACCATGGGCACGGTCTGCTCCTCGCGGGGTTCCGGTGCGCTGGGGCGGGCAGGGCGGGTGGCCTTGCGCCACAGCCACCAGCCGAGTGCGAACAGTAGAATCCAGAACAGCAGGCGGGTCATGGCGTTCCCTTATTCCATAGAGAGCCGCAGTGTATCCAAGGCGTGCGGTCGCGCACAGAGACGTGGTCCGCGCCGACGGACGATCACCCACGAAAAAGGGAGGCCGAAGCCTCCCTTGTTCATCGCATCCGCGTTACTTAGTCGAAGATGCCGAAGGTCATGTAGCTGAACCAGGAGCGGTCGCTGCCGCCAGCGTTGCCTTCGGACTCGTGCTGTTCTTCCTGCACGTCCGACTGGTTCTCCGGCTTGAGCTCCGCCGGAATCTGCTGCTCGGCGTCTTCGTACTGCTTGATGACGTCCTTGCTCGCCTGGGTTTCCATGTGCGGCGGGGCGTCGTTGGTCTCGATCAGGCCCAGGGTCGCCTTGGCCAGCCAGGAGCGGTTGTCGGCCTCGTCTTCACGCGGAACGAACTGCCCGTCCTTCAGGCTCGGGTTGTCCGGGTAGTTCAGCTTCAGGGTTTCCAGGCTGGTGTCGGCCAGGTCGTTCATGCCCAGGCGCTGGTAGGCCTCGACCATGATCGCCAGGCCATCGCCGACGGCCGGGGTTTCCTGGAAGTTTTCCACCACGTAGCGGCCACGGTTGGCGGCGGCGACATAGGCCTGGCGCTTGAGGTAGTAGTGGCCGACGTGCACTTCGTAGGCGGCCAGCAGGTTGCGCAGGTAGATCATGCGCGCCTTGGCGTCCGGTGCGTAACGGCTGTTCGGGAAGCGGCTGACCAGCTGGGCGAACTCGTTGAAGGAGTCACGGGCAGCGCCCGGGTCGCGCTTGGTCATGTCCAGCGGCAGGAAGCGCGCCAGCAGGCCACGGTCCTGGTCGAAGGAGGCCAGGCCCTTGAGGTAGTAGGCGTAATCGACGTTGGGATGCTGCGGGTGCAGGCGGATGAAGCGCTCGGCGGCGGAACGCGCCGCTTCAGGCTCCATGTTCTTGTAGTTGGCGTAGATCAGTTCCAACTGGGCCTGTTCCGCATAGCGACCGAACGGATAGCGGGACTCCAGCGCCTTCAGCTTGGATACGGCGTTGGTGTAGCTCTTGGTGTCAAGATCGTGCTGTGCCTGCTGGTACAGCTGGCTTTCGCTCAGGTTCTCATCCACCTTGTCGCCCTTGGAAGAACAGGCGGTAACGAAGGCGAGGGTGGCGATCAGCAGCAGGTGTTTCACTTGCATGGCGGCTTGCGTCCCTGGACGGTCGGCTGTCGCGGCCGCAACCGTCTGTTATGATTGGCGCCCCAGGGGGTTACCCTGGGACAAAGGCCCCGTATTTAACCACAGCGTGCAGCCGAACCAAAAGGCCGCGCGCCCTTCGTGTCCCGCCATGTCCGATATCATCCAACTCGCGGCAGAAGTGCCGTTCGACCTCGGTGGTCAGCGTCTCGACCAGGTCGCCGCACAGCTCTTCTCCGATCATTCCCGCTCGCGCCTGGCCGGCTGGATCAAGGACGGTCGCCTGACCGTCGACGGCAGCGTGCTGCGCCCGCGTGACACCGTTCACGCCGGCTCGCGCCTGGAACTTCAGGTGGAGCTGGAAGCCCAGGGCGAGTGGAAGGCCCAGGACATCGAGCTGGACATCGTCTATGAAGATGACCACATCCTGGTCATCGACAAGCCGACCGGCCTGGTGGTTCACCCCGCCGCCGGCCATCAGGACGGCACCCTGCTCAACGCGCTGCTGCACCATGTGCCGCACCTGGCCAATGTGCCGCGCGCAGGCATCGTGCACCGCCTGGACAAGGACACCACCGGTCTGATGGTGGTGGCCAAGACCCTCGAAGCCCACACCAACCTGGTCGCGCAGCTGCAGGCCCGTACCGTCAGTCGGATCTACGAGGCCATCGTTACTGGCGTGATCGTCGCCGGCGGCACCGTCGATGCGCCGATCGGCCGTCACGGTGTACAGCGGCAGAAGATGGCCGTGGTGGATGCCGGCAAGGTCGCCGTCAGCCATTACCGTGTGCTCGATCGCTTCCGCGCCCACACGCACGTGCGGGTGAAGCTGGAAACCGGCCGAACCCACCAGATCCGCGTGCATATGACGCATATCGGCCATCCGCTGGTGGGCGACCCCACCTACGGCGGGCGTTTCCGCATTCCGCCGGGTGCCAGCCCGACCCTGATCGAGTCCCTGCGCGACTTCCCGCGCCAGGCCCTGCATGCGCGCTTCCTGGAGCTGGACCACCCGGCCACCAACGTGCGCATGAAGTGGGAGTCGCCGTTGCCGGATGACTTCACCTGGCTGCTGAGCCTGCTGCGGCAGGATAACGAGTCCTTCGTATGAACCCCTGGCTGACGCCCGACTGGCCTGCGCCGGCGAACGTCCGCGCCTGCGTGACCACGCGGGCTGGCGGCGTCAGCGCGGAACCTTTCGACAGCTTCAACCTGGGCGACCATGTTGGCGACGAGCCGGCGGCGGTCGCCGAGAACCGTCGGCGCCTGACCGCCGAGCTGGGTTGCCAGCCTGCCTGGCTGAGCCAGGTACATGGCATCGATGTGGTCGAAGCCGATCCGTCCGTCGTCGCCACCGCTGACGCCAGCTGGAGCAAGACGCCCGGCGTCGCCTGCACCATCATGACGGCTGACTGCCTGCCCGCCCTGTTCTGCGACCGCGCCGGTACCCGCGTTGCCGCTGCCCACGCCGGCTGGCGCGGGCTGGCCGGTGGCGTGCTGGAGGCAACCGTGGACGCCATGGGTGTTGCACCGGGCGAGCTGCTGGTCTGGCTTGGCCCGTCCATCGGCCCGCGGGCCTTCGAAGTCGGTCCGGAAGTGCGCGAAGCCTTCCTGGCGGATCACGCCGAGGCTGCGCGCGCGTTTGTACCCAGCGCCAATGCCGGCAAGTTCATGGCCGACATCTATGAGCTGGCGCGCATCCGCCTCGCCGCCAAGGGCGTGACGGCGGTCTACGGTGGCGGGCTGTGCACCTTCACCGATACCGAGCGCTTCTATTCCTACCGCCGCAGCTCCCGCACCGGCCGCCTGGCCAGCCTGGTCTGGCTGGCCTGACGCCTTATTCGTAGGAGCGGACTTCGTCCGCGATAGGTCCGCCTCGCGACAGAGGCTATCGCGGACAGAGTCCGCTCCTACGCTCATTTCGACAGCATCATCTGACGGGTGTCATGGCCAAATGGCTTGAACCGGCCAAAATCGTCCTTATCTATCTGGCATCCCGGCGGGCTTTGTCGTGACCAGGGGCACTCATCGCTCCGGCCCGCTATAGAGAAGGAAGGACGACCCCCATGCGAATCGACCGTTTGACCAGCAAGCTCCAGCTTGCCCTCTCCGATGCCCAGTCCCTGGCCGTTGGACATGACCACCCGGCCATCGAGCCGGTGCACCTGATCTCCGCCCTGCTGGAGCAGCAGGGTGGTTCGATCAAGCCCCTGCTGATGCAGGTCGGCTTCGATATCCCGGCCCTGCGTACGGCTCTCAATAAAGAGATGGACGCGCTGCCGAAAATCCAGAGCCCCACTGGCGACGTGAACCTGTCGCAGGACCTGGCGCGCCTGCTCAACCAGGCCGACCGTCTGGCCCAGCAGAAGGGCGACCAGTTCATCTCCAGCGAACTGGTGCTGCTCGCCGCCATGGACGACAGCACCAAGCTCGGCAAGCTGCTGGGCAGCCAGGGCGTGTCCAAGAAAGCCCTGGAAAACGCCGTGGCCAACCTGCGCGGCGGCGAAGCGGTCAATGACCCGAACGCCGAGGAGTCGCGCCAGGCGCTGGACAAGTACACCGTCGACATGACCAAGCGCGCCGAGGACGGCAAGCTCGACCCGGTGATCGGCCGTGACGACGAAATCCGCCGGACCATCCAGGTCCTGCAGCGCCGCACCAAGAACAACCCCGTGCTGATCGGCGAGCCCGGCGTGGGCAAGACCGCCATCGTTGAGGGCCTGGCCCAGCGTATCGTCAACGGCGAAGTACCCGACGGCCTGAAGGACAAGCGCCTGCTGGCGCTGGACATGGGCGCGCTGATCGCCGGCGCCAAGTTCCGCGGCGAGTTCGAGGAGCGCCTGAAAGCCGTCCTCAATGAACTGTCCAAGCAGGAAGGCCGGATCATCCTGTTCATCGACGAACTGCACACCATGGTTGGCGCCGGCAAGGCCGAGGGCGCCATGGATGCCGGCAACATGCTCAAGCCGGCCCTGGCCCGTGGCGAACTGCACTGCGTGGGTGCCACCACCCTGGACGAATACCGCCAGTACATCGAGAAGGACGCCGCCCTGGAGCGCCGCTTCCAGAAGGTGCTGGTGGACGAGCCGAGCGAGGAAGACACCATCGCCATCCTGCGTGGCCTGAAAGAGCGCTACGAGGTGCACCACGGTGTCACCATCACCGACGGCGCGATCATCGCCGCGGCCAAGCTCAGCCACCGCTACATCACCGACCGCCAGCTGCCGGACAAGGCCATCGACCTGATCGACGAAGCCGCCAGCCGCATCCGCATGGAGATCGACTCCAAGCCGGAGGAGCTTGATCGTCTGGATCGCCGCCTGATCCAGCTGAAGATCGAGCGCGAAGCGCTGAAGAAGGAAGACGACGAGGCCACCAAGAAGCGCCTCGCCAAGCTGGAAGAAGACATCGCCAAGCTCGAACGCGAGTACGCCGATCTGGAGGAAATCTGGAAATCGGAGAAAGCCGAAGTCCAGGGCTCCGCGCAGATCCAGCAGAAGATCGAGCAGGCCAAGCAGGAAATGGAAGCGGCCCGGCGCAAGGGCGACCTGGAAACCATGGCGCGCATCCAGTACCAGACCATTCCGGACCTGGAACGCAGTCTGCAGATGGTCGACCAGCACGGCAAGACCGAGAACCAGTTGCTGCGCAACAAGGTGACCGACGAGGAAATCGCCGAGGTCGTGTCCAAGTGGACTGGCATCCCGGTGTCCAAGATGCTCGAAGGCGAGCGCGAGAAGCTGCTGCGCATGGAAGAAGAGCTGCACAAGCGCGTCATTGGCCAGAACGAAGCCGTAGTGGCCGTGGCCAACGCCGTGCGCCGCTCCCGCGCGGGCCTCGCCGACCCGAATCGCCCGAGCGGCTCCTTCCTCTTCCTCGGCCCGACCGGGGTGGGCAAGACCGAGCTGTGCAAGGCCCTGGCCGAGTTCCTCTTCGACACCGAGGAAGCGCTGGTGCGCATCGACATGTCCGAGTTCATGGAGAAGCACTCCGTGGCTCGCCTGATCGGCGCGCCTCCGGGCTACGTCGGCTATGAAGAGGGTGGCTACCTGACCGAGGCCGTGCGTCGCAAGCCGTACTCCGTGGTACTGATGGACGAGGTGGAGAAAGCCCACCCGGATGTCTTCAACGTCCTGCTGCAGGTGCTCGAAGACGGCCGCCTGACCGACAGCCACGGGCGCACCGTGGACTTCCGCAACACCGTGATCGTGATGACCTCGAACCTCGGTTCGGCGCAGATCCAGGAGCTGGTCGGCGACCGTGAGGCCCAGCGTGCGGCGGTGATGGATGCCGTCAATGCGCACTTCCGGCCGGAGTTCATCAACCGGATCGACGAAGTGGTGGTCTTCGAACCGCTGGCCCGCGAGCAGATCGCCGGCATCGCCCAGATCCAGATGGGCCGCCTGCGCAAGCGCCTGGCGGAGCGCGAGCTGAGCCTGGAGCTGAGCAACGAGGCCATGGACAAGCTGATCGCGGTCGGCTTCGATCCGGTCTATGGTGCCCGCCCGCTCAAGCGTGCGATCCAGCGCTGGATCGAGAACCCGCTGGCGCAACTGATCCTGGCGGGCAAGTTCCTGCCGGGCGCGAAGATCCACGCCAAGGTGGAGAACGACGAGATCGTCTTCTCCTGATCCACAGGTCCATGAAAAAGCCCCGCATTGCGGGGCTTTTTCATGTCTGTATTCAGGAGCTGTTCGCGAGCAAGCTCGCTCCTACGAACGGTGACTTGTCGCTTCCCTGAAACCGGGGCGTAGGGGCTGACCTGTAGGAGCGAGCTTGCTCGCGAACCTTCCAGCGTCGGCTCAGCGGTTTTCGCGGGCCTCGGCCAGCAGGCTGAGCAGGCGCTCCAGCACCTCGGCCTGGTCCTCGGCGATGTCGATGATGTGGAAACCCGCCCAGCCCAGTTGCCCGTCGTTGCCGCCACGGCTCCACAGGCAGTCGGCGCCCAGCTGGATCTCCCCGATCCCATCCAGCGGCGGCTGCGGGATCAGCCGGCAGGCCCAGACCGAATCGACGTTCGGTACGTCCACGCCGCAGAGCATGAAACCCTCGCTGGACAGGTCGGCGAGACGTCCGAGGCTGCGCCCGGAGTGGCGGTCGAAGACCTCCACGGTCAGCCCGGTCTGGTGCCGGTCGTGCTGGCGACGCTCGCTCATCGAGTGCTCCTCAGTTCTGTGCCGGGGGGCGCCCGGTGATGCGTTGCAGGACCCGGTAGACCGTATTCAGCGCGCGATCCATCAGGGGAATGGTGTAATCCGTCGGGGCCAGGCGAACCTTGCCCGCCTCCATGTCCCGCGCCAACTGCACTAACGGTTTGACGGCGACGCGCTGCCCGGTGTGATCGACGAACATATAGTTGCGCGTGGTCGGGCTGAACCACGACAGCTTGAGCCGGCGGACCGGCGTGACATCGCTGAATTCGAACCAGGTGCCGAACTCCACCTGCGCCAGTTCCTTGATCAATTCGCGCGCGCGCTCGGACAGCGGCTCGCCGGCGTTGCGGTCGAGGTTGTGGACTTCCGCGCCGAGCATGACGCCCAGAGGGCTTTCCGGCAGATCCTGCTTGAACTGCGCTGCGACCTGCGGCTGCTGGGACTGGATCGCGTACTGGCAGGCGACCAGATCCTGCAGCAGGCGATGGATGCCATCCTCATGGTAGCCACCGAGCAGCTCCAGCCCCTTGCGCAGCTCGTCCAGCATGCCCAGGCGCAGCGCCTGCAGATGCTCGCGCCCCGCCTCATCCAGCGGGGTGACGCTCCAGGCCAGTTGCTCTCCCACCTTGCAGGCGCGCTTCCACTCGTCGCTGTGTTCGCCAGCGCGCAGTGAAATGAAGGTCAGCGCGTCGCACCAGCTCAATTCGAGGAAGTTGCGCACCAGCGGCGGCAGGTCGCGGCCCCCGGTGATCGAGGCAATGGCTGCCAGTGCCTGCTCGCGCGCAGCCAGCAGGCGGTCGCGGCCGCGCGCCGCCTCCATGGCGCGGCGTTCGCGCAGCTCCACCTTCTGCCGCAGGTTGGCAACGAATTCATTGAACTCGCCGAGCAGCGCATCGAACAGGCCGAGGTCGCCGACGAAGTCCTGGATCACGCGCTCCACGACCCAGTGCATCTTTGCCAGCAGGCTGCGCTCCTCATCTTCCCCGCCATAGATCACCCCGGCCTGGGCCATGGCGTTGAGCAGCTTGCGCGCCGGATGGTGGTGCTGGGTAAACAATTGCTTGTCCTGCAGGGCGACCTTCAGATAAGGCGTGTGCAGGTGGGAGAGGGTGGTCTTGCAACTGTCGGGCAGGTTTTCGTCGTCGAGGATGAAGTCGAAGACCATGCCCACCAGGTCGATGACATCGGCTTCCTGATCGGTCAGGCGGGTCGTACCGGGACGTTCGGCGCCAGCCTCCAGCTCGCGCTGCAGATCAGCCTTCAGGGCGTCCACCGGCTGTGGCTGGCGCATGCGCTGGGCCAGTTCCTGGGCCGACTCGCGCTGCAGACGATTCAGCGCTTCGAGCAGCTCGCTGGCGCTGTAGGTCGTGGTGGCGGCCTCGGTGGGAGGGCCGAAGCTGACGATGCTGTGGCTGTTGCCGAACAGCGTTGCCTTGTTGCCGCGTCGGCGGAGCTCGGCCAGCAGGACCGCAAGGCCGCCGAACAACGCGGTGCGGTCGCTGGGCGGGAGCTCCGGCAGGTCGCTGGCCTTGTAATGGTGAGGCTGCAAGGGCGCGGCGCCGTCGGGGGCCGCGTCGCCCTGCTCGGGCGGGGTGGGGCGTGGTTTCGGGGCGGGGGGCTTTTCGGGCGCCTGGTACTTGAGGTTCGGCAGGATGCCGGCGTCGATCAGGCGCTGGTTGAGCTGATCGTAGAGCGGTGCCAGGTGCTGCATCACCTGTTGATCGAACAGCACATAAAGGATGGTTTTGACGCGCAGGGGAAAGGCGGCCTGCGCCAGTGTCTCGCTGTAGGCCCGGGCGATGGCCTGGGGACCGAAGGGATTGCGGTCCTCGCCGATCCTGCTGCCGTTGTTGAGCAGCGCCAGGCGCTGGCCCAGCGCGAACAGAGGCTGAACGCACTGCGCCTTCACCTGGTTCACCATATTGATGATGAGCAGGGTCTCTTCATATTCATCGTGTTCGATCAGCGTCAGCCGATCAGCGTCCAGCTCGTCATAGGGGTTGTCCGCCGGCAACTTGCCTTCGAGGAAATCGCTCAGCCCCTGTGCGATCCGCTGGTGGTAGAAGCGCTCCAGCGCCGGCCGCTCCTTGCGGATATGCCGCATGGCGTCGAAGAACAGAGCCTGGACCTGATTGTTCTCGGCCTTCTCGGCGCATTCGAACAGTGTGTCGTCGATCTGGGAAAAGACGTTGCCGAGCAATTCGGCCAGGCGGTTCATCGCCATTTGCCGACAGGCTTGCATCAACTCGCCGAACCGCGGCTGGATGACGCGATTGGCGATCGACGAGGGTGGAGGGGTGTCCTTGGTGCTCATGCTCTTCCTGTCCGTGACCGGCCCGTTACACCCGTGGTGATCACACCTGTTATTCATGCAGATATAGCAATGCGCCTGCCTCCATGCAAAGCAGAGAAAAACTTTTTGGATCAGAGTGTTGACAGCCGTTTCGATATACGTAAAATGGCGCGCCTCTGATACGGGATTCCGGTGAAGCCGGAAGATCAGTAGAGGAGATTGGAAGGCTCGTCGTTCCGCGATAGCTCAGTCGGTAGAGCAAATGACTGTTAATCATTGGGTCCCTGGTTCGAGTCCAGGTCGCGGAGCCAACTTCCAAGCGGGGTATAGCGCAGTCCGGTAGCGCGCCTGCTTTGGGAGCAGGATGTCGGGAGTTCGAATCTCTCTACCCCGACCAAAATTTGGGTCGTTAGCTCAGTCGGTAGAGCAGTTGGCTTTTAACCAATTGGTCGTAGGTTCGAATCCTACACGACCCACCATATTTGGCACCTTCGGGAGCCACAAAAAAGCCCGCTGGCCTCAATGAGGCAGCGGGCTTTTTCTTTGCCCGCAACAATCCTGATCCTCCCTCATTCTTCGCCGTAGTCCAAGTGCTTGAAGTGCCCCCGTTTCTGCCTGCAGATCCTGGCACGACCGTCACGATTTGAACCACTTTACCGCTTGCAAATGCTGCTATGCGTCGATGTGTCGCAGCGTGCGCAGGGTGGGCTCCCGGGTTTCGAAAAGACTCTTGATCGGCATCATGGCAAGCGTTTTGCCCGACGCTTCAACGGTCTTTTCGAGGGCTTCGTCGAGCCGCTGAAAGTCGCATGCTTCATGGATCTGACACATTTTCATGGGAGGAGCGAGTGAGGGCTTGAAAGGCCGAAAATCACCTGCGCAATGCAGGTGAATTGTTCGTTTTCTGAGCAATTCGGGCTGAGACTGTTTCTCAGACTGAGAAAATATCTTGTTAAAAATGAAAGGCCGGGGCCTTGAAAGGCATTTCTGAAATGCTTTGTAATACGCGCCGTCCATTTCCTACCCCCAAATCGCTGAGTCGCACTGACGTAGATCATGGCCAGTGCTCACCCTTCGGTGCAGCGGCATAACAACAGGGGGCTGCCATCGGTGGGCTCCTGTCATAAGACGAGTCGGGCAATCCGCTCGTGCATCCGGTGTGCGACGCGCGTGCTCTAACGAGCCGCCAGTCCAGACACCACACGCTGAATAATCACGGAACGAATCAGCTGACGAAATCGGTTTCGCATCGCGAAGACCGGGCGACTTCCCTTTGCCCGGAATCCTTGCGGCCGCGTTCGTGAACCCATGACAGCCCTGGCAGGCGGCTTGGAAAAGTCGCGGGTAACGAGTCGTCGAGCGTGTGTGGCGAAGGCTCATGGGCGGTGAAGCGATTTTCATCCACTAAGGCCGCAAGATGAAAAAAGAGCAGTACACAGGAATTTTGAAGAGACTTGCGTGGCTGCCGATGCTGATGCTCGGTGGTTGCAACATGGCGCTGTTCGACCCGAAAGGGCAGGTCGGCGCCGACGAGAAGTCCCTGATCATCACGGCAACCCTGCTGATGCTGATCGTGGTGGTGCCGGTCATCCTGATGACCTTCGCGTTCGCCTGGAAATACCGGGCTTCGAACACCAAGGCCACCTACATGCCGGACTGGTCCCACTCGACCAAGATCGAGCTGGTGGTATGGCTGGTTCCCTGCCTGATCATCGCCGCGCTCGGCTGGATCACCTGGGAGAGCACCCACAAGCTGGACCCGTATCGTCCGCTGGACTCCGAGGTCAAGCCGGTGACCATCCAGGCCATCTCGCTGGACTGGAAGTGGCTGTTCATCTACCCGGAACAGGGTATCGCCACCGTCAACGAAATCGCTTTCCCGAAAGACACCCCGGTGAACTTCCAGATCACCTCGGATTCGGTGATGAACTCCTTCTTCATTCCGCAACTGGGTAGCCAGATCTACTCCATGGCCGGAATGATGACCAAGCTGCACCTGATCGCCAACGAAGAAGGCGTGTTCGACGGCATCTCCGCGAACTACAGCGGCGGCGGCTTCTCGGGCATGAAGTTCAAGGCCATCTCCACCTCCGAGCAGGGCTTCCAGGAGTGGGTTGCGAAGGTCAAGGCCTCGCCGCAGACCCTCAACCTGGATCAGTACCCGGAGCTGGTGAAGCCGACCGAAAACGTCCCCGCGACCTACTTCTCCACCGTCAGCCCCGAGCTGTTCTCCAGCGTGCTGAACAAGTGGGAACACGCCGGCCACGAGATGGCCAAGGCCCACAAGCTCAAAGAAGAGCAGGCCAACGGCGAGCACGGCGACGCTGCCCATGACGAGACCGCCATGGCGGGCCACGACATGAGCAACATGCCGGGCATGCAAATGAATCCGAGCCAGGAGTAAGCACAGATGTTCGGGAAACTGACTCTGTCGGCCGTGCCGTATCACGAGCCGATCATCGTCATCACGCTGGCCGTCGTCGCCCTGTTGGGCCTCGGCGTGTTCGGCGCGATCACCTACTACCGCAAGTGGACCTACCTGTGGACCGAGTGGCTGACGTCCATCGACCACAAGAAGATCGGCGTGATGTACATCATCGTCGCCCTGGTCATGCTGCTGCGCGGCTTCGCCGACGCCATCATGATGCGCGGCCAGCTCGCGCTGGCTGAAGGCGCCAACCACGGCTACCTGCCGCCGGAACACTACGACCAGATCTTCACCGCCCACGGCGTGATCATGATCATCTTCATGGCCATGCCCTTCATGACCGGCCTGATGAACCTGGCCGTGCCGCTGCAGATCGGCGCGCGCGACGTGGCGTTCCCCTTCCTGAACTCGCTGAGCTTCTGGCTGCTGGTCGTCAGCGCCATGCTGGTGAACGTCTCGCTGGGCCTGGGCGAATTCGCCCGTACCGGCTGGGTCGCCTACCCGCCGCTGTCCGAGCTGGCCTACAGCCCGGGCGTGGGTGTGGACTACTACATCTGGGCGCTACAGATATCGGGTATGGGTACCTTGCTCACGGGTATCAACTTCCTGGTGACCGTGTTCAAGATGCGTACCCCCGGCATGAAGCTGATGCAGATGCCGATCTTCACCTGGACCTGCACCTTCGCCAACATCCTGATCGTTGCGTCGTTCCCGATCCTGACCGCGGCCCTGGGCCTGCTGTCGCTGGACCGTTACTTCGACATGCACTTCTTCACCAACGAGCTGGGCGGCAACGCCATGATGTACATCAACCTCTTCTGGGCCTGGGGCCATCCTGAGGTGTACATCCTGATCCTGCCGGCCTTCGGTATCTTCTCCGAAGTCACCGCGACCTTCGCCGGCAAGCGCATGTTCGGCTACACCTCGATGGTGTGGGCGAGCGCCGCGATCACCTTCCTCGGCTTCACCGTGTGGCTGCACCACTTCTTCACCATGGGTTCGGGCGGCGACGTCAACGGCTTCTTCGGCGTTGCGACCATGCTGATCTCCATCCCGACCGGGGTGAAGCTGTTCAACTGGCTGTTCACCATCTACCGTGGCCGCCTGCGCTTCAACACCCCGATCCTGTGGACCCTGGGCTTCATCGTCACCTTCACCATCGGTGGCATGACCGGCGTTCTGCTGGCCATTCCGGGTGCTGACTACCTGCTGCACAACAGCCTGTTCCTGATCGCTCACTTCCACAACACCATCATCGGTGGTGCGGTGTTCGGCTACCTGGCCGGCTTTGTCTTCTGGTTCCCGAAAGCCTTCGGCTTCACCCTGGACGAGAAGTGGGGCAAGCGTTCCTTCTGGTGCTGGCTGGTCGGCTTCTACATGGCCTTCATGCCGCTGTACATCCTCGGCTTCATGGGCATGACCCGTCGCCTGAACCACTACGACAACCCGATGTGGAAGCCGTACCTGGTGGTTGCGTTCTTCGGTGCCGTGCTGATCTTCCTGGGCATCGCCTGCCAGCTGATCCAGCTGTTCGTCTCGATCAAGAACCGCAAGGCCCTGGCCGACGTGACCGGCGACCCGTGGGGCGGCCGTACCCTGGAGTGGTCCACTTCCTCGCCGCCGCCGTACTACAACTTCGCCGAGCTGCCGCACGTGAACGACATCGACGCGTTCCACGACATGAAGCAGACCGGTACCGCGTACCGCCGCCTGCCGGCCTATGCCCCGATCCACATGCCGAAGAACACCGCCGCTGGTTTCTCCATCGCGCTGTTCGCCTTCATCTTCGGCTTCGCCGCCATCTGGCACATCTGGTGGCTGGTGGGTGTCGGCTTCGTCGGCATGATCGCCTCGGTCATCGTGCGCAGCTACGTCACCGACCTGGACTACTACGTCCAGCCGGATGAGATCGAGCGCATCGAAAACGCCAACTTCCAGAAACTCGCCACTGCGCAGGTATAAGCGATGTCTACGGCAGTACTGAATCAACACCTGGTCGATACGCACGAAGCGGCGCATGACCACGATCACGCCCACGACAGCGGCGGCATGGCGGTATTCGGCTTCTGGCTGTACCTGATGACCGACTGCATCCTGTTCGCGAGCGTCTTCGCCACCTACGCCGTGCTGGTCAACCACACGGCCGGCGGCCCGAGCGGCAAGGACATCTTCGAACTGCCCTACGTGGCCGTCGAAACCGCGATCCTGCTGATCTCCTCCTGCACCTACGGCCTGGCCATGCTGGCCGCGCACAAGGGCGCCAAGGGCAAGGCCATCGCCTGGCTGGGCGTGACCTTCCTCTGCGGCGCCGCGTTCATCGGTATGGAACTCAATGAGTTCCATCACCTGATCGTCGAAGGCTTCGGCCCGAGCCGCAGCGCCTTCCTGTCGTCCTTCTTCACCCTGGTCGGCATGCACGGCCTGCACGTATCCGCAGGCCTGCTGTGGATGCTGGTGCTGATGGCGCAGATCGGCACCCGTGGCCTGACCGCGCAGAACAACACCCGCATGATGTGCCTGAGCCTGTTCTGGCACTTCCTGGACATCGTCTGGATCTGCGTCTTCACCGTCGTCTACCTGATGGGGGCTCTGTAATGACCGCTGCTGCACATCATCACGGCTCCCACGGCGCCGGCCACGACAACCATGGCGCCGGTCACGGCAGCCTGGGTTCGTACGCCATCGGCTTCGTGCTCTCGGTGATCCTGACCGCGATCCCGTTCTACATGGTCATCGACGGTGGCTTCTCGCGTCACGCCACCCTGCTGACCATGGTGATCCTGGGTCTGGTCCAAGTCGTCGTGCACCTGATCTGCTTCCTGCACATGAACTTCAGCTCCGAAGGCCGCTGGAACGTCATGGCATTCATCTTCACCGCCATCATCATCCTGCTGGTGGTCGGTCTGTCGCTGTGGATCATCTACACCGCAGACACCCTGATGATGCCGATGCCCTGAGGGCCGATGCCGTGAAATTCAAGCGTTATCTGCTGGTCGCCAAGCCGGGCATCATCTTCGGCAACCTGATCGCGGTGGCGGGGGGATACTTCCTCGCCGCCCGCGGCAGCGTTGACCCGATGCTGCTGCTGGCTACCGTGATCGGCCTGTCTCTGGTCGTTGCCAGTGGTTGTGTGTTCAACAACTGCATCGACCGCGACATCGACCGCTTCATGGAGCGTACCCGCAGCCGTGTCACCGTGACCGGGCAGATCTCGCTCACGGCGGCCCTGGCCCATGGCCTGGTGCTGGGCGTGGCGGGCTTCGGCCTGCTGGCGTGGAAGACCAACGTGCAGGCGACCCTGCTCGCCGCATTCGGCTTCTTCGTCTACGTCGTGCTCTACAGCCTTTGGCTCAAGCGCAGCTCGGTCTATGGCACGCTGGTCGGCAGTCTCTCCGGAGCCATGCCGCCGGTGGTGGGCTACTGCGCCGCCAGCGGTCAGTTCGACATGGGCGCGGCGGTGCTGCTGCTGATCTTCTGCCTCTGGCAGATGCCGCACAGCTATGCCATCGCGATCTTCCGCCTGAACGACTACCGCGCCGCCGGGATTCCCGTGCTGCCGGTGGAGCGGGGCATCGAAGCGACCAAGAAGCAGATCCTCTACTACGTGCTGGCTTTCGGCCTGGCGACCTTGCTGCTGACCGTCACCGGCTTCGCCGGCTACGGTTACCTCGTGGTGGCGCTGGCCGTCAGCGCATGGTGGCTGTTCATCGCGGTGAAAGGCTTCAGTGCCGAGGACGACCGCCGCTGGGCCCGCCAACTGTTCGCCTTCTCCATCATCGCGATCAGCGTGCTGAGCCTGATGATGTCCATCGACTTCCAGGCCATCCCGGCCCAGTCGATGCTGGCGGCGCTGTAAGGCTGCCTGGTTGCAACGAAAAAAACCGCCCTTCGGGGCGGTTTTTTTGTGCCCGGTGTTTGTCCTGGCACCGCTGCATTTGTAGGAGCGCGCCATGCGCGCGAATCGCGGGCATGGCCCGCTCCTACAGGATGACGCCAACCCATCCCACAGGAGCGGACCTTGTCCGCGATGGCCGTATGAACGGCCATCGGTGTTCCCAGGTGGAACGGGGCAAATCGGTGTTGGATTTCGCGGATAAGATCCGCTCCTGCAGGTGAGGCACCGTGTTCGCCTCGCGCGTAGGAGCGGACTCCGTCCGCGATCGCTATCCGATCAATGCAGCTTCAAGCGCGGCTCGGTACTGCGCCCGATGCGGTCCGCGATCATCAGCAGCGCCGTGCGGAACGGTCCGTACAACGCCATCTGGTGCATGCGGTACAGCGACACGTAGAACATCCGCGCCAGCCAGCCTTCCAGCTTCACGCTGCCCATCAGGTTACCCATCAGGTTGCCCACCGCGCTGAAGCGCGACAGCGAGATCAGCGAGCCGTAGTCGGTGTAGCGGTACTCCGGCAGCGGCTTGCCCTCCAGGCGCGCCACCAGCCCCTTGGCCAGCAGCGAAGCCTGCTGGTGCGCCGCCTGGGCGCGCGGCGGCACCATGCGCTCGCTGCCATCGCCCATCGGGCAGGCGGCGCAGTCGCCGAAGGCGAAGATGTTGTCGTCGCGCGTGGTCTGCAGGGTCGAGCGGACTACCAGCTGATTGATACGGTTGGTCTCCAGTCCGTCGATTTCCTTGAGCAGGCTCGGCGCACGAATACCCGCCGCCCAGACCTTCAGGCTCGCCGGAATGAACTCGCCGATCGCGGTGCGCAGACCATCCGCTGTCACCTCCTGCACGGCAGAGCCGGTGAGCACACGCACGCCGAGTTTCTCCAGCGTCTGGTGCACCGGGCGGCTGATGCGCTCGGGCAGCGCCGGCAGCACACGCGGGCCGGCTTCGATCAGGGTGATGCGCATGTTCTGCGGCTGGATACCGGTCAGACCATAGGCCGCCAGCTCCTGTGCGGCGTGGTGCAACTCGGCCGACAGCTCGACCCCGGTGGCCCCGGCGCCAACGATGGCGACGCTGATCTGGTCATCCTTGTCCTGCCCAGCGTGGGCGCGCAGGTAGTGGGTCAGCAGCAGCTTGTGGAAGCGCTCGGCCTGCTCGCGGGTATCCAGGAAGATGCAGTGGTCCGCGGCGCCCTGGGTACCGAAGTCATTGGTGGTGCTGCCGATGGCCAGGACCAGACTGTCGTACTCCAGGCTGCGTGCCGGCACCAGCTCCGCGCCTTGCTCGTCGAGCGTGGCGGCGAGCTGGATGCGCTTGCCGGCGCGGTCCAGCCCAATAAGGCGGCCGAGCTGGAATTCGAAGTGGTTCCATTTCGCCTGGGCGACGTAGTTCAGCTCATCCTCGGAAGAGTTGAGCGAGCCGGCGGCGACTTCGTGCAGCAGGGGTTTCCAGATGTGGGTGAGGTTGGCGTCGACGAGCGTAATGCGCGCCTTGCCCTTTTTACCCAGGGTGCGGCCGAGACGGGTCGCGAGCTCCAGCCCGCCGGCGCCGCCGCCGACGATCACGATACGATGGGACATGTTGCATTCTCATAGCTTAAGGAATCCTGTATCGGCCCGTGGCGGCACGGCGCTCACGCAAGGTAGGCCAGGAGGCGGCTCAGCAGGCCCAGGCCGATGACCACAGCGAGCAAGGCTCCCATCATCAGCCAGGGTTTGAACGGCGCGCGTTCGACCTGGTGGACGGGAGAGCTGAGGTACTGATCGACCTTCTGCTGGTCTTCGGGGCTCAAGCGACTGGGCATGGGCGGCCTCCGTTTGTAATGCCGAGCATTCTAGTAGGGCGCGGGCAGGCCCTCAACGTGCAAAGGGCGAGTGGGCGTGCCTTCAGAGGCCCACGCCCATGTCGAACAGCACGGTGCGGCCGAGGCTGCCGCGCAGGAAGTCCGGCGCATCGGTGTGGGCGAACAGCACGCGGGCGAAGGTGGGGCCGACGATGGACAGCGAGCGCCAGCCCTGGCGCAGGTATTCCGTTGGGGGCGGAAAAGGGGTGTTGAAGTCCGCCGTCTCGCGCTTGAGGCTGACGAAGGCGAGCAGGTCCAGGTCGCGCAGGTCGATGCCGCGTTCGCTGTAGTTGTGCGCCTTCTTGCGCAGCGTCGGCGCGAGGCGCGCCTGCAGGTCCGCGCAGGGAATCCGTCGCGGGCGCTGCTCGCGGCGGATCAGCTGGTTGATGCTCTGGGCCATGCGCCGGCGCAGTAGCTCCTCCTTCCATTCCTCGTTGAGCCGGCGGCCCTGGTCGAGCACGAAGAACACCTCGAAGCTGGCATCGCGAAACAGCACGTCCGGGGGCTGCTGCGCCGGCGCGATGAAGTCTTCCTGGCGGTAGGGAACCTTCAGCGCCTGCAGCAGGCGCTGGCAGGCCCAGCATTCCCGCTCCCACTTGCGGCCGTTGGAGAGGAAGTCGTTGGCTTGTTCCGCCTGGCGGGTCAGCAGGCGCAGGTAGTCGGACTCATTCATGCCTTCAGCATAGTTGCTGCGCAACGCCCGGGCGTTGCTGAATCGACAGGGCGGCGGAAGGGATGCGCGGTGTAGACTGTCGCGAGCCCTGACACCGAGGTCGCGATGCTGCTGCGCACTGCCGTTCCCGACGATCACGCCGCCCTGCGCGCCCTGTGGCAGCGCACTCCAGGCATCCAGTTGCGCCGTGATGACGACTACGAGCCTTTCACCGCCTACCTGCGGCGCAATCCCGGCCTGAGCCTGGTACTGGAGGATGGCGGCCAGGTCATCGGCAGCCTGCTCGCCGGGCATGACGGACGCCGGGGCTATCTGCAGCATCTGGTCGTCGATGAGGCTTTCCGTGGGCGAGGGTTGGCGCGGGCGCTGCTCGACGAGGCGCTGGCCCGGCTGGCGCGCGAGGGGATCGGCAAGTCCCATGTCTTCGTGCTCCGCGATGCCCCCGAGGCTCTGGCATTCTGGGAGGCCCAGTCCGGGTGGGGGCGGCGTGAGGATCTACAGGTTTATTCCGTGGGAGGTTGAGCGTGAAACGATTGCTGAGCGGACTGCTGCTCCTGCTGCTCTCGGGCATGGTGCTTGCGCAGGACGCCGGACTGGCAAGCGGCTGGACCTTGCTGGACCAGTTCGACAAGCCCTACACGGCCAACGCCGAGCTGCGGGTGGTGCTGATCGCCCGTGACATGGCCGGCAGCAAGCTGGTCAAGGCCGCACTCGAAGGCCGTCCCGCCGGCTACCTCGAGGCCCGGCATGCGGTGTTCGTCGCGGACATCAGCCGCATGCCGGCGCCGATTTCGGCGATGTTCGCCGTGCCCGCCATGCGCGACTACAGCTACCGCGTGCTGCTCGACCGCGACGCGCGCATCGCCAACCGCTTCGGCGCCCAGCCGGAGGGCGTTACCTGGCTGCAACTGGAGCAGGGCAGGGTGGTCGACACCCGCCGTTTCGATAAGGCCGAGGCGCTGCGTCAGGCCCTGGAGCGCGGTACACCGTGATTGCCGCACAGCTGCTGTCCGAAGAGACCCTGGAACTGGGCTGGGCGGTCTATCTGCCCATGGTGGCCTGGGCCGCCTGGCGGGCACCCTGGCTGGAGCTGATCAGCGACTTCCGCCGCCAGCACCTGGTGTTCGGCACCATGCTCGGGCTGTTCCTGCTCTGGCTGGTGCGCCGGGATTTCGCTTCGGGGGTGTCCTTCCACTTCATCGGCATGACCGCCGTGACCCTGCTGCTGGACTGGCCGCTGGCGATCATCGTCGGGCTGGTGGGGCAGATCGGCCTGTGCGTGATCGGCCGGCAGGACTGGGTCGCCATCGGCATCAACGGCATCCTGCTGGTGCTGATTCCGGTGCTGATCACCGAGCTTGCGGCCATCTTCGTCGAGCGCCGGCAGCCACGGAACCTGTTCGTCTACATCTTCTGCTCGGGGTTCTTTCCCGCCGCGCTGGCGGCCCTGTGCAGCCTGATGCTCGGCCTGGGGCTGCTATGGATGGACGGCCTCTTCCCCATGCCGCCGTGGATCGAGGACTTCATCGGCTACCTGTGGCTGATCATGTTCCCGGAAGCCTTCATCAACGGCACCATTGTCACCGGGCTGGTGGTGTTCTATCCGGACTGGCTGGAGACCTTCAATCGCACGCGCTACCTGCAGGCGCCCTGGAAGGATGACGATGAGTCGCGCTGATGTTCGAACATCGGCCAGGCGCATCGCCTCCGTCGGTTGATCCAGGTCAGTTCGGAACGGTCCTACGATCGGGGAAGCTTGGCCCCCATTCGCGAGGAGATTGCCGATGAGCATTCATAGCTGGGCAGAGCAGCGTCTTCAGGAATTGCTGATCGAGGCTGAGGCGGCGGGACAGGACCCGCAACTGACGGTGCGTGCGCTGCTCAGTGCGGTGGTGCGGGCCAACGCCCAGGTTCGCACCGAGGAGGACCTGGGGCACGAGTTGCACTTCCTCGCTGACAATCTGGATGAAGAGCGCGACTACAGCTTCATGCGACCCTGAATGAAAAAGGCCCGCAGATGCGGGCCTTTTCTTTTCTGTAGGAGCGAGCTTGCTCGCGAACGCTTTTCCCGGCGATACCCGCGCTTGGGCGGTTCGCGAGCAAGCTCGCCCCTACACTGGATGGCGATACCGAGCATAAAAAACTGCCCATTAAGGCGGTTTCTATTTCTGCTTCAGTGTCCGCGCGGCTTTTCCAGGTCGCCGGAAAACAGCTCGTCTTCCAGGTTATCGCCAGGGATGGCGTGCTCTTCGGCGGCCCAGGCGCCGAGGTCGATCAGCTTGCAGCGGTGCGAGCAGAAGGGGCGGAATTCGCTTTTTGCGCTCCACTCCACGGGGGCGCCGCAAGTGGGGCATTCCACGGTCATAGGTTGGCTCATGGTTGTCCTCCACGCAGGCCGAGATAGAACTGATGCAGGCGCTCGACCTGCTGGTGCAGGTGCGCGAGGTCGCCATCGTTGAGCAGTACGTCGTCCGCGTACTTGAGTCGGTCTTCGCGTACGGCCTGAGCCTTGAGGATCGCGCGGACCTGTTCTTCGGACACCTTGTCCCGACGCATGGTGCGTTCCAGCTGCAGGTGTTCCGGGGTATCCACCACCAGCACGCGCTGGGTCATGCGGTGTTGCCCGGACTCCACCAGCAGTGGCGAGACCAGGATGGCGTACGGCGATTCGGCGCGCGCGAGGTTCGCGGCGATTTCCTCGCCGATCAGCGGGTGCAGCAGTTGCTCCAGCCAGCGCCGTTCCTCTTCCGACTTGAAGATGCGCTCGCGCAGCGCTGCGCGATTGAGTTGGCCGTCCGGCAGCAACACCGCATCGCCGAAGCGGTCGACGATCTTGGCGAGGGCAGGGCGGCCCGGTTCGACCACCCAGCGCGCGGCATGATCGGCGTCCACCATATGCACGCCTTGTGCGGCAAAGTGTTCGGCGGCGGCGCTCTTGCCGCTGCCGATACCGCCGGTCAGGCCCAGAATCCAGGGTTTCATGGTTCTCCTTCTAGCCGGCCCGGCGGCCGTCAGGGGCGCCGAACGGACTCGGCGCGGGAGAGGGCTAACGGAAACCGGCGAACTGCAGGTAAGTCGCGGTTATTTGATCACCCCAGAACAGCGCAATCCAGCCGGCAATGGCCAGATAGGGGCCAAAGGGAATCGGCGTACTGGTCTCGGCCTTGCGCAGGCGCAGGGTGATGACGCCCAGCACAGCCCCCACCAGGGACGACAACAGGATGGTCAGCGGCAGTACTTGCCAGCCACCCCAGGCGCCGAGCATGGCCAGCAGCTTGAAGTCACCGTAGCCCATGCCTTCCTTGCCGGTAAGTAGCTTGAACAGCCAGTACACCGACCACAGGCTCAGGTAGCCGAACACCGCGCCCCAGAGCGCATCGCCCAGGTTGGTGAACAGCCCGAAGTGGTTGACGATCAGCCCGAGCCAGAGCAGCGGCAACACCAGCGCATCCGGCAGCAGCTGGTGATCGACGTCGATCATGCTCATCGCCAGCAGCCCCCAGCTGAGCAGCAGCATGGCGCCGGCCTGCCAGCCGAAACCGTAGTGCCAGGCGATGAAAGCCGAGAGCGCGCCACAGGCCAGCTCGATCAGTGGATAGCGCTTGCTGATCGGCGCCTTGCAGGACGAGCACTTGCCGCCCAACGCCAGGAAGCTCACCACGGGAATGTTTTCCCAGGCCTTGATCTCATGGCCGCAGTGCGGGCACTGGGAGTTCGGCAGGATCAGGTTGTAGGTGGGCTGCGGCTCGCCTGTGGGCAGCTCCAGTGCTTCGCGCGCCTCACGTTGCCAGTCCCTCTGCATCATCCGCGGCAGGCGGTGGATGACCACGTTGAGGAAGCTGCCGATCAGAAGGCCGAGGACGAGCGCGCACAAAACAAAGGCCAGCGGGGTGCTGGCCAGGAAGTTGAGGACTGACATGTGGCTTATACGACGTTGCCCAGTTGGAAGATCGGCAGGTACATGGCGATGATCAGACCGCCGACCAGCACACCCAGAACGGCCATGATCATCGGTTCCATCAGGGTGGTGAGGTTATCGACGGCGTTGTCGACTTCTTCCTCGTAGTAGCTGGCGACCTTGTCGAGCATGGCGTCCAGCGAGCCGGACTCCTCGCCGATGGCGGCCATCTGGATGGCCATGCTCGGGAAGACGCCAGTGGTACGCATAGAGAAGTTCAGCTGCGTACCGGAGGAGACATCCTGCTTGATCCTATTGACCGCGTTGCGGAACACCACGTTGCCGGTCGCTCCGGATACCGAGTCCAGGGCCTCCACCAGGGGAACGCCCGCGGCGAAGGTGGTGGAGAGCGTACGGGCATAACGCGCAACCGATGACTTGTAGAGAATGTCGCCGACAATGGGCAGTTTCAGCACCAGGCGATCGAGTCTGTCCCGGAATTTCTCCGAGCGCCGGTAGGCTTCTCTGAATGCAAAGGCGCTGGCGAACATGGCGATCAGAACGATGAACCACCATTGCTGCAGCATTTCCGAAATGGAAATGACGAAGCGGGTGAATGCTGGGAGTTCCGCGCCGAAGTTGGCGAAGACGGATTGGAACTGCGGCACTACCTTGATCAGCAGAATGGCCGACACGATGACCGCGACGATAATGACCGCGATGGGGTAGGTCATGGCCTTCTTGATCTTGGCCTTGAGCGACTCGGTCTTTTCCTTGTAGGTCGCTACGCGGTCGAGCAGCGTTTCCAGGGCACCAGCTTGTTCGCCGGCGTCCACCAGGTTGCAGTACAGATCGTCGAAGTACAGGGGCTTCTTGCGCAGGGAGTTGGCCAGGCTGTTACCTGCGGCGACTTCCTGTTTTATCTCCTCCACCAGCTTGCGCATGTTCGGGTTATCGAAACCCTCCCCGATGATGTCGAAGGACTGCAGCAGCGGTACACCTGAGCTCATCATGGTTGCCATCTGCCGGGTGAACAGGGCGATGTCCATGGGCTTGATCTTCTTGCCCTGGCTCAGCAGCGACATCCCTTTCTTGCGCACCTTGATGGGGTTGATGCCTTGCTTGCGCAACTGGGCCTTGACCAGCGCCATGCTGGTCCCCGAGAGCTCCCCCTTGATCTTCCCGCCCTTGCGATCAGTGCCTTCCCAGGTAAAGACACTGGTCTTCAATGCTTTTTCCGCCATGGATTAATCCTTGGTCACGCGGTTGATTTCCTCGAGGCTGGTAATGCCCTGCATGGCCTTCAGCAATCCCGAGGTGCGCAGATCGTTGAAGCCTTCTTTGCGGGCTTGTTCGGCGATCTGAATGGAATTTCCTTCTTCCATGATAATCCGCTGTAGCGCAGGCGTGATTTTAACCACTTCATAAATACCCACACGCCCCTTATAACCGTTCTTGCAGTTTTCACAGCCGACCGGTGCATACAGCTTGAACGAGCCGACCCGCTCCTCCGGGAAGCCTTCGTGGAGCAGGGTTTCGCGCGGTACGTCGTGTTCCTTCTTGCAGGACGGGCAGAGTTTGCGTGCCAGGCGCTGGGCAATGATCAGGTTAGTCGAGGTGGCGAGGTTGAACGAGGCAACCCCCATGTTCAGCAGGCGTGTCAGGGTTTCCGCGGCGCTGTTGGTGTGCAGGGTAGACATCACCATGTGCCCGGTCTGCGCGGCCTTGATGGCAATTTCCGCGGTCTCAAGGTCGCGGATCTCCCCCACCATGATTACGTCAGGGTCCTGGCGCAGGAAAGCGCGCAATGCCTGAGCGAAGTCCAGCCCCTGCTTCGGGTTGACGTTCACCTGGTTGATGCCTTCCAGGTTGATCTCCACCGGGTCTTCGGCGGTGGAAATATTGATGTCCGGCGTGTTGAGGATATTCAGGCCGGTATAGAGGGATACCGTCTTGCCCGAGCCTGTGGGGCCGGTCACCAGGATCATGCCTTGCGGCTGCTTCAGTGCCGCGAGATACAGCTGTTTCTGCTCTTCCTCGTAGCCCAGGGCATCGATACCCATCTGTGCGCTGGCCGAGTCGAGGATACGCATCACGATCTTCTCGCCCCATAGCGTGGGCAGGGTGTTGACGCGGAAGTCGATGGACTTGGTCTTGGACACGCGCATCTTGATGCGGCCGTCCTGGGGTTTGCGGCGCTCGGAGATATCCAGGCCGGCCATCACCTTGAGGCGTGCAGAGATGCGGCTGACCAACTGGACCGGCGGCTTGGCCACTTCCTGAAGCATGCCATCGGTGCGGAAGCGAACCCTGTAGACCTTTTCGTAGGGTTCGAAGTGCAGGTCGGACGAGCCTCCCTTGATGGCATCCAGCAGCATCTTGTTGACGAAGCGCACCACCGGGGCGTCGTCGGCGTCGCCGCCGATAGCCTCCTCCTTGCGTTCGGCGTTGCCGTCTTCGATGTCCAGACCTTCCAGGTCGACGTCGCCCAGTTCGTCCAGGCCGCCGGTCGCGCTCTCGAAGAATTTTTCGATGGCATCACCGAGCCGGTCATCCTCGACCAGTATGGCTTCGGTGGTCAGTCCGGTGCTGAACTGGATATCGGTGATCGCCTGGTGATTGGTCGGGTCCGAGAGTCCGACGAAAAGCTTGTTGCCCCGGCGCCACAGGGGCAGGACGCGGTGCTGGCGCACGAGCTTCTCGCTGACCAGTTCCTTGGGGAAACTCTCCTTGTCCAGGCTGGCCAGGTCGCAGAAGGCAACGCCGAACTGGTCGGCGGCCAGCTCCATCAGCGGGCGGCTCTTCACCAGCTTGTTCTGCACCAGGTAGGTCACCAGCGACAGTTTGTTGCGCTGCGCCTGCAGTTGTGCTTGTCGAGCGCTGTTCTCATCAAGCAGTTGAGAAAGCACCAACTGCCGGGCAAGGCCGGACAGGACGACTTGATCGTTCATGGGAAAGTAGCCGGATGGAGAGTTCAAAATCTTATAACGCAGTTAGGGGGAGGTGCCAAATTAGGTAGCGGGTGCTGCCAAAATTTGTCACTTCGTGCGTAATTTCGCTGCTGGCTGTCGGAAACTACCTCTCGGCTCCGTATCTGAGGGCATTGAAGCTTGGCATGGAATCTGCTTGGTCAGGAATCAGGTCCTTGGGCCGTATCTAACAACTGGAGAGAACTATGAAAGCTCAAAAAGGCTTTACCTTGATCGAACTGATGATCGTAGTTGCGATCATCGGCATCCTGGCCGCCATCGCCCTGCCGGCTTATCAGGATTACACCACTCGCGCCAAGATCAGCGAAGTCATTGTAATGACTGCCCCGGCAAAGCTGGCCGTGGCTGAAACCAGTTCTTCTCTCGGTGGGCTGACCTCTCTGACTGCTTCGAATTCCGGTTATACCTTCCCTGGTGCTACTAAGTACGTCTCTGATATCGTTATTGAGGATGGGACCGGTAAAATCACCGCCACTTCGACTGTTCCGGGGGCGACTGGTGACATCATTCTTGAGCCTACCCCCAATTCTAATGGTAGCGGCCAGTTGACCTGGAAATGCTCGGTAAACGGCATCAATACGAAGTATGTTCCTTCCGAGTGTCGTCCTTGATAGTTTTTTGATTCTTGTGGCTTAAAGAGGCGACCTTCGGGTCGCTTCTTTTTTATGATCAGGTTCTGGCTGCTAGTGCGATGGAGCTTTATGGGATGGCTCGCCGCACGTGTGTGTCCGGAGTTTAATTTCGGTCGCATTGGATTAGGGGGATGATGTTGTATAGCGTGAACGGAGTGAGGGAGGAAGGGGCCAGCCGTTCGATGCTCGGCAGAACTCTTTGGGTGGTCGTCGCTTCGCTCCCCTGGTTGCTGCCTACGCACACGGATCCGTGGACTACCTTCTACAATGACACTATGGCGGTGGTTGTTTTGCTGCCGTTAGTAGTTCTATTGTTCTTTTCTTCGTCTCGAGGTTGGGTTGTTACTCGCGAAGCGTTCTTTGTTTTTTGTCTATCTGTTATTCCTCTGATTCAAGCAGCAGTTGGGGTTCTTCTAATTCCGGAGGAGTCTTTTCTGGTTGTGGGCTTTATTCTGGCTTTTGCAGTTGCCTTGTCCTTGGGGCAGCAGAGACAATTGATAGAGTCCCATCGGATTGTAGATGGTTTGTTCGCAAGCTTTATTCTCGTTTCGATACTGTCTACTGGGTTGTCCTTGTATCAATGGCTCGCGCTTGAGGGGTTGGGGATCCTGGTGCCTTCTCCTGCGATCGGCGGAGTGAGAGCTATTGCACTAGTCGGGCAGCCTAACAATCTTGCAACACTTCTGGTGTGGGGATGTGTCGGAGTCTGGTGGGCCTATAACAGACGTTTTGTCGGTAGTGGTTGTGCAGTGTTGGCGGTCGCCTTCTTCCTGTTGGGGGTGATCCTGACGGGCTCGCGTACTGGTTGTCTCCAGGTTGCTTTCCTTGCTGTTGTTGCTCTTTTGTTCTGGTGGCCTCGCAATACAAGGAAAAGATTAATTGCGGTACTGCTGCTGGCGAGTTGGTTTGTTTCTCTGCTGTTGCTTGCCCCGCTGCTGAAAAATTTTCTTTTTGGTGCGGGGAGTCGCGAGATGTTGAGCGCGGGTCTGCGCCCGATATTCTGGTCTATGGCGCTTGAGGGAATTGCAGATAGACCACTGGTTGGATATGGCTGGAACCAGGTTGTCTCGGTCCATGTGGCGCTTGCTGAAAAATACTCAGGCCTGAACTCAGTTATGGGGCATGCGCATAACCTCTTCCTCGATCTGCTGCTATGGAATGGGGTAGTAGTGGGTGGGGTATTGATTGCTGCTATTGTCTGGTGGGGAGTTGGGCAGGCCCTGAAGGTGCGGACGGAGCCGCATGGCATCATTCTGGCCGCTATCGGTGTTTTTCTTATTCATTCGATGCTTGAGTTACCTCATCTTTACTTGATTTTCCTGGTGCCTGTCGGATTGCTGGTCGGCATGGCAAGTTCGTTCTTGCCTGCGAGGATCGTTGCTACGTTGCCACGCTTCTCGATAATTGTGATTGCTGCGGTACTGGCTGCGGTTCTTGTCATTGTATTTCGCGACTACAGGTTGATAGAGGATAATCTGACTGCGCGTAAATTCGTGGCTGCGCGAATATCGGGCGCATTGATCCCGGTCTCTCCTGACGTGATTCTCCTTAAGTCGCTCCAGAGTGCTCTTGAGCGCCTGGACGCAGAACCAAGTCGAAATATGTCGGCAGCTACTCTCGAAGAAAGGCGCCTTGCCGTCTTGCGCTACCCGACAGCCGGCGGGCTTTTCCGATATGCCCAATCGGCTGCGTTGAACAATAGAGCAGACGAGGCGGCATGGGCATTACAACTCATCTGTTACCTCCGGCCAAAGCAGACTTGCAAATCGGTCATTGACGACTGGAGAACCGTGGCATCGTCGGGCAATCCTGAAATGAATTCCGTAGTTATGCCCAGAGTGGAGTAAGTGCCGCATTTACTTGGCTTGATCACTTTGGTGTATGCCAAATGTTGAATTGCGCGCTTGGATGGATTGATTCGCAAGGTGCAGAGTGCTAGCTTACGCCCGCCGCCGGTGTAGCTCAGTCGGTAGAGCAGCTCATTCGTAATGAGAAGGTCGGGGGTTCGATTCCTCTTACCGGCACCAGCTTCAACAAAAAGCCCCGCTTTCGAGCGGGGCTTTTTGTTTTCTGGCCGCTATCTATAGGCTCAGCCGCATCGACAGATCCAGCGCCTTCACATCCTTGGTCAGGGTGCCGATGGAGATGTAGTCCACCCCCGTCTCGGCGACGGTGCGCAAGGTCGCTTCGGTGATGCCGCCGGAGGCTTCCAGCTTGGCGCGGCCGGCGGTGAGGGCGACGGCGGTGCGCATGTCGTCCAGGCTCAGCTCGTCGAGCATGATGATGTCGGCGCCGGCATCCAGGGCCTGGCGCAGCTCGGCGAGGTCTTCCACTTCGATCTCCACTGGCTTGCCGGGGGCTATGCGGTGGGCCTCGGCGATGGCCTGGGCGATGCCGCCGCAGGCGGCGATGTGGTTTTCCTTGATGAGAAAGGCGTCGTACAGGCCGATGCGGTGGTTGTGGCAGCCGCCGCAGGTGATCGCGTACTTCTGCGCCAGGCGCAGGCCGGGCAGGGTCTTGCGGGTATCGAGCAGCTTCACGCCGGTGCCCTCGACCAGGTCGGCGTAGTGACGGGCGCGGGTGGCGGTGCCGGAGAGCAGCTGGAGGAAGTTCAGCGCGCTGCGCTCGCCGGTGAGGAGGGCGCGGGCCGGGCCTTCGAGGGTGAACAGGGTCTGGTCGGCGCTGACTTGCTCGCCATCCTTTACCTGCCACTTCACCTGGACGCGCGGATCGACCTGGCGGAAGACTTCGTCGACCCAGGCGCTGCCGGCCACGGTGGCGTTCTCGCGGGTGATGATGCGGGCGGAGGCATCGCGCTCGGCGGGAATCAACTGGGCGGTGATGTCGCCGCTGCCCACGTCTTCGGCCAGAGCGGCGCGCACGTTGGCCTGGATTTCCCCGGAAAGCTCGGCGAGGGTGAGGTTCGGCATGGAGGGCTCCTGTTCGCAGTGCCGGGATTATACGGGCGGCGGGCCTTTGCGGGTATCGATTGAGGTTTGGCGCTGGCCAATCGTCTGTCGGACAAACGGCAGCAGAATCGACGTGAATTTCTTCAAGAATGCGAGAAATGACTCTTGGTTGTTCAAGAACCTTCCCTATAATGACTCCGAAATATCCTACTTTTTGACGCCACGAATTTGACGTTATGGATGACGCTTCGATGACTGTTGTTACCGCCAGCCAGCCCGGCCAGGGCTGACGGCAGGAGACATGTGATGCAGAAGGACGCGAATGTAGTGCCGCTGAACAAGACGGCAACTTCCGAACAGTCGCCGAATTCGTTCGCCGCGCGTTTGCCGGCGGCGCTGGTCAGTGTGCGCGACAAGGTCGCCGTCCAGCTGCGTCAGGCCATGCAGTCGTTGTTCGATAACGCCGACGACACCCTGTTCGAGATGGCGGATCGGGCCTCCAACAACGCCGAGCAGAGTGCCTATTTCGAGGCCATGCGCGACCTGCGCCTCAAGCGCAAGAGCATCGAACGCGGCTTCCTGCAGAAGGTCTTCGAGCAATTCGCCAGTCTCGGCCAGTACGAGATCGGCAAGCCGTCGCCGCTGGAGTCGGTCTCCTACGACAATCTTTCCCTGGTTCAGAACGATGAGCTGGAAGAGGCCGTGGCGCTGGATGCCATGGTCGCCAAGGTGATGAGCCGGGACGGCGTCGCCCTTGGGCACCTCACGACCCGTTTCAACAAGCTGGTCAGCAAGAAGGTCGAGGACAAGACCAACCCCCTGGGGCCGCGCCTGTTGTGCGAGGCGTTCCTCGAGCCGTGCCAGGGGCTGGGCGTCGAGATCAAGGTCAAGCTGATCATCCTCAAGCTGTTCGACAAATACGTGCTGGCCGAGGCCGAGCACCTGTATGCCGAGGCCAACCAGACGTTGATCGCCCTCGGCGTGCTGCCGGAACTGAAGAATGTGCCGCTGCGCCGTCCGCCGCAGCGGACCGCTCCCAGCCAGGGAAGCGCGGCGGCCCCGGCGGCCGGTGCGGTGGAGCAGACGGGTACGCAGTACCTGGACAGCGACTCCCAGGCAGCTTTCGCTGCCCTGCAGGATCTGCTCTCGCAGGTGCGTGGCAGTGCGGCCACACCGGCCCGCGCAGTGCCCTCCGACGCGCTGCCGATCACCAGCAACGACCTGATGCGCCTGCTCTCGCACCTGCAGTCGCACCTGCCGGCGCAGACCATCGATGAGATCAATGTACGCCAGCACCTGGACCACCTGCTGAGCCGTGTCAGCTCCAAGAGCGGCCGTTCCCGCGTGGTCGGCCAGGTCGACGAGGATGTCATCAACCTCGTCTCCATGCTCTTCGAATTCATCCTCGATGACCGCACCCTGCCGGACTCGCTGAAGGCCCTGATCGGTCGCATGCAGATTCCGATGCTCAAGGTCGCGGTGCTCGACAAGACCTTTTTCAGCCGTGGCAGCCACCCGGCGCGCCGCCTGCTCAACGAGATCGCCTCGGCGGCCCTGGGCTGGGGCGAGCAGACCGACGGCCAGCGCGACTACCTGTACCAGAAGATCGAGCAGGTGGTGATGCGCCTGCTGAACGACTTCGTCGACGATCCCGCGATCTTCTCCGAGTTGCTCGACGAGTTCATCGCCTTCACCGGCGACGAACGCCGCCGCAGCGACCTGCTCGAACAGCGCACCCGCGATGCCGAGGAAGGCCGCGCCCGCGCCGAGCTGGCGCGCCAGGACGTGGAGCAGGTGCTCAATGAGCGCCTGCTGGGCCGCACGCTGCCGGAAGTGGTGGTGCGCCTGCTGCAGGAAGCCTGGAGTAAGGTGCTGCTGCTGACCTGCCTCAAGCACGGCACGGCTTCCCATGAGTGGGAGGCCGCCCTGGCGACCATGGATGACCTGATCTGGAGCGTGGAACTCCACGAAGACCCGGATTCGCGCCTGCGCCTGCTGGAGATGGTCCCACAGCTGCTCAAGTCGCTGCGCGAGGGGCTGGCCGCCGCGGCCTTCGATCCGTTCTCCACGGGGGAATTCTTCAGCCGTCTGGAGGGGCTGCACGTGCAGGCCTTCCAGCGCTACAAGCAGGCCGAGGAGCGCAAGGCGGCAGCCCTGGATGACGACCTGCCGCTGCTCGACGAGCCACTGGATGCATCGGCGGAGGTCGTCGCGGCCACGCTGCAGCCGGCGATGGTGGCCGTGGTGGCGGAAATCGTGCTCGCCAGTCCCGATGAAGTCCGGGCGGTGGAGCCCGAAGAAACGCTCGCCGAGGGCGACGAGGCGCTGCGCCGGGTCGACGATCTGCGGGTCGGCAGTTGGGTGGAAATCCAGGAAGACGAGGAGCACAAGCTGCGTTGCAAGCTGGCGGCGGTGATCCGTCCGAGCTGCCGCTACATCTTCGTCAACCGTACCGGCATGAAGGTGCTGGAGAAGACGCGCATGGGCCTGGCCCTGGAGTTCCGTCGCAACGCCGTGCGCCTGCTGGACGACGCGTTGCTGTTCGACCGTGCCCTGGAGTCGGTGATCGGCAATCTGCGGCGCCTGAAGAACGCCTGACCTCGTCACGAGTTCATTTCCCCGTGCCGCTGCTTTAGAGTGGGGTTCTGCCAAGGAGCCCCCATGCAGCTCGACCCCCTTACCGGCTGGTGCCAAGGCGCCCAGCATTGCCCCTCGCCGAACTTCAACGCCCGCCCCGACGGCGAGGTGGTGTCGTTGCTGGTGATCCACAACATCAGCCTGCCGCCCGGCCAGTTCGGCACCTGCAAGGTTCAGGCGTTCTTCCAGAACCGTCTCGACGCCGATGAGCATCCGTATTTCGCCAGCATCGCCGCCATGACCGTTTCCGCGCACTTCCTCATCGAGCGCGACGGTTCGCTGTTCCAGTTCGTGTCGTGTAACGACAGGGCTTGGCATGCCGGCGTTTCGCGCTTCGACGGGCGCGAGAACTGCAACGATTTTTCCATCGGCATCGAACTGGAAGGGACCGACTGCGATCCGTATAGCGATCGTCAGTACGAGGTATTGGCGGAGCTGACCCGGCAACTGATGGCCTGCTATCCGGCCATCACCCCGGCGCGCATCCAGGGGCACTGCGATATCGCCCCCGAGCGCAAGACCGATCCGGGCGAGGCGTTTGATTGGGCGCGCTATTTCGCCGCCATCGGAACGAAGGAGTCGATATGAGTTTCCTGGTGCTGTTGCTGGTCCTGGCGGTGGAGAAACTCTCCGCCTGGCGAGCGCGGTTGCAGCGCGACAGCCTGTGGCTGGGCTGGCTGGATACCGTGGGTGGCGTGCCCTCGCTGGTGGCCAAACCCTGGCTCGGCCTGCTCGTCGCGGTATTGCCGCCGCTGCTGTTGCTCGCCCTGCTGCTGACGCTGCTGGAGCCCTTCGCCTATGGCCTGCTGGCGCTGCCGGTGCACCTGCTGGTGGTGGTCTGGAGCCTGGGGCGCGGTGACATCCTGCGGGCCATCGGCCCGTTCCGTGATGCCTGGCGCCGCGAGGATGCCCAGGGCGCCTACCACGTTGCCGAGCGCGACCTCGGCGTGCAGGCCGACAATGACGACGAGCTGCTGGCGCAGGTGCAGGGCACGCTGGTGTGGCAGGCCTATCAGGCGTTCTTCGCGGTGATCTTCTGGTACGCCCTGCTGGGCCCGGTGGCAGCGCTGACCTACCGTCTGCTGGCCATCGCGGCGGAGCAGGGCCGGCAGGCGGAGTTGCGCGAGCGCGCCGTCCAGCTGCGCCATGCGTTCGATTGGCTGCCGTCGCGGGCACTGGTGCTGAGTTTCGCCCTGGTGGGCAATTTCGTTGCTGTCAGCCGCAGCCTGCTGCATGACCTGCTGGCCTGGGACGTGCCCGCCGCCCGCTTGCTGGCGCAGGCCGGTTACGTGGCCGAGGATTTCAACGAGGGCGGATTGGGCGCCAGGGGCGTCGCCAGCCTGGATGCGCTCTGGCAGCTGCTGGTCCGCTCGGCGGTGCTCTGGTACGCCGTTTTCGCGATCTGGACCCTTCTGCTTTAAGGCCTTGAACCGGACCGACTGCCGTCGGTCCGGTGATGGCGTTTTAACCTTAAGTTACAGAACTCCCCGCCGATATCAGGTACACAGAAGCCTGTGCGCGCCGATCCGGTCTGTGATGCCCATCACAAGCCGTTCCGGCGAGCGCGCGTGCGGCGTGTGCCCGTCCTGGGCGCACCTGCCATCCCCGACAAGCGACATAACAATAACGGGAACAGGAGACGTCTTTGTGAGGACTGTGCTCTATCCGGCCATCGCGCTGATGAACCGCCTGAGCTTCGGCATGAAGTTCAGCCTGATCAGCGTGCTGTTTTTCCTGCCGATGCTGATCACCAATTTCTATCTGGTGCGTGACTCCTACCGGCAGTTCGTCAGCACCCGCGCCGAGCTTCAAAGCCTGCAACTGATCGGCGATGGCCAGCAGATCCGTCGCAACGCCGAAGCCTACAACGACCTGCTGCACATCAACGGCATTCTTGGCCAGTCCTCCAGCAAGGGCGCCGGCATCGAAGGGCGCATCGCCCGCTTGAACAAGGATCTGCGGGCGCAGATCGATGCGCTCCGGCCGGTTATCCAGGGCGCCGAGCAGGTGGCCGAGTTCAACGCCAAGCGCGATGAGCTGCTCAGCTCCCTCAAGGGGATCGAGAGCGAAGGTTCGCTGCAGAGCAAGGCGGCGCTGGCGGCACGCCTGCTCAATCAGGTCCTCGTATTCAACAAGCTGCTGGTGTCCCAGGGCGGGCTGAGCCAGGACGATGCCCGCGATGTCCGCCAGCTTGCCGAGCTGCTCACCGCCGTTACCCCTCACATCACCGAAACGCTCAGCCAGGGGCGCACCCTCGGCTCCAGCGCGCTGGGCCAGGGGTTCCTCAACTCGTCCTCCAGTGACCGCTTCAACGACCTGCAGCAGGAACTGGAGAAGCTCCATGCCGAGTACGGCCTGAAGCTGCAGGATGCCCTCGGGGGCAGTTCCGCCGCGCAGGCCGCGCTGGCCGCCGACGCCGACGCCAGCCGGGAAACCCTGAAGAGCCAGGGCAGGTTCTTCGAGGACAAGGTGGTGATGGCCGATACCTTCGACACCCCCTGGACCGACTTCTACGACCAGGTCAGCCAGGCGATGGACAAGACCTATCGCCTCGACGACCAGGTACTGGCCTTCGTCGGTGGTACCCTGCAGGAGCGCCTGGCCAGCAAGCAGCAGCAGATGGTGTTGCTGGTGGCGGCCCTGCTGGTGGTGTTCCTCGCCATCGGCTACCTGTACAGCGGCTTCTACGTCTCCACCCGTACCACCCTCAAGAGCCTGGGGCAGATGATGGAGCGCGTCGCCTCCGGCGACATGACGGTCACCTTCCGTGCCCAGAGCCGGGACGAGCTCGGCGAACTCGGGCAGGCGTTCAACCAGACGGTGGGGAAGATTCACGACCTCATCGAGCAGGTCGGCCGCACCGTCGCCGAGGTCGAGCGGCAGACCGTGCGCGTGGAGTCGGTGTCCGCCGAGAGCAACCAGGCGGTGACCGGCCAGCGCAATCAGATCGAGCAGGTCGCCACGGCGATGAACCAGATGGCTGCCACTGCCCAGGAGGTAGCGCGCAGCGCTGCCGTGGCGGTGGGCAGCGCACACAACGTCAACCAGGAAACCGCCAGTGGTAGGGCCCTGGTGGAGTCGCAGGTGGGCAGCATCCAGCGCCTGGCCGGCGAGATCGACGAGTCGGTGGCGGTGATCAACCAGCTGGCGGCCGACAGCGCTTCCATCAGCCGCGTGCTGGATGTGATCAAGGGCATTGCCGAACAGACCAACCTGCTCGCGCTCAACGCTGCCATCGAGGCGGCGCGGGCCGGCGAACAGGGGCGCGGCTTCGCCGTGGTGGCCGACGAAGTGCGGACGCTGGCCAAGCGCACCCAGCAGTCCACCGAGGAAATCGAGCAGATGATCGATCGCCTGCAGAACGGCGTTGGCGCGGCGGTGAAGGCGATGGGCAGCAGCCACCACACCGCCGACGGCACCGTGAGCCAGTCGGAGCAGGTGCAGCTGGCGCTGGAGAACATCCTCCAGGCGGTGGGCGCCATTGTCGACCAGAACCAGCAGATCGCCGCCGCCGCCGAACAGCAGACGGCGGTCGCCCACGACATCGACCAGAACATCGTGCAGATCAACCAGGCCGGCGAGCGCACCGCCGAGGGCGCCAGCGAGACCGAGCGTGCCAGCCGCGAGCTGACCGGGCAGGTGGTCGAGCTCAAGCGCCTGATCGGCGCGTTCCGGGTGTAACGGGTTCATCAGCAGCCCGGTATCCGCGTGAGCGCAAGGACGCTTCCCCATCTCGCGGATACCGGGTTGTCGGTGAATTCAGGATTTCAGTCGAGCGGCTTTTGATCCTGTAGGAGCGAGCTTGCTCGCGAAGCGCCCAGCCTCGGCGTTACCCGCTAAATCCGTTCGCGAGCAAGCTCGCTCCTATGAAGAGCACCAGAGCGGATCGTGCAACTTCGCTGTTACCCGTTCAATCCCGAGTTTCCCGTAGGAGCGGGCCATGCCCGCGATCGCGCCCATGGGGCGCTCCTACAAGAGCAGCAGCTCAGGTCCAGCCGAACAACTCCATCGCATTGCGCGTGCTGGCGCTGGCCAGTTCCTCCGGGCTAACGCCCTTGAGTTCCGCCAGTGCTGCGCAGATCTCCGGCAAGTGCTCGGGGCTGTTGCGCACATAGGGATACATGGCCGGCGCCATGTCCGGCGAGTCGGTTTCCAGCACGATGGATTCCAGCGGAATCTCCGGCACCACCTTGCGCAGGCGGTTGGCCTGCGGCCAGGTCGGCGCGCCGCCCAGGCCCAGGCGGAAACCGAGCTTGAGGTACTCGCGGGCCTCTTCACGGCTGCCGGCGAAGGCGTGGATGATGCCCTGGCGTTTGGGTTTGAAGCGCTTGAGGGTGGCGATCACCGCAGCATGGGAGCGGCGCACGTGCAGCAGCACCGGCAGTTCGAAGTCGATGGCGGTGCACAGCTGGTCTTCGAAGATCGCCTGCTGGCCGTCGCGGTCGAGATCCTCCAGGTAGTAATCCAGGCCGATCTCGCCCACCGCGCAGAGCTTCGGATGACCTGCCAGGCGTTCCAGCCAGTCGCGCAGCGCCTTCAAATGCTCGGGGCGATGGCGCGCCAGGTAGATCGGGTGCAGGCCGAGGGCGGCATACAGGTCGGGTTCCCGCTCGACCAGCGCCCAGACGTCCTCCCAGTTTTCGCGGAACACCCCCAGCAACACCTGACGGATCACCCCGCGTTCGCGGCTGCGCCGCAGCACCGCCTGACGGTCGTCGGCGAAGTCCGGGCAGTCGAGATGGTTGTGGGTGTCGATCAGTTGCATGGGCTTACTCCGTGCGCAGTTTCAGCGTGCGCGCGACGGGATGAACGCCGGGGGTATAGCTGTTCTGTTCGATCGCACTCAGCGCCAGGTCCAGCGCTCGCTCGGCAATCAGTGCGTGCTGCTGGGAGATCGCGTTGACCTTTAGTGGCACGAAGTCGAGCAACTGGGTATCGCCGAAGGTGGCGATGCGCAGTCCCGCCGGCCAGCCGTCGGGCAGCGCCTGGAGCACGTCGAACACGCCTTCGAGCAGCACGTAAGAGGTGGTGATCAGCGCGTCGGGCAAACGGCCCTGGCTCGCCAGCAATTCTTCCATCAGACGGCGACCGCAGTCGCGGCTGAAAGTCTCGCCGTGCTCAACCCGGACCTGGCCCTTGAAGTCGCGCAACGCACTGCGGAAGCCCGCCGCGCGTTCCTGACTGATGATCAGCTCCGAGCGCGCACCGAGCAAGGCAATGCTCCGCGGCGCGGGCTCGAGCAGGCTGTCGGTGAGGCGCTGGCAGGCTTCGCGGTCATCGCTGACCACCGAGCAGAAGCGCTGCGGATCGAGCTGGCGATCCACCGCGATCACCGGCACGCCGATGGCCTGGAGGCGGGCCAGGCTGTCGTCGTTACCCGGCAGGCAGCTGGCGACGATCAGCGCGTCGCAACGCCGCGCGCGGAACAGGTTGAGCACCTGGCGCTCGGTGTCGGGCTCGTCGTCGGAGCTGGCGATCAACAGCTGATAGCCACGGGCCCGGGCGCCCTGTTCGAGCAACTTGGCGAGCTTGGCGTAGCTGGGGTTCTCCAGGTCCGGGAGGATGAAGCCGAGGGTGCGGGTCTGGCCGCGGCGCAGGCTGGCGGCCTGCTGGTCCGGGTGGTAGCCGTGCTCCTCGATCACCGCGCGCACGCGCTCCACCGTGGCGGCGCTGATCCGGCGCTGCACGGCCTTGCCGTTGATCACATAGCTGGCGGTGGTGACCGAAACACCGGCCAGGCGGGCGATATCACTGAGTTTCAGCACGATGGATTGCCGACAATTGGGGGCTTCAAGGATCACGCATTATCGAGTAACGTTCCAGTCTCAATAGGTGAAACGATTCAGCATTGTCTGTGGCCATTGCCTGAACGCCGTCTCGACGGCCGAGAAAACCACAGGTTCTAAGCTGTTCACCATACAAGCGGAATACCGCCCCAAGCGCCGGCGCGCCAGAACGCCGGCGAGGAGATCGCGATGCTCGAACTGAACGCGCAGCAGGTTCGCATGGACCAGCGCGCCGCCGACAAGCAGGCCGCCCTGGCGCTGCTCGGTGCGGCCCTGGAGGACGACGGACTGGTTGCCGCCGGTTACCTCGCCGGCTTGCAGGCCCGCGAAGCGCAGGGCTCCACCTACCTCGGCCAGGGCATCGCGATACCCCATGGCACGCCGGACACCCGCCACCTGGTGCAGCGCACCGGCGTGCGCCTGATGCATTTCCCCGACGGGGTCGCCTGGGGCGACGGGCAGGTGGTGCACCTGGCCATCGCCATTGCCGCCAAGTCCGACGAGCACCTGCGCCTGCTGCAACTGCTGACCCGCGCCCTGGGTGATGGCGAGATGGGCGAGGCGCTGCGCCTGGCCGAGAGTCCCGACGCGCTGCTGCACTTGCTGCGCGGCGCGCCGCAGGCATTGCTGCTGGATAGCGGGCTGGTCGGCCTGGGCGTCGTCGCCGAGGACTTCGACGAACTCACCGTACTGGGCGCGCGCCGGCTGAAAAAGGCCGGTTGTGTCGAGTCCGGCTTTGCCGCCGCGCTGCAAGGCAATGAGCCGCTGCCGCTGGGCAACGGGCTCTGGTGGCTGCACAGCGCCGAGCGCGTGTCGCGGCCGGGCCTGGCCTTCGTCACGCCGCAGCGCGAGCTGAGCCATGCCGGCCTGCCGGTACGCGGGCTGTTCTGCCTGGCCAGCCAGGGTGACGCGCACCGGACCATGTTCGAGCGCCTGTGCGACCTGCTGGTGGACGGCCGCGCCAGCGAGCTGGCGTGCGCCACGAGCAGCCGATCCGTGCTGGAGGCGCTGGGCGGAGAGTTGCCGGTGGACTGGCCGAGCGTGCGTGTTGCGCTGGCCAATCCCCACGGCCTGCACGCCCGCCCCTCGCAGGTGCTGATGCTGCTGGCGCGGGAGTTCGAGGGCGAGATTCGCGTGCGCATCGCCGAGGCGGACAGCGCGCCGGTGTCGATCCGCAGCCTGAGCAAGCTGCTCAGCCTGGGGGCGCGGCGTGGGCAGGTGCTGGAATTCTTCGCCGAGCCGGACATCGCCGAGCGCGCACTGGAAAGCGTGCGCCTGGCGGTGGAGCAGGGGCTGGGCGAGGAAGTCGAGCCGCTGCCGGAAGCGCCGGAGCCGGTCGTCGAGACCGTCGAGGTGGAAACCTGCAGCGCGCCGGAAGCCGGCAGCCGCCTGCAGGCCATCGCCGCGTCCCCCGGTATCGCCAGTGGGCCTGCTTATCTGCAGGTCGAACGCCACTTCCAGTTCGCCGAGCGCGGCGAGTCCGTCGAGATCGAACGGCAGCGTCTGGGGGAGGCGAGCGCAGCGATTTCCGCCGAGATCGAGGCGTTGGTGCAGCGCACCCAGGTCAAGGCGATCCGCGACATCTTCGTCACTCATCAAGCGCTGCTGGAGGACCCGGAGCTGGCCGACGAGGTGCAGTCGCGCCTGGCCGAAGGCGCCAGCGCGGAATCCGCCTGGAGCCAGGTGATCGAGCGCGTTGCCAGCGAGCAGGAAGCACTGCGCGACGCCTTGTTGGCCGAGCGCGCGGCCGACCTGCGCGACGTGGGCCGGCGGGTGCTGGCGCGCCTGTGCGGCGCACAGACTGCCGCGGCGCCGGAGCAGCCCTACATCCTGGTGATGGACGAGGTCGGCCCCTCCGACGTGGCGCGGCTGGATCGCGAGCGGGTGGCCGGAATTCTCACCGCGCGCGGTGGGGCGACCTCGCACAGCGCGATCATCGCCCGCGCACTGGGCATACCCGCACTGGTGGGCGCCGGCGCGGCGGTGCTGGCGCTGGAGCCGGGGACTATCCTGTTGCTCGATGGCGACCATGGCGAGCTGCGGGTCTCGCCCAGCGCCGAGAGCCTGGCTGAGGCCGAGCGCCAGCGCGACCAGCGCCGTCGCCGCGCCGAACGCGCCGAGGCGCATCGCCATGAACCGGCGATCACCCGCGATGGCCATGCGGTGGAGGTCTGCGCCAACCTCGGCGACACCTCCGGCGCCGCAGCGGCGGTCGAGCAAGGCGCGGAAGGCGTCGGCCTGCTGCGCACCGAATTCGTGTTCATGGACAACCCCCAGGCGCCGGACGAGGCGACCCAGGAAGCCGAGTACCGCCGCGTGCTCGATGCCCTGGGCGGACGCCCGCTGGTGGCGCGCACGCTCGACGTGGGCGGCGACAAGCCGCTGCCGTACTGGCCGATCCCGAAGGAGGAGAACCCCTACCTCGGCGTGCGCGGCGTGCGCCTGACCCTGCAACGCCCGCAGATCTTCCAGACCCAGCTGCGTGCCCTGCTGCAGGCCGCCGCCGGGCGGCCGCTGCGCATCATGTTCCCGATGGTCGGGCAGGTGGAGGAGTGGCGGCAGGCCCGCGACCTGACCCGGCAGCTCTGCGAGGAACTGGGCGGCGAACATGACCTGCAACTGGGGATCATGATCGAGGTACCGTCGGCGGCATTGCTCGCCCCGGTGCTGGCCCGTGAAGTGGACTTCTTCAGCGTCGGCACCAACGACCTGACCCAGTACACCCTGGCCATCGACCGCGGTCATCCGACCCTGTCGGTGCAGGCGGACGGTCTGCATCCGGCGGTGCTGCAACTGATCGACATGACCGTGCGCGCCGCCCATGCCCACGGCAAGTGGGTGGGCGTGTGCGGCGAGCTGGCGGCGGATGCGCAGGCGGTGCCGCTGCTGGTGGGGCTGGGCGTGGACGAGCTGAGCGTCTCGGCGCGCAGCATCCCGCTGGTCAAGGCGCGGGTGCGCGAGCTCGATCTGCCGATGGCCCGCGAACTGGCACAGGCCGCGCTGGCGCTGGGTTCCGCTGCCGAGGTGCGCGAGCGCGTCGCCCAGGCCCTGCCGGAGGTGAACTGATGGCCCGCATTCTCACCGTAACCCTCAATCCCGCGCTGGACCTGACGGTGCGTCTGCCCCGGCTCGACGTCGGCGAGGTCAACCGCAGCGAATCGGTGCTCAGCCAGGCGGCGGGCAAGGGGCTGAACGTCGCCCAGGTGCTGGCCGATCTCGGGCACTCCCTGAGCGTGACCGGCTTCCTCGGGGCGGACAATGCGTCGCCGTTCGATGCGCTGTTCCAGCGCCGTGGATTCGTCGATGCCTTCGTCCGCGTGCCGGGGGAAACCCGCAGCAATATCAAGCTGGCCGAAGGCGGCGGACGTATTACCGATATCAATGGTCCCGGCCCGGACGTCAGCACCCGCGAGCAGGATGCCTTGCTCGATCGCATCGGCCGCATCGCCAGCGAGCACGAACTGGTGGTGGTCGCCGGCAGCTTGCCGCGTGGCGTCGATCCCGAATGGTTGCGCGCGTTGCTCCTGCGGCTCGGGCAACTGGGGCTGAAGGTGGCGTTCGACAGCAGTGGCGCGGCCCTGCGCACCGGGCTCGACGCGGCGCCCTGGCTGATCAAGCCCAACGATGCCGAGCTGGCCGAAGCCTGTGGACAAGCCCTCGATACGCCGGCGGCGCTGGCCGAACAGGCCGAGGCGCTGCGGGCTCGGGGTATTGCGCATGTGGTGCTTTCGCAAGGCGCGGACGGAGTGCGCTGGTTCGGCCCGCTGGGCAACTGGCGGGCGGTTCCGCCCAAGGTTGAGGTGGCGAGCACGGTGGGGGCGGGTGACTCGCTGCTCGCCGGCATGCTCCATGGCCTGCTCGCCGGCTGGCCGGCTGAGCGCGTGTTGCGCCATGCCACCGCGGTGGCGGCGCTGGCGGTCACCCAGTTCGAGTTCGGCATCGGCGATGCGCCGCGCCTGAGCCGCATCGAAGACGGCGTGCAGGTCCAGGCCCTGGCCTGACGCGCGCCGCATCCAGAACAACAAGAGGTTATGACGATGAACCTTGCCCTCATTACTGCCTGCCCGAACGGTCAGATCACCAGTGTGCTCAGCGCGCGCCTGCTGCGCGCGGCGGCCGAGCGCCTGGGCTGGTCGGTGTGCGTCGAGCAACGCGACCCGCAGCACCCCGAACGCCAGCTTTCCGAGGCGCAGATTGCGGCGGCCGACTGGGTGCTGGTGGTCAGCGCACAGCCGCTGGACCTCTCGCGCTTCATCGGCAAGCGCCTGCTGCAGGCGCGCCCGGCTGAAGCGCTGGCCGATCCCGCCACCTTCCTCCAGCGCGCTGCGCAGGATGCGGCGGTGTGGCAGGGCGACGAGCAACCGGCGGCCGCCGCCGAACCCTCGCGCACCGCGAAGCTGGTGGCGATCACCGCCTGCCCCACCGGCGTGGCGCATACCTTCATGGCCGCCGAGGCGTTGCAGCAGGCGGCGCAGCAGATGGGCTACGAGTTGAAGGTGGAAACCCAGGGCTCGGTCGGCGCGCGCAATCCGCTCTCCGCCGAGGACATCGCCGCCGCCGAGGTGGTGCTGCTGGCGACGGATATCGAAGTGAACACCGAGCGCTTCGCCGGCAAGCGCATCTTCCGCTGCGGCACGGGCGTCGCGCTCAAGCAGCCTCAGGCGATCCTTGATCGTGCGCTGAAGGAGGCGGCGCAGGAGTCTGCTGCAACGGCCGGCAGCGGCGCGGCGCCGGGCAAGAAGGAGGCACATGGGGTGTACAAGCACCTGCTCACCGGCGTGTCCTTCATGCTGCCGATGGTGGTGGCCGGCGGCCTGCTGATCGCGCTGTCCTTCGTCTTCGGCATCGAGGCGTTCAAGCAGCCCGGCACGCTGGCTGCCGCGCTGATGCAGATCGGCGGCGAGGCGGCGTTCAAGCTGATGGTGCCGATGCTGGCCGGCTACATCGCCTGGTCCATCGCCGACCGTCCGGGGCTGGCGCCCGGGATGATCGGCGGCCTGCTGGCGAGCACCCTGGGTGCGGGGTTCCTCGGTGGCATCGTCGCGGGTTTTCTGGCAGGTTATTCGGCGCGCGCCATTGCGCAGTGGATTCCGTTGCCGGCCAGCGTCGCGGCGCTTAAGCCGATCCTGATCATTCCGCTGCTTGCCAGTCTGTTCACCGGGCTGGTGATGATCTACGTGGTGGGCTCGCCCGTGGCGGCGATGATGCGCTCGCTGACCGACTTCCTCGCCGGCATGGGCACCACCAACGCCGTCCTGCTCGGGCTGTTGCTGGGCGGGATGATGTGTGTAGACCTTGGCGGGCCGATCAACAAGGCCGCCTACGCGTTTTCCGTCGGCCTGCTAGCCTCGCAGAGCTATGCGCCGATGGCGGCGGTGATGGCCGGCGGCATGGTTCCGCCGATCGGCATGGGCATCGCCACGCTGCTGGCACGGCGCAAGTTCGCCCAGAGCGAGCGCGAGGCGGGCAAGGCGGCGTTGGTGCTGGGGCTGTGCTTCATCTCCGAGGGCGCGATTCCCTTCGCCGCCAAGGACCCGCTGCGGGTGATCCCGGCGAGCATCGTCGGCGGCGGGCTGACCGGGGCGCTGTCGATGCTGTTCGGCTGCAAGTTGCTGGCGCCCCACGGCGGTCTGTTCGTGCTGCTGATCCCCAACGCGATGAACCATGCGCTGCTGTACCTGCTGGCGATTGCCGTGGGCAGCGTGGTGACCGGTGTGCTCTATGCCGTGCTCAAGCGCTCGGAGGCGGCGCCGATGATGGTGATGGGCGAGCCGGCCCGGTAGGGCGTATAACCGTTCGCGGTTATACGCCGATGCACCGTGTTTCGGCGTTGGCGACAAGGCTGGACCCGGAGCGCCTTGGGGCCAAGGTCAAACGGCGTATAACGTCGAACGTTATACGCCCTACGGGCATGGCCATTGCGCGGGGGCCAACCCGTAGGAGCGGACTCCGTCCGCGATTTGCCCCGCAGCGGAGCTGATCGCGGACGGAGTCCGCTCCTACGAAAGCCAACAGCGGCGGCGCCTCAGGCCTGGCGAAGCTCCGCGTGTTGCTGCACCGGTGCCGGCACCGGCAGGCGGTGCGAGTCGCCGCGGCCCATCGGGAAGTATTCGAAACCATGGCGTGCCATGCGCTCCGGATCGAACAGGTTGCGGCCGTCGAAGATCACCGGGGCTTTCAGGCGGCTGGCCAGCACGTCGAAATCCGGGGCCTTGAACTGCTGCCACTCGGTGCAGATCACCAGCGCATCGGCGCCGCCGAGAGTGGCCTCCGGAGTGCCCATCAGCGTCAGGCGCTCATCGTGGCCGTACAGGCGTTGCGCTTCGGGCATGGCCTCCGGGTCGAAGGCACGTACCTGCGCACCGGCTTCCCAGAGCGCCTCCATCAGCGCGCGGCTGGGTGCATCGCGCATGTCGTCGGTGTTGGGCTTGAACGACAGCCCCCAGAGCGCGAAGGTGCGTCCGGCCAGTTGGCCGTCGTAGTAGCGGTGGATGCGCTGGAACAGCTTGTTCTTCTGCCTGGCGTTCACCGCTTCCACGGCGCGCAGCAGGTCGTTGGAGCAGTCCGCTTCCTTGGCGCTCTGGATCAGGGCTTGCACGTCCTTGGGGAAGCACGAACCGCCATAGCCGCAGCCGGGGTAGATGAAGTGGTAGCCGATGCGCGGATCGGCGCCCATGCCCTGGCGTACCGATTCGATGTCGGCGCCCATGTGCTCGGCCAGTTCGGCGATCTGGTTGATGAAGCTGATCTTGGTCGCCAGCATGCAGTTGGCGGCGTACTTGGTCAGCTCGGCGCTGCGCAGGTTCATGTTGATGATGCGGTCATGATTGCGGTTGAACGGCTCGTAGATCTCGCGCATCACCTCCATCACTTCCGGGCGTTCGCAGCCGATGACGATGCGGTCGGGCTTGCGGCAGTCGGCCAGTGCCGAGCCTTCCTTGAGGAACTCGGGGTTGGAGACGATATCGAACTCCAGCGTGCGCCCCAGCTCGTTCAGAACCTTCTGCAGATGTGCCTTGATGCGGTCGCCGGTGCCCACCGGAACCGTGGACTTCTCGACGATGATCACCGGCTGGTGGCGGTGGCGGGCGATGCTCTCGGCCACGGCGAACACGGCACTCAGGTCGGCCGAGCCATCGGCGCTGGGCGGCGTGCCCACGGCGATGAACTGTACCCGGCCGTGGGCGGTGGCATCGGCAACGTCATCGGTGAAGTGCAGGCGACCGGCTTCCAGGTTGTCCTTCACCAGCTCGGCAAGACCGGGCTCGAAGATGCTGATCTGCCCGCGCTTGAGCTTGGCGATCTTGTCCTTGTCGATGTCCATGCACAGGACGTCATGGCCGACTTCCGCCATGACGGCGGCCTGGACGAGCCCCACATAGCCGATACCGAATACGCTGATTTTCATGCTGTGCTCTCCCGCTGAGGGCTCATGACCGGTTCAGGGGTCATTCGTACTGTGTGATTTTGTGGCGGCGAGGGTCGCCGGATTTCATGACGTTTGTTCCGTCGCGGCGGCGCGGCGCGTTGATGGTGATCACACCGGCGATCACCAGGCCGACGCCCAGCGTGCGCAAGAGGCTCAACGGCTCGCCCAGGCCCGGCAGCCAGGCGGCGCCGAGGTAGACCAGGGCATAGCTCAGGCTGAGCAGCGAATAGGCGCGGCTCAGCGGCAGATGGTTCAGGGCGATCAGCCAGCAGAGCATCGACAACGCATAGGCCAGCACCGCGCCGGCGAGCACCGCCAGGGCGGCGAGGTCCAGGCTGCCGAGCGAGTCGAGCCATTGCAGGGGCGGCGGCAGGCGCGTCATGCCCCAGCGCATGCCCAGCTGTGCGCTGCTGACCAGCAGCACGCTGCCCAGGGCGAGACCGACGCCGCGCCAGGCGCTCATGACTGCAGCCCCAGCAGGGCCACGCCGGCAACGATCAGCGCCACGCCACACCAGTGGCGGGCGTCGATGTGTTCGTGGAACAGCGCCCGTGCGGCAAAGGTCACCAGTACGAAATTCAGGCTGAGCATGGGGTAGGCCAGCCCCACGTCCAGGCGTTGCAGCAGCAGCAGCCAGAGCAGCAGGCCACTGCCCAGGCAGGCGACGGCCAGCAGTAGCCAGGGGCTGAGCAGCTGCGTCAGCCAGTCGAGTTCACGGCCCCGCCAGCTTTCCACCGCAAGCTTCTGCGCGATCTGCCCCAGGCAGGTCAGCAGGCACACGCTGGCCAGCAATAGGGCGATCACGGCGCAGCCTTCGGGATCAGCAGCACGACGAGGTAGTTCTGCCGGTAGCTGATGGCGTCCTTCGGCATCTGCGCGAGGTCTTCCTCGTCGCTGGCGCCGTTGACCCGCAGCAGCACGCCGACCGAGCCCTTGGCGCGGGCCTGGGCGATCCAGGCCTGGGCGTCGCTCAGCGGGATGCTGCGGCCGGCGCCCTCGGGATAGCCGAGTCCGTACTTCAGTTCGCCCACGGTATTGAGCAGATCGACGTCGCTGCGCCCGGTGCGCCAGGCCAGCGCGGTGGCGGCGCCCAGGTCGTTGCTCAGCAGGCTGTCGGCGCTGCGCAGCTCTTCCAGGTGTTCGAGGACGAACTGGTCGGGCATCTTGCTGTTGACCATGTGGTTGGGCATGGCCGCGGGCAGCAGCGCCACCAGTATCCACAGGCCGAACGCCGGGGCGGCCCACAGTCGGGTCGGACGCAGCAGTTGCAGGGCGCCGCAGACCAGCCAGGCGATGCAGACGATGCCGACCATCAGCACGCTGGGCGTTTCGTCCTTGTAGATCGGATGACGCAGTTGCGTGACCACCAGCGCGATCAGGGCGAGCAGGCCGATCAGCAGGTTGAGCGCGCCGTTGATGCGCAGCATCCGCTGGCGCCCCTGCTGCAGGGCGTCCGCCAGGCGGTCGGCCATCAGCAGGGCCAGCGGCGCGAAGCACGGCATGATGTAGGTCGGCAGCTTGCCCTTGGCCAGGCTGAAGAACAGGAACGGCATGAGGAACCAGAGCAGCAGGAAGCCCGTGCGCGGATCACGCAGGCGGCTGAAGCCGTTGCGCAGCGCGGGGATCACCAGCACCGCCCAGGGAAGGGCGCTGGCGAACAGCAGCGGCACGAAGAACCAGATGGGCCGGCCGTGCTGCGCGTCCTCGCCGGCGAAGCGGCGGATGTGCTCGTGCCAGAAGAAGAAGTTCCAGAAGTCCGGCTCGCGGGCATGGATCATCAGCGCCCAGGGCAGGCACACCAGCGCCGCCACCAGCACGGCCAGCGGGCCGTAGCGCAGCAGGTCCATGAAGCGCCGGTTGAGCAGCGCATAGGGCAGGCCGACGATCACCGGCAGGAGCAGGGCGAGGAAACCCTTGGTCATCAGGCCCATGGCGCAGGCCGCGCCGAGCAGGCTCCAGGCGGCGATGCGCCCGCGCGGCGTGGCGGCGTCGAAGGCGAACCAGAGGGCGGCGAGGCTGAGGTTCACCCAGAAGGTGAATTGCGGGTCGAGGTTGGCGTAGCCGGCCTGGCCTGCGATCAATCCGAAGCTGGCGTACAACAGCCCGGCGGCCCAGGTGCGGCGCGGGTCGTTCCACAGGCGCCGGGCTACCAGCAGCACCAGCAGGGTACTGAGGGCGGTGACCAGGGCGGAGGCGAAGCGCACGCCGAACAGGTTCTCGCCGAACACCGCCTGGCTCGCGGCGATCAGCCAGTAGCCGCCGGTGGGTTTCTCGAAATAGCGCAGGCCCAGCAGGTGGGGCGACACCCAGTCACCGCTTTCCACCATGGCCTGGGCGATCTGCGCGTTGCGGGTTTCGTCGGGAATCCACAGGCCGTGGAAACCCAGTGGCAACAGGATACAGAGCACGAATGCCGCCAGCAGCGTCGGGTAGGCGAGGCGCTTCATGCCTGCTGCACCCCCAGCCAGCCTTCGCGGCCGGCCAGTTCGCCACGCACCAGGCGGGCGACAGGAAGGGTACAGAGGGTGTCCGGCAGCAGCCGGCCCAGGGGTTTGAACTGGATGTCGTCCTGTCGGGCGCGCCCGAGCAACTGACGGAAAGTCTCGGCCATGAGAATCCCTTCTACCTCGGCATGGATGGTGTAGACGTTGAGCGCGTCCTTGCGGAAGCGCTGGAGGATGAAGTCGTTGAAGCCGGCGGCGGACACCTGCGGGCCCACCACTTCGTCGTAGGTCGGCAGGTCCACCGGGATCTGCGGCGCGCCAATGCGGCCATCGTCGAGCAGCGGACGGAACAGTGCGCTACCCCGGCAATCGCTGTTGTAGCGGAAGCCGAAGCGCTCCTTGGCCTCTACCACGCGCTCGTCGGCCCGCCAGCCGGCGGCGGCGGAGCATTCCACCGGCTTGCCGATGATGTCGGCGAGGGTGTCGACGCCCTGGCGAATCTGCTCCACCAGCTGCTCCGGACTCCAGCGCCCGGCATTGGCCTGCCAGCCGTGATGGTCCCAGGCATGCAGGCCGATTTCATGGCCGGCTTCGCTGGCGCGTCGCATCAGGTGGCCGAGGTCGCGGCCGATGGGTTTGCCCGGCCAGGCGGTGCCGGCCAGGAGGATGTCCCAGCCGTACAGCCCGGCGGCGTTGGAGCGCAGCATTTTCCACAGGAACTGCGGGCGGATCAGGCGCCACAGGTGGCGGCCCATGTTGTCCGGGCCGACGCTGAAGAAGAAGGTCGCCTTGATGCCGGCTTCGTCGAGAAGATCCAGGAGCCGGGGCACGCCTTCACGGGTGCCCCGGTAGGTATCCACATCGATACGCAGTCCTGCCTGCATTACGCGATGCTTTTGTTTTTCAGCGGCACGGCGTGCGCTGCGCCGCCTTCGCGCTCGGCGAGGGCTTCGCGCAGGAAGAAGTCCAGCGTCTTGCCGATGGTCTCGGACAGTTCGACGGTGGGCTCCCAGTTCAGCAGGCGGCGGGCGTTCTCGATGCTCGGCTTGCGGTGCGACACGTCCTGGTAGCCGTCGCCGTAGAAGCTGCGGCTTTCCACTTCGCGGAAGCCGGCGAAGGGCGGGAACTGGTCGCGCAGCGGGTGGGCTTCGAACTGGCACAGCAGCTCCTCGCCCAGTTGGCGGATGCTCGCTTCGTTGTCCGGGTTGCCGATGTTGACGATCTGCCCGTCGCAGCGGCCGCCTTCGTTGTCGATGATGCGGGCCAGGGCTTCGATGCCGTCGTCCACGTCGGTGAAGCAGCGCTTCTGCGCGCCGCCGTCCACCAGGCGGATCGGGGTGCCCTCGACGAGGTGCAGGATCAGCTGGGTGATGGCGCGGGAGCTGCCGATGCGTGCGGAGTCCAGGCGGTCCAGGCGCGGGCCCATCCAGTTGAACGGACGGAACAGGCTGAACTTCAGGCCCTTCTGGCCATAGGCCCAGATGACGCGGTCGAGCAGCTGCTTGGAGACCGAGTAGATCCAGCGCTGCTTGTTGATCGGGCCGACCACCAGGTTCGACTTGTCTTCGTCGAAGTTGGCGTCGGTGCACATGCCGTACACCTCGGAGGTCGAGGGGAAGATCACGCGCTTGTTGTACTTCACGCAGTAGCGGACCAGCTTGAGGTTTTCCTCGAAGTCCAGCTCGAACACGCGCAGCGGGTTGCGGGTGTACTCGATGGGGGTGGCGATGGCCACCAGCGGCAGGACCACGTCGCACTTCTTGATGTGGTACTCGATCCACTCGGTGTGGATGCTGATGTCGCCCTCGACGAAGTGGAAGTCCGGGTTGCTGCGCAGGCGCTCGATGGCGTCGGAGCCGATGTCCAGGCCGTAGACTTCGTAGTTGCCGTCGCGCAGCAGGCGCTCGGACAGGTGGTTGCCGATGAAACCGTTGACCCCGAGGATCAGCACGCGGGTCTTGCGCTTGGCCTTGCGCGCGGCGCCGTGCAGGCGCGAGCCTTCCACCAGGCCCATCTCGCGGGCCAGTTGCGGGCCGGCGAGGAACAGGCCGGCGTCGCCCTGCTGGCCGGAGAGGATTTCCAGCGAGTCTTCGCCGCAGGCAATGCGCAGCGGGTCGACGGAGAGCACCGAGCCCGGAGCCTGGCCGTTGTTGCCGCTGGCCACGCGGGAGCTCCAGACGATCAGCTTGCGATCGCCCACGGGCGCGAAGGCGCCGGGGTAGGGCTGGGTGACGGCGCGGACCAGGTTGTGCAGTTCGCGGGCCGGACGCTGCCAGTCGATGGCGCCGTCGGCGGCGGTGCGGCGGCCGAAGTAGCTGGCGCGGGACTCGTCCTGCGCGACTTCGGTCAGCTCACCCTTGGCCAGCTTGGGCAGGGCGTCGTCCAGCAGCTCGCGGGAGGCCTGGCGCAGCTTGCCGTGGAGGATCAGGGCGGTGTCGTCCGCATCGATGGCCACGCGCTGCTGGGCGAGGATGGCGCCGGCGTCGGCGCGCTTGACCATGCGGTGCAGGGTGACACCGGTCTCGGTCTCGCCGTTGACCAGCACCCAGTTGGCCGGGGCGCGGCCACGGTAGCGCGGCAGCAGCGAGCCGTGCAGGTTGAAGGCGCCTTCGGAGGCGCACTCCAGCAGCTCTTCGCCCAGCAGGTTGCGGTAGTAGAAGGAGAAGATGTAGCGCGGCTGCAGTTCGCGGATGCGCGAGATCCACAGCGGGTGGTTGACGTCTTCCGGCGCATGTACCGGGATGCCATGACGCGCGCAGAGCTGGGCGACGGAGCCGTAGAAACGGTTTTCCTTCGGGTCGTCGGCGTGGGTGAAGACAGCGTCGATCTGGTAGCCGGCGGCGAGCAGCGCTTCGATGCCGGTGCAGCCGATGTCGTGATAGGCGAAGACGATGGTCTGCTGGGTCATGGCTGGAGAGACTCGAGAGAAGAGGAAGAAGGGGTGGTTGTGCGGGTTTCGAGCGTGGTCCGCTGGCGGACGATGCGCTCGATGAAGAAGCGTGGGCGGGCGCGCACGTCGTTGTACATGCGGCCCAGGTACTCGCCGAGCAGACCCATGCCGACCAGCTGCACGCCGGTGAACGTGAACAGTACGGCGAACAGCACGAAGGTGCCGTGGCCGGCCCAGGCGGCGCCGAAGATCACGCGCAGGAAGAGCAGCAGCAGGGCGAAGCCGAAGCCGGCCACCGCCATCGCGCCACCCACCAGCGACAGCAGGCGCAACGGGGTGGTGGTCATGCAGGTGACCAGGTCGAACATCAGGTTGATCAGGCGCATGAAGTCGTACTTCGACTCGCCGTGTTCGCGCTCGGCGTGGGCGACCATGATCTCGGTGGTGTGGCGGGCGAAGCTGTTGGCCAGGATCGGGATGAAGGTGCTGCGCTCGCGGCAGGCGAGCATCGCCTTGACGATGCTCGCGCGGTAGGCGCGCAGCATGCAGCCGTAGTCGCTCATGGCAACCCCGGTGGAGCGCTGCACGGCGAGGTTGATCAGCTTCGACGGCCAGCGGCGCAGGGCCGAGTCCTGGCGCTTCTGGCGCACGGTGCCGACCACGTCGTAGCCCTGCGCGGCCTGTTCGACCAGGCGCGGGATTTCCTCCGGTGGGTTCTGCAGGTCGGCGTCGAGGGTGATGATCACGTCGCCCCGGCATTCTTCGAAGCCGGCCATGATCGCCGCGTGCTGGCCATAGTTGCGGTTGAGGATCACCGCGACGACGTGGCTGCCGGGAGCTTCGGCGGCTTCCAGGAGCAGGTCGGCGGAGCCGTCGCGGCTGCCGTCGTCGATCAGGATGATCTCGTAGTCGCGGTCCAGCTTCTCGCAGGCGGCGCTGGTGCGGCGCAGCAGCTCGGGCAGGCTGGCTTCTTCGTTGTACACCGGGATGACGATGGACACGAGGTTGATCGGATAGGCTTTCACGATGGCGTTACCGGGTGATGGTTTCGATAGCTTCCACCACGCGGTCGAGGTCGCCGGTGGTCATGTCGGGGAATAGCGGGATCGAGCATAGGCGGGCCGAGTTCCATTCGGTGTTGGGCAGGGCTACGTCCGGGTAGCGCTGGCGATAGTAGCTGTGCAGGTGGCTGCCGATGAAGTGGATGCCGCTGCCGATGCCGCGTTGCTGCAGCGCCTGCATGAAACCGTCGCGGTCGATGCCGCAGCGTTCGGCGTCGATGCGCAGGATGTACAGGTGCCAGGCGTGGTGCTGCGGGTAGTCCGGCAGAGCCAGGGGTTCCACCGGCAGGCCGGCCAGGCGTTCCTGGTAGGCCGCCGCCAGTTCGGCGCGGCGCGCGTTGATCGCTTCCAGGCGGTCGAGCTGGACCAGGGCGATGGATGCGTTGATGTCGGAGAGGTTGTACTTGAAGCCGGGCTCGATCACCTGGGCCTGCGGCTTGCGGCCATGGGTCAGGCGGTCGTAGGCGTCCACGCCCAGGCCGTGGAACTTGAGCATGCGCACGCGATCGGCGAGGGCGTCGTCGTCGGTAACGAACATGGCGCCCTCGGCGCAGGTCATGTTCTTGATCGCATGGAAGGAGAAGATCGCGGTGCCGGTCTGGCCGACCGGGCGGCCACGGTAGCGGGTACCGGCGGCGTGGGCGGCGTCTTCGATCACCGGGATGCCGTGGCGTTTTGCCAACGCGTTGATCGGGTCCATGTCGGCGGCGGCGCCGGCATAGTGCACCGGGATGATGGCGCGGGTGCGCGGGGTGATCGCCGCCTCGATGCGCGCGGCGTCGGTCATCAGCGTGTCGCGGTCGACGTCGACGAACACCGGAGTGGCGCCCAGCAGGCAGATCATGTTGGCGGTGGACACCCAGGTCTGCGACGGGGTGATCACCTCGTCGCCCGGGCCGATGCCCAGCGCGAGCAGCGCAATGTGCATGCCGCCGGTGGCCGAGGCCAGTGCCACGGCGTGCTTGCAGCCGATGGATTGGGCGAAGCGCTGTTCCAGTTCCTGGTTCCGCGGGCCGGTGGTGATCCATCCCGAGCGCAGCACCTCATTGACCGCCCGGATCTCCTCGTCACCGATGCTGGGGCGGGAGAAGGGGAGGAAGTTCATGTCCATGTTATGAGTCCTGATGGGCGGGGGCCGCGCTACTTGAGTGTAGGAAAGGTAGCTGGGGATACGTTAAGAACCCGTTAAGTGCTTGTGGTGAAACTGTAATCGGGCTTGTCGACGGGGGCGCACAGCCTATCCGACCCCGGGTGGGAGGATGTTGGGATCGTTCTGAAAACGACATGGGAATGTCGGGAATCGCTGTTGAACACTCGTTCATTCCTGGCGTATGTTGGCCCCACGCTCTGACGGACAAAAATTCCAATACCCGTCGGACATGCCGTCATTCGGATGAGGTTCTCGCATGCGTTATTCGTCGCTTGTGGACAGGATGGTCGGGCCCGGCGTTGCCGCCTGGGACATTCATTACGCGGCCATCGCCGCCCAGCGCGAAGGCCGGGATGTGATCGTCCTGAGCGTTGGCGACCCGGACTTCGCCACACCGGACTTCATTACCGAGGCCGCCGTCACCTCGCTGCGCGCGGGCGATACCCACTACAGCGACGTGGCCGGGCGCCCGGAGCTGCGCCAGGCCATCGCTGCGCTGCATGAACGACGATGCGGGCAGGCGATGACGGCCGAGAACGTCATCGTCGTCGCCGGCGCGCAGAACGGCCTGTTCGCCGCCGCCATGTGCCTGCTGGAACCGGGCGATGAGGTGATCGTCTTCGACCCGGTCTACGTCACCTACGAAGCTACCCTGAAGTCCACCGGCGCCGCGCTGGTAGCTGTGCCGACCCGCGCCAGCAACGGCTTCCGCCCCGTGGCCGCCGACCTGGCCGCCGCGATTACCCCGCGCACCAAGGCGATCTTCTTCGCCAACCCGAACAACCCCACCGGCGTCGTCCTCAATCGCGAAGAGCTGCTGGCCATCGCCGAACTGGCCAAGGCCCATGACCTGTGGGTAGTGGTCGACGAGGTCTACGAAGGCCTGACCTTCGAGCGCGAGCACCAGAGTTTCGCCGCCCTGCCAGGCATGGCCGAGCGCACCCTGAGCATCGGCAGCCTGTCGAAATCCCATGCCATGACCGGCTGGCGCACCGGCTGGGTCGTCGCCAATCCGACGCTGGTCGCGCATCTGGAAAACCTGGCGCTGAACATGTTCTACGGCCTGCCGGGCTTCGTTCAGGAAGCCGCGCGGGTGGCGGTGGAGCGGCACGACGACGTGGTGTCGTCGATGCGCGAGATCTATCGCCGTCGCCGCGATCTGGTGGTCGCCGCGTTGAGCGACTGCCCGCGTGTGAAAGTTCTGAAGCCCGAGGCCGGCATGTTCGTCATGGTGGACGTGCGCGACACGGGACTGAGTTCGCTGGACTTCTCCTGGCAGCTGTTCCATGCCACTGGCGTTTCGGTGCTGGATGCAGCGGCCTTCGGCCCGCAGGCGGAGGGTTTCGTGCGGCTGTCGTTCGGTTTGAGCGACGAGAGCATGGCCGAGGCCTGTGCGCGGATCATTCGCTTCGTCGAATCCCTTCCGGCGAGCGCCAATCGCGCCGTAGGAGCGGACTCTGTCCGCGATGTCCCGCGTGCCGAGGCTGATCGCGGACGGAGTCCGCTCCTACAGGAGCAGGCACAGCCCGCCACCAAACCCGTCATCGAAGTCCGCGACCTGCACAAGCGCTTCGGCGACTTCGAGGTGCTCAAGGGTGTGTCGCTGTCGGCTCGCGAGGGCGGGGTGATCTCGCTGATCGGTGCCAGCGGCTCGGGCAAGAGCACCCTGCTGCGCTGCATCAACATGCTGGAGATTCCCAACCAGGGCACGGTCACCGTCAATGGCGAGACCATCGGCCTGACCCGCAACCGCCACGGCGAGCCGATGGTGGCCGACCAGAAGCAGCTGACCCGCATCCGCTCGCAGCTGGGCATGGTGTTCCAGAACTTCAACCTGTGGCCGCACCGCACCGTACTGGAGAACCTGATCGAGGCGCCGACCTTCGTTCTTCACGAGAGCAAGGCCGAGGCCCGCGAGCGCGCCGAGGCGCTGCTGGAGCGCGTCGGCCTGGCGGAGAAGCGTCACACCTACCCGGCGTTCCTGTCCGGCGGCCAGCAGCAGCGCGTGGCCATTGCCCGCGCGCTGGCGGTACGGCCGAAGGTCATGCTGTTCGACGAACCGACCTCGGCGCTGGACCCGGAGCTGGTCGGCGAAGTGCTGCGGGTGATTCGCTCGCTGGCCGAGGAGGGGCGGACCATGATCCTGGTCACCCACGAAATGGCCTTCGCCCGCGACGTTTCCAGCCACGTGGCGTTCCTCCACAAGGGCCTGATCGAAGAAGAAGGCACGCCCGAGGAAGTCTTCTCGCGGCCGCGCAGCGAGCGCTGCCGGCAGTTCGTCAACGCGCACCAGAATCGCTGACCGATGCCGCGCTGACGGCGCCATCGATGAGCGTGACCCATAACAATCGAAAACAAGGCAGGGATCACGATGAACAAGAAACGTCTGTGCAACTGGGTGGTGGGTGCAACGATGCTCATGGCCGGCGCGGTCAGCGCGCAGGCCGAGACGATTCGTTTCGCCCTGGCCGCCGAACCCTATCCGCCGTTCTCGCAGAAGCAGCCCGACGGCAGCTGGGTCGGCTTCGAGCCGGACCTGATCCGCAAGGTCTGCGCCGAGATGAAAGCCACCTGCGAGATCGACGAAGTGGCCTGGGACGGCATCATCCCGGCGCTGCTGGCGAAGAAGATCGACGTGATCTTCAACTCCCTGTCGATCACCGAGGAGCGCGAGAAGCAGATCGCCTTCAGCCGCCCCTATTACGACACCCCGGTGGCTGTGGCCGCGCCCCAGGCCGTGGACCTGCAGATCACCCCTGACGGCCTGAAGGGCAAGACCATCGGCGTGCAGATCTCCACCGTCAGTGCCAACTACCTGAAGAAGTACTACGAGAAGATCGCCGACGTGCGCTACTACGACACCCAGGACTCGGTGAACGCCGACCTGGTGGCCGGGCGCATCGACCTGATGATGGCCGACGGCATCGCCGTGGCGACCTTCATCAAGTCGCCGGACGCGCAAGCCGCCGGCATCGTCAACAAGGGCGAAGTGAAGTACGACCCGATCTTTGGCCGTGGCGTTGGCGCCGGCATGCGCAAGGACGACACCGCGCTGAAGGCGAAGATGAACGATGCCATCGGCAAGCTGCTGGCCAGCGACGATTACAAGGCGCTGTCGGACAAGTACTTCGGCATGAGCGTCGCGCCCAAGCAATAACCCCTCGCGTCAGTGGATAGACCTGCGCCCGTTCTGGGCGCGGGCGTCCAATTTTGGAGAAGGTCATGCAAAGCATCTTCGACCTGATCGGCTTCGGCCCCATGGGCTGGGGCCCGGCGTTGCTCAAGGGGCTTCTGGTCACCCTGCAGATTTCTGTCGGCGCCTTCCTGGTCGGTTTGCTGATCGGCCTCGCTGCCGCCAGCGCCAAGATCGGCGGACCCCGCCCGCTGGCGATGCTTGCGCGCGGCTATACCACGCTGTGCCGGGCGGTGCCGGAACTGCTGCTGATCCTGCTGCTGTTCTACGTCGGCTCCATGGGGCTGAACCAGCTTTTCGCCTGGGCCGGCTTCGGCGAGGTGAAACTCAACGGGATGATGGTGGCCATCGTCGTGCTCGGCCTGGTGCAGGGCGCCTATGCCTCGGAGATCTTCCGTGGCGCGATCCAGGCGATCCCTTACGGGCAGATCGAAGCGGCACGGGCCTACGGCATGCATGGCTTCGGCCTGTTCCGCCGCGTGACCCTGCCGATCATGGCCCCTAACGCGCTGGCCGGCATGGCCAACCTCTGGGTCAACCTGATCAAGGACAGCGCGCTGATCAGCGTGGTAGGCACCAACGAGTTGCTCTACACCGCCAAGCAGGCGGCCGGTTCCACCCGTCACTACCTGACCTTCTACCTCACCGCGGCGGCGCTGTACTACGTGCTCACCGTGCTTTCCAACCTGTTCGCAGGTTACCTGGAGCGGCGCTTCCGCCGCTGGATTCCGGCGGTTTGAACGAGGCGCGGCGATGAACGAACACTGGCTATTCATCTACGGTGCCCTGCTGCTCAAGGGGCTGGGCACCACCCTGATCATCCTGCTGATTTCCGCCGTCCTGGGCTTTGCGCTCGCACTGGGCGTGGCGTTGGCGCGGATGTCGCGCAACTTCCTGGTCGCACGCCTGGCGCTGGCGTACACCAGCGTGATCCGCGGCACGCCGCTGCTGGTGCAGATCTACATCTTCTACTACGGCCTGGGCAGCCTGTTCGCGCAGTTCCCGCTGATCCGCGGCAGCTTCCTCTGGCCCTATCTGCGCGATGGCTTCTGGTACATCGTCATCGCACTGGTCCTGTCGGTCGGCGCCTACGTCGGCGAGGTGGTGCGTGGCGGCCTGAAGGCCGTGCCGCGCGGCGAGCTGGAGGCCGCTTCGGCGTTCGGCATGAACCGTACGCTGGTGCTCTACCGCGTCTGGCTGCCACGGGCGATCCGCCTGCTGCTGCCGACCCTGGCGGGGGAGAGCGTGATGCTGCTCAAGTCCACCGCGCTGGCGTCCACCATCGCCGTGGTCGACCTGCTCGGCGCGGCCAACGTGGTGCGCGCGCAGACCTTCAACGTCTATGAACCCTTGCTGCTGGTGGCGGCGATCTACATCTGCCTGACCTTCATCATCGAGGCCGGTTTCGCCGTGCTGGAGCGCAGCACGCCGATTCGCGGCGGGGCGCAGGGCAGGACGCAACGCTCCTGGCTGGGCAAGCGGCGACCGCGTACGGCTGTTTGATTGTGGATTTATGGCTCGCATTACGATCTCGCGAGCTAGAGCTGGATTAGGCGGGTGGGGCTCGAGGAGCGGAGTTTACGCCAGTAAATGAGCATCTGAGAGCGCCGCCCAACGACATCCAGCCGACGCGCAGCAGATCGTCAGGAATAGGCACCTCGGCGCAGCCCTTCCACCCAGCAACGGCTCAGCTCCAGTCCGTCGGCGGCACTGAAGGTGGCCGGGTTCAGACACCATTCCAGCCAGAGTCCGTCGAGCATGGCGGAGAGGCCGATGGCGGCCAGGCGCGGGCGCGCGACCTTGAAGCCCTCGGCGGCGGCAAGGTCGCTGATGAGTGTTTCCAGGAGGGTGAGGTAGCTCTGGTAGCCGCGCTCGTGGGCGTCGTTCACCGGCGGCGAGTGGCGGATCAGGCTCCAGAACACCACCCAGGGGCTGAGCAGGTCGGGGTCGAGGACCTGGGGCGAGAAGGAGCCGGTGAGGAAGGCTTCCATGCGCGCCGCAGGGGCATCGCCGGCGGCGTCGACCTGTTCGTGGAGCGCCCGGGTGACTTCGCCGGCGAGGGTCTCGTAGGCCTGGGCGACCAGGGCGTCGATGCTGCCGAAGTGGTGGTTCACCAGGCCCACGGCTACACCGGCTTCCTTGGCGATGCGGCGCACGGAAATACCCGCGTGGCCATCGGCGACCAGGCACTTGAGGCAGGCGCGGACCAGATGGTCGCGGCGTTCCTCGGAGGTGGCGCGCTGGGCTTTCTGGCGGGGCATATCCACGGGGCGTCCTTCTGGGATGGCGAGTGGCTCCGATACTAGGAGGCGCCGAAGAAGATTTCCATGGGCAATTCGGACAGAGGAGAGGACATATGATCGAGGACGTTTCCTTCAGCGTACCCGGGGATTCCGGCGCCGAGCTGTGCGTGCGTGCCTGGCGCGTCGATGGTGGAAAGCCGGGGCCGAAGGTGCACCTGCAAGCGGGTGTGCATGCCGATGAAATCGCCGGGATGCTGGTGCTCCACGAGCTGCTGCCGCGCCTGCGCGAAGCGGCGCGCAAGGGCGCGCTGAACGGCAGTGTGACGGTGGTGCCGCAGGCCAATCCCATCGGCATCGGGCAGTTCCGCCAGGGCCGTATCCTCGGTCGTCATCACGATGCGAGCGCGCGCAATTTCAACCGGGGTTTCCCCGCTTCGGCGGCGGCCACGGGCACCCTGGACAACCTCACCCTCTGGCAGAAGCGCCTGGCCGAACTGGCCGCACCGGCGGACATCGTGCTCGACCTGCACACCGACGACGAGGCGCTGCAGTACGTCTACCTGCACGAATGCTTCTGGCCTGCCGGCCGGGACCTCGCCGCGGCGCTGCGCGCGGAGCTTGCGATCATCTGGGAGGGCGACAGCGACGGTGCCTTCGAGGAGGTGGTGATCGCCCCCTGGCTTGCCGAGCAGCGCCTCGACGGGCGCCTGGTGGCCACGGTCGAGTTGCGTGGGCAGGGCGACGTCAGCGATGCGCTGGCGCGCCAGGATGCTGATGGGATCTATCGCTTCCTCGGCGCGCGCGGGGTGGTGACGGATGCTGAACCGCTGCCCGAGTGGAAAGGTGTCGCCACGCCCATTGGTTTCATGGAGACCGTGTTCGCTCCGGCCGCTGGCGTGCTGGTGTTCGAGCGCGAACTGGGCGAATGGATCGAGGCGGGGGAGCGCTTCGGCCGCATCGTTGCCCGGCCCGGGGATGCGAGCAGCGAGCACGTCCTGCGCTCGCCGCAGAGTGGCATTCTCGCGACCCGTTATCGCGACCGCCTGATCCCGCAGGGCGCCATCGCGGCCAAGCTGACCGGCGGCGCGCAGTCGAGCACCTGGAGCGCAGGCGCGCTCGATCCGTAATAGCGGATTGCTCTTCGTAGGAGCGAGCTTGCTCGCGAACGGATTCCGCAGCGGGGCTTGGGTTCGCGAGCAAGCTCGCTCCTACAGGGCTATACGTTACAGCCAGACTGCGTTCCAGAAGGGATAGTCTCGAAGGGATCGGACCAGGCCGGCGCGTAGAGGGTTGGCGACTAAGTAACGAGCTGCTGTTTTCAGGTCTTCTTCGCGGCGGAGAGCGTGATCGTGATAACCGGATTGCCAGACTTTTCCGGTGCGGCCAATCGATCTGTTCAGTGCAATTGCTGTGCGTGATTTGAGTTGCTGCATGCAACCGTCGAGATTTATATCGTCCAGCTCGATCAGGCAGTGCAGGTGATCTGGCATCAGTACCCAGGCATGGATTTCGACAGATGCGTGCTGGATGAACGAATGGATTTCCTTGGCAACCACAAGGGCGTGGCTCCACCGGCTGAAGAGGCGTTCGCGCTGTTGAGTCACTGTAGTGACGAAGTAGATCTGCCCTGGAACTGAGTGACGTCCATTGCGCAAATCCTTGCCATGAAATGCCATTGCCCAGCTCCCCCGGCATCCAGTGCCAAGGATTGCAGAGGAGGAGAGGCCTGACTGTAGGAGCGAGCTTGCTCGCGAACCTGCGGGGTCCTGTTCGCGAGCAAGCTCGCTCCTACAAAAAACGTTGGCGCAAATGAAAACGCCCGCGCAAGGCGGGCGTTTGCTGAGCAGCGAACTCAGTGGTGTTCGCGGGTGGCGCGGAAGGTGATGTCCGGCCAGCGCTCTTCCATCAGGCTCAGGTTGACGCGGGTCGGGGCCAGGTAGGTCAGGTGGCCGCCGCCGTCCACCGAGAGGTTCTCGAACGCCTTGTCCTTGAACTCCTTAAGCTTCTTCTCGTCCTTGCACTCGATCCAGCGTGCCGACCAGACGTTGATCGCCTCGTAGGCGCACTCGACCTTGTATTCCTCCTTCAGGCGGCTGGCGACGACGTCGAACTGCAGCACGCCGACGGCGCCGAGGATGATGTCGTTGTTGCGCTCGGGGAAGAACACCTGGGTGGCGCCTTCCTCGGCCAGTTCCTGCAGGCCCTGGCGCAGCTGCTTGGACTTGAGCGGGTCCTTCAGGCGCACGCGGCGGAACAGTTCCGGGGCGAAGTGCGGGATGCCGGTGAAGCCCAGCGCCTCGCCTTCGGTGAAGGTGTCGCCGATCTGGATGGTGCCGTGGTTGTGCAGGCCGATGATGTCGCCGGCGTAGGCCTCTTCCAGCTGCTCACGCTCGCTGGAGAAGAAGGTCAGCGCGTCGGCGATCTTCACGTCCTTGCCCAGGCGCACGTGGCGCATCTTCATGCCCTTCTCGTACTTGCCCGAGCAGATGCGCATGAAGGCGATACGGTCGCGGTGTTTCGGGTCCATGTTCGCCTGGATCTTGAACACGAAGCCGGAGAATTTCTCCTCGGTCGGCGCCACGGTGCGCTCGTGGGTGCCGCGCTCCAGCGGTTGCGGGGCCCAGTCGACGATGCAGTCGAGCACCTGGTCGACACCGAAGTTGCCCAGTGCGGTACCGAAGAACACCGGGGTCATCTCGCCGTCGAGGAATGCCTGCTTGTCGAACTCGTGGCAGGCGCCCTGCACCAGCTCAAGCTCTTCGAGGAAGTTCTCGTAGAGGTCGCCCAGGTGCGCGCGGGCTTCGTCCGAGTCCAGCTTGTCGATGATCTTCGTCTCGATGCGCTCGTGGCCGTGGCCCGGCACGTAGACGATGATCTTGTCTTCGGCGAGGTGGTAGACGCCCTTGAAGTCCTTGTAGCAGCCGATCGGCCAGGTGATGGGCGCGGCCTTGATCTTCAGCACCGCTTCGATCTCGTCGAGCAGCTCGATCGGGTCGCGGATGTCGCGGTCGAGTTTGTTGATGAAGCTGACGATGGGCGTGTCGCGCAGGCGGCAGACTTCCATAAGGGCGATGGTGCGCGGCTCTACACCCTTACCGCCGTCGAGGACCATCAGCGCCGAGTCCACCGCGGTCAGGGTGCGGTAGGTGTCTTCGGAGAAGTCTTCGTGGCCGGGGGTGTCGAGCAGGTTGATCATGTGCTCGCGGTAGGGGAACTGCATCACCGAGGTAGTGATGGAGATGCCGCGCTGCTTTTCCATCTCCATCCAGTCGGAGGTGGCGTGGCGGTCGGATTTACGCGACTTCACGGTACCGGCGACGGCGATCGCCTTGCCCATCAGCAGGAGCTTTTCGGTAATGGTGGTCTTACCGGCGTCGGGGTGGGAAATGATCGCGAACGTGCGGCGTTTGGCGACTTCGGCGGCCTGGAGGGTCATGGATGCGTGCCTGGCTGGAATCGATGGTGGGCCCGGATCGGCCCAAAAGCGCGGGATTATAACGGGAAATGACCGGTCGATCAGCGCCACCGGGCACCCGGTGGATGACCTGTGCTCCCGGCGGTCCCTTCGGAAGGGGAGCCGGTAATCGAATCCGAGGCTATCGACCCACCGGCCATGACCTCTTTATCCCGGCGGAAAAGGTCGGTCGGATGGCCCTGTCACTCTCTTGAAACCCGCGTCTGTGCAGCATTCCATGACGTTTTGTTAAGTATTCGAAACGAAACGCCGGATCGCGACAAAGGGTTATGAAAAGGCGGCAATTTTTGATTGATCTGTGCTGCCTCTGGTCCTAAAGTTCGCGCCCGAACGCTCATGCTGGAAACGATCCATCCGGCTCAAGTACTGACGACGAGAGTCAGCCTGACATTCGCTCAGCGGCTTCTGCGACCACTTCATGGCTAGGCGCTTCGCCGTAGACAGTAGATCTACTACGGCAAGGCGGAGCAACGACGCCAGGGAGTGGTCGCAGGAGTCGCCTGGCACCAGGTGATACTCGGCGACATGCCTTGGGAAGTAGGCGAACCAAAGTGGGGAAACTGATCAGGCGTTCGTGGCTCGAAAGATAAGAGCCGTCCCTCTTTTCAATTGCGTGTTTTGCCATTTGGAGTCCCAACCATGTCCATCAAGGTCGAGGATTACTTCGCCCCGGAAACCTTCCAGCGCATGAAGGCGTTTGCCGACAAGCAGGAAACCCCCTTCGTCGTCATCGACAAGCAGACCATCGCCAACGCGTACGACCAGCTGACCGACTGCTTCCCGTTCGCCAAGATCTACTACGCGGTGAAGGCCAACCCGGCCACCGAGATCACCGAGTTGCTGCGCGACAAGGGTTCGAACTTCGATATCGCCTCGATCTACGAGCTGGACAAGGTGATGAAGACCGGCGTGGGCCCGGAGCGCATCAGCTACGGCAACACCATCAAGAAAGCCCGTGACATCCGCTATTTCTACGAGAAGGGCGTGCGCCTGTTCGCCACCGACTCCGAGGCCGATCTGCGCAACATCGCCAAGGCCGCGCCGGGCGCCAAGGTCTACGTGCGCATCCTGACCGAGGGTTCCACCTCCGCCGACTGGCCGCTGTCGCGCAAGTTCGGCTGCCAGACCGACATGGCCATGGATCTGCTGGTGCTGGCCCGCGACCTGGGCCTGGTGCCCTACGGCGTGTCCTTCCACGTGGGCTCGCAGCAGCGCGACATCGGCGTGTGGGATGCGGCCATCGCCAAGGTGAAGGTCATCTTCGAGCGCCTGAAGGAAGAAGACGGCATCGAGCTGAAGATGATCAATATGGGCGGTGGCTTCCCGGCCAATTACATCGCCAAGACCAACAGCCTGGAAACCTACGCCGAAGAGATCATCCGCTTCCTCAAGGAAGACTTCGGCGACGAGCTGCCGGAAATCATCCTGGAGCCGGGCCGTTCGCTGATCGCCAACGCCGGCATCCTGGTCAGCGAAGTGGTGCTGGTGGCGCGCAAGTCGCGTACCGCCGTGGAGCGCTGGGTGTTCACCGACGTGGGCAAGTTCTCCGGCCTGATCGAAACCATGGACGAGTCCATCAAGTTCCCGATCCATGTGGAGAAGCAGGGCGAGCTGGAAGAAGTGGTAATCGCCGGCCCGACCTGCGACAGCGCCGACATCATGTACGAGCACTACAAGTACGGCCTGCCGCTGAACCTGGCTGCCGGCGACCGCCTCTACTGGCTGTCCACCGGTGCTTACACCACCAGCTACAGCGCGGTGGAATTCAACGGCTTCCCGCCGCTGAAGGCGTTCTACCTGTAAGGTTCAGGCTCGACTGAAAAGGCCCCGCGATGCGGGGCTTTTTCGTTTCTGGCGTTTGTATTTCGTAGGAGCGAGCTTGCTCGCGAACCGCCCAACACCGATGCCGCCGGCTGAATCTGTTCGCGAGCAAGCTCGCTCCTACAAGAGGCCACACCCGACAGTTTCCGTGGGAACCATTGCGCCGGGCTCGATGACTGTGGGAGCGGACTTCGTCCGCGATGAACCCGCTGCAGGGCCGGATCGCGGACGGAGTCCGCTCCTACGAAAGGCCGGCACATCGTGAAATGAAAACGCCCCGCAGTGCGGGGCGTTTTCATGAACAGGACCGACTCAACCCTTGTTGGGCTGCTCCGCCGGAGTCTGTGCGGTATCCGGCGACTTGGCGTCCTTGGCGATCTCCTGCTGCGCGGCCTGGGTCGGCGGCAGCTTGTCGAACTCGTGCAGGCCGTCCTTCTTGTAGGGGTCGCCGATCCAGCGCGGGGCTACGACGAACTGCTCGCTGACCAGGCTCTTGACCGGTTCGAAGCGGTCGTAGCTCAGGCCCGCGAGGTCCGACAGGGTGTGGATCAGGTGCGAGCTGCTGTACGGACGGTTGGCGGCCGCCTGCAGGTCGCGCGGGTGCGCGGCCTGCCAGCTGGGCGAGGTCCAGACCATGAAGGGAATGGTGTACATCGGCCGGGTCGGGGCGCCTTCGTTGCGGCCCAGGCGGTCGTGGTTGCCCGAGCTGTAGACGTCCTCGCCGTGGTCGGAGAGGTACAGCAGGAAGCCGTTCGGGTCGGTCGCGGCATAGCGCTTGATCAGGCTGGAGACCACGAAATCGTTGTACAGCACCGCGTTGTCATAGAAGTTGTAGGTTTCCACCTGATCGTCGGACAGCGCCGACGGCACGCCCTGGCGGTCCTTGAAGTGGGCGTACTGCTCCGGATAGCGGTAGCGATAGTCCATGTGCGTGCCGAGCAGGTGGATGACGATGAACTTCTTCTGCGCCGGGTCCTGCAGGGCCTTCTCGAAGGGTTCGAGCACCACGCCGTCGTACTGGCTGGCGTTCTGGTTGCGCTGGTTGTTCAGGTAGAACTGCGCGTCCGTCTGCTGCGAGAAGGTGGTCAGCATGGTGTTGCGCTTGGTCATCGTCTGCTGGTTGGTGATCCAGAAGGTCTTGTAGCCCGCCTGTTTCATCAGGTTGATCAGCGACGGATCGGTGAGGAACTTGTCCGGGTTCTGCTCATCGCCGAAGGTGAGGATCTGCTGCATCACCTCGATGGTGTAGGGACGCGGCGAGACCACGTTCTGGAACACCGTCAGGTTGTGGCCCTCGGCGGCGGCCAGCGCGTCGAGGTTCGGGGTGGTTTCGCGCGGGTAGCCGTACAGGTGCATGTGCTCGCGGGTGGTGGATTCACCCAGCACCAGCACCAGGGTGCGCGGCGCTTCGCCGCTGCTGTCCTTGAGGTTCTGCAGTGGCGGCAGGGAGGCGTTCTGTTCCAGCAGCTTCTGCATGTTGTCCAGCTGCTGGCGGTACTGGGCATAGCCCACGACCAGCTGCCAGGGCACGGCCGGCTCCATGCGCTGCTGCACCTTCTCCAGCGCCTCGGCGAAGCTGCGCTCCTGGGTCACCATCTGCTTGTAGAAGGGGTAGAGCAGGTTCATCACCACCAGCAGCACGGCCACCGGAATGCGGGCGTAGAGGGGCAGGGTGACCGGACGGATGCGCCGCCACAGCAGCACCGCGACCACGCTGTAGACCAGCAGCGCCAGGCACAGCCAGATACTGAAGTACTGGCTGAAGTATTCGCCGGCTTCGGCGGTATTCGATTCGAACATGACGAAGATGACGCTCTGCGAGAACTCCTGGCGGTAGATGCCGAAGTAGCTCAGGCCTACCAGCGAAGCGCCCCACAGCACCAGGCCGATGACCGCGGAAATCCCCCGGGTGAAGCGTGGCAGCAGCAGGACCGGGGCGAGCCATAGGCTGCTGAGGAAGAAGGCATCACGGAAGCCGGCGAAGCCGGTGGTGCCGCTGAGCAGGATCAGCAGCTGGGTAATGCCGGAGAAGTACCAGAAGAACAGGAGCAGCCAGCCCAGGCCGGCCCAGTCGACGCCTTTGCGGGCGGAAGGGGAAGTAGTGGTAGACACACACGCCTCGTCGATTCGGGACAGAAGGCTGCAGTCCCGCAGCCTAAAAAGCCGGCAAGGTTATCAGGAGTGGCGTGAAAAATGCGTCAAGTTGCAATGATCCTATGCTGGACGCAGCGAATTCAGACGCATTCTGTCAGATTCATCGCCCAGTTCGGCGGCGCGCTGGCAGTAGGCGAGGGCCAGCTGGCGCAGGGGCTCCAGCGGGGAGCGGGCCAGTTGCTCGCGGGCGACCCGCAGGAAATTCAGGTTGCCGCCGTGCAGCGCACGCTGCAGCCAGGGCAGGGCGGTGTCCAGGTCGCCGGCCTCGGCCAGCACCGTGGCGTGGCTGAACTGGCCGCGGAAGTCGCCGGCCTCGGCGGAGCGCTGGTACCAGCGATAGGCGGCCTCGGCATCGCGGGGAACCACCAGGCCTTCCTCGTAGAAGCGGCCGACCAGGTTCATCGACTTGGCGTGCCCCAGTTCCGCTGCCCGGCGATAGAGTGCCAGGGCGCGGGCCTCGTCGCGCGCCACGCCGCGTCCGGTGGCGAGCAGGTTGGCCAGGTTGTACATCGCCCAGTCCAGTCCCGCTTCGGCGGCGAGTGCGTAGTGGCCGGCGGCAGAGGCGGGATCGGCGACGCCGCCCCAGCCGTGCTCCAGGCAGCGACCGAGCATGTTGCGCGCCATGGCGTGGCCGCGTCCGGCGGCGATGCCGAACCAGGTCAGGGCCAGCGCCGGGTCGCGCTCGATGCCGTGGCCGTCGAGGAGGATCTGGCCGAGCAGGGCCTGGGCTTCCAGTTCGCCGTCGCGGGCGGCGGCGAGGATCAGCCGCGCGGCCTGGCGCGGGTCATCGGCAAGTTGGCCGGCGAGGTCTTCAACGGCGATTTCTTCGGTGCGGCGCAGGACGAAGCTCATGGGCGTCAGACATCCACCCAGCGGCGCAGCAGGTTGTGGTAGGTACCGGTCAGCTCGACCAGCGCGGGGTGCTCGGGCACGTCGCGGGTCAGCGCCTGGATCGACTGGTCCATCTGGAACAGCAGGGCACGCTGGCTGTCCTCGCGCACCAGGCTCTGGGTCCAGAAGAACGAGGCGATGCGCGCGCCACGGGTCACCGGATTGACCTTGTGCAGGCTGGTGGCGGGGTAGAGCACCAGGTCGCCCGCCGGCAGCTTCACCTGCTGGGTGCCGTAGGTGTCGTGGATCACCAGTTCGCCGCCGTCGTAGTCCTCCGGATCGCTGAAGAACAGCGTCGAGGAGACGTCGGTGCGCACGCGCTCGCGGCCACCCTGGACGTCGCGCACGGCGTTGTCGATGTGGAAGTCGAAGGAGCCGCCGCCGGTGTAGCAGTTGAACAGCGGCGGAAAGACCTTGTGCGGCAGCGCGGCGGACTGGAACAGCGGGTTGCTCCACAGGCGCTGCAGCATGGCCTCGCCGATCTCGCGGGCCAGCGGGTGGTCCTGCGGCAGTTGCAGGTTGTGCTTGGCGCGGGCTGACTGGTAACCGGCGGTGGCCTTGCCGTCGCCCCATTCAGCCTGTTCCAAGGCGGCGCGGATTCGCGTCACTTCCTCGCGGGTGAAGATGCCGGGAATGTGCAACAGCATGGGGCGGTTCCGTCGGTGCCTGAGAAGCTGTCAATGATAATGATTTGCAATAGCTAGCTACAACCGCTACGCCCTGTCACAGGTCAGTCATGAAATGTAAATCTTGTAAATCAGATGCGTATGATAATGCCTAGTAATTGATATGAATTCTTAATTGCAATAGATTGCGCGGCCTTCATGAGCCCCTGGGGAGGGATTTGCAATGTCGCGCCCATCGTCCGATCTCGCCGGCAACACGCCGCGCCTGCTGGCATCCGCCGTCGGTGTCGCCATCACCGCCATGTCCGGCAGCCACCTGGCCCATGCCGCCGAATCCTCGGAGAAGAAGCCGAGCCAGGACGTATTGTCCCTCGACGCCGATACCGTCGTCGGTACCCAGCAGCAGGACCCGACGACCTACAACGTCGAGAAGTCCGCGTCGAAGAAGTACACCGCACCGCTGCTGGATACCCCGCGCTCGGTGACCGTTGTGCCGCAGCAGGTGATCAAGGACACCGGCGCGCTGACCCTGCAGGATGCCCTGCGTACCGTGCCGGGCATCACCTTCGGCGCGGGCGAGGGCGGCAACCCGACCGGCGACCGTCCGTTCATCCGTGGCTTCGACGCCCAGAGCGACACCTATGTCGACGGCGTACGCGACACCGGCGCGCAGTCCCGTGAAGTGTTCAACCTGGAACAGATCGAAGTCAGCAAGGGCCCGAACTCGGCCTTCGGTGGCCGTGGCTCGGCCGGTGGCAGCCTGAACCTGATCAGCAAGCAGGCCAAGGCCGGCAACTTCACCGACGGCAGCTTCACCTATGGTTCCGACCAGACCCGACGCTACACCCTCGACACCAACCAGGAGTTCCTCGACGGCAACGCTGCCTTCCGCCTGAACCTGATGACCCACGACCAGAACGTCGCCGGCCGCCAGGCGGTGGACGCCAGCCGCTGGGGCATTGCGCCGTCCGTGACCTTCGGCCTTAATGGCCCGACCCGCCTCACGGTCAGCCACTACCACCTGGAAAGCGACGACACCCCGGACTCGGGCATCCCGTACGCCAAGAGCGCCGACCGCAGCAAGCACAACCCGGACAAGCCGGTGAACGTCGATCGTGACAACTTCTATGGCCTGGAGGACCGCGACTTCTCCAAGAGCCGCGTGGACACCAGCACCATCACCTTCGAGCACGACTTCAACGACAACCTGAGCCTGCGCAACACCACGCGCTACGGCACCAGCCACCAGGACTACATCATGACGCAGCCCGACGACAGTCAGGGCAACGTCAACAACGGCACCGTGTGGCGGCGCAACAACAACCGCATCAGCACCACCACCACCGCGACCAACCAGACCGACCTGTTCGGCGAGTTCTACCTGGCCGGCTTCAAGAACAGCTTCACAACCGGCCTCGAGTTCTCCCGCGAGGACAGCAAGCGCGACAGTTACACGGTCGACACTGACACCGGTCTGAACAAAAACAAGTGCAACCCCTCGATGGTCGGCGCGCCCAGCGGCTACAACTGCACCAGCCTGGAAAACCCCAACCCGCACGACCCGTGGAACGGCAGCATCACCCGCAACTACAAGCCGATGAACACCGTGGGCACCACCCAGGCCATCTACGGCTTCGACACCCTGGACCTGAACGAGCAGTGGCAGGTCAACTTCGGTGCGCGCTTCGACAGCTTCCAGACCACCGCGAAGAATCACGCCGCAACGCCCACTACCACCAAGTTCGAAGACAACTCCAACTTCTGGAACTGGCAGGCCGGCGTGGTCTACAAGCCGGCGCCCAACGGCAGCATCTACGCGTCCTACGCCACCTCGGCGACGCCGCCGGGCGCCATGCTGGACAACGGCAACACCTCCAACGCGGTGGACGCCTTCTCGGTGAAGAACAACCTGGAGCCGGAAGAAACCACCAACTACGAGATCGGCACCAAGTGGAGCTTCCTGGATGAGCGCCTGGAGCTGACCGGCGCGATCTTCCGCACCGACAAGGACAACGCCAGGATCCTGGTGGCGCCGCAGACCTACGACAACGCCGGCCAGTCCCGCGTCGATGGCCTGGAGCTGACCGCCAGCGGTAAGCTGACCGACAAGTGGAAGGTCTTCGCCGGCTACAGCTACCTCGACAGCGAGCTGGTGAAAGCCGGCAAGACCGGCCGCAACGGCAACATCACCGCCAACGTGCCGTCCAACGATGGCAACGAAATGCCCAACACGCCGAAGAACAGCTTCAGCCTGTGGACCACCTACGACGTCCTGCCCAACGCCACCATCGGCGGCGGCACCTTCTACGTCGACAAGGTCTACGGCGACGTGGCCAACACCATGTACGTCCCGGACTACTGGCGCTACGACGCGATGGCCGCCTACAAGCTGAGCAAGAACGTCGACTTCCAGCTCAACGTGCAGAACGTCTTCGACAAGAAGTACTTCGACAAGGCCTACGCCTCGCACTATGCGACCCAGGCGGCGGGCCGCACCGTGCTGCTGTCCACGAACTTCCACTTCTAAGAACCTGTTTACGATCAGCTGCGCGTCGGCATAACTGCGTTAAAAACAGGCGAGGACTGCTCATTTACAGCTCGTAAACTCCGCGTCCTCGCCTGTTTTTGCCTTGTTCTGCTCTAGCTCGCGAGATCGTAAACAGGTTCTAAGGCTCGCCTGCGGGCGAACCACCCCGGCCGACGCTCCTCGGCCGGGGTTTTTGTGTGTGTAAGCCCTGGGTAAAGGTTGTAAAAGACGGCTGCATTTGCGAGCCGTTCTCAATAAAATTCCGTTCCGCGCAGAGTGCGGCATGACGTGAGGCCACGGTGTTGAAGAAAGTCTGGTTCCAGTTGCATTGGCTGTTCGGTATCAGCGCCGGCCTGGTGTTGGCGCTGATGGGCCTGACCGGGGCGATGCTGTCCTTCCAGGACGAAATCCTGCGCGCCATGAATCCCGCCAGCCTCACCGTGGAAAAGCGTGCCGAAGGCACGCTGCCGATGGACGAACTGATCCGCCGGGTGGAGAGCGCCGAGCCGGGCAAGAAGGTCGCCTTCGTCTGGGTGAGCATCGATGGCAACCAGGCCGGCAAGCTCTTCTACACGCCCAAGCCGGGCCAGCGCCGTGGCGAGTCGCGCTACGTCGACCCGTACTCCGGGGAGTTCCTGCCGGCGCCCAGGGGCGAAGGCTTCTTCAACTTCGTCATGCAGCTGCACCGTTTCCTCGCCGCGGGCGAGGCGGGCAAGCAGGTCACTGCCGCCTGCACCTTGATCCTGCTGTACCTGTGCCTGTCCGGCCTGTACCTGCGCTGGCCGCGCAAGGCGCTGAACTGGCGTGCCTGGCTGACCTTCGACTGGGCCAAGAAGGGCCGGGCATTCAACTGGGACCTGCACGCCGTGGCCGGCACCTGGTGCCTGGCGTTCTACCTGCTGGCGACGCTGACCGGCCTGTACTGGTCCTACGACTGGTACCGCGCCGGCCTGTTCAAGCTGCTCGACGACGCCCCCGCCGGCCAGCAGAAGGGCGGCCAGCGTGGCGGCGGCAAGCGCGGCCCGGCGCCGGAAGGTCCGCCGCCGGTGGTCGATGCCAGCGCCGTCTGGGCCACCATCCAGCAGACCGGCGGCCCTGCGATGGCCACCTACAACCTGCGCCTGCCGCCGGTGCAGGGCCAGCCCGCCACCGTCTTCTATCTCCTTGATGATGCCGCCCACGAGCGCGCCTTCAACGAGATGAGCATCGACCCGGCCAGCGGCAAGCTGCTGGCCCACAAGCGCTACAACGACAGTTCGTTCGGCAGGCAACTGCTGACCAGTGTCTATGCCTTGCACGTGGGCAGTTATTTCGGTCTGCCGGGGCGCATCCTGATGATGCTGGCGAGCCTGTCGATGCCGCTGTTCTTCGTCACGGGCTGGCTGCTCTACCTAGACCGCCGCCGCAAGAAGCGCGCGGCTCGGGCGGCACGAGGGGAGCTGAGCAATGACGCCGGTGCCGACGCCTGGCTGGTGGGCTACGCCAGCCAGAGCGGCTTCGCCGAGCGCCTCGCCTGGCAGAGCGCCGGGCAACTCCAGGCCGCCGGCCTGCCGGTGCGCGTGGAGCCGCTGGCGAAGCTGGACCGCGCGCAGTTGGAGCAGACCCGCAACGCGCTGTTCGTGGTCAGCACCTTCGGCGACGGCGAGGCTCCGGACAGTGCCCGTGGTTTCGAGCGTCAGCTGCTGGGCCAACGCCTTGGCCTGACTGATCTGCGCTTTGCCGTGCTCGCCCTGGGCGATCGCCAGTACGACCAGTTCTGCGGCTTCGCCCGCCGCCTGCAAGGCTGGCTGCAAGGGCAGGGTGCGCGGACGCTGTTCGATGGCGTCGAGGTGGACAACGGCGATGCCGCCGCCCTGCACGACTGGCAGCAGCGCCTGGCCGAACTCTCCGGCGCCGCACCGCAGGCTGCCCTCACTGCGCCGGCCTTCGAGGTCTGGACCCTGGCCGGCCGCGAACATCTCAATCCGGGCAGCCAGGGCGAATCCACCTGGCTGCTGCGCCTGGCCGCACCCAGCGATTCGCAGATCGACTGGAGTGCCGGCGACCTGGTGGAAATCGTCCCGCGTCAGCCGGAATTCCTGGTCAGCGCCTGGCTGAAGCGTCTCGGGTTGGACGGCGAGTCCCGCATCCAGGCCGACGGCATCGCCACGCCGCTGCGGGTGGCCCTGGCCGGCTGCCTGCTGCCGGGCAACCTCGAACACCTGGTCGGCCTGCACGGCCAGGCGCTGTACGACGCGCTGATCAAGCTCTCGGTGCGGCAATACTCCATCGCCTCGCTGCGCAGCGATGGTGCGCTGGAACTGATCGTGCGCCAGGAGCAGCACGCCGACGGCTCGCTGGGCATCTGCTCCGGCTGGCTGACCGAGTACCTGCCGGACGGCGGCAGCCTGCTGCTGCGTTTGCGCCGCAACCGCAGCTTCCACCTCAGCGAGGAGGACCGGCCGCTGATCCTGATCGGCAACGGCACCGGACTGGCCGGCCTGCGCGGCCTGCTGCGCGCCAGCATCGCCGAAGGTCGCCGGCGCAACTGGCTGCTGTTCGGCGAGCGTAATATCGCCCATGACTTCTACTGCCGCGAAGAGCTGGAAGGCGCGTTGGCGCGGGGCGAGCTGCAACGCCTGGACGTCGCCTTCTCCCGCGACCAGGCCGAGAAGGTCTACGTGCAGGATCGCCTGCGCGCCAGCGGCGACGTGCTGGTCCAGTGGCTGGACGAGGGCGCGGTGATCCACGTCTGCGGCAGCCTGCAGGGCATGGCCGAAGGCGTCGACCGCACGCTGCGCGAGATGCTGGGCGATACCGAGGTCGAGGCGCTGCTGGAGAGCGGGCGCTATCGGCGCGACGTTTATTGATCCGGCGTTTAGGGTAGCCAATCGCGGACGGAGTCCGCTCCTACGATAAGGCTCATCTCGGTAGCAGCTGTTTTTCGTAGGAGCGAGCAAGCTCGCTCCTACAAGATCAAATGCCCTGCGCCTGACTCCCCCTGTAGGAGCGGGCCATGCCCGCGATGCTTTTCAATCGCCTGGAAACAAAAAGGCCCCCGCCAATGCGGAGGCCTTGATATCACGAACGCAGCTCAGACCCAGACGATCACCGCCAGCAGCGCCGCCAGGACTCCCCACTTCTCCAGGTAATACAGCTTGCGATTGCGCTTCTTCAGCGCCTTGCCGTGCAGGCGGATCTTGTACAGCGAGGCGAAGGCGCGGTTGATGGCGCCGGTCCTGTCGCCCGCGTCATTGGGCGAGGCCGCCGCGGCCATCACGTTGCGGCTGAACCAGCGGTTGAAGGCCGTGGCCCAGCGGTACTTCAACGGACGCTCGATGTCGCAGAAGAGGATCACCCGGTCATGCTCCGTGGTGTTCTCGGCGTAGTGGATATAGGTCTCGTCGAACACCACGGCTTCGCCGTCGCGCCAGTGGTAGCGCTCGCCGTCCACCTCGATGAAACAGGCCGGATCGTTCGGCGTCATCAGCCCCAGGTGATAGCGCAGCGAGCCGGCATAGGGGTCGCGGTGGCGCACCAGGCGCGAGCCGGGCGGCAGCTCGGCGAACATCGCCGCCTTCACCGAGGGAATCCGCCGCAGCAGCTCGGTGGTCCTGGGGCACAGCGCGTCGGCGGAGGGATGGCTGTCGTCGTACCACTTCAGGTAGAAGCGCTTCCAGCCAGTCTTGAAGAAGGAGTTGAAACCCACGTCGTTGAGCTGCTCGGAGCGCTTGATGCTGCCGGCGTCGCGCAGGTGCAGGGCTTCGCTGCGGATGGTTTCCCAGTTCTCGGTCAGCAGGCGCATTTCGGGGAAGTCGTCGGTCGCCAGGTACGGGCGGGCCGGTACCTTCGAGAACAGATACATGAGGCAATTGATCGGCGCCAGGAAGCTGGAGTGGTCGGTCAGCTGGCGCGAGAATTTGTGGCGCACCCGTCCACGCAGGTGGACATAGGCGATGCTCAGGCCGAAGGTGGCCAGGATAGCTGCTTTGATCATTCAGGCAGGTTTCCGCGTGTCTAACGTGTGGATGGTACTCCTGCCGACCCTGACTGAGTATTCTCCAAAGGCCAAAGGCCGGCGTCTGCCTTAACCTGTAGGAACTTTCGAAAGATGGTGACCCCGATGACCGAACGCACTGCGCGGATTCTGCTCAATTGCGACATGGGCGAAAGCTTCGGTGCCTGGCGCATGGGGGACGACGCCCATGCCATGCCGCTGATCGACCAGGCCAACCTCGCCTGCGGTTACCACGCCGGCGACCCGCTGACCATGCAGCGCACCGTGCGCCTGGCGGTGGAGCACGGTGTCAGCATCGGCGCCCATCCCGCCTACCCGGACCTCGCCGGCTTCGGCCGCCGCCACATGAGCTGTTCGCCCGAGGAAGTCCAGGCGCTGGTGCTCTACCAGCTCGGCGCGCTGGACGCCTTCTGCCGTGCCGCCGGCACCCGCGTCGACTATGTGAAGCCCCACGGCGCGCTGTACAACGACCTGGTGCGCGACGACGCGCTGCTATCGGCCGTGCTCGACGCCTGCGCCGCCTACCGCAAGAGCCTGCCACTGATGGTGCTGGCGCTGGCCGACAACAGCCGCGAGCTGCAACTGGCCGACGCCGCCGACGTGCCGCTGATGTTCGAAGCTTTCGCCGACCGCGCCTACCTGCCCGACGGCCAGCTCGCTCCGCGTCGCCTGCCCAATGCCGTGCACCACGAGCCGGAGCGCATCCTCGACCAGGCCCTGGCCATCGCTCGTGGCGAGCCCTTCCCGGACATCGACGGCAACCCGCTGCGGCTGCGCGCCGACAGCCTTTGCGTGCATGGCGACAATCCCGAGTCCCTGGCGGTGCTGCGCCGTCTGCGTGGGCTGCTGGACCAGGCATGATTCGCGTCGAAGCGTTTGGCGCCACGGCGTTGCTGATCACCCTGGCCGAGCAGCCCGACGAGACGCTGCCATTACGCATCGCCCGCCTCGCCGGGCGCCTGCGGGCCGAGCTCGGCCCGGCGCTGACCGACTGCGTGTCGGGCTGGACGACGTTGCTGCTTCACTACGACCTGCTGCGCATCGACCTGCCGGAACTGCAGCACCGCGTGCAGGCTGTGCTGGTGGACTGGCCGGGCGGCTCGGACGCAGTGGCTGCGGGACGCTTGCACGAAATTGCAGTCTGGTACGCCGGCGAAGACCTTGCGGAAATTGCTCGTCTCTGCGGACTTGCACCCGCAGAGGTGATCGACCTGCACGCCGGTCATGACTACCGCGTCGGCGCCATCGGTTTTGCCCCCGGCTTCGCCTACCTCGGCGAGCTGGACGAACGCCTCGCCCTGCCGCGCCGGGCCACGCCGCGCACTCGTGTTCCGGCCGGCAGCCTGGCCATCGCCGAACGGCAGACGGCGGTTTATCCACAGGCCTCGCCGGGTGGTTGGCATCTGATAGGGCGCACCGCGCAACGTCTGTTCGATCCGCATCAGGAACCGCCTTGCCCCTTGGCGGTCGGTGACCGCGTGCGCTTCGTGCCCATCGACGAAGCGGCTTTCCGCGCCGCCGGTGGCGAATCATGAGCCTGAAGGTCATCGCCTGCGGCCCGCTGTGCCTGCTGCAGGATGGTGGGCGCCATGGTTGGCAGGGGCTGGGCGTATCGCCCGGTGGCCCGGTCGATAAACACGCGGCGGCCTGGGCCAATCGCCTGCTGGGCAATGCGCCCGGCGCTGCGCTGCTGGAAATCGCCCTGGGCGGCCTGGAGCTGGAAACACAGGCCGATACCTGGCTGGCGCTGACGGGCGCCGAGCTGCCCTCGAGTCTCGATGGCGAACCGCTGCCGGCCTGGTCGCGCTTTCGCGCGCGGGCAGGGCAGCGTCTGAAACTGGGCTTCGCCCGCGCCGGCCAGCGAGCCTACCTCGCCGCAGCGGGCGGCTTCCACGCGGAGCCGGTGCTGGGCAGCGTCTCGACCCAGACGCGGGAACAGCTCGGCGGTCTCGCGGGCAACGGCCAGCCGCTCGCAGTGGGCGATATGCTGGAGTGCACCGCAGAAGGCGGACGTTTCGCCCGCGCTGCCAGCGTGCCCTGGCCCTACCAACCGGATTACCGCGAAGTCCCGACGCTGCGTGTGCTGCCCGGCCCGGATGCGTTCACAGAGCAACAGCGACAAGCCTTCTTCGACCAGCCCTGGCGGATCAACCCGCAGTCCGACCGCATGGGCGTGCGCCTGCGCGGCGAGGCAATGAGCGCGCCGCGTCGGCAGTGGTCATTGGGGGTTGTGGAAGGGGCGATCCAGGTGCCGCCGGATGGCCAGCCGATCATCCTGCTGGCTGACCGGCAGACCATGGGCGGTTACCCGCTGCTGGGCGTTCTGCACCCGCTGGACATCGGCCGCCTGGCGCAATGCCCGGCGCACAGCGAGGTGCGTTTTGCCGAGTCGACGGTGGAACAGGCACAGGCGGACCTGCGCGAGTTCCTGGGTTTCTTCGCTACTTAGGCAGGTGCCGCAGCGGCAGCGGCGCCGACTCCTTCACGGTCTGGATGGCGAAGTTGCTGCGGATGTCGCTGACGCCCGGCAGCTTGAGCAGAGTGCCGGTGAGGAACTGCTCGTAGGCGCGCAGGTCGGGCAGCACCACTTGCAGGAGGAAGTCCGACTCGCCGCTGACCAGGTGCACCGAGATGACTTCCGGCAGGTCGATCACCGCCTGGCGGAAGGCGGACGCGCTGCTGTCGCTGTGGCGTTCGACCTTCACTCCGACGAATACCGTCAGGCCCAGCCCGACTTCGTCGCGACCCAGCTCGGCGTGGTAGCCGCGGATCATCCCGGCCTCTTCCAGCAGGCGCACCCGGCGCAGGCAGGGGGAGGGCGAGAGGCCGATTTCCTCGGCGAGCTGCACGTTGGTCAGGCGGCCGTCGCGCTGCAGGGCGGCGAGGATGCGGTGGTCGTAGGCGTCCAGCTTGATGTTTGGCATAAGTGATATCTGTTGCGGGTCTGAATTGGCAGAACATGCCAACCAGTCTGCCAATCATGGCTGAATACGCAAGCACCTGCCTTGGCCTTCGGGCATAGAATCCTTATCCGCGATCACCTTTGCGGAGCTGCTTTCATGGATATCGGCGTGTTCCTGCTGGCCCTGGCGATGGTCTACCTGCTGCCCGGGCCGGACATGATTCTCCTGCTGCACACCGGTGCCCGCGATGGCAGTCGCGCCGCGCTGGCGACCGCCGTCGGGCTGGCGCTGGCGCGGGCCTGCCATGTGGCGCTGGCGGCGACCGGGCTGGCGCTGCTGTTCCGCACGGCGCCCTGGACCTTCGATGCCGTACGTATCGTCGGCGGTGTGTACCTGGCGTGGATCGGGCTGCAACTGTTGCGGGCGCCTGTCGGTCTCGGGGTGGAGAGCGCCGAATGCATGAAATCCCCGGCGAGCTATGGGCGAGCCTTCCGCCGTGGGGTGCTGACCAATCTGCTGAACCCCAAGGCGCTGATCTTCTGCTCTGTGTTGCTACCGCAATTCATCCAGCCGCAGAACGGCCCGCTGGCCATGCAGTTCGCAGTGCTGGGCGGCGTGCTGGTGGTGGTCGGCTTTGGCTTCGACAGTTTCTATGCGCTCAGCGGCGAGCGCATGGGGCGCTGGCTGGCGCGGCATCGGCTGATGCAGCGGGTGCAGCAGTGGGGCTTTGGCGGAATTCTATTGGGCTTCGGTGCACGCCTTGCGCTGATCCGTGACCTTTGAACTGGGGCTTTCGTAGGAGCGAGCTTGCTCGCGAATGGCCCTGCTCCGCTGCCAGGAGGTTCTCGAGCAAGCTCGCTCCTACAGGGTGTTTCCCTCAAAGGTCTTCCGGCTGGATTTTCCACAGCCTCGCTACGGACGGCTTCTGCGGATTGCGCGCCACCACCAGCAGACCCAGTTCCGTGCCGCGCAATTCGCGCAATAGCTGCGCGCCGTTGCGCTGCTGCAGGTTCTCGGCAAGATGTCCCAAAGCGATGGCGGCGGCCGCCGGGTGGGTAGCGACGGGCACGTAACCGCCATCGTCCATGTCCAGCACGACGTGTTTCTCGCCGGGCTCCGGGGCGGGCAGGTACAGGTTGGCCTTGAGCAGTTGGGTCATGGCTTCGTTGCGCTGCGCGGCGGACAGTTGCCCCTGTGGCAGGGCGCGCTCCAGCGGATGGAATGTGTCCTTTGGCTCCGCTTTCGGTTGGGTCTCGGCGGGCGTGACGGGGGCCTTCGCGGGACTGGGGCGCACAACAGGCGTCGGCGCGGGAGCGGGCAGGCCCGGTTCCTCCTCATCGAGGCCGTCCCAGTCGATCTCGTCAAGGTCGATTTCCTGCTGGACCTTCTTCCTCGGTGTCGCCTTCTTCCGTGCGCCCACGGCTGCGCGGATGTCCTGCCGTTGCCGGCGTTTCCACTTGTGGATCTGGACGTTGGCGATGATCGCGGCAACGAGGATGAGCAGAAGGAAGAACAACAGCATGACTGGCGTGGCCCTGTGGATAACGGCCACTGCGGTGCTGGGCAGTGGCGGGACGCCACCCTAGCGGGACAGGCTGGAGCAGGCGGTAGGCCTGTTCCCTATGCGTGGTAGGACGCGGCTGAATCCGAAAGGGTGGGCCGGCCTATGACCGGCCCACCGCGTTTCAGTTCAGGAATTGCTCCGCGTGGTGGCAGGCCACCTGGCGCTCATCGAGCAGGCGCAGCTCCGGCACCTCGGCCTTGCAGCGCTCGGTCGCGTATGGGCAGCGCTTGTGGAAGGCGCAGCCAGTGGGCGGGTTGAGCGGGTTGGGGAGTTCGCCCTGAATCTTGATCTTCGGCTTGGACGGATCGGGGTGGATGGCCGGGGTCGCCGACAGCAGCGCCTGGGTGTAGGGGTGCAGCGGGCGCTCGTAGAGCTTGTCCGCCGGGCCCATTTCCGCCGGGCGGCCGAGGTACATCACCAGCACGTCGTCGGCCACGTGACGGACCACGGCGAGGTTGTGGGAGATGAAGACGTAGGCGGTGCCGAACTCCTGCTGCAGGTCCATGAACAGGTTGAGCACCTGGGCCTGGATCGACACGTCCAGCGCCGAGGTCGGTTCGTCCGCCACCAGCACCTTGGGCCGCAGCATCATGGCGCGGGCCAGGGCGATGCGCTGGCGCTGGCCGCCGGAGAACATGTGCGGGTAGCGCTGGTAGTGCTCGGGGCGCAGGCCGACCTGCTTCATCATCGCCTGCACGCGCTCGCGGCGCTCGGCGCGGGAGAGGCTGGTGTTGATCACCAGCGGTTCGGCCAACTGGTCGCCGATCTTCTGCCGGGGGTTGAGCGAGGCGTAGGGGTTCTGGAACACCATCTGCACGTCGCGGCGCAGTTGCTTGCGCGTCTCGTGGTCGGCGCCCTTCACTTCGTGGCCGGCGATCTGCAGGGAGCCGGCGGTGGGCTCCTCGATCAGGGTCAGGGCGCGGGCGAGAGTGGACTTGCCGCAGCCGGATTCGCCGACCACCGCGAGGGTCTTGCCGGCTTGCAGGTCGAAGGACACGCCATTGAGTGCGCGGACCAGGGCGTGTGGCTTGAACATGCCCTGGGAGATCTCGTAGTGACGGGTGAGGTCGCGGGCGGTCAGGACGGCGTTCATCGGGCCACCTCGGTGTTCAGGTTGAGCGGATAGAAGCAGCGCACCGCGCCGCGCTCATGGGGTTCCAGCGCCGGGCGCACGCTGCGGCAGTTGTCCTGCGCGTAGGGGCAGCGCGGCGACAGCAGGCAGCCCTGCGGTCGGTCGTACTTGCCGGGGACGATGCCGGGCAGGGTGGCCAGGCGCTCCTCGCCGGCGCTGTGCTCGGGGATCGCCTTGAGCAGCGCCTCGGTATAGGGATGGGTGGGGGCGTCGAACAGCGCCGGCACCTGGCCGATTTCCACCGCCTGGCCCGCATACATGACGCAGACGCGCTGGGCGGTCTCGGCAACCACGGCGAGGTCGTGGGTGATCAGGATCAGCGCCATGCCCTGGTCGCGCTGCAGGTTCAGCAGCAGCTCCATGATCTGAGCCTGGATGGTGACGTCCAGCGCGGTGGTGGGTTCGTCGGCGATCAGCAGCTTGGGTTCGCCGGCGATGGCCATGGCGATGGCCACGCGCTGGCTCATGCCGCCGGAGAGCTGGTGCGGGTAGGCGTCCAGGCGCTGGGCCGCGCCGGGGATTTCCACCCGTTCGAGCAGTTCCAGGGCGCGCTGGCGGGCGGCCTTGCCGCGCAGGCCGAGGTGCAGGTTGAGGACTTCCTCGATCTGGTAGCCGACGGTGAAGCTGGGGTTGAGCGCGGTCATCGGGTCCTGGAAGACCATGGCGATGTCCTTGCCGACGATGCGGCGGCGCTCGCGGCCTTTCAGGCGCAGCATGTCGGTGCCGTCGAATTGCATGGTGTCGGCGGTGATGATGCCGGGGGCGTCGATCAGGCCCATCAGCGCCATCATGGTCACCGACTTGCCGGAGCCCGATTCGCCGACGATGGCCAGGACTTCACCCTTGTCCACCGAGAGGTCGAGGCCGTCCACTACCGGGATGGCATTGCGGTCGCCGAAGCGGACCGAGAGATTGCGCAGGTCGAGGAGGCTCATACGGCGGTCTCCATCAGGTTCTTGTTGTTATGGCGAACGGATGACGCGGGGGATTGCAGGTTCGCAAGCAGGCTCGCTCCCACAGCACGTGCGAAAGTCATCATTTGTGTCTTCCTCACGCCGCGTTCTTCAGCTTCGGATCCAGCGCATCGCGCAGGCCGTCGCCCATCAGGTTGATCGCCAGCACGCTGAGCAGGATGGTCAGGCCGGGCAGCGAGACGACCCACCAGGCGCGCTCGATGTAGTCGCGCGCGGAGGCCAGCATGGTGCCCCACTCGGGAGTCGGCGGCTGCACGCCGAGGCCGAGGAAGCCCAGGGCGGCGGCGTCGAGGATGGCCGAGGAGAAGCTCAGGGTGGCCTGCACGATCAGCGGCGCCATGCAGTTGGGCAGCACGGTGACGAACATCAGGCGCAGGGTGCCGGCGCCGGCCAGGCGCGAGGCGGTGACGTAGTCGCGGTTCAGTTCGCCCATCACGGCGGCGCGGGTCAGGCGCACATAGGCCGGCAGCGAGACGACGGCGATGGCGATCACGGTATTGAGCAGGCCCGGGCCGAGCACGGCGACGATGGCCACCGCCAGCAGCAGCGAGGGCAGGGCCAGCATGATGTCCATCAGGCGCATGATTACCGGGCCCAGGCGGTTGGGCGAGAAGCCGGCGAGCAGGCCAAGGATGATGCCGGGGATCATCGAGATCAGCACCGAGGTCAGGCCGATCATCAGCGACAGCCGAGCGCCATGCATCAGGCGCGAAAGCAGGTCGCGGCCCAGCTCGTCGGTGCCGAGCAGGAACTGCGCGTGGCCGCCTTCCAGCCACACCGGCGGGGTGAGCAGGAAGTCGCGGAACTGCTCGCTCGGATCATGCGGCGCGACCCAGGGGGCGAACAGCGCGCTGAACACGATGAGCAGCATGAACAGCAGGCCGCCGACCGCGCCCTTGTTGCGCGAGAAGGCGTGCCAGAATTCTTTCAGCGGGGAGGGGTAGACCAGGCTCGGGTCGCTGGCGGGAGCTTTGGCGTTGGCATTCATGGCGTCGGCTCCGGTTAGCGTTGGTGACGGATGCGTGGATTGGCGAGACCGTAGAGGATGTCCACGATGAAGTTCACCAGGATCACCAGCGTCGCCACCAGCAGGATGCCGTTCTGCACCACCGGATAGTCGCGGCGGCTGATGGCGTCGATCAGCCATTTGCCGATGCCCGGCCAGGAGAAGATGGTTTCGGTGAGCACGGCGCCGGCGAGCAGCGTGCCGACCTGCAGGCCGAACACGGTGAGCACCGGGATCATGGCGTTGCGCAGGGCGTGCACGAACACCACTCGGGCCGGCGACAGGCCCTTGGCGCGGGCGGTGCGCACGTAGTCCTCGCGCAGCACTTCGAGCATCGAGGAACGGGTCATCCGGGCGATCACCGCCAGCGGGATGGTGCCCAGCACGATGGCCGGCAGGATCAGGTGGCGCACCGCGTCCATGAACGCGCCTTCTTCACCCGAGAGCAGGGTGTCGATGAGCATGAAGCCGGTCTTCGGCTCGATGTCGTAGAGCAGGTCGAGGCGCCCGGAAACCGGGGTCCAGCCCAGGCTCACGGAGAACAGCATGATGAGGATCAGGCCCCACCAGAAGATCGGCATGGAGTAGCCGGCGAGGGATATGGTCATCACCCCGTGATCGAACAGTGAGCCCCGTTTGAGTGCGGCGATCACCCCGGCGAGCAGGCCGAAGACGCCGGCGAACAGCAGGGCCGCCAGGGACAGTTCGAGGGTCGCGGGGAAGAGGGTGAGGAATTCGTTCCACACGCTGTCGCGGGTGGTCAGCGACTCGCCGAGGTTGCCCTGGGCGAGGTTGCCGATGTAGTCGAGGTACTGCTGGTAGAGGGGCTTGTCGAGGCCCAGGCGGTGCATGGCCTCGGCGTGCATCTGCGGGTCGACGCGGCGTTCACCCATCATGACTTCCACGGGGTCGCCCGGAATCAGGCGAATCAGCGCGAAGGTCAGGAGGGTGACGCCGAAGAAGGTCGGGATCAGCAGACCGAATCGGCGTGCGATGAAACTCAGCATGGTGGTTGAGGACTCCTCATCGAGCGGCTACTCATCGGGGGTGCTGATGGCGCCGGTTTCTTATTGCTTCGCCTGGGTATTGGCGAAGTTGTTGGTGGTCAGCGGGCTGATGGTGTAGCCCTCGATAGTGCTGCGTCGCACATTGAACAGCTTAGGATGCGCCAGTGGAATCCATGGAGATTGTTCGTGGAACACGGATGTCGCCTTTCTATAAAGATCTGCCCGTTTGGCCGTGTCATTCGTCTGACGAGCTTCCTGAATCAGCGCTTCGAAAGCCTGATCGCACCAGAACGCCTGGTTTTCGCCGGATTTCGCGGCGGCGCAGGAAAGGTTCGGGCTGACGAAGTTGTCCGGGTCGCCGTTATCCCCGGCCCAGCCCAGCAGCGATAGATCGTGCTCGCCAGCCTTGGAGCGCTTGAGCAGCTCGCCCCACTCCAGGGAGCGGATCTGCAGGTCGACGCCGGCCTTGGCCAGGTCCGCCTGCATCATCTGTGCCGCCAGTGCCGGGTTGGGGATGGTCGGCGAGCTGCCGTTGCGGATGAAGAGGGTCAGCTTGAGGTTTTCCGCCCCGGCTTCCTTGAGCAGGGCCCTGGCCCGCTCTGGGTCGTGCGGCCAGTCCTTGAGCTCGTTGTTGTAGCCCAGCAGCGTCGACGGATAGGGATTGATCGCCGGGCTCGCGGCATTGGCGCCGAACACCGCGTCGATCAGGGCCTGCTTGTCGATGGCGAGATTGATTGCCTGGCGCACGCGGACGTCGTCCAGTGGCTTGTGCTTCGTGTTGATGGCGACATAGGTGGTCATCAGCGCGTCGATGCTGTCCACCGCCAGGTTCTTGTCCTGCTGCAGGGCCGGCACGTCGGAGGGCTTGGGGTAGAGGGCGATCTGGCATTCGTTGCGGCGGACCTTCTGCATCCGCACGTTCGGGTCGAGGGTGATGGCGAAGACCAGGTTGTCGATCGCCGGTTTGCCACGGAAGTAGTCCGGGTTGGCGCGGTAGCGCACCTGGGCGTCCTTGGCGTAGCGGCTGAAGACGAAGGGGCCGGTGCCGATGGGCAGGTTGTTCAACTGGCCCTGCTTGCCGGCGGTGAGCAACTGATCGCCATATTCGGCGGAGTAGATCGAGGCGAAGCCCATGGCCATGTCGGCCAGGAAGGGCGCTTCGGGGTGGTTCAGGGTGAAGCGCACGGTGAGGTCGTCGACCTTGTCCACCGACTTGATCAGGTCGCGCATGCCCATGGCGTCGAAGTAGGCATAGCCGCGACCGGCGGACTCGTGCCACGGATGCTTGGGGTCGAGCGCGCGCTGGAAGGTCCAGAGCACGTCGTCGGCATTCAGCGTGCGGGTCGGCTTGAAATACTCGGTGCTGTGGAACTTCACGCCGGGGCGCAGGTGGAAGGTGTAGGTCAGCCCGTCGGGACTGACTTCCCAGCGTTCAGCCAGGGCCGGCTCCAGTTCGGTGGTGCCGGGGCGGAAGTCCACCAGTCGGTTGAAGACGGTCTCGGCGGCGGCGTCGAAGCTCACCGCGCCGGTGTACTGGACGATGTCGAAGCCTTCGGGGCTGGCTTCGGTGCAGACCGCCAGGTTCTGTGCCAGGACGGTGCCGCTGCCCAGGGCAAGTAGCAAGGGAAGTGTGCGTGCGATGAACATGCCGGCTCTCCTTACAGCAGGTTGAACGGGAAGTTGCTGACCAGACGGATCTCGTTGACGCTGCCGTCGACCTGGTTCAGCACAGCAGGGGCTGTACGTAGTGCTGCATGAGTTGCTCCTTGTTGTAGTCGAGTTCTGTTGGCAACGAATGCATCCTCCACCCATCACCGCGATGGGGAGCCGGCAGGCGGAGGAGAGGGCGGACGCGCCGCCCGGTCTGCGCCGGGCTGGCGTTCAGGCCGTGGTCAGGGTTGGTTGGCCACGCCGTAGAAGGAGTTGCGCCCGAAGGGGCTGATCAGGAAGCCCTGCACCGACTTGCGCATGGGCTGGTAGACGGTGGAGTGGGCGATGGGGCTGATGGGCAGCTGCTGCGCGAGGAGCTGCTGGGCCTTCTGGTAGAGAGTGACGCGCTGGTCGTGGTCGGTGGTGGCCTTGGCCTGGCGCACCAGTTTGTCGTAGTCCGCGTTGCACCACTTGGAGACGTTGTTGCCGCTCACCGAGTCGCAGCCGTAGAGGGTGCCCAGCCAGTTGTCCGGGTCGCCGTTGTCGCCGGTCCAGCCGAACAGCATGGCGTCGTGTTCACCCGCGTGGGCGCGCTTGATGTATTCGCCCCATTCGTAGGTGACGATCTTCGCCTTGATGCCGACCTTGGCCCAGTCGGCCTGGATCATCTCGGCCATCAGCTTGGCGTTGGGGTTGTAAGGGCGCTGCACCGGCATGGCCCACAGGGTGATTTCGGTGCCCTCGGCGACGCCGGCCTTCTTCAGCAGCGCCCTGGCCTGTTCCGGATCGTAGGCCTGGCCCTTGATCGAGGCGTCATAGGACCACTGGGTCGGCGGCATGGCGTTCACCGCCAACTGGCCGGCGCCCTGGTAGATCGCATCGATGATTGCCTGCTTGTTCAGCGCCATGTCCAGCGCGCGGCGCACGTCGGTCTTGTCAAGCGGGGCGTGGGTGACGTTGTAGGCCAGGTAGCCGAGGTTGAAGCCCGGCTGCGAGGGCATGTTCAGGTTCGGGTCCTGCTTCAGCGCTTCAAGATCCGCCGGGCGCGGGTTCAGGGTGATCTGGCACTCGCCGGCCTTGAGCTTCTGCACGCGCACCGAGGCGTCGGTGTTGATGGCGAAGATCAGGTTGTCGACCTTCACGTCCTCGGGCTTCCAGTAATCCTTGTTGCCCTTGAAGCGGATCAGCGCGTCCTTCTGGTAGCGGCTGAACACGAAGGGGCCGGTGCCGATGGGCTTCTGGTTGATCTCGGCGGGCTTGCCCTGCTTGAGCAACTGGTCGGCGTATTCGGCGGACTGGATGACGGCGAAGTTCATCGCCAGGTTCTGGATGAACGCGGCGTCGACCTCGTTGAGGGTGAACTTGACGGTGTGGTCGTCGACCTTCTCCACCTTGGCGATGTTGCGGTCCAGGCCCATGTCGGTGAAGTAGGGGAACTCGGTGGGGTACGCCTTGCGGAACGGCTGCTCCTTGTCGAGCATGCGGTTGAAGGTGAACAGCACGTCGTCGGCGTTGAATTCGCGGCTCGGCTTGAAGTACTCGGTGCTGTGGAACTTCACCCCCGGACGCAGGTGGAAGGTCCAGGTCTTGCCGTCGGCGGCGGTTTCCCAGCTTTGCGCCAGTGCCGGCTGGACTTCGGTGCTGCCGCGCTGGAACTGCACGAGGCGGTTGAACAGAGTTTCGGAGGTGGCGTCGTAATCGGTGCCGGTGGTGTATTGGCCGGGGTCGAAGCCCGCCGGGCTGCCTTCGGAGCAGTACACCAGGCTGGATGCGGCGTGGACCGCGGAACCGGCGAGCAACAGCCCGCCCAGGGCGATTGCATGCAGGGGATTACGTCGCATGTTGCGCATTGCCTGACCTCATTCTTGTTCTTCTGAGGGGCCGGAGAACCGATAGGGTCCGGGACCGGCTCGGGCGGACGGGGCCGGGTAGGGCCGTCCGTAAATGGCTGGATCGTGGGTGTCCAGACCGTCGCAGAAGTTAAGTCAGGCTGAAATTAAGTTCAACTTAAAATTCAGTGGGACTGAAAGTTTTTCCAGTCCTGTGAGTCAGGTCGAGGAGTGTTCGCCGAACAGCGGCAGGGTGGTGACCGACAGCATTTCCGCGACGCTGTCACCGGCGTTGCGCAGGCAGTGGCGTTTGCCAGAGTCAAAATGCACGGAGTCGCCCGGACCCAGCGGGTAGGTATGACCGTCGATCACGTAAGTGATGCGCCCGCTGAGGACATACGCGAATTCCGAGCCGTCGTGGGTGATCAGTTCCGATTCGTAGCCCACCGGAACCGTCACCTTCACCGCATTCAGCTGGTTGCCGGGAAAGCTGCTGGACAGGCGCTCGTAGCTCAGCGGCTGGCCTTCGATGGTGTAGCGCACGCGCTCGCCCTGATGCGAGTCCGGCGGTATCTGCTGCGGCGAGTCGAACAGCGCGTTGAGCGGCACATCCAGGGCCTTGGCGATGCTCGCCAGGGAAGACAGCGAGACGCCGGTGAGATTGCGCTCGGCCTGGGACAGGAAGCTGGCGGTAAGGCCCGACTCGGTGGCGACCTGGTTCAGGGGCTTCTTCGCTGCGCGCCGGTAACGGCGCAGGCGCTCTCCGATACGATCTGAGGACATTGGCAAGGCTCTTGTAGGACGCCGGCAGCATACCAGCGTCATCGCCCGCTGAGAGCATTTCGCCATAAAGTCTTTGACCGAAAATTTCAGTGCTGCTTAAATTTCTGCGGTTTTTCATTCTCGCGGGAGAGTCGCATGACACTGGGTGTAGGGGGCGTCAGCTCCGAACAGGCGCTGGCCAGGTTGCCGGTAATGACCGCTGGCGCCGCGCCGATCACGCTGGAGGAATACCGCCAGCGCATCGAGCGCCTGCAGCAGCTCATGCGGGCCCAGGGGATGGCGGCGGTGTTCGTCGACGCCGGCAGTTCGCTGTTCTATTTCACCGGGCTGAAGTGGAACCCCAGCGAGCGGATGGTTGGTGCACTGGTGCCGGCGCGTGGCGAGGTGCATTACATCGCGCCGGCCTTCGAAGAGGGCACGGTGCTCGACCTGCAGGTGCTGCCGGGCAGCATCAGCGTTTGGGCGGAGCACGAAAGCCCCTTCACGTTGCTGATCGGGATGCTGGCGGAGATCGAAGTCGGCGCGGGTGCGCGGGTCGGCCTTTCCCATAGCCTGCCGTTCGGCATGTATGAGCGGCTGCGGCAGGTCGCCGGAGCCGTGCAACTGGTCGATGCGGGGGCGCTGGTCGAGCAGTGCCGGCGCTGCAAGTCGCCGGCCGAGCTGGCGCTGATGCAGCGGGCCAAGGACATGACCCTGGAGGTGCACAAGGCCGCCGCCAGCATCCTGCGCGAGGGTATCACCACCCTTGAGGTGACGCGCTTCATCGAGGCGGCGCACCGCAAGGTCGGCGCGCCGGGTTCGACCTTCTGCATCGTACTGTTTGGCGAGGACAGCGCCTTCCCCCATGGCGTGCGCCAGCCGCGCCCGCTGCGCGATGGCGACATGGTGCTGATCGACACCGGCTGCCAGCTGTACGGCTACAACTCGGATATCACCCGCAGCTATGTGTTCGGCACGCCCAGTGCGCGCCAGCGCGAGCTGTGGAACCTGGAGAAGGCCGCGCAGCAGGCGGCTTTCGATGCCGCGGTGCTTGGCTCGCCTTGCGAGTTGGTGGACGCTGCTGCCCGGCGTTGCCTGGAGGCCGGCGGTCTCGGGCCGGACTACGCATTGCCCGGCCTGCCGCATCGCACGGGTCACGGCATCGGCCTGGATATTCACGAAGGCCCGTACCTGGTGCGTGGCGACAGCACGCCGCTGGATGTCGGCATGTGCTTCAGCAATGAGCCGATGATCTGCGTGCCTGGGGAATTCGGTATCCGTCTGGAAGATCACTTCTACATGACGGCGGAGGGGCCGCGCTGGTTCACCCGGCCGAGTCATTCGGTGGACGATCCGTTCGGCCTGGAAGCCTGATCGTTCGCGCGCAATTTCGTTGTGCGGCGATTCTGTGCGTAGGAGCGGACTCCGTCCGCGATAGGTCTGCATCGCGCCGGACGCCATCGCGGACGGAGTCCGCTCCTACGGGGCTAGCTCGACGCGGGAGAAGTTGTTCGCCCCCAGCGGGCTGAGGGTGAATCCCCTCACGTTCGGGCGCAGCACCGCGAACTGCTTCGGGTAAGCGAGGGCGATCCACGGCGCTTCCTGCTGGAAGATCGCCAGCGCCTGCCGGTACAGATCGGCGCGGACCTCCTGGTCGGTACTGGCGCGGGCCTGGCGCAGCAGTTCGTCGAACTCGGCGTTGCACCAGCCGGCCTGGTTCTCGCCGCTTTTGGCGGCGGCGCAGGAGAGGTTCGGCGTAAGGAAGTTGTCCGGATCGCCGTTGTCGCCGACCCAGCCCATGAAAATCAGGTCATGCTCGCCCTGCTTGGCACGCTTGATCAGCTCGCCCCATTCGAAGACGCGGATATCCGCCTGGATGCCGATCTTGTTCAGGTCGTCCTGCAGCATCTGCGCGCCGATCCCGGGGTTGGGATTGGTCGGACCGCCGCCGGGGCGGGTCCAGATCGACAGCTTCAGGCCGGGTTGGATACCGGCTTCCTCCAGCAGCTGTTTTGCCCGCGCCGGGTTGTGCGGCCAGCCCTTGAGCTGCGGGTCTGAGCCCCAGAGCGTCGGCGGGTAGGGCGCTATGGCCGGCGTGGCGGCGCCTTCGCCGAATTGCGCCTTGAGGTAGGCCTTGCGGTCGAAGGCGAGGTTGATCGCCTGGCGCACGCGCACGTCGTCCAGCGGCTTGTGCCGGGTATTGAGGGCCACGTAGGCCACCAGCAGGGAATCCAGCTCCTCCACCTTCAGGTTCGGCTCCTGGCGCAGCGCGGGAATGTCGGTGGGTTTGGGGTAGACGGCGATCTGGCAGTCGCCGGCCTTGACCTTCTGGATGCGTACGTTCGGGTCCGGGGTGATCGCCAGCAACAGGTGGTCGATCTTCGGCTTGCCGCTCCAGTAGTCGGGATTGGCGTTGAAGCGCACCTGGGCGTCCTTCTGGTAGCGCTGGAAGACGAACGGGCCGGTGCCGATGGGCAGGTTGTTCAGCTGGTCGGCTTTCTGCGCCGCGAGCAGCAGGTCGCCGTACTCGGCGGAATAGATGGAGGCGAAGCCCATTGCCAGGTCGGCGAGGAAGGGCGCCTCGGGGTGCCGCAAGGTGAAGCGCACGTGGTGGTCGTCGAGCTTTTCCACGGCGCTGATCAATCCGGGCAGGCCCATTGACTCGGCGTAGGGGAAACCTCGTGGCGCGAGCTTATGCCACGGATGCTGCGGGTCGAGCTGGCGCTCGAAGCTCCAGAGCACGTCGTCGGCGTTGAATTCGCGGGTGGGGCTGAAATAGTCGGTGCGGTGGAACTTCACACCCTGGCGCAGGGTGAAGGTGTATTGCAGGCCGTCCGGGCTGATCTCCCAGCTTTCCGCCAGGGCGGGCACCAGGCGGGTGCTGCCGGGAGCGAACTGCACCAGTCGTTCGAACACCGTCTCGGCCGATGCATCGGCGGTGGTGGCGGCGGTGTACTGGGTGATGTCGAAGCCTTCCGGGCTGGCCTCGGTGCAGACCACCAGGGATTGGCCAAAGGCCGGCGCGCAGCCGAGCAGGCTGGCGAGGGTCAGGCGGGCGAGTGCGGTGCGCACGGCGGTTGCCGGGAAAGAAGGCCGCCGGGGAGCCCGGCGGCCACTGGCCTTACTTGCCGACGCTGACGCCGTAGAAGGAGTTCAGCGCGAACGGACTGATCTTGAAGTCCTGCACCGTCTTGCGCATCGGCTGGTACACGGTGGAGTGGGCGATCGGGGTGATCGGCACCTGTTCCTTGAGGATGTGCTGGGCCTGCTTGTACAGCTCGGTGCGCTTGGCCTGGTCCGGCGTGCGCTTGGCTTCCTTGATCAGCGCGTCGTAGGGCTTGTCGCACCATTTGGAGAAGTTGTTGCCATCCACGGCGTCGCAGCCGTAGAGGGTGCCCAGCCAGTTGTCCGGGTCACCGTTGTCGCCGCTCCAGCCGATCAGCATGGCGTCATGCTCGCCGCCCTTGGCGCGCTTGATGTACTCGCCCCACTCGTAGGTGACGATCTTCGCCTTGATGCCGACCTTGGCCCAGTCGGACTGGAGCATCTCGGCCATCAGCTTGGCGTTGGGGTTGTACGGGCGCTGTACCGGCATGGCCCACAGGGTGATCTCGGTGCCTTCGGGCACGCCGGCCTTCTTCAGCAGTTCCTTGGCTTTTTCCGGGTTGTAGCCGGCGTCCTTGATGCTGTCGTCGTAGGACCACTGGGTCGGCGGCATGCCGTTCACGGCGAGCTGGCCGGCGCCCTGGTACACGGCGTCGATGATGGCCTTCTTGTTCACCGCCATGTCCAGTGCTTCACGCACTTCCAGCTTGTCCAGCGGCTTGTGCAGCACGTTGTAGGCGATGTAGCCGAGGTTGAAGCCCGGCTGCGACGGCATGTTCAGGTTCGGGTCCTTCTTCAGCGCTTCGAGGTCGGCCGGGCGCGGGAAGAGGGTGATCTGGCATTCATTGGCCTTGAGCTTCTGCATGCGCACCGAGGCGTCGGTGTTGATGGCGAAGATCAGGTTGTCGATCTTCACCTCACCCTTGTTCCAGTAGTCCGGGTTGGCCTTGAAGCGGATCATCGCGTCCTTCTGGTAGCGATTGAATACGAACGGGCCGGTGCCGATGGGCTTCTGGTTGATGTCGCTGGCCTTGCCCTGCTTGAGCAACTGGTCGGCGTACTCGGCGGACTGGATCGAGGCGAAGCTCATGGCCAGGTTCTGGATGAACGCGGCGTCGACTTCGTTGAGGGTGAACTTGACGGTGTGGTCGTCGACCTTCTCCACCTTGGCGATGTTCGCGTCCATGCCCATGTCGGTGAAGTAGGGGAATTCGGTCGGGTAGGCTTTGCGGTACGGATGGTTCTTGTCGAGCATGCGGTTGAAGGTGAACAGCACGTCGTCGGCGTTGAACTCGCGGGTCGGCTTGAAGTAGTCGGTGGTATGGAACTTCACGCCGGAACGCAGGTGGAAGGTGTAGGTCTTGCCGTCAGCAGATACGTCCCACTTTTCCGCCAGGCCAGGAATGACCTGGGTGCCGCCGCGCTCGAACTGGGTGAGGCGGTTGAACACGGTTTCCGCCGACGCGTCGAAGTCGGTGCCGGTGGTGTACTGGCCGGGGTCAAAGCCCGCCGGGCTGCCTTCGGAGCAGTAGACCAGGTTGTTGGCGGCGTGAGCGAACAGCGGAGCGCTGGCGATCAACCCAGCGGCAATCATGGAGCGGATGACGGCGTTCTTACGCATACGGACCTCTGGTTATTCTGGTTGTCATCGAGGCACAGCCTTGTGGGCTGCGTTGCGTGAAACTATGCATGGCACATGCCGTGCGCAAGCTACTGACGGGGATGAGTGTAGAAGTTGTGACGCGAGTGCAAGGGAATGTCGCAATTTCGACAATGGGAACCGTGCGGTCAGGTCACGGCGTCCCGGTTCCCGGTGGCGCCGCGCGAGGGGAGGCGGGATGGCGTTACCGCCGGCCCGCAAATGAGGCACGGCGGTAACGACAGCGGTCAGGGCATCTGCACTTCGATCGTGCCGTCGGCGCTGACCACGACCTGGCTGGTGCCGGCTTCGATTTCCTGCGCCGGTGCGCCGCCGTAGCTGTCGGCCTTCATTGCCGCCATGCGCATCACCGGCATCGGACGCGGCGCGCCGGAGGTGTTCAGGTTCAGGCTGACCAGCTTGTAGCCCTTGCCGCCGAGGGCGTCGGTGAGCACCTGGGCGCGGGCCTTGAAGGCGCTCACGGCGTCCTTCATCAGGGCATCTTCATTCTTCACCCGGGTGGCGTCGGCGATGCTGAAGTTCATGCTGCCCATCTTCAGCTTGCCCAGCAGGTCGGCGGTGAGCTGTGAGAGAGCGGCGAAGTCGGCGCTCTCCAGGCGGACTTCCGCGCGTTCGCGCCAGGCGGTGATCTTCTGGCCCTTGTCGTCATACACCGGGTAGCTGTTGCGGCTGCCCAGGCTGACGGTCACGCCCTTCACCTTACGTGCCTGCTCGACGGCAGCATTCAGCGCGGTGGTGGTCTCGGCCGCCAGCTTGGCCGGGTCGCTGCCCTGGCCTTCGCTGAACAGGGTCACGTGCATCAGGTCGTGGGCGACTTCCTGGCTGACCTCGGCGCGCAGCGAAACCTGGTTGTAGCGAGGTTCGTCTGCCAGGGCTCCCAGGCTGGTGGCGCACAGGGCGATGGCGGCGGCGATGGCGGTGAAGGGTTTCTTCAGTACAGACATGGATGACTCCTTGCTCCAGAAAATGTCCCGGCCACAGCGTAGTTGAGGCAGTGGCGAGGACTGTCAGACCCTTTGACGGGGATTGGTTCCGGAACGGGTTAACGGTGGATGTCACCAATTGTTTCCGACCGCCGCGGGCCGCGCTGGAGTATGCTGTGGCGCTATGCCGCATAAGTTGGAGGGGGCTCTTGGCTATACTCGCGCAAATTCCGGAATTCACCATGCGCACACCGGTTTTCCAGCTTTCCGCCAGTCGTCAGAACCTCCTGCATCTGACGCTTATCCGTATTCTCGTGCTTGCCGCCCAGGCGGGTTCCGTCGGGCTCGCCTACAAGGCCCAACTGATCCAGCTGCCCTGGCTCGCCCTGGGCGTGACCCTCGGCGTCTCCCTGGTGCTCTGCCTGGGCACCGCCCTGCGCCTGCGTGGCCCCTGGCCGGTGACCGAGCTGGAATATGCCGTCCAGCTGGCCTGCGACCTGATCATTCACAGCGTGCTGCTGTATTTCTCGGGCGGTTCCAGCAACCCCTTCGTCTCTTATTACCTGGTGCCGCTGACCATCGCCGCGGCGACCCTGCCGTGGCTCTATACCATCGTCCTCGCCGGCCTGGCGCTGGCCAGCTACACCGTGCTGCTGGTCTGGTTCCACCCGCTGGAGATGGCCGCCGGGCAGCGCGACAACCTGCTGGTCTACGGCATGTGGCTGAGCTTCGCCCTGGCCGCCGCGCTGATCACCTTCTTCGTGGCGCGCATGTCCGAATCGCTGCGCCGCCAGGAGCAGCTGCAGGCCCAGCGCCGCGAGGAAGGCATGCGCGATCAGCAACTGCTCGCCGTGGCCACCCAGGCCGCCGGCGCCGCTCACGAACTGGGCACGCCGCTGGCGACCATGAGCGTATTGCTCAAGGAATTGCGCCAGACCAATGCGGACCAGCCGATGTTGCAGGAAGATCTCGCCCTGCTGCAGGAGCAGGTGAAGCTCTGCAAGGACACCCTGCAGCATCTGGTTCGCGCCGCCGAGGCTGATCGTCGGCAGGCGGTGGTGGAGCAGGGGGCTGACGAGTGGGTGGATTCCGTCCTGCACCGCTGGCACCTGATGCGTCCGGAGGCCAGCTACCGTTACCAGACTCTCGGCAAGGGCAAGGCGCCGCGGATGGTGCCGCCCACCGACCTGAGCCAAGCGCTGCTGAACCTGCTGAACAACGCCACCGACGCCTGTCCGGACGACCTGGATGTCCGTCTGGACTGGGATGCCGGGGAAATCTGCCTGAGCATCCGCGACCAGGGGCCGGGCGTTCCGTTGGCCATTGCCGAACAGCTCGGCAAGCCTTTCTTCACCACCAAGGGCAAGGGTTTCGGCCTGGGCCTGTTCCTCAGCCAGGCCAGCGTGACGCGGGCGGGCGGTACGGTGAAGTTGTACAACCATGAAGATGGCGGCACTCTGACGGAGTTGCGTCTGCCAAGAAGCTATGGCGTGGCTTGAGGGCCACGTCTGCGAGGAAGTCCCATGAGCGAAGAGATCCAGTTCGAAGGCGAAGAGCAGCCCCACCTGTTGCTGGTGGACGACGACACCACCTTTACCCGCGTCATGGCCCGCGCCATGACCCGCCGCGGGCTGCGGGTATCGGTCGCCAGCTCCGCCGAGGAAGGTCTGGCCCTGGCCAAGGAAGACCTGCCCGACTACGCCGTGCTCGATCTGAAGATGGATGGCGATTCCGGCCTGGTGCTGCTGCCCAAGCTGCTGGAGCTGGACCCCGAGATGCGGGTGGTGATCCTCACCGGCTACTCCAGCATCGCCACCGCGGTGGAGGCCATCAAGCGCGGCGCCACCAACTACCTGTGCAAGCCGGCCGATGCCGACGACGTGCTGACCGGGCTGCTGTCCGAACATGCCAACCTGGATACCCTGGTGCCGGAAAACCCCATGTCGGTGGACCGCCTGCAGTGGGAACATATCCAGCGCGTGCTTGCCGAACACGATGGCAACATCTCCGCGACCGCCCGTGCCCTGGGTATGCACCGGCGAACCTTGCAGCGTAAGCTGCAGAAGCGCCCGGTGAGGCGTTAAGTAAGCGATAACACGAGGAGCGCCAACTGAGCGCTCCTTTTATTTTCAGCCGTGCGAGCGAGATTCCATGACCGATAGCGCCGAATACCGCGCGGCGAACGACGCCGTTCGCAGCCACTTCTTCCACCGGGTCTGGCAACTCACCGCGCCCTACTGGCGCAGCGAAGAAAAGGGCACGGCCTGGCTGCTGCTGATCGTGGTGATTGCGCTGTCGCTGGTCGGCGTCGGCCTCAGCGTCTGGCTCAACAGCTGGTACCGCGACTTCTACAACGCCCTGCAGAACAAGGACCTGAACAGCTTCATCCATCTGATGCTGATGTTCTGCGGCATCGCGGCGGTGTTCATCCTCACGGCGGTCTATCGCCTGTACCTGACCCAGATGCTCACCATCCGCTGGCGCCGCTGGCTGACGGAAAAGCATTTCGCCGCCTGGCTGGGCGACAAGAACTACTACCGCCTGGAGCAGCGCGGACACACCGACAACCCAGACCAGCGTCTGTCCGAAGACCTCAACAGCTTCACCGACACCACCCTGACCCTCGGCCTGGGCCTGATCCGCAACCTGGTCAGCCTGGTGTCCTTTGCGGTGATCCTCTGGGGCGTGTCCGGCAGCGTCGAGCTGTTCGGCATCACCATTCCGGGCTACATGTTCTGGGCTGCATTGCTCTACGCAGCGGTCGGCAGCTGGCTGACCCACCTGATCGCCCGACGCCTGATCGGCCTGAACAACCGCCAGCAGCGCTTCGAGGCTGACCTGCGCTTCGGCCTGGTGCGGGTGCGTGAGAACGCCGAGAGCATCGCCCTGTACAACGGCGAGGCTAACGAGAACGAGCGGCTGATGACGCGCTTCCGCAACGTCTGGGGTAACTTCTGGGAGCTGATGAAAGTCCAGAAGCGCCTGACCTTCTTCAGTTCCGGCTACGCGCAGATCGCCACCGTTTTCCCCTTCATCGTCGCTGCCCCGCGCTATTTCTCCGGGCAGATCCAGCTCGGCGAACTCATGCAGATCAACTCGGCCTTCGGCAACGTGCAGGACGGCCTGAGCTGGTTCATCGATGCCTATGCCAGCCTCGCCACCTGGCGTGCCACCTGCGACCGTCTGCTGAGCTTCCGTGGCGCCATGGCCGAGACTGTCCACGAGTCCGCCAATATCGACGTCCGCAAGACCGGCGACAGCCTGCAACTGCAGAGCCTCAGCCTGAGCCTGGGCAGCGGTCGCGAATTGCTCGAGCCCGCCAGCCTGACCGTGAACCCTGGCGAGCATGTGCTGATCGGCGGCCCTTCCGGTGGCGGCAAGAGCACCCTGCTGCGCGCGATGAGCGGCCTGTGGCGATACGGCAGCGGCGTGGTGCAGATGCCCGAGGGGCGCTGCCTGTTCGTACCGCAGAAGCCCTACCTGCCGATTGGCACCCTGGCCGAAGCACTGTGCTATCCGGAGCCGGGCAACAGCCACGACGCCGAGCGGATGACAGAGGTGTTGCACCTGTGTCGCCTGGACTCGCTGGCGTCTCGCCTGGACGAAGCCGATCACTGGCAACGTGTGCTGTCTCCGGGCGAGCAACAGCGCCTGGCCATTGCCCGCGCCTTGCTCTACGCCCCGCGCTGGCTGTTCCTCGACGAGGCCACCTCGGCCCTGGACGAAGCAGACGAAGCGGCGCTCTACCAGGTGCTGCTGGAGCAGTTGCCGGGCGTCACCCTGGTCAGCATCGGCCACCGTCTCAGCCTCAAGCGTTTCCACCCCCGGCAGTTGCGTCTGGAAGATCGCCGGCTGCGGGAAATGGAGGCGGTGTTGCCGGCCTGATGGCAGTTTGATTCCCTGGAAGACTGTGAGCTGGTTAGTAGGAAACGTCTGAAAGTCATCTCAAAAGGGATGAATTCTTCTTAATTTCTTACATTTCCCAGTGTTTAGTCGCTGCGAAATTTTCAAGAACAGGTACCCTGTGCGCCCCGGCCGGGCACTGCCCGGCCTCAAGGCTGTTCAACGGTACCCTTATGAAGTCCCTTTCCCCGTCACGGCAGGCGCTGACCCGCTCGGACCTGCGCCTGATCGACCCGCGCCGGCTCCTGCTGGGCGCTGCCTGCGTGTCGCTGGTGGTGGCAGCTGTGGCTTTCGCCGGCGGCATCTGGGTGGGGCGCGCCCATGTGGAGCCCGTCGCGCCGCCCGTCGCGCAGGCCGGGAACAGTACCGAGGCGCCGGAAGAGCGCTTCGTCGCCGAGCGCATCGGCCAGCTGTCCGGCCGCCTGCAGGTGCTGGAAAAGGACGCCGCCTACCTGTTGCAGGCCGTCGAAAGCCACGAGGAAATCACCCGCAAGCTGTCCAAGCTCGACCCCGCGCTGGTCCCGCCGGCCAAGGCGCCTGTGGTCAGGCGTGCGACTGATGGTGAAGGCGGCATCCTGCTGCCGCCGCGTCCGTGCGCCGAGCCGCTGCCGTCGGCCGACATCGAGCAGAACGAGCGCTCGGCCCGCTGCCTGCGACGGGTCTTCGATCAGCTGATGGACCAGGTTGCCCGACGCAGTGCCGACTTCATGGCCATCCCTGCCCGCCGACCGATGGAGGAGGCGCGCCTTGGCTCGCCCTTCGGCAATCGCGTAGACCCTTTCAATCGTCACCTGGCCTTCCACTCCGGCCAGGACTTCTCGGCCCCCACGGGGAGCCCGATTCACGCCGCCGCCGGTGGACGCGTAATCGTCGCCGACCGTAATTCTTCCTATGGCAATCGCGTCGAGATCGACCACGGCAATGGGCTGGTGACGCGCTATGCCCACGCCTCGAAGCTGCTGGTGAAGGCGGGCGACGTGGTCCTGCCGGGGCAGGAGATCGCCAAGGTCGGGTCTACCGGTCGTTCCACCGGGCCGCACCTGCATTTCGAAGTGCTCTACCACGGCGAATTCGTCGACCCGCAGAACTTCCTCTCTCTGGGCGGCATGGAGATCGACAGCGATGGCCTGGCTTCGGACTAGGAAGCCTTCCACCCGCGACCTGCTGCGCGCCGAACACCTGCCGCATGTTCCGCGCAGCCCGGCCCGGCTGGGCTGGGTGGCCTTGCTGCTGTGCGTTGTCCTGTCGGCGGCGCTGGCGGGGGCCTACCTGCTGCGTACACAGGATGATGGGCAGATGCGTCAGCGTATCGAACTGCTGGAAGCCGAGAACGCTCGCCTGAACGCGGCGCTGGACGAGCGACGCCTGCAAGGCGAAGAGGATGGCGCCAATCGCGAGCAGCTGATGCGCCGGATCGACGCGATGTCCGCCGAAATCAAGAAACTCAAGACCGAGCTGGCCTTCTTCCGCCAGCAGAAACCTGGCAAGTAGTCCGTCACAGGAGGACAGATGTTCAGCAGCAACAAGAAGAAGGCGCCGCAGGTATCGGTGGACAAGTTCTCCAGCCTGCTCTCGGGCAATGTCGATCTGGTCGGCGACATGCAGTTCCAGGACGGCCTGAAGATCCTCGGCACGGTGAAAGGCAACGTCTGTCACAAGCCCGGCGCGGCCAGCCTGCTGGCGCTCAGTGCGGAAGGGCGGATCGAGGGCAACGTCAGCAGTTACGACGCGCTGATCGATGGCACCATCATCGGCGACCTCTATGTCGAGCATCTGCTGGAGCTGCATTCCAACGCGCGTGTGGTCGGCAACATCCAGTACCGCCAGCTGAGCATGGAGAACGGCGCCACGGTGGATGGCAAGCTGACCCGACTGGCCGACGGCGAAGCGCCCAAACCGCTGGAGCTTCCGGCGCCGGTGCGCGAAGAGGCGGCCGAAGCCTGATTTGCCCCGGCGGGATCGGTGCCTGGCTTGCTATGATTGCCGTTCCCGCTGCCCTGAACGTTCCGCCCCATGCTCGCACTCCTGCTCCAGACCTTCGGCATCACCGCCCCGGTCTTTGCCATGCTGTTCCTCGGAGTGCTGCTGCGCCGCGTGGGCGCGATCAATCCGGCGTTCATCCAGACCGCCTCGGCACTGGTGTTCAACGCCACCATGCCGGCAATGCTGTTTCTCGGCATCTATCACTCCGACCTGCATAGCGCGGCGCGTCCGGCGCTGCTGCTGTACTTCTGCGTGGCGACCCTGGCGGGCTTCCTGCTCGCCTGGGGCTGGTCGATCTGGCGGGTGCCGCGGGCGGACCGCGGGGTCTATACCCAGGGTTCGTTTCGCGGCAACAATGGCATCATCGGCCTGGCACTGGCCACCAGCCTCTACGGTGACCACGGCCTGGCACTGGGCTCGGTCCTCGCCGCGCTGGTGATCCTCTGCTACAACACGCTCTCGTCGGTGGTGCTGGCGATCTACAGCCCGAGCATGAAGTCCGACCCCTGGAGCATCTTCAAGAGCGTGCTGCGCAACCCGCTGATCCTCGGTGTATTAGCGGCGCTGCCGTTCTCCTGGCTGCAGATCGCGCTGCCGGCGTGGCTGCTCACGTCCGCCGGCTACTTTGCCCAGATGACCATGCCGCTCGCGCTGATCTGCATCGGCGGCACGCTGTCGTTGGCCTCGCTGCGGGAGAGCGGCGGACTGGCGCTCAGCGCGAGCCTGATGAAGATGGTCTGGTTGCCGCTGATCTGCACCTTCGGCGCCTGGTTCTACGGGTTTCGCGGCGCGGAACTGGGCGTCCTGTTCCTCTATTTCGCCAGTCCGACGGCGGCCGCCAGCTTCGTGATGGCCCGCGCGGCGAACGGCAACCACGAACTGGCGGCCTCGATCATCGTGATCACCACGCTGGCGGCGGCGGTGACCACCAATATCGGTATTTTCCTGCTGCAGTGGGGCGGCTGGATGTAAGCACGACGGGCACATTTGCAGATCGCCGAAGTGCGACAAAAATGATGAGCTTTGTAAGACATTGCTGAAACACTGCGCTGCGGCTCCAAGGCGCAGTGAAGTTCATTTCTTCGTTGTACAAGAACAGTTACATTTGCCGATCTTCTGCACGATCAAGGATTGTTCATGCAACTCACACGCCGGATTCTGTATGCCGCCTCGTGTCTGCCGGCCTGTCTGCTGGCAGCCGTGGCCGCTGCCGAACCGGGTGCCGAGCTGAGCAGCCCAACCGCCGGCTGGCGCTATTCCGGCCTGACCGATGATCCCAGCGTGCCCCGCGTGGCCTATCCGACCCCGCCCATCGACCGTGGCGGTGCGCGCGGTCGCAGTCTGATCGAGGGCCACCTGCGTGAAGTGTCCGGTGTCGACCGCGCCCAGCGCCTGGTGGTCAACGGCAACCCCCTCCCTCTGTATACCGACGCCGAAGGCAAGTTCGTCCGCCCATACAATTTCGGCGCGGGCAGTAACAGCGTCGCGCTGAGCAGCGACCAGGGCAAATCTCTCAAGCGCCTCCAGTTCTACGAGGCCAACAACAGCCGGATACCGCCGCGCATCCGCCTGGCGCTGGGCTGGAACGACCCCAAGGCAGAACTCGACCTGCATATCGTCACGCCCGATGGCCAGCATGCCTTCTGGGCCCACCCGCGCTTGAGCAACGGAGGCGGCCTCGACCCGGACGGCGTCGATGGGCCCGGTCCGGAAATGTTCACCATGGCCGCGCCGCTGCATGGCACTTATCTGGTCTACGTGAACTACTGGGGCAACTACAACGCCAGCCAGGGTTACAACTTCCAGGAAGGCAATCACGAGCAGGATGTGATCACCGCGGAGATCAACCTGGTGTTCAACGAAAATACCGTCAACGAGAAGCGCGAGACGTTCGTGGTGCCCATGCGCACCATCGGTGATCTGGTGCTGGTGAAGACCTTCAACTACTGAATTCGCCCCTCGCAGGGATGACACGGGACAAGCGATCCATGAGCGACAACACTCCTACCAGCAGCCCAGACAGCACTCCCACGCCGCCGGCCGCGCAGCCTCCGCGCCGCGGCCCGCTGATCGCCATCGGCGCGGTTGCCGCCGTGCTGGTCGCCGGCGGCCTGGCCCTGGCCTTCGGTCTGATTCCCGCCTTCCACTCCGCGCCGGTGGGCACGCTGGAAGCGCCGGAGAACGCGGAAGTGGTGCGCGACCTGCAGCGCCCCGACGCGCTGCTCGAGAGCGCCTCGCTCAGCCAACTGCCCAAGGCGGTGCTGGAGGTGCCGCTGCTGCGCGACGTGCTCACCGAGGACTTCGTCTTCTACTACGAGAACAACGCCGACCGCCTGGGCCTGACTGGCACCCTGCGGCGCATCGCCTACGAACACGACCTGACCCTGAAGGACAGCGTGATCGAGGAACTGCTCGACCAGCCGGCCCAGGTTGCGCTATGGCGCGGCGCCGATGGCCGCCTGCGCGACTTCATGGTGGTCCTGCGCCGTGGCGGCTTGGCCAAGCTCCTGGAGCCGCTGGCGAAGGTCGCCGCTGACGATAGCCAACTGAAGAAGGTCTCGGAAATCCAGGTGAAGGGCGCTGCCACGCCGGTCTACAGCCTGCGTTACGGCGCCGAAAAGAGCGTGCTGTTCGTTTCCCGTGGCGACCAGATGCTGGTGCTGTCGAATCCGAAGATGCTCTTCCCCGAGGCCAATGACGGTGGGCTGGGTGAGTCGGACGCCATGATCGCCAAGGACCTGGGCACGTTGCTCGAAGGCGAGCCGCTGTTCGCCAAGGACTTCGGCCTGGAACCGCGCGGCGAACTGAAGCAGCGCATCACCCTGGGCGCCGGCGTGCTCGCCATGGGCTACCAGCGCTTCATCCCGACCTTCGCCGGCGTGCGCTTCGAGCAGGGCAAGGACGGCTGGCACAGCTACCTGGCGCTCAATGAAGTCGCCCGCCAGCCCGAACTGGATTTCACTCCCGTCTGGCAGGCCATGCCCATGGGCGCCAGCGCCTGTGTCGCCCTGCCGGTCACGCCGGGTCTGTATGACAACATGCTGGTGAAGCTGGGCGCCGAGCAGAAGATGGCCGCGGCCTTCTCCGAGCACCTCTCTGGCGCTGCGGGCCTGTGCTGGTACCCGGACTCGCGACTGCATTCGCCGCTGCTCGCAGTGAAGCTCGATGCGCCCGCCAGCCCCGAACTCGATGAGCAGCTGGGCAAGCTGTTCGGCAGCATGATCGGCGCCTATGAGGCCAATGTGGAGGCGGGCGCCTTCGAGGTGGAGAGCCGCGTCGAAGGTGACGGTCGCCTGTGGCAGCGCCAGGTCAGTTCGCGCTTCGGCCAGTACCCGGCCAGCGAGGCGGAGAACCCCGATCAGGTCAGCGGCAACGGCTTCTTCCGCGTCAGCCTGCTGCGCGATGGCAACACCCTGCTGTTCTCCATCGACGACAAGCTGCTCGACAAGGCCCGCAACACCCTGGCTAAGCGCTTCCCGCCGCTGGCCGACGTGCTGCCGAAAGATGCCCTGGTGCCTGCCTACCTGGCGCCCAAGACGCTCTCCGAACTGCTTCAGCGCGAAACCCTCGACAGCCTGCCGCAGGACATCGAGCCGGTGTTCCGCAACGCCGCCGACACGCTGCTCCTGCCGCGCCTGAAGACCCTCGCCGGTAACGGCTCCTACGCCCTGATCCTGCCGGCCGGCAGCGAGCCCAGCGGCGAGTGGGAGTGGTTGCCGCTGGACTGGAAGGCGCTGTGATCGGAAAGCCTTTCACGCTGCTCGCAGGTCTGCTCGTCGCCACGCTGGCGCACGCGGCCGAGCCTGCGCTGGATGCGCAGCAGACCCAGGTGTTCCGCGCCTGGTTCGTGCGTATCGCCGAGGAGCAGCTGCGTCGTGGGCCGAACCCGCGCTGGTACCAGCAGGACTGCGCAGGCCTCGTGCGCTTTGCCGCCAACGAGGCGCTGAAGGTGCACGACGCCAAGTGGCTGCGCGCCAATGGCATGTCCAACCGCTACCTGCCGCCGGAGCTGGAGCTCACCGACGCACAGCGCAACCTCGCGCAGACCTGGCAGCAGGGCGGCGGCAAGACCGGCCCCTACGTCAACGCGATCAAACTCATTCAATACAACAGCCAGCTCGTTGGCCGCGACCTCAACCAGGCGCGCCCCGGCGACCTGATGTTCTTCGACCAGGGCGATGACCAGCATCTGATGATCTGGATGGGCCGCGACATCGCTTATCACACCGGCACTCGTACGGCGACCGACAACGGCATGCGCTCGGTCAGCCTGCAACAACTCATGACATGGAAGGACACCCGATGGATACCCGACGAATCCAATCCCAACTTTATCGGCGTCTATCGCTTGTCCTTCCTGGCCCGATGAACGCGCTGCGCGGCATTGCCGCTGCCCTGGCCTGCGCCGGCCTGTTCGCCGCCTCGCCCGCGATCGTGCAGGCGGACGACGAGGTTCCGGCGAGCAACTACACGCCCATGGCCGGCGAGTCGTTCTTCCTGCTGGCCGACTCCAGCTTCGCTTCCGACGAAGTGGCCAAGGTGCGCCTGGAGGCGCCGGGCCGCGACTACCGCCGTTACCGCATGGAGCCCTACGGCGGCGCGGATATCCGCGTCTACCGCATCGACCAGCCGCTGGATTTCCTCAAGCGCCAGAAGAACCTGCACCGCGTGCTGTCCGAAGGTCAGTTCAAGGGCGAGGGCCTGTCCAACACCCTGGCCTACCTGTGGGACAACTGGTACCGCAAGTCGCGTCGGGTGATGCAGCGGACCTTCTCTTATGAATCGCGCCAGCAGGTCACCGAAGTGGTGCCCGAGCTGAAGATGGGTAACGCCATCGCCGCGCCGACGCCTTATGACGCGCAGCCGCAATATGCGCCGATCCCCGGCCTGCCGATGGTCAGCCAGTTCCGCTATCCGCTGTGGGACGCAAAACCCATCCAGCCGCCGAAGGACGTGACGCTGATGGGTTCGTCCAGCGAGTTCATCAACGTCGCGCCGGGCAACGTCTACGTGCCGCTGGGCAAGTTGAAACCCGGCCTCTACCTGGTCGAAGCGCTGGTCGGCAAATACCGTGCGACTACCGTGGTGTTCGTCTCCAACAGCGTTGCGGTGAGCAAGATCGCCGGCAACGAGCTGCTGGTGTGGACCGCGCGCAAGCATGAAGGCACGCCGGTGGGCGGCGCCAAGGTGCTGTGGACCGACGGCCTGGGCGTGATGAGCAGCGGCAGCAGCGACGCCGACGGCCTGCTGCGCCTGCAGCATGTCAGCCCCGAGCGCTCCTTCGTGATCGGCGAAGACGAGGAGGGCGGCGTCTTCGTTTCCGAGAACTTCTATTACGACAGCGAAATCTACGACACCAAGCTCTACGCCTTCACCGACCGCCCGCTGTACCGTCCGGGCGACTGGGTGTCGCTGAAGATCGTCGGCCGCGAGTTCAAGAACTCCCGCGAATCGCAGTCGCCGCAGAGCGCGCCGCTGCGCCTGTCGGTGATCGACGCCGCCGGCACCACGCTGCAGACCCTGGACCTCAAGTACGACGCCAAGAGCGGCACCAACGGCCGTTTCCAGCTGCCGGCCAACGCCGTCGCCGGCGGCTATGAGCTGCGCTTCGACTACCGCGACCAGACCTACAGCAGTGCCTTCCGCGTCGCCGAGTACATCAAGCCGCACTTCGAGATTTCCCTGGACCTCGCCAAGCCCGACTTCAAGACCGGTGAGCCGGTGAAGGGCAACCTGATCCTGCTCTACCCGGACGGCAAGCCGGTGGCCAACGCGCGCCTGGAGCTGAGCCTGCGCGCGCAGCAGCTGTCCATGGTGGACAACGAGCTGCAGTATCTCGGCCAGTTCCCCGTGGAGCTGTCCAGCGCGCAGATCACCACCGATGACCAGGGCCGCGCGGCGCTGGAGCTGCCGGCGGCGGAGAAGCCCAGCCGCTACATGCTCACCGTGTTCGCCAGCGATGGCGCCGCGTACCGCGTGAAGACCAGCAAGGAAATCCTCATCGAGCGGGGCGCCGCGCGCTTCCACGTGAGCGCGCCGCAGCGCTTCAGCGCAGCCGGGGACAAGGTCGAGTTCAGCTACGCTGCCGAACAGCAGACGCAGGTCCAGCCCACCGCCTATCGCTGGCTGCGCCTGGAAGACCGCAGCAGTGGCGACGGCGCGGTGGCCGACGGCAAGTTCGCCATCACCTTCGACAAGCCCGGCACCTACAGCGTCGAGCTGCGCGACAAGGCCGGCCAACTGCTCGGCGGCACCGGCCACTCGGTCAGCGGCGACGGCGTGAAGGCCGTGCCGGGCACCGTGGAAATCGTCCTCGACAAGCCCGAGTACCAGGCCGGCGAAGAAGCCCTGGCGCTGATCACCTTCCCCGAACCGGTGGATGACGCGCTGCTGTCGCTGGAACGCGACAAGGTCGAGGCCACCGCGCTGCTGTCCAAGGGCGGCGACTGGCTGAAGCTGGAAAAACTCAACCCGACCCAGTACCGCGCGCGCATTCCGGTGAAGGCCGAGTTCTCGCCGAACCTGACCTTCTCCGTGCTCTACACCCGCAGCGGCGACTACAGCTTCCAGAACGCCGGCATCAAGGTCGCGGTACCGCAGGTGGAGATCGCCGTCAGCACCGACAAGGAACGCTACGAGCCGGGCGAGACGGTCACCGTCAACCTCGACACCGCCTACGCCGGCAAGCCTGTCTCCAGCCACCTCACCGTGAGCGTGGTGGACGAGATGATCTACGCGCTGCAACCGGAGATCGCCCCGGGCATCGACCAGTTCTTCTACCACCCGCGCCGCAACAACGTGCGCACCAGCGCCAGCCTGTCGTTCATCAGCTACGACGTGGCACTGCCCGGCACGCCCAGCGCACCTGGCCGCGCCAACCGCAGCGAACGCGGGGTGAAGGTGCTGGAGCGTCCGCGCCGCGAGGAAGTGGACACCGCCGCCTGGGAGCCCGAGCTGGTCAGCGATGCCAATGGCAAGGCGCAGTTCAAGTTCCGTATGCCCGATTCCCTGACCCGCTGGCGCATCACCGCCCGCGCCATGGATGACGAAGGGCAGGTCGGCCAGAAGAAGCAGTTCATCCGCTCCGAGAAACCGCTGTACCTGAAGTGGAGCGGCCCGAAACGCTTCCGCACGGGCGATGCGCCGGACCTCGGCCTGTTCGTCTTCAACCAGGGTGAGCAGGACACCAAGGCCGAGCTGCTGATCCGCGCCAACGGCGCCGAGAAGACCCAGGCGCTGGAGCTCAAGCGTGGCGTCAACTACATCGCCCTGCCGCAACAGCCGCTCAGCGATGGCGACTGGAGCGTGGAGCTGCGCCAGGACGGCCAGGTCCGCGACAGTCTCGGTGTGCACTTCAGCCTGGTGGCCGACAGCTGGCAGGTCCTGCAGTCCAGACCGCTGCAGGTCAACGCGCAGAACACCCCGCTGCAACTGCCGGCGGATGCCCGCGACGTGACCCTGCGCCTGGACGACAGCGCCCAGGCCCTGCTGCGCGGTAATCTCGACTCGCTGCTCCAGTATCCCTGGGGTGGCGTCGAGCAGACCGCCAGCCAGTTGCTGCCGCTCAGCGTCGCCTATCCGATGCTGGCCAGCGGCGAGCCGCGCGTGCGTGACCGCCTGCGCCTGATCATGCAGACCAGCCGCCTGCGCCTGGTGCAGATGGCCGGCCCGGATGCCTACTTCACCTGGTGGGGCGGCGAAGACAACGACGCCTTCCTCACCGCCTACGCCTACTACGCTGACTGGTACGCCAGCCGTGCGCTGGAAATCCAGCTGCCGCCGGACCACTGGCAGCGTGTGCTGGAACTGTATTCCGCACGCGCCAGCGCCACGCCGCTGCTGCAGCGCGCACTGATCCTGGCCTTCGCCCGCGACATGAAGTTGCCGGTACAGACCCTGGTCAGCGGCCTGCTCACCGACCTGCAGAATGCTGGCAACGGCGAGGCGGCGAAGTCGGTGAACGAATTCGACAGCGACGACAGCCTGGTCATGGGCCAGCCGGACTCCGAGCTGGGGCTGGCAGTGGCCCGCGTGCTGACGGCCAGCCTGGCCGAGCAGAACAAGGTCGCGCTGCCGCAAGGCTTCGCCAAGCAACTGGATGCCGCGCGCCTGAAGCTGAATACTAGCGACGAGCCCTTCGCCCGCGCGGTGCAGCTCTACAGCGGCACCGTGGACGCCAACCGCGCCCGGGCACTGCTGCTGAGCCTGGCGCCGCAGCAGTCCACCGTCGAACGCGCCCTGGTGTTGACCTGGATGCAGCGTGCCGTGGCCGAAGCTCCGGCCGCCGAGCTGCCCAAGCCGGTGACGGACTGGAAGGAAAAACACAGCACGACAGGCGACGCCGTCTGGCAATGGCAGGGCAAGGCAGTGCCTGCGCAGCTGGACCTCTCCGCCGCGCCGTCGCGTCCGCTCAATGCTTCCGTGACCTTCCGCAGTGCCGAAGCGCCGGCCAGCCAACTGCCGGTGACCATCAAGCGTCGCCTGCTGCGCCTGGTGCCGGGTGAGGAAGCTTTCGCCTTCAATGCCGAGGCACTGGGCGACAAGCCGCTGTCCAGCGACGAGCTGTACCTGGACGAAGTGACCCTGACCACCGAGCAGGCGCAAGCCCTGCGCTACGGCATGTTGGAAGTGCCGCTGCCGCCGGGCGCGGACGTCGAGCGCACCACCTGGGGCCTGCAGATCAGCGGCCTGGGTGGCGCCGAGGCGACCAGCCTGGAGCGCGCGCGCAACGAACCGGGCGACCTGTTCTACGGCGTGCCGGTGGACACCCTGGGCGGCGAGCTGCGCTTCCGCCATCTGGTGCGCTTCTCGCAGAAGGGCGAGTTCGTCCTGCCGCCGGCGCGCTTCCAGCGCCTCTATGCGCCGCAGGAGCAGGCGCTGGAGCAGAATCCGGCCCTGGCGAAAATCAAGGTCCAGTAATGCGCGCGCGCATCGCCGGGCTGATTCTGCTGTTGCCGCTCTGCGCCCTTGGGGCGCAGGAGTCGGCGCAGCTGGCCTGGCGCACTGCGCAGGGTGATGAACTGCTGCGGCTAGGGTCGCAGCAGGTGCTCGATCGTCAGGCTTTGCCCGCCGATCTCACGGCTCCGCTGGGTAGCCTGTGGAAGCTGTTCGTCTATGCCTGGCTGAGCGACACCGGCCAGCAGGAGCCGGCCTACCCGTGCCGTGGCGAGAGCAAGGAAGAGGTCTATTGCTGCACGGCGGGGCAGAGCATCGAGCGTGACGCGGCGCTGGTGAAGTCCTGTGGTCTGTATTTTCAGCCGCAGCGCCTGGGCATCGACGGTACGGTCTGGCAGCAGTACTGGCAGGCGCGCCACGCGCCGGCCTGGGTCTCGCAACTCGATCATCTGGCGCCGCAGACCGAGGTGCCGGTTGCCGAACTGCTCGATCAACTGCAGCACCTGCCGGCCCAGGAGCAGGCGCGAAAGGTGCTGCTGGATGTCAGCCTCGCCGCCGATGACGGGCGCGCTCCCGCTGCCCTGGGTGGACGCCTGCGGGTGAAGACCTGGAGCTGGGAAGAAGGCGGCCAGCGCGAAGGCGGCTTTGCCGGCTGGCTGGTGGACGGCACACCGCTCTGGGCGCGCGGGCCGGGCACCAGCAAGACGGTGCTGGCCAAGTACGGCAACGCTATCGGTGTCGCGCTGCCGGCGCCGTGGCCAAGCGATCCGGGGCGTTGTGTGGAGGTCAGTCTGTTCAGCCGCTATCCGCTGAAAGAGGTCTACGACGTGCGAAACCAGCCTGCCACCGAAGGCCTGCTGGAAGGTCGGCAGAATGTGCTGTTCGCCAATGGCGTAAGGCTCGACGTGAACAGCGGCGGCGATCTGTTTCTTGAACGCGGCGCCCAGGGCCCGCGCTTGACCGCGCGCCTGTCCCGCGAGGAGTATGTCGCCCGCGTGCTCGACCGCGAGGCTTCCGCTACGCCGCCGGAAGCGGCCAAGGCGCTGGCGGTGACCATCCGCACCTATCTGCTGCAGAACGGCGCCCCGCGCGGCGACTGCCTGAGCATCGACGACAGCAGCCAGCGCCAGCGCGTGGCGCCGCGCCCGGCTAGTGAGGCCGCGCGGGGAATCGCCGCCTGGACCGCTGATCTGGTACTGGCCGGCGGCACCGTCACCTATCACTCGGACCAAGCCGGGCAGTCGAAACTGTCCTGGCGCGACGCCCAGGAACAGGCCGCCAAGGGCCTGCGCTACGACGCCATCCTCGCCCGCGCCTTCCCGCGCACCAGCCTCAGCCGCTGGAGCAACCCGACTGCCGCCTGCCAGCCGCTGCCCGAGGCCGAACGCTGGCTGCAGGCGCAGCGCCGCCACTGGCGGCAGCGCCTGGAAGCCGAGGCGGGCTATGAGGAATTGCAGTCTTTCGCCGTGTGCCGCCTGAGCAGTGGCCGGCCCTACGTCGACCGCGAACGTCAGCGCATCTACGTACGTGGCCTGTACTCCCAGCAGGACCGCCTCGACCTGGCTCATGAATACCTGCACCTGGCCTTCCAGGCGCACCCCAATGGACAAGACGAGGGCTACGTGGAAAGCCTGGCCCGTCGCCTGATACTGGAATGATCACCATGAAATTCGCCCACGTGCTCCGCCTTTCCCTGCTTGCCAGCCTGATCCCGCTGGCCGCGCAGGCCGCCGAATCGCCGATCAGCCTGGACACGCCGCTGGGCGGTTGGCGCGCGGGCGACGGCGACAAGGCCGACTTCCGGCAGACTGTGAATTACCCGGCGTCCTCGGTGAACACTCGCGCGGACCAGGCCGAGACCGCGCGTATCCGCGGGGAAATCCGTGGCTTGCCCAAGAACAGCAAGGAGCCGGCACGCCTGGTGGTCAACGGCGTGGCCATGCCGATGCGGATCGAGGGCGACGGCAAGTTCGACCGTCCGTTCGCCTTCCCGGCGGGCTCCAACAGCGTCGAAGTCATCAGCCCGGACGGCCAGCAGCGCAAGCGCGTGCAGTTCTACCACGGCGGCGGGGGCGGCGAAGTCGCAGCCAAGCTGCGGGTCATGTTGTCCTGGGACTCGGACAACACCGACCTCGACCTGCATCTGGTGACGCCCGATGGCGGGCACGTCTGGTACGGCAACCGCTCGCTGCCCAACGGCGCGGCTCAGGACGTCGACGTGACCACCGGCTACGGCCCGGAAATCATAGCCAGCCCGACACCGCTCAAGGGCCAGTACCTGGTTTACGTGAATTACTACGGCGGCGGTTGGAGCGAGGATGACAGCTCCGGCGACGTGAACGCGGCCAAGCCGCTGACCACGGCGCAGGTGACCATCGTTACGGAGGAGGGCACGGTGAACGAGAAGCAGGAGTCCTTCCTGATCCCGATGCGCCAGCCGGGCGAGCTGACGCTGGTGAAGCGGTTCAGTTATCCGTAAGGGCGAGAGCCGTCGGCCCGGCCGACGGATCGCGGGCATGGCCCGCTCCTACAAATGGGCGCTGCGCTTCGGAGTTTCCCGGCAATTGCGAATTCCGCCGCGCCGGATTTCGCGGACAAGGTCCGCTCCTACGAAAGCGACGTTGGACTCACCCTGTAGGAGCGGGCCACGCCCGCGAAAAGCGCCTATTGGCGCTGCTCTTGATCAGGCCTGCTGATCCGCCTGCCAGGCCTCGATCACTTCCTGCGCGGCGCGGAAGGCGTCGATGGCCGCCGGGACGCCGGCATAGACTGCGCAATGCAGCAGCGCCTCGCGGATTTCTTCCACCGTACAACCATTGTTCAGTGCGCCACGCACATGGCCTTTCAGCTCCTGCGGGCATTTGAGCGCGGTCAGCGCGGCCAGGGTGATCAGGCTGCGGGTCTTGCGCGGCAGGCCGTCGCGGTTCCACACGCCGCCCCAGGCGTGCTCGTTGACGAAGTCCTGCAGCGGCTGGGTGAACTCGGTGGCATTGCCCAGGGCGCGGTCGACGAAGGCGTCGCCCATCACTTCGCGGCGGACCTGTTCGCCGGCCTTGCGGTTGTCGTTGCTCATTCTGACTCCTTCAGAGACCTTCCAGGCGCACCGGCGCGGTGCCGGAGCGCAGCATGTTGAGTTGTTCGGCGGCGGCTTTCGACAGGTCGATGATCCGCCCACGGCCGAAGGGGCCCCGGTCGTTGATCCGCACCACGACGCTACGGCCGTTATTGAGATTGGTGACTTTCACCCGGGTGCCAAAGGGCAAGGTGCGATGCGCGGCGGTCAGGGCGTGCTGGTTGAAGCGCTCGCCGCTGGCGGTGCGCTTGCCGTGGTGTGCCTTGCCGTAATAGGAGGCGGTGCCCTCGGCGCGATAGCCACGGCCGGAGACGCCCGAGTCGTTGTCGTATGACGGGGCGCTGCTACAACCGGCCAGCAGGGCGAGTCCGGCGGCGAAGAAGAGGGAAGGGAACGAACGCCACATAATGGAGCTTCCAGGGGACGATTTACCCGGTGCTGATGGGTTCTGCACTGACATTCCTGTCGCAGCACCGAGTTTTCCAATCCGGCCATCCCTGGCCGGTCGTTCGCCGGGCCAACGCAGGCGTTGGCACTCTTCTGGATAAAAGAAGGGGCGGATTACCCTTCGAGCTTTTTCTTCAGCAATTCGTTCACTTGTGCCGGGTTGGCCTTGCCCTTGGCGGCCTTCATGGCCTGGCCGACGAAGAAGCCGAACATCTTGCCGCGCTTGGCTTCGTCGCTGGCACGGTACTGCTCGACCTGCTCCGCGTTGGCTGCCAGCACGTCGTCCAGCAGCTTCTCGACGGCGCCCGAATCGGTGTTCTGCACCAGGTCCTTGGCCTTGATGATCTCGTCGGGCGACCCTTCACCCTCGGCCATGGCGGCGAACACGGTCTTGGCCGCCTTGCCGTTGATGGTGCCGTCCTTCAGGCGCAGGATCATTTCGCCCAGGTGCTGCGCGGAAACCGGCGATTGCTCGATCTCCAGGCCGTCCTTGTTGAGCAGGCTGGAGAGCTCGCCCATCACCCAGTTGGCGGCCAGCTTGGCGTCGCCGCAGATGGCCTGCACCTGCTCGAAGTAGTCGGCCATTTCGCGGCTGGCGGACAGCACACTGGCGTCATAGGCGGACAGGCCGTACTGGCTCTCGAAACGCTCGCGCTTCTGGTCCGGCAGTTCCGGCAGGTTGGCGCGCAGCTCGTCGAGGAAGGCGCGCTCGATCACCACCGGCAACAGGTCCGGGCAGGGGAAGTAACGGTAGTCGTTGGCTTCTTCCTTGCTGCGCATAGAGCGCGTTTCGTCCTTGTTCGGGTCGTACAGGCGGGTTTCCTGCACGACCTTGCCGCCGTCCTCGATCAGGTCGATCTGGCGCTGCACTTCGTGATTGATCGCCTTCTCGATGAAGCGGAAGGAGTTCACGTTCTTGATCTCGGCGCGGGTGCCAAACTCGGCCTGGCCCTTCGGCCGTACCGACACGTTGCAGTCGCAGCGTAGCGAGCCTTCGGCCATGTTGCCGTCGCAGATGCCCAGGTAGCGCACCAGCGCGTGGATCGCCTTGACGTAGGCCACGGCTTCCTTGGCGCTGCGGATGTCCGGCTCGGAGACGATCTCCAGCAGCGGGGTGCCGGCGCGGTTCAGGTCGATCCCGCTCATGCCGTGGAAGTCTTCGTGCAGGCTCTTGCCGGCGTCCTCTTCCAGGTGCGCGCGGGTGATGCCGACGCGCTTGACGGTGCCGTCTTCCAGGGTGATGTCCAGGTGCCCCTTGCCGACGATGGGGTGGTCCATCTGGCTGGTTTGGTAGCCCTTGGGCAGGTCAGGGTAGAAGTAGTTCTTCCGGGCGAAGACGTTGCGCTCGGCGATCTCGGCGTTGATCGCCAGGCCGAACTGGCAGGCCATGCGCACGGCCTCCTGGTTCAGCACCGGCAGGGTGCCGGGCATGGCCAGGTCGACCAGGCTGGCCTGGGTGTTCGGGGCGGCGCCGAAGGTGGTGGCGCTACCGGAGAAGATCTTCGATTGGGTGGAGAGCTGTGCGTGGATTTCCAGCCCGATCACGGTTTCCCATTGCATGTGTGTCGTCCTCAGAATCCAGCCGGTGCTTGTTTGTGCCAGTCAGTGACCAGTTGGTACTGGTGCGCGACGTTGAGCAGGCGGCCTTCCTGGAAGTACGGCGCGAGCAGCTGGACACCCACCGGCAGGCCGTCGACGAAGCCGGCGGGCATGGACAGGCCCGGGATGCCGGCGAGGTTGGCGGTGATGGTGTAGATGTCTTCCAGGTACTGGGCGACCGGGTCGTTGTTCTTCTCGCCGAGTTTCCAGGCCGGATTCGGCGTGGTCGGGCCGAGGATCACGTCGACTTCGGCGAAGGCGCTGACGAAATCGTTCTTGATCAGGCGACGAATCTTCTGAGCTTTCAGGTAGTAAGCGTCGTAGTAGCCGGCGGAAAGCGCGTAGGTGCCGACCATGATGCGGTTCTTCACCTCGGCGCCGAAGCCTTCGGCGCGGGAGCGCTTGTACAGGTCCTGCAGGTCCTTCGGATCCTCGCAGCGGTAGCCGTAGCGGACGCCGTCGAAGCGCGACAGGTTGGAGCTGGCTTCCGCGGGCGCGATCACATAATAGGCAGGGATCGCGTGCTGCATGTTCGGCAGGGAGATCTCCTTGATCACCGCGCCGAGCTGCTTGAGCTGCTCGACTACCTTCATCACCGCGTCGGCGATGCGGCTGTCCAGGCCGGCGCCGAAGTATTCCTTCGGCAGGCCGATGCGCAGGCCGGTCAGCGGCTTGGCCAGGGCGGCCAGGTAGTCGTCCACCGGCTGGTCGACGCAGGTGGAATCCTTCGGATCGAAGCCGGCCATGGCGCCGAGCATCAGCGCGCAGTCCTCGGCGGTGCGGGCCAGCGGGCCGCCCTGATCGAGGCTGGAGGCATAGGCGATCATGCCCCAGCGGGACACGCGGCCATAGGTCGGCTTGATGCCGGTGAGGTTGGTCAGCGCGGCCGGCTGGCGGATCGAGCCGCCGGTGTCGGTGCCGGTGGCGGCCGGGATCAGGCGCGCGGCCACGGCGGCGGCGGAGCCACCGGAGGAGCCGCCCGGTACGCGGGAGGTGTCCCAGGGGTTCTTCACCGGGCCGTAGTGGCTGGATTCGTTGGCCGAGCCCATGGCGAACTCGTCCATGTTCAGCTTGCCCAGGCTCACGGCGCCGGCGTCGGCCAGGCGCTCGACGACGGTGGCGTCGTAGGGCGAGACGAAGGCGTCGAGGATCTTCGAGCCGCAGCTGGTGCGCACGCCCTGGGTGCAGAACAGGTCCTTGTGGGCGATCGGCGCGCCCAGCAGGGCGCCGGTCTCGCCTTTGGCGCGCCGTTCGTCGGCCGCCTTGGCCTGGGCCAGGGCGCTTTCCTCGGTGACGGTGATGAAGCTGTTCAACTGCGGGTCGAGCTGCTGGATGCGCGCGAGCAGGGCAGTGGCCAGTTCCTGGGCGGAGAATTGCTTGTCGGCGAGTCCGCGGGCGACTTCGGCGAGGGTCAATTGATGCAGCATATGTCCGTGTCCTTAGCGCTTACTCGATGACTTTCGGGACGAGGTAAAGGCCGTCTTCCACGGCTGGCGCGATGGCCTGGTAGGCTTCGCGGCGGTTCTCCTCGGTGACTGCGTCGGCGCGCAGGCGCTGCGTGGCTTCCAGCGGGTGGGCCAGGGGCTCCACGCCGTCGGTGTCGACCGCCTGCATGGCGTCGATCAGGCCAAGGATGTTGTTGAGGGTGTCGGTGGTGCGCGAAATGTCGGCTTCCGCCAGGCCCAGGCGGGCGAGGTGGGCGATCTTTTCCACGTCGGAGCGTTCAAGCGCCATCGGGGTCTCCAGCTAGAGCGGCCCGGTTCGAACTGGACCTGGCCGGAAGGAATTTGTGGGGCAGGGAACAGAACCCGCGGCGGACGGTCGAAGGCCGCTGGGACGGGCCTGCGGGCCCGAAAAACGAGGAATCTAGCATAAATTGCCGCCTTGCCCAAAACCCCCGTCATTGTTAGAGTTTGCCGCACTTTTTTACCCGCGCATTTTTCACCCACGCTCCACCTACGGGTTTCTTTCCAATGTTCAAAAAACTGCGTGGCATGTTTTCCAGTGATCTGTCGATCGACCTGGGCACTGCCAATACCCTTATTTATGTGCGCGAGCGCGGCATCGTCCTGAACGAACCGTCCGTGGTCGCCATTCGTAGCCACGGCAGCCAGAAGAGCGTGGTAGCGGTCGGTACCGAAGCCAAGCGCATGCTGGGCCGTACCCCGGGCAACATTGCCGCCATTCGTCCGATGAAGGACGGCGTGATCGCCGACTTCAGCGTCTGCGAGAAGATGCTGCAGTACTTCATCAACAAGGTGCACGAGAACAGCTTCCTGCAGCCCAGCCCGCGCGTGCTGATCTGCGTACCGTGCAAGTCCACCCAGGTGGAACGCCGTGCCATCCGTGAATCGGCCCTGGGCGCCGGCGCACGCGAGGTGTACCTGATCGAAGAACCGATGGCCGCAGCCATCGGCGCCGGCCTGCCGGTGGAAGAGGCCCGTGGTTCCATGGTCGTCGACATCGGCGGCGGCACCACCGAGATCGCCCTGATCTCCCTCAACGGCGTGGTCTATGCCGAATCCGTCCGCGTCGGCGGCGACCGCTTCGACGAAGCCATCGTCACCTACGTGCGCCGCAACTACGGCAGCCTGATCGGCGAATCCACCGCTGAGCGCATCAAGCAGGAAATCGGCACCGCCTTCCCGGGCGGCGAAGTCCGCGAAGTTGACGTCCGTGGCCGCAACCTGGCCGAAGGCGTACCGCGCAGCTTCACCCTGAATTCCAACGAAGTGCTCGAAGCGCTGCAGGAATCCCTGGCGACCATCGTCCAGGCGGTCAAGAGCGCCCTGGAGCAGTCCCCGCCGGAACTGGCTTCCGACATCGCCGAGCGCGGCCTGGTGCTGACCGGTGGTGGCGCGCTGCTGCGCGACCTGGACAAGCTGCTGGCCCAGGAAACCGGACTGCCGGTGATCGTCGCCGAAGACCCGCTGACCTGCGTGGCTCGTGGCGGCGGCAAGGCGCTGGAAATGATGGACCGTCATTCGATGGACCTGCTGTCCACCGAATAAGATGGGAGTGGAGGTCGGTTGACGTTTCGCCCAGGGGGGTGGAACTTCAACCGACTTTGCACAGCTAGGAGCCGGTCATCAAACCGATATTCTCCAAAGGGCCCTCGCTGGGCGCGCGCCTGCTGGTGCTCGCCGTCCTGTCGGTCGCCTTGATGGTGGTCGATGCCCGCTTCGATTATCTGAAACCGGTACGCAGCCAGATGGGCCTCGTGCTGAGTCCCTTCTATGGCGTTGCCGATTTCCCTGTTCGTGCCTGGGAAGGCGTGCGCGACCAGTTCACCAGCCGCAGCGAACTGCTGGCCGAGAACGAACGCCTGAAGGCCGAGCAGCTGCTGATGCAGCGCCGCCTGCAGAAACTCGCCACCCTGACCGAACAGAACGTGCGCCTGCGCGAGCTGCTCAATTCCTCCGCCCTGGTCGATGACAAGGTGCTGGTGGGCGAGCTGATCGGCGTCGATCCGAACCCCTTCACCCAGCGCATCCTGATCGACAAGGGCGAGAAGGACGGCGTGTTCCAGGGCCAGCCGGTGCTCGACGCCAGCGGCCTGATGGGCCAGGTGGTCGAGGTCATGCCCTACACCGCGCGCGTGCTGCTGCTGACCGATACCACCCACAGCATTCCGGTGCAGGTGAACCGCAATGGCCTGCGCGCCATCGCCGTGGGCACCGGCAACCCGGAACGCCTGGAACTGCGTTACGTCGCGGACACCGCCGACATCAAGGAAGGCGACCTGCTGGTCAGCTCCGGCCTGGGCCAGCGCTTCCCGGCCGGCTACCCGGTCGCCACCGTCAAGGAAGTGCTGCACGATACTGGCGGGCCATTCGCTACCATCCGTGCCGTGCCGACCGCCAAGATGAACCGCAGCCGCTACGTGCTGCTGGTGTTCACCGACAGCCGTACGCCCGAGCAGCGCGCCACCGACGCCGCTGAGGCCCAGGCCGAGGCGGACCGCAAGGCCGCCGAATCCGCGGCGCCGGCCCAGCCCGGAGCTGCGGCGCCCGCCACGCCGACGCAGAATGCTGCGCACCCAGCCACGCCGGCGGCTCCCGCCGCGCAACCGGCACATCCGGCGGCAGCTAATGGCGCAGCGCCTGCCGCACCTGTCGCTCCGGCAGCCCCGGCGGCACCGCACCCCGACGCAAGGAATCGCCGCTGATGGCCACCCAAGGCTCGCGAAACGGCTGGGCGATCTGGCTCAGCCTGCTCCTGGCGCTGCTGCTGTCGGTGGCGCCGATGCCCAGCTTCATGGAGATCGGTCGCCCGCTCTGGCTGGCGATGTTCCTGACCTACTGGGTGCTCTACCTGCCGCACAAGGTCGGCATGCTCAGCGCCTGGGTGCTGGGCCTCGCCGAAGATGTGCTGTACGGCACCCTGCTGGGGCAGAACGCGCTGATCCTCAGCCTGATCATTTTCCTGGTGCTCTCGCTGCACCAGCGTTTGCGGATGTTCCCCATCTGGCAGCAATGCCTGGTGTTGCTGGTGGTGTTCGGCCTGGCGCAACTGGTCCAGCTGTGGATCAGCGCCCTGACCGGCAACCGTCCGCCGACCCTGGTGTTCCTGTTGCCGGCGCTGGTCAGTGGCTTGCTCTGGCCGTGGGTCTATACGCTGCTCCGGGCCCTGCGTCTGCGCCTGAACATCAACTGAGGCCCCGCTGCGGGGCGTTTCGTCGGGTCTGGCGCCAGTCGCGCCGGACCGGCTTCGGGAGTCTCTGATGTCCCAGCTGTACCTCGCTTCCAGCTCGCCGCGTCGCCGTGAGCTGCTGACCCAGATCGGCCTGCCGTTCCATATCGTGCCCGCTTCCATCGACGAGACGCCGCAAGCCGGCGAGTCGGCCGTGGCCTATGTCGAGCGCCTGGCGCGCGAAAAGGCCCTGGCGGGGCTGCATTTCCTGGCGCAGCGGGCGGACGTCTGCGTGCTGGGCGCCGACACCGCCGTGGTCCTCGATGGGCGGATTCTCGGCAAGCCCGCCGATCGTGCCGAAGCGCTGGCCATGCTGCAGGCGCTGTCCGGCCGTGAGCATGAGGTGCTGACCGCAGTGGCCGTGGCCAACCGCGACCGCTGCGAGGCGAAGGTGGTGGGCAGCCGTGTGACTTTCCGCAGTGTTTCGATGGAAGAAGCCGAGCGCTACTGGGACACTGGCGAGCCCCATGACAAGGCGGGTGGCTATGCTATCCAGGGGCTCGCGGCGGTCTTCGTCAGCCGCGTCGAGGGTAGCTACAGCGCCGTGGTCGGCCTGCCCCTGTGCGAAACTGCGGCATTGCTGGCTGACTTCTCCATCCCATGCTGGCAGTCTTGATCACGAAGTAGCGCTGCACGACTCCGGGCGCGATAAGGAAGGGCGCATGAGCGAAGAGATCCTGATCAATATCACGCCGATGGAATCGCGCGTGGCGGTGGTGGAGAACGGCGTCCTGCAGGAGGTCCATGTCGAGCGCACGCTGCGCCGCGGGATCGTCGGCAACATCTACAAGGGCAAGGTCGTGCGCGTGCTGCCCGGCATGCAGGCGGCCTTCGTCGATATCGGCCTGGAGCGCGCGGCGTTCATTCACGCGGCGGAGATATCCACCCGCGAAGGCAGCGCGGTGGAGAGCATCAGCGCGCTGGTGCACGAGGGCCAGAGCCTGGTGGTGCAGGTCACCAAGGACCCCATCGGCACCAAGGGCGCGCGCCTGACCACCCATCTGTCGATCCCGTCGCGCTACCTGGTCTACATGCCGCGCACCAGCCATGTCGGCATTTCCCTGAAGATCGAAGACGAAGTCGAACGCGAGCGCCTCAAGCAGGTGGTGGCCAACTGCGTGGCGGTCGAAGGTATCGTCGAGCAGGGTGGCTTCATCCTGCGCACCGCGGCCGAAGGCGCCGGGGAGGACGAGATCCTCGCCGATATCCGCTACCTGCGCCGCCTGTGGGACCAGATCGACGCACAGATCAAGACCGTCGGCGCGCCGACGATGATCTACGAAGATCTGTCCCTGGCCCTGCGCACCCTGCGCGACCTGGTCAATCCGCGAATCGAGAAGATCCGCGTCGATTCCCGGGAGAACTTCCAGAAAATTACGCAGTTCGTCGAAGAACTGATGCCGGAAATTGCCGATCGCCTGGAGCACTACCCGGGCGAACGGCCGATCTTCGACCTCTACGGGGTCGAGGACGAGGTGCAGAAGGCGCTGGAGCGCAAGGTGCTGCTGAAGTCCGGCGGCTACCTGATCATCGACCCGACCGAGGCGATGACCACCATCGATGTGAACACCGGCGCCTTCGTTGGCCACCGCAACCTCGAAGAGACCATCTTCAAGACCAACCTCGAAGCCGCCACCGCCATCGCCCGCCAGCTGCGCCTGCGCAACCTGGGCGGGATCATCATCATCGACTTCATCGACATGGAAGACGAAGAGCACCGCCGCCAGGTCCTGCGGACCCTGGAGAAGCAGCTCGAACGCGACCATGCCAAGACCAACATCATCGGCATCACCGAGCTGGGCCTGGTGCAGATGACCCGCAAGCGCACCCGCGAGAGCCTGGTGCAGGTGCTCTGCGAGCCCTGCCCGAGCTGCCAGGGGCGCGGCATGCTGAAGACCGCCGAGACCATCTGCTACGAGATCTTCCGCGAAATCCTCCGCGAGGCCCGTGCCTACCAGGCCAATTCCTACCTGGTGCTGGCCAACCAGAAGGTGGTCGATCGCCTGCTCGACGAGGAGTCGGGCAACGTCGCCGATCTGGAAGTCTTCATCGGCCGCACCATCAAGTTCCAGGTCGAGGCCATGTACTCTCAGGAACAGTACGACGTTGTCCTGCTTTGAGAGGCAGGTCCCAATGTCTTGGCTTCACACGAAATGCCGCTCTGGAACGGGCGGTTGCGGAGCTTTCGCTGACGCACACTGTCAGACGGGGTTCGCTACTGCATGGCTGGGAGCCAGCACGATGACCGTTTACCTTCTGCCACGAGCACCTGACTGACATGGGGCGCCTGTTCACTGCGTCATTGCGCGTGATCCTGGGGCTGCTGGCCCTGGGGTTGGTGCTGCTTGCGCTGTACGTCAGCCTGGGGCGCCAACTGGTGCCGCTGGTGGCCGAGTACCGCGACGAGCTGGCGCAGAAGGCCAGTGCCCAGCTTGGCCTGCCTGTCAGCATCGGCGGGCTCGAAGGCCATTGGCAGGACTTCGGCCCGGTCATCGTGGTCCGCGATCTGCAACTGGGCGCGGGCGACGATGCGCTGCGCCTGGAGCGCGTGCACCTGACCCCGGATCTCCTCGGCAGTCTCATGACCCGCCAGCCAAGGATCGAAAGCCTGGAACTGCAAGGCCTGCAACTCACCCTGCGGGAAGACGAGCAGGGCCAGTGGCGCGTCGACGGCCTGCCCAGCCACGGCGAGACCGATCCGCGCAAGCTGATCGATCTGCTGCTGGCGCCACGCCGCCTATCGCTGCTGGATAGTCAGCTGACCGTGCTGCCGCAGGGCGCGGAGCCCTTGTCGCTGAGTTATGTCGGCGTGACGTTGCACAGTGGTTTCCGCCAGCACCTCGACGCGCGCCTGACGCTGCCGGGCGGCCAGCCGGTGGCGGCCCGGCTGGATGCTCGCCTGAATCGCGACGACTGGAAGCAGAGCTCGGTGCAGGCCTATTTGAGCCTGCCACAGGCGGAGTGGTCGAAGTGGCTGCCCGCGCGCCTGACCGGAGCCTGGAGGCTCTCCGAACTCAAGGCCGGCGGCGAGTTCTGGGCGAATTTCGAGAAGGGCGTGCCGGTGTCGGGTGTCGCGCGCCTCAATGCGCCGTCGATCAAGGCCGGGTTGGGCGAGCAGAAGCCGGTGAGCCTGAGCGATCTGGGCGTGGGCCTGTATTTCCAACGCAATGGCGAGGACTTCGACCTGCGCGTTGCCGATCTCGCGGCCAACCTGGGCGATACCCGCTGGGGCGAGGTGGAGCTGTCGCTGACGCGGCGGATGAAGGGCGAGGAGCACTGGCAACTGCAGGCCGACCGCCTCGACCTGACCCCGCTGGGCCCGATGATCACCTCCCTGGCGCCGCTGCCGGACGCCGCCATCACCTGGCTGCAGGGCCTGAAGCCGCATGGCGTGCTGCATAACGTCAATTTCGACTACTGGCCGCAGCGCACCGGCGCCGAACGCATCGCCTATGCCACCAACCTGGAAAAGGTCGGGGTCAGCGCCTTCCACGATGTGCCGGCCGTCGCCAACGTCGACGGTACCTTCAGCGGCAACCTCGAAGGCGGTCAACTGGACGCTTCGGCCCAGGACTTCATGCTGCACCTGGCAACCCTGTTCCCCGAGCCCTGGCGCTACCGTACTGCCCATGCCCGTCTGTTCTTCCAGTTGAACGACGAGGCGTTCACCCTCGGCAGCCACCTGATGAAGGTGGAGGGCGAGGAGGGCACGCTGGCCGGTGACATGCTGATCCGCCTGATGCGTGACCCCGAGCAGGAGGACTACATGGACCTGCGCGTCGGCATGAGCAATGGCGATGCGCGTTTCACCAGCAAGTACCTGCCCACCGTCATCCCGCAGATGAGCAAGGACCTGGCCGCCTGGCTCAAGGGCTCGATCAAGAGCGGGCGCATCGAGCAGGGCTACTTCCAATGGCAGGGTTCGCTGCAGAAGGGGGCGGCGCCCGAGGCGCACGCGATGAGCCTGTATTTCAAGGTCCACGACGGCGTACTCGACTACCAGCCGGGCTGGCCGGGGCTGAGCAAGGCCGAGGGTGAGGTGCGGGTCGAGGACACTGGTGTGAGCATCACCGCGCAATCTGGCCAGATCCTGCAAAGCCAGGTGCGCGATGTGTCGGTGGAGATTCCCCATGTGCCGGATGGCGAGGTTTCCCACCTGCATGTGGACGGCGATATCGACAGCAGCCTCGCTGATGGTCTGAAGATCCTCCAGGACTCGCCCATCGGCGCCCAGCACACCTTCGAGGGCTGGAGCGGAGAGGGCAAGCTCGCCGGTCACCTCAAGTTGGATATCCCGCTTGCCAAGGAGCAGGCCCGGCAGGCGCGGGTAATCGTCGACTTCGCCACTGACTCCGCACGGTTGAAGATCGCCAGGCCCGAACTCAATCTCGAGCAACTCAAGGGCAGATTCCGCTACGACACCGACACTGGCCTGAGCGCGCAGAATGTCTCGGCCCAGACGTTGGGAGCGCGAATTACCGGCAGCATCCGCGCTGAAGGTCGCAACGGCGACGCACGCACCCGGGTTCTGGTTGGCGGGCAGGTGCCGATGAAGTCGCTGCTGGAATGGGGCAAGGTGCAGAAGCAGTTGCCTGTCGACGGTCGCGTACCCTTCCAGCTCGACGTCCTGTTGGCGGGCAAGGACAGCCAGTTGCGGGTCGTCTCCAACTTGCAGGGCGTCACCATCGATCTGCCAGCGCCGTTCGGCAAGTCCGCCAGCGAGACCCGTGACAGCGAATGGCGCATGACCCTGGATGGCGCCGAGCGGCGTTACTCGGCGACCTATGGCGACCGCGCCAGCCTCGCCTATGCCGCACCGGCGGAGAATCCGCTCGCCGGGCGGGGCGTATTGCGCCTGGGGAGTGATCCGGCGGTGCTGCCGAACTGGAATGGCGTGCAGGTGCGTGGCCGCATCGATGAAGTGGATGCCGATGCCTGGCAGGCGGTCCTGAAGAAGTACACCAACACCGGCGTTGAAGGTGCATCCGGTCTGCTGCGTGGCGCCGATCTGCAGATCGGGCACTTCAAGGGCTTTGGCCAGAGCCTGGATAATCTGGGCGTCAGCCTTGCGCGCGTCGACAGCAGTTGGCAGGTAGGGCTGGTCAGTGCCCTGGTGTCCGGCAAGATCACCTTGCCCGACGGCGGTGCCCGGCCAATCCAGGTCATGCTCGATCGGATCGACCTGCCCAAGGGCGAGGCCATCGACTCGCCGGGTGCGGTGGAAGCGCCTGACCCCATGGCCAACATCGACCCGCGCTCGCTGCCGGCGATGGATGTGACGATTCGTCAGGTCAGCAAGGCCGGCAGGCCGGTGGGTGCCTGGAGCTTCAACCTGCGACCGACGCCGACCGGCACCAGTTTCAACAATGTGGCGCTCGACCTGCGTGGCCTGGCGCTCAAGGGCACGCTGCGCTGGGACGGCGTGGCAGGTTCTTCGCGCAGCAGCTTCGACGGGCGCCTGGATGGGGAGAACCTCGCCGACGTGCTCAAGGCCTGGGACTTCGCGCCCAGCGTCACCAGTGAGCGCTTCCGCGTCGATATCAATGGTAACTGGCCGGGATCGCCGGCCGCACTGAATCTGCGGCGCTTCGGCGGCAAGATCGACGCCAGCCTGCGCAAGGGGCAGTTCGTCGAGGTCGAAGGCGGCGCCAACGCCCTGCGCGTGTTCGGCCTGCTCAATTTCAACGCCATCAACCGCCGGCTGCGCCTGGACTTCTCCGACCTGCTGGGCAAGGGCCTGAGCTATGACCGGGTGAAGGGCGTGCTCACGGCCACCGACGGTGTCTACTTCACCCGAGAGCCGCTGCGCCTGGACGGTCCGTCGAGCAATCTGGAGCTGAACGGTACGCTGGACCTGGCCCACGATCAGATCGACGCCAAGCTGTTGGTGACCCTGCCGGTGACCAACAATCTGCCGTTGGCGGCCCTCATCGTCGGCGCGCCCGCAATCGGTGGCGCACTGTTCGTCGTGGACAAGCTGCTGGGCGACAGGGTCTCGCGCTTCGCCAGCGTGCAGTACAGCGTGAAAGGCCCGTGGCAGAGTCCGGCCATCACCTTCGAGAAGCCCTTCGAAAAACCCCGTTGAGCAGAGTCGGCAGGCATCGGTTAGCATGACCTGAGGACACAGCCGGAGCTAACCATGTCCATCGCAGTCATCCAGATGGTCAGCCAGGACGATGTCCTGGCCAATCTCGCCGCCGCCCGTCGCCTGCTCGAACAGGCCGCCCGTGATGGCGCGCGCCTCGCCGTCCTGCCGGAAAATTTCGCCGCCATGGGCCGTCGGGACCTTGCCGAGCTCGGCCGTGCCGAAGCACTGGGCGAAGGTCCGATCCTGCCCTGGTTGAAAAGCACCGCCCGCGACCTCAAGTTGTGGATAGTCGGCGGGACCCTGCCGCTGCCCCCGGCCGGGCAGCCCGAAGCCAAGGCCAATGCCTGCTCGCTGCTGATCGACGATCAGGGTGAGGTGGTGGCGCGCTACGACAAGCTGCACCTGTTCGACGTGGACGTCGCCGACGCCCGCGGCCGCTATCGCGAGTCGGACGACTACGCCTTCGGCCAGCGCGTGGTGGTGGCCGACACGCCCGTTGGACGCCTGGGGCTGACGGTCTGCTACGACCTGCGCTTCCCCGAGCTCTACACCGCGCTGCGCGAGGCCGGCGCGGAACTGATCAGCGCACCGGCGGCCTTCACCGCAGTGACCGGCGCGGCGCACTGGGAAGTGCTGATCCGCGCCCGCGCCATCGAGACCCAGTGCTACCTGCTGGCAGCCGGGCAGGGCGGCACCCACCCCAAAGGTCGGGAAACCTGGGGGCAATCGGCGATAGTCGATCCCTGGGGGCGTATCCTGGCTGAACAGGCCAAGGGCGAGGCCGTACTGTTGGCCGAGCGGGACAGCGAGGAACAGGCGGCGGTCCGGCAGCGTATGCCGATTGCCCGGCACAGACGATTTTTCCCGCCGGTCGATCCACGACCGGCGCGTACGGAGTAGATATGAGCGAACTGTTGTCATCCGTCAGCCAGCACCTGCTGGCCCCCGGTGGTCTGGACATCGAACGGTTGTCTCCGGTGCTGCATGAACTCAGCGGCCCGGGCATCGATGCGGCCGACCTGTACTTCCAGAGCCAGATCTCCGAGTCCTGGATGCTCGAAGACGGCATCGTCAAGGAAGGCAGCTTCCACATGGACCAGGGCGTCGGTGTACGCGCGCAGTCCGGAGAGAAGACCGGCTTCGCCTACAGCAACGCGATCACCCACGAGGCACTGATCCAGGCCGCCCGCGCGGCGCGCTCGATCTCTCGCGCCGGGCAGAACGGCAAGGTGCAGGCGTTCAATGCCGTGGTGCCGCAACGCCTGTACGCCGGAGAGAACCCGCTGGATGTGCTCAGCCGTGCGGAAAAGGTGGAGCTGCTGCAGAAGATCGATGCCGCAACCCGTGCCCTCGATCCGCGTATCCAGCAGGTCACCGTGAGCCTGGCCGGCGTCTGGGACCAGGTGCTGGTCGCTGCGACGGATGGCTCGCTGGCGGCGGACATCCGTCCGTTGGTACGCTTCAACGTCAGTGTCATCGTCGAGCAGAACGGCCGCCGCGAGCGCGGCGGTCACGGCGGTGGCGGTCGTACCGACTACCGATACTTCCTGCAGGAAGACCGCGCCATGAGCTACGCCCGTGAGGCGCTGCGCCAGGCGCTGGTCAACCTGGAAGCAGTTCCCGCGCCGGCTGGCAGCCTGCCGGTGGTGATGGGCGCCGGTTGGTCCGGCGTGCTGTTGCACGAGGCGGTGGGGCATGGCCTGGAAGGCGACTTCAACCGCAAGGGCAGCTCGGCCTACAGCGGCCGCATGGGTGAGAAGGTCGCCTCGAGCCTGTGTACCATCGTCGATGATGGCACCCTGGCGGGCCGTCGCGGTTCGTTGTCGGTGGATGACGAAGGGACCCCCACGAACTGCAACGTGCTGATCGAGAACGGGATCCTCAAGGGTTACATGCAGGACAAGCTCAACGCTCGCCTGATGGGCGTGGCGCGCACCGGCAACGGTCGTCGCGAGTCCTACGCGCACCTGCCGATGCCGCGCATGACCAACACCTACATGCTGGCCGGGCAGAGCGAGCCGGAAGAGATCATCGCCAGCGTCGAGCGCGGTATCTACTGCGCGAACCTCGGCGGCGGCCAGGTGGACATCACCAGCGGCAAGTTCGTCTTCGCCACCAGCGAGGCCTACCTGATCGAGAACGGCAAGATCACCCGACCGGTCAAGGGCGCGACCCTGATCGGCAACGGTCCGGAAGTGATGAGCCGGGTGTCCATGGTCGGCAACGACCTGGCGCTGGACAGTGGTGTGGGGACCTGCGGCAAGGACGGCCAGTCCGTGCCGGTCGGTGTCGGCCAGCCGACCCTGAAGATCGACGCGATCACCGTCGGCGGCACGGGCGCCTGAGGCCGTTGATGGTCAGGCGGGGATGGGGCGACGCGGCCACTCAACGCAGGCCGCGTTTGACCTCGTCCAGCTCGCGGATGTACTTGAAGATCTTCCGCGCCGCGGCCGGAGGCTTGTTGTGAGCGGCCTCGTGCTGGGCGTGGCGGATCAGTTGGAGCAGATGCTGGCGATCGCTTTCCGGGTATTCGTCGAAGAAAGCGGACAGCGCCGCGTCGCCGCCGGTGATCAGGTGGTCACGCCAGCGCTCCAGGGCGTGGAAGCGTTCGTTGTACTGGCGGGTCGAGGTGTCTACCTGATCCAGCAGCGCGACGATGGCGTCGATGTCCTGGTCGCGCATCAGCTTGCCGATGAACTGCCGGTGGCGTTTCTTGGCGGCGTTGGCCTTGTGCTTGGGTGCTTCTTCCAGTGCGCGGCGCAGCGGATCGGTGAGCGGCATGCGTTCCAGCAGGTCGGGCTTGAGCGTCGTCAGGCGCTCGCCGAGGTCCTGCAGGGCGTGCAGCTCGCGTTTGACTTGCGTCTTGCTCTTCTCTTCGAAGAGCGAGTCGTCATCGTGAATTTCAGCCATGGCGGGGGTCTCGTTGAAAACGCCGCCATGATAACGAGTCGAGGGCCGCTTGTCCGGCCCGGTCGGTCGTCGTCGCCGGAGAGCGATGCCGCCGGCACATGAACAGGAGAGGCAGCTAATGAGCGAACACAACCCGGCGGTCAGCCCGGACGTCCTTCCCGAACTGCGTGAGCAGGTCGAGCGGATCATTGCCGAGGCTTCCCGGCAGGGCGCCAGTGCCTGCGAGGTGGCGGTTTCGGTGGAGCAGGGATTGTCCACCTCGGTACGCCAGGGCGAGGTGGAGACCGTCGAGTTCAACCGCGACCAGGGTTTCGGTATCACCCTGTACGTCGGCCAGCGCAAGGGATCGGCCAGCACCTCGGCGACCGGCGCCGATGCCATTCGCGAAACCGTGGCGGCGGCGCTGGCCATCGCCAGGCACGCGTCCGAGGACGATTGCGCGGGGCTGGCCGATCCGGCGCTGATGGCCCGCGACCTGCCTGACCTGGACCTGTACCACGGCTGGTCGATCACCCCGGATCAGGCCATCGAGCGCGCACTGGCCTGCGAGGCTGCGGCCTTCGCTACCGACAAGCGCGTCACCAAGGCCGACGGCACTACGTTGAACACCCACCAGGGCTGCCGTGTATACGGCAACAGCCACGGCTTCATTGGCGGCTACGCCAGCACCCGACACAGTCTGAGCTGCGTGATGATCGCCGAAGGGCAGGGCCAGATGCAGCGCGACTACTGGTACGACGTCAATCGCCGTGGTGACCTGCTGGCGAGCGCCGAGTCGATCGGTCGTCGCGCCGCCGAGCGTGCCGCCAGCCGTCTGGGCGCGCGTCCGGTGGATACCGCCGAGGTTCCGGTGCTGTTCGCCCCGGAAGTGGCGGTGGGCCTGTTCGGCCACTTCCTCTCGGCGATTTCCGGCGGCAGCCTGTACCGCAAGTCGTCGTTCCTCGAAGGCACCCTGGGACAGCGCCTGTTCCCCGAGTGGCTGACCCTCGATGAGCGCCCTCTGCTGATGGGCGCACTGGGCAGCGCTTCCTTCGACAACGATGGCTTGGCCACCTATGCCAAGCCCTTCGTCGAAGGGGGCGATCTGGTCTCCTACATCCTCGGCACCTATTCCGGCCGCAAGCTGGGCATGCCGAGCACCGCGAATTCCGGTGGCGTGCACAACCTGTTCGTCAGCCATGGCGACGAGGACCAGGCGGCGCTGATCCGTCGCATGGGGCGTGGGCTGCTGGTGACCGAGCTGATGGGGCAGGGCGTTAACCTGGTCACCGGCGACTATTCCCGTGGTGCGGGCGGCTATTGGGTCGAGAACGGCGAGATCCAGTTCCCGGTGCAGGAAGTCACCATCGCGGCGAACCTGCGCGACCTGTTCCGCAACATCGTGGCCATTGGCAATGACGTGGAGTATCGCGGCAACCTGCACACCGGCTCGGTGCTGGTGGAGCGCATGACAGTCGCGGGCAACTGATCCGCCCGCCCATGAAAAAGCCCGCCATCTGGCGGGCTTTTTCATTCAGGGTGAGTCAACGCCGGGCGCTCACTCGCCCTCGTCGAAGTAGTTGTTGATCAGCTCGGACAGTGCGCTCAGCGCCTCGTCTTCCTGCTCGCCTTCGGCAGCGATATGCAGGTTGGTGCCCTTGCCGGCGGCCAGCATCATCACCGCCATGATGCTCTTGCCGTCGACGGTGCTCTCCGGGTTGCGTCCCACGCGAATCTGGCAGGGGAAACGTCCCGCCACGCCGACGAATTTGGCTGCCGCACGGGCGTGCAGACCCAGCTTGTTGATGATGGTGATTTCGAGGGCGGGCATCGCGAGGGGCTGTCCTTTGTTGTGTGTTGCTACTAGCTCAGGTCGCGGTGGCGAATCTGCACGTTGGTGAGGGATTCCTTGAGGGCTTTGCCAACCCGCTCGGCCAGGTAGGTCGAGCGGTGCTGGCCTCCGGTACAGCCGATGGCGACGGTGACATAGGCCCGGTTGCTCGCGGCGAAGCGCGGCAGCCATTTGTTCAGGTAGCCGATGATGTCCTGGTACATCTCCTCGACGTCGGGTTGTGCGGCCAGGTAGTCCTGGACATCCGCATCGAGTCCGGTGAGTTCGCGCAGTTCCGGTTTCCAGTACGGATTGGGCAGGCAGCGCACGTCGAACACCAGGTCGGCGTCCACCGGCATGCCGCGCTTGAAGCCGAAGGATTCGACCAGGAAGGCGGTGCCCAGTTCGGGCTTGTTCAGCAGGCGCAGTTTGAGCACGTCGCGCAGCTGATAGAGGTTCAGGTGCGTGGTGTTGAGCTTGAGATCGGCGAGGTCTGCGATCGGCGCCAGCAGATGGGCTTCGTCGGCGATGGCTTCGGCCAGCGAGCGACTGTCGCTGGTCAGCGGGTGCCGCCTGCGCGTCTCGGAGAAACGCTTGAGCAGGGTTTCATCATCGGCGTCGAGGTACAGCACGTCGCACTGGATATGCTTGTCGCGGGCTTCCTGCAACAGTTCGGGGAAGCGTTGCAGCTGGCTGGGCAGGTTGCGGGCGTCGATGGAGACGGCAACCTGCGGGTGCAGCAGCTCGGTGTGCAGCAACGCGCGCTGCGCCAGGTCTGGAAGCAGGCTGGCGGGCAGGTTGTCGATGCAGTAGAAGCCGTTGTCCTCGAGCACATTGAGCGCGGTGCTCTTACCCGAGCCGGATCGTCCGCTGATGATGATCAGGCGCATGATCAGTGGCCGTTCTGGAAGTCCACGACGATCCGGTACAGCGCCTCGCCGTTGGCGGCGTGGCGCAGTCGGTCACGGACGTCGGAACGGTCGAGCATGGAAGCGATCTGCCGGAGCAGCTCCAGGTGCTCTTCGGTGGCGGCCTCGGGCACCAGCAGGACGAATACGAGATCGACCGGCGCGCCGTCGAGGGCGTCGAAGTCGACCGGGGCGTCCAGGTGCAGGATGGCACTGATAGGGGATTTGCAGCCGGGAAGGCGGCAGTGCGGAATGGCGATGCCATTGCCGAATCCGGTGGAGCCCAGGCGTTCGCGGGCCACCAGATTTTCGAAAATGTCTTGCGCGTCGAAACCTGGCAGCTCGCGAGCTACCAGGTTTGCGATTTGTTCAAGGACGCGTTTCTTGCTGCCGCCCGGCACGTTCACCAGGGAACGGCCGGGGGTCAGGATTTGCTCGAGTCGAATCATAGGGAGGGGTTAACGAACACCAACACCCTGCTGGCGTTCGAGGTATTTTTCCTTGTGCTTGATCAGTTGGCGGTCGAGCTTGTCGGTGAGCAGGTCAATGGCCGCATACATGTCTTCATGTTCGGCACAGGCCACTACTTCGCCACCTGCGATGTGCAGGGTGGCTTCGATTTTCTGCTTTAGCTTTTCGACCTCCATGATGACCTGAACATTGGTGATCTTGTCGAAATGGCGCTCCAGTCGGCCGAGTTTTTCGCCGACATAGTCGCGCAGGGCGTCGGTCACATCCAGTTGATGTCCACTGATGTTGACTTGCATACCGCTTTCTCCTTATTGCCCGTGTATAAGTGGCAGGTTAGATGGCCTGCCGCCGGAACACTTTGGCGTGGATCAACGTCATACCAGTCGCTTGCGTTCGCTGGAGGGAGCAATCCCCAAGGACTCCCGGTACTTGGCGACGGTGCGACGTGCCACTTGAATGCCCTGTGCCTCCAGTAAACCAGCGATCTTGCTGTCACTCAATGGCTTTTTCGGACTTTCCGCCGCGACCAGTTTCTTGATGATCGCGCGGATCGCCGTGGACGAGCATTCGCCACCCTCGGAGGTGCTGACGTGGCTGGAGAAGAAGTACTTCAGCTCGAAGATGCCACGTGGGGTGTGCATGAATTTCTGCGTGGTGACACGCGAGATGGTCGACTCGTGCATGCCCACGGCTTCGGCGATGTCGTGCAGGACCAGGGGCTTCATCGCCTCTTCGCCGTATTCGAGGAAGCCGCGCTGGTGTTCGACGATCTGGGTCGCCACCTTCATCAGCGTCTCGTTGCGGCTCTGCAGGCTCTTGATGAACCAGCGCGCTTCCTGCAGCTGGTTGCGCATGAAGGTGTTGTCGGCACTGGAGTCGGCGCGGCGCACCAGGCCCGCGTATTGCGAGTTGACGCGCAGGCGCGGCACGGCTTCCTGGTTCAGCTCCACCAGCCAGCGTTCGTTATGTTTCCGGACGATGACATCCGGCACCACGTATTCGGCTTCACCGGACTCGATTTGCGAGCCGGGGCGCGGATGCAGCGACTGGATCAGTTCGATGGTTTCGCGCAGCTCGTCTTCCTTGAGCTTCATGCGCCGCATCAGCTGGCTGTAGTCGCGGCTGCCGAGCAGGTCGAGGTGGTCGGCGACCAGCTTCTGCGCCTCGGCCAGCAGGTAGGTGTTGGCCGGCATCTGGCGCAATTGCAGGAGCAGGCATTCGCGCAGGTTGCGCGCGCCGACGCCGGCCGGCTCCATCTGCTGCACGCGGCGCAGGACGACTTCCACTTCGTCCATCTCCACGCCCAGTTCGGGGTCGATGGAGGCGAGGATGTCGTCGAGGGATTCTTCGAGGTAACCGTCGTCGTTGATGCCGTCGATGATGCTCAGTGCGATCAGGCGGTCGGTATCGGACATCGGTGCCAGGTTGAGCTGCCAGAGCAGGTGGCTCTGCAGGCTTTCACCTGCGGAGGTGCGGGAGGTGAAGTCCCACTCGTCGTCATCGTTGCTGGGCAGGCTGCTGGCGCTGGTCTGGTAGATGTCTTCCCAGGCGGTGTCGACCGGCAGCTCGTTGGGGATGCGCTCGGCCCATTGGTCCTCATCGAGGCTGTCAGCACTGGGCGTGGTGCTTTCCTGGAAGCTGTCCTGGGAGCTGCTGGTGGCGCCGTTGGCGCCCGACTCGGCGCCGTCCGCCATGGGGTCGCTGTTGTCGTAATCCTCGCCCTCTTCCTGGCGCTCCAGCATCGGGTTGGACTCCAGGGCTTCCTGGATTTCCTGTTGGAGGTCCAGCGTGGAGAGCTGGAGCAGTCGGATGGCCTGTTGCAGCTGCGGAGTCATCGTCAGCTGCTGGCCCATCTTGAGGACGAGCGATGGTTTCATGGCTGGAACTAGGCACCTTGTTCGCTGGCGCAGCAAGCGCCATATCCACGACTACGGACGCCGGGGCGCCGCGAGGAAGCAAATTATATGCCTGAGTCTGGACGCTTTGCCTAGGGGCTGTCGACCTTTCGTTACAACCTGATTATCAGGCAACTACGAGACAGCCCGACGCGCGGCGCCGGATGCAGGTCCGGGCCGTCGGCGGAGGGAGGAGGAGCGCCGCCGGGAGGGCGGTCACCGGGTCAGAGACGGAACTCGTGGCCCAGGTAGACTTCCTTCACCAGATCGTTGGCGAGGATGGTCTCGGCGCTGCCTTCGGCGATCAGTTGACCGTCGTTGACGATGTAGGCGGTTTCGCAGATATCCAGTGTCTCGCGCACGTTGTGGTCGGTGATCAGCACACCGATGCCCTTGGCCTTGAGGTGATGGATGATCTGCTTGATGTCGCCCACGGAGATCGGGTCGACGCCGGCGAAGGGTTCGTCCAGCAGGATGAACTTCGGCGCACTGGCCAGGGCGCGGGCGATTTCCACGCGGCGCCGCTCACCACCGGACAGGCTCATGCCGAGGTTGTCGCGGATGTGGTGGATGTGGAATTCCTCGAGCAGGCCCTCCAGGGCTTCCTGGCGGCCGCTGCGATCCAGGTCGCTGCGGGTTTCGAGGATCGCGCGGATGTTGTCCGCCACCGAGAGCTTGCGGAAGATCGAGGCTTCCTGCGGCAGGTAGCCGATGCCGGCGCGCGCGCGGCCGTGCATCGGCAGGTGGGTCACATCCTGATTGTCGATGCGGACCACGCCCTGGTCGGCGCGGACCAGGCCGACGATCATGTAGAAGCAGGTGGTCTTGCCCGCTCCGTTGGGGCCGAGCAGGCCGACGATCTGGCCGCTGTCGATGCTCATGCTGACATCGCGGACCACTTGCCGGCTCTTGTAGCTCTTGGCGAGGTGCTGGGCGGTGAGCGTAGCCATTACTGCGCTTGATCCTGCTTTTTCTTGGGCTGGATGACCATGTCGATACGCGGGCGCGGGGTGGTTACCTGGGCGCCGGTGGCGCGGCCTGCGTTGACGATCTGGCGCTGGGTGTCATAGACGATCTTCTCGCCTTCGAAGGTGTTGCCTTCCTGGATCACCTTGGCCTGGTCGATCAGTATGACGCGGTTCTGGGTGACGAAGTACTGGATCGTCAGGCCGTAGGCCTTGGTGATCTCTTTCTCCGGCGAGGGCTTCTGCTCGAAGTAGGCGGGCTTGCCCACCGAGGTCACGACCTCGATGTCGCCGTTCTTGTTCTGCTTGAGCGTGACGGTGTTGCCGGTCAGCTTCATGCTGCCCTGGGTTACCACCACGTCGCCACGGTAGACGGCAACGCCTTGCTTGTCGTCCAGTTCAGCGCTGTCGGCCTGGACGCGGATGGGCTGCTCCCGGTCGGTGGGAAGCGCCCATGCAGCAGAGCTGCCGATGGCGGCGGCGAGGCTGAAGAGAAGGGGGAGGGTGTTAACGAGCCTCATGCTGACCTCTTACGTTGGACAGCAGGAGCATCCGGCTGTCTTTCAGATACGCTTTCATGCCAACGGCCGTGGTCACACCGTTGGGTTCGGTGATTTTCACGGGCTGGTCAGTCTGCGCATAGTCCTTGTCCGGGAAAACCGTCATTCGGGTGGTGTTGAGCAGCAGCGTGCGCTGTTGCGCATCGGTGCGCGCCACGCGCACGTCGTCGATCAGCTCGACCTGCTTGCCCTCGGGGCCCACTTCGGCGCGAATGCTCTGGACGTGCCACGGCAGCGGCTCCTGTACGCGGTAGAAGTACAGGTCGGGCGTGGTCACCAGTGTCACGTCGGTCGCTTTCAGATGTTCCAATTTGTCTGCGGTCATCTCGTAGGCGAGCGTACCGTCGACGCGGTACTGCACGCTGTGGGCGTTGACCGCGTAGAAATCGATGGCGTCGTTGGTCTGCGACTTGAGCTGGCGCTCGTTGAAGTCCAGGCGGACGTTCCAGTAATAGCCGAGCGCGATCAGCAGGACGGCGAGCAGGGCGAACAACAGCTTCTGGCGGAGTGTCTTGGGCATGTTCGGCTCTAGAGGTACGCGTTCTGGGCGGCTTCGAGATTGCCCTGGGCGCGCAGGATCAGCTCGCAGAACTCGCGGGCCGCACCTTCGCCGCCGCGTGCCTGGGTGACGCCGTCGGCATGCTGGCGGACGAACGCGTCGGCGCTGGCCACCGCCATGCCCAGGCCCGCCTTGCGGATGGCTGGCAGGTCGGGCAGGTCATCGCCCAGGTAGGCGACTTCCTCATAGCCTAGACCGAGTTCGGCGAGCAGTTCGTCGAGGGCGACCAGCTTGTCTTCGCGGCCCTGGAACAGGTGGGTGATGCCCAGGTTCTTCGCCCGGCGCTCGACCACGGGACTGGAGCGCCCGGTGATGATCGCGGTGCGCACGCCGGAGGCCATGAGCATCTTGATGCCGTGGCCGTCCAGGGTGTTGAAGGTCTTGAATTCGCTGCCGTCGGGCAGGAAATAGAGCTTGCCGTCGGTCAGTACGCCATCGACGTCGAAGACCGCCAGGCGAACGGCCTTGGCGCGCAGCAGCAGGTCGGCGCTCATTCAGATCACTCCCGCGCGGGTCAGGTCGTGGATGTGCAGGACGCCCACCGGACGGTCCTGTTCGTCGACCACGACGAGGACGCTGATCTTGTGGTCATCCATGATCTTCAGGGCTTCGGCGGCAAGCATGTCCGGACGGGCGGTCTTGCCGTGCACGGTCATCACCTGGTCGATGGTCACCTGGCGCACGTCCAGGCCCTTGTCCAGGGTGCGGCGCAGGTCGCCGTCGGTGAAGAGACCGGCCAGCGTGCCCGCATCGTTCAGGACGATGGTCATGCCCAGGCCCTTGCGGGTCATTTCCAGCAGCGCGCCGCTGAGCGAGGTGCCGAGCAGTACCTGCGGCAGTTCTTCGCCAACGTGCATCACGTTTTCGACCTTGAGCAGCAGGCGACGGCCCAGCGCACCACCGGGGTGCGAGAAGGCGAAGTCCTCGGCAGTGAAGCCGCGGGCCTCCAGCAGGGCGATGGCCAGCGCGTCGCCGAGCACCAGCGACACCGTGGTCGACGAGGTGGGGGCGAGGTTCAGCGGGCAGGCTTCCTGCTCGACGCTGGCATCCAGGTTGACGACCGCGGCCTTGGCCAGCGGCGACTCCGGATTGCCGGTCATGCTGATCAGGGTGATGCCCAGGCGCTTGATCAGGGGCAGCAGGGTGACGATTTCAGCGGTCGACCCGGAGTTGGACAGCGCGATGACCACGTCGTCCCGGGTGATCATGCCCATGTCGCCGTGGCTGGCTTCGGCCGGGTGTACGAAGAACGCGGGCGTGCCGGTACTGGCCAGGGTGGCGGCTATCTTGTTGCCGACGTGCCCGGACTTGCCCATGCCGACCACCACCACGCGTCCCTTGCAGGCCAGCAGCAGCTCGCAGGCGTGGGTGAAGTTCGCGCCGATGCGCTCCAGCAGTGAGTCCACGGCATCGCGCTCGAGGCGGATGGTACGTTGTGCCGAGTGGATGAAATCGTGTTTCTGGCTCATGTTCGAAAAGGCGTGGAGCGAAGTGAAGGGCGAGATTATAACGGGAAAAGCGCCAAAGGCTCATCACACACATTCTTAATGTGAACGTATTTTGCTGAACATTCCCTTAACGACCCCGGGGCGGGCCTTGGGGCGGCGCTTGCCGGAGTGCTATAGTTCGCGGCCGTTCGGCCTGTCGCGCCGCGCCGTACTCTTTGTTGGGGCGGGCCAAAGGGACAGTGCCGTGATGCAAGGAGTTCTATGAGCACGAACGACCAATACGCTGTCGAGTTGAAGGGGCTGACCTTCAAGCGCGGCCAGCGTGCGATTTTCGATAACGTGGATATCCGCATCCCGCGCGGCAAGGTCACCGGGATCATGGGCCCCTCGGGTTGCGGCAAGACTACCCTGCTGCGGCTGATTGCCGCCCAGCTGCGCCCGTCCAGCGGCGAGGTGTGGGTCAACGGGCAGAATCTCCCCACCCTGGGGCGCGGCGACCTGTTCGACATGCGCAAGCAGTTCGGCGTGCTGTTCCAGAGTGGTGCGTTGTTCACCGACCTGGATGTCTTCGAGAACGTCGCCTTCCCGCTGCGGGTGCATACCCAGCTCCCTGACGAGATGATCCGCGACATCGTCCTGATGAAGCTGCAGGCCGTGGGCCTGCGCGGGGCGGTCGAACTGATGCCGGACGAGCTGTCCGGCGGCATGAAGCGCCGTGTGGCGCTGGCCCGCGCCATTGCACTGGACCCGCAGATCCTCATGTACGACGAGCCTTTCGTGGGGCAGGACCCGATCGCCATGGGTGTTCTGGTGCGCCTGATCCGCCTGCTCAACGATGCGCTGGGCATCACCAGCATCGTGGTCTCCCACGACCTGGCGGAGACCGCCAGCATCGCCGACTACATCTATATCGTCGGTGACGGCCGCGTGCTCGGGCACGGTACGCCGGATCAGCTGCAGCAGCTCGACGATGCGCGTGTGCGCCAGTTCATGAAGGGCATCCCCGACGGCCCCGTGCCGTTCCATTATCCTGCCCGCGATTATCGCGTCGATCTGCTGGGAGAACGCTGATGCGCAAGACTTCACCGCTCGAGCGAATTCGTCTGCTCGGGCGTGCAGGCCTCGATGTCCTCGAGTCGCTCGGCCGTTCCAGCTTGTTCCTGGTGCACGCCATCTTCGGTCGCGGCGTTCACAGCGGGGCCTTCCAGCTGCTGGTCAAGCAGCTTTATTCGGTGGGCGTGCTGTCGCTGGCGATCATCGTGGTGTCCGGGCTGTTCATTGGCATGGTGCTGGCCCTGCAGGGCTACAACATCCTGGTGAGCTATGGTTCCGAGCAGGCGGTCGGCCAGATGGTGGCCCTGACCCTGTTGCGTGAACTGGGGCCGGTGGTGACGGGTCTGTTGTTCGCGGGGCGTGCCGGTTCGGCGCTGACCGCTGAAATCGGCAACATGAAGTCCACTGAACAGCTGTCGAGCCTGGAGATGATTGGCGTCGATCCGCTCAAGTACATCATTGCGCCGCGCCTGTGGGCCGGTTTCATTTCCATGCCTCTGCTGGCGACTATCTTCAGTGTCGTCGGCATCTGGGGCGGGGCGATGGTCGCGGTGGACTGGCTGGGCGTGTACGACGGCTCCTACTGGTCGAACATGCAGAACAGCGTGGTGTTCACCAAGGACATCCTCAATGGTGTGATCAAGAGCGTGGTGTTCGCCTTCGTGGTGACATGGATCGCCGTCTTCCAGGGCTATGACTGCGAGCCCACCTCGGAAGGTATCAGCCGCGCAACGACGCGCACCGTAGTCTATGCCTCCCTGGCCGTGCTGGGGTTGGACTTCATCCTGACCGCTTTGATGTTTGGAGACTTCTGATGCAAACCCGCACCCTGGAGATTGGTGTAGGCCTGTTCATTCTGGCCGGTCTGCTGGCCCTGCTGCTGTTGGCCCTGCGGGTCAGCGGCCTGACTATCGGCAATTCGGGCGACACCTACAGGCTGTATGCCTATTTCGACAATATTTCCGGTGTCACCGTGCGCGGCAAGGTGACCATGGCGGGTGTGACCATCGGCAAGGTCACCGCTATCGATCTGGATCACGATACCTACCGCGGGCGCGTGACCATGGAGATCAATCGTCAGGTGAACAACCTGCCGGACGACTCCACCGCTTCCATCCTCACCGCCGGCCTGCTGGGTGAGAAGTACATCGGTATCAGCGTCGGCGGCGACGAAGAGTTGCTCAAGGATGGCGATACCATCAAGGACACCCAGTCCGCCCTGGTGCTCGAAGACCTGATCGGCAAATTCCTGCTGAATTCAGTCAACAAAGACGACTCGAAGAAATGAGGACTCATTCCATGTTGAAAACCCTGCGTCGTGGCCTTCTGGTCGTGCTCGCCATGCTGCCGCTGTTCGCTCAGGCCGAGCAGACCGCACAGCAAGTGGTACAGCAGACCGTCGACAGCCTGTTGAGTGACCTGAAAACCAACAAGGCCAACTACAAGGCCAATCCCCAGGCGTTCTACGACACCCTGAACCGCATTCTCGGTCCGGTGGTGGACTCCGAGGGCATCGCCAAGGGTGTGATGACCGTCAAGTATTCGCGCGGCGCCACTCCGGAGCAGATCAAGCGCTTCGAGGAAACCTTCAAGGGCAGCCTGTTCCAGTTCTACGGCAACGCTCTGCTCGAGTACGACAACCAGACCATCCGCGTGCTGCCGTCCACTGGCAAGCAGGATCCGGAACGTGCTGCGGTGAACATGGAAGTGGTCGGTACCAACGGTGCCGTCTATCCGGTGCAGTACACCATGGTCAATCAGGGCGGCAACTGGCGTCTGCGTAACGTGATCATCAACGGTATCAACATCGGCAAGCTGTTCCGCGACCAGTTCGCCGACTCCATGCAGAAGAACGGCAATGACCTGGAGAAGACCATCGCGGGTTGGGGCCAGGTAGTTGCCCATGCGCAGGAATCGGCCAAGGGTCAGAAGCCGGAAGGCGGCGCCCAATGAGCCAAGGCAGCGTCACGCAGCGCGCCGACGGTGAGCTTGCGCTGGCCGGTGTGCTGGACTACAGCACCGGCCCTGCGTTGCGCACGCAGGGCGGTTGCCTGATCGCCGCGAGCAAGGCCAGCGCAGTGCGTCTGGATTGCTCGGCGGTGGAGCGCTCCAGCAGCGTCGGATTGTCGCTGCTGCTGTCCTTCACCCGTGATGCGCGCAAGGCCGGTAAAACGCTGCAGATCGTTGGGATGCCCAAGGACATGCAGGAAATCGCCAAGGTTGGCGGTCTCCTGGAGATTCTGCCGTTACAGCATTGAAACATTGAGAAAGCCCTCCGTCCGCGACTTCCCCTGCCGGGGTTCGCAGGCGGGGGGCTTTTTTGTATCATGGCCGACCCGCGCGCGTAGGGCGCCGAACGAGGTTGAGCATGCAGGCCGTAGAAGTCAAAAACTTCCTGGAAGAGAAACTGCCAGGTACCCAGGTTGAAGTGGAAGGTGAAGGCTGCAACTTCCAGTTGAACCTGATCAGCGACGAGCTGGCCGGCCTGAGCCCGGTCAAGCGCCAGCAGCAGATCTATGCCCACCTGAACGAGTGGATCGCCTCGGGCGCCATCCATGCCGTCACCATGAAATTCTTCAGCCGCGCCGCCTGGGCCGAGCGTTCCTGAGCCCACGGGGAATATTGCAATGGATAAACTGATCATTACCGGCGGCACTCGTCTCGATGGCGAGATCCGCATCTCCGGCGCCAAGAACTCCGCGCTGCCGATCCTCGCCGCAACCCTGCTGGCGGACACCCCGGTGACCGTCTGCAACCTGCCGCACCTGCACGACATCACCACCATGATCGAGCTGTTCGGCCGCATGGGCGTACAGCCGATCATCGATGAGAAGCTCAACGTCGAAGTCGACGCCAGCACCATCAAGACCCTGGTGGCGCCCTACGAGCTGGTGAAGACCATGCGCGCGTCGATCCTGGTGCTCGGCCCGATGGTTGCCCGCTTCGGCGAAGCCGAAGTCGCGCTGCCCGGCGGTTGCGCCATCGGTTCGCGTCCGGTGGACCTGCACATCCGCGGCCTCGAAGCCATGGGCGCGCAGATCAGCGTCGAAGGCGGCTACATCAAGGCCAAGGCTCCGGCCGGCGGCCTGGTTGGCGCGCACTTCTTCTTCGATACCGTGTCGGTGACCGGTACCGAGAACATCATGATGGCCGCCGCGCTGGCCAATGGCCGCTCCGTGCTGGAAAACGCCGCACGCGAGCCCGAAGTCGTCGACCTGGCCAACTTCATCAACGCCATGGGCGGTGATGTCCAGGGTGCCGGCACCGACACCATCGTGATCAACGGTGTAAAAAGTCTGGGTGGCGGCGCCAAGTACAGCGTCATGCCCGACCGCATCGAGACCGGCACCTACCTGGCCGCCGCTGCCGCCACCGGTGGCCGCGTCAAGCTCAAGGATACCGATCCGACCATCCTCGAGGCCGTGCTGGCCAAGCTGGTCGAAGCCGGCGCACACATCACCACCGGCAGCAACTGGATCGAGCTGGACATGAAGGGCAACCGGCCGAAAGCGGTGAATATCCGCACTGCGCCGTACCCGGCATTCCCCACCGACATGCAGGCGCAGTTCATCTCCATGAACGCCATTGCAGAAGGTACCGGAGCGGTCATCGAGACCGTGTTCGAGAACCGCTTCATGCATGTCTACGAAATGAACCGCATGGGTGCGCAGATCCTGGTCGAAGGCAACACCGCCATCGTCACCGGCGTTCCGCAGCTCAAGGGCGCACCGGTCATGGCGACCGACCTGCGTGCTTCTGCCAGCCTGGTGATCGCTGCCCTGGTGGCCGAAGGCGACACCATGATCGACCGCATCTACCACATCGACCGTGGTTACGAGTGCATCGAAGAGAAACTGCAACTGCTCGGGGCGAAGATTCGCCGCGTGCCGGGCTAGGGCTGAGCCAGACCATGCTGACGATTGCCCTGTCCAAGGGCCGCATCCTCGACGACACCCTGCCGCTGCTCGCAGCGGCAGGCATCGTGCCGACCGAGAATCCGGACAAGAGCCGCAAGCTGATCATCCCCACCACCCTCGATGACGTGCGCCTGCTGATCGTGCGCGCCACCGACGTGCCGACCTACGTCGAGCACGGTGCCGCCGACCTCGGCGTGGCGGGCAAGGACGTACTCATGGAGTACGGTGGCCAGGGCCTGTACGAGCCGCTGGACCTGAAGATCGCCAACTGCAAGCTGATGACCGCCGGCGCGGTCGGCGCGCCGGAACCCAAGGGTCGCCTGCGCGTGGCCACCAAGTTCGTCAACGTCGCCAAGCGCTACTATGCCGAACAGGGCCGTCAGGTCGACGTGATCAAGCTGTACGGCTCGATGGAGCTGGCACCGCTGGTCGGCCTCGCCGACAAGATCATCGACGTGGTCGACACCGGTAACACCCTGCGTGCGAACGGCCTGGAGCCCCAGGAACTGATCGCGCACATCAGCTCGCGCCTGGTCGTGAACAAGGCTTCGATGAAGATGCAGCACGCTCGCATCCAGGCCCTGATCGACACACTGCGCGAAGCGGTGGAGTCTCGACACCGGGCGTAATTCTCAGCGCGGCACTCTGCCGCGCCCGCCTATCCGTGTCATAGCCAAATTTTCTCGGGTGCCCGCACGGTAGGCTTGATAGTCTTGCGGCGCCCGAGATCATGCCAATTAAAAGAGGCCAGCTATGACCGCACCCTTCGCTATCCGTCGACTCAACGCCGCCGATCCGGACTTCGCGCGTCATCTGGACCATCTGCTCTCCTGGGAAAGCGTGTCCGACGATGCGGTGAACCAGCGCGTGCTGGACATCATCGCCGACGTGCGCAGCCGTGGTGACGCCGCCGTTGTGGAGTTCACCCAGCGCTTCGACGGCGTCGACGCCAAGTCCATGGCCGACCTGATCCTGCCGCGCGAGCGCCTGGAGCTGGCCCTGACCCGCATCACTCCGGCCCAGCGCGAGGCGCTGGAAACCGCCGCCAATCGCGTGCGCAGCTACCACGAGAAGCAGAAACAGGACTCCTGGCGCTACACCGAAGCCGACGGCACCGTGCTCGGCCAGCAGGTCACCCCGCTGGATCGCGCCGGCCTGTACGTGCCCGGCGGCAAGGCGTCCTACCCATCCTCCGTGCTGATGAACGCCATTCCGGCCAAGGTTGCCGGTGTCGCCGAAGTGGTGATGGTGGTGCCGACTCCGCGCGGCGAGATCAATGAAATCGTCCTGGCCGCCGCCTGCATCGCCGGCGTCGACCGCGTCTTCACCATCGGTGGCGCCCAGGCCGTGGCTGCGCTGGCTTACGGCACCGAGAGCGTGCCGCAGGTGGACAAGATTGTCGGCCCGGGCAACATCTATGTCGCCACTGCCAAGCGCCACGTGTTCGGCCAGGTCGGCATCGACATGATCGCCGGCCCCTCCGAAATCCTCGTGGTCTGCGACGGCGGCACCGATCCCGACTGGATCGCCATGGACCTGTTCTCCCAGGCCGAGCACGACGAAGATGCCCAGGCCATCCTGGTCAGCCCGGACGCCGAATTTCTGGACAAGGTCGCCGCCAGTATCGAGAAGCTGCTGCCGACCATGGAGCGCGCCGAGATCATCCGCACCTCGCTGACCAATCGCGGCGCACTGATCCTGGTCGCCGACCAGGCGCGTGCCTGCGAGGTCGCCAACCGCATCGCCCCGGAACACCTGGAACTGTCCGTGGCCGACCCGGAAAGCTGGCTGCCGAAGATCCGCCACGCCGGCGCCATCTTCATGGGCCGCTACACCGCCGAGGCGCTGGGTGACTACTGCGCCGGCCCGAACCACGTGCTGCCGACCTCCGGCACCGCGCGCTTCTCCTCGCCGCTGGGCGTGTACGACTTCCAGAAGCGCTCCTCGATCATCTTCTGCTCCGCGTCGGGTGCTTCCGAGCTGGGCAAGACCGCTTCGATCCTGGCCCGTGGCGAGTCGCTGACTGCCCACGCGCGCAGCGCCGAATTCCGCATCCTTGACGACAAGAGTGAGTAACGCATGAGCAAATTCTGGAGTCCCTTCGTCAAGGAACTGGTGCCCTACGTTCCGGGCGAACAGCCGAAGCTGGCCAAGCTGGTCAAGCTGAACACCAACGAGAACCCCTACGGCCCGTCGCCGAAGGTGGTCGCCGCGATCCAGGCCGAGCTGAACGACACGCTGCGCCTGTACCCGGACCCGAACGCTGACCGCCTGAAGCAGACGATCGCCGAGTACCACGGCGTGAAGACCTCCCAGGTGTTCGTCGGCAACGGGTCGGATGAGGTCCTGGCTCATGCCTTCCACGCGTTGTTCCAGCACGGCAAGCCGCTGCTGTTCCCCGACGTGACCTACAGCTTCTACCCGGTCTACTGCGGCCTCTACGGCATCGACTTCGAAGCGCTGCCGCTGGATGAGCAGTTCCAGATTCGCGTCGAGGATTACGCGCGCCCCAACGGCGGCATCATCTTCCCCAACCCCAACGCGCCCACCGGTTGCCTGCTGCCGCTGGAGGCCATCGAGCGCCTGCTGCAAGCCAGCCCGGACAGCGTGGTGCTGGTGGACGAAGCCTACGTCGATTTCGGCGGGGAGACTGCGATTTCCCTGGTCAATCGCTACCCGAACCTGCTGGTGGCGCAGACCCTGTCCAAGTCGCGCTCGCTGGCGGGCCTGCGGGTCGGCTTCGCAGTCGGTCACGAAGACCTGATCGAAGCGCTGGAGCGGGTGAAGAACAGCTTCAACTCCTATCCGCTGGACCGCCTGGCCCTGGCCGGCGCGGTGGCGTCCTTCGAGGACCAGGCCTATTTCGAGCAGACCTGCAACGCTGTTATCCACAGCCGCGAGAAGCTGGTCGCCGAGCTCAAGACCCTGGGCTTCGACGTGCTGCCGTCGGCGGCGAACTTCATCTTCGCCCGTCATCCGCAGCGTGATGGCGCCGAGCTGGCCGCAGCCCTGCGTGAGGAAGGCGTGATCGTGCGTCACTTCAAGCAGCCGCGGATCAACCAGTTCCTGCGCATCAGCATCGGCACCGAGGAGCAGAACCAGGCGCTGGTGGATGCGCTGCGTCTGAAGCTGTAAGGCTTTCGCAGTAAACGAAAACGGCGCCCTCGGGCGCCGTTTTCGTTTTCGGGTTCTGGCCTCAGCCGCCGTTAGGAGTCGGCGGCGGGCGCAGGCCGACTTCGGCGTTGAGCGTCACCGGTTTGCCATTGCGCAGCACCTGGATCTCGATCTTCTCGCCCGGCTTGGTGCGCGCCACCTGGTTCATCGAGCGGCGGCCATCGCCGGCGACCTCCCCATCGATGCTGAGGATGATGTCGCCCGGCAGCAGGCCGGCCTTAGCGGCAGGGCCATCGCGATAGACGCCGGCGACGACGATGCCGGCCTTGTCCTTGAGGTCGAAGGATTCCGCAAGTTCCGGGGTCAGCGGCTGGACTTCCACGCCGAGCCAGCCGCGGATCACCTGGCCGTGCTCGATGATCGACTGCATGACTTCCAGGGCCAGCTTGGTCGGGATGGCGAAGCCGATGCCCTGGGAGCCGCCGGACTTGGAGAAGATCGCGGTGTTGATGCCGATCAAGTTGCCGTTGGCATCCACCAGTGCGCCACCGGAGTTGCCCGGGTTGATCGCCGCGTCGGTCTGGATGAAGTCTTCGTAGGTGTTCAGGCCCAGCTGGTTGCGGCCGGTGGCGCTGATGATGCCCATGGTCACGGTCTGGCCGACGCCGAAGGGGTTGCCGATGGCCAGGCAGACGTCGCCGGTGTGGATACCGTCGGAACGGCCGAGCATGATCGACGGCAGGTCCTTGAGATCGATCTTCAGCACCGCGAGGTCGGTCTCGGGGTCGCTGCCAACCAGCCGGGCGATGGTCTCGCGGCCGTCGCGCAGGGCCACGACGATCTGGTCGGCGCCGGCGGTCACGTGGTTGTTGGTCAGCAGGTAGCCTTCCGGGCTCATGATCACCGCCGAACCCAGGCTCGATTCCATGCGCTTCTGCTGCGGCAGGTTATCGCCGAAGAAGCGACGGAACAGCGGATCGTCGAGCATCGAGTTGTTCGGCTTGCTGACCATCTTGGTGGTGTACAGGTTGGCCACCGCGGGCGAGGAACGGGTCACCGCGTCGGCGTAGCTGACCGGGCCCTGCTGGAGACGGCTGAGCAGGGGCGCTTGCTGCAGATGCACTTCCTGTTGCGGTAGGCCGACCCACTGGGGGTTATGCTGGATGATCAGTAGCGCCAAGAGGACGCCAACCAGCACGGGCCAGCCGAGGAAACGCAGGGCCTTCAGCATCGAAGAAAATCCTTGGGGTTGCTTGGCCGGGGGATGGCCGATAGGGTGGCGGCCATTATACGGGCGGCGGGCCAAGAAAATAGACGTTCGCCGCCGTTGTTGGAGGAATTTCGATGGCTATCGCACTGAGCACGCTGGTCGAGGAAGCGGACCGTTTTCTCGATGCGGCGAAGATCCAGGATTACTGCCCCAACGGCCTGCAGGTCGAGGGGCGCCCGCAGGTGCGCCGCATCGTTTCCGGCGTCACCGCCAGCCAGGCGCTGCTGGATGCCGCCGTGGAAGCCGACGCCGATGTGGTGCTGGTGCATCACGGCTATTTCTGGAAGGGCGAGAACCCTTGCGTGGTCGGCATGAAGCAGCGGCGCCTGAAGACCCTGCTGAACCGCGACATCAGCCTGCTGGCCTATCACCTGCCGCTAGACCTGCACCCCGAGGTGGGCAACAACGTGCAGCTCGGCCGCCAGCTCGGTTTTGAGATCGAGGGGCCGCTGGAGCCGGGCAATCCGCGCTCCATCGTGCTGGTCGGCTCGCTGCCCGAGCCCGTGCTGCCGAGCGATCTGGCGATCCACGTGCGCGACGTGCTGGGGCGCGAACCGCTGCTGGTGGAAGGCGAGCGGCCGATCCGCCGCATTGCCTGGTGCACCGGCGGTGCCCAGGGCTATATCGACCAGGCGATCGCTGCCGGCGTGGACGCCTACCTGACCGGTGAGGTTTCCGAGCAGACCGTGCACAGCGCGCGGGAAAACGGCATCAGCTTCATTGCCGCCGGCCACCACGCCACCGAGCGCTACGGCGTGCAGGCGCTGGGGGATTACCTGGCCAAGCGCTTCGCCGTTGAGCATCTGTTCATTGATTGCCCGAATCCCGCCTGAGAGCCTGATTACGATCTGCTGCGCGTCGGCACAACTGCGTTAAAAACAGGCTCGGAATGCTCATTTACAGCTCGTAAACTCCGCGTCCTCGCCTGTTTTTGCCTTGTTCTGCTCTAGCTCGCGAGATCGTAATCAAGCTCTAGGGCCGGCACGGCCGACCTCGGGCGGAACGCTTACGGCGTCGTCGCGTAGCGCTGGCGCGCCTGGCCTACGGCCTTGCCCAGTTCCCACACGGCCATGGCGTAGTGGGTGCTGTGGTTGTAGCGGGTGATCACGAAGAAGTTCGGCAGGCCGTACCAGTACTGGTAGTTGCTGCCCATGTCCAGGCGCAGCAAGCTGGCCTGCTGGTGGCCGTTGAGCGAGCCCTGCGGGCGCAGGCCGACGGCGGACAGGGTGGCGACCGGGTACAGGGTCTGGAAGCCATTCTCCAGCGATGGCGCCTGGCCGCTGGCGGGCACCGCCACCATGTCGCCACTGATCCAGCCATGCTGCTTGAAGTAGTTGGCCACGCTGCCGATGGCGTCGCGCGGGTTCCACAGGTCGATGTGACCGTCGCCGTCGAAGTCCACCGCGTACTGGGTGAAGGATGAGGGCATGAACTGCCCGTAGCCCATGGCGCCGGCATAGGAGCCGCGCAGTGCCAGCGGGTCGTCGCCCTCCTTGCGTGCCTGCAGGAGGAACTGCTCCAGTTCGCCGCTGAAGAACTCGGCACGGCGCGGGTAGGAGAAGGACAGGGTCGCCAGTGCGTCGATGATCCGCGTCTTGCCCATCACGCGACCCCAGCGGGTTTCCACGCCGATGATGCCGACGATGATTTCCGGCGGTACGCCATAGGTACGGTAGGCGCGCATCAGGTCGCCCTCGTACTGGTTCCAGAACTGCACGCCATTTTGCACGTTGCCCGGGGTGATGAACTTCTTCCGGTAGCGCAGCCAGGCGCCGTTCGGCCCGCTGGGCGGCGTGTAGGTCGGTGCCTGGCGGTCCATCAGGCGGATTACCCAGTCCAGTTCCTGGGTCTGGGCGAACAGGTCATGCAGGTCCTGCCGGTTGAAGCCGTGCTTGCTCACCATCATGTCGATGAAGCGATTGGCATTGGCATTGTTGGCGTAATCGCCGCGCAGCGGGGTGATCGGCTGCACCGAGCCGAACGCCGGATGGGCGCTCGGGCTGATGAGCGTGGGGGCCTGCGGCTTGGCGGCGGCCTGTGGAGCGGGTGTGGGTTTGCTGCTGCACGCTGAAATCAGGACAAGCAAAGGCAGAGCGAAAGCGATGCGGCGCATGGGAAATCTTCTGGGGCGGGTAAAAGTGCTCGCTATGCTAGCGCAGCGCGCTTTCCAGGCAAGCGCAAGTCGCGAAGTACTGGCTCTCAATCTGTTGCAGGAAGCGTTTCCGGATGATCGGCAGGGCGCATTCGAGGAGTCATTCGCGGCGCGTTCGGGTCTTCGTATCCCAGGTGCTGGAATGCCATGCAGGCCGGCAATCCCGCGGGCTTCACCCGTGAGCGCGGACGGCTATATGTGTATATTTTTTCGGTATAAAAGGCGCGCCGGTTAGAGTCTCGCGCTGTGTTAGAGTGCGCCCTCGTCTACGGCCCGAAGGCCGTCCATAAGCAATTCCGTGAGTAGCCATGGTCGACAAACTGACGCATCTGAAACAGCTGGAAGCGGAGAGCATCCACATCATCCGCGAGGTGGCCGCCGAGTTCGATAACCCGGTGATGCTGTACTCGATCGGCAAGGACAGCGCGGTGATGCTGCATCTCGCGCGCAAGGCCTTCTTCCCCGGCAAGCTGCCGTTCCCGGTGATGCACGTCGACACTCGCTGGAAATTCCAGGAGATGTACAGCTTCCGCGACAAGATGGTCAGTGACCTGGGCCTGGACCTGATCACCCACATCAACCCCGATGGCGTGGCGCAGGACATCAACCCCTTCACCCACGGCAGCGCCAAGCACACCGACATCATGAAGACCGAAGGCCTCAAGCAGGCCCTCGACAAGTACGGCTTCGATGCCGCCTTCGGTGGTGCCCGCCGCGACGAGGAGAAGTCCCGCGCCAAGGAGCGCGTCTACTCCTTCCGCGACAGCAAGCACCGCTGGGACCCGAAGAACCAGCGTCCCGAGCTGTGGAACGTCTACAACGGCAAGGTGAAGAAGGGCGAGTCGATCCGCGTCTTCCCGCTGTCGAACTGGACCGAGCTGGACATCTGGCAATACATCTACCTGGAACAGATCCCGATCGTGCCGCTGTACTTCGCCGCCGAGCGCGAAGTCATCGAGATGAACGGCGCGCTGATCATGATCGACGACGAGCGCATCCTCGAGCATCTCACGCCCGAGCAGAAGGCCAGCATCCAGAAGAAGATGGTGCGCTTCCGCACCCTGGGCTGCTACCCGCTGACCGGAGCGGTGGAGTCCACCGCTACCTCGCTGCCGGAAATCATCCAGGAAATGCTGCTGACGCGGACTTCCGAACGCCAGGGCCGGGTCATCGACCACGATGCCGCAGGCTCGATGGAAGAAAAGAAACGTCAGGGCTACTTCTAAGGTTCTCGCACCATGTCGCATCAATCCGATCTGATCAGCGAGGACATCCTCGCCTACCTGGCCCAGCACGAGCGCAAGGAACTGCTGCGCTTCCTCACCTGCGGTAATGTCGACGACGGCAAGAGCACCCTGATCGGGCGCCTGCTGCATGACTCCAAGATGATCTACGAGGACCACCTCGAGGCCATCACCCGCGACTCGAAGAAAGTCGGCACCACCGGCGATGACGTCGACCTGGCGCTGCTGGTGGACGGCCTGCAGGCCGAGCGCGAGCAGGGCATCACCATCGACGTGGCGTACCGCTACTTCAGCACCGCCAAGCGCAAGTTCATCATCGCCGACACTCCCGGCCATGAGCAGTACACCCGCAACATGGCCACCGGCGCGTCCACCTGCGACCTGGCCATCATCCTGATCGACGCCCGCTACGGCGTGCAGACCCAGACCCGCCGGCACAGCTTCATCGCCTCGCTGCTGGGCATCAAGCACATCGTCGTCGCCATCAACAAGATGGACCTGAAGGACTTCGATCAGGGCGTGTTCGAGCAGATCAAGGCCGACTACCTGCAGTTCGCCGACAAGATCAACCTCAAGACCAATTCCCTGCACTTCGTGCCGATGTCGGCGCTGAAGGGCGACAACGTGGTCAACAAGTCCGAGCGCTCGCCGTGGTACACCGGCCAGTCGCTGATGGAGATCCTCGAGTCGGTCGAGATCGCCGGTGACCGCAACCTCGACGACATGCGCTTCCCGGTGCAGTACGTCAACCGCCCGAACCTGAACTTCCGTGGCTTCGCCGGTACCCTGGCCAGCGGCATCGTGCGCAAGGGCGACGAAGTCGTGGCCCTGCCGTCGGGCAAGGGCAGCAAGGTCAAGTCCATCGTCACCTTCGAGGGTGAGCTGGAGCAGGCCGGTCCCGGCCAGGCCATCACCCTGACCCTGGAAGACGAGATCGACGTTTCCCGCGGCGACATGCTGGTGCACGCCGACAACCGTCCGCTGGTGACCGACGGCTTCGACGCCATGCTGGTGTGGATGGCCGAAGAGCCGATGCTGCCGGGCAAGAAGTACGACATCAAGCGCGCCACCAGCTACGTGCCGGGCTCCATTCCGAGCATCACCCACAAGGTCGATGTGAACACCCTGGAAGAGACCGCTGCCAGCGAACTCAAGCTCAACGAGATCGCCCGCGTGAAGGTCAGCCTGGATGCGCCCATCGCGCTGGACGGCTACGGCCAGAATCGCACCACCGGCGCCTTCATCGTCATCGACCGCCTGACCAACGGCACCGTCGGTGCGGGCATGATCATCGCCGCCCCGCAGGCGGGCCATGGTACTTCCACCCACCACGGTGCCAACGCCCACGTCGCTCGTGAAGAACGCGCTGCACGCTTCGGCCAGCAACCGGCCACCGTGCTGTTCAGCGGCCTCTCCGGCGCCGGCAAGAGCACCCTGGCCTACGCCGTGGAGCGCAAGCTGTTCGACATGGGCCGCGCGGTCTATGTGCTGGATGGCCAGAACCTGCGCCATGACCTGAACAAGGGACTGCCGCAGGATCGCGCCGGCCGCACCGAAAACTGGCTGCGCACCGCTCACGTGGCCAAGCAGTTCAACGAAGCCGGGCTGCTCAGCCTGTGCGCCTTCGTCGCCCCGAGCGCCGAAGGCCGCGAGCGCGCCAAGTCCCTGATCGGAGCCGAGCGCCTGATCACCGTCTACGTCCAGGCGTCTCCGCAGATCTGCCGCGAGCGTGATCCGCAGGGCCTGTATGCCGCCGGCCAGGACAACATCCCGGGCGAGTCCTTCCCCTACGACGTGCCGCTGGATGCCGACCTGGTGATCGACACCCAGACCCAGTCGGTGGAAGACGGCGTCAAGGCAGTCCTCGACCTGCTGCGCCAGCGCGGCGCGATCTGATCGCTCCAAGGCTGCAATGAAAAAGCCCCGCTCATGCGGGGCTTTTTCTTTTCCGGTTGGGTGCGGGTGGGGGCGCCGGCTTTCGTAGGAGCGGACTTTGTCCGCGATCAATCACAGCCATACGGCGTTCCAGAAGGGATAATCACCTACGCGCTTCACTATTCCGGCTCGTATTGGATTGGCGACTATGTACCTTGCCGTTGGTAGCACCTCATCCTCGCTGCGCAAGGCGTGATCATGGAAGGCTGATGCCCAGATAGCCCCGCGTCTGCCATGGATCTTGTTGAAGCAGCGCGAGCTGATGGCCTTCAGACGTCCGACACTGATCTCCAGTCGTTCGCCGCTACCCAGTTGCAATAACCAGTGTGCGTGGTCCGGCATCAGCACCCAGGCCAGTAGATGGTTCTCGCCAAGAGCCAGCTTCTTTTCGAAGCAACGGGCGACAGTGCAGGCCAAGCTGAAGTCCGAGAACAAGGGGGCTCTGTTCTGTGTCGTGGCAGTCAGCAGGTAGATTTCACCGGCAATCGATGCCCGGCCTTTGCGTAAGGCCTTATGTCCTGCCTGCCGGGCTGCTCCATCTGATTTCACGTGTCAGCACTCCAGTGGAGTGCTGACTATCGCGGACGGAGTCCGCTCCTACGAAGAGCCCGGTGTCCGGTGTATTTGTGGGCAGGTTCGTAAATTGCCGCGCACAAAAAAGCCCCGCAAATGCGGGGCTTTTTCTACGGAACGAAGACTCAGTACTTGCCTTTCAGCCCATACGTCTCGTCCAGCGTGCCCGGGCCTTCACTCGGCTTGGGCGCGTAGTCGCGCGGTGCTTCGTTGTTCGCCGGCGGGGTCAGGCGCTCGCGGCGCTCGGGGTATTCGTCGGCGTGCAGGGCGGCCAGCAGGCGCTGCTTGGTCTGCTCGTCCAGGGCCAAGCGTTCGGCGCCCTCGGACAGGTGGTCCTGAACGTCCTGATAGCTCTGGGTGAGCTTCTTCATCAGGCTGGCGGAGGTGTTGAAGTGGGTCACCACTTCGCGCTGGTAACTATCGAAACGATCCTGCATGTCGTCCACCTGGCGCTGCAGCTTGTTCGGCGCGGCGTTGGGGAGCAGGCGGGCGATCAGGAAGCCGATGGCGCCCCCGACGATCAGGGCGAGTAGCGGCAGCAACCAGGTGGTGAGGGACTGTTCCACGCGAATCCTTCCTCTATAGACGGCTTTGCTTTACGTTAGCGGCTTGCACCTGTGCTTGTATACCGTGGCGAACGCTTCGCCGCCTGCGCAGGTATTGTGCTAGACGAGACGACCCGCCACGGGGTCACGGAGTTGTTGTTTGACCACCCGCGAAATCCCTCTGTTCCTCGACGGCCCCGACGGCCAGCTGGAAGCCCTGCACCTCGCCACACCCGACGCCAACGGCGTCGCGCTGATCTGTCATCCGCATCCGCTGTTCGCCGGCACCATGCAGAACAAGGTGGTCGCTACCTTGCAGCGCGCCGCACGGGATGCAGGATACGCCACGCTTCGTTTCAATTTTCGGGGCGTGGGTCAGAGCGGCGGCAGTTATGCCGAAGGCCGCGGCGAGATCGATGACGCACTGGCTGCCGCGCGCTGGCTGGCCGGACAGCATCCGGGCCTGCCGCTGACGCTGATGGGCTTTTCCTTCGGCTCCTGCGTGGCTGGCAACGCCGCCGAGCGCCTGGAAGAGGAGGGCGCCGCGCTGGCGCAACTGTTCATGCTGGCGCCGCCGGTGGAGCGTTTCGATGTCGACCTGCCCGAACGCTGCCCGCTCACGGTGATCCAGCCGGAGGCCGACGAAGTGGTCACGCCCGAGCGTGTCTACGCCTGGAGTGCCGAGCTGAGCAAGCCGCACGAACTGATCCGCATCCCCGAGTGCAGCCATTTCTTCCACGGCAAGCTGATCGAGCTCAAGGACCTGATACAGGCCCGGCTCGCCTAGGCCGCCGAGCCGCGTTACCATCCGGCCCGCCATTTCATTTGTGTTGATTCCTGGATTCCCATGACGACCCGTATCCTGACCGGCATCACCACCACCGGTACTCCGCACCTGGGCAACTACGCCGGCGCCATCCGCCCGGCCATCGTCGCCAGCCGCGATCCGCAGGCAGATTCCTTCTATTTCCTGGCCGACTACCACGCGCTGATCAAGTGCGATGACCCGGCGCGCATCCAGCGTTCGCGCCTGGAGATCGCCGCCACCTGGCTGGCCTGCGGCCTGGATGCTGACAAGGCGACCTTCTATCGCCAGTCCGACATTCCCGAAATCCCCGAACTGACCTGGCTGCTCACCTGCGTCAGCGCCAAGGGCCTGCTCAACCGCGCCCACGCCTACAAGGCCTCGGTGGACAAGAACGTCGAGGCCGGCGAAGACCCGGACGCCGGCGTCACCATGGGTCTGTACAGCTACCCGGTGCTGATGGCCGCGGACATCCTGATGTTCAACGCGCACAAGGTGCCGGTCGGCCGCGACCAGATCCAGCACGTGGAAATGGCCCGCGACATCGGCCAGCGCTTCAACCACCTGTTCGGCAACGGCAAGGAACTGTTCACCCTGCCCGAGGTGGTGATCGAGGAAGACGTGGCGACCCTGCCGGGCCTGGACGGTCGCAAGATGTCCAAGAGCTACGACAACACCATCCCGCTGTTCGGCAGCGCCAAGCAACTCAAGGACGCCGTGGCCCGCATCGTCACCGACTCCCGCGCGCCGGGCGAGCCGAAGGACCCGGACAACTCGCACCTGTTCACGCTCTACCAGGCGTTCGCCACCCACGAACAACAGGCCGCGTTCCGCGCCGAGCTGCTCGGCGGCCTGGCCTGGGGCGAAGCCAAGCAGCGCCTGTTCGAGTTGCTCGACAACGAGCTGGGCGAGGCCCGCGAGCGTTACCACGCGCTGATCACCCGTCCGGCTGATCTGGAAGATATCCTCCTGGCCGGCGCTGCCAAGGCCCGCCGCATCGCCACCCCGTTCCTCGGCGAACTGCGCGAGGCCGTCGGCCTGCGTTCGTTCCGCGAGCAGGTGCAGGTGGCGACCGAGGGCAAGAAGAAAGCCGCCAAGGCCGCGCGTTTCGTCAGTTTCCGCGAGGACGACGGATTCCGCTTCCGCCTGCTGGATGCCGCGGGCGAGCAGCTGCTGCTGTCCATCGCCTTCGCCGATGGCAAGGCCGCGGGCCAGGTGACCAAGCGCCTGCAATCCGAGGCGCTGGACCTGCACGCCGAGCTGAATGCCTTCAGCGTGCGCCTGGATGGCAAAGCCGTGGCCTACAGCCCGGAATTCTCCACCGACGCGGAGCGCGACGCCGCCATGCAGCGTCTGCGCGAGGCCCTCGCTCCCCAGGAGTGACGGCTCTGGCAGGCCGGTCCGACTACCGGCCAATTGCCAAGCAACGGGGGCGCCGCTAAAGTGTGCGCCCCCGTTTTCGTTACCTTGCTACCGATCATGACGCCTCTTCAGCGCTACCAGGAAGACCTGAAACGCCCCGATTTCTTCCACGACGCCGCGCAAGCGAACGCCGTGAAGCATCTGCAACGCCTCTATGACGATCTGGTCGCCGCCGAAAAGGGCAAGTCCGGGCTGTTCGGCAGGTTGCTGGGCAAGAAATCCCAGGAGCCGGTGAAGGGCCTGTATTTCTGGGGCGGCGTCGGCCGTGGCAAGACCTACCTGGTGGATACCTTCTTCGAAGCGCTGCCGTTCAAGCAGAAGATGCGCACGCACTTCCACCGCTTCATGAAGCGCGTCCACGAGGAAATGAAGACCCTCAAGGGCGAAAAGAACCCGCTGACCATCATCGGCAAGCGTTTCGCCGACGAGGCCCGGGTGATCTGCTTCGACGAATTCTTCGTCTCCGACATCACCGACGCGATGATCCTCGCGACCTTGCTGGAAGAGCTGTTCAAGAACGGCGTCAGCCTGGTAGCGACCTCCAACATCGTGCCGGACGGCCTGTACAAGGACGGCCTGCAGCGCGCCCGCTTCCTGCCGGCCATCGCCCTGGTCAAGCAGTACACCGAAGTGGTCAACGTCGACAGCGGCGTGGACTACCGCCTGCGCGCCCTGGAGCAGGCCGAGCTGTACCACTGGCCGCTGTCCGAGCAGGCCGAACAGGCCATGACCCGCGACTTCAAGGCGCTGACCCCGGAATGTGCCGCGGCGACCCGCGATGACGCGCTGATGATCGAGAACCGCGAGATCCGCGCGCGCATCACCTGCGACGACGTGGCCTGGTTCGAATTCCGCGAGCTGTGCGACGGTCCGCGCAGCCAGAACGACTACATCGAGCTGGCGAAGATCTTCCACGCCATCCTGATTTCCAACGTCGAGCAGATGAACGTGGCCAAGGACGACATGGCCCGCCGCTTCATCAACCTGGTGGACGAATTCTACGACCGCAACGTCAAGCTGATCCTCTCCGCCGAAGTGGAGCTCAAGGACCTGTACACCGGCGGCCGCCTGGAGTTCGAATTCCAGCGCACGCTCAGCCGTCTGCTGGAAATGCAGTCCCACGAATACCTGAGCCGCCCGCACCGTCCCTGACGGATCGGCGAACGAAAAAGGCTGCCCTCGGGCAGCCTTTTTCGTTTTGGGAAATGCTGGGCGCTCCTACGAAAAGCCCTCCGGCGTGGATGGTAGCGATCAGCGCTGCGCCATCTCCTGCTGCGCCTTCTTCAGCAATTGCTGGGCATGGGCGACTTCAAGCGCCTCCATGGCGTTGATCGGCTGGATCGCCACGGCTTTCTTCAGCTGCTCCAGCGCCTTCTGCTCCTCATCTTCTCCGTACACATAGGTCAGCGCGTTGGCATATTCGTAGTGCCCGATCGGCAAGTCGCTGGCGGCGCGGAAAGAGCGGGCGAAGTACTGCTCCATCTGGTCCGCGCTGACCCCGTAGGTCATCTTGCCCACCAGCTTGCCGACCTTGCGGATCACACCGGCTTCGTAGCCACCATAGAGCGCCAGGGCGAACGGTTGGTTGGGCTGCTTGGCCAGCAGTGCATCCAGCTCCTTGGGAATCTGGCCGGTGTAACCGCGCTTGAGCACCACTGGCACGGGCAGGTCTTCGGCCAGGCGCGCCTTGGCATAGGCGCGGCCAAACTGGGCGATGGGGTCGGCATTGAGCAGCGGGCCGGCCTGGTCGGTGTAGCTGATCACTTCTTCCAGCAGGCGCTGTTTCTCTTCCTGGCTCGGCGCCAGGAACAGGGCGTAGAGGGTCTGGGCGAACATCGCCGGCACCTGGCCGCCGACGCCCAGCGCCAAGCCGTCCTTTTTGGCCTGGGCGAAGTCGCCGCGGAACACCTTGCGCCACACCTCCTGCAGCTTTTCTGCGTAGACCTGGGCTTCCTCCGGCTTGCCGGTGAAACCGGTGCCGGCGGCCACGGTTTTCTCCAGGGCGTCGGGATGCCGGGTGGCCATGGTCACCACCCAGTCGGCATCGGGGAAGGGGTAGTTGCCGAAGCCGCGGGTCAGCTTCGGCCAGGCGGCGCGCAGCTTGTCGCCGCTGTAATCGAAGGCGCTCTGGTCATAGGGGAAGGGTTTCCAGGTGTCGTCCGCCACAGCGGTGAGGCTGAAGGCGGCCAGCAGGGCAAGCAGAAAGCGGCGCATGGCGATATCCCGTCGGGTTCTTGTTGTCGAAACTGCTCTTGAGCGAGTCAGCCGATCATAGGACGCACCCCACGTCCGCGAACCCATCCTAGGAATGGCGTGTTTCAGCCTTCCTTCTGTTCGTACTGGCGTCGGTAATGATTCGGCGACAGCCCGGTGTGCTGACGGAACAGGCGAGCGAAAAAGCTGGCGTCGTCGTAGCCGACTTCGTAGCTGATGGTCTTGATGCTCTTGCGGGTGGTGGACAGCAGGTTGCGCGCGGTCTCGATGCGCAGGCGCTGCAGGTAGTGCAGCGGCTTGTCGCCGGTGGCGGCCTGGAAGCGGCGCATGAAGTTGCGGATGCTCATGCCGTGATCGCGGGCCACGTCCTCGAAGCGGAACTTGTCGCAGAAGTGTTCTTCCAGCCAGTGCTGGATCTGCAGGATCGTCGGGTCGTGGTGCAGTTTCTGCCCGCCGAAGCCCAGGCGCCCTGGCGTGTAGGTGCGCTGCACCTCGTAGAGGATGTCGCGGGCAACGCCCTGGGCGACGGTGGCGCCGCAGAAGTGCTCGATCAGATAGATGTACAGGTCGCGCACCGAGGTCAGGCCGCCGGCGCTGTAGATGTTGTCGGCGTCGACGATGTGCTTGTCCTGGTTCAGCAGCACCTTGGGGTAGCGCTCGGCGAATTCGCGGAAGAAGCGCCAGTAGGTGGTCGCTTCCTTGCCGTCCAGCAGGCCGGCCTCGGCCAGCCAGAACACCCCGGACACCTCGCCACAGAGTACGCTGCCGGCGGCGTGGCGCTCGCGCAGCCAGGGCAGCACCTCCGGGTAACGGCTGAAGAGCTCGTCGAAGTCGCCCCAGAAGGCGGGAAGGATCACCAGTTCCGGCTCGTCCAGCGCGCCCTGCACCGGCAGCGTATCGCCGCTGAAGCTGATCACGGGCTTGCCGTCCGGGCTGATGATGCGGATCTCGAAGCCGGGTTGCAGGCCCAGGCCTTGCTGACGTCCGTGACGCAGGCTGGCCATGTGGAAGAAGTCCTTGGCCTGCATCAGGGTGGAGCCGAAGACGCCATGGGTGGCGAGGATGCTGACGCGGCGCAGCACGCTGGAAGCTGGGGTGGGCATCGATTCTTGTACTTCTTATGGATGTCTTGGCATGACGCTAAAGTGGTCATGATGCGGCGGGATCGTCTTATTTTTTGGCGAAAGTGTCCAGTGCAGAGCGGTTCGTGCTTGGCCTACAGTCGGCCTTCCAATAATTCCTACAGCCGATCCGCAGGTGCACCGCATGATTCCAAGAACCCTGTTCAGTTCCGACCATGAGCTGTTCCGCGACAGCGTCCGCAAGTTCCTCGAACAGGAGGCGGTGCCCTTCCATGCCCAGTGGGAAAAGGACGGTCACGTCGATCGCCAGCTGTGGAACAAGGCCGGCGAGGCGGGGATGCTCTGCTCGCACCTGCCCGAGGCCTACGGCGGCATGGCGGCGGACTTCCTCTACAGCGCCGTGGTGATCGAGGAGATCGGTCGGCTTGGGCTGACCGGTATCGGCTTCTCCCTGCATTCGGACATCGTCGCGCCCTACATCCTTCACTACGGCAGCGAAGAGCTGAAGCAGCGCTATCTGCCCAAGCTTGTTTCCGGCGAGATGGTCTCCGCCATTGCCATGACCGAGCCGGGCGCCGGCTCCGACCTGCAGGGCGTGAAAACCACCGCCGTGCTGGATGGCGACGACTACGTGATCAATGGTTCCAAGACCTTCATCACCAACGGCTGGCTGGCCGATCTGGTGATCGTGGTCGCCAAGACCGATCCCAAGGCTGGCGCCAAGGGCACCAGCCTGTTCCTGGTGGAGGCGGGGACGCCAGGCTTCTCCAAGGGCAAGCGTCTGGAAAAGGTCGGCATGAAGGCCCAGGACACCTCCGAGCTGTTCTTCCAGGACGTGCGCATTCCCAAGGAAAACCTGCTGGGCAAGGAAGGGCAGGGTTTCATCTACCTGATGCAGGAACTGCCTCAGGAGCGCCTGACCGTGGCCCTCGGCGCACTGGCGTCGGCTGAGGCGGCGCTGAAGTGGACGCTGGACTACACCCGCGAGCGCAAGGCGTTCGGCAAGTCCGTCGCAGACTTCCAGAACACTCGCTTCAAGCTGGCGGAAATGGCCACCGAGATCCAGGTCGGCCGGGTCTTCGTCGACCGCTGCCTGGAGCAGCACCTGGAGGGCAAGCTGGACGTGCCTACCGCGGCGATGGCCAAGTACTGGACCACCGACCTGCAGTGCAAGGTGCTCGACGAGTGCGTGCAACTGCACGGTGGCTACGGCTTCATGTGGGAATACCCGATCGCCCGCGCCTGGGCGGATGCGCGGGTGCAGCGCATTTATGCCGGCACCAACGAGATCATGAAGGAGATCATCGCCCGGGCTCTGTGACCGGCGTGGATGAAAAAAGCCCGGCATTGCCGGGCTTTTTCGTTTCGCAGGAGCGATCAGGGGGCCGGGTTCGGCTGGTCCTTGTGGATCGCCTCGATGCCGGCCAGCACCTCGTCGGAGAGCTTCAGTTCGAAGCTGCCGAGGTTGGCTTCCAGTTGTTCGAGGTTGGTGGCGCCAATGATGTTGCTGGTCACGAACGGCTGGCGGGTGACGAAGGCCAGGGCCATCTGCGCCGGGTCCAGGCCGTGCTCGCGGGCCAGCGTTACATAGCGGTCGCTGGCGCTCTCGCTCTGCGGGTTGGTATAGCGGGTGAAGCGGCTGAACAGGGTGATCCGCGCATTGGCTGGGCGCGCGCCGCCAAAGTACTTGCCCGAGAGCATGCCAAAGGCCATCGGCGAGTAGGCCAGCAGTCCGCATTGCTCGCGAATCGCGATTTCCGCCAGGCCCACTTCGAAGCTGCGGTTGAGCAGGTTGTAGGGGTTCTGGATCGACACGGCCCGCGGCCAGCCGCGCTCCTCGGCGATCTGCAGGAAGCGCATGGTGCCCCAGGGCGTCTCATTGGACAGGCCGATGTGGCGGATCTTGCCGGCGCGCACCTGCTCGTCGAGCGCTTCCAGGGTGTCTTCCAGCGCTGTGAAGCTTTCGTCCTTGTGCTGATAGCCCAGTTGGCCGAAGAAGTTGGTGCTGCGCTCGGGCCAGTGCAACTGGTACAGGTCGATCCAGTCGGTCTGCAGGCGCCTGAGGCTCCCGTCGAGTGCTTCGACGATGTTCCTGCGGTCGTGCTTGAGCTGGCCGTCGCGGATATGGCTGATGGCGTTGCCGGGGCCGGCGATCTTGCTGGCGAGAATCCAGTCGGCGCGATCTCCGCGCTGGCGGAACCAGTTGCCGATGATCTGCTCGGTGCGGGTGTAGGTTTCCGCGCGCGGCGGAACCGGGTACATCTCGGCGGTATCGATGAAATTCAGACCAGCGGCCTTGGCCCGCTCGATCTGGGCGAAGGCTTCGTCCTGCGTATTCTGTTCGCCCCAGGTCATGGTCCCCAGGCAGAGTGCGCTGACGTTCAGGTCGGTGCGGCCGAGCGGACGGTACTCCATGCAGGTCTCCTCATGAAAACAAGTGCGTGACACAGTTGAAAATTCTGCCGGAATCTGCATAATTCCGCAGCCTTTCATCGGTGGGGGATGCCAAGCCTGCCGATCGATACATCTAGTCGTTACGGACGCACACCGACCCGAGCCCCAATTCGTGTCTGTCTTCGGCTGTCCTTGACTTGTCAAGGCAACCACTGTCCAGTAAGATTCGCCGTCTTATTTTCAGGCGGCCCCTGAGGCTATAACGAATGAAAACTTATACCGCGAAACCAGAAACTGTTAAGCGCGACTGGTTCGTCGTCGACGCTGCTGGCCTGACCCTGGGTCGTCTGGCTACCGAGATTGCTACCCGCCTGCGCGGCAAGCACAAGCCGGAATACACCCCGCACGTTGACACCGGCGACTACATCGTCGTGATCAACGCCGAGCAGGTTCGTGTCACTGGCGCCAAAGCTACCGACAAGATGTACTACCATCACTCGGGCTTCCCGGGCGGTATCAAGTCGATCAACTTCGAGAAGCTGATCGCCAAGGCTCCTGAGCGTGTTATCGAGACTGCCGTAAAAGGCATGCTGCCGAAGAACCCGCTGGGCCGCGACATGTACCGCAAGCTGAAAGTGTACAAGGGTGCCAACCACCCGCACACCGCTCAGCAGCCTCAAGAACTGAAGATTTAACGGGATAGCTCATTATGTCGGCGACTCAAAATTACGGCACTGGCCGTCGTAAGACCGCTACCGCTCGCGTCTTCCTGCGTCCGGGCACTGGCAAGATCTCCATCAACAACCGCAGCATCGAGCAGTTCTTCGGTCGTGAGACCGCTCGCATGGTTGTCCGTCAGCCGCTCGAGCTGACCGAGAACACCGAGAAGTTCGATATCTACGTTACCGTCGTTGGCGGTGGTGTAAGCGGTCAAGCTGGTGCGATCCGTCACGGTATCACCCGCGCTCTGATCGAATACGACGAGACCCTGCGCAGCCCGCTGCGTAAGGCCGGCTACGTAACTCGCGATGCTCGCGAAGTTGAACGTAAGAAAGTCGGTCTGCGTAAAGCGCGTAAGCGTCCGCAGTACTCCAAGCGTTAATACGACGCTTCGAAAAAACGCCCAGATCCTTTGGACTGGGCGTTTTTTTATGTCTGTAATTTGTTCGTGCGGCAAGGTGTCGCATCCGTGTGAGCCCCGTCGTGCAAGGCTTTCGCTAACTTCGTATCTGGCTATTACCTTGTCAGCACAAGGGCTTTTCTTTACCATTTGGCGAATTTTTTGCGCGGCTCGAATTTTTACTTAAAAGCCTGAACTGAACAGGCTTGAAGCTGATGGGAGACGACTGAATGAGTAATGACGGCGTGAATGCAGGCCGGCGTCGCTTCCTTGTCGCGGCCACCTCGGTGGTTGGTGCGGCAGGAGCGGTCGGAGCTGCGGTCCCGTTCGTGGGGTCATGGTTCCCCAGTGCCAAGGCGAAGGCTGCTGGCGCGCCGGTGAAGGTCAACGTAGGGAAGATCGAGCCGGGCCAGCAGGTTATCGCTGAGTGGCGCGGCAAACCGGTGTTCCTGGTGCATCGCACCAAGGAAATGCTGGCCGCCCTGCCGACCCTCAACGGCCAACTGGCTGACCCCGAGTCGAAGGCTTCGGATCAGCCGGCGTACGTCGATCCCCAGCTGCGTTCGATCAAGCCGGAACTGGCCGTGATCGTCGGCATCTGCACCCACCTGGGCTGCTCGCCGACCTTCCGCCCGGAAGTCGCTCCCGCGGACCTTGGTCCGGACTGGAAGGGTGGCTACTTCTGCCCTTGCCACGGCTCTCACTACGACCTCGCCGGCCGCGTTTACAAGGGGCAGCCCGCTCCGATGAACCTGCCGATTCCGCCCTATACGCTGGATGGTGACGAGCTGACCATCGGTGTGGACCAGGAGAAAGCCTGATGAACAAGTTCATGGCTTGGGTCGATGCCCGCTTCCCCGCGACCAAAATGTGGGAAGACCATCTGAGCAAGTACTACGCCCCGAAGAACTTCAACTTCTGGTACTTCTTCGGTTCGCTGGCGCTGCTGGTCCTGGTCAACCAGATCCTCACCGGTATCTGGCTGACCATGAGCTTCACCCCGTCGGCGGAAGAGGCCTTCGCCTCCGTCGAGTACATCATGCGAGATGTGGATTACGGGTGGATTATCCGCCTGATGCACTCCACCGGTGCGTCCGCATTCTTCATCGTGGTCTACCTGCACATGTTCCGCGGCCTGCTCTACGGCTCCTACCAGAAGCCGCGCGAGCTGGTGTGGATCTTCGGCATGCTGATCTACCTCGCCCTGATGGCCGAGGCCTTCATGGGCTACCTGCTGCCCTGGGGCCAGATGTCCTACTGGGGTGCCCAGGTGATCATCTCGCTGTTCGGCGCCATTCCGGTCGTCGGTGAAGACCTGGCCCAGTGGATCCGTGGTGACTTCCTGATCTCCGGCATCACCCTGAACCGCTTCTTCGCCCTGCACGTGATCGCCCTGCCGATCGTCCTGCTCGGCCTCGTCGTGCTGCATATCCTGGCGCTGCACGAAGTCGGCTCGAACAACCCGGACGGCGTGGACATCAAGAAGAAGAAGGACGAGAACGGCGTACCGCTGGACGGCATTGCCTTCCACCCGTACTACACCGTCAAGGATATCGTCGGTGTCGTGGTCTTCCTGTTCATCTTCTGCACCGTGATCTTCTTCTTCCCGGAAATGGGCGGCTACTTCCTCGAGAAGCCCAACTTCGAGATGGCGAACCAGTTCAAGACCCCCGAGCACATCGCTCCGGTGTGGTACTTCACTCCGTTCTACGCCATTCTGCGTGCCGTTCCGGACAAGCTGATGGGTGTCATCGCCATGGGCGCAGCCATCGCCATCCTGTTCGTGCTGCCGTGGCTGGACCGTAGCCCGGTTCGTTCGATCCGCTACAAGGGCTGGCTGAGCAAGATCTGGCTGGTGATCTTCGCGGTGTCCTTCGTGATCCTCGGCTACTACGGCTCGCAAGCGCCGTCGCCGCTGGGTACCACGCTGTCCCGCCTGTGCACCATTCTGTATTTCGCCTTCTTCATCCTGATGCCGTTCTACACCCGGATGGAGAAAACCAAACCGGTTCCGGAAAGGGTGACTGGCTGATGAAAAAGCAATTCGCTGCATTTGTTCTAGCTCTGCTGCCTGTCTTCGGCTTTGCCTCCGAAGGCCATGGACCGGCTCTGGATCGCGTCGATATCGACCTGACCGACAAGGCTGCCATGCAGGATGGCGCGCGTACCTTCGCCAACTACTGCATGGGCTGCCACAGCGCCAAGTTCCAGCGTTATGAGCGTGTCGGCCGTGACCTGGGTATCCCCGAAGAGCTGATGATGAGCCACCTGGTGTTCACCGGTGCGAAGATCGGCGACCACATGGACATCGGCATGAAGCCGGCCGACGCCAAGGTATGGTTCGGCGCTGCGCCTCCGGACCTGACCCTGGTAGCTCGTGTGCGTGGTGCCGACTGGCTGTACACCTACCTGCGTTCGTTCTACGAAGATCCCAAGCGTCCGTGGGGCGTGAACAACAAGGTCTTCCCGAACGTCGGCATGCCGAACGTGCTGGTGAGCCTGCAGGGCCGCCAGGTCATCGGTTGCAAGCAGGTTCAGGTCGTCGAGGATGGCAAGAAGCAGTACGATCCGCTGACCGGTACTCCGATCACCCACGAGGCCTGCGACCAGCTGACCATCGTGCCGAAGTCCGGCCAACTGACCGAAGCCCAGTTCGACGAAAAGGTGAAGAACCTGGTGACCTTCCTGTCTTATTCGGCTGACCCGAACAAGCTGGAATCCCACCGCATCGGCACCTACGTCCTGCTGTTCCTGGCCTTCTTCTTCGTGTTCGCCTACCTGCTCAAGCGTGAGTACTGGAAGGACGTGCACTAAGCACTGCCAGCTGTAACAAGCGCGCGCCCTACGGGGCGCGCGCGTCTTTCTACCTCCCCCCGCGAGGAGGCGCGCGGCATGGCCGCAATCAATAAGCTCACCTGTTTTTCCGACCCTTCCTGCCATTACAGCCATCGCGTGCGCCTGGTGCTGGCCGAGAAGAGCGTCGTCGCCGATATCATTGACGTACCGGCCGGCAATATCCCGGCCAAGCTCGCCGAAGTGAATCCGTATGGCAGCCTGCCGACCCTGGTGGATCGCGATCTTGCGCTCTACGAGTCGACGGTGGTCATGGAATATCTCGATGAGCGTTATCCGCACCCGCCGCTGCTACCGGTCTATCCGGTGGCTCGTGCCAATAGCCGGCTGCTCATTCACCGCATCCAGCGCGATTGGTGCGCCCTGGTGGATCGTATTCTCGACTCGCGGCAGAAGGACGCCGAGCGTGCCTTGGCGAGAAAGGAATTGCGTGAGAGCCTGACAGGTGTGTCGCCGCTGTTCGCCGACAAGCCGTTCTTCCTCAGCGAAGAGTTGAGTCTGGTGGACTGCTGCCTGTTGCCGATTCTCTGGCGGCTACCGGTCCTGGGCATCGAGCTGCCGCGCCCGGCCAAGCCGCTGCTGGATTACATGGAGCGGCAGTTTGCGCGGGAAACTTTCCGTGCAAGCCTGTCCTCTATCGAACGTGATATGCGCTAAGGAGCCTGATGATGAACTCCAGTCGTCCCTACCTCGTGCGAGCCCTCTATGAGTGGATCGTCGATAACGGCTGCACCCCGCATATCCTGGTCAATTCCGAGTATCCGGGCGTACGAGTGCCGCCGGGCTATGCCAGCGACGGCCAGATCGTGCTCAACGTCTCGCCCACGGCGGTGCGCCACCTGCAAATGGACAACGAGGCAGTCAGCTTCGAAGGCCGCTTCGGCGGCGTCGCCCAGAGCCTGTACATCCCGTCCCAGGCCGTGATGGCCATCTATGCGCGGGAGAACGGTCAGGGCATGGTCTTCGACCTGGAGCCGCCGGTGCCGACCGATGACGAGGATCTGCCGGACGATGGCCCGTCCGACGAGCCGCCGCGCCCCAGTGGCCGGCCAAGCCTCAAGGTGGTGAAGTAATAAAAAAGGCGACCCGAGGGTCGCCTTTTTCATGCCTGCAATCCTGCAGTAATTGGTTCGCTCAGTCGATGTACTCGAACAGGCGGACGATCTTCTGCACGCCGTCCACGCCCTGTACCACCTGGGTGGCCAGGTCGCCTTCGCGCTTGGTCACCAGGCCCAGCATGTAGACGATGCCGTTCTCGGTCAGGACCTTGATGCGAGTGGAGGGAACATTGGCATCCGCCAGCATCTGGCTCTTGATCTTGGTGGTCAGCCAGGTGTCGTTACTGCGTGCGGCCAGGGAGGAGGGCTGCAGGATCTGCAGCTCGTTGTGCACGGTCTTGACCTTCTGCGTTTCCCGGGCGGCCTGTTCGGCCTTGTTCTTCAGGTCTGCGCGCGGAGTCTGGCCGGCCAGCAGTACCACGCCGTTGTAGCTGATCACGACGATGTGGGAGTCGCGGTCGAGGGCTGGGTCCGCCTTGGCGATGTTCACCGCCACCTTGGTTTCGATCAGCGAGTCGTCGATCTTGCTGCCAAGGGTGCGGGTGCCCTTGTCATCGTCGATCGGTTTGTCGCGGGTGGCGCTGACGAAACTGGTGCAGCCACCCAGGGCCATGGTCACGGCCAGCATGGCCGCGATCAGAGGGGTGCGGGTCATTCTTCACTCCCGAACAGTTGACGGTCAATTAGGTCGCACAGGCAATGGATGACCAGCAGGTGGACTTCCTGGATGCGTGCGGTGACCTTGGCCGGGACGCGGATTTCCACGTCTTCTGGCAGCAGCAGCGATGCCATGTTGCCGCCGTCGCGGCCGGTCAGAGCTACGACAACCATTTCGCGATCATGTGCGGCCTGGATCGCCTGAATGACGTTTGCCGAGTTGCCGCTGGTGGAGATCGCCAGCAGTACGTCACCCGGTTGGCCCAGGGCGCGGATCTGCTTGGAGAAGACTTCGTTGTAGCTGTAGTCGTTGGCAATCGAGGTGATGGTGGAGCTGTCGGTGGTCAGGGCGACCGCCGGCAGGCTCGGACGCTCGCGTTCGAAGCGGTTCAGCAGTTCGGAGGAGAAGTGCTGGGCGTCGCCGGCGGAGCCGCCGTTGCCGCAGGAGAGAATCTTGCCCTCGTTCAGCAGGGCGTTGACCATCACCATGCTGGCCTGCTCGATATGCGGGATGAGCACCTCGGTGGCCTGTTGCTTGGTCTCGATGCTGGCATGGAAGAGCTGGCGGATACGGGATTGCATGTCCATCAGGGATGACCTTTCGTCGGGCGTCTGATCAGGTGTCAAAGGCGTTGGGGATCCAGTTCAAATGCCCTGCGGAGCCTGGGGTTCGACGGTCGATGGCGACGATGTCGAACCGGCAGGGGTGTCTGCTCCAGCGGGCGTTCTGTTGCAGGAAGTGTTCGGCGGCGGCGGTCAGGCGCTGACGCTTGCGCGAGTCCACACTTTCCAGCGCTCCTCCCCAGGCATCGTGCCGGCGGGAGCGAACTTCGACGAATACTACTGTATCGCCGTCCAGCATGACCAGATCGAGCTCGCCGCGGCGACACGTCCAGTTCTGCGCCAGCAGGCGCAGCCCATGCTGTTCGAGATGGGCGCGGGCGCTGGCTTCCGCCTCGCGCCCGGCCTTCTGGGAGGGGCTGTTGCCGATCAAATACCGCTGTTCTCCAGCGGTTGCACCTGGCCGTTCTTGAACTCGGCCCAGGGCAGGTGACGCTCGACGCGCTGGCCTGCGTTTACGCTCAGGGTGCCGGTCAGGCCGTCGAGCTGCATGCTCGGCACGGCTTTGAGCTCCGGCAGGCGCGGGGCCAGTTGGTAGGCGTCGGCACCCATGGCGTAGAGGCGGCCGAGGCTGCCGTTGGCGGCCGGCCATTGTGCCGCGACCTGTTGGCGCAGCGCGTTGTTCGGCTCCAGCAGCCACGGGGTTTCGCAGAAGCGGATGCCGTTCAGGTCCTGGTCCTGCGCCGGGTTGTTCACGCCGCTGTACAGGTTGGAGGTGGCGTAGACCGGCAGGTCGCCTGCGTACTGGAAGGCCAGGGTCGGTTTGATCTGGCGAGCCTGTTGCGGAGTGGCGGCGAGGAAGATGAAGTCGATGTCCTGGCGGCGCGACGGCTGGGTGTCGACGCTGCTGTCGAGCACGCCCTGCAGGCGCTTGGCGCGCCCTTCGCTCTGGCGCAGTTGCAGCAGGTCGGCGATCTGGCGGGCCAGCTCAACCGGCTGGTCGACGTGTTCGGCGGCGATCAGGGTGCCGCCGGCGGCTTGCCAGTTGCGGCTGAAGGAGGCCAGGACACGGTCGCCCCATTCGCCACGCGGCACCAGGGCTACGGCGCGGCGCATGCCGTCGCTCCAGGCGCGATTGGCGACTTCGCGGGCTTCGTCCTCGGCGGACAGACCGAACTGGAACAGTTGGGCCGGGCCTTCCTGGTTGCCGTCGCTGTAGTTCAGGGCGAGGGTGGTGATCGGCAGTTGCTGCTGGCTGTTCAATTGCTTGACCAGGTTCTTCTCCAGCGGGCCTACGACCAGCTGTACGCCGTCGGCCTGGGCCTGGCGGTAGAACTCATCCAGCGAGCGAACCTGGCTGCTGTCGTAGATCTTGATCGCCGGCTGTGCTTGGCCGCCTTGCTGGGCCTGATAGTGGGCGGCCAGGAAGCCGTCCTGCAGGGCGCGGGCCACGGAGGCCAGCTGGCCTTGTTGCGGCAGCAGCAGGCCGATGGTGTTCAGCGGCTGGGCGGCCAGGGACTTCAGCTTGGTCAGGGCGTCCGGCAGTTGCTTGGCGGCCGGGTGGTCGGGGTTCTGGGCGACCCACTTGTCGATGTTGGATTGCTGCTCCTGCAGCGTCGACGAGGTCTTGGTAATGCGTGCCAGCTCCAGCCAGCCGTTCAGGTCGCCTTCGTTGGCGGTGGGCTGCAATTGCTCGACCGGCAGGCCGGAGACCAGGGTCCAGATGGCTTCGTGGTTGCTCTTGCTGGCTTCGGCGTTGAGCAGCGGGTCGATGAACACGCGCTCGCGGGCAGCGCTCAGGGCCTGGCCGTCGGCGGCCAGTGCGAGGGCCTTGACCATCCCGGCGCGGGCCTGCAGGTCGGTCGGCATTTCACCCAGGCGCTGGAAGTTGGGATTCTCGAAAGCCTTCAGCGCTGCCTTGGGTTTGTTGCGGGCCAGTTCGAGCTGGGCGCGCAGGGTGCTGGCGAAGACCTGCTGGGCCGGCTTCAGGCTGTCCATCGGCGTCTGGTCGAGGATCTGGGTGGAGCGGCCGAAGTCCTTTTGCTTATAGGCAAGGTCTGCTGCGGAAAGACGCAGCACGGCGGCTTCGTCAGGCTTGGCGGTGGAGGCCTGCTGTAGCAGCTGTTCGATGCTGGCATCCGGGGTGCGCGGCAGTTCGCCGAGATTGGACGACGGGGAAGTGGCGCAGGCGGTGAGCAGACCGGCAAGGAACAGAGCGGAAAGCGGACGCAGGCGAGCGATCATATCGGGCTTCTCGTGACGCATTCAAAGAACTGGCGATTGTACCCAAGCGGCGAGGGTGACGCGATGGCGGCAGGCGGAAACGGGATACAATGCGTCTTTTCCGACACTCCCGGCGAGGTTCTCCCGCGTGACCTTCGGCACTCTCTATGTAGTGGCTACCCCCATCGGCAATCTGGACGACATCAGCGCCCGCGCGCTCAAGGTGCTGCGCGACGTGTCGCTGATCGCCGCCGAAGACACCCGTCACTCGGTGCGCCTGCTGCAGCATTTCGGCATCGAAACGCCGCTGGCTGCCTGTCATGAGCACAATGAGCGCGAGCAGGGTGGCCGCTTCCTGACCAGGCTGCAGGCGGGTGATGACGTGGCGCTGATCTCCGATGCGGGCACTCCGCTGATTTCCGATCCGGGCTATCACCTGGTGCGCCAGGCGCGCGCCGCGGGCGTCCAGGTGGTTCCGGTGCCGGGCGCCTGTGCGCTGATCGCCGCGTTGTCCGCAGCCGGGTTGCCGTCGGACCGTTTCGTTTTCGAGGGCTTCCTGCCAGCCAAGGCGGCTGGGCGTCGTGGTCGCCTGGAGGGGCTGCTGGAGGAGCCGCGCACCTTGATCTTCTATGAGGCGCCGCATCGACTGCTGGAATGCATCGAGGACATGGCGTCGATCTTCGGCAGCGAGCGCCCGGCGGTGATGGCGCGTGAGTTGACCAAGACCTTCGAGACCCTGAAGGGGCTGCCGCTGGGCGAGTTGCGCGAGTTCGTCGCCGCCGACAGCAACCAGCAGCGCGGCGAGTGTGTGCTGTTGGTGGCGGGCAAACCGGCGCCGGAGGGGGAAGAGGTGGTGGATGCGCACACATTGCGCGTGCTCGACCTGCTGCTGGTCGAATTGCCGGTGAAGCGTGCGGCAGCGCTGGCGGCGGAGATCACCGGAGCGCGCAAGAACCAGCTGTACCAGATCGCGCTGGAGCGCCAGGGCAAGGCTTGAGCTTGTTCTGCGCCTCGCCAACCGCTAACCTTACGAACTGAGAGTTGGTTGGACAGTCGCTGTTTCGTGGTGTTCCATCACGGGGTGGAGGAAAGTCCGGGCTCCATAGGGCAGAGTGCCAGGTAACGCCTGGGAGGCGCGAGCCTACGGAAAGTGCCACAGAAAATAACCGCCTAAGCGCATCAGCGCCGGTAAGGGTGAAAAGGTGCGGTAAGAGCGCACCGCACGGCTGGCAACAGTTCGTGGCTAGGTAAACCCCACTCGGAGCAAGACCAAATAGGAATCCATTGGCGCGGCCCGCGTTGGATTCGGGTAGGTCGCTTGAGGCATGCAGTGATGTATGTCCCAGAGGAATGGCTGTCCTCGACAGAACCCGGCTTACAGACCGACTCTCACCACTTTTCCCCCACTTCTTCCCACCATGACCATTTGTCGCTGATTGGAAGAAGTTACAAACTTAAGAAATCACTTTAAGTGTGAAAGCCCAGTGTTTTGAAAACACTGGGCTTTTCTCGTTCCAGGCGCGTCAAATTTCCTCCCGAAACCTTCCAAAAGCACGCTAAATCTCGGTCCTGTAAGGATTTTTCCCCTCTGGCTCGCCTTGACGGTGGGGAGCGCGGATTTCTATAGTGTGCGGAAGTGGTACGAAGTGGGTAAAAGTGGGATCAACAGGCATGGATAGCCAACCACAGGGGAAGCGCTGACGTGTTTCGCGGAGCTAACGCCATCAGTCTCGACGCCAAAGGGCGCCTCGCGATGCCGAGTCGGTATCGTGACGAGCTCGTTTCGCGTTGCAATGGCCAGCTCATCGTCACCATCGATGCCGTCGACACCTGCCTCACCGTATACCCCCTCCCTGAATGGGAACTCATCGAAGCCAAGCTGCGTGAACTGCCGTCGCTGCGTGAAGAAACGCGGCGCCTGCAGCGTTTGCTGATTGGCAATGCCGTGGACATCGAGCTGGATAGCGCCGGGCGCTTTCTCGTTCCGCCGCGGCTTCGCGAATACGCCGGCCTGGACAAGCGGGCGATGCTGGTCGGCCAGCTGAACAAGTTCCAGCTGTGGGACGAAGACAAGTGGAATGTGGTTGCCGAGGCCGATCTCGCAGCCATCAAAGAGCCCGGCGGCCTGCCGGATGAATTGCGCGACCTTATTCTGTGAGCCTGCCTGTGACCAGTACCTTCCAACACATCACCGTTCTACTCGAGGAGGCCGTCGAAGCGCTGGCCCCCGTGGCGGACGGCCGCTATGTGGATGGAACCTTCGGAAGGGGAGGGCACAGCCGCGCCTTGCTTGGCAAGCTCGGGCCGGGCGGTCAACTGCTCGGGTTCGACAAGGACCCCCAAGCGATCGCGACGGGAAAAACACTGGCGGCCGAAGACGGCCGCTTCGTCATTGTGCAAAGGTCCTTCGCCGAGATGGCCGAAGAGTTCACCGCGCGCGGCCTGCAGGGCAGCGTGAACGGCGTGCTGCTGGACCTGGGCGTGTCCTCGCCGCAGCTGGATGATCCGGAGCGCGGCTTCAGCTTCCTCAATGACGGCCCGCTGGACATGCGCATGAATCCGGACCAGGGCGTCAGCGCCGCGCAGTGGATCGCCACTGCCGCGGAGGACGAGATCGCCCGTGTGTTCAAGGATTACGGCGAAGAGCGCTTCGCCAAGCGCATGGCGCGCGCCATCGTGCAGCGCCGTGCGGAAAAGCCGTTCGAGCGCACTGCCGATCTGGCTGCCGTGATCACCGAGGCCAATCCGGCCTGGGAGAAGGGCAAGAACCCTGCGACCCGCGCCTTCCAGGGGCTGCGTATCTTCATCAACAACGAACTGGGCGATCTGGAGCGTGGTCTCGACGCCGCGCTGGAAGGCCTGGCCGTGGGCGGTCGCCTGGTCGTGATCAGCTTCCACTCGCTGGAAGACCGCATCGTCAAGCAGTTCATGCGCAAGCAGGTGAAAGGTGAGGCGGACAACCTGCCGCGCAACCTGCCGATCCAGGTCAAGCCCTTCGAGCCGCGCCTGAAACTGATCGGCAAGCCGGTCTACGCCTCCGAGGCCGAGCTGAAGGCCAACCCGCGCTCCCGCAGCGCGGTCATGCGCATTGCGGAGAAGCTGAGATGAGCCGCCTCTTCGCCAAGCGCCTGCCGACCGGCAGCTTCTTCATGCTGCTGTTGTTCATCGGCGTGCTGCTGTCGGCGATCTCCGTGTCCTACAGCGCGTACTGGAACCGCCAGTTGCTCAACTCGCTGTACACCGAACTCAACGTGCGCGACAAGGCGCAGGCCGAGTACGGCCGGCTGATCCTCGAACAAAGCACCTGGACCGCGCACAGCCGCATCGAGGCTCTGGCGACTGACCAGCTGAAGATGCGCGTGCCCGATCCGACCGAAGTCATCATGGTGGCGCCATGAAGCATCTGCCCGGAGCCCGCTATCCCTGGCGCTTCCGCGTCGTCATCGGCCTGCTGCTGGCGATGGTGGCGGCCATCGCCTGGCGTATCGTCGACCTGCACGTCATCGACCATGACTTCCTGAAAGGCCAGGGCGATGCGCGTAGCGTGCGTCACATTTCCATTCCCGCGCACCGTGGCCTGATCACCGACCGCAACGGCGAGCCGCTGGCCGTCAGTACCCCGGTCGCCACGCTCTGGGCCAACCCGAAGGAGCTGGTGCTCGAACGCGACAAGTGGGGCTTCCTGGCCGAAGCGCTGGGTCAGCCGCAAGCCGCCCTGGCCGAACGCCTGGATCAGAATGCCGACAAGGAGTTCATCTATCTGGTCCGTGGCCTGACGCCCGAGCAGGGCGAAGCCGTGATGGCCCAGGTGAAAGCCCATCGCATCCCGGGCGTCTACTCGGTCGAGGAATTCCGTCGCTTCTATCCGTCCGGCGAAGTCGCGGCCCAGGTCGTGGGCTTCACCGACGTGGATGACCGTGGCCGTGAAGGCGTTGAACTGGCCTTCGACAGCTGGCTGGCCGGTGTGCCGGGCAAGCGCCAGGTGCTCAAGGATCGCCGCGGTCACCTGATTCGCGACGTGCAGGTGACCCGTAACGCCAAGGCCGGCAAGACCCTCGCGCTGTCCATCGACCTGCGCCTGCAGTACCTCGCCAACCGCGAGCTGCGCAACGCGCTGGTGGAGAACGGCGCCAAGGCCGGCAGCCTGGTGATTCTCGACGTGAAGACCGGCGAAGTGCTGGCCATGGCCAACCAGCCGACCTACAACCCGAACAACCGTCGCAACCTGCAGCCGGCGATGATGCGCAACCGCGCCATGATCGACGTATTCGAGCCGGGTTCGACCATGAAGCCGTTTTCCATGAGCGCGGCGCTGGAAACCGGCCGCTGGAAGCCCACCGACAAGGTCGAGGTCTACCCCGGTACCCTGCAGATCGGCCGCTACACCATTCGCGACGTATCCCGTACCGAAGGCCCGGTGCTGGACCTGACCGGCATCCTGATCCGCTCCAGTAACGTGGGCATGAGCAAGGTCGCCTTCGATATCGGCGGCGAAGCCATTTACACCCTGATGCAGAAGGTCGGCCTCGGCCAGGATACCGGCCTGGGCTTCCCCGGCGAGCGCGTCGGCAACCTGCCGAACTACCGTGAATGGCGCAAGGCCGAGACGGCAACCCTGTCCTATGGCTATGGCCTGTCGGTCACTGCCATCCAGCTGGCCCATGCCTACGCGGCACTGGCAAACAATGGCCGCAGCGTGCCGCTGACCATGGTCCGTGCCGATCGTCCGGCCGATGCTACCCAGGTCATTCCCGAGCCGGTTGCCAAGACCATGCAGGGCATGCTGCAGCAGGTCATCGAAGCGCCCAACGGCGTGTACCGCGCCCAGGTCCCGGGCTATCACGTGGCTGGCAAGTCCGGTACTGCACGTAAGGCACAGGTCGGCACCAAGGGTTATGCCGAGAACTCCTACCGCTCCCTGTTCGCCGGCTTCGCGCCGATGAGCAATCCGCGCTATGTCGCCGTAGTGGTCATCGATGAACCCAGCAAGGCCGGCTACTTCGGTGGCCTGGTGTCCGCGCCGGTGTTCAGCAAGGTGATGTCCGGCACGCTGCGCCTGATGAATGTGCCGCCAGACAATCTGCCTCCGGCGGCTCCACAGCAGCAAGCCGATGCTGCGCCCGCTACCAAAGGAGGGCGTGGCTGATGCCGATGAGCCTGAACCAACTGCTGCCGCAAGCTGAAAGCGGCGAGCTGATCCGCGAGCTGACCCTGGATAGCCGCACCGTGAAGCCGGGTGACCTGTTCCTGGCCGTGCCGGGTGGTCGCCAGGATGGCCGCGCGCACATTGCCGCTGCGCTCACGCAGGGTGCCGCTGCCGTCGCTTACGAGGCCGAAGGCGCTGCAGATCTGCCGCCCAGCGATGTGCCGATGATCGCCATCAAGGGCCTGGCCAGGCAGCTCTCCGCCATCGCCGGGCGCTTCTATGGCGAGCCGAGCCGCGGCGTCGACCTAGTCGGCGTGACCGGAACCAACGGCAAGACCAGCGTCAGCCAGCTGGTTGCCCAGGCGCTGGACCTGCTGGGCGAGCGCTGCGGCATCGTCGGCACCCTCGGCACCGGTTTCTACGGCGCGCTGGAAAGCGGCCGTCATACCACTCCGGACCCGCTTGCGGTGCAGGCGACCCTGGCGCGCCTGAAGCAGGCCGGCGCCAAGGCGGTGGCGATGGAAGTGTCGTCCCATGGCCTGGAGCAAGGTCGCGTCGCCGCGCTGGGCTTCGACGTAGCAGTGTTCACCAATCTGTCCCGCGACCACCTGGATTACCACGGCTCGATGGAAGCCTATGGTGCCGCCAAGGCCAAGCTGTTCGCCTGGCAGGGCCTGCGCTGCCGGGTCATCAACCTGGACGACGACTTCGGTCGCCAACTGGCCGCCGAGTCTCACGAATCCCGTCTGATGGGTTACAGCCTGATCGACCCGTCGGCCTACATCTATTGCCGCGAAGCCACGTTCAGCGACGCCGGCGTACAGGCGCAGATCGTCACTCCGCAAGGCGAGGGCCTGCTGCGCAGCTCGCTGCTGGGCAAGTTCAACCTGAGCAACCTGCTGGCTGTGGTCGGCGCGCTGCTAGGCCTGGATTACCCGCTGGGCGAAGTGCTCAAGGTGCTGTCGCAACTGGAAGGTCCGATCGGCCGCATGCAGCGCCTGGGTGGCGGCGAGAAGCCGCTGGTGGTGGTCGATTACGCCCACACCCCGGATGCCCTGGAGAAAGTCCTGCTGGCCCTGCGCCCGCACGTGCACGGCCAACTGCTCTGCCTGTTCGGTTGTGGCGGCGACCGTGACAGCGGCAAGCGGCCGATCATGGCGCAGATCGCCGAGCAGCATGCCGACCGCGTGCTGGTCACCGACGACAACCCGCGCACCGAGAAGAGCGACGCGATCATCGCCGACATTCGCGCCGGTTTCGCCAAGCCCGAGTCTGTCGAGTTCGTCCCGGGTCGTGGTGAGGCCATCGCCCGCCTGATCGCCTCCGCCGGCGTCGATGACGTCGTGCTGCTGGCTGGCAAGGGACACGAGGATTACCAGGAGATCGACGGCGTTCGCCATCCGTTCTCCGATCTGGACCAAGCCGCCAAGGCGCTGGCTGCCTGGGAGGTGAAGCGTGCTTAAGCCCCTTTCGCTCAACGAAGTCGCCGGCGCGCTCGAAGGCCGTGTGGTTGGCGCGGACGTCGCCTTCGACGCCGTGAGCACCGACAGCCGGGCCATCGTGCCGGGCCAACTGTTCATCGCCCTGACCGGTCCGCGATTCGACGGCCATGACTACCTGGCCGACGTCGCCGCCAAGGGCGCCGTCGCCGCGCTGGTGGAGCGTGAAGTGGCCGGTGCGCCGTTGCCGCAGCTGGTCGTGAAAGACACCCGTATCGCGCTGGGCCGACTGGGCGCGCTGAATCGCAATGCCTTCACCGGCCGCGTCGCCGCCGTCACCGGCTCCAGCGGCAAGACCACCGTGAAGGAAATGCTCGCCAGCATCCTGCGTACCCAGGGCGATGTCCTGGCGACCCGGGGCAACCTGAACAATGACCTCGGCGCGCCGCTGACCCTGCTGCAGCTGGCACCCGAGCACAGGAGTGCAGTGATCGAGCTGGGCGCCAATCGTGTCGGCGAGATCGCCTACACCGTCGCGCTGACCCGTCCTCAGGTCGCCATCATCACCAATGCCGGCACCGCCCACGTGGGCGAGTTCGGCGGGCAGGACAAGATCGTCCTGGCCAAGGGCGAGATTCTCGAAGGGCTGGCCGCCGACGGCGTGGCCATCCTCAATCGCGACGACAAGGCCTTCGACACCTGGCAGGCCCGCGCCGCCGGTCGCCGCGTTACCAGCTTCGGCCTGCACGACGCCCGTGCCGACTTCCGCGCCAGCGATGTGAAGCGCGATGCCCGTGGTTGCCCGGGTTTCACCCTGCACGGCCCGGCTGGCGAGGCGCACATCCAGCTGAATCTGTTGGGTGAGCACAATGTCACCAATGCCCTGGCCGCCATCGCTGCCGCCCACGCCCTTGGCGTGCCGCTGGTCGGGATGGTTTCCGGCCTGCAGAACCTGCAGCCGGTCAAAGGCCGCGCCGTAGCCCAACTGGCGACGAACGGCATGCGTGTGATCGACGACAGCTACAACGCCAACCCGGCTTCAATCTGCGCGGCGATTGATATACTCGCCGGCTTTTCCGGCCGGACCGTCCTGGTCCTTGGGGACATGGGCGAGCTGGGGGCTTGGGCGGAATCTTCCCACCGTGAAGTGGGAGCTTATGCCCTGGGCAAAGTCACCGCGCTCTATGCCGTCGGACCGCTGATGAGCCACGCCGTGCAGGCGTTCGGTTCCGCGGGCCGGCACTTCGCCGATCAGGCCAGCCTGATCAGCGCCCTGGCCGACGAGGCCCCGACAACCACCATTCTGATCAAGGGTTCCCGCAGCGCGGCGATGGACAAGGTCGTCGCGGCGCTGTGCGGTTCCTCCGAGGAGAGTCACTAAATGCTGCTGCTGCTCGCCGAGTACCTGCAACAGTTCCACAAGGGCTTCGGCGTCTTCCAGTACCTGACCCTGCGCGGCATCCTGAGCGTGCTGACCGCGCTCGTCCTGTCGCTTTGGCTGGGGCCGTGGATGATCCGCACCCTGCAGATCCGCCAGATCGGCCAGGCCGTGCGCAACGACGGTCCGCAATCGCACCTGTCGAAGAAGGGCACCCCGACCATGGGCGGTGCGCTGATCCTGACCGCCATCGCCATCAGCACCTTGCTGTGGGCTGACTGGTCGAACCGCTACGTCTGGGTCGTGCTGGCGGTGACCCTGCTGTTCGGCGCCATCGGCTGGGTGGATGACTACCGCAAGGTGATCGAGAAGAACTCCCGCGGCCTGCCGAGTCGCTGGAAGTATTTCTGGCAGTCGGTATTCGGCCTGGGTGCTGCGATCTTCCTTTATATGACGGCCGAGACGCCGGTCGAGACCACCCTGATCGTGCCGCTGCTGAAGAACATCGAGATCCCGCTGGGCATCTTCTTCGTGGTGCTGACCTACTTCGTGATCGTCGGCTCCAGCAACGCAGTGAACCTGACCGACGGCCTCGACGGCCTGGCCATCATGCCCACCGTGATGGTCGGCGGCGCGCTGGGCATCTTCTGCTACCTGTCGGGCAACATCAAATTCGCCGAATACCTGCTGATCCCCAGCGTTCCGGGGGCGGGCGAGTTGATCATCTTCTGCGCCGCCATCGTCGGCGCGGGCCTGGGCTTCCTCTGGTTCAACACCTACCCGGCGCAGGTCTTCATGGGTGACGTCGGCGCGCTGGCGCTCGGCGCCGCGCTGGGAACCATCGCCGTGATCGTCCGCCAGGAAATCGTGCTGTTCATCATGGGCGGCGTGTTCGTCATGGAAACCCTTTCGGTGGTGATCCAGGTCGCCTCCTTCAAGTTGACTGGCAAGCGGGTGTTCCGCATGGCGCCGATCCATCACCACTTCGAACTCAAGGGCTGGCCTGAACCGCGCGTGATCGTGCGCTTCTGGATCATCACGGTGATTCTCGTGCTGATCGGCCTGGCCACGTTGAAACTGCGTTGAGGACTGATCGAGCATGAGCCTGATCGCTTCCGACCAATTCCGCATCGTTGTCGGCCTCGGCAAGAGCGGCATGTCCCTGGTGCGCTACCTGGCGCGCCAGGGTGTGTCCTTTGCCGTGGCCGATACGCGCGCGAATCCGCCGGAGCTGGCGACCCTGCGCGAGCAGTACCCGCAGGTCGAGGTGCGCTGCGGCGACCTCGACGCCGATTTCCTCTGCCGCGCCTCGGAGCTCTACGTGAGCCCGGGCCTGTCGCTGCGCGTCCCGGCGCTGGTGGAAGCCGCCGCCCGCGGCGTGCGCATGTCCGGCGACGTCGACCTGTTCGCGCGTCACGCGAAGGCGCCGATCGTTGCCATCACCGGTTCCAATGCCAAGAGCACCGTCACCACCCTGGTGGGCGACATGGCCAAGGCGGCCGGCAAGCGTGTCGCTGTCGGCGGCAACCTTGGCACTCCGGCGCTGGACCTGCTGGCCGATGACGTCGAGCTGTACGTGGTGGAGCTGTCCAGCTTCCAGCTGGAAACCTGCGAGCGCCTGGACGCCGAAGTCGCCACCTGCCTGAACGTCAGCGAAGACCACATGGACCGCTACGACGGCATGGCCGACTACCACCTGGCCAAGCACCGCATCTTCCGCGGCGCCAAGCAGGTCGTGGTGAACCGTGCCGACCCGCTGAGCCGTCCGCTGATCGCCGACAACGTGCCGTGCTGGACCTTCGGCATCAACAAGCCTGACTTCAAGGCCTTCGGCCTGATCGAAGAAGACGGCGAGAAATGGCTGGCCTTCCAGTTCGACAAACTGATGCCGGCCCGTGAGCTGAAAATTCGCGGTGCGCACAACCAGTCCAACGCCCTGGCTGCGTTGGCGCTCGGCCATGCCATTGGCCTGCCGTTCGAGCCGATGCTGCAGACCCTGCGCGAGTTCGCCGGTCTCGCCCATCGCTGCCAGTGGGTGCGCGAGCGCAACGGCGTGAATTACTACGACGACTCCAAGGCCACCAACGTCGGTGCGGCCCTGGCCGCCATCGAAGGCCTGGGTGCCGATATCGACGGCAAGCTGGTACTGGTCGCCGGTGGCGATGGCAAGGGCGCCGACTTCAGTGACCTGCGTGGCCCCGTGGAACAGCATTGCCGCGCAGTGGTACTGCTGGGGCGTGATGCCGAACGGGTCGGTGCGGCCATCGGCAACACCGTGCCCAAGGTTCGCGTGAATACCCTGGACGAAGCCGTCGAGCATGCCGCCGACCTGGCGTTGTCGGGCGATGCCGTGCTGCTGTCGCCGGCCTGCGCGAGCCTGGACATGTTCAAGAACTACGAAGAGCGCGGCCGTCTGTTCGCCAAGGCCGTGGAGGAGCTCGCCTGATGTTCTCCTTCCTGCGCCCCTATCCGTCCCCGCTGATCAGCCGCCATGGCATCGACATCGACTTCCCGCTGCTGGCGGGTTGCCTGGCACTGCTCGGCCTGGGGCTGGTGATGGTCACCTCGGCGTCGTCCGAGGTAGCGGCGGCGCAGTCCGGCAACCCGCTGTACTTCTCGGTCCGTCACCTGATCTACCTGGCCATCGGCTTCGTCGCCTGCGGCCTGACCATGATGGTCCCGATGGAAACCTGGCAGCGCCTGGGCTGGAAGTTGCTGGCCATCGCCTTCGGGTTGCTGGTGCTGGTAATCACCCCCGGCATCGGCCGCGAGGTGAACGGCTCGATGCGCTGGATCGGCTTCGGTCTGTTCAACATTCAACCCTCGGAGATCGCCAAGGTCTTCGTGGTGATCTTCATGGCTGGTTATCTGGTGCGCCGCCAGGAAGAAGTACGCGAAAGCTGGCTCGGGTTCTTCAAGCCCTTCGTGGTGCTGCTGCCGATGGCCGGCCTGCTGCTGCGCGAGCCCGACTTCGGTGCCACCGTGGTGATGATGGGCGCCGCTGCCGCCATGCTGTTCCTCGGCGGTGTCGGGCTGTTCCGCTTCGGCCTGATGGTGGCACTGGCCATCGGTGCGGTGGTGCTGCTGATCCAGACCCAGCCCTACCGGATGGCGCGCCTGACCAACTTCACCGACCCCTGGGCCGACCAGTTCGGCGCTGGCTACCAGCTCAGCCAGGCGCTGATCGCCTTCGGGCGCGGAGGCTGGACCGGCATGGGCCTGGGCAACAGCATCCAGAAGCAGTTCTACCTGCCCGAGGCGCATACCGACTTCGTGTTCGCCGTGCTCGCGGAGGAGCTCGGCATCGTCGGTGCCATGGCCACCGTGGCGCTGTTCGTCTTCGTCAGCCTGCGCGCGCTGTACATCGGCATCTGGGCCGAACAGTCGAAACAGTACTTCTCCGCCTACGTGGCCTACGGCCTGGCCTTCCTGTGGATCGGCCAGTTCCTGATCAACGTGGGCGTGAACGTCGGCCTGCTGCCGACCAAGGGCCTGACCCTGCCGTTCCTCAGCTACGGCGGCAGCTCGCTGGTGATCTGCTGCGCCCAGCTGGGAATGCTGCTGCGCATCGAATGGGAACGTCGCACCGTGATGGGTAGCGAGGAATATGAATTCAGCGAAGAGGACTTTGCCGATGAAAGGTAACGTCCTGATCATGGCAGGCGGCACCGGCGGGCATGTGTTCCCGGCCCTGGCCTGCGCCCGCGAGTTCCAGGCGCGCGGTTACAGCGTGCACTGGCTGGGCACGCCGCGTGGTATCGAAAATGACCTGGTACCCAAGGCCGGCCTGCCGCTGCACCTGATCAACGTCAGCGGCCTGCGTGGCAAGGGCCTGAAGTCCCTGCTGCGTGCGCCGTTCGACCTGCTCAAGTCGCTGTTCCAGGCCATCGGCGTGGTTCGTCAGTTGAAGCCGGTCTGCGTGCTCGGCCTGGGTGGCTACGTCACCGGTCCGGGTGGCCTGGCCGCCAAACTGTCCGGTGTGCCGCTGGTGATCCATGAGCAGAACGCCGTTGCCGGCACCGCCAACCGCAGCCTCGCGCCGCTGGCCAAGCGGGTCTGCGAAGCCTTCCCGGACACCTTCGACGCCAGCGCCAAGCGCCTGACCACCGGCAACCCGGTGCGCGCCGAACTGTTCCTGGAAGAGGGCGCCCGCGCGCCGCTGCAGGGGCGCCGCGTCAATCTGCTGGTGCTGGGCGGTAGCCTGGGCGCCGAGCCGTTGAACAAACTGATCCCCGAAGCGCTGGCGCAGATTCCCGCCGACGCTCGCCCGGCGATTCGCCATCAGGCCGGTCGTCAGCATGACCAGGTCACTGCGGAGCGTTATCGCACTGCGGGTGTCGAAGCCGACGTCGCTCCATTCATTGCCGACATGGCCGCCGCCTACGCCTGGGCTGATCTGGTGATCTGCCGCGCCGGTGCGCTGACCGTCAGCGAGTTGACCGCCGCCGGCCTGCCGTCCTTCCTGGTGCCGCTGCCCCACGCGATCGACGACCACCAGACCAAGAACGCCGAATTCCTGGTGCGGGAGGGCGCCGCCCACCTGCTGCCACAGAAATCTACCAGCGCCGCCGACCTGGCCGCGCAGTTGTCCGAGGTATTGATGCATCCCGATTCCCTGACCCGCATGGCCGACCGCGCTCGCAGTCTGGCCAAGCCCGAGGCTACCCGTACGGTAGTCGATGCCTGCCTGGAGGTGGCCCGTGGTTAAAGAACCCACCGGCGTTACCCGCACCATGCGGCGCATCCGTCGTATCCACTTCGTCGGCATCGGCGGCGTGGGCATGTGCGGCATCGCGGAAGTGTTGCTGAACCTCGGTTACGAAGTCTCCGGTTCCGACCTCAAGGCCTCGCCCGTGACCGAGCGCCTGGAGAAGTTCGGCGCCGAAATCTTCATCGGCCACCGTGCGGAAAACTCCGACGGCGCCGACGTGCTGGTGGTTTCCAGCGCGGTGAACAAGGCCAACCCGGAAGTCGCCGCAGCGCTGGATCGCCGCGTGCCGGTCGTGCCCCGCGCCGAGATGCTCGCCGAGCTGATGCGCTACCGCCACGGCATCGCCGTTGCCGGTACCCACGGCAAGACCACCACCACCAGCCTGATCGCCTCGGTATTCGCCGCCGGTGGCCTGGATCCGACCTTCGTCATCGGCGGCCGCCTGAACGCCGCCGGCACCAACGCGCAGCTGGGCACCAGCCGCTACCTGGTGGCCGAGGCCGACGAGAGCGACGCCAGCTTCCTGCACCTGCAGCCGATGGTCTCGGTGGTCACCAACATCGACGCCGATCACATGAGCACCTACGGCGGCGACTTCAACAAACTCAAGCGTACCTTCGTCGACTTCCTGCACAACCTGCCGTTCTACGGTCTGGCCGTGCTCTGCGTGGACGACCCGGTGGTGCGCGAGATCCTGCCGCAGGTCGCCCGTCCGACCGTGACCTACGGCCTGAGCGAGGACGCCGACGTCCGCGCCATCAACATCCGCCAGGAAGGCATGCGCACCTGGTTCACCGTGCTGCGCCCCGAGCGCGAGCCGCTGGACGTTTCGGTGAACATGCCCGGCCTGCACAACGTGCTGAACTCCCTGGCGACCATCGTCATCGCCACCGACGAGGGCATCTCCGACGAAGCCATCGTCCAGGGCCTGTCCGGCTTCCAGGGCGTCGGCCGGCGCTTCCAGGTCTATGGCGACCTGCAGGTGGAAGGCGGCAGCGTGATGCTGGTCGACGACTATGGGCACCACCCGCGTGAAGTCGCCGCGGTGATCAAGGCCGTGCGCGGCGGCTGGCCGGAGCGCCGTCTGGTGATGGTCTACCAGCCGCACCGCTACACCCGCACCCGCGACCTGTACGACGACTTCGTGCAGGTGCTGGGCGAAGCCAACGTGCTGATGCTGATGGAGGTCTACCCGGCCGGCGAAGAGCCGATCCCCGGTGCCGACAGCCGTCACCTGTGCCACAGCATCCGCCAGCGCGGCCAGTTGGACCCGATCTACCTGGAGCGCGGTGGCGACCTCGCTTCGCTGCTGGGGCCGCTGCTGCGTCCCGGTGACATCCTGCTCTGCCAGGGGGCCGGCGATATCGGCGGCCTGGCGCCGCAACTGATCAAGAATCCGATGTTCGGTGCCGCCGATGCCGGCGCCGAGGGGAAGAAGCCATGAGTGACGTCCTCAAATCCGCCTTCGAACCCAGCGCCTTCGGTCGCGTCGCCGTGCTCTACGGCGGCAAGAGCGCCGAGCGCGAGGTGTCGCTGAAGTCCGGCGCCATGGTCCTGCAAGCGCTGCAGGCCGCTGGCGTGGATGCCTTCGGCATCGATGTGGGCGATGACCTGCTGCAGCGCCTGATCAGCGAGAAGATCGACCGCGCCTTCATCATCCTCCACGGCCGTGGCGGTGAAGACGGCAGCATGCAGGGCCTGCTGGAAGTCGCTGGCATTCCCTACACCGGTAGTGGCGTGCTGGCCTCTGCGCTGGCCATGGACAAGCTGCGCACCAAGCGCGTGTGGCTGAGCCTCGACCTGCCGACGCCCCAATACGCCGTGCTCAGCAGCGAGGCCGATTGCCGTGCCGCCGCTGCGGAACTGGGCTTCCCGCTGATCGTCAAACCGGCCCATGAAGGTTCCAGCATCGGCATGGCCAAGGTGAATGGCGTGGAAGAACTGATCACCGCCTGGGAGGGTGCAGCGAAGTACGACTCGCAGGTGCTCGTCGAGCAGTGGATCAGCGGCCCCGAATTCACCATCGCCGTCCTGCGTGGCCAGGTGCTGCCGCCCATTCGCCTGGGCACCCCACACACCTTCTACGACTACGACGCCAAGTACCTGGCCAGCGATACCCAGTACCAGATTCCCTGCGGCCTCGACGCTGCCAAGGAAGAAGAGCTCAAGGACCTGACCGCGCGCGCCTGCGATGCCCTCGGCATCCAGGGCTGGGGCCGGGCCGACGTGATGCAGGACGCCCAAGGGCGTTTCTGGCTGTTGGAAGTGAACACCGCACCGGGCATGACCGACCACAGCCTGGTGCCCATGGCCGCGCGCGCGGCCGGCCTGGATTTCCAGCAACTGGTGCTGGCGATCCTCGCCGACAGCGTCGAGGCAAGGGGGTAAGCCATGAACGGCGCTCAGCTTCGTCATCAGCAACCTGGTATCGGCCGTGTGCCCGCACGCAAGCCGGCGGCCCGTGGCGCAAGTCGCCTGGTGGCCAAGGAGCCGCTGAGCGCGCGCATGCCCAAGCCGAGCTTCGGCTTCCTCAAGGTACTGCTGTGGCCGCTGGTACTGGGCGTACTGGGCGTTGGCACCTATTACGGCGCGCAATACGCGCTGCCCTATGCGGACCGCCCGATCGCCAAGGTCAGCGTGGAAGGTGACCTGAGCTACATCAGCCAGCAGGCGGTGCAGCAGCGGATCAGCTCCTACGTTTCGGCGAGCTTCTTCACCATCGACCTGGCCGGCATGCGCCAGGAGCTGGAGCAGATGCCCTGGATCGCCCATGCCGAAGTGCGTCGCGTATGGCCCGACCAGGTGGTGATCCGCCTGGACGAGCAACTGCCGATCGCCCGCTGGGGCAACGAAGCGCTGCTGAACAACCAGGGCCAGGCCTTCGCCCCGCGCGAAGTGGCCAACTACGAGCACCTGCCGCGCCTGTCCGGCCCGCAGCGCGCTCAGCAACAAGTGATGCAGCAGTACCAGATTCTCAGCCAGATGCTCCGTCCGCTGGGCTTCACCATCGCCAGCCTGGACATGAGTTCGCGCGGCGCCTGGACCCTGGGTACCGCGCAGGGCGTGGAGATCATGCTGGGCCGCGATCACGCGGTAGAACAGATTCGCCGGTTCGTGACCATCTACGACAAGGCGCTGAAAGATCAGATTTCGAAAATTGCGCGCATCGACATGCGCTACCCCAACGGCCTGGCCGTGGCGTGGCGCGATCCGGTGCCGGAAGCGACGGTGGCACAGACCACCGCCGTGCAGTGAGTTGAGGAGACTTCGATAAACATGGCAAGCGTGCAGAGCGGCAAAATGGTCGTCGGCCTGGACATCGGCACCTCCAAGGTGGTGGCGCTGGTGGGTGAGGTGGCGGCCGATGGCAAGCTGGAAATCGTCGGTATCGGGACGCACCCGTCGCGCGGCCTGAAGAAGGGCGTGGTGGTGAACATCGAGTCCACCGTCCAGTCCATTCAGCGTGCTATCGACGAGGCCCAGCAGATGGCGGGCTGCCGTATCCACTCGGCCTTCGTCGGCATCGCCGGCAACCATATCCGCAGCCTGAATTCCCACGGCATCGTGGCGATTCGCGACCGCGAAGTCAGCGGTGCGGACATCGAGCGCGTGCTGGACGCGGCCCAGGCCGTGGCCATCCCGGCTGACCAGCGTGTGCTGCACACCCTGGCCCAGGACTACGTGATCGACAACCAGGAAGGCGTGCGCGAGCCGCTGGGCATGTCCGGCGTGCGCCTGGAAGCCAAGGTGCACGTGGTGACCTGTGCGGTGAACGCCGCGCAGAACATCGAGAAATGCGTGCGCCGCTGCGGCCTGGAAGTGGACGACATCATCCTCGAGCAACTGGCTTCGGCCTACTCCGTGCTCACCGAGGACGAAAAGGAGCTGGGCGTGTGCCTGGTGGACATCGGCGGCGGCACCACCGACATCGCCATCTTCACCGAAGGCGCCATCCGCCATACGGCAGTGATCCCGATCGCCGGCGATCAGGTCACCAACGACATCGCCATGGCGCTGCGCACCCCGACTCAATATGCCGAAGAGATCAAGATTCGATATGCTTGTGCCCTAGCCAAACTGGCCGGTGCGGGCGAAACCATCAAGGTGCCCAGCGTAGGGGACCGGCCGCCGCGGGAACTGTCGCGCCAGGCGCTTGCCGAAGTGGTCGAGCCTCGTTACGACGAGCTGTTCACTCTGGTTCAGGCGGAATTGCGCCGCAGTGGCTACGAGGATCTGATTCCTGCCGGGATCGTCCTGACCGGTGGCACTTCCAAGATGGAAGGCGCGGTCGAGCTGGCCGAAGAGATCTTTCACATGCCGGTGCGCCTGGGCGTACCTCACAGCGTCAAAGGACTGACCGACGTCGTGCGCAATCCAATCTACTCCACGGGTGTGGGCCTGCTCATGTACGGGCTGCAGAAGCAGTCCGACGGCATCTCCATGTCCGGCAGCAGCTTCAGCAGCGACGAACCCAAGACACCGGTACTGGAAAAGCTCAAACGCTGGGTCCAGGGCAATTTCTGATTTACCACCGCGGTAAACGTAGGCGACACAACTAGAAAGGAAGGAGAGGGGAAATGTTTGAATTGGTAGATAACGTCCCGCAAACAGCAGTCATCAAGGTTATCGGCGTAGGTGGCGGCGGCGGCAACGCCGTGAACCACATGGCCAAGAACAACGTTGATGGCGTCGAATTCATTTGCGCCAACACCGATGCGCAGGCGCTGAAGAACATCGCCGCGCGCACCGTGCTGCAACTCGGCCCGGGCGTGACCAAGGGCCTGGGCGCTGGCGCCAACCCTGAAGTAGGCCGCCAGGCCGCCATCGAGGACCGCGAGCGTATCGCCGAAGTCCTGGAAGGCGCCGACATGGTCTTCATCACCACTGGCATGGGTGGCGGTACCGGTACCGGTGCTGCGCCGATCATTGCCGAGGTTGCCAAGGAAATGGGCATCCTCACCGTGGCCGTGGTCACCCGTCCGTTCCCGTTCGAAGGTCGCAAGCGCATGCAGATCGCCGACGAAGGCATCCGCTCGCTGGCTGAAAGCGTCGACTCGCTGATCACCATCCCGAACGAAAAACTGCTGACCATCCTGGGCAAGGACGCGAGCCTGCTGGCCGCCTTCGCCAAGGCTGACGATGTACTGGCCGGTGCCGTTCGCGGTATCTCCGACATCATCAAGCGCCCGGGCATGATCAACGTCGACTTCGCCGACGTGAAGACCGTCATGAGCGAAATGGGCATGGCCATGATGGGTACCGGCTGCGCCAGCGGCCCGAACCGCGCTCGCGAGGCAACCGAAGCCGCGATCCGCAACCCGCTGCTGGAAGACGTCAACCTGCAGGGTGCCCGCGGCATCCTGGTGAACATCACCGCAGGTCCCGACCTGTCCCTGGGCGAATACTCCGACGTGGGTAACATCATCGAGCAGTTCGCTTCCGAGCACGCCACCGTGAAGGTGGGCACCGTGATCGATCCGGACATGCGCGACGAGCTGCACGTCACCGTGGTCGCCACCGGCCTGGGCGCTCGCCTGGAGAAGCCGGTCAAGGTAGTCGACAACACCGTGCAGACCCAGGCCGTCAGCACCCAGGCTCCGGTACAGCGCGAGCAGCAGTCGGTGAACTACCGTGACCTGGACCGTCCGACCGTCATGCGCAACCAGTCCCACGGCGGCGCTGCCACCGCGGCCAAGCTGAATCCGCAGGACGATCTGGACTACCTGGACATCCCGGCCTTCCTGCGTCGTCAGGCCGATTGAGTCGATTTATCAGGAGTATCAATGTGATTGGTGTTCAGCAAAGGGCGGTTCTGCTATCATCGCCGCCCATTGTTGAAAACAGTTCGCAACTTGCGCGAAAGCGGCCAAAGCCATGATCAGACAACGCACCTTGAAGAACATCATCCGGGCGACCGGTGTCGGCCTGCATTCCGGGGAGAAGGTTTACCTGACCCTGAAGCCGGCTCCCGTCGATACTGGCATCGTGTTCTGCCGGACCGATCTCGACCCGGTAGTGGAAATCCCCGCTCGAGCTTCGAACGTGGGTGAAACCACCATGTCGACCACCCTGATCAAGGGTGACGTCAAGGTGGATACCGTGGAGCATCTGCTGTCGGCCATGGCTGGCCTGGGTATCGACAACGCCTATGTCGAGCTGTCCGCATCGGAAGTACCGATCATGGACGGCAGCGCAGGTCCCTTTGTATTCCTGATCCAGTCCGCTGGCCTGCAAGAGCAGGAAGCGGCGAAGAAGTTCATCCGCATCAAGCGCGAAGTGAGCGTGGAAGAGGGCGACAAGCGCGCCACCTTCGTTCCCTTCGATGGCTTCAAGGTGAGCTTCGAGATCGACTTCGATCACCCGGTTTTCCGTGGTCGCACCCAGAAGGCCGTTGTGGACTTCTCCAGCACTTCCTTCGTCAAGGAAGTCAGCCGCGCCCGTACCTTCGGGTTCATGCGCGACATCGAGATGCTGCGTTCGCAGAACCTGGCGCTCGGTGGCAGCGTGGAGAACGCCATCGTGGTCGACGAGTATCGTGTGCTCAACGAAGACGGTCTTCGTTACGAGGACGAGTTCGTCAAGCACAAGATCCTGGACGCCATCGGAGACCTGTACCTGTTGGGTAACAGCCTCATCGGCGAGTTCATCGGCTACAAGTCCGGTCACGCCCTGAACAACCGTCTGCTGCGTACCCTCATCGCAGACAAGGACGCTTGGGAAGTGGTGACCTTCGAGGACGCCAAGACCGCGCCGATCTCCTATATGCGACCCGCTGCGGCCGTATAAAGGAACCTCCTTCCTTCAGTAATAACTTCAAAGGCCACCCTAGGGTGGCCTTTTTTTATGCCTGCTGATTATTCCTTCGGCTTGCGGCTGCGGCTGGCAAGGCGCTCCAGGGCGGCCTTGAGCTGCGGATTGTCGATGCCTTCGGCGGCTTCATGGAGTGTAGCGGCGGCCGACTCCGTCAGCGTGACGGTACGTGCCGGGGCGCTGGCCTGACTGAGCGGTTGCACCTTGAACAGGATGCGCGCAAGCCCGCGGAATTCCTCATAGGCAGCGAGTTGCCGAAGCAGGCGATTCTGCTGGTAGCGCAAGCGGGTGGCCCAGTGGCCGTCGGTGACGATCAGCAGCAGGCTGCCTTCGCGCCAGGAGGCGATGCGGCAATAGGGGCGTGCGGCGGGCTGCAGCTGCGAGTCGAGCAGCTCTTGCAGGTGCGAGAGACGCTGGGCCTCGGCGAACAGCGATTGCAGGGGCTTGGCTTCGCGCAGCAGCTTGGTCGATGCCTGGGCGGGCAGGGGGCGGAAGGCCATGGTGAAAAACCGAGGGTGAATAAAGGGCGATGGTAGCAGATGGAGGATTCATCCGGTTGCAGGATGCTTGTCGCGGCGCAACCTTGAAGTTGCGCGTCTGCGTCACCATATCAACCACACGGATTAAAAGTTATTCGTCCACGCATTGCCCGAAATGTCATGGAGTGCGAAGCTTCCAAGGATGACTTCGGCACTTTTTTCATACACGTTTCCGGGTAGAATGCCCGCTTCGTTGCCGTTCCGCGCCGCGGCCAGCCAGTCGGGCAGCCCTCCAATTCTCCAGTTCGGATGACCCAGTCGATATGTTTGCGCCTTTGTTGAAAAAACTCTTTGGAAGCAAGAACGAGCGTGAAGTAAAGCGCATGGTCAAGCAGGTCCAGGCCATCAATGCGCTCGAGCCCCAGATGGTGGCGCTTTCCGATGAGCAACTGAAGGCCAAGACCGAGGAGTTCAAGGCGCGCGTCGCCAAGGGCGAAACCCTCGACCAGATCCTCCCCGAAGCCTTCGCCGTGGCCCGTGAGGCCGGCAAGCGCGTAATGGGCATGCGCCACTTCGACGTCCAGTTGATCGGTGGTATGACCCTGCACGAAGGCAAGATCGCCGAGATGCGTACCGGTGAGGGCAAGACCCTCGTGGGTACCCTGGCCGTTTACCTGAACGCCCTGGCTGGCAAAGGCGTGCACGTGGTCACCGTGAACGACTACCTGGCCCGCCGCGACGCCAACTGGATGCGTCCGCTGTATGAGTTCCTCGGCCTGTCCGTCGGCATCGTCAGCCCGTTCCAGCCGCCGGAAGAGAAGCGCGCCGCCTACGCGTCCGACATCACCTACGGTACCAACAACGAATTCGGTTTCGACTACCTGCGCGACAACATGGCGTTCAGCCTGGAAGACAAGTTCCAGCGCGAGCTGAACTTCGCCGTGGTCGACGAAGTGGACTCCATCCTCATCGACGAAGCGCGGACTCCGCTGATCATCTCCGGCCAGGCCGAAGACAGCTCCGAGCTGTACATCAAGATCAACAAGCTGATCCCGCGCCTGAAGCGTCACATCGAGGAAGTCGAAGGCCAGGTGACCCAGCAGGGCCACTACAGCATCGACGAGAAGACCCGCCAGGTCGAACTCAACGAGCAGGGCCACGCCTACGTCGAGGAACTGCTGACCCAGAACGGCTTGCTGGCCGAGGGCGAGAGCCTCTACTCGGCGCACAACCTCAGCCTGCTGACCCACGTCTACGCAGCGCTGCGCGCCCACACCCTGTTCCACCGCAACGTGGAATACATCGTCCAGGGCGACCAGGTCCTGCTGATCGACGAGCACACCGGCCGTACCATGCCGGGCCGCCGCCTCTCCGAGGGCCTGCACCAGGCCATCGAGGCGAAGGAAAACCTGCCGATCCAGGCCGAGAGCCAGACCCTGGCCTCGACCACCTTCCAGAACTACTTCCGACTCTACACCAAGCTGGCCGGCATGACCGGTACCGCCGACACCGAGGCCTTCGAGTTCCGCCAGACCTACGGCCTGGACGTGGTGGTGATCCCGACCCACCGTCCGGTCGCCCGTAAGGACTTCAACGACCTGGTCTACCTGACCCAGGACGAGAAGTACGCCGCCATCATCACCGACGTGCAGCAGTGCCAGGCACTGGGCCGTCCGATCCTGGTCGGTACCGCTTCGGTGGAGACCTCCGAATACGTCTCGCAGCTGCTGCAGAAAGCCGGCATCGAGCACAAGGTACTGAACGCCAAGTACCACGAGAAGGAAGCCGAGATCATCGCCCAGGCCGGTCGTCCGGGCTCGGTGACCATCGCCACCAACATGGCCGGTCGTGGTACCGACATCCTGCTGGGCGGCAACTGGGAAGTGGAAGTCGCTGCGCTGGAGAACCCCACCGACGAGCAGGTCGCGCAGATCAAGGCCGACTGGCAGAAGCGCCACCAGCAGGTCATCGAGGCCGGCGGCCTGCACGTGATCGCTTCCGAGCGCCACGAATCCCGCCGTATCGACAACCAGCTGCGCGGCCGTGCCGGCCGTCAGGGCGACCCGGGCTCCAGCCGCTTCTACCTGTCGCTGGAAGACCACCTGATGCGCATCTTCGCCTCCGACCGGGTGAAGAACTTCATGAAGGCCCTGGGCATGCAGCCGGGCGAGGCGATCGAGCACCGCATGGTGACCAACGCCATCGAAAAGGCGCAGCGCAAGGTCGAAGGCCGCAACTTCGACATCCGTAAGCAACTGCTGGAGTTCGACGACGTCGCCAACGAGCAGCGCAAGGTGATCTATCACATGCGCAACAGCCTGCTGGCGGCCGACAACATCGGCGACACCATCGTCGAGTTCCGCGAGGAAACCCTGGCCAACACCATCAGCCAGCACATCCCGCCGCAGTCGCTGCCCGAGCAGTGGGATATCGCCGGCCTGGAAGCTGCCCTGTACAGCGACTTCGCCCTGAAACTGCCGATTCAGCAGTGGCTGGACGAGGACGAGAAGCTCTACGAAGAAACCCTGCGCGAGAAGATCCTCGCCGAGCTGGTGGCTGCCTACAACGAGAAGGAAGACCTCGCCGGCGAAGAAGCCCTGCGCACCTTCGAGAAGCAGATGCTGCTGCGCGTGCTGGACGACCTGTGGAAGGACCACCTGTCCACCATGGATCACCTGCGCCACGGCATCCACCTGCGCGGCTATGCGCAGAAGAACCCGAAGCAGGAATACAAGCGCGAGTCCTTCAACCTGTTCCAGGAGCTGCTGGATTCGGTCAAGCGCGACACCATCCGCGTGCTGTCCTTCGTTCAGGTCCGCCGCGAGGACCCAGCCGAGGAAGAGGCCCGTCTGCGCCGCGAGGCCGAGGAAATGGCCAAGCGCATGCAGTTCCAGCATGCCGCCGCGCCGTCCATGGATCAGGCCACCGACGAGCCGGAGGAAGACGGCGAGCAACCGCCGATCCCCGCCAACGTGGTGCCGATGGAGCCTGTTCGCAACGAGCCGAAGATCGGCCGCAACGAGCCGTGCCCCTGCGGTTCGGGCAAGAAATACAAGCACTGCCACGGTCAGGTGGAATAACCTCCTCCGACCCTGACACCAACGCCGCGACCGGCCCAGCCGCTCGCGGCGTTTTTCTCATCTGATCCACTGACTTGATAGGAGCGCGTCACATGGCTGTTGGTCTCGGCCCCATGTCCACCCTGCACCCGGTCCCCGGTTTCGAACTCGGCATCGCCTCTGCCGGCATCAAGCGACCCGGCCGCAAGGACATCGTGGTGATGCGATGTGCCGAGGGCTCCACCGTGGCCGGCGTGTTCACCACCAACGCCTTCTGCGCAGCGCCGGTGATCCTGGCGCGCAAACGTTTCCTGGGTCCGGTGCGCTACCTGCTGACCAACACCGGCAATGCCAACGCCGGCACCGGTGAGCCGGGCCTGGTCAACGCCACCCGCACCTGCGCCAAGCTGGCCGAGCTGGCCGGTGTGCCGGAAAACGCGGTGCTGCCGTACTCCACCGGCGTGATCGGCGAGCCGCTGCCGGTCGAGAAGATCGAAGCTGCGCTGCCCGCCGCGCTGGCCAACCTGTCCGTGGACAACTGGGCCGATGCCGCCGCCGGCATCATGACCACCGACACCCTGCCCAAGGGCGCCAGCCGCCAGTTCCAGCACGACGGCGTGACCATCACCGTCACCGGCATCAGCAAGGGCGCCGGCATGATCAAGCCGAACATGGCCACCATGCTTGGCTACATCGCCACCGACGCCAAGGTCGCCCAGGGCGTGCTGCAGGACCTGCTGCGCGATGCCGCGAACAAGTCCTTCAACCGCATCACCATCGACGGCGATACCTCCACCAACGACTGCTGCATGCTGGTCGCTACCGGCCAGGCCGCGCTGCCGGAAATCACCGCCGCCTCCGGCGCGCTGTTCGCCGCGCTGAAGCAAGCCGTGCTGGATGTCTCCATGGAGCTGGCCCAGGCCATCGTCCGTGATGGCGAAGGCGCTACCAAGTTCGTCACCGTGCAGGTCAACGGCGGCGCGACTCACCAGGAGTGCCTGGATGTCGGCTATGCCGTCTCCCACTCGCCGCTGATCAAGACCGCGCTGTTCGCCTCCGACCCGAACTGGGGCCGCATCCTCGCCGCCGTCGGCCGTGCCGGCGTGCCGGACCTGGACGTGAGCCTGATCGACGTGTACCTGGACGACGTCTGCATCGCCAGCCGTGGTTGCCGCGCCGCCAGCTATACCGAGGACCAGGGCGCCAAGGTCATGGCCCAGGAAGAGATCACCATCCGTATCGATCTCGGTCGCGGCACCTGCAGCGAGACCATCTGGACCACCGACCTGTCCCACGAGTACGTGAAGATCAACGCGGAATACCGCACCTGATCGTACTGTAGGGCTCTGGGCAGGCCTCGCGCCGGCCCTTCGCTTCACTCGGATTCCCGATTTTCATCGATGGATGAAAATCGGGAATTTGTTTTCATGGCTCCCGCGCTCTAAGGTCTCCTGACTGACCTTCAAGAGCATTCGCACCATGTCCCTCACCCTGGTAATCGGCAGCAAGAACATCTCGTCCTGGTCCCTGCGCGGCTGGCTGGCCATGCAGCTCACCGGTGCCGACTTCGAGGAAATCCTGATTCCCCTGGGCGGCGTGGATACCGCACGACGCATCCGTGAGCATTCGCCCACCGGCAAGGTGCCGGCGCTCAAGTGCGAGCACGGGGTGATCTGGGACTCCCTGGCAATCGCCGAATACCTCGCCGAACGCTTCCCCGAGGCCCATCTCTGGCCCCGTGGCGAGGCTGCTCGCGCCCTGGCGCGTTCGGTCTGCGCGGAGATGCACAGCGGCTTCATGGCACTGCGTTCGCACATGCCGATGGACATCCAGCGCAACCAGCCGCTGGCGCAAGTGCCGGAAGCGGTCGAGGCGGACATCGCCCGCGTCGTCGAACTCTGGGCCCTGTGCCGCAAACAGTTCGGCCAGGATGGTCCCTTCCTGTTCGGGCACGCCAGCATCGCCGATGCCTTCTACGCGCCCGTGGCCACGCGCCTGCGCAGCTACTGCGTGACGCTGCCCGTCGAAGCGCAGAACTATGTCGATGCAATCTACGCCTGGCCGGCCTTCCGTCCCTGGCTGGAGGCGGCGATGGTCGAACGTGCTTGATCCTGACGGTAGAATGCCCCTCTGCGCGGGCCCTGCCTGAATCGGATTGAGGAGTAGCACTGTGAAACGAGTACATGTCGCCGCCGCCGTGATTCGCGGACTCGATGGCCGGGTTCTGATCGCCCGCCGTCCGGACGACAAGCACCAGGGCGGTCTCTGGGAGTTTCCCGGTGGCAAGGTGGAAGAGGGCGAAGCGGTACAGGTCGCCCTGGCCCGTGAGCTGAAAGAAGAACTGGGCATCGAGGTCGAGCAGGCGCGCCCGCTGATCCGTGTGCAGCACGACTACAGCGACAAGCATGTGTTGCTGGATGTCTGGGAGGTTTCCGCCTTCTCCGGCGAGCCCCACGGCGCCGAAGGCCAGCCGCTGGCCTGGGTCGCCCCGCGCGACCTGCCGGACTATGAGTTCCCGGCGGCCAACGAGCCCATCGTGCATGCCGCACGCCTGCCGGATCGCTACCTGATCACGCCGGATGGCCTGGAGATCCCGCAGCTGGTGCAGGGCGTGCGCGCTGCCGTCGCCAACGGTATCCGTCTGATCCAGCTGCGCGCGCCGAACATGTACAGCCCCGAGTACCGCGACCTCGCCGTTGACGTGCAGGGCCTGTGCGCCGGCAAGGCGCAGTTGATGCTCAAGGGCCCGCTGGAGTGGCTGGGTGACTTCCCGGCGGCCGGTTGGCACCTGACTTCCGAGCAACTGCGCAAGTACGCGCCCAATGGCCGCCCGTTCCCGCGTGAACGCCTGCTGGCGGCTTCCTGCCACAGTGCCGAGGAGCTGGAACTGGCGACCCGCATGGGTGTGGATTTCGTCACCCTGTCGCCGGTGCAGCCGACCGAGAGCCATCCGGGCGAACCGGCGCTGGGCTGGGAGGCTGCGGCGGAACTGATCGACGGCTTCAATCAGCCGGTATTCCTGCTCGGCGGAGTCGGCCCGCAGGACGTGGAACGTGCCTGGCAAGCGGGTGCGCAGGGCGTGGCAGGGATTCGCGCGTTCTGGCCGAAAGCCGAGGGCTGATCGGGGCTTGTGCGTGGGGCTGCGATGGGTATCGCTTCGCTCCACGCCATTCTACGAAAGACGTTTCCCGGCCAGCGTAGGAGCGGACTTTGTCCGCGATCAGCCTCGCTGCGGAATCTATCGCGGACGGAGTCCGCTCCTACGCCAGCCACCAACGCCAACATTCTTCTGTAGGAGCGGGCGATGCGCGCGATCGCACGCGTGGCGTGCATCTACAGGTCCGGTTCTGGTCGCTCAGACGGGCTTTTCCGCCGCCTGCCAGAGAATCTCATCCACACCCTGGCGCCGGGCTATGAAGCGCGCGGTGACGAACAGCAGGTCGGACAGCCGGTTCAGGTAGCGCAGGCCGGCGCCTTCCAGCGGCTCCTCGGCATTGAGCTGCTGGCAGCGCCGCTCGGCGTTGCGCGCCTGGGCGCGGCACAAGTGGGCCAGCGCCACCAGGCGCGAGCCACCGGGCAGGATGAAGTTCTTCAGCGGCCCGAGTTCTTCGTTCCAGCGGTCGATCACCTGCTCCAGGCGCTCCACTTCGGCGTCGTTCAACGCGCGGTACTCCGGCATGGCCAGCTCGCCGCCAAGGTCGAACAGACGATGCTGGATCGGCGCCAGCACGCCGATCACTTCTTCCAGCGCGCTGCTGCGGGCTTCGTTCAGCCCCGCGAGCAGCAGGCCGAGGTGGCTGTTCAGCTCGTCCACCGCGCCCATGGCTTCCACCCGCGGATGGTGCTTGGGCACCCGGCGGCCATCGGCCAGGCCGGTTTCGCCGTTGTCGCCGGTGCGGGTGTAGATCTTCGATAACCGGTTGCCCATGGCTCAGTGCTCCTTATCGCCGCCCTCCAGCAGGGGCGTGGGGGAAGTGACTTCGGCGCCCAGGGGCAGCCGCAGGGTGAAGCAGGTGCCCTGGCCGAGTTCGGACTGCACCTCCATCTGCCCCTTGTGGTTGTTGGTGATGATGAAGTACGACACCGACAGGCCCAGCCCGGTGCCCTGGCCGACCTCCTTGGTGGTGAAGAACGGCTCGAAGATGCGCTTGCGGACCTTCTCCGGCATGCCGCAGCCGTTGTCTTCCACCTGGATTTCCGCCCACGGCGGGTTCAGTCGGGTGCGCAGGGTGATGCGGCCGAGCTCGCCTTCTTCCTCGTCGTCGCGCTGGTGGATGGCCTGGGCGGCATTCTTCAGCAGGTTGAGCAGGACCTGCTCCACCTCGTTGGCGATCACCGGCACCGGCCCCAGGCGCGCATCGAACTCATGGACGATATGCAGCGACTTGAAGTCGAAGCCGCCGGTGAGGTCGAAATCGTTGCCGGCGATCTCCACCGCCTGCTCCAGCAGCGCCGGCAGTTCGCAGGCGGTCATCTGGCGATGGCTGCGGCGGCTGAAGGAGAGCATGTGGCTGACGATCTTCGCCGCCCTGGAGCCTGCGTACTGGATGCCGTCCATCAGCTTGGGAATTTCCCGCGCTTCCAGGTAGTGGTTGAGATCCCCCAGGTGCACGCCGACTTCCCCGGCGACCTCCAGGTTCTTCGGCAGGTCCGGCGACAGGCGCCGGCGGATGTTCTGTACGTTGTGCAGGATGGCGCCCAGCGGGTTGTTGATCTCGTGGGCCATGCCGGCGGCCAGGCCGCCGACGGAGAGCATCTTTTCCGACTGCACCATCATCTCTTCCATCCCCAGGCGATCGGTGATGTCGTCGATACGGATCACCGCGCCGCGCCCGGTGCCGCCCATCAGCGGGTAGAAGGTCAGGGCGTAGTGGCGCGGGGCGTCGGTGAGCGCCCAGGTGACCCGCTCGACGCGCTCGACCTTGTGTTGTTCGGCGGCGCGGGTGAGTTGTGGCAGGAAGTGCTTGAGCGAGGGGAAGGCGAGGAATACCGGCTGGTTCACCGCGTCATCCAGGCTGGTGCCCGAGAGCCGGCTGGCCTCCTGGTTCCACTGGGTGACGTAGAGCTGTTCGTCCACCGCGATCAGCGCCGAGGGCATCGAGTCGATGATGCTGTTGAGGTAGTGCTGGAAGCCGGTGAGTTTCTTCTCGATCTTGCTGCGGACCTGGACTTCCAGCTCCAGCTTGCGGTTCGAGCGGCGGGTTTCCTCGGCCAGTGACTGCGCCTGTTCCACCGCTTCCTGGGCGTCGTCGCGGGCGCGCTTGAGCTGCTGTTCGCGGGCCTCGATGCGGGTCAGCATGGTGTTGAAGGCGTCGGCCAGGCGGCCGATCTCGTCGGCGTTGCCGCGCTCGGCGCGCAGGGCGTAGTTCTCCTCGCGGGTGACCTGCCGGGACAGTTCTTCCAGGCTGCGGATCGGCCGGGTGATCAGGCGGCGGATCTGCTGGGCGATGAGCAGCCAGAGCAGCACGGAAACGGCGAGGATCACCAGGCTGGCGGTGAGGGTGCCGGTGTAGAAGGCGCCTGGCAGCTCGCTGCTGGCCACCAGCAGCAGAAAGCCGCGGCTGCCGTCGGGCTGGGGCAGTTCGAAGAGGGCGTTGAGGCGGTACTCGTGCTCCCGCCAGCGCTCCAGGTGGTCCAGCCGCTCGGGCAGGGCGACGGGGCCGTCCGCGGGCGTCTGGGCGATGCGCTCGCCATCCTTGTCATAGAGCGCGGCCGCGCGCAGCGGCTGGTAGTCATCGAGCTGGCGCAGCAAGACCTGGGCCTGGGTGGGGGAGGTGAGTGCCGGCGCGCTGAGTGCCGGGTTGGCGATCAGCCGGCCGATGGTCTGCAGGGCCTGGGGCGCCACGCTGTCCTGGGAAATCCAGTAGGCCGCGCTGATGAAGGCCAGGTTGGCCACCAGCATGACGGTGGCCAATAGAACCAGCAGGGCGGCGAGGACCTTCTGGCCGACCGGCAGGTCTTCCAGGCGCTTGCGCAGGTTCAGGGGTGAAGGCATGGGCGGAACCGCAGTGAAACAGGGAGGCGGGCAGGGTAGCCCGCCATCAGGTGTCGGGCAATCCGCGCGCGCGCAGATACTCGCGCAGCCGCTCGTGCAGCGCGCGCAGTTGCGGCAGGGCCAGGTGCAGACGGTCGCCCTCGCGGCAGGCATGGCCGAGCAGGTAGGCGATTTCGCTACGCCGGCCGTTGGCGACGTCCTGGTACATGGAGGAGAAATTCGCGGCGGTGGCGGCGATCACGCGCTCGACGTCGCCCTGCAGTTCCCGGGCAGCGCCTGCGAAGCCGCTGGCGTGCAGCAACTGGCCCAATTCGTCGCAGAGCCCGGCCACTTCCGCCGGATGGGCCGCCAGGTCACCGTTGCGGCACTGGTGCAGCACGGTGAGCGGATTGATCGCGCAGTTCAGTGCCAGTTTGCGCCACAGGCGTTCGAGGATTTCCCCGCTCCACTGCGCGGGAATCTGCGCGCTGTGCAGCTCCGTCAGCCATTCCGGCTCGGGACCGCCGAGTTCGTCGCCCAGCCAGGTCTGCCCCTTGCCGGCGAACACCACGCGAAAGTCCGAAGCCCGGAACGCACCTTCGGTGCTGGAGGCGTACAGGCAGCGGACGCGGGGCAGGTGGGCGGCGACCGCCTGCTGACTGCCCAGGCCGTTCTGCAGCAGGATCAGTTCGGCGCCCGGGGCCAGCCGGGCGGCGATGCTGGCGGCGGCAGGCTCTGCGTCGTAGGCCTTGCAGGCGAGCAGCAGGCGCTGGATCTGGATCGGCCCGCCCTGGGCGACGGTTTCCGCTGGAATCGGATAGAGGCTTTCCTGGCCGTCTTCCACCAGGGTGACGCCACCCAGGGCGCGGTAGGCGTTGAGTCGCTGGCGGTCGCGCAGCAGCAGGCGCACCGGCAGGCCGGCGCGGGAGAGGCGGGCGGCCCACAGGCAGCCGAGACTGCCGGCGCCGAGGATGTACCAGGTCATGGGGAGGACTTCGCGAACGTCGGGGGCTTACTGCGAAGTTTAGCGCAGCCCGGTCAGGCGACTGGCGTTGATTCGTCCGCTGGCGTAGGCATCGGGCAGCAGCGCGCGGGCCTGCTGCATCAACTGCTCGGCATCCACCGGCAGCGCCTTGGCGTCCAGGCCCACCAGGCCGATGCCGGCCTTGAGGGTGATGAAACCTTCGCTGGTCTTGAACGCCTTGAGGTTGAGGCCGTCGTGCAGGCGGCGGAAGCTGCTCGGCGAGCACTCCTGCAAATCTTCGAGCAGGGTGATCAGGGCGAAGTGCTGGTCGTCCACGCGCGTCAGCACGTCGAGTGGGCGTACCAGTTGTTGCAGGCGGCGGGCGACGCCGTGCAGCAGTTCGCCATGGAACGCCGGGCCGTGCTGGTGACCCAGGGCAGCCAGCTCCGGAATGCCGATCAGCATGTAGCACACCGCGCCGCCGCGCGACTCCACCTGGCGGATGCTGTCGGCCAGCTTCTGCCGCAGGTAGCGCAGGTTGCCAAGGCCGGTGGCGCTGTCCACCAGGTTGCGTTCTTCCAGGATGGTGATGTTCTCGGTGAGCAGGCGCTTTTCCATCAGCAGGCGCAGCAGGGTGTTGCTCAGGCGGTCGGCGGCCAGGACGCGGGGCACCAGCTGTTCGTTCATCGCCGATTTGCTGACGAAGTCGTCCACCCCACGGTCGAAGGCCTCGGCCAGGGCGTTGTCGCCTTCCTTGCCGGTGAGCAGGATGATGTAGGTGTAATGGTCGCCGCTCTCGTCGAGCTGGCGCACGCGGGCGGTGAGTTCCAGGCCGTCCATTTCGGGCATCAGCCAGTCGGCGAGGAGGATGCTCGCAGGTTCCTTCTCCAGCAGTTGCAGGGCTTCGCTGGCGCTGCTGGCGAAGCGCACGTTCTGGTAGCCGGCCTGGCTCAGCGCGCGGCCGATCATGGCGCTGGAGAACTTGGCATCGTCGACCACCAGGATGCTGAGATGGCTAGTAGGCATTGAAGGGCTCGCAAGCGGGTGGGAAATGCCGACTCTCTCTGTCGGAACCTGTTTACGATCTGCTGCGCGTCGGCATAACTGCGTTGAAATCGATCTCGGGATGCTCATTTACTGCAAGTAAACTCCGCTCCCTCAACCGATTCCGCCTTGTTCTGCTCTAGCTCGCGAGATCGTAAACAGGTTCTCAGAGGTCGGGCGCGGTCTTGTCTGTCAGTTATAATGACCGCGCATTTTTATCGTCAAGCCAGGCTCGATGCTGACTGTGAACCGCATCGCGCCGTCCATCTGGAGAGATGTCATGCCTTCGTTCGACGTGGTGTCCGAACTGGACAAACACGAACTGACCAACGCCCTGGACAACGCCGCCAAGGAACTGGACCGCCGTTTCGACCTGAAGGGCAAATGCAGTTTCGAGTCCAAGGACAAGTCCGTCACCCTGACCGCCGAGGCGGAGTTCATGCTCGAGCAGATGCTCGACATCCTTCGCGCCAGCCTGATCAAGCGCAAGATCGACAGCCAGTGCATGGAGATCAAGGATGCCTTCCCGTCCGGCAAGGTGGTCAAGCAGGAAGTGAACTTCCGCGAGGGCATCGACAAGGACCTGGCGAAGAAGATCGTCGCCCTGATCAAGGACAAGAAGCTCAAGGTCCAGGCCGCCATCCAGGGCGAGCAGGTGCGTGTCACCGGCAAGAAGCGCGACGACCTGCAGGAAGCCATCGCTCTGCTGCGCGGCGAGTCGCTGGGGATGCCGCTGCAGTTCAACAACTTCCGCGACTGACGCGAAGGGAACCCGACACGGTATTGCGTCGTCTCAGGTTACGGCGCAATACCGGTTCAAGCCGCCATGGCCCAGGCCATGGCGGTTTCGTTTCCGGTAGTCGGATATCGGCCGGCACCTTGCCGGCCAACTGAAAAAGGGGAATCAATCCATGGATATGAATTACGACACTCTGGTGAAGTCGGCCGAGGCCTGGCTGCCGGTGGTGCTCGCCTACAGCGGACAGATCGTGCTGGCGCTGCTCACGCTGCTGATCGGCTGGTGGCTGATCAATACCCTGACCACCCGCGTCGGCGGCCTGCTCGCCACCCGCCACGTCGACCGTACGCTGCGCGGCTTCGTCGGCAGCCTGGTGAACATCATCCTTAAGGTGCTGCTGCTGGTCAGCGTGGCTTCGATGATCGGCATCCAGACCACCAGTTTCGTCGCCGCCATCGGCGCCGCCGGCCTGGCCATCGGCCTGGCGCTGCAGGGCAGCCTGTCGAACTTTGCCGGCGGGGTGCTGATCCTGCTGTTCCGCCCGTTCAAGGTGGGCGACACCATCGAGGCCCAGGGTGTCACCGGCACCGTCGATACCATCCTGATCTTCCACACTGTGCTGCGCACCGGCGACAACAAGCGGGTGATCGTGCCCAACGGCGCGCTGTCCAACGGCACCATTACCAACTATTCCGCCGAGCCGACCCGCAAGGTGGTGTTCGATGTTGGCGTCGATTACGAGGCGGATCTCAAGCGTGCCCAGTCGGTCCTCCTGGAACTGGCCGACGACCCGCGTGTGCTGCGTGATCCGGCACCGGTGGCGGTGGTGAGCACGTTGGGCGAGAGCGCCATCACCTTGTCCCTGCGCGTATGGGTGAAGAACGCCGATTACTGGGATGTGATGTTCCTGTTCAACGAAACCGCTCGCGACGCACTGGGCAAGCACGGTATCGGTATTCCCTTCCCGCACCGCGTGGTGAAGGTGGTGAAGGGCGAGATGGTCGGTATCGACTGAGTCTTCCTGCGTTCCATGAAAAAGGCCGGCATTCGCCGGCCTTTTTCATGGTGCCTGGTGACGCTCCGCGCTGGGTTGCGCCTGGGGCTCCGGCGGCTGCTCAGGCGCGCCGTTGGTCATGTCTCCGCGGTTGCGCAGCCAGAGCCAGCCGATCAGCAGCAGGGTCGGTACACCGAGCAGGGCGGTGAAGAAGAAGAAGCGCTCGTAGCCCATGCCTTCGACCATGGTCCCCGAGTAGCCACCGATGAAGCGCGGCAGCAGCAGCATGGTGGAGCTGAGCATGGCGTACTGGGTGGCGGAGAACTTCAGGTTGGTCAGGCTCGACAGGTAGGCGACGAAGGCCGAGGTGGCCAGGCCGCCGCTGAAATTGTCGAGCATGATGGTCACCACCAGCATGGTGACGTGGGGTTCGAGTACCTTGAGCAGAGCGAATACGTTCTGCCCCATCAGGTGCGGATCATCGATCGCCCCCATCTGCGCCAGCATGGCGAACAGCAGGTTGGTCGCCGCCGAGGCGGCACCACCGACGAACAGGATGGGCAGGATGCTGAAGCGGGCGATCAGCACGCCGCCGGCGGCGGCGCCGACCAGTGTCATGACCACGCCGAACAGCTTGCTCACTGTGGCGATGGTGTCCTTGGTGAAGCCCATGTCGATGTAGAACACGCTGGCCATGGTGCCCATGACGGTGTCCGACATCCGGTAGGTGGAGATCAGGCCCAGCAGCAGCAGCGCCTGCCAGCGATAGCGGCGGACGAACTCGGTGATCGGCGTGAGCACCGGCGCCATCAGCAGGCGACCCGGTGCCGAGATGCAGCTCAGGGAAATCAGCAGGTACAGCGAGGCGAGCCACCACTTGCCGGCGCTGGCCATGGCGTAGAACGCAGTACTGGTCACCAGCAGGATGATCAGCACCATCACCGACACCGCCTGGTGGACGAAGTCGAACTGCGGCAGACCCTTGCCATGCACGGCGAGCAGCAGTGGGCGGCGTACCTTCGACAGCAGCTCGCGCACCGGACGGATCTGCCGGCGGCCGTGGGGAGTCATGCAGATGCCGATGAAGATGGCGTAGAGCGCGGCGCGCGGCCAGGCCTGGTTGGTCAGCGCGGTGAGCATCGCCGGCACCGAGATCAGCAGCACCAGCAACTGCAGCACCGAGAGCAGCTGGTGGTTGAAGGCGAACGCCGAACTGCCGGCCTGCGGCTGTACGTTCACCGGAGGCTCGCTCATCAGCAGGGTGGTGATCAGGCCGGGCAGGATCAGCAGGGCGCACAGCCCGTAGGTCAGCCCCCAGGCCGCCTGGCTGTAGTGCGTCGCGCTGGAGCCGGCCCATTCGGCGAAGAACAGCACGCCGGCGGTGGCCGTCAGCACGGCGACCCGGTAGCCGGTCATGTAGCAGGCGGCGAGGGCGGCCTGGCGGGTGTTCTCGGCAATCTCCAGGCGATAGGCATCGATGGCGATGTCCTGGGTGGCGGAACCGAATGCCACCACCATGGCCAGGCAGATCAGCCAGTTCAGGTGCGCTTGCGGGTTGCACAGGGCCATGCCGAGCAGGCCCAGGGCGATCAGCCCCTGGCAGAACACCAGCCAGGAGCGGCGGCGTCCGAGGCGGCCGATGATGGGCAGGCGCCACTGGTCGAGCATGGGCGACCACACCCATTTGAAGGCGTAGACCAGGCCGATCCAGCTGGCGAAGCCGATGGTTTCCCGAGCGACACCTGCCTCACGCAGCCATACCGAGAGCGTCGAAAGCACCAGCATGTACGGAAGGCCGGCGGCGAATCCCAGAAGCAAAAGCGCGAGGCTGGCGGGAGACTTGTAGGCAATCCATGCCTCTCGCCAGGAATGCTCTTTCATGGGGGTTGTATTCCAGCAGATCGAAAATTACGCGAACTCTACTAGGACTGCTCGCTGCTAGGCCAGCCGTGCCGACGTATGTCCACCCTATCGTTATGGATTCTGACACCCTCCGCACGCAATCGTGCGCGCTGCTCGTTTCCCGACGGGGTACCTTGCGCAAGGCTGATGCGCCCACCAGCGGCGATCACCCGGTGCCAGGGCAGGCGGGTATCGGCCGGCAACTGCCCGAGGATGCGTCCGACCAGGCGCGCCGCGCGCCCCAGGCCTGCGAGGCGGGCCAGTTCGCCGTAGCTGACGACGCACCCCTCGGGCACCTGGGCGAGTACCAGGAAGATCGCCTCGCGGCGCACCTGCAGGCTTTCCAGGCCGAGATCGGCGGGGGGAGCGGGGGAATCGGTCTTGCGCTTGGGCATGGTGTGCTCACGTTTCGCGGCTTACCGGGAGCATATCGGTATGTCGGCGGCGGGCAAATCATCGCGGGCTCGAAGACCCATCTGTCAGTGCGGATGAACTTCCCCGCGCAGGGGCCGGTCAGTCGTTGCTCAAGCGTCGGGTAACTGGATAATGCCCGGCTTTTTTGCCCACTGAGCCCGTTGAACCTGACTCATGCTGTCCAGAAACCTGCTGTTCGTTGCACTTGCCACTTGTTCCATTTCCGCCGTTGCCGACACCGTCTGGCTGAAGAACGGCGACCGCCTCACCGGCACGATCAAACTCTATGACGGCGGCAAATTGCTGCTCAATACCGACTATGGCGGCGAGATCACCCTGAAGGGGGACCAGATCGCCACCCTGGAGACCGAGCAGAACCTCCTGGTCAAATACGACGAGGAAACCGGCGAGCATTCCAAGGGCCTCAAGGCCTCCGAACCCGGCAAGGTCACCCTGGTCAACGGTTCGCCGCGCACGGTGGACGTCGCCAGTATCGAACAGATGATGCCGCCCAAGCCGATCCTCGAAGACTGGGTGTGGACCGGCAACGTCGACTTCTCCCTCGACCACAAGCAGGCCGAGAACGATGTCGAGGACTACGACATCGACTTCAAGACCAACGCCCGTCATGGTCGCTGGCGGCACAACCTGCAAGGCGAATACAACCGCGAGAAGAAGGACGACTCGGTCAGCACCAACAACTACTCGGCCGAGTACGCGCTGGACCGTTTCCTCGACGAACACTGGTTCTGGCAGGGGCAGGCACAGTACAAGCGCGACTGGGTCGAGGACCTGCAGAAGAAGCGTACCGTCGGTACCGGTCCGGGCTACCAGTTCTGGGATAACGAACTGGGCGCGTTCTCCCTGGCCGCCCTGATCAACCGCAACGACTACGAATTCACCGATAACGAGAAGGATCACTTCTATTCCAGCAGCCTGAAGTGGGACTACAACCGATTCCTGCTGGCCAAGAAGTTCGAGCTGTTCACCAACGGCGAGGTCAGCAAGCCGCTGGAGTCGAATGTGGAATATGAACTCGATAGCGAGGCGGGGGTGCGCTACAAGCTGACTTCCTGGGCGTCCCTGAGCATGAAGGCGGAATGGGACAAGCTCAGCGGCCATGACGGTGACGTCAACGAGCGGCGTTACACCCTCGGCCTGGGAGTGGGTTGGTAGGCCGTGTACCTGTAGGAGCGAGCTTGCTCGCGAACCTTTCAACGCCGGTACGGGGTCTGTTCGCGAGCAAGCTCGCTCCTACGCAGAGCTGAAAACAAAAAGCCCCGCACTTGGCGGGGCTTCTTATTGGGCGGGCGGATTACAGACGCAGACCGCCGTCCAGCTCCAGCACACGACCGGTGTAGTAGTCGTTCTCGAGGATGTAGGCCACCGAGTGAGCGATTTCCATCGGCTTGCCCAGGCGCTTGAGCGGAATGCCGGAGGTCATCTTCTCCAGGGCCTCGGGCTTCATACTGGCGACCATGTCGGTCTCGATGAAGCCGGGCGCAACGCCCGCCACGCGGATGCCGTAGCGCGCCAGTTCCTTCGCCCACACCACGGTGTCGGCGGCGACGCCGGCCTTGGCCGCGGAGTAGTTGGCCTGGCCCATGTTGCCGGCACGGGAGATGGAGGAAATGTTGACGATCGCGCCTTCGTTCTTCAGCTCGATCATCTTCGCGGCGACTTCGCGGGTGCAGAGGAACACGCCGGTCAGGTTCACGTCGATCACCGCCTGCCACTGGGCCAGGCTCATCTTGCTCAGCTCGCCGTCCTTGACCTTGATGGTCAGGCCGTCGCGCAGGATGCCGGCGTTGTTGACCAGGCCGTTGATGGCGCCGAAGTCGCTGGCGACCTGGGCCACCATGTGGGTAACCTGTTCCTCATTGGCGACGTTGCACAGATAGGCACGGGCGTCACCGCCGGCGGCCTTGCAGGCGGCTACCGCTTCGTCCAGTTTTTCGGCGTTGAGGTCAACCAGCGCCAGACGGGCGCCCTTGGCGGCGAGGTACTCGCCCATGGCGCGCCCCAGGCCCTGGCAGCCGCCGGTGATGATGATGACCTTGTCTTTCAATTGCATCTGAAGAACCCCACGAGCAGTTTCTGGTGAGAGGCCTCGCCGGCGGCTGAGAACAGAGTCATCCTGCCCGTCCGTTTGGTGACGGATTCTTTGCGAGGAGTCATAAAGGTGAGCGTGAAAGCCGCTAAGAATGCCCGAGAATTGCTGCTCAAGGAATACCGGGCAGTCCTCTCCACCCACTCGAAAAAGTGGCCGGGATTCCCCTTCGGCTCGGTGGTGCCGTATTGCCTGGACCAGGCGGGCCGGCCGCTGATCCTGATCAGCCGCATCGCCCAGCACACCCACAACCTGCAGCAGGACGGCAAATGCTCGCTGCTGATCGGCGAGCGCAGCGCCGCCGACATCCAGGCCGCCGGCCGCCTGACCCTGCTGGCCGAGGCGCGGCTGATCGAGGACGTCGATGCCATCGCGGACGCCGCCGAGCGCTACTATCGCTATTTCCCCGGCTCGCAGGACTACCACATCGTCCATGACTTCGATTTCTGGGTCCTGGAGCCGGTGCAATGGCGCTACATCGGCGGTTTTGGCGACATCCACTGGCTGGGCGCCGACAGCGTGCCGCTGGCCAATCCCTTCGTCGGCGAGGTGGAGCGCAGCATGGTCGGGCACATGAACAGCGACCATGCCAATGCCATCGCGCACTATGTCGAACTGGCCGGACTGCCGGGCGAAGCGACGCCGGAGCTGGCGGGAATTGATACAGAAGGTTTCCACCTGCGCATCGGCCAGGTCCTGCACTGGCTGCCGTTCCCCGCGCCGTGCGGCGAGCCTGGCGAGGTCCGCCAGGCGCTGGTGCAGCTGGCGCGGGCGGAGGCCTGGCCGGGCAATGAAGTGATCCAGGCCTGAGCCATCCCTTGAGCTTATCCCTTGAGCCATCCCTTGAAATCGGGGCGGGGCGTCGCCACCTAGCCTTTACCCGGGCAATTGCCCCGCCAAGGATTCACCGATGCGAGTTCCCCTGTTCCTGATTCTGTTGTTCCCGCTGATCGAGCTGGCCGTGATGATCAAGGTCGGTAGCGTGATCGGCGTGGGCTGGACCCTGCTTTTGATCATCGCCGGCGCCTTCATCGGCGCTGCGGTGCTGCGCGTGGCCGGCTTCGCCACCGCGATGCGCGCCCGTGAGCGCCTGAGCCGCGGCGAGCTGCCCGAGCAGGAAATGCTCGAAGGGCTGGTCATCGCCGTCGGTGGCGGCCTGCTGATGCTGCCGGGCTTCATCAGCGACATCATCGGCCTCCTCTGCCTGATTCCCTTCACCCGCCACCTGATGCTCAGTCGCGTGCGCCAGCGCATGCAGGAGCAGGCCATGCGCCGGCGTGCCTTCGCCGACGATCCCGCTGCCCAGCAGCGTGGCGGCCCGAACGTCATCGAAGGGGAGTACCAGCGTCGTGAGGAAGACCGCGACCGTCTGCGTTGAGCCCGGGGCGGCCCCGGCTGCCCGCGGCACCCGTCCGAGTAAAAATTTTTTCTTCACACCCTTGAAATGCCTTGCAGCGACCTTATGTTCCGGACACCGCAAGGTCCCTGTCACACGGACAGGCTGCTCTTTACGCGACTCGCCAACCGGGTCGCAAACCGGCACCGCCGGATTCAACAAAACCCGCCGGGCATCGATCCGGCCGTTGGAAATCACTGTTTGGGAGAGTTACGACTATGAAGCTTCGTCCTCTGCATGACCGCGTCGTCATCCGTCGCAGCGAGGAAGAGACCAAGACCGCAGGCGGCATCGTGCTGCCGGGTTCCGCCGCCGAGAAGCCGAACCGCGGTGAAGTGGTCGCCGTCGGTACCGGCCGCGTGCTGGACAGCGGCGAAGTTCGCGCTCTGGCAGTGAAAGTGGGTGACAAGGTGGTCTTCGGCCCGTACTCGGGCAGCAATGCCATCAAGGTTGACGGTGAAGAACTGCTGGTGATGGGCGAGTCCGAGATCCTCGCCGTCCTGGAAGACTGATCCAGTCCGTCCCCCAACCCACTGAATTCGATTTAGAGGAAAGAGAACATGGCTGCCAAAGAAGTTAAGTTCGGCGATTCCGCTCGCAAGAAAATGCTGGTCGGCGTAAACGTCCTGGCCGACGCTGTCAAAGCTACCCTCGGCCCGAAAGGCCGTAACGTCATCCTGGACAAGAGCTTCGGTGCTCCGACCATCACCAAGGACGGCGTTTCCGTTGCCAAGGAAATCGAACTCAAAGACAAGTTCGAGAACATGGGCGCCCAGCTGGTGAAAGACGTTGCCTCCAAGGCCAACGACGCTGCCGGTGACGGCACCACCACCGCTACCGTTCTGGCTCAGGCCATCGTCAACGAAGGCCTGAAGGCCGTCGCTGCCGGCATGAACCCGATGGACCTGAAGCGCGGCATCGACAAGGCCACCGTGGCCATCGTTGCCCAGCTCAAAGACCTGGCCAAGCCGTGCGCCGACACCAAGGCCATCGCCCAGGTCGGCACCATCTCCGCCAACTCCGACGAGTCCATCGGCAACATCATTGCCGAAGCCATGGAAAAAGTTGGTAAAGAAGGCGTAATCACCGTTGAAGAAGGCTCGGGCCTGGAAAACGAACTGTCCGTCGTAGAAGGCATGCAGTTCGACCGTGGCTACCTGTCCCCTTACTTCATCAACAAGCCGGACACCATGGTGGCCGAGCTTGATGGCCCGCTGCTGCTGCTGGTCGACAAGAAGATCTCCAACATCCGCGAAATGCTGCCGGTGCTGGAAGCCGTTGCCAAAGCTGGCCGTCCGCTGCTGATCGTGGCTGAAGACGTCGAAGGCGAAGCCCTGGCTACCCTGGTCGTCAACAACATGCGTGGCATCGTCAAAGTCGCGGCCGTCAAGGCCCCGGGCTTCGGCGACCGTCGCAAGGCCATGCTGCAGGACATCGCCATCCTGACCGGCGGTACCGTCATCTCCGAAGAAGTCGGTCTGAGCCTGGAAGGCGCCACCCTGGAGCACCTGGGCAACGCCAAGCGCGTCGTCCTGAGCAAGGAAAACACCACCATCATCGACGGCGCTGGCGCCCAGGCTGACATCGAAGCCCGCGTTCTGCAGATCCGCAAGCAGGTCGAAGAGACCTCCTCGGACTACGACCGTGAGAAGCTGCAAGAGCGTCTGGCCAAGCTGGCCGGCGGTGTTGCCGTGATCAAGGTCGGCGCAGCCACCGAAGTCGAGATGAAAGAGAAGAAAGCCCGCGTTGAAGACGCCCTGCACGCCACCCGCGCTGCTGTGGAAGAAGGCGTGGTTCCTGGCGGCGGCGTCGCTCTGGTTCGTGCTCTGCAAGCCATCGAAGGCCTGAAGGGCGACAACGAAGACCAGAACGTCGGTATCGCTCTGCTGCGTCGCGCCGTTGAAGCTCCGCTGCGCCAGATCGTTGCCAACTCCGGCGACGAGCCGAGCGTGGTGGTCGACAAGGTCAAGCAAGGTTCGGGCAACTTCGGCTACAACGCTGCTACCGGCGTGTACGGCGACATGATCGAGATGGGTATCCTCGATCCGGCCAAAGTCACCCGTTCGGCCCTGCAGGCTGCTGCTTCCATCGGCGGCCTGATGGTCACCACCGAGGCCATGGTTGCCGAAGTGGTCGACGACAAAGCCGCTCCGGCCATGCCGGACATGGGCGGCATGGGCGGCATGGGCGGCATGATGTAAGCCACCCGGCACCTGCTGTAAGAAAAAGCCCCGCTTAGGCGGGGCTTTTTCATGCGTGAGGGTTATGCCAGACTGCGCCGCAGGAGATGGCATTCCTCCTTCAACCGCCCTCGTGGCTGATGATGCCTACGCATAGACCTGGAAAGGCGCGTAGGCGCTCGCCTGCAGCCTGTCCCAGACACCCCTTCCCAGGACAGGATCATGTGGAAATCCATTCTCGCCGTATCCCTCGGAGCCGCCCTCGGCGCCTTGCTGCGCTGGGTGCTCGGGCTCAAACTCAATACGCTGTTGCCATCCATGCCGCCGGGCACGGTGGTCGCCAACCTGGTCGGCGGCTACATCATCGGCGCGGCCATCGCTTTCTTCGCCAATACCCCGGGCCTGGCGCCAGAATGGCGGTTACTGATCATTACCGGCTTCTGTGGCGGCCTGACCACCTTTTCGACCTTTTCGGCCGAGGTCGTGGTACTGCTGCAGCAGGGCCGTCTGGTCTGGGCGCTGGGCGCAATCGCCACGCACCTGGCGGGTTCGCTGCTGATGACCGTGCTGGGACTGCTGTCGGTCCATTGGCTGATGGGGCGATGAGGTCGGGGAGGTCGCAATGAACGGTTTCCAGCTGAAGTTCTTCACCCAGCAGGATCGCAAGCATGCCGGTCTGCCGGTGGCCCAGTGGCTGCTGGAGGAGGCGCGGCGCCAAGGCGTGCGTGGCGCGACCCTGATGACCGCGAGCGAAGGATTCGGCAAGACCGGGAAGATCCACTACACGCATTTCTTCGAACTGGCCGACCAGCCGCAGGAGGTCACCATGGCGGTGACCGCCGAGGAGTCCGAGCGGATCTTCGCGGTGATCCGCCAGGCCGGGGTCAAGCTGTTCTACGTGAAGACGCCGATCGAGTTCGGCGTGGTCGGCGAGGACGAGTGAGCCGCGCTCAGCGGCTGTCCGCCACCGTCAGCCCGTCGGCGGGCTCCGTGCTCGCCTGCGCGGCTGGGCGATACAACATCAAGGCATAGAGACCCAGGCAGATCAGCCAGTCGAGCAGCGCCGTCCAGACGTTGTGCGAGAGGAAGTGTGCCCCCTGCAGCATGCGTGAGATGGAGAACAGGCTGCCCAGGCCCAGGGCGAACCAGAAGGCATAGCGGGCCAGGCGTGGCTTGCGGTCGCGCAGCGCGAAGTACAGGGCGAACAGCACGAATCCCGAGGAGGCATGGCCGCCCGGCCAGCAGCGCCCCGGATGCTCGGTCGGCGGGCGCGGGCTGAGCAGCGAGCTGTAGGTTTCCTTGCCGCCGAACTGCGTCAGGTCCCAGGGGCACTGCACGGCGGTGAGCGCCTTCAGCGGCGTGACGATGCTCGCCGCGAGGACCATCGCCAGGGCCAGGAAACCCAGCGTCCGGCGGTAAGGGCGCAGCGGTGCGTAGAAGAAACCGGCCCCCCAGGCGATCAGGGCTGCCGCGCAGAGCAGAATGACCGATTGCTTGGCGCGGTCGTGCAGGACGTTTTCCAGGAACCAGCTATGGCGTCCGATGAAGCCCTCACCGGGGTGATACATCCACTGGGCGAGCGTCAGGTCGAGAGTTACCGGTTCGAAAGTCAGCAGCAGGGCGGCCAGCGCCAGCGGCAGGGCCAGCACCAGCCAGAGATTCAGCGGGCGAGAGCGGGGCAGGGTGGTCGGGGCGGACATCGGGGCTCCAGGAAGGTTGTGCGGCTCACGGCGTCCTGCAGCTGGATGACGTCGCGATACGGCGCGGCGGCCGACATGGTCGACTCGCCGGCGTTACCTTGCCGTCATCCAAATGTGAAATTTGTGTCAAACCCGTTTAAGTTCCATTTAAGGAAGATAGGCTAGGGTGCACTTCGGAGGAGAGTTCATGCGCATTCTGTTGGTTGAAGACAATCGGGACATTCTGGCGAATATGGCCGACTACCTCGGGCTCAAGGGGTATACGGTCGATTGCGCGCAGGATGGGCTTTCCGGGCTGCATCTGGCGGCGACATCCCACTATGACCTGATTGTGCTCGACGTCATGCTGCCGGGGCTGGACGGCTTCACACTGTGCCGCCGGCTGCGCGAGGACGCCCGGCGCGACACCCCGGTGATCATGCTCACCGCCCGCGACCAACTGGATGACCGCCTGCAGGGCTTCCGCTCCGGCGCCGATGATTACCTGTTGAAACCCTTCGCCCTGTCGGAGCTGGCGGCCCGTATCGAGGCGGTGCTGCGCCGCAGCCAGGGTGGCGGACGTCGCGAGCTGCAGGTTGGCGACCTGAGCTACAACCTCGACACGCTGGAAGTGAACCGCAGCGGCAAGCCGCTCAAGCTCAACCCCATCGGCCTGAAGCTGTTGGCCGTTCTGATGCAGAAAAGCCCCCACGTGGTGCGCCGCGACGTACTGGAAGAAGCGGTCTGGGGCGACGACTGCCCCGACAGCGACAGCCTGCGCAGCCACGTCCATCAACTTCGCCAGGTGATCGACAAGCCTTTCGATTCGTCGCTGCTGCACACCGTGCATGGTGTCGGCTACCGCCTGGCGGAGGAAGCGAATGGAGTATAAGCAGAGCCTTTCCCGACGGATTGTCTTTGCCTTCGTACTCATGACCGCCGCGGTCGGCGGGCTCTTCTCGGTGGGGATCGTCGGCGTGGTCCACGTCGTCGAGGAGCGGCTGATCTCCCATGACCTGGGTGGCGAGCTCGACCGGATTCTCCAGGCCGACCTGGCGCTCGGCCAGGCCCCGAAGCTCGACCCCGGCATGCGTTTCTTCATCAGCGACGGCCAGGGCGTGTATGCCATGCCGCCGGCGTTACGCCGCCTGGACGAGGGGTTCCACGAAGTCTTCGACGGCGAGCTGTCGTTCCATGCGCTGGTGCGTGACGAGGGTGGCCGGCGCTTCGTACTGCTGCAGGACCAGAGCGATTTCGAGGCGCGCGAGCAGGTTCTCTATGCCTCCGTGGTCACCGGCTATGTGCTCAGCCTGACGCTGGCTGGCCTGCTCGGCTGGCTGCTTTCGCGCAAGGTCATGGAGCCGGTGGCCCGCCTGGCTCGCCAGGTACGCCACCGCGACCAATTGCTGGAACTGGCGCCGCCGATGGCGCCCGACTATGCCCGCGACGAGGTGGGCGAGTTGGCGGCCGCCTTCGATTACGCCATGGGGCGGCTGCACGACGTGCTGACCCGGGAAAAGCTCTTCACCAGCGACGTCAGCCATGAATTGCGTACACCACTGATGGTGATCGCCACCAGTTGTGAACTGCTGGCCGAGGAGCCTGGCTTGAGCGACAGGGCGCGCAACCAGCTGGCGCGCATGAACAGCGCCTGCGAGGAGATGCGTGACCTGGTGCAGACCTTCCTGCTGCTGGCACGTGCGCAGCGCAAGGACATGGGCATCGTCCCCCAGGCAGGTTTGCGGCAGATCGCCGAGGAGCTGGTCGCGCAGTGGCGAGGACCTATCGAGGCGAAGGGATTGCAGCTGGAGTTCGTGGGCGCGGAGGCCATGCCCGGCCAGTTCAACGCTCCGTTCCTGCGCTCGGTAATGAGCAATTTACTGCGCAATGCGATGCATTACACCGAAAGTGGCAGCATCCGCTTACAACTTTCCGCGACAGGATTCTGGGTCGAGGACACGGGCGCGGGAATCCCCGAGGAGCAGCGCGAGCGCGTGTTCCAGCCGTTCGTCCGTGGCGTGAACCCGCGTGGCGAGGGGCTTGGGCTGGGGTTGTCGCTGGTCAAGCGTATCTGCGCCTCGGAGAGCTGGGATGTCAGCCTCCATCCGGTCGATCCGCACGGCTGTCGCTTCGAAGTTTGCCTAGCCGTGGCTTGACGAAATCTTCACAAGTGGGTGACCGGGCTGTGACAGGCTGGTCGGTATTGTTCGACCTTAAATAGGGACAGGTAACCATCCGATGAGTGACAAACCCGTCGATCTGGAGTTTTCCCAGAAGTACGACCGCGAGCACGCCGAGCGCTATCTGCGTAAGCACCAGGCCGGGCTGTCGCGGAAACTTTCCCACTGGCGGGATGTCCAAGTCGCCCGCCAGGCACTCAAGCTCGCCGGTCAGCCCAATCTGGTGCTTGACCTGCCGTGCGGTGCCGGGCGCTTCTGGCCGATGCTGGCCGAAAAGGAAAATCGCGTGATCATCGGCGCCGACAACTCGCCGGACATGATCGCGGTTGCCTGCGCCGGCCAGCCGGAAGAGGTTGTAAAACGCGTCCGTCCTTTGCAGACTTCGGCGTTTGCCATCGATCTGCCGGACAACGCCGTCGACAGCATCTTCTCGATGCGCCTGATGCATCACATCGGCGAAGTGGACGATCGACTGACCATGCTGCGCGAGTTCCACCGTGTCACCCGTGACTCGGTGATCCTCTCGATGTGGGTGGATGGCAACTTCAAGTCCTGGAAACGTGCGCGCGCCGAAGCTTCCCGCAAGAAGCACGCCTACCAGAACCGTTTCGTGATTCCGGCCAAGACCATCGAGGCGGAGTTCCGCCAAGCGGGGTTCAAGGTTCAGGACCACATTGATTTCGTCCCGCTCATCCACATGTGGCGGGTCTACATTCTGCGTAAGGAATAACAATGGCCGCTGATCTGGCATCTCTGCAGCAAATTTCCGGTGAAAACGCTATCGATCGCTGGTTGCAGATTCCCGGCAAATGGGTAGAGGAACCGAATCGGCGGCGCGGTGGCGAAAGCGGTGTGCAGCGCGTCCTGACAGCCGATGGGCGCCTGCTGTACCGCAAGCAGCAGATGGGGCACATCTACCGCGATCTGCTGCATCCCTTCGGTTACCCCACCGCCATTCGCGAGCGCGATGCGCTGAAGGCCGCCGAAGCCCTGGGAGTGAAGGTGCCGACCCTGGTCTATGCCGGTTGCCGCAAGGTCAATGGCGAATGGCAGGCGCTGCTGGTCACCGAGTCCCTCGACGGTTTCTCCAGCCTGGAAGACTGCTACGCCCGTGGCGACCGCGAACGCTGGGGCGAAACGCTGCACCAACGCATTCTGCAACAATACGGTAGTACCCTCGCCAAACTTAACGCCGGTCACTGGCAGCACGGCTGCCTGTACCTCAAGCACGTCTTCGTGCGGGTGGACGGCGACAAGATTGAAGTGGCGCTGATCGACATGGAGAAGGCCCGCCGACGTTTCAGCGCCCAGCGCGCTGCCCGTCATGACCTTCGCCAGGTGAAACGCCGTTCGTCGTGGACAGAGGCGCAGTGGAAGGCCTTTGTCTATGGTTACCAAGCGGCGTTTGGCAGCGCCATCAAAGGGTTGCAGACATGAAATTAGAAGTTACGCGAAGTTTGCTCCTGCTCGGCGCGCTCGGGGTGGCAACCCTGGCGGCGGCAGCCTGGCATGAACCCTCCCCTTCGGTCATTTCCAGCAGGGCGAATCAGGATGAATGCCCGATTCCGCCCAACATGCGAGCAAAACAGGATGCCCGTCCGGACCAGGACCTGTTGCTCTTCGTGTTTGGCATGTCGCAGGGCGCAGTCGCGCAATCGCGCTGAGCTTCGCGTATCTCACAGGAACCCCGCTTCGGCGGGGTTTTTTGTGGGCGACGGGTTTAGACTGCCGATTCGATGCCTGCAACGAGACGAGCATGAGCGACAGCGTATTTTCCCGGCGGATCGTGCAGAACCTGCTGGATACCGACTTCTACAAGCTGAGCATGATGCAGGCGGTGCTGCACAACTATCCCAACGCCGAGGTGGAGTGGGAGTTTCGCTGCCGCAACGAGGAAGACCTGCGCGCCTACCTGGACCCGGTGCGCGAGCAGGTCGAGTACCTGTCGGAGCTGTCCTTCGCGCCCCAGGAGCTGGCCTTCCTCGAACGCATTCCGTTCTTCAAGCCGGATTTCATCCGCTTTCTCGGCCTGTTCCGCTTCAATCCCTGCTATGTGCAGATGGGCGTCGAAAACGGCGAATTCTTCCTCCGCCTCAAGGGCCCCTGGTTGCACGTGATCCTGTTCGAGGTGCCGTTGCTGGCGACCATCAGCGAGGTGCGCAACCGCCACCGGTATCCAGGTGCCTCGCTGACGGCGGTGCGCGAGCGACTGCAGGAGAAGCTCCACTGGTTGCGCGGCGAGGCCAGCGCCGAGGAACTGGCCGGTTTCAAAATGGCCGATTTCGGTACCCGCCGGCGCTTTTCCTACCCGGTACAGGAGGCGGTGGTGCGCGATTTGCGCGACGGCTTCCCCGGTCACTTCGTCGGCACCAGCAATGTGCATCTGGCGCGCATGCTGGGGGTGAAGCCGCTGGGCACCATGGCCCACGAATGGCTGATGGCGCACCAGCAGCTTGGCCCGCGGCTGATCGACAGCCAGGCCGCGGCGCTGGATTGCTGGGTTCGCGAGTACCGTGGCCAGTTGGGTATTGCCTTGACCGACTGCATCACCATGGATGCCTTCCTGGCCGATTTCGACCTGTTCTTCGCCAAGCTCTTCGACGGCTTGCGGCATGACTCGGGCGATCCGCTGGCCTGGGCGGAAAAGGCCATCCGTCATTACGAGCGCCTGGGCATCGATCCGCGCGGCAAGACCCTGGTGTTCTCCGACGGCCTGAACCTGCCGCGTGCGCTGGAAATCTACCGGGCGCTGCGCGGTCGTATCGATGTCAGCTTCGGCATCGGCACCCAATTCACCTGCGATGTGCCCGGCGCCACGCCGATGAACATCGTGCTGAAGATGACGGCCTGCAACGGGCACCCGGTGGCGAAGATTTCCGACACGCCGGGCAAGACCCAATGCAAGGACGAGAACTTCCTCCACTATCTCAAACACGTCTTCAAGGTCTGAGCGCACCGGTTTGCGCGGCACGCCGCGACGCGCCAATCTTGCTGGACGACCCCTCGCGACCATCCATTCAGAGGAATGACGGATGTCAGCAACGAACGAACTGATCATTGGTGCAGGTCCGGACGGCCAGCCGGTCGGCCAGGCCTGGAAGCTCGCCAACCGCCACGGCCTGATCGCCGGCGCCACCGGCACCGGCAAGACGGTGACCCTGCAACGCCTGGCCGAGTCCTTCAGCGATGCCGGCATCGCGGTCTTCGCCGCCGACATAAAGGGTGACCTGTGCGGCATCGCCGCCGCCGGCAACCCGCAGGGCAAGGTGGCCGAGCGCATCGCCAGCATGCCCTGGCTGAACTACAGCCCCAGGGCTTACCCGGTGAGCCTGTGGGACGTGGCCGGCAAGACCGGCCATCCGCTGCGCACTACGCTGTCGGAGATGGGGCCGCTGCTGCTGGCCAACCTGCTGGAGTTGACCGAGAGCCAGCAGGCGGCGCTGTTCGCCGCGTTCAAGGTGGCGGATCGTGAAGGTCTGCTGCTGCTCGACCTGAAGGACCTCAAGGCGCTGCTCAATCACTTCAAGGAGCACCCGGATATCCTCGGCGAAGACCGCGCGCTGTTCACCCCGGCGTCTTCACAGGCGCTCCTGCGCCGTCTCGCGTTGCTGGAGCAACAGGGCGCCGAGGCGTTCTTCGGCGAGCCGGCATTGCAACTGGAAGACCTGCTGCGCCCCGAGGCCGACGGGCGCGGGCGCATCCACCTGCTGGATGCCAGCAAGCTGGTGCATGAAGCGCCCAAGGTGTATGCCACCTTCCTGCTCTGGCTACTGGCCGAGCTGTTCGAGCAGTTGCCCGAGCGTGGCGATGCCGACAAGCCGATCCTCGCGCTGTTCTTCGACGAGGCGCACCTGCTGTTCAATGGCACGCCCAAGGCACTGCAGGATCGCCTGGAGCAGGTGGTGCGACTGATCCGCTCCAAGGGCGTGGGCGTCTACTTCGTCACCCAGTCGCCGGGCGACCTGCCGGACGACGTCCTGGCCCAGCTTGGCCTGCGCATCCAGCATGGCCTGCGCGCCTTCACTGCCAAGGAGCAGAAGTCCCTGCGCGCGGTGGCCGATGGCTTCCGCCCCAATCCGGCGCTCGACACGCTCAAGGTGCTGACCGAACTGGGCATTGGCGAGGCGCTGGTGGGGACGCTGGAAGAGAAGGGTACGCCGGCCATGGTCCAGCGTGTTGCCGTGGCGCCGCCGCAATCGCGTATCGGCCCGCTGAGCGAGGCCGAGCGCGCGGACATCATCCGCCGCTCGCCGCTGGCCGGCCGTTACGATCAGCCGATCGATCGTGAATCCGCCTACGAGAAGCTGACCGGCCGCGCCGACGACAAGATGGCGCCGACCCAGGAGAAGGAAGAAAAGGGCCTGGGTAGCGACCTGGGCGGCCTTGCCGGCGAGCTGCTCGGCACACTGGCCAGCCAGACCGCCAAGACCGTGGTGCGTCAGGCGGCCAACCAGATTGGCCGGCAGCTGGTGCGCGGGTTGATGGGGGCGCTCCTGGGCGGGAGCAAGCGGCGCTGAAGTTTTTCCTGTAGGAGCGGGCCATACCCGCGATCGCGCGCATGGCGCGCTCCTACAGGTGTACCCATGAAAAAGGCGCCCTCGGGCGCCTTTTTCGTTTTCAGCGGAATCAGATGCGGAAGCTGTCCACCAGCTGGCGCAGACGTCCGGCCTGGTTCTCCAGGTCGGCGCAGGCACGCAGGGTGGCCTGGAGGTTTTCCACGCCTTCCTGGTTCAGCGTGTTGATCTCGGTGATGTCCATGTTCAGCGAGTCGACCACGGCGGTCTGTTCCTCGGTGGCGGTGGCCACCGACTGGTTCATCGAGTCGATCTCGCCGATGCGGTGGGTGACGCTGGCCAGGCGCTCGCCGGCGCGGTTGGCGATCTCCACGCTTTCCAGGCTGTAGCGCTGGCTTTCGGTCATGGTGTCCACGGCCTCGCGGGCGCCGACCTGCAGCTCCTCGATCATCTTCTGGATCTGCTGGGCCGATTCCTGGGCGCGGTGGGCGAGGTTGCGTACCTCATCCGCCACCACGGCGAAACCACGGCCGGCTTCCCCGGCGCGGGCGGCTTCGATGGCGGCGTTGAGGGCCAGCAGGTTGGTCTGCTCGGAAATGCCTTTGATCACTTCAAGGATCTGCCCGATGTTCACCGTGCGGCTGTTCAGCGCCTCGATGTTGGCGCAGGCCGAGCTGATCTTGTCGGACAGCTGGTTCATCGCGCTGATGGTCTGCTCGACCACCTGGCGGCCATCGCCGGCCTGGTGCGAGGCATCGGTGGCATGGTGCGAGGCGTCGGCGGCGTTGCGGGCGATTTCCTGGGCGGCGGCGCCCAGTTCGTTGATCGCGGCGGCCACGCTGTTGGTGCGGTTGGCCTGCTCGTCGGAGTTGCTCATGGACGAGTTGGAGGCGTTGACCACCAGCTGCGAAACGTCATGCAGGCTGCGGGCGGTGGAGGCCACTTCGCGGATGGATTCGTGGATGCGCTCGACGAAGCGGTTGAAGGCGTTGGCTACTACACCGAATTCGTCGTTGCTGGCCACTTTCAGGCGCTGGGTGAGGTCGCCGTCGCCCTGGGCGATGTCCTGCATGGCGCGGCCCATGTCGGTCAGCGGCGCCATCAGTACGCGGATCAGCATGCCCAGCAGGAACAGGATGGCGACGATGGCGATGGCCGCGGCGATGATGGCCGAGGCGCGGAACTTGCTGAGCATCGCATAGGCCGCGTCCTTGTCGATGGACAGGCCGATGTACCAGTTCACCGACGGCAGACCTTTCACCTGGGTGAAGCTGAGGATGCGGGTCTGGCCATCGAGCTCGGCTTCGCTGAAACCGCTGCCGATCTTTGGCGTGTTCTGCGGGTAGACCTCGGCCAGGGTCTTCATCACCAGGTTCTTGTCCGGGTGCACGAGGATCTTGCCGTCGCCACTGACCAGGAAGGCATAGCCCATGCCGCTGAAGTTCAGCGAATTGATGATCTGCACCAGGGTCTGCAGGCCGAGGTCGCCACCGACCACGCCGACGGTCTTGCCGCCGTTGCGGGCCGGAGTGGCAATGGTGATGACCAGCTGCTGGGTTGCCGCGTCGATGTACGGCTCGGTCAGGGTGGTGCCGCCGGCGGCCAGGGCATCCTTGTACCAGGGGCGGGTACGCGGATCGTAGCCGTCGGGCATGGCATCGTTCGGACGCATGGTGAAGGTGCCGTCTTCCTGCCCCAGGTAGGTGTAGTTGAACGTGCTGCGCAGGGTGTTCTGTTCCAGCAGTGCGGCAAGCTTGTCCGGGGCGCTGTCGCGGGCGATGGTCTGCGCGGTGCTCTCGACCAGCAGTATCCGGCCGCTCAGCCAGTTCTGGATATTGCTGGCGGTCACCGTGCCCATTTCCCGCTGGTAGTCTTCGAGATCGTCGCGGATCGCGTTGCGCTGCAGGTAGTCGTTGTAGAGGGTGAAGAGGGCGAAAGCGGAGAAAACCACAAGCGAGGCGGCCAGGAGGATCTTATGGCTGAATTTCAGGCTCTTGATCATGCTGCGTCGAGTCCGGAAGTAGTGGGATGCCAGAACGGCGTGGGTCCGGGCGACAGATCCGATGTCGCCAGGGTGCGCCCGTCCGTATGGTGACGGAGCGGACGAAGCCGGCGCGGCGGATAGCCGGGCGGGCGGGGCCGGCACTCCCATGTGCCAGTGGTGGTTTCGGGTCCGCCTGCATTCGTTGTTCTCGCGGACCTTCATCTTTGCTTTCGGCCGCTTGTCGAAAAGCTTGAGGCAGAGGGACGAACGGTAGGGGCAGACGCCGATATTCCCTTGTAGGAGCGGGCCATGCCCGCGATCGCGCGCGTGGCGCGCTCCTACAGGTGAGCACCAACAAAAAAGGCGCCCTCGGGCGCCTTTTTCGTTTTCAGCGGAATCAGATGCGGAAGCTGTCCACCAGCTGGCGCAGACGTCCGGCCTGGTTCTCCAGGTCGGCGCAGGCACGCAGGGTGGCCTGGAGGTTTTCCACGCCTTCCTGGTTCAGCGTGTTGATCTCGGTGATGTCCATGTTCAGCGAGTCGACCACGGCGGTCTGTTCCTCGGTGGCGGTGGCCACCGACTGGTTCATCGAGTCGATCTCGCCGATGCGGTGGGTGACGCTGGCCAGGCGCTCGCCGGCGCGGTTGGCGATCTCCACGCTTTCCAGGCTGTAGCGCTGGCTCTCGGTCATGGTGTCCACGGCCTCGCGGGCGCCGACCTGCAGCTCCTCGATCATCTTCTGGATTTCCTGGGCGGACTCCTGGGCGCGGTGGGCGAGGTTGCGCACCTCGTCCGCCACCACGGCGAAACCACGGCCGGCTTCCCCGGCACGGGCCGCTTCGATGGCGGCGTTCAGGGCCAGCAGGTTGGTCTGCTCGGAGATGCCTTTGATCACTTCGAGGATCTGGCCGATGTTCACCGTGCGGCTGTTCAGCGCCTCGATGTTGGCGCAGGCGGAGCTGATCTTGTCCGACAGCAGGTTCATCGCGCTGATGGTCTGCTCGACGACCTGGCGGCCATCGCCGGCCTGGTGCGAGGCATCGGTGGCGTGGTGCGAAGCGTCGGCGGCGTTGCGGGCGATTTCCTGGGCGGCGGCGCCCAGTTCGTTGATCGCGGCAGCCACGCTGTTGGTGCGGTTGGCCTGCTCGTCGGAGTTGCTCATCGACGAGTTGGAGGCGTTGACCACCAGTTGCGAGACGTCATGCAGGCTGCGGGCGGTGGAGGCGACTTCGCGGATGGATTCGTGGATGCGTTCGACGAAGCGGTTGAAGGCGTTGGCCAGCACGCCGAACTCGTCGTTGCTGGCGACCTTCAGGCGCTGGGTGAGGTCGCCGTCGCCCTGGGCGATGTCCTGCATGGCGCGGCCCATGTCGGTCAGCGGCGCCATCAGCACGCGGATCAGCATGCCCAGCAGGAACAGGATGGCGACGATGGCGATGACCGTGGCGATGACCGCCGAGGTACGGAAGTCGCTGAGCATGGCGTAGGCCGCGCTCTTGTCCAGCACCAGGGCGACGTACCAGGTCACGCCCGGCAGGCCCTTCACCGGGGACATGGACACCAGTTGCTCGTCACCGTTGAGGCTGACCTCCTGCACACCGGCCCGCACCTGCAGCGCGCCCTGCGGGTAGATGTCGGAGAGGTTCTTGAAAATCTGCTGGCTGTCCGGGTGCAGCAGGATCTTGCCGCTGTCGCTGACCAGGAAGGCGTAGCCGTTACCGTCGAACTTCAGCGAGTTGATGATGGCGGTGATGGTTTCCAGCTTCATGTCGCCGGCGGCGACGCCGACCAGTTGGCCGTTGCGCATCACCGGCATGGACATGGCGAGGATCTGCTCGTTGGTGCCGGCATCCAGGAAGGGCTCGGTGACGATCAGGCGGCCGGCGGCCACCGCATCCTTGTACCAGCCGCGCTGGCGCGGGTCATAGCCGTCGGGCATCGGTGCGTAGGGGCGCATGGTGAACACGCCGCTGGCCGCCTCGCCCAGGTAGACCGATTCGAAGTTCTTCTTGAACACCGCCTGCTCCAGCACGTGCTGGATGTGCTCAGGCGTCGGCTCCTGGTCCGCCAGCTGCGCAGCTTCGCTTTCCACCAGCTGGATGCGGCCCTCCAGCCAGCTCTGGATGTTGCTGGCCGTCAGGCTGCCGACTTCGGCGAGCTTGGATTCGGTGGCGTCGTGGATCGCCTCGCGCTGGCGGAAGTCGTTGAAGAGGATGAAGCAGGCGAAGGCGAAGATGACCACGAGGGAGGCCGCCAGAAGAATCTTCTTGGCGAAGGACAGCGAGCGAAGCATGGGTAGAGCATCCTGCAGGTGGAACGAAGGGGTAGGCAGGATGTGTCGGCGGGATGGCGGAAGACTTTAATTTGAAAATGGAATGGACCCGGCCGCCATTCATGGCGGCCGGGGCGAGGCTTTCTAGTGACGCTGCGCAGGCGCGATTTCCGGTTACGGTGCAGTCCCGGCCGGTAGCGAGGTGCCGATATCGGTGAACATGTTGCTGATATCAGTTCCGAGGATTCGTGCCCCGGCAATGATGACCACCCCGATAAGCCCGGCGATAACCGCATATTCAATCGCAGTTGCCCCTTCCTTGTCGGCTGCGAATGCCTTGGCCTTGCAATAGAACTTCAGAGTCAGCTCTTTGATGTTCAGGTTCATCGCGGTTGCTCCTGGCGGCACCTCCGGGGCGGCGCCCCGACTTCACCGTCAGGCTAGGCTCAGTATGGCGGAATGCAATTGCTCAAATAGCGCTAATACCAAAGTTATAGTCATGGAGAAGTAGAGCTAACTGAGGATTGGAATTTTCTCGTGGCCATTTGACGCTATTACCGCAGCAACTAAATTCTGCTTTGGAACAAGCAGAAACTAATTATGAGGAATGCTTCTTATCGAACTTCCTCGTCGGGCCGAAACAACAATAAGGGTCTGAAGGACGTATACCGGAGCTACCGGTGTTGTGACTTCCGATCAGGCTGTGGACCGCCAGGTTCACTTACCCGATGACGCCAAGGATGTGGACATGAATAGCAAGGTGCTGATGGTGTTCGCCGGGCTGTTGCTGTTGTGCGCCGGGGTTGTGGGTTATCTGGGATTGTCAGTGGGAAAGCCGGTGGCGCCGGTCGCCGGTGCCGTGCAGGAGGTCGCGCCCGCTGCGTTGGCCGAGGCTGACAAACTGCAACGTACGCCTGTGGTGGTGGCGCGCCGCGATCTTGCGGCACTGGCGGTGATTGCCAAGGACGATCTTGCCATCGAGTTGCTGCACACCGCCCCGGCGGGCAGTTACCCCAAGCCCGAGGCGCTGATCGGGCAGCGCGTCTGGGTCGCGGTGCCGGCCGGCAGCATTCTTTCCGCAGCGCTGATGGAGCCCGGCGGCCCGCTGGCGCGGACCATTCGCCCGGATGAGCGGGCCATGGCCATCGCGGTGGACGAGGTGATCGGCGGCGGGGGCTTCGTGCTGCCGGGGGATTACGTCGACGTGATGCTCTTCGTCAAGGATCAGCAGGGTACCGACCGTGTCGTCAGTGCCCAGGTGGTGCTGCCCGGGGTCCGGGTTCTCACCTATGGCGAGCAGATCGCCGTCGCCAGCGATGGGCAGGTCCGCAACGGCGGCGACCCGAAGGACAAGACCCCGCGCCCACCGCGTACCGCGGTGCTGGCCGTGCCGGCCGAGGCTGCCTCGCGCCTGATGCTGGCCAGCCAGGCCGGCTCGTTGCGCCTGGCGGTGCGCAGCAAGGACGAGAACCTGTACGAGAAGGACCAGCAGGGGCGCTACCTCCAGGCCTCGCTGAATGCTCCCGGCAGCCAGCCGATCACCCTCGAGCAACTGCTTGGCAAGGCCCGCCCTGCGCCGGCCGCGCGCCAGGTTTCGGCGCCGGAGGTGAGTGCGGGCGTCGTGGTCTACCGCGGTACCACCGTCACCCGTGAAGCACATTGAGCAAGGAGTGCATCGATGTCCAAGCGCTTCATCCTGTCGCTGGCTGCACTTCTGGCCTGTGCCGTCCACTCCGCTGCGCAGGCGGTGCCGAGCGCCTGCGCCGGATTCGCCGGGCGGCAGTTGAACCTCGATATCCAGCAGGGCGCCCAGGTCGACCAGCAATTGCCGGTACCGATCAAGCGCCTGGCCATCGGTGATCCGGCCATTGCCGACGTGCAGGTGGTCGACAAGCGTGACTTCCTTGTTACCGGCAAGGCCGAGGGCCTGACCAGCCTGCTGATCTGGACTCCCTGCAGCGACCAGCCGATGAGCAGTGTGGTGCGGGTCGGCTCACGGGCGATCGCCGACGCGGGCGGAGTCACCGGCAATCTGGCCGCCGGGATGTCCAACCAGGTGCAGACCGACATCCGCTTCGTCGAGGTCAGCCGCAGCAAGCTCAAGCAGGCCAGTACGTCGCTGGTTCGCCAGGGCTCCAATACCTTTATTCTGGGCTCTCCAGGCAGCCTGGGCGGACTGAAGATCGGTCTCGATGGCAGCCTGGGGCCCGATAGCACCTTCGGCAATGCCAATGGCGGTTTCAACATCATCTGGGGCGGCGGCAGCAGCAAGTGGCTGGGCTTCATCAATGCCCTGGAGGGCAGTGGCTTTGCCTACACCCTGGCGCGCCCCAGCCTGGTGGCGACCAGCGGGCAGAGTGCCTCCTTCCTGGCCGGTGGCGAGTTTCCGATTCCCGTGCCAAACGGCGATAACGACACCATCACCATCCAGTACAAGGAGTTCGGTGTGCGCCTGACCCTGACGCCCACGGTGATGAGCGACAAGCGCATCGCCCTGAAGGTGGCGCCGGAAGTCAGCGAACTGGACTTCAGCAGCGGCATCCGCACCAACGACATCGCGGTGCCGGCCCTGACCGTGCGGCGCACCGACACCAGCGTGATGCTGGCCGACGGCGAGAGCTTCGTGATCAGCGGGTTGATCAGCAGCAGCACCATCAGCAACGTCGACAAGTTTCCCTTCCTCGGCAACCTCCCGGTGATCGGCGCGCTGTTCCGCTCCTCCAGCCTGGACAAGGACGACCGCGAGCTGTTGATGATCGTCACCCCGCACCTGGTCCAGCCGCTGGCGGCGAATGCCGCCTTGCCGACGCTGCCGGGCGAGGGACTGCGCAAGTACGACCCCGGCTTCGGCGAGTTCTACTTCCTCGAGGACGGCCGCTTCGATCAGCGTAAGGCCAGCAGCGGGATGTCGCGCTGATGGACACCTATGACGCGGCATCCCGCCAGAAAGCGGGCCGCAGGGAACGGGAAGGGGGCGGCAGCATGAGTCAGACATTCGTCGCGCTGGTTCAGCATCCCGGCGAGCAGGAGTGGCTGCAGAACAGCCTGGCCAACTGCGGGCAGGTGGTGGTGGCCAACAGTGGAACCCTGGAAGAGCTGCTGTCGCTGCTCGACGTCACCGGGGCCCATGTCCTGTTCACCAGCCTGAACAAGGCCAACGTGGTGGCGCAGAGCTCGCTGATCGAGGGGCTGGTGTCGGCGCGGCCACTGCTGTCGGTGGTGGCCGTGGGCGATGGCCTGGACAACCAGCTGGTACTGGCGGCGATGCGCGCCGGCGCCCGCGACTTCGTCACCTACGGTGCCCGCGCCAGTGAGCTGAACGGCCTGATCCGGCGCCTTGGCGGGCGCCTGCCCAGCGTGCCGGTGAGCGCCGCGCGACAGGGCGAACTGGTGAGCCTGGTGAGTGCCCGGCCGGACGCCGATGGCGCCTTCGTGGCGCTGCACCTGGCGCTGGCGCTGCAACGCCAGGCCGACAACCGGGTACTGCTGGTGGATATCGGCCAGCCCTCCGGTGAGGCGCTGGCGATTCTCGGCATGGAGTCGGCCTTCAGTTTCGCCGATGCCATGCGCAACCTGCGCCGCCTCGACCAGACCCTGATCGACAGCGCTTTCACCCGCCACGAGTCCGGGTTGCGCATCCTCAGCCTGTCGGACGAGCCCGGCATCCTGGAGCGGGTCACCACCGCTGAAATCTACCTGTTGCTGGGCAACCTGCGCAGTGCGTTCAGCCATGTGCTGATCAACCTCACCGGCGTCGCCGAGGGCGAGCTCAGCGGCCAGTTGCTGGCACAGGCCAACCGCGTCCTGTGGCTGGTGGACCAGAGCGTGCCGTCCTGCAAGAAGGGCCTGGAGCGCCTGCGCCGGCTGCGCGAGCGTAGCCCCACGCTGCCGCGAATCGAGCTGCTGATCGAACGCTACTGGCCATCGGTGCCGCCGGATTCGGCCGCATTGGGCAAGATGTTCGGCCTGGAACTGTTCGGCGTATTGCCGGCATCGCCCGAGGCACGCCTGCGGGCGAAGAACATCGGCCAGAGCCTGTTCGACCTGTCGCCGCGCGACCCGCTGACGGTCAAGCTGCGCGACCTGGCGGACAACCTCGGGGCGAACGTCGGCGAACGGCCACGGCGCTTCGCCTGGCTGGGGTGGCCGAAGGCGGTGCGCTCATGAGTTACGGCAGCGGAAACGGCTTCCTCGGCCAGCACGACCAGGACATGCAGGCGCTGAAGATGCGCCTGCACCGCTACATCATCGACGAGATCGACGAAGACGGCATGAACCTGCTGGAGGGCGCGCGTCCGGCAGTGGCCCAGTACGTCTCGGAGAAGGTCTGCGAATACGCCGCGCGCCGCCAGCTGGCGATTTCCCGTTACGAGCTCGACCGCCTCGCCGAAGAGGTGGTGGACGAGCTGACCGGTTTCGGCCCGCTGGAAATCCTGCTGCGTGACCCGGGCATCTCGGAAATCCTGGTCAATGGTCCCGACCGGGTGTTCGTCGAACATGAGGGGCGGCTCTACCAGAGCGACCTGCGTTTCATCGATGACCATCACGTGCAGCGCGTGATCCAGCGCATCCTCGCGCCGCTGGGCCGGCGCCTGGACGAGTCCAGCCCGATGGTCGATGCGCGCCTGCCGGACGGCAGCCGGGTCAACGCGATCATTCCGCCGGTGGCGCTGGACGGGCCCTGCCTGTCGATCCGCAAATTCAGCAAGGAACTGCTCAAGAGCGCCGACCTGCTGGGTTACCAGAGCGTCGACGAACCGATGCTGGCGTTCCTGCGCGAGGCGGTGGAAAGCCGCTGCAACATCCTCATCAGCGGCGGCACCGGCACCGGCAAGACCACGCTGCTCAACGTGATGAGCAGCTTCATCGACGAGAGCGAGCGCATCGTCACCATCGAGGACACCGCCGAGCTGCAGCTGGGCCACAACCACGTGGTGCGCCTGGAAACCCGGCCGCCGAACGCCGAAGGCTTCGGCGAGGTGACCGCCCGCGAGCTGATCCGCAACGCCCTGCGGATGCGCCCGGACCGCATCATCCTCGGCGAGATCCGTGGGGTAGAGGTGCTCGACGTACTGCAGGCGATGAACACCGGCCACGATGGCTCGATGAGCACCGTGCACGCCAACTCCGCCATGGACTCGCTGCTGCGCCTGGAGATGCTGGTCGGCCTTACCGGCCAGCGGGTGCCGGAGCAGACCTTGCGGCAGATGCTCTGCTCGGCGCTGGATATCGTCGTGCAGATTACCCGCCTGGCCAGCGGCCGGCGCTGCATCAGCGAGATCATCGAAGTGCTGGAAGTGCGTGACGGGGTGTATGTCACCAACTCCCTGTTCAAGCTCGACCGCCGTGGCAGCGGGCAGTTCGTCCGCACTGCCCAGCCGGGCGGGCTGAAATTCCGCCAGGCGGTGATATGAGCGGCCCGCTGCTGCTGGCCGCGGTCAGCCTGGTGCTGGGTCTCTTCGGCGTACTGACCGGCATTTCGGCCTGGCGCACCCGGCACAACGAGCAGGTGCTGCAACGCCTGAGTGGCGGTGATGCGCTGCCGGCCGAGGCGGCACGTGGCCGCAGCAGCCACTGGCTGGCCCGCCGCATGCGCCGCGCGGGTGTCACCGACATGCGCCGCTGGCTGCTGTGCTTCGGCGCGGCGGCACTGGCGATGGGGCTGCTCGGCGCCCGCGCGGGCGGCGTGCTGGGCGCCGTGGCAACCCTGGTCTTGGCGCTGGCCGGGGGACATGTCCTGCTCAATGTGCTCTACCAGCGGCGCCTGCAACGAATGATCCGGCAGATGCCCAACTTCCTCGACCAGGTGGTTCGCAGCCTGCATTCCGGACGCACCCTGGGCGACTCCATCGCCCAGGCGGTGACCGCCTCGGACAATCCGTTGCGGGAGATTCTCGGTCAGGCGAACAGCCATGTGCAGCTCGGCATCAGCCTGCCGGACGCCCTGCAGGAAGTGGCGGAGCTGTATGACGTGGAGGAACTTCACGTGTTCTCCCTCGGCGTGGCGGTGAACCATCGCTACGGCGGCAACACCACCGACCTGCTGGAGAACATCATCAAGGTCATCCACGAGCGGGAGAAGCTCAGCCGCCAGCTGCGCGCAATGACCGGCGAGACCCGGCTCAGCGCCTTGGTCCTGGCGGTCCTGCCGATCAGCCTGGGGGGCTACATCCTGTTCACCAACCCGGGGTACCTGATGAACATGTGGCTCGACGGCAGCGGGCGCTGGCTGCTGCTGACCTCCCTCGGGCTGCAGGTGCTGGGGTGCTACGCGCTCTGGCGTATGCTCAAGAGCGTCTAGGAGGCCGACGATGCCGATGACCTACGGGCTGCTGGTGGTGATCCTGGTATTGGCCGCCGTGCTGCTGGGGCTCTCGCAGAGCCGCGCCGCCGGACGCGAGCAGCGCCTGATCGAGCAACGCCTGGGCGGCGGCTCTCTGCCGCGCAGCGGCGGGCGGCGTCTGGCCGGCTTGCTGGAACGGGTGGGCGGCAGTGGGCTGGCGCGACGTCTGCAACTGCGCGATGACGAGGTGCGCCTGCTGCTGGAGCAGGCCGGTTGGGGCGGAAGCACACCGCGCAGCATCTACCTCATGGCCCTGCTGCTCTGTCCGCTGCTGCTGGCGGGGCTGGCGCTGGGCGACAGTCTGGCGCCCAAGCCGTTGTTCGAGTCGTCGCTGCTGCCAGTGGCCTTCGCCGCCGGAGTCGGATTCCTCCTGCCCAAGCGCGTGCTGGCGCATTTCGCCGGCAAGCGCCGCGCGCGCCTGGCGGAGGAGGTGATCGTGTTCATCCAGCTGATCCGCATCCTGTTCGACTCCGGCCTGACGGTGGAGCAAAGCCTGCGGGTGGTGCGCCAGGAAGGGCAGAACATCGTGCCGGTGCTGGCCGAGGAGCTGGAGACGGTACTTGTGCACATCGACAGCGGCCTGGACCTGGCCGACGAACTGGATCAGCTCAACAAGCGTCTGTCCGTGGGCGAGCTCAGTGATTGCTGCACCGTATTGCGCCAGATGGTGCGCCAGGGCGGCAGCGCGCGCAGCTCGCTGCAGACGCTCAAGCAACTGTTCGAGGACCGCCGGCTGACCCGCATGCAGGAAAAGGTCAGCAAGCTGTCGGCGAAGATGAGCCTGGTGATGATGCTGCTGTTGTTCCCGGCGCTGCTGATCATCCTCGCCGGGCCGGGGTTCATCGCGATTACCAAGGCATTGGGGGGCATAAGATGAGAAACGCAATGGTCGTCGGCCTGCTGAGCCTGACGCTTGGCGGCTGCGCCAATCTCGGCGTGCCAGGACTAGGCAACAGCGCGGTCGGCCAGGCATGCAGCGAGCGTCTGGCGCAACCGGTGGAGCTGCAGCTCAACCTGACGCGGGAAATGCTCGACCAGGGCCGCGCCCACGCCGCCCTGGCCAACCTGGAAACCCTGCCGCAGGATTCGCTGGAGGTGCGCGAAAGCAAGGCGCTGGCGCTGCGGCGCATCGGCAGCCCGCTGGCGCGCACCGAGTACCAGCGGTTGCTGGGCACCTGCAAGGCCGGCGAAGCGCACCACGGGCTGGGGCTGATCGCCATGCGCAACGGCAACCGCATCGAGGCCGAGCGCGAACTGCGCGAAGCGGCGCGCCTGCAGCCGACCGACAGCGACTTTCGCAACGACCTGGGCGTCGTGTTGCTGGAGCGTGGTGACCGCAGCGGCGCACGCTTCGAGTTCATTACCGCGCTGGAGCTCAGCGAAGGCGGCAAGCTGCCGGCCACCAACCTGCTCAGCCTGATGTACCTGGAAGGCGAGAACACCCAGGCGGAGGGGCTGATTCAGCGCACCGGCCTGTCCGTCGACGAGGTACACGAAGCCCACGAGCGCGCCGATGCGTTGCGGACGCCGAGCGCCTCGCCCGCGCCTGCGGAGAGCCTGAGCCGCCAAGAGCCCGCGCCTGTCCCGGTCGAGGCCGTTGCGCAGTTGCACATCCCGACCGCCAATGCTGATGCCGTGGCACAGGATCACACCTCTGCCGCGGCGCGGGATGCCGGGCTGCTGGTCAAGGCCCGCTGAGGCGGGAGAGGAGGAGCACGATGAAAACATGGATCTTCGCCGGCGCGCTGCTGGCCGCGCCCTTGCTGGCCCAGGCGCTGGAGGCTCCCGCCGCACAACCCGGCACCGGCGAACGCGATCAGCAGGAGGTGCAGACCTGGCTGGACCTGCAGCGCAGCGGACGCGCAGCAACGCCCTATCCGCAGAGCGCCACGGCGGCCGAGCGTGACCGCGCCTACCAGCGCTACCTGAAGAGCTACACCCGCGAAATTCCCGAATACCTCCTCGACGACAACAACGATTTCAGCACCGGGAAGAATTGATTCTTCGGGAGCGGAACATGGGGCGCGAACGGCAACGGGGTGCGATTGGCATCATGGCGGCAGGCACGCTGCTGCTGGCGCTGATCTGCCTGGCGCTGGTGGTGGATACCGGGCGCCTCTACCTGGAACAGCGCAAGCTGCAGCGGGTCGTCGACAGTGCGGCATTGGAAACCGCGACCCGCAGCGGTATGTGTGGCAGCCAGGTACCCGCGCAGATCCAGACCTATGCCGCCAGCAGTGCCGCCAGCAACGGCTTCGTGCCCGGCAGCGGTGATTCGCTGGTCGCTACCCTGGGCAGTATCCAACTCGTAAAGGCGTATGGTATTGACGACGCGCGCCGGAACTTCGTCCCCGGCGGTAACCTGGCTGACTCTGTGCGGGTGCTGGCTACCCACACCGTCCCGTCGAGCGTGATTCTCAACCTTGCCAGCCTGTTCACCGATGCCTCCACCACCACTACCCTGAGTGCCCAGGCCGTGGCGCGGCGCACGGCGATGGCCGGGCTCTCGGCAGGCAGCGGGGTGCTGTCGCTGGACAGCAGCAACTCCGCGCTGCTCAACGGCTTGCTGGGCAGTCTGCTGGGCACCTCTCTCAACCTCGATGTGACGACCTACCAGGGGATCGCCGGCGCCAACGTCTCGCTGCGTGCGCTCAGCCAGCAGCTCCAGGCGGTCGGGGTCAACCTGGAAGCGGGCAAGGTTGACAGCCTGCTTGGCGCCAATGTGACCGCTGCGCAGTTGCTGCAGGCGATGGTCAGCGCAGCGGACGCCTCGCAGCTGGCCCAGGTGAACACTGCACTGTTGAACACGGCGTTGGCCAGCATCAATGTGCCGGCGGCGCAGCTCACCCTCGGCCAGATTCTCAGCGTGGTGGCGCCCGGCAGCGTGCGCGACTCAGCGCTGGACGCTGGCGTGAACCTGTTCGACCTGATGATGGCCACCGCGCTGTTGGCCAACCAGAACCACGCCGTGACGGTGCCGGCCCAGACCCTGTTTATTCCAGGGTTGGCGAGCCAGACGCTGAGCCTTACGGTGATCTCGCCGCCGCAGATCGTCTTCGGCTATCCGGGCAGGAACGGCGATGGCAGCTGGCGCACCCAGGCGACCTCGACGCAGGTGAGGCTGGAGGCGAAGGTGCACGTCGATCTGTTGGACCTGAAGCTGGTGACCGTGGATGTCGATCTCAAGGTAGAGATCGCCAAGGGCACCGCGGCATTGGAGAGCATCCAATGCGGCGGTGTGGGGAAACCGGTGGAGGTGGACATCCAGGCCAAGCCCGGTATCGCCACTCTCGCGCTGGACGCCAAGGTGACGGGGCTGGGAAGCAATGCGACTGGAAACCTGCTGGATGTGGCCTTGAGCAATGGCAGCCAGGGTACCTCCATCGATGCCGGTGGCGAGCAGTTGCTGATCTTCGATGTGGCCTCACGGGCGGATCTGCCCAGCCCGGTGAAGCGGGTGGAGAGTCCCCTGGGCGCCTCCCTGGCGGCAGGTCTCGCCGATCTGTCGAAGAACCTCAAGCTCACCGTCAAGCTGATGCCGAACAACTGTAACCTGCCCCTGGTGGGCTGGCTGCTGTGCCCGATCGGAAAGCTGGTCAATGGCGTGTCCGATACGCTGATCAACTCGGAGCAAGGGGTTGGCAATCTGCTGACCGGAGCGCTGAGCGAAATCGTCGGCGAGCTGGGCAGCGCGCTCATCGATCCGCTGCTGCAACTGCTCGGCATCCAGACCGGGATTCTCGACGTACGCCTGATCGACCTCCAGACCGGAGGCTCGGAGTTGCTGATCTGACGGTCGCCGCCAGGCTCAGTGCACCGCGTTGCTGTGCGACGTGCTGGGGGAGAGCGCCAGGGCCAGCTGGGTGCGGTTGTGCATGTGCATCAGCCGCAGCACCTGGGACACGTAGAGTTTCACGGTGTTTTCGGTAATGCCCAGGTCGTAGGCGATCTGGTAGTTGGTCAGGCCCTTGCTGACCAGTCGCGCCACCGCTTGCTGGCGGGGCGAGAGCTTGTTGAACAGCGGGTTGTTCACCACCGGCGCGATCTGCTCGACATTGGTCGACAGGCGCTCCGTCGCTTCCGCCGGCTCCTGCTTGAGTACGCTGGAGGGCTGTCCGCCGCCGTGTACCTCGTACTTGATCTTGTGGATATCCCGCGAGATCGAGTTGAGCGATTCGGCCAGGTATTCCAGGCGCTGGTTCACCTGGCTCAGGCTGAGCTGGCTGCGGTTGCGCTCGTGCAGGCGCGCCTCCAGCCGCTCCAGGCCCTTGAGCAGGTCCAGCGGCGCGACCGGCTTCTGGTAGTAGTCGGCGACGCCGACGCGCATCGCCTCGATCACTTCCTGGCTGCCCTGCTGGCCGGTGAGGATGATGGTTTCGAAGAAGCGCCCGTTGCCGGCGATCTCCTTGAGGGCTTCCACCACGCGAATGCCATTGTCCCGTCCGAGGCCGAGATCGCAGATCACCAGGCCGATGGAGCTGTCCTCACGGAATTGCTGCAGGGCACTGTCCTTGCTGTCGCTGACCACGCAGCGGTAGCCGCTGTTTTCCAGGAGCTCGGAAAGCTCGGCGGTGACCTGGGGTTCATCGTCGATGACCAGCACACTGACGCGACGATTGGCCTGTTTGTCCATGACTGCACGCTCCTTGAAAAGGCATGTCGCATTGTTCTTATCGTCCGCCTGCCGGATTTGTGCAGGCGGCTTTTACATCAGGTGACGGCTGGTATTAACCCATAGCATATAGTCGTTAAGTCTGGGGGGCGCCACTAGAAGATTTTGTTCAATGGAATAGTGCGAGATACGCCAGAAGTCCGGCGAACAGGGAAAATATGAAAGGGAATGCTTTGGATCTTGACGGTAACAGCCTTGCTAATTTCGTTTGGCAATTAAGTGGAAGCCGGTTCGAGCCAATCAAAAGTTTGCTGGCAAGCATCAGGATCAGGCTGAACAGGCTGCCCAGGGCGAGCACATACAGCAGCAGTTGCGGATTGCTGGCCAGGGCCAGGGCGACCAGCGCCTTGACGTCGGCCGCGCCCAGTTTGCCCAGCAGGTAGCCCGGCACGCTAAGCAGCACTGCCAGGATGGTTGCAGCCAACGCGGCCTGCGGGGGGTGGCCGGTCAGCGTATGGCCGCAGACCAGCAGATAGAGGGCGGCGAGCAGCGCGCCGCCGAGCGTCAGCAGATTGCTCACGCGCAGGCGGGTCAGGTCCTGGTAGGCGCCCAGCGCGAACCCGCCCAGTAACAGCAACTTGACCAGCATCGGGAACTTCCCTATTCGCACCAAAGCATTAATACCTTATGCCGGGAATGTCTCTTCGCCAGCAGCATCTAGTATTGATCAATACGTACCGTGGTTCGCCATAACTTTCTTCAGGATTCTTTTTGCGGGCCGATAAATTGAACGGTCGGTCAATTGTCGGAACTTGAACAGTCAATCAAGTTATCGGATATCGAAGTTATTCGAGGAGTGCCGTACATGAAAGGAATCGGCAGTTTCCGAAGGCAGCAGGGCGCGGTAGCGATCGAGTTCGCGGCGGTCTTCGTGCTGTTCTTTGCGGTGCTCTACGGTTTGCTCGGTTACTGCGTGCCACTTTTGATGCTGCAGGCCTTCAATGACGCCGCCGCGTCCGGGGCGCGCATCGCCATTTCGGTCAATCCGCAGGCCCCCGGCTACGCGACGTTGGTCAACCAGACCGTGACCACGGAGGTCAACAAGCGCCTGATCTGGATGCCGGCGGCGTGGCGCCAGGGCTGCTACAACGGCTCCTACTTGCAGGTGCCAATGCCCAATGAGGTGATAAACCAGCGCTCCTATACGCGGGTCAATGTCTGCATCAGCTATCCCTACGCCACCTCGCCGATCGTACCGCTGTTGACCTTGCCGGTTATCGGCACCATCCCCAGGCTGCCAGCGGTGCTCAGTGGCAGGGCGACCCTGCTGTTCTGAGGAATGCCTGCGATGTTCGATTTCTTCCGCTCGCTGACCGGAGCACAGGACGACGAACCCGAACCGTCCGCACCCAACCGTCCCCTGGCCGCGCGGCAGCGTCCGGCGTTGTCGGCCGAGGCCATGGAGCCGCCGACTGCCGCGGCGCACTGGGACATCTGGCTGGAACTGGACGGCCGCGACCGGGTGGTGGCCCATGGTGGCCGGCAGGTGCACCGTCTACTGATGCCTTCCGGCGGCGCTGAGTTGCCGGCGCTGGGCGATTACCTGGAGCGCCGTGTGCTCGGCAGCATGCCGCTGACAGGGTTGCGTGGCGGGGAGCGGGTCGACCTAGCGCTGCGCAGCACGGGGGAGATGCCGTTGGTGTGCCGCTTCCAGGCGGTGCTGCAGGCCGACGAGCACTGCCTGTTGCTGGGCACCGATATCTCCGACCTGAACTGGCAGTCCGACAGCCAGCAGCACAAGCTGCAATGCCTGAACCTCAGCAAGCTGCTGCTGGCGCGCCTGCGGCACAGCTCGCAGCGGCGCCTGGGCGATGCGGTGGGCGAGGTGCTGGAGTCCTTCTGCGGTACCTTCCAGATGCGCTCGATGGCGCTGCTGCTGGAGACCGCCGACAGCGTGCTGAAGGTCTTCGCCTGCCATGTCCAACCCGGCTTCGACAGTTTGCTGCGCGATGGCCTGACCCTGCCCGACGGCGAGCTGCGCGGGGCCACCGGCGCCTGCCTGCTGGAATCCGGCGCGAGCCACTCGGCGCTGTTGCGAGTGCTCTGCTGCAATTGCCTTTACCTGGTGCCGGCACCGGTCCGTGGCGGGCGCCTGGCCGGACTGCTGGCCGAACCCGGGGAGCCCGGTGGACGTGGCCTGGGGCCGACGCCCAGCGACTGGCAGTACCTCGCGGAAATCCTCGCCAACCTGGTGCATGAACGTTCTGAACTGCACAGCCTGCGCGACAGCAGCCGGCGCCTGAGTCTGCTGCAGGACATGGTCGGCGGTGGCTGGTGGCGGATGCGCCTGGAGGACGAAGTGTTCGAGCTGTCGCCGGCCGTGGCGGTCTGCCTCGGACTCGGTGCCGGGCAGTGCGAGCTGGCCCTGGCCGATCTGCTGCCGATGCTGCATCCGGCCGATGCCGATGAGCTTCGTCTGCGCCTGCGCAATCTGCAACCCGGCGCACGCCTGGTGCAGGACCTGCGCCTGCGCGGCCAGAGCTCCACGCAGACGCGCCGCTGGCTGCGCCTGCAAGGCCGGATGCAGGCCCGGGCGGGCGACCGGATGATGGACGGCGTGCTGCTGGACATCAGCGAGGGCAAGCAGCAGGAGGAGCAGGCCCTGGCGGCTCACGCCCGGCTGCGCAACCTGATCGATAGCGCGCCGGTGGTGATCTATGTGCAGCGGGTGGAAGAGGGCCACCTGATTCCCGAGTTCTACAGCGAGAGCGCCGGCAACCTGCTGGGTCTCGACCTGCAGGGACAGAACTGGCAGGCGCTGGCCGAACGGGTGCACCCGGAAGATCTGGAAATCTTCCTCGCCCGTGGTCGCGATCTGCTGCGCGAGGGGCGCGTGCGCACCGAATACCGTCTTCGCGACGCGGCCGGCGAATGGCACTGGCTGTACGACGAGGCGAAGCTGCTGCGCGATATCCAGGGTATCCCGCAGGAGGCGGTCGGCCTCTGGCTGGACGTCACCGAGCAGCACCTGGCGGCGCTGCAGATCGCCGAAAGCGAAGAACGCTACCGGGTGCTGGTGGAGGATTCGCCGGCACTGATCTGCCGCTACGCCCCGGATCTCACCCTGACCTTCGTCAACCACACCTTCGCCCAGGTCCTGGGCGAGCCGGTGGAGGCGCTGCTCGGGCGGCGCCTGGACGAATGGGTGTCTGCCCAGGACTGCAGCGCCTTGCGCGCTCGCCTGGTGGGGGACGCGCAGGCGGCCGGCGACGACTCCTGGGAGCTGCGTTTCTCGCTGCCCGGCCAGCGCAACCTGTGGCTGGTGTGGACGGACCGCCCCTTGCTGGACGCCGATGGACGGCTGGTGGAGGTCCAGGCGGTCGGCCGCGACAACACCGCCGTGCGCCGTGCCCAGCAGCAGCTGGCGCAGGGCGCGAAGATGGCCAGCCTGGGCGAGATGGTCAGCGGCATGACCCACGAGATGAAGCAGCCGCTGCACGTGATGCGCATGGCGCTGTACAACGCACGCCAGCGCCTGACTGATGCCGACTACCTGAAGGACAAGATCGAACGGGCCGACGCCCAGATCGACCGTCTGTCCCGGGTGGTCGGCCACATGGGCGTGTTCAGCCGTACGTCCGAGCTGGAGATGTCGCCGTTCGATCCCTTCGCCGCCTGCGAAGGTGCACTGGAGCTCCTGGGCGAAAGCCTGACGCAGCAAGGTGTCCTGCTCGAATGCCGGCCGCCGCCGCAACGGGTGACGGTATACGGTTTCGCCGACCAGTTGGAGCAGGTGCTGATCAACCTGCTGGCCAACGCCCGCGATGCCCTGCTCGGGCGGGAGGGCGAGGGCGCTCGCTGGATCGGCCTGTTCCAGGAGCCCTGCGCCGATGCCGGCTGGGTCGAGCTGCACGTCCGGGACAATGCCGGCGGCATCGACGAGACCCTGATGGAGCGGATCTTCGAGCCGTTCTTCACCACCAAGCCGGTCGGCAAGGGCACCGGCCTTGGGCTATCGGTCAGTCATGACCTGATCCGCAACATGGGCGGCAGCCTGTCGGTCGACAACCACAAGGGCGGAGCGCGCTTCAGGGTGCGCTTGCCGCTGCGGCCGGCGGCCGACAAGGAGGCATAAAAAAACGCCTGCGGATGCAGGCGTTCTTTCGAGTGCCGGGGCTGGCTCAGACAAGCTTCGAGGCGAGCCAGAACAGACCGGCGGCCAGGCCCATGGAGGCGGGCAGGGTCAGCACCCAGGCCATGAGAATGTTGCGCACCGTGCTGCCTTGCAGGCCGCTGCGGTTGGCCACCATGGTGCCGGCCACGCCCGAGGACAGCACGTGGGTGGTGGAGACCGGCAGGCTGTAGATGTTGGCCAGGCCGATGGCGGCGGTGGCGGTGAGCTGGGCACTGATGCCCTGGGCATAGGTCATGCCCTGCTTGCCGATCTTCTCGCCGACGGTCAGTACCACGCGCTTCCAGCCGACCATGGTGCCGATGCCCAGGGCCAGGGCCACGGCGATGATCACCCAGAACGGCGCGTACTCGGTGGTGGTGGTCAGGTCCTTGCGCAGCTTCTCCAGGTCCGCCTTCTCGCGGGCCGGCAGCTCGGACAGCTTGCCGACCTTCTTCGCGGTGTCGTCCAGGCACAGCAGGTAGCGGCGTACCTGAACGCGGGCGTCATTGCTCAGTTCGGCGTAGCTGGAAACGCCACGCAGGTCAGCCAGCAGGCCGTTGAGGGTTGCCTCGGTCTGCTTCGCCTCGCAGCGGTAGCGGTCCGGCATGTCGGAGCCGTTGGCCTTGCCCAGGGCCAGCATCTCGCCGAGGGTATCGGAGTGGCGCTGGTAGAACTGCTGCAGGTGGGTGGCGGCGTCACGGGTACGCTCGATCTGGTAGGTGGTGCTGTTCAGGTCGAGGACGAACTGGGCCGGAACGATGCCGATCAGCACCAGCATGATCAGGCCGATACCTTTCTGGCCGTCGTTGGAGCCGTGCACGAAGCTCACGGTCATGGCCGAGACCACCAGCACCAGGCGGTTCCAGAATGGCGGATGCTTCTTCTCGTCGACGTCGCGGCGGGTTTCCGGGGTCTTGTGCATCTTCGACAGCGGATACATCCACTTCAGGCCGAGCAGCAGCGCGGCGGCGACCAGGAAGCCGGCCAGCGGCGAGAAGATCAGCGACAGGCCGATGTCGATCGCCTTGCCCCAGTTGATCCCGTCGGCCACCGGTACGTCGGTCAGCAGCGCGTTGGCCAGGCCCACGCCGAGGATCGAGCCGATCAGGGTGTGCGAGCTGGAGGCGGGAATGCCGAAGTACCAGGTGCCGAGGTTCCAGGTGATGGCGGCGGCGAGCAGCGAGAACACCATGATCAGGCCATGGCTGGTGTTCACGTTGATCAGCAGCTCCACCGGCAGCAGGTGGACGATCGCGTAGGCGACGCCGACGCCACCGAGCAATACGCCGAGGAAGTTGAAGATGCCGGAGAGGATCACCGCGCGGTAGGGCGACATGGCCTTGGTGTAGATGACCGTGGCCACCGCGTTGGCGGTGTCGTGGAAGCCGTTGATGAACTCGAAGGCGAGTACGAACGCCAGTGCCAGAACCAGGCTGACACCTACCCAGATATCGAGTCCGCTGAAGAGATCGAACATGAAGTTTCTATGACCGGTCGGAGACGGGGCGGCGATTATGCCAGAAGCCATTGAGTGCCGTATTCAGCCTGAAACGGTTTCTCGAATTCGCGCGACCTCACGTCGCACGCTGCTTCCAGGCAGGGTGGAAAAGACTTGCAATGCTTCCACGCCGGGCCGCCGGCCCGCCTGATGAATGTTTGAGGTCAGTACCGGGCTCCCCCACGGAGCCCATCCCACCCGCAATTTGCGACCTTCCTACAGCACAAAATCTGCCTGGTCGGCCTCACGGAGGAGCATTCGTACCCGGACCTACGGTTTAAGGGAAGCCGCTTCCTGTTCCTTTTTCAGTCGTTGTTCTTCGATCTTTTCCAGCTCCCGGTCGAAGGCCTGGTCGAGCAGGTTGCGGCGCTTGCGCCACGGCTTTCGTTCGGGGTCCGGCTGGGCGGCGTAGCGAGTGACTTCACCGCCGTACACATCCTTGTAGCGTTGCTCCTGGCGCTCCAGTTCCGCGCGCAGTTCGTCTTTGGTCACGATGTGTCCTGATGACAGAGAGTGTTCGTTGCCGGCGGACGTCCTGTCTGGACGACGCCCCTGGCAGTGTAGACGCTGGACGTTACATAGCCCGGACGACCGGAAACGGCGCGGATTATAACCTTTTGCGCGGGCCGGCCGCAGAAGTGCCGCCGACGGACGGCGGCAGGCCAGCAAGGGTGCGGGTTGCGGGGGCTCAGGCGATACGGCCGAGATTCAGCTCGCCGATCTTCTCCAGCCGCGCACGGACGATATTGCGGCTGATGCCCAGCAGGCGGCCGGTCTGCAGCTGGTTGCCGTGGCAGAAGTGGTACGCCGTGCGGAACAGGACTTCCTCGATGTGCTCGTAAAGGTCGGGCTTGTTGCTTTCGAACAGTTCCAGCAGTGCCTGCTCCAGCGTCGCTTCCACGCGAGGGGCGAGGGCGTGGGGAGTGTGTTCATGGCGCAACAGGTCGTGGCGCGGCGACGATGGCAGTTCGGCCAGTTGCAGGTCGCCCGGCTGCACCTGCTGGTTGCGGCACACCAGCAGCGCATGGTGGATGGCGTTTTCCAGCTCGCGGATGTTGCCCGGCCAGCTGTGGCCGAGCAGCTTGCGCTCGGCCTCGCTGCTCAGCGATGCGCGGTTGTAGCCCAGGCGCTGGCAATGCTCTTCGAGGAAGAATTCGGCCAGCGGCAGGATATCGCCGGGACGCTCGCGCAGCGGCGGCAGGCGGATGGTGGCGACGTGCAGGCGGTAGAACAGGTCCTCGCGGAAGTGCCCGGCGACCACCGCGTCGGCCAGGTTGACGTTGGTCGCGGCGACCACCCGCACGTTGATCGGCACCGGGGTGCGCGAGCCCAGTCGCACCACTTCGCGCTCCTGCAGCACGCGCAGCAGCTTGACCTGCATGTTCAGCGGCAGGTCGCCGATTTCGTCGAGGAACAGGGTGCCGCCATTGGCCGCCTCGAACCAGCCGGCCTTGCTGCTGGTGGCGCCGGTGTAGGCGCCTTTCTCGTGGCCGAACAGTTCGCTCTCCACCAGTGTCTCGGAGAAGGCGCCGCAGTTCACCGCGACGAAGGGCGCGGCGCTGCGCCGGCTGAGCTTGTGGATATGCCGTGCGACCAGCTCCTTGCCGGTGCCGGTCTCGCCGATGATCAGGGCGTTGGCTTCGCTGGGCGCCAGGCGTTCGATACGGCTGAGCAGTTCCTGCGAGCGCGGGTCCTTGAACACCAGCACCGTGGCGCGGACCGACTTGGTTTGCTCGCGGGCATTGGGAAGGGTCAAGAGCGACATGGCAGGCTTCCTGGCGTACCGATGAATGGGTAACGCCATACTGCGACATTTTTGTTATTTCAAAAAATTATTAATTAGAATTTATATATAACTAGAAATTGATTTTATCGGTGGCGGCTCATTAATTTGCGGTGGCGAGTCACACGGCGCCTGCGCCACGGGTCGCCAATGCGGGCGCGCGAGCTACGCTGAGGGAGGCAATCCATCCCAGGAGACCTCTCCATGACCACCGTTCGTATTCCGCTGCTCGCACTGGCCCTTCTGTTCTCGGTGCAAGGCTTCGCTGCCACCGCCGCGCAGACCGCGCAGCAGGAAAAGATGAAGACTTGTAACGCCGACGCCACCGCCAAGGCCCTGAAGGGCGATGAACGCAAGGCGTTCATGAGCAAATGCCTTTCGGCCGGCGGCGACGTCAAGGCGACGACGGCTCAGCAGGAAAAGATGAAGACCTGCAACGCCGATGCGACCAAGAAGGCGCTCAAGGGCGACGAACGCAAGGCGTTCATGAGCACCTGTCTGAAAAAGTGAGGATGGAGCGCGGCAGTGCCGCGCGGTATGCAACAAGGGCAGCCTGGGGCTGCCCTTTTTCTTGGCCGATCCGCTCAGATGCCGGAGAACACCAGCCAGGCGATGATCATTGCGTAGACGACGAACGCCGTGTCGATCCGCAGGCTGGCCGGGAATCGCTGGGAAAGGTTCATTTCCTGCTCACCGCGGACCAGAAGCCCTGGGCATTGCGGAACGGCTGGCGGGCCATCTGTTCGGGGCGGGTGATACCGTCGGCCAGCAGGGCGTTGACGAGGGCGGAAAAGGACTTGGCGCTGTAGCTCATGTTCGGCTCCTGATGCTTTCTCTCCGTTGGGTGGAGCAATGAAAACACCGCGGCCGCTATCGACGGAAATGGATAGCCTTAAGGGTGACCATCGATGAAATTGATGGAAGGCCAGGACAGTTCGAGCTGGCTTTCGAAGTGCCGCGCCTCGCCGGTAATCGGGTCGATGAAGTCCAACTGGCGGGCCAGCAGCTTCAGCGGCTTCTCGTAGTCTTCCGGCGGACGTTCGTCACGGGGCAGCAGGGTGGGGTAGAGCGGATCGAAGCACAGCGCTGCGCCCAGGGCCGACATGTGCACGCGCAACTGGTGGCGCTTGCCGGTCACTGGATGCAGACCGTAGCGCCACAGTGCGCCGCGCCGCTCCAGCACCTCGATGCGCGTTTCGCTGTTGGGGGCGCCGTCCACTTCCTGCATCAGGATGAAGGGATCGCCGTCCACCATCCGCGACTTGCGCACATGGGGAAATTCCAGCTGCGGCAGCGCGGGGGCGATGGCCTCGTACATCTTGTCGATGCGCCGCTCGCGGAACAGTGCCTGGTAGGCGGAGCGGCTGTCGGGATTGGCGGAGAACAGTACCAGCCCGGCGGTGAGCCGGTCGATGCGGTGCAGCGGCACCAGCAGCGGGTTGTCCAGGCGCCTGGCCAGGCGGGCGAGCAGGGTTTGCTCGACGTATTGGCCGGATGGCGTCACCGGCAGGAAGTGCGGCTTGTCCGCCACCACCAGGTGTTCGTCGATATAAAGGACGGACTCCTGGAAGGGTACCGGCGTCTCCTGCGGCACTTCGCGGAAGTAGTGGATGCGCAACGCTTCGCGGTAGGGATGCTCGGGGCCGATGGGCTGGCCGTCGCTGTCCAGCACCTTGCCGCGGGCCATACGGTCGAGCCAGGTATCGCGACTGATGGCCGGGAAGTGCGCGCACAGGCAGTCCAGCACCGTTGCCCAGGGCCCGGCAGGCAAGTGCAGGGTGCTGGCGCGTTGCTGGGCGGCGGAGAAGCGGGAGCTGGACATTGGAAGCGGCGACCGGGGTTCGACAGGCTGCGCATTAGGCCGCAGCCGCGCGGTGGTCGTCAAAGCGGGCGCGACTTCCGGTATCAGGCCGCTACCGGGTTGATCTCCACCGTGATGTGCACCAGCTCCTCGTGCACCTGCAGGCGCTGGCGTACCAGCTCGGGCGTCAGCACGCCGGCAGTGGCCAGGCTCAGGATGCAGGCGTAGCGCGCCTTGCCCACGCGCCACAGGTGCAGGTCGGTGATGCGCGCCGGTTGCGGCAGTTCGGCGACTACCTCGCGGATTTCCTCCACCACCGGGTCGTTCATCTCCGCATCCAGCAACACCCGGCTGCTCTGCTTGAGCAGGCCGACCGACCAGGCCGCCACCAGCACGGCGCCAACGATACCCATCAGCGGATCGAGCCAGGCCGCGCCCCAGAACATGCCGCCGATCAGCGCGACGATGGCCGCTACAGAGGTGGCGGCGTCGGCGAGTACGTGCAGGTAGGCGGCGCGCAGGTTGAGGTCATGGTGATGCTCATGCTGAGGGGCATGCCCATGGTGGTGATGATGGCCGTGTCCGTGGTCATGATGGTGATGCTCGCCACGCAGCAGCCAGGCGCAGACCAGGTTCACCAGCAGGCCGAGCACGGCGATGGCGATGGCCTGCTCGTAGTGGATCGGCGTCGGGGCGAGCAGGCGCGCCACGGATTCGAACAGCATCAGAGCGGCCACGCCCAGCAGCAGGATGGCGCTGGTATAGCTGGCCAGCACCTCGATCTTGAAGGTGCCGAAGGCGAAGCGCGCATCGCCCTTGAAGCGCCGCGCCGCCACATAGGCGAAGAACGCCAGGCCCAGCGCCAGGGCGTGGGAGCTCATGTGCCAGCCGTCGGCGAGCAGGGCCATGGAGTTGAAGAGCCAGCCGCCGACGATTTCCACCACCATCATCACCACGGTCAGCAGCGCGCCGCGCAGGGTGTTGCGTTCAGCCAGGGGATTGCCTTCGTGGAACTGGTGATCGTGCTGGCCGTCTTGCGGCTGTACTGCGTGCTGCATGATGATGGTCCGTAACAGAAGTCTGGATACTATACCCCAGTATACTTTGGAGCATTGGCGTGGGACATACCATCAAGGACCAGAAGAAGCTGCTGACCCGGGTGCGCCGCATCAAGGGGCAGAGCGAGGCACTGGAGCGGGCGCTGGAGGCTGGCAGCGAATGTGCGGCGATCCTGCAGCAGATTGCCGCCATCCGTGGCGCGGTGAATGGCCTGATGGCCGAAGTGCTGGAAGGCCACCTGCGTGACCATCTGGGCGACGCGGAGCGCACCGCCGCCGAGCGCCAGGAGGACCTGGGGCAGGTGGTGAGCGTGCTGCGTTCCTACCTGAAGTAGCGCGGCGGCTCAGCCGGACAGGCGCACCGCCAGTTCGTCGACTTCCTCGGCCCAGTCCGAGTCGTCTTCCAGGGCTTCGCGCAGGAACGTCGCCTGGGCCGGGCTCCAGAACGGCGCGTCCGGCAGTGCCTGACCGGCGGCCAGGCGGTGGCTGCCGAGGAAGGCGTCGATCTCCTGGCGGCCATTGGGCAGGCCGAGTTGCTTGAACAGTGCGCCGAGCGTGTGTGGACTGGTATCCATGGGGCCTCCGGTGAGTCCTTCGAGTGATGGGGACGCGTCGGGCGGACGCGAGTAGCTGCAACAACTATAGGTGCATCTGCCGGAGGGCAGCGCCGGGATCGGCCCGCGTGCACGGAGAATAGATAGCCAGCTTTCAATTTCCCCGGCGCCGCGCAATCATTGACGCAGTTCACCCACCGCCAGGCCTGCCCATGAGCGCTCCCGAGCAGCGAAGTGCCGCCGTAACCCTGCAGATACTCGCGACCGTTTCCTTCACGTTGATCCTCTACCTCAGCATCGGCCTGCTGCTGCCGGTGCTGCCGGGTTTCGTCCACGAAGGCCTGGGCTATGACACGGTCATCGCTGGCGTGGTGATCAGCCTGCAGTACCTCGCCACCCTGATCTCGCGGCCCCTGGCCGGCTACCTGACCGACACCCACGGCGCCAAGCGCGCGGTGCTCTATGGGCTGGGCGTGCTGGGGCTCGGCGGTTTGCTGGTGCTGCTCTCCACCAGCCTGGAGAGTGTGCGCTGGCTGAGCCTGACCCTGCTGCTGGGCAGCCGCCTGCTGTTCGGCCTGGCGCAGGGGCTGATGGGGATCGGCACCGCCAGTTGGGGCATTGCCCAGGTCGGCACGCAGAACACCGCCAAGGTGATTTCCTGGAACGGCATCGTCAGCTATGGCGGCATTGCCGTCGGCGCGCCGTTGGGCGTCACCCTGTCCGGCTCGCTGGGGTTGTGGAGCCTGGGTGCGAGCATTCTGCTGCTGACCGCCCTGGGCCTGTTCACCGCCCGTGGCCGGCAGGCCGTGCCGATCATCGCCGGCACGCGGATGGCCTTCCATGCCGTGCTGGGCCGCGTGCTGCCCTACGGCATGTGCGTGATGGTCGGTTCCATCGGCTTCGGCACCCTGGCCGCCTTCATCACCCTGTATTACGGCAGCCAGGGCTGGGCCAACCCGGCCTGGTGCCTGACGGCGTTCGGCGTCTGCTTCATCGGCGCGCGGCTGCTGTTCTCCTGGACGGTCAACCGCTTGGGCGGCTTCGTGGTCGCAATGGTCTGCCTGGCGGTGGAAGCCTGCGGCCTGCTGCTGCTCTGGCAGGCCCCCGGGCCCGGCATCGCGCTGCTGGGCGCGGCGCTCACCGGTTGCGGTCTGTCGCTGGTCTACCCGTCGCTGGGCGTGGAGGCGGTGCTGCGCATTCCCGCGAGCAGCCGCAGCGCGGGGTTGGGCGCCTACGCGCTGTTCTTCGACCTGGCGCTGGGCGTGGCCGGCCCGCTGATGGGGCTGATCGCCGTCCACCACGGCTATGCGTCGACCTTCCTCGCCGCCGCCATCCTTGCGGCCTGCGGCTTCCTCATCTGCCTGGGTCTGCTGCGCTGGACGCGGCAGCGCCATGAGGAACTGCCGCAGGGTTAATCACACCGGCGGGAAGGCCTTGAAGGCTTCCTGCGATTCGGCATAAAGCGTCCAGTCGTGCAGGGCGGGGTAGGTGTCCGCCGGCATGTACTGGACGTGCAGCAGCTGGATGAAGGTCCAGGCCACGGCAATGCTCAGACCGGCCTGATCGAGTCGTCCATCGCGCGGCAACGGGTGCTCGGTGAGTTCGTTTTCCAGCGCGGCGCAGGCGGCGTGCAACTGCTCCTCGACCCGTCCTTGCCACGGCATGTGCTGCTTGTCTTCCGGACGCTGCTGCTCGTAGTAGCGCTGCACGGCCTTTTCCATTGCCGCCAGTGCCAGCCCCAGCAGGCGGGTGGCGCGCACCCGCGCGGTGGACTCGCCGGGCATCAGGCTGCGCCCGGCTTCATGCTCGATCAGGTCGATGATCAGGGTGGAGTCCATCAGCGTCTGGCCGTCGTCGAGGATCAGCGTCGGGGCCTTGACCACCGGGTTGATCCCGCGGAAGTCCTCGTAGGTGCTGAATACCGAGAGCGGGCGATGCTGGAATTCGACCTCCAGCAGGCGCAGGGAGATGGCGGTACGGCGGACATAGGGCGAATCGAGCATTCCGATCAGTTGCATGGGCGCATCCTGTTAGTGGCGATTACATGGCAGCTGGCGCGGGCTTGCGCGCGAGGGACATGAATCTAGCGACTTTGTCCGCGCAGAAGAATCGAAGATATTGGCAGGTTAGTTCAGGAGCGTTTGTTGCGCGGCTTGCAAGGGCGCAGTCACCTGCGCGGGCGCATAAGGCAATTCGGGGGAGGGCGCGGATGCCGGTGACGGCTACGGGCTGGCGCCATGGCGCCAGCCCGTTGGCTCAGAAGGTTTCGTCGATGTAGTGGAATGGGTAGTCCGGGCTCTTGTACTTGCCGATCTTGCCGCGCTTGGGCAGCTTCACCGCCTCATGGGGCACGTCCTTGTACGGAACATGCTTGAGGATGTGGTTGATGACGTTCAGGCGCACGCGCTTCTTGTCCTCCGAGCGCGCCACGAACCAGGGTGCCCAGGGCGAGTCGGTGGCGGCGAACATCAGGTCGCGGGCGCGGGTGTACTGGTCCCAGAGGTTGAAGGACTTCAGGTCCATCGGCGACAGCTTCCAGACCTTGCGACCGTCGGTGATGCGGTCTTCCAGGCGGCGCGCCTGCTCCTCGGGGCTGACCTCCAGCCAGAACTTCAGCAGGATGATTCCGGACTCGGTCATCATCCGCTCGAACAGCGGCGTGACGGCGAGGAACTTGTCGGCCTGTTCCTCGGTGCAGAAGCCCATCACCCGCTCGACGCCGGCGCGGTTGTACCAGCTGCGGTCGAAGATCACCACTTCGCCGGCGGCGGGCAGATGCTTGATATAGCGCTGGACGTAGAGTTGCGACTTCTCGCGCTCGGTCGGTGCGGGCAGTGCCACCACGCGGAACACGCGCGGGCTGACGCGCTCGGTGATGGCCTTGATGGTGCCGCCCTTGCCGGCGCCGTCGCGCCCTTCGAAGACGATGCAGACCTTCAGGCCCTTGTGCACCACCCACTCCTGCAGCTTGACCAGTTCGACGGTCAGCTTCTTCAGCTGTTCCTCGTACTCCTTGTTCTTCATCTTCCCGGTCTGTTCGGTGGCCGGGTGACTCGCCTTGCTCTTCTTGCCCATTTTCTTCTCCATGGCTGGCCTGTGCGGCCGTGGAGAGGATCATAGCCCCTGGCCGCAGCGCTGGATGCTAATTGAGTTGGATTCGAAAATGTAGGAGGTGTCCGGCGATGATCGTGCTTTATGGACGCCGATAATCAGCCATTTCGAGGTGGCGGCGAAAATAGCTGAGTCGAGCAGGGAAAAAGGCTGCCTCGATGCGAGCTTTTTGGTGAAATGCGGAGCATTCCAAGCGGCGCACGAATGATGTCGCCAGAACCAGGAGAGACGATGAGCGAGCAGCGACTGACCCCCGGCCTGATGGTGATCCACGGCAACCATCCGGAAGCGCTGCGCGACCTGCTGGTGCAGTGGATGAGTCTGCACCCGCTGGCGCCGCTGGAGAACGAAGTCATCCTGGTGCAGAGCAACGGCATCGCCCAGTGGCTGAAGCTGGCGCTGGGGCGCGATGTGGCGGAGGGCGGCTGCGGCGTGACCGCCGCGCTCGACGTGCAACTGCCCGCGCAATTCCTCTGGCGCGCCTACCGTGGTGCGCTGGGCCGCGATGAAATCCCCGAGGTCTCGGTGCTCGACAAGGGCCCGCTGACCTGGCGCCTGATGCGCCTGCTGCCGACCCTGCTGGAACAGGACGAATTCGCCACCCTGCAGCGCTTCCTCGCCGACGACGCCGACCTGCGCAAGCGCCACCAGTTGGCCGAGCGCCTGGCCGACCTGTTCGACCAGTACCAGGTCTACCGCGCCGACTGGCTGGAGGACTGGAGCCGGGGCGTCGATCAGCTGCGCCTGGCCAATGGCACGGTGCGCGAACTGGAGGCGGACAACCGCTGGCAGGCCGCGCTGTGGCGCGCGCTACTCGCTGATGTGGGCCCCGAAGGCCTGGCCACCAGCCGCGCCGGTGTGCATGGGCGCTTCATCGAGAAGCTCAAGGGCGCCGAGAACCCGCTGGCGAACCTGCCGCGCCGCGTCGTGGTATTCGGCATCTCCGCGATGCCGGCGCAGACGGTGGAAGCCCTCGCCGTGCTGGCGCGCCACGCCCAGGTGCTGCTCTGCGTGCACAACCCCTGCCGCCACCATTGGGCCGACATCGTCGCCGACAAGGACCTGCTGCGCCACGAATACCGCCGTCAACGCCGCCGCGCCGGTACCCCGGAGCTGCTCAGCGACGACCAGCAGCACCAGTATGCGCAGCCGCTGCTGGCCGCCTGGGGCAAGCAGGGCCGCGACTACATCAACCTGCTCGACCAGTACGACGACCCGGAAAGCTACCGCGCGCGCCTGGGCGCGGTGAGCAACGGGCGCATCGACCTGTTCAGCGAGGACGAGCCGCACAACCTGCTCGGCCAGCTGCAGGACGACATCCTCGAACTGCGCCCGCTGGCCGAAAGCCGCGAGCACTGGCCGGCGGTCGATCCGCAGGCGGACGACTCGGTGCGCTTCCACGTCGCCCACAGCGCGCAGCGCGAGGTGGAAATCCTCCATGACCAGCTGCTCGCCCGCTTCGACGCAGACCCGACACTGCGCCCGCGCGACGTGATCGTCATGGTGCCGGACATCAACCCCTACGCGCCGCACATCGAGGCCGTGTTCGGCCAGGTGCCGCGCGACGACAAGCGTTTCATTCCCTACACCCTGGCCGACCAGGGGCAGCGCGGCCGCGAGCCGCTGCTGGTGGCGCTGGAGCACCTGCTGCGCCTGCCCGACAGCCGCTTCGCCGTCAGCGAGATCCTCGACCTGCTGGACGTCGCCGCCCTGCGCGAGCGCTTCGGCCTGGCCGAAGCGGACCTGCCGCTGCTGCGCCGCTGGATCGACGGCGCCGGCGTGCGCTGGGGGCTCGACGGCCAGCAGCGCGAACGCCTCGGCCTGCCCTCCGCCGACGAAGCCAACAGCTGGCGTTTCGGTCTGCGGCGCATGCTGCTGGGCTTTGCGGTGGGTGAGGGCGAAGCCTTTCAGGGCATCGAACCCTACGCGGAAATCGGCGGGCTCGATGCCGCCGCGCTTGGCCCGCTGGCCGGGCTGCTCGGCGCGCTGGAAAAGGCCTGCGACCTGCTCGCCGAGGAAGCCGAGCCGAAGGTCTGGGCAGAGCGCCTGCGGGCACTGCTCGACGCCTTCTTCCGCGTCACCGACGACCACGATGAGTTGCTCCGGCAGCAATTGCTGGACCTGCTCGAACGCTGGCTGGAAACCTGTCAGCACGCCGGTTTCACCGATCCGCTGCCGCTCTCGGTGGTGCGCGAAGCCTGGCTCGGCGGGCTGGATGCTGGTGGCCTGAACCAGCGCTTCCTGGCTGGTGCGGTGAGCTTCTGCACCCTGATGCCGATGCGTGCGATTCCCTTTCAGCTGGTCTGCCTGCTGGGCATGAACGACGGCGACTACCCCCGCCCGCAATCGCCGCTGGACTTCGACCTGATGCGCAACGACTACCGCCCCGGCGACCGTTCGCGCCGCGAGGACGACCGTTACCTGCTGCTCGAAGCGCTGCTCTCGGCGCGCCGCCAGCTCTACGTCAGCTGGGTCGGCCGGAGCATCCGCGACAACAGCGAGCGGCCGCCGTCGGTGCTGATCGGCCAGCTGCGCGACCACCTCGCCGATGGCTGGCGCCGCGCCGACGGCGGTGACCTGCTGCACGGCCTGGCCCTGGAGCATCCGCTGCAACCCTTCAGCCGTGCCTATTTCGGCGAAGCGTCGGGTCAGGGGATCGACGGCCTCTACACCTACGCCCGCGAATGGCGGGACGTGCACCGCGAGCAGGCGGTCGAGATCGATGACGCGCCCTTGCCGCCGTTGGCCCTCGATGCGCCGATCGGCCTGCGCGTGCTGTCCGACTTCCTCGCCAATCCGGTCGGCGCCTTCTTCGTCCAGCGTCTCAAGGTACGTTTCGCCGAGGAGCAGCTCACCGGCCAGGATGAGGAACCCTTCGAGCTCAATGGCCTGGATGTCTGGCAACTGCAGTTCGAACTGTGCGAGCGCATGCGCCCGTGGGTCGAGCAGCATTGGCAGGACGAGCAACTGGAGTCGCAGCTGACCGGGCAGGTCGAACGCCTGCGCCGCGAGGGCCGCCTGCCGCTGGCCGCTTTCGGCGAGTTCTCCGCCCAGTCGCTGGTGGCGCCGCTGCATGACCTGCTGGCCCGGTACCGCGAACAGCTGGAGCACTGGTCCCAGGTGGAAGAGGAGCAGCGGGAGCTCGATCATGAACACGCCGGCATCGAGTTGGCCGACTGGCTCGGCGGCCTGCGCCGCAATGCCGAGGGCCAGCTCGCCAGCCTGCAACTGGTCAGCGGCAAGCTCCACGAAGGCAAGGGCTACAAATGGCACGGGCTGGTGCGTCCCTGGGTGCGCCACCTGGCGTTGCAGCTGTGCGGTGAGCCGGTGACCAGCGTGCTGGTCGGCCTGACCGGCACCCTGGAGTTCCCGGCGCTGCCGGCCGAGCAGGCGCGCGCCGAACTGAACAACCTGATGGCTGCCTGGTTCCAGGGCATGAGCCGCCCGCTGCCGGTGGCCTGCAAGACCGCCTTCGCCTGGCTGGCCGCCGGGGAGGACGCCGAACGCGCCGCCCGCGAGGCCGCCAAGCGCTATGACGGCAGCTACAACCTCAGCGGTGAGGCGGCATCCTCGGCGGCGCTGGCGCGGGTCTATCCGGACTTCGCCAGTCTCAACGCCAGCGAGGAATTTGCCGCGTGGGCCGAAGCGCTCTACGGACCCTTGTTCGAACTGCTGCAACGCAAGGAGGCGGAACAATGAGCGCCGTCGAGCTGAAGCCGCTTGAGTTTCCGCTGCATGGCAGCCGGCTGATCGAGGCCAGCGCCGGCACCGGCAAGACCTTCACCATCGCCTTGCTCTATGTGCGGCTGGTGCTTGATCACGGCGGTGAGCAGGCTTTCGGCCGGCCGCTGAGCCCACCGGAAATCCTCGTGGTGACCTTCACCGAAGCGGCGACGCAAGAGCTGCGCGAACGCATCCGCGCGCGCCTGGGCGAGGCGGCGCACTGTTTCGCCGAGCCCGAGGGCGAGCACGACGGCCTGCTGCTGACGCTGCGCGCCAGCTACCCCGCCGAGCGCTGGCCGGGCTGCGCGCGTCTGCTGCGTCTGGCCGCCGAATGGATGGACGAGGCCGCCGTCTCCACCATCCACAGCTGGTGCTACCGCATGTTGCGCGAGCACGCCTTCGACAGCGGCAGCCTGTTCACCCAGGACCTGGCGGCCGACCAGAGCGAGCTGCTCGCCGAAGCGGTGCGCGACTACTGGCGACGCAATTTCTATCCACTGGGCGCGGCTGCCGCCAATGCCGTGCGCCATTGCTACGCCGGCCCGGAGGCGCTGATGCGCGCCCTGCAACCGCTGCTGGCCGCGCAGGAAGCGGGCTTCCGTTACGGCGACCAACCGCTCTCTGCACCGGCCTCGCTGGGCGAGCTGCTGGAATCTACCGGGCAGTGGTACGACGAACTCGCCGCCGCCGAAACCCGCGCCCGCGAAGCCTGGGCGGCGGATCGCGGCAATCTTGGCGAACTGCTGCGCAACCTGCGTGGCGACCTCAACGGCAACAGCTATCGCGGCAAGGACGACGACGCCATCTTCGGTGGCTGGCTCGAAGCGCTGGATGCCTGGAGCGAGGGCGCCGACGCACCGGACAACCTGGCCAAATTCGGCCAGACGCGGATCAAGGTCAAAGCCAAGGCCGTGGTGCCGGAACACCCGGCGCTGCAAGCCATCGACGCCTGGGCCGAAGGCTCGGACCAGCGCCCGGACATCGCCCCGCAGCTCCTGCTGCACGCCTTGGGCGAAGTGCGCCAGAGCCTGGAGGCAGAGAAGCAGAAACGCGCCGAACTGGGCTTCGACGACCTGCTGGTGCGCCTCGACCGCGCCCTGGCCGGCAGCGGCGGCGAGCGCCTGGCCGAACGCATCCGCGAGCAGTTCCCGGTGGCGCTGATCGACGAGTTCCAGGACACCGACCCGCTGCAGTACCGCATCTTCGAGCGCGTCTACCGCATCGGCGAGAACCCGAGGAACCTCGGCCTGTTCATGATCGGCGACCCCAAGCAGGCGATCTACGCCTTCCGCGGCGCCGACATCCACACCTACCTGCGCGCCCGCGCCGCCACCGCCGGGCGCCACTACACCCTGGGCACCAACTTCCGCTCCACGCGCGCCATGGTGGCGGCGGCGAACCGCTGCTTCCTGTTCGCCGAGGGACATCCGCGCGGGGCGTTCCGCTTCGCCGTGGAAGGCCAGGACAATCCCGTGCCCTTCCTCGAAGTCGGCGCCCGTGGGCGTGAGGAAACGCTGCTGCTCGAAGGCACCGAAGCGCCGGCCATGACTTTCTGGCAACTGGACAACGACGGCCAGGTCTGCGGTTCGACGCTCTATCGCCAGGAGATGGCCGCGCGCAGCGCCAGTGCCATCCAGCGTTGGTTGAGCTCCGCACAGAGTGGCTTCCGCGATGCCGATGGCAACTGGCGCGCACTGCGCCCGGCGGATATCGCCATCCTGGTGCGCGGCCGCAGCGAGGCCGAAGCGGTGCGCAGCGAGCTGGCGGCACGCCGGCTGGCCAGCGTCTACCTGTCCGACCGCGATTCGGTGTTCGACAGCCCCGAAGCGACAGACCTGTTGCACTGGCTGCGCGCCTGTGCCGACCCCGGCGACGATGGCGCCTTGCGCATCGCCCTGGCCACCCGCAGCCTGGCGCTGGACTTGGCGACCCTGGAGCGGCTGAACCAGGACGAGCGTTTCTGGGAAGACATGGTGTTGCGCTTCCGCGACTACCGCGTGCTCTGGCAGCAGCAGGGCGTGCTGCCGATGCTGCGCCGTCTGCTGGCTGACTTCGCCTTGCCGGCGCGCCTGCTGCGGCAGATCGACGGCGAGCGCAGCCTGACCAACCTGCTGCACCTGGCCGAGTGGCTGCAGCGTGAGGCGGTGGAGCTGGACGGCGAGCACGCGCTGCTGCGGGTGTTGGCGGAACAGTTGGAAAGCCCCTCCAGCGAGGAAATCCTCCGCCTGGAAAGCGACGCCGACCTGATCAAGGTGGTGACCATCCACAAGTCCAAGGGCCTGGAGTACCCGCTGGTGCTGCTGCCCTTCATCTGCAGCTGGCGCGAACTGGATGGCAAGAGCGCCACGCCGCCGAGCTTCCAGAGTGGCGAGGCGCGGGTGGTGGAGCTGTCCCGCGACAAGGAACTGGCCAAGGCGGCCTATCAACAGGCCAACGACGAACGCCTGAGCGAGGACATGCGCCTGCTCTACGTGGCCCTGACCCGCGCGCGGCATGCCGTGTGGCTGGGCGTGGCGCCGCTGGTGATGAGCAACAGCAAGAGCCCGGAGCTGCACAAGGGCGCCATGGGCTACCTGCTCGGCGGCGGCAATGCGCTGAGCGTCGAGGACGTGGCCGCGCGGCTGGGCGAGTTGCAGGCCGGGCAGGGCGAAATCGTCCTCGACGCGGCGCCCGATGCCGACCTGCAGCTCTTCGTCGGCCCGCAGGCCGGCGAACTGGGCGCGGCCCGCGAGCCACGCCGGCGGGTGGCGGAGAAATGGTGGATCGCCAGCTATTCCGCGCTGGCGACCCTGGCCGGCGATGAGGACATCGAATCGCCGGCACCGGCCCCCGCGGCGGACGAACCCACCAGCGCCGGCGAAGACCTGCTGCGCGAAGGCAGCCTGGAGGAAACCCGCGAGGCCGACGCCGTGCCGGCGCCGGGCAGCCTGCACGCCTTCCCTCGCGGGGCCAATCCCGGCAGCTTCCTCCACGGTCTGCTGGAGTGGGCCGCCGACGAGGGCTTCGGCGCCTGCGACGCGCAGCAGCTACGCGATCAATTGGCGCGCCGTTGCCAGGTGCGCGGCTGGGAGGCCTGGATCGAGCCGCTGCACGCCTGGCTGACGCAACTGCTGCATACCGCTTTCCGCCTGCCCGATGCCGCGCCGGTCAGCCTGGCCGGGCTGGCCAGCTACCAGAAGGAAATGGAGTTCTGGTTCGCCACCCGCCAGGTGGACAGCCAGCGCCTGGATCGCATCGTCACCCGCCATACCCTCGGCGGCGCGGCGCGGCCGGCGCTACAGGCCAACCAGCTCAACGGCATGCTCAAGGGTTTCATCGACCTGGTGTTCGAACACGAAGGCCGCTACTACGTGGCCGACTACAAATCCAACTGGCTCGGTGCCGACGACGAGGCCTACACCGAGCCGGCCTTGCGCGAGGCGCTGCTGGAGCACCGCTACGACCTGCAGTACGCGCTTTACCTGTTCGCCCTGCACCGCTTGCTTCAGGCGCGCCTGCCCGATTACGACTACGACCGCCACGTTGGCGGGGCGATGTACCTGTTCCTTCGCGGCAGCCAGTCGGCGACCCAGGGCCTGTACCTGGAGCGGCCGCCCAAAGCCCTGATGGAGGAACTGGACCGCCTGTTCCGCGCCGTGGATGAGGAGATGCCGGCATGACCGCGCCGCAGAGAACCGCCGGTGAAATGCTCGAACTGATCGGCCGCTGGGCCGAGCGCGGCTGGCTGCGCGAGCTCGACCGCGCCTTCGCGGCCTTCCTGGTCGAGCGCGTGGCGGATGCGCATCCGCTGCTGATCCTGGCGGCCGCGCTGGCCAGCCACCAGCTCGGTCGCGGGCACGTCTGCCTCGACCTCGCGGCGACCCTGGCCGACAGCCGTTTCGCCCTGTCGCTGCCACCGGAAGGCGACTCCGCCAAGGACGCCCCCGAGCTGCCCGACGTGCTGCTCGATGGCATCGAGCTGGAGGCCTGGCAGGCCGCGCTGAACGACCCGCGCCTGATCGGCGAGGGTGCCGGCGATACGCCGCTGGTGCGCGCCGGCCGACGCCTGTACCTGCGGCGCTATTGGCAATACGAGTGCGCGGTGCGCGCCGGGATCGACCAGCGCCTGCGCCAGGGCGAGGCATTGCGTGCGAAGTTGCCCGTCGCGCCGTTGCGCCAGGCGCTGGATGCGCTGTTCCCGAAGAAAGCCGGCGCTTCGGCTGATTGGCAGAAGCTGGCGTGCGCGTTGGTGGCGGGCAATGCCTTCGGCATCGTCACCGGCGGTCCCGGCACCGGCAAGACCACCACGGTGGTCAAGCTCTTGGCGCTGCTGCAAAGCCTGGCTCTGGGGGAGGGCGGACGGCCGCTGCGTATCCGCCTCGCCGCACCCACCGGCAAGGCCGCCGCGCGCCTGAACGAATCCATCGCCGGCGCCGTGCAGCGCCTGCAACTTGACGGCCTGCCCAACGGCGAGGCCGCGCGCGAAGCGATTCCCACCGAAGTCACCACGCTGCACCGCCTGCTCGGCAGCCGCCCGGACAGCCGCCAGTTCCGCCACCACGCCGGCAACCCGCTGGCGCTGGAGCTGCTGGTGGTGGACGAAGCCTCGATGGTCGACCTGGAAATGATGGCGTCGCTCCTCGCCGCGTTGCCGCCGCGCGCGCGGCTGATCCTGCTGGGCGACAAGGACCAGCTGGCCTCGGTGGAAGCCGGCGCCGTATTGGGTGAGCTGTGCAGCCGCGCCCGCGAAGGCCACTATCGACCCGCCACCCGTGACTGGCTGGAAGCAGTGACCGGTGAGCCCATCGATCCGGTCCTGCTGGACGCGCAGGGAAGCGACCTCGACCAGGCCGTGGCCATGCTCCGTCACAGCCATCGCTTCAGCGCCGACAGCGGTATCGGACAGCTGGCGGAAGCGGTCAACGCGGGCGATATCCCGGCATTGCGCGAGGTATGGAAGGCCCGCCACGAAGACTTGACCCGCATCGCCGTGGATGCCCAGGACACCCGCAGCCTGCGCGGTCTGGTGGTGGATGGCGGACGCGGCGGAGATTTGCTCGGGCCGGTCGGCTATCGCCATTACCTCGGCGTGCTGGCAGCCAAGAGGCCGGCCGAGAACGCCGACCAGGCAGCGCTGGACGACTGGGCGCGGCAGGTGCTGGAAGCCCACGGGCAGTTCCAGCTGCTCTGCGCCTTGCGCCGTGGGCCCTGGGGTGTCGAAGGGCTCAACACGCTGATTACCGAGCTGCTGCATAGCGAAGGACTGATCCCCTCGACGCACGCCTGGTTCCTCGGCCGCCCGGTGCTGGTCACCCGTAACGACTATGGCCTGGGCCTGATGAACGGGGATATCGGCATCACCCTGGCGCTGCCGCAAACGGCGGACGACGGCAGCGTGCGCTGGGTGCCGCGCGTGGCCTTCCCGGCGGGCGACGGCACTGCCGGCATCCGCTGGATCCTGCCCAGTCGCCTGCAGGCGGTGGAAACGGTGTTCGCCATGACGGTGCACAAGTCCCAGGGCTCGGAGTTCACCCATGCCGCGCTGCTATTGCCGGACAGCCTCAATCCGATCCTCACCCGCGAGCTGGTCTACACCGGCATCACCCGCGCCCGCCAGTGGTTCACCCTGGCCAGCGCGGGGCGCGGCTGGCAGGTGCTGGAACAGGCGACGGAGCGGCGGGTGCAGCGGGCGAGCGGGCTGCTGGAGAGCTGAGTTCCGCGGGCTCGCGGTCCGGAAACGGGGAGCTCTTCGTAGGATGGCGTGGAGCGAAGCGATACCCATCGCGGCGGATAGTGCCTGAGGCGTTATCCGCGCTACGGGGCTGCGGCGTTTCCCTGTAGGAGCGAGCTTGCTCGCGAACACATTCACCGGCGACTCCAGCGCTGGGCGATTCGCGAGCAAGCTCGCTCCTACGAAAAGCGAAAAGCGGTTTCCAGAGAAATCTCTGCGCGCACCGGAGCGCCCCTTCAGGAGGCCGAGTGTAATCGGAGTTACAGGGGTTGAGCGGCATGGATGCCGCGAGAGCGTCGACGGGCCAGGGATGGCCCGTCGACGCGTGCCCCTGAAACTCCGATGGAGCGAGGGTATTTTTCGCCTAAGCGAAAAACCGGATGCAGGGGCAAGCCCTTTTGGTTCCTTTTGGGGCCCCAAAAGGGACTCGCCCGAGGGGGCGAAACAATATCTCTCAGCGCACGCCGAAGCGGCGCAGAAACACCAAACCCCAAAACGGCGGATAACGCCTTACGCGTTATGCGCCCTACGAAAAGCAAGAGCATCGCGGACGGAGTCCGCTCCTACGGAAGCGGGTGATTCCGAAGCTCCTCCCAACCATGCGTGAGCTCCGCGCTCAGCGTTTGAATCCCTGGCGAAAAAATTTCCCTGCTGCTGTCGATTTCCGTTTCCGTGCTTCGACTATGGATAAAACCCAGTCGCCAAGCCGGGAGTCGAGCATGAAATACCTCTGCCTGATCTACGTGGACGACACCCGTCTCGCCAGCCTGCCGGGGCCGGTATTTCGCCAGGTAATCGACGAATGCCGCTGCAACGAGGAGCGCCTGCGCGAGAACGGCCAGTTGCTGGCCGCGCAGGCGCTGGAGCCGGTGACCAGCGCCACCACCCTGCGCCACAAGGGCGGCGACCTGCAGATCACCGACGGTCCGTTCGCCGAGACCAAGGAACACCTGGGCGGCTTCGTGCTGCTGGAGGCGCGCGATCTCAACGAGGCGCTGCAGATCGCCGGTCGCCTGCCGTCGGGCCGGCTAGGCTGCGTCGAGGTCCGTCCGGTCCGCGACTGGGACCGTTATTTCGCCGGGCAATGAGCCCATCGACACCATCAGGAGGATGTCATGTTGAAGTGGATCGCAGTGGTCGTGGTGCTGGCCGTAATCGTGGTGCTGGTTCTGGCGGCGAGCCGCCCGGACAGCTTCCGGGTGGAGCGTACGGCACGTATCCAGGCGCCACCGGAGAGGGTCTTCGCCTTCATCGAGGACTTCCACCGCTGGCCGCAATGGTCGCCCTTCGAGAAGCTCGACCCGGACATGCAGCGCAGCTTCTCGGGTGCGGACAAGGGCCGTGGTGCGGTGTACGCCTGGGCCGGCAACAGCAAGGCCGGGGAAGGGCGCATGGAAATCATCGAAAGCACGCCGGCTTCGCGGGTGACCATTGCGCTGGACTTCTTCAAACCGTTCAAGGCCAGCAACACCGCCGAGTTCACCCTGCTGCCGCGCGACGGCGGCACCGACGTGACCTGGGCGATGTACGGCCCCACGCCCTTCGTGGCGAAGATCATGCACCTGTTCTTCAGCATGGACAGCATGGTCGGCAAGGACTTCGAGGCGGGCCTGGCCACCCTCAAGCGGCTCAGCGAGCAGGGCTGAGCTATCCCCATGACCGACGATCCCGGAGGTCCGACATGTGTCCCTTGTGTCTTTCCACCCTGACGCTGGCGGTGTCCGGCGCCCTTTCCGTCGGCGGCGCCAGTGCGTTCGCCCTCTCTCTTCTGCACGGCAAGCGCCGTGCAGGTCCCACTCCGCAACCGGGCCGGTCCCAGGAGCGTGCAGCATGAATCTCGCCAACCAAGCTTTCCCCCGCGTGGTGTCCCGTGACGAATGGCTGCAGGCGCGCAAGCGCCTGCTGGAGCAGGAGAAGGCCGCCACCCACGCCCGCGACGCGCTGAGCGCCGTGCGGCGAGCACTGCCGGTGGTGCGCATCGACAAGGACTACCGCTTCGAAGGCCCGCGCGGCACGCTGCGGCTGGTGGACCTGTTCGAGGGGCGCCCGCAACTGATCGTCTACCACTTCATGTTCCACCGCGACAAAGCCTTGGGCTGCGAGGGCTGCTCCTTCCTGATCGACAACCTGGGACGGCTGGAGCATCTGCATGCGCGCGGCACCACCCTGGCGATGGTCTCCCGCGCGCCGCTTCAGGAGATCGCGCCGTTCCGCGAGCGCATGGGCTGGACCCTGCCCTGGTATTCCTCCTTCGGCAGCGACTTCAACTATGACTTCCACGTCACCATCGACGAGCAGGTCGCGCCGGTGGAGTACAACTATCGCGACAAGGCCGAGCTCGAGCGTCTCGGCCAGGGCTACCATGTGCAGGGCGAGCAACCGGGCATGAGCGTGTTCCTGCGCGACGGCGACCAGGTGTTCCACAGCTACTCGACCTACGGGCGTGGGCTGGAAGCGCCGCTGTTCACCTACCACCTGCTCGACCTCACGCCGCTGGGCCGGGGCGAGGGCTGGGGCGGCATGCCCGACTACCAGGGCAAGGGCATGAACTGGACACGCTTCCACGACGAATACGACGAGCCCGCCAAACCGCACAGCTGCTGTGCGTCCTGAGCTGACCACTGGAGGAGGGCGACCCGATGAACCGCGCCGAGAATACCCATGCCGAGCTGCACGCAGTGCTGGAAAGCTGGCGGAGCGCCGTACGCGCTTCCGATCTGGCGGGCATCACCGCTCACTACAGCCGCGACATCCTCGCCTTCGATGCGGCGAAGCAATTGCAGTTCCGGGGTTTGGAGGCCTATGGCAGGCACTGGCAGGAGTGCCTGCAGATGTACACGCAGGACACCTTCGACATTCATCAGTTGAGCTTCGAAAGCTCCGGGGACATCGCTTTCGGCCATTACCTGGCGTACTGCGGCGGGACCGGCGAGGACGGCGTGCACAACGCCGCCTGGTCGCGGGTCACGGTATGCCTGCGCCACGAGTCGGGGCAGTGGAAGATCGTCCACGAGCACTTCTCGATCCCGTTCGACCTGGCGACCGGGAAGGCGTTGTTCGATGCCAGGCCGTGACGACCACCTGTAGGAGCTCGCCATGCGCGCGATCATGGGCGTGGTCCGCTCCTACAGGGATTCACCCTGCAATCTGTTCGCGTGGACGTTAGCCCCCGGCGAAACACCCCGCAACGGTCCCCCCGTCCGTCCGCTTCCCACACCGTCGAAAACCCGTGCAGGATAGGCAGACCCTTTTCATTCCGAGGACCGTCGCCCGCCATGCACGATTACGCTCCCCAGGCCCTGCGCGATGTGGTGGACGATGTCTACCGCCGCGAATCGCGCCGCGTGCTGGCCACGCTGATTCGCCTGCTGGGGGATTTCGATCTGGCCGAGGAGGCGCTGCACGAGGCCTTCGTCGCCGCCGTGGAGCAGTGGCGGCGCGATGGCGTGCCGGCCAATCCGCGTGCCTGGCTGGTGTCCGCCGGCCGCTTCAAGGCCATCGACGGTCTGCGCCGCCGTTCGCGCTTCGATGCCTCGCTGCTGCAGATCGCCGAGCAGCTGGAGATCGAGGCGCAGTCGGTGGAGGAGCAGGCCGACGAAAGCGTTGAGGACGATCGCCTGCGCCTGATCTTCACCTGCTGCCACCCGGTACTGGCGCCGGATGCCCAGGTGCCGCTGACCCTGCGTGAAGTCTGCGACCTGAAGACCGAGGAAATTGCCCGCGCCTACCTGGCCACGCCGTCCACCATCGCCCAGCGCATCGTCCGCGCCAAGGCGAAGATCCGCGATGCGCAGATTCCCTACCAGGTGCCGGAAGCCGCCGAGTTGCCCGAGCGCCTGGCCAGCGTGCTGCGGGTGATCTACCTGGTATTCAACGAGGGCTACTCGGCCTCGGCGGGCGATTCGTTGACCCGCACCGATCTCTCCGCCGAGGCCATACGCCTGGGCCGCCAGTTGCTCGAACTGCTGCCGGAAGCGGAAGTGATGGGGTTGCTGGCGCTGATGCTGCTGCACGAATCCCGTCGCGAAGCGCGCACTGGCGAGGACGGCCAGATGGTGCTGCTCGAACAGCAGGATCGCCGGCGCTGGAACCCTGACCTGATCGACGAGGGCCGACAACTGATCGTCGCTGCACTGGCGACCCGGCGGGTCGGCCCCTATACGCTGCAGGCGGCAATTTCCGCCGTGCATGCGGTGGCACCCGATTTCGCCAGCACCGACTGGGTGGAGATCGTCGGTCTCTACGACGCCCTGCTGGGTATCCAGCCTTCACCGGTGATCGAGCTCAATCGCGCGGTGGCGCTGGCTATGCGCGACGGCCCGCAGGCCGGGCTCGATCAGGTGGACGCCATCCTCGACCGGGGCGAGCTGCAAGACTATCACCTGGCCCATGCCGCCCGCGCCGATCTGTGCCGGCGCCTGGAGCGCCGCGACGAGGCGCGCGCGTCCTATACCCGCGCCCTGGAGCTGGTGCGGCAGGAGCCGGAACGGCGCTTCCTGGAGCAGCGCCTGAGTGAGCTGGCCGGGTGAGGAGCGTTACAGGCTGCTCACCAGATGCCCGCCATCCACCGCCAGCACCGCGCCGGTCATGAAGGCGCCGGCGTCGCTGGCAAGCAGCAGGAAGGGGCCTTCCAGCTCCCGCAGTTGCCCCAGGCGGCGCATGGGCACGGTATCGCGGATATAGGCCTGGCCCTTGTCGCTGTCGAAATAGGCGTCGTTCATTTCCGTCTTGAAGTAGCCCGGCGCGATGGCGTTGACCCGCACCTGGTAACGCGCCAGTTCCAGCGCCAGGGACTTGCTCAGTTGCACCACGCCGGCCTTGGCTGCGCAGTAGTGGCTGTAGCCGCCGCCCACGCGCAGGCCGAGGATCGAGGCGATGTTGACGATGCTGCCGCCGCGCTGGGCCCTGGCCAGACGCTGCGCCGCGCACTGGGCTACGCGCCAGACGCCGTCGAGGTTGGTGGAGAGCATGCTGCGCCAGTCGTCCTCGCTGATTTCCAGGGCGCGCTGGCCGTTGCCGATGCCGGCGTTGTTGAGCACCACATCGACCACGCCGAACTGGGCCTCGGCGCTGTCGAAGGCGGCCTCGACGCTGGCGCGGTCGGTCACGTCCAGCCCCACGGCATGGGCTTCGCCGTCGTCGGCCCGGATCGCTTCGGCCAGCTGCGCCAGGCGCTCGGTGCGCCGGGCCGCCAGTACCACACGGGCGCCAGCACGGGCGGCCACGCGCGCCAGGTGCGCGCCGATGCCGCTGGAGGCGCCGGTGACCAGCACGGTCTTGCCGGCCAGGGAGAAGAGGTCGTTGCTCATGGCTGCACCTTTGTCGGAAAGCGGAATCGCTGGTCGCCAAGGTTAGCCTGAGGTGCTCTCAAGGGCGTGCAGGGTGCGCCATTCGCAGCGCGAATGACGAAAGCACGGGCACGCGCTTACCTGTAGGAGCGGGCCATGCCCGCGATCGCGCGCATGGCCCGCTCCTACAGGAAACTCCTATGAAAAAGCCCGGCACAAGGCCGGGCTCTCTCAGGACACGGGTGAAGCTCAGGCAGCGAGTGCGCGGGCCTGCTTCTTCTTCACCTGCGCGCGGCAGGCATCGCCGAACGCCTTGAAGATCTTCACCGAATCGGGGTTCTTCGCCGCCTGCCATTCCGGGTGCCACTGCACCGCGAAGAGGAAGGAGGAAAGCGTCGGGGCGTGGATGGCCTCGACCAGGCCGTCGTCGGCATGGGCGATGGCTTCGATGCCCTTGCCCAGGTTCTTCAGGCCCTGGCCGTGCAGCGAGTTGACGCGGATCTCGTCGCCCAGCAGCTGCTGCAGCCAGCTGCCCGGAGTCGGGCGAACGCCGTGGACCGGGCTGTACTGCACGTCGACCGGGTCTTCGGGATTCTCGCGATGGTCGTTGAAGCCGGGCTCGGCGTAGACCTTCTGGTAGATATCGCCGCCCAGGGCCACGTTGATTTCCTGCATGCCGCGGCAGATGCCGAAGATCGGCAGGCCACGGGCAATGGCGGCCTTGATCAGCGGGATGTCGAAGTTGTCGCGGTCCTTGTCCTGGCCTTTGCCGGGGGTTTCGTTTTCCTGGCCATAGAGCGTCGGATCGATGTTGCTGCCGGCACCGGTGAGGTACACGCCGTCGGCCATGTCCAGGTATTGCTCGAGGTCTTCGATGCCGCAGCAGGTCGGGACCAGTACCGGCACGCAATCGGACTGTTCGACCAGGGGCACGATGTATTTGTGGGTCATTACCTGATAGTCGTGGCCTTTGCGCTCTTGGCTGCCCATGGACATCAGGACGACGGGTTTGCGGAGGGTCTGTTTCTTGTTGCCAATGTTGCTGTTGGACATATGTCACCTTTGGACGGGCTGCAGCCCATCGTTTTTGTGCAGGCGCACGGCTCTGGGCTGGGCTACCTGAGGTTCCGAGCACTGCCGGGAACGCACAGAAGGCGAAGTTTCCCGGTCGAAACCTGCCTACCAGCCTGCCAGAGCCGTTAAATATGTCAAACGATTTCGGCGAGGGGCGTCAAAAATAATGGCCGAAATCCTGGCGAACAATATTTTTAACTGATTGATTTTAAAGTGTTTTTATAAATATCCATTCGAAGCAAAAAGTCCATTATTTAAAACGCCTGTAAATAATGGTGAAAAATTCTGAACATTTTTTCATGCGAGGTGACGGGGCGCCGTCAGCGGCACGCTCTGCCTCGCGGATTGCCGCTCAGTCGCACTCGATGCGATTGCGGCCGTTCTGCTTGGCGCAATAGAGCGCGCTGTCGCTGCGCGAAAGGGCTGCCTCGGCCGACACGTCGCTGGCCTGCAGGGTGGCGATGCCGATGCTGATGCTCAGCGGAATGCGCTCGCACCCCAGCAGCAGCGGCTGGTCGGCCAGCTGCTGTTGCAGGCGCCTGGCGAATACCACGGCGCTGGTGACATCCGCATCGGCCAGCACCACGGCGAATTCCTCGCCGCCCATGCGCCCGGCAAAGTCGATGCGGCGGATCTCGCGTCCGAGGATGCGGGCGAAATGGCGCAGCGCTTCGTCTCCGACGCCGTGGCCCCAGCGGTCGTTGATGACCTTGAAGTGGTCCAGGTCGCACATCAGGATCGCCGCGCTGCGCTCCACCGAGCGCTGCACGCGGCCCAGTTCGGCTTCTATCAGCTGCATGAAGTGGCGCCGGTTGGGCAGTTGGGTGAGGAAGTCGGTGGTCGCCAGTACCTGCAATTCGGCTTCGATGCGCTTGCGCTCGGTGATGTCGGTGAACAGGCCATGCCAGATCACGCTGCCATCGGCCAGACGCTTGGGCTGGGCGCTTCCCTGGCGCCAGAGCAGCCCGCGTCCGGGAAGCTGCACACGGAATTCGTGTCGCCACGGTCGCAACGTCGCCGCGGAGGTGTCCAGCGAGGCGAGGAGGGCGGGCAGGTCGTCCGGGTACACCAGGGTGCGCAGGATGGTCGAGTTGCCGCTGACCTGCTCGGCGGTCATGCCGAAGACTTCCATCACGCCGGCGCTGACGTAGGGGAAGGTCCCGGTGCCATCGGGCAGGTGGCGGAACTGGAAGACCATGCCGGGGATTTCGTCGGTCAGGTCGGTGAGCAGCTCGACGTTCTGCCGCAGCTGTTCCGAGACGCCCCGCAGCTTGGTGATGTCGGTGGTGGTGCCGATCATGCGCAGGGGACGGCCGGCGTCGTCACGTTCCACGACCTTGCCGCGGCTGCACACCCAGATGTAGTGACCCGCCTTGTGGCGCAGCCGGTGCTCCACTTCATAGGCGGCCGTGCGGCCTTCGAAGTGTGCGCTGATGGTGGCCTGCACGTAGGCGAGGTCATCGGGATGCACGCGCACGTAGGCATCGTCGATGCGATTGCCGATTTCGTGGTCGGCATAGCCCAGCAGGGCTTTCCAGCCGGTGGAGTAATGAATCTCGCCGGTGGGGACGTGGCGGTCCCACACGCCGGTGCCGCTGCCGGCGATGGCCAGTGCCAGGCATCCTTCGTCAGCGCGGCAGAGCAGCTCCTGGGCGACGCGGGCGGCATCGTCCAGTGCCATTCGCGCGGCGACGTCCAGTGTGCGTGGCTGGTTGTCCAGCACGCAGAGCCAGCCCAGGGCGGTGCCGTCGGCACTGCGCAGGACCGCAGTCCCGAGCGGGTGCAGATCGCCCTGGCGGCTGCGCAGGGGCGCCGAAGCGGCATTGATGCAGAGCAGGGTGGCAATGGATTGCGCCGCCTCGGGCGTCAGGCCGTCGAAGCCCAGCAGACGGCCATGGACGTCGGCCAGCAAAGCGGCGGCGGCGCCCAGCGGATGGCGGGCAAGGCGCAGGAGGCTGTCGAATCGCCCGTATTCCTGTACTTCAGGATCAGTGGAAGTCCGCATCGGATGACTGCTTCCTCACCGGAGAATGGGGGCGTTCCCGTCTCTGGCGGCGCGCACGGCGAGATATCGGGCCGACAGATGGCCCTATGAAATCACGGGGCGGGTATAGGCCACAATCGCCTTGTGTGTCGGGGGCGACGAGTGAACCGGCGCTGCTCTCCACGGGGCTCGCGCGCCGCCCGGATCGGCGCTCAGCTCAGCAGTTGATCGATCAGGACGGCGTTGGTGTAGATCAGGCTGCCATCGCTGGCGCGATGCCCCACCAGATGGAAGTGCCCGCGGTGATCGTCCTGGTTCAGGTAGACGCGGTACTGGCAATCGGAGAGCGGGCCGCAGTTCGCGGGCATCTTCAGGTCGAGGGTGTCGAGGTCGGCGTCCACCATGACGTCGCGCCTGCCGCTGTTCTGCAGGTATTCCTCGGCCTGTTCCAGGCGCAGGTGATCGGCGTCGCTGACGAAGAAGTGGATGTCTTCCAGTGGAGTGGGTTTCTGGTCGGCGCTGGTCTTGCACCAGCCTTCGAGAGTCATTGTGCTCATGACGGGTAGCCTCCTTCAGCCGTGCGGGCATTCGGGGTTGCCGCAACTGTCTCTGCTTTTGACCACCGCTGTTGGCGGGTGATTCAACTCATATTGTGCGGGGCAGGGCACGCATAAAAAAAGCCGCTCCGGGGAGCGGCTTGGAAGGACGTCGAAGGAGCAATCACAATATCAACGTCAGGAGTCGTGTTTCGATAATCGACGAGGTGCGATATCGAAAACGGGAGAGATGGCAGGCATTCTAGAAAGTTTGGCGATATGGATAAACCACGATCCTGGGAAGAGACTTTCTGTCGCAGTGCAATAATACCGGGATGAACAGCGGAACAACTCTCGGACGAATCCGAAAGTTGTTCCATGATTATTCGCGGTCGAATTACAGGATCGACAGCGGATAATCGACGATCAGGCGAAGTTCGTTGTTGTCCGATTCACCCTGGTCGGCATTGGCGCGGTGGAAGGCCTGGCGCAGGCGGAAGGACATGTCCTTCACCGGGCCGGACTGCACGACGTACTTGGCTTCGAAGTCGGTTTCGTGGTGCTTGCCGTCTTCGCCGTACAGGCCGACGTACTGGCCGTTCGGGTCGGCGTGGGTGCCATCGATGTTGCTGCCGTTGATGTAGCGGGTCATGAAGCTCAGGCCCGGCACGCCGTAGGTGTCCATCGCCAGGTCGTAGCGCACCTGCCAGGAGCGCTCGCCCGGACCGTTGAAGTCGGAGAACTGCACGGAGTTGGCGAGGAAGATCGAGTCGCCGCCGGCGCCCGCGCCGTTGTCGCCAAAGCCGACATAGTCGAACGGGGTGTCGCCGTTGACCTTCTGGAAGGCCAGGGTGAGGGTGTGCGCCTGCAGGAAGGAGTAGGCGGCGGCCAGCGACCAGGTGTTGTTGCTGATCTCGCCGGCCTTGGCCTGGCCGTAGTCGGTGGTGCGGTAGACGTTGAAGTCCAGGCCCAGCGATTGGTCGCCGCCCAGCGGTTGCAGGTAGTTCACGTTGGCGTAGTACTGGCGCCAGATGTCTTCGAACTCCGAGCCGTACAGCGAGACGTTCAGGTTGTCGGTGATCGCGTACTTGCCGCCGACGTAGTCCACGCTGTCGGCTTCGACGTTGGCGTAGGTGGCGTACAGGCCGCCGTCGTGGCTGGTGGTGATCGGGCTGGTGCCGGCGGTGAAGTGGCCGGCTTCCAGGTCCAGACCGGCGATTTCGCTGCTCAGCAGGTTGAAGCCCGAGGCGGTCTGCGGAATCAGGCGGCTGCCGCCGGCGGCGAAGACCGGCGCAACCGGCTGCATGTCGCCGAATTTCAGCTCGGTTTTGGAGAGGCGCACCTTCAGCGCGGCGCCGGCCTTGCCGTAGTCGTCCTCGGGATTGCCATGGTTGTCCACCGGCAGGTTGCCGGTGCCGGCCCGGCCACCGCCCGCGTCGAGCTTGATGCCCAAGTAGCCGAAGGCGTCCACGCCGAAGCCGACGGTGCCCTGGGTGTAGCCGGAGGAGAAGTTGGCGAGGAAGCCTTGGGTCCAGTCGCGGTTGTCGCCGGAGCCGTTCTTGCCGTCGTGGTCGTAGTAGTAGTTGCGCAGCAGCACGTCGAACTTGGCGTCGTCGACGAAGCCCTTGGCATCGGCCTGGTCGGTGACGAAGGGTTCGGCGCTGGCGAACTGGCTGGCTGCGGCGGAAACGGCGAGCACGATAGCGCTGCGTTTGAGGTGCTTCATGGATATTGCCCCTAGAGTCTTGGAGAGCCGGCCCATTGAAGTGCGTGAGGGCCGGGATTTTTATAGGCAGGCACAATGAATCCGCTCATGGATCAACCACGACGGAACTCGCAGGAAGTTGCGTTGACATTGTCGCAATGAACTTTTCCCCACCCGCTCCAGGCAGGAAAAAGCCAGCGTCATAATGCCGAAAGAGTGCCCGGTTTAAATAACGGAATATGAAAAGGTCTATGTCCCAAATTGTAATAATCCCTCTTTGAAGTTCGGAGGGAATATCACCCGTTGATACGATGGATGTATTGACGAATGACAAAGTGAGGGACACGGAATTATCGGCCGGCATGGCGGCGGGGGGCGGGATGACGCTAAGCTGCGCGTCCCGGGCGGGCCCGACGGGCGCCGCTCATAGCCCCCGATAGCAGAGAGTTTCCCATGGCGCAGAATGACAGCCCCTTCTTCATTCCCGACGCGGATCCTGAGTCCATTTCCTCCGACGTGGCCGGTTTCGGCGGCCTGCTGGTCTCCACGCAGATCCCCACCCTCGAAGACGGCAGCCTGGAGCTGGGCGATATCAAGGCCCAGAGCGAAGCCACCCTGCGCAGCCTGAAGGTCGCGCTGGAAAAGGCCGGCAGCGGCCTGGACCACGTCCTGCACCTGACCATCTACCTCACCAGCATGGCCGACCGCCCCGCCTTCAACGAGGTGTACTGCAGCTTCTTCGGCAAGCCCTACCCGGTACGTGCCGCCGTCGGGATCTCCGAACTGGCCGTGGACGGCATGAAGGTCGAGGTCACCGCCATCGCGGCCAAGCGCGCCGTTTGATCCTTCTGCTGTTGTAGGAGCGGGCCACGCCCGCGAAGAGGCCGCTTTGCGGCCCTTTCTTTTTCTCTTGCACCCCTGGTGCACGTCACGCCACCGCATCGCGGGCATGGCCCGCTCCTACAGGCTCGTGCCCGGACTTGGGCCGTCCCGTCGAATGTATTGCTTTGTATCTGCCGCTTCTCGAGCGGATACAGGCATACAAAAGCCTCCAGCCGCCGATACGCCGGCGATACATCGCCAAGGCGAAATAGCCCTACCCGAACGATGAACGCGACGGCAGGGCAAAACCTCCAGCGCGCTTCGTTCCAGGGATTCCGCCATCAAGGCATGACCCGGCGCGTGAATGCGCCCAAGCATCTGGAGAACCACCATGACCCGTACCCCGAAAACTCTGCTTTCCAAAAACCAACTGGGCCTGCTCGCTGTCGCTCTGGCCGGCAGCCTGAACCTGGCGTCCTCCGCCTTCGCCGTCGAAGCACTGCCGCAGGGCTACCAGCTGGCCTCCGCCGCCAAGGCCGGGGAAGGCAAGTGTGGCGAGGGCAAGTGCGGTGCCAGCGGCGCCCAGGCTGCTCCGACCAAGGCCACCCAGGCCGAAGGCAAGTGCGGTGAAGGCAAGTGCGGCGACGCCTCTTTCGCCCGTACCGACGCCGACCACGATGGCCGTGTCTCCCGCGCCGAACTGCTGGCCGTGGCACCCAAGGCCAACGCCGAGTTCGAGGCCATCGACGCCAACCATGACGGCTTCCTCTCCGAAGGCGAGGTCTACCAGTTCCGCAAGAACCAGTTCGACTCCAACGGCAAGCCGTTCCCGTCCGACCTGTACAGCAAGCTGAGCCAGGCGAAGAACTGACCGTCGCCCACCACCTCCCCGCGCCGCTGGCCGGGGAGGGCACTTCGCCCAGGAGACCGCCATGAACCCCACCGCATCCCTGCAAGGAGCCGGCCTCGGCCTGCGCCGCGCCATGCTGCCCGACCTGCTGACCCTGGACGACCGCGCCGTGGACTTCCTCGAAGTCGCCCCGGACAACTGGATCGGCGTCGGCGGCACCTACGGCGAAGGACTGGCCCGCCTGGCCGAACGCTTCCCGCTGTCCTGCCACGGCCTGTCGCTGTCCCTCGGCGGCCCCGAGCCGCTGGACCATGCCTTCCTGCGGCAGATCCGCGAATTCCTCGACCGCTACCAGGTGCCGCTGTTCAGCGAGCACCTGAGCTACTGCTCCGACGAAGGCCACCTCTACGACCTGATTCCCATGCCCTTCACCGACGAAGCCGTGCGCCATATCGCCGGCCGTATCCGTGAGGTGCAGGACGCCCTGGGCCGCCGCATCGCCGTGGAGAACATCTCTTACTACGCCGCGCCCTACCAGGCGCTGAGCGAGATCGACTTCCTCCGCGCCGTGCTCGACGAAGCCGACTGCGACCTGCTGCTGGACGTCAACAATCTCTTCGTCAATGCCCACAACCACGGCTACGACGCCGCCGACTTCCTTGCCCGTGTACCGGCCGAGCGCGTTGCCTGCCTGCATGTGGCCGGCCACTACGACGAGGCGCCGGACCTGAAGATCGACACCCACGGCGCGGCCGTGAAGGCCGATGTCTGGAGCCTGCTGGCCAGCGCCTACCGGCACCTGGGCACGGTTCCAACCCTGCTGGAGCGCGACTTCAACCTGCCGCCGCTGGCCGAACTGCTTGGCGAAGTGGACTACATCCGTGAGCTGCAGAGCGCCGCCCGGCCGCTGGAGGTGAGCCATGGCTGAGACCCTGCGCGAACAGCAACTGCGCATGACCCGCTTCATCCGCGATCCGCAGGGCAACGCGCCGCCGCCCGGCATCGAGGCGCGGCGCCTGGTGGTGTACCGGCAACTGTTCTTCGGCAACCTGCAATCGCTGCTGGCCGGCAACTTCCCAGTGCTGCACGCGAGCCTTCCGAACGGGCAATGGCAGTCGCTCACCGAAGACTTCTACGCCCGTTACCACTGCCACACGCCGCTGTTTACCGAAGTGGCCGGCGAGTTCGTCGAGTACCTGGAGGGCCGCGTCGACCAGCCCGGCTGGGTGGCCGAACTGGCCCATTACGAGTGGATCGAAACCGCGCTGCTGCTCAGCGACAAGATCGAGTCGGCGCACGATCCGGACGGCGACCTGCTCGACGGCGTGCCGCTGCTCTCCCGTCTCGCTGAACCGCTGGCTTACGCCTGGCCGGTCAGCCAGATCGGCCCGGACGACATCCCGCGGGAAGCACCGCCTGAGCCGACGCTGCTGCTGGCCCGCCGTGGCGCCGACCTGAAGGTGCATTTCTCGCGCCTTGCACCCTTGGCCCATGCCCTGCTGGTATCGCTGCAACAGTGGCAGCTCACCGGTCGCGGACACCTCAAGGCGCTGGCGGAAATCGCCGGTGTCGAACTGGCTGCCATCGAAGAGCAGGGCATCGCCCTGCTGCGCAGCCTCAAAGAGCAGGGCGTGGTGATCGGCACCCGCCGCAATTGCACCACTTCACCTCGTCTACCCTTGACTCGCCCCTGAAGGAGAAGCGTCATGACCGACACCCTGGCAACCGTGATCTATACCGCCCACACCCACACCACCGGAGGCCGCGACGGGCGCGGCCAGACCACCGACGGCGCGCTGGACCTGGCGCTGAGCCCGCCCGGTTCCGGCCGTCCCGGCACCAATCCCGAGCAGCTGTTCGCCATCGGCTGGTCCGCCTGCTTCATCGGCGCGCTGCGTCGCTCGGGACAGAAACTGAATATTCGCCTGCCCAGCGATGTGGCGGTGGACGCGGAAGTTTCCCTGGGCAATACCACCGATGGCGGTTTCGCCCTGGCCGCCCAGCTCACCGTGCACCTGCCCGGCCTGTCGGCGGAGGACAAGCAGAAGCTGGTGGCCGAGGCGCATCAGATCTGCCCGTACTCCAAGGCGACTCGCGGGAACATTGAGGTGGGGTTCGTGATGCCCTGATCGACCTTTTATCCACAACTCGGCCCGCGCACCTTCATCGGTGCGCGGGTTTTTGCTGTTGTAGGAGCGAGCTTGCTCGCGAACCCGCCCAGTTGTGGGGTCGCCAGTAAATCCGTTCGCGAGCAAGCTCGCTCCTACAGTTTTCGTTCACTCCCGCCGTTTGGATAGAGCACGTGGCTCGCCGAAGCCCTACATGCTCATGCGCCGTCTCTTCATTGACCTTCCCAAGCCCAGCCCGTACCGTTGCCCAGCCACTCAACAGAGTGGTGCGGGATTGGCGTCCCGGAAAGAATGACCAGACGCGTACCTTCGGGTACCTGTCGGCATGGCTACGTCCGCACCATGGGCGGGCCGTGCAGGGCATCTTCGGATGCACCGGGTGGTCATTCCCGGCACGCCAACCTGTACGGCCTGCTCTCCAGATTGGCGTCTGGTGGGCTCAATTGCTCAATGCATGAAGGACCATCAAAAATGACCGTATTCGAAGTCCGTAAGGACGCTACCCCCATAGAACTCTTCGACGCTGCCGAAGATCGCCAGACCGCCGCGCGCTATGCGCTGCTCCTGCTGGCCTGTGCCGATAACCTCCCCTGTGGCGATCTGCTCTCCCGCACCCTGAGCGGCGTGGAAATCCTGCTGGCCGAAGCCGCCGTGCTTTACGAAGGTGCGCGCAACCACTCATAGCGTTGGAGGGTGCCGGGCCACCCTATGGGCGCGAATCGCGGGCATGGCCCGCTCCTACAGGTTTTGCCCACCGCCAGGCGTTTGGATCGAATCCGTAGGATGGGTGGAGCGGAGCGATACCCATGCTGCGCGCACAGAGTGATCAATAAAAAGCCATCCGCCCCAGCGCCGCACTGTGTAGGAGCGGGCCATGCCCGCGAATAGCGGACAAAGTCCGCTCCTGCAGGTTTGCACCAACTTCCCGCCGACAAAGAAAAACGCCCTCTCCAAAGGAGAGGGCGTTGCCTGGGTAACAGAAGAGTCAGTAGGCGATCAGGCCGTGCGCGAATTACCCATAAACCGCCGCACCAGCCCATCCACGCTAAGCGCTCCCGCCCCCTTCAGCACCAGCGGCACCAACGCCACCAGGTAGATCAGCGGCAGTTTGTAGTTGCCGAAACCGTGGTCGGTGATCGTATATCCCTGGGCCAGTTCCGCCAGGCTCGACCACTGCGCCGGCCAGTGCACGGCGGCGATGGCGACGATGGTCACGACGATCAGCGAGGCCGAAGCGAACCGCGTGGCCAGGCCCAACAACAACAGCACCGGCGCAATCAGCTCGGCCCACATCGACACCTGCCAATCGAAGCCGGCGGAGAAGTGGTTGAAGGGAAAGGGGAAGTTGGCGTGGATCTGTTCGAACCAGTTTTCGCCGTGCCATTTCTCCAGGCCCGACTCGAAGAACTCCCAGGCCAGGAACAGCCGCAGGGGAATGTCCCAGCCCCAGGCGGCGAGGCGGTCGAGTTGGTCGAAAGCGGTCTTGATCGGGTTCAGGGTGAGCAGGGTCATGGTGCACCTCAGGGGCAAAGTCGAACGTTGAGGAAGAGGTAGAACGTCAGCGAATCGCGCTCGGAACGGCGGCCGGACTCGTGTTTCGACGCAGGCGCACGGCCAGCTTGGCTACGAGCTTGAAGGCGATGGCGCTGAAGATCAGGCCGAAGCCCAGCGGGTACCAGGAGCCCAGTGGCAGGCGCTTGTAGAAGGACAGGAAGAACACCCCGGCGATTACCCAGGTGCCGGTGCTGTGCAGGCCCTTCCAGATGCGGGCGCCGAGCAGCTTCACCGCGTAGGGGAAGGAGGTGACGGCCAGCAGGATGATGAACAGGTAGCCGATGGAGCCGGGGATGCTCGTGGTGACGCTGCGGCCGTGCCAGAAGGTCTCGGGGAAGAACTTCACGTAGAGGATGATCAGCACCGCGTGCACGGCGTGTGAGAAGGCGAAGGCCAACCCGAGGAAACGCCGCTCACGGAGCAGGCCACGGGTGAACTCGCTCGGCACCAGCGCCGCCAGGGATGAGGCGAGGAAGGCGGCGAGGAACAGCGCGAAGGAGGTGCGGGCGGTGACACGGATCGCGCTGCGCAGGGCTTCCACCCATTGCGGCTGGGACCACAGGGCCAGCGCAGTGGCGATCAGCACCAGCAGCGACAGCAGGGAGAACAGGCGCCAGCCATGCAGGCGGGCGGTGTCGGTAGGGCGGTTCATGGCAGGCTCCGAAATGTGAACGCGGCGTGCGGGATGCCGCCGCGATTCGTGGAGCCATGCTGTCAACGGGGTTTATCTGCGATGTGTCCGCCAAAGCCCGTCATGTATCTCTGTGTACATCCTTTCACGAGCAAGGCGTCAGGCGGAGGGATGCAGCTCCAGCTGCACGCACAGCCCGCCGCTGGGGCGGTTGGACAGGCTCAGCGTGCCGCCCAGCGCCTGGCTCAGCTGCTGGGCAATCGCCAGCCCAAGGCCAGTGCCGCCGGTGCTGCGGTTGCGCGAGCTTTCCACCCGGTAGAAGGGTTTCATCACTTCAGTGAGTTCTTCCTCGGGGATGCCCGGACCGTCGTCCAGTACACGAACACACACGATGCCCTCGGCGTTGCGCTCGATTTGCACGAAGGCTGCGCCGCCGAACTTCAGCGCGTTGTCCACCAGGTTGGTCAGCACCCGCCGCAGCGCATGGGGGCGGGTTTCCAGCACGGCGCCGCTGCTGCCCTGCAGCTCCACGGCCTGGCCGCTGTCCTGGTAATCGAGCACCAGGCTGTCGAGGAAGGCATCGAGGTTGACCTTCACCTGCGCCTCGCTGGCGCCGTCCATGCTGCGCGCATAGGCCACGCCTTCGCGGACCAGATGCTGCATTTCCTCCAGGTCGCTCCACAGGCGCTCGCGCTCGGGCGAGTCGTCCATCTGCTCGACGCGCAGTTTCATGCGTGTGATGGGCGTCTGCAGGTCATGGGAGATGGCGGCGAGCAGTTGCATCCGTTCCTTGAGGTAGGCGCCGATGCGCCCTTGCAGCGCATTGAAGGCGCGGGCGGCGTAGGCGACTTCGCTGGGGCCGTGTTCGTCCAGCTCCGGCGCCGGGGCGTCCGGATCGAGGTGATCCACGGCCTGGGCCAGCCGGGTCAGCGGGCGGATCGCCAGGCGTACGGCGATCCAGGTGCAGAACAGCAGCAGTGCCAGCTGCACCATCAATACCCACGGCAGCCATTGCGCCACCGGCACGCCCTTGGGCGTTACGTCGATGGTCAGCGGGCTGCCGTCCTTGAGCGTCAGATGCACCTGGAAGTGCGGGATGGCGCCGGGGATGTTCTCGAAGCGCAGTGCATAGCGCGGCCCGACCACATCGGCGATGGAGGTCGCGGCCATCGGCGCCTGACTCATGTTCATCGGCTCTCCTGGCTGACCCTCGCTCAGCAGGTAGCGATAATTGGGCCGTTGCACCATGTGTAGCCAGGCCTCGCGCTCATCCCTGGGCAGGCGGTCGAGCAGGGCGACGGCGGTGCTGACGTCGGTCTCCAGGTTGCCCAGCATCATGCTGCGGGCGCTCTGGTAGCGCTCGTAGAACTGCGAGCAGAACGACAGGCTGTAGGCGAACACCAGCCCGGCGAGGAAGATCAGCGCCAGGCGCGCGGCCAGGGTGCGTGGCCAGAGCAGGACGGATTTCATTCGTTCGGCTCGAGCAGTTCGACCGCCAGGGCGAAGACGTAGCCCTCGCTGCGCACCGTCTTGATATAGGCCGGCTCGCGGGCGTCATCCAGCAGGCGCTGACGCAGGCGGCTGACCAGCAGGTCGATGGAGCGGTCGAAGATATCCGCCTCGCGGCCCTGGGTCAGGTTCAGCAGTTGCTCGCGGCTGAGCACGCGTTGCGGGTGGTCGACGAACACGCGCAGCAGGCGGTACTCGGCGCCGCTCAGGGCTACCAGGGTGCCGTCCTCGTCGAGCAGGTGGCGCGCGGTGGTGTCCAGCTTCCAGCGACCGAAGCCGATCAGCCGGCTCGCCTCGCTGACCTGCAGGTTCGGCGGCAGCATGCGTGTGCGGCGCAGCACGGCGTTGATCCGCGCCAGCAGCTCGCGGGCGGAGAAGGGCTTGGTGAGGTAGTCGTCGGCGCCCATTTCCAGGCCGATGATGCGGTCGGTCTCGTCGTTGCGCGCGGTGAGCATCAGCACCGGGGTGGACTTGTGCTTGCCTACGCGCAGCTCGCGGCACAACTTCAGGCCGTCGTCGCCGGGCATCATGACGTCCAGCACGATCAGGTCCACGGTGTTGCCGTCGAGGAAGGCGCGCATCTGCCGGCCGTCCGCCGCCAGGCTTACGCGCAGGCCGTTCTTCTTCAGATAGTTGCCGACCAGTTCGCGGATTTCGCGATCGTCATCGACGATGAGTACGTGATCGACATGGTCCATGGCCAGTCCTCGTTCGCAGTGGGTTGAGCGAAGTGTATAGCGCCGCTTCGCGCTTGCCCCGCGCGCTTTGTATTCCACTGTATCTCCCGCCGCCGTCGATACCCGGCGTGGCAATCCTGTGCTGCGCGCGACACAACCGCGATACCTCCGGCGACTGAAATGGGCGCCAACGGCAAGGCGAACCGCCTCCGCCGACAACCCATTACAGGTCAGGAGATCACCATGAAAACCTTCCACCTCGGCAGCGCCTGCCTGCTGGCAGTTATCGCTGTCTTCGCCAGTCTTGGCGCCCAGGCCGCCGATTCCACGCCAGTCGAGTCCTATCACTATGGCCAGAAACTGGATGTGAAGCGGGTTATCGCTATCCACGAGGACAGTGGCTCGCCGTTCGACTGCGGCATCGTCAACGCCCGCATGGATTACCTGGATTCCCAGGGGCAGGCGCATAGCCTGGCCTATCGCAAGTTCGCCACGAACTGCAACGAAGGCGGCTGATTCCCCTTGGCCCCGGCCAGGGACGGCCGGGGCGTTTATCCGACCCAAGCCCCTCGAGGTACCTATGCTGCTCATCGCCTTTCTCGGCGGGGTGCTGACGCTGCTCAGTCCCTGCATCCTTCCCGTCCTTCCGCTGCTGCTGCAACGCGCCGGCGGCCCGGCCTGGTCGCCCTGGGTCACGTTGCTGGGCCTTGCCAGCGGCTTCGCCGTGCTGGCCAGCCTGGCCACGGTCTCCAGCAACTGGGTGATCGCCGCCAGCGAGTGGGGGCGCCATCTCGCCCTGGTGCTGCTGGCCGTTTCCGCGCTGGCGCTGCTCTGGCCGCGCTTCAGCGATGTTCTGGCAAAACCCTGGGCCTCGCTCGGCGACCGTCTCCACGGCGAAGCCCGGCGCCTGCCACCGGCGTTTGCGGCGTACCTGCTCGGCTTCGCCGCCGGACTGCTGTGGGCACCCTGCGCGGGGCCGGTGCTCGGCCTGATTCTCTCCGGCGCCATGCTCCAGGGGCCGAGCGCGCAGACCAGCCTGCTGCTGTTCGCCTATGGCCTGGGCAGTGCCACCGTGCTCGGCGTCGTACTCTTCGCCGGGCGTCGCCTGATGCAGCATCTGCGCCCGCGCCTGGCTGTGCTCGAAGGTCTGCGCCGCACCACCGGCGTCCTCGCCCTGCTGGCCGTGGTTGGGATCGCCAGCGGCGCCAGTGCGCAGCTCACTTCCGGTAGTTCATCCACCCTGGTGAACAGCCTGGAACGCAAGGTCATCGACGGCGTGCCCGCGTTGCTCGCCAAGCTCATGCCCGGCGACTCCGCCCAGGGCGCCGAGCGCCTGCCGGACCTGGGCGCCGCACCTGAACTTGCGGGCGCGGTGGAGTGGATCAACAGCCCCGAGCTGAGCCTGCAGAGTCTGCGCGGCAAGGTGGTGCTGATCGACTTCTGGACCTACGACTGCATCAACTGCCAGCACAGCCTGCCGTACGTGAATGCCTGGGCGAAGAAGTACGGCGACCAGGGGTTGGTGGTGATCGGCGTGCACACCCCGGAATACCCTTACGAGCGCATCCCCGCCAACGTCCGCGATGCCGTGAAGAAGCACGACATCCATTACCCCGTGGCGCTGGATAACCGGTACCGCATCTGGAACGCCTTTGCGAACCAGTACTGGCCGGCGCATTACTTCATCGATGCCAAGGGGCGGATTCGCCACCTGGCGATTGGAGAGGGTGGCTATGAAGAGCAGGAAGGGGTGATCAAGGCGTTGTTGAAGGAGCGGGATGGAGCCTCCGCGGGTGCCTGAAACCAGGAGGGGCAGATGTTGCACCTGCCCCTTTCTTACCGCCGGAGGACGACCTTCAGTGAGACTTTCCGGAGCCCGCCGGCTTGGCCTGGAGTTCTACCCCCAGCGCTCGCATGACCTTCATCACCGTCTCGAAGCGCGGCTTGGCGCCGGGCGCGAAGACTTTGTAGAGACTCTCCCGCCCCAGGCCCGAATCGTTGGCAATCTTGGTCATGCCGCGTGCCTTGGCGATGTTGCCAATGGCCACCAGCAATTCGTCCGGATCGCCGTCGGCCAGCACCTGGGACAGGTATTCGGCGATGACTTCCTCGTTGTCGAGGTAAGTGCTGGTGTCGAATTCGTGTAGTTCGAGGGTCATTCAATTTCTCCCGCCAGCTGCTGCGCCAGCTTGATATCGCGCTGCTGGGAAGACTTGTCTCCACCGCACAGGAGCACGATCACCACATTGCCGCGACGCGTGAAATACACGCGATAGCCGGGGCCGATATCCAGTCGCAGCTCCGAGACGCCAACGCCGACTGATCTGACGTCGCCGAGATTGCCGCTCCTGATCCGCTCCAGGCGCCGCAGGAGCGCCACCTTGCCCTGCACGTCGCGCAGTTCCGCAAGCCAGCGGCCGAAAATGTCGGTTTGCTTGATCAGATAGGTCATGCGGAAACTGTATCCATAAGGATACAGGTGGGCAACGAACTGCGCATCTGAAAGATGACGAAGTGATGGATATGCGGCCGATTCGGTTGTAGGTGCGTTCTGAGGCGATATCGCGCCTCACCACCGCAACACCCTCGGCCCCAGCGCAGCCCCCAGCACCGTCGGTACAAGCATCCCCAGCAGATACCAGACACCCCAGAACGGCACGCCCATTTCCGGGCAGTGCAGGCAGTAGGCGAGGGTGGCGGTGGCGCCGGCGAGCAGGCCGCCGGCGGCGCCGGCCTGGCGCAGGCGGGTGGGGGCGAGGCCGCGCAGGGCCCAGAAGATGGCGATGAAAGCAGGCACCGAGAGCAGGGTGATGTTCAGCGCGCAGGTGCGCCAGGTGCGGCCGAGGATCAGCTCGGCACGGGCCTCCTGCGGGGCGCCGGCGAGGGTGATGGCCGCGCCCAGCCAGACCAGCAGCAGCGGAAGGACGAGCATCGTCCAGGCGGCTCCACCGCGTACGCCCGGCCGGGCCAGGCGCTGGGTGAGTACGAGGGCGAGCACTGTCAGGCTGCCGGGCAGCGCGACCTTGGCCCAGAACAGCGGGGTGACGGCCACCTCGGCGAGGTCGGCGCGCACGCCGTACAGCGTCATCGTCAGCAGCAGCGCGCCAAGGCCGCCGCCGAGCAGGGCGACGCCCAGGCGGCGCGCCAGGGCGTGGCGCTCCACGGGGCCTTCGCCGCTGGCGAGCAGGTCGATCAGTTCATCGGTGTTCATCGTTACCTTTACCTCGAATCATCCCGGCCAGTGCCTTCAGGCCACGGTGAATGCCGACCTTGACCGCCGAACTGGAAAGCCCGGTGAGCCGCGCGGTCTCCTCCACCGACAGTCCCTCCAGCTTCACATGGACGATCGGCAGGCGCTGGCGCTCGGGCAGGTGCTGCAGCAGCCTGCCCAGGTCACGGCTGGCCTGCGCGGGCTCCTCATTACCCTCGGCGAACAGGTCGCCGTCGTCGTCCAGAGGATCGTGCAGCGCATCGCGGCGGGCGAAGGCACGGAAGTGGTCGGCCAGCTTGTAGCGGGCAATGGCCTGCACCCAGGCGGTCAGCGGCTGGTCGGCGTGGTAGGTGTGACGGGCGTTGTGCACCGCCAGCAGGACTTCCTGCAGCAGGTCCTCGATCTCGCTGGGGCGCCGTTCCAGGCGGCGCCGCAGGAAGCCGCGCACATGGTTCGCCAATGCCGCGAGGAATTCGCGATAGGCCGCCGCGTCACCCGCCATGCCGCGCAGCAGCAGGGCCTGCAACTGCGCTTCGCGTGCGCTCAACGCGTCCTCATGGGTAGTTCGTTGCATTGGCCGCCTGGGTTACATCCGTGAGGGAATTTTCTTTGCAGGTCGACCCGCGGTCAGTCGCGGGGCAATCCATGGGCATGCACAACCACAGCACTTCATTACGTTAGCGGGGGCGGGGACGAAGTCTCAAAAAAATTTTCAGGCGGCTGTAACCGCTGCCGTGCAGCACACGAATTACTCCACGAGCCCGGCACATCGCCGAGTCCTTCCAACCCTTGTGGAGACGACATCATGAAAAGCCTCACCCTCACCCTCGCCACCGCCGCCCTTGCTCTCGCCTCCCTGGCTGGCGTTGCCCTGGCGGATGACACCAAAGCCCCGGCCGGCGGCGCGGCCATGGAAAAATGCTACGGCGTGGCCATGGCCGGCAAGAATGACTGCAAGGCCGGCGCCGGTACCACCTGCGCGGGCAGCGCCAAGAAGGACTACGACGGCATGCACTGGAAGAACGTCCCCGCCGGCACCTGCACCAGCATCAAGACGCCTCACGGCATGGGCTCGCTGACCCCGATGAAGTCCTGACGGGGAGGCGCCGACCATGTCTGCATACGACCGAATGGGCGCCGGGCTGGGGCTGAAGCCTGAGCATTATGGCGAGGCCTGGGCGTGCGCCGCCGACGGCCTGTGGTTCGAAGTCCATCCGGAGAACTACATGGTCGGCGGCCCGCGCCGGGCCTGGCTGGAGCGGATGGCCGAGCGCCACCCGCTCTCGCTGCACGGCGTGTCGCTGTCGCTGGCGGCGGATGCAGCGCCGGAAGCGGACCACCTGCAGCGCCTGCGCACGCTGGTGGACCTCGTCGAGCCGGCGCTGGTCTCCGAGCACCTGGCCTGGTCCGCCTGGCGCGGCCAGTATCACCCGGACCTGCTGCCCTTCCCGCGCACGGACGAGGCGCTGGTGCGCATCGCCGACAACATCCAGCACACTCAGGATGCGCTCGGCCGGCGCATCGCCATCGAGAACCCGAGCCACTACCTGCGCCTGGAAGGGCATGACTGGGACGAGATCGACTTCCTCGCCGAACTGGTACGGCGCACCGGCTGCGCGCTGCTGCTGGACGTCAACAACGTCCATGTCAGTGCCCACAACCTCGGCTACAGCGCCGCCGCCTATCTGGAGCGGGTGCCCGCTGACGCCATCGCCGAGATTCACCTCGCCGGGCACAGCCATGACGAAGGCGGCGAGCTGCTGATCGACTCCCATGACGCCGCCATCGCCGAACCGGTCTGGGCGCTTTACCAACGCCTGGTCCAGCGCATCGGGCCACGGCCGACGCTGATCGAGCGGGACGACCATATCCCGGCGTTCGCCGAACTGCTGGCCGAGCGCGAGATCGCCCAGGCCTCATTGAATCTTGCGGGAGGCCATTCATGAAACGCTCCCTCGGCCAGTTCCAGGACGCCTTCATCGACGCCCTCTACCAGCGCCCCGCCCCCGAGCTGGACGCGCTCACTTCACAGTCGGCTTTCGCCGTCTACCGCAACACCGTGCTCAAGGGCTGCGTCGATGCCCTGTGCGACAACTACCCCAGCGTCGAGCGGCTGGTCGGCACGCCGTGGATGCGAGCTGCCGCGGCCGAATTCGCCTGGCGCACGCCACCGACCGATGCGCGGATGGTGCGCTACGGCGCGGCCTTCCCGGCCTTTCTCGCCGACCTGGAAAGCGCCCGCGAGCTGCCCTACCTGGCTGACGTGGCGCGACTGGATCGCGACTGGCTGGAAGTCTTCTGCGCCCCTGACGGGCCAAGCCTGGAGCTGACCTCGCTAATGGGCATGACCGCCGCCGACCTGGGCAGCTTCTGCCTGCGCCCGCGCAGCGCCGTGCGTTGGCACTGGTTCGACACACAGCCGGTGTACAGCCTCTGGCACTGCAGCCGCGAAGGCCTCGATTGGCCGGAGGATTTGCCGTGGATTGGCGAGGGCGCGCTGTTGGTCGCCGGCCCCGAGGGTGTCGTCGGGCTCCCACTGGAGAAAGGCGGCTGCGCCTTCCTCGATGCCTGCGCCGCCGGCTGCAATCTGGATCAGGCTTCGACGCTGGCGCTGGAGGCCCAGCCCGACCTCGACTTCACCGACCTGCTCGGCCGTCTGCTGCGAGCCTGCGTCTTCCGTCCTCTGTGCCTCGCCTGAAGGAGCCCGCCATGGACATCGCCCATTCCTCTTCCCTGTCTCCGCGCCGGCTCTGGAACCACCTGGCCGACGGCCTGCAGCGCTGCCTTGGCGAATCTTTCCTGTGTCTGGTCGCACGGCTGGGGATCGCCTCGGTGTTCTTCATGTCCGGGCGGACCAAGGTCGAGGGCCTGCTGACCATCACCCCTAGCACCTACGACCTGTTCCAGACCGAATACGCGCTGCCGCTGATATCGCCCTACCTCGCGGCGCACCTGGCAACCTACGCCGAACACCTGTTCCCGATCCTGCTGGTGCTCGGCCTGTTCACCCGCCTCTCGGCGCTGGCGCTGCTGGGCATGACCACGGTGATCGAGGTCTTCGTCTACCCGGACGCCTGGCCCACGCACCTGTCATGGGCCGGCCTGTTGCTGCTGTTGATCGCGCGCGGTGCGGGCGGCTGGTCGCTGGATCGGCTGCTGCGCCTGCGCTGAATATCGATCAGGCCGTGCGCCGGGCGGGTCTCCGCACGGCGCGCAGCTTGCCGCTGCTGCCACCGCCGCAGAAGAAGCGCTCGCCCCCATCCGATTCCAGCCCGGAAACACCGATGCCCGCTGGCATCTCCATGCTCTCCAATACCTCGCCGGTGCCGGGGTCGATGCGCCGGATGTCGCTGTGCTCGTTCTCCCAGGTGCCGTGCCAGAGCTCGCCGTCGACCCAGGACACCCCGGTAACGAAACGGTTGGACTCCAGCGTGCGCAGCACCTTGCCGCTGTCCGGGTCGATCTGGTGGATCTTCCGTTCGCGGTACTGCCCGACCCAGAGCGTGCCCTCGGCCCAGGCCAGGCCCGAATCCGCGCCGTTGCCGGGAGCCGGGATGCTGGCCAGCACTTCGCCGGTCGACAGGTCGATCTTCTGGATGCGCGCGTCGGCGATCTGGTACAGGTGCCGGCCATCGAAGGCGGTGCCGGCATCGCCGGGGACGTTCAGCGTACGCACGGTCTCGCCGCTGTCCGGGTCGAGGGCAAGCAGCCGCTCACCGACGGCGAACCACACGCGCTCGCCATCGAAGGTGACGCCGTGCACCGCGCTGACCCCGGGGAAGGGGCCGAATTCGCCGAGGATCTCGGCATTGGAGCGTTTCATGGGGCAGTCCTCGTCTGAAGTGATCGAGACTCCAGCCTAGTTCCCCGACCAGGGCGTGGGGAGTAACAAGGTCGTCGCGAAACCCGGCACCGTGGGTGCGGTCCAGCGCCGCGCGCGGCCCTGGCCGAAGGACTGCACCTGGCCGTTCTCCGCCAGCGTATCGAGAGCGCGCTGCACGGTTCGTTGGCTGGCGCCCAGCGCCAGTGCCAGCGCCGAACTCGACCAGGCCTCGCCATCGGCCAGGCAGGCCAGTACCCCTGCATGGCGTTCTTCCAGCGGCCGCGCGAGCACGCGCACCTCCCGCGTGGCCAGCGGGACCAGGGTAAAGCCTTGCGGCGTTGCCTTGACCTCGGCCAGCTCGATCAGCGCCTTGCGCAGCCGGCCGATCTCCACCCGCAGGCGGGCGCGGTGGGTTTCGTCCGGCGAACGGGTGCGGAAGGCGCGGGCAATCAGCGCATTGCGTGGCACATCGGCGGGCCAGCTTTCAGCGAGCGCCTGGGCCAGGCAGAACAGCACCGGCCGGCGCGCCAGTGAGATCGCCACCTCGCCCCGGCATACCGCGTAGCGGCAGGCGTCCACCAGCAACGCATCGGACTCACGCAGCCGCTCGACTTCATCGAGCCGCAGCGGTCGCGCCTCGCCGCCATCGACCAGCCGGGCGGCGGGGGTGTCGAGCATTTCCGAGGCCCGCTCGACCTCTGCCAGCAGCGCGGGAATCCCGGCCCGCTGCGCCTGGATCAGGGCTTGGGAAAGGGCTTCCCGCGCCGTCGCACTCTGCACGCGGCGCAGCGCGATACCAGCGGCGATCAGCGCGTGGGTGGTGCCCAGGGCTGGGGGCAGGGTAGCGGGATCGAGCCCGGCCAGCTGCCGCTCGGCATCGTCGACGCGGCCGATCAGCAGCAGGCGGCGGATTTCCAGGTAGCTGGCGTGGGCGGCGTTCACCCGGTCACCATGGGATTCCAACGTCGCCCGGGCGGCGGCCAATGCGCGGGGCTGCCAGCCGAGATCGCGACTGGCGAGCGCCACCTCCGCTTCGGCGACGATGCAGCGGGCGCGCGACATCGCCTCCCGTGGCCCGAAGGCGCGGGCCGCGCGGCGCAGCAACTGGCGGGCGCGGTCCAGATCGCCCAGCTGCGCCATGGCGATGCCGCGCAGGGCCAGCGCCGGCGGGTCATCGCGCAGGGCGATGCGGTTCAGCGCCGCCAGCGGATCACCCGCCGCCAGCGCCCGCGCGGCAGCCGTTACCAGGGAGTCCATCGCAATCCCGCCACAGGTGCTATTCCCGCCACATTTGTCACTCCCGCCATGCCTGGGGCCGAGCCTAGCCTATCCCTCGCCCACTGACCGATTTGTCGCCACCGGCGACCGGAGGATTTCCCATGGCCACGCATCCCCTCGCCACCCGCGAACAATGGCTGGCGGCCCGCCTGGAACTGCTCGACGCGGAAAAGGCCCTGACCCGCCAGAGCGACGAACTCGCCCGCCGGCGCCAGGCGCTGCCCTGGGTCAAGGTCGACAAGGGCTATCGCTTCGACACGGCGGACGGTCCCGCCACCCTGGGCGACCTGTTCCAGGGGCGCTCGCAACTGCTGGTCTACCACTTCATGTTCGGCCCGGACTACAGCGCCGGCTGCCCGTCCTGCTCGGCCATCGCCGACGGCTTCGACGGCATCGTCGTCCACCTGGCCCATCATGACGTCACGCTCTGCGCCGTCTCCCGCGCACCGCTGGAGAAACTGCAGGCCTACCAGCGACGCATGGGCTGGCGCTTCCCCTGGGCCTCCTCGAAGGACAGCGACTTCAACTTCGACTTCAACGTCGCCTTCACCCAGGAACAGCAGCGCGCCGGCACCATCGACTACAACTACGGCCGCCGCGAACCGGCCCTCGACGCCTCGCGCATTCCCGAAACCATGACCCGTTTCGCCGCCCGCTGTGGCACCGACGCGCCCACTTTCTCCCGCGACCGACCGGGCCTGAGCACCTTCATCCGCGAGGACGGCGTCATCTACCACAGCTATTCCACCTATGCGCGTGGGCTGGATGCCCTGTGGAGCATGTACACCTGGCTGGACCGGGCGCCGCTCGGGCGCAACGAGCAGGGTTTCTGGTGGCGGCGGCATGATGAATATGGGGTGTGATCGGAGGAGGGTGGCTCTTCGGCAAAGGGACAACTGCTGCTGGCCCTCTCCAGTTGCGCCCGAATTCATCTATCGCAGATGAATTCGGGCGCAAGGGATTTCAACGCACCGAAGCGCTCACCACCGCAGCCGGCCCTTCGGAAAGGAAGCACTTGTAGACCCTGGCCTTCACCCGCCAGCCTGATGCGGTTTTCTCCAGCCGGTCCTCGTACTGCCCCCACATCGAATAGAGCGCGCCCGCGCAGTCGTTGATGCCGCGATGGACGGCGTAATAGTGGACACGGGTGCTGGCGGACTTGCCGTCTATCTCGATGCTGAAGTTGCCCACATTGTGGTGCGTGGTGCCGCAGTTGGAGCCTTTGCCCAGGTTCAGGTGCATGGAGGCGACCAGGCTCGCGAGATTCGGGCTGATCACGCCGGGGCCCAGGGCCTGGGTGTAGTCGCCGGTGGCTTCGTCCATGAACACGTCGGCCAGTTCATCGAAGCGCTTGCTGTCGACGAGGTCGCAATAGCGGATGTATAGGCCTTCGATCGCTAGACGGTCGATCAGGTAGTCGTTGGGCATCATCTGGGCTCCGATCTCAGTGATATGGGCTGCTCACAGGCTGTGGGGGCTGCTCGGGCCTTCCAGCCTGCTCACGAAACCTAGCGCTCCACCCAAGGGCGGGGCATGACCTGTTAGGGGGTTGCGCCGGCGACGAAAAGTGGTCACTGCGCCGCCGTATTGCCGTGCATTCGCGACAGTCCAGGTCGCATCGCATCAAGTCCCCGGCGTTGCCGCCCTTAGACTCGGAGACGACCCAGACGCACCCGCGCCTCCGAGGAGCTGCCATGCCCACCGAATCCGTTGCCGTTCTTGACGCCCATGCCCAGGCCCGCGCCGAGCTGGCCTGTGCCTTTCGCTGGACCGCACGCCTGGGGATGCACGAGGCGATCGCCAATCACTTCAGCCTGGCGGTGTCCGAGGATGGCCGGCGCTTCCTGATCAACCCCTATGGCCGGCACTTCTCGCGGGTCCGCGCCAGCGACCTGCTGCTGCTCGACGCGGACGATCCTTCCGCGCTGGACCGCCCGGATGCGCCCGATATCACCGCCTGGGCCCTGCACGGTGCCTTGCACCGCCGTCACCGGCATGCGCGCTGCATCCTCCACGTGCATTCGAAGTACGCCACCGCGCTGGCCTGCCTGGCCGATTCGCGCCTGCCGCCCATCGAGCAGAACTCCATGCGCTTCTTCGAGCGCGTGGCCATCGACGAGGGCTTTGACGGCATGGGCCTGGGCGACGAGGCCGAGCGGGTCAGCCGCCAGCTCGGCGACAAGCCGATCCTGCTGATGGGCAACCACGGCGTGCTGGTGGCCGCGCCCAGCGTGGCCCAGGCCTTCGACGACCTTTACTACTTCGAGCGCGCCTGCGAGGTCTACCTCACCGCGTTGGCCACCGGCCGCCCGCTGCGCATCGCCAGCGACGAGGTGGCGCGCAAGACCGCCCAGCAGTGGCTGGACTACCCGGATTTCGCCGCCCGCCATTTCACCGCGCTGCAGGCGATCCTCGATGAGGAAGAACCCGACTACCGCAGCTGACAGGGCGCCAGCAGCCGACTCGCAGGGTTACAGCGGCAGCAACGAAGGGTCATGCGCCAGCGGCTGGCGCATGACCGGCGCGCTCAGGCTCTGCGAGCGATCGTTGCTCGGCGGGCAGCCGAACTTGGCGCGGTAGGCGCGGGAAAAGTGTTCGAGCGAGCCGAAACCCGAGCTGGCGGCGACCTGGGCGACGCTCATGCGAGTCTGCTGCAGCAGGTTGTGGGCGCGCGCCAGGCGCAGGCTGAGGTAGTACTTCAGCGGGGTCAGGCCGGTGTGCTGCATGAATTGCCGCTCCAGCTGCCGGCGTGACAGCGAGACCCGTTCGGCGATGGCCTCGCAACTCAAGGGTTCCTCCAGGTGCTGCTCCATCAGCTCGATGGCACGGCTCATCTTGCCGGCCTGGGCGTGCAGGCTGCGGCGATAGCCTTCGGCCTGCTGCACCTGCGGCTCGCGCACCTGCTCGATGAGCATGTGCATCGCCACCTCGCGCGCCAGGTTGCCGCCGACCAGGCTGTCCAGCCAGGCGAGCAGCATGTCCAGCACCGCCGTGGCGCCGGCGCAGGTCAGGCGGGTGCGGCCCAGGCAGTAGAGCTGGGCGCACGCCTGCACCTTCGGGTAGCTCTCCTGGAAGCCTTGCAGGTTGTCCCAGTGCACCGCGGCGGGGTGACCGTCGAGCACGCCCGCGGCGGCGAGCAGTTCGGTGCCGGTCTCGATGCCCGCCAGCACAGCGCCGAAGGCCGCCTGGCGCTTGATCCAGGCCTTGAGCGCGGGATTGCGCGCGTGCCGGTGCACGTCGAAGCTGGCGATCACCACGCAGGCGTCGAACTCGCCGGGGTCGCCGATACTCGCCTGGGGGCTGGCCAGCAGGCCGTTGCTGGCGGGCACCGGCTGGCCGTCCACCGACAGCAGGGTCCACTGGAACAGGCTGCGCTGGGCCAGCCAGTTGGCAATCGACAGCGGCTCGATCAGCGCGGCCAGGCCGAAGTTGGAGAACGACGGCAGCAGCAGGATGCCGATGCGCAGGGGCGGGCGGGTTGGGTCCTGCCAATCCAGGCTGAGGGGTTCGGTTCGTTTCATGGTGGCACCTGGCACGGAAATGGGCGCCGGCTGCATTGGCCGCCGCCTCGCTCGAATGGGTAGGCCCGCTGCGCCTATGCAAGCGGAGCGGGCCGGGTTTGGCAAGTGCGCTTCAGCGCTGGCATTCGCGCCAGCGCGGATGAACCCAGACCGGCGCATCGCTGGCCGGCAGTGGAGCGTGGCCACGGATCAGGTCGCTGGCTTTCTCGGCGATCATCACGGTGGGCGCGTTGGTATTGCCGCTGACGATCTCCGGCATGATCGACGCATCGACCACCCGCAAACCGCGCAGCCCGTGCACGCGCAGCTGCGCATCGACCACCGCCTCGGGGTCGCCGGCCGGGCCCATCTTGCAGGTGCCGCTGGCATGGTAGCCGGTCTCGGTGACGCGCCGGGCCCAGGCGTCGAGCTGGGCGTCGCTGATCTGGTCGGCGCCGGGCACCAGTTCGTCGCCGGCGTAGGCGCGCATGGCCGGCTGGGCGAGGATCTCGCGCACCAGGCGGGCGCCGGCGCGCATGTCGGCGCGGTCGCGCTCGGTGGTCAGGTAGTTGAAGAGGATGCGCGGCGCCTGGTGGGGATCGGCGCTGGTCAGGCTGACGCTGCCCAGGCTGGTCGGACGCATCAGGTCGATGTGCACCTGGAAGGCGTGCTCCGGCACCAGGTCGACGCTGCCCGGCTGCACCGCCAGCGGCATGAAGGTCAGTTGCAGGTCGGGGAACTCCACCCCGGCCCGTGAGCGGATGAACGCCCCGGCCTCGAAATGATTGCTCGCTGCGAGGCCGTCGTGGCTGGCGAACCAGCGGGCGCCGATCATCCATTTGCCCGGCGCACGGGTCCAGGGATAGATGGACACCGGCTGCTTGCAGCGGTACTGCACCACGGTATCCGGGTGGTCGTTGAGGCGCTGGCCGACACCGGGCAGGTCGTGCACCACGGGGATGCCCAGGCGCGCCAGGTCCTGCGCTGGCCCGACGCCGGAGAGCATCAGCAGTTGCGGCGAGTTGATCGCGCCGGCGCTGAGCAGCACCTCCTGGCGGGCGCGCACCTGATGCAGTTCGCCGTCCATCTCGAACTCGACGCCATAGGCCTGGTTGCCGTCGAAGAGAATCCGCCGGCTCAGCGCCGAGGTCGCCACGGTGACATTGCCGCCCTTCAGGGCCTCGGCCAGGTAGCCGCGCGCGGTGCTCCAGCGCTTGCCGTCGCGGGTGGTGCGATCCACCGGGCCGAAGCCTTCCTGGCGATAACCGTTGAGGTCGCGGCTGAAGTCGTAGCCGGCCTGCTGGCCGGCCTCGATGAAGGCCCGGCACAGCGGCGGCGAGATGTCGCCGGGGGTGACGTGGAGCAGCCCGGCATCGCCCCGGTAGGCGTCGGCGCCGTCCCGATGGTTCTGTGCGCGGATGAAGTAGGGCAGCACCTCGCGATAGCTCCAGCCCTCGCAGCCGCGTTCGGCCCAGCCGTCGTAGTCGCGGGCATGGCCACGGATGTAGACCATGCCGTTGATCGAGGACGAGCCGCCGAGGGTGCGCCCGCGCGGGGGTCCGATGCGGCGGTTGTCCAGGCCCGGCTCCGGCTCGCTGGTGTAGCTCCAGTTGAAGCGCGTGCCGCCCACCACGATGCCCACGGCGGAGGGCATGTCGATGGTCCAGCTGCGGTCCACCGGACCGGACTCCAGCACCAGGATGCGCAGCGCCGGGTTCTCGCCCAGGCGCTTGGCCAGCACGCAGCCGGCCGAGCCTGCGCCGATGATCACGTAGTCGTATTCATGCGCGAGCATAGGACTCTCCCATGGCAGGTCGGCGCGCGATCAGCGGCCACTGATGCCGTCGAACACCAGCTTGTGGAAGTGGTGCACCAGGTGCTCGCTCTCGTTGCTGCGCTCCGCGTCGATCATGTAGCGGCCCTGGTCGTAGCCGAGGGAGCGCAGGCCCTTCTGCACGCTGATGTTGAGCTCGATGTCTTCGGGGCCGAGTTCCTCGTTCATCCACTTCATGCAGGCGTGGGAAACCTCCGGGACCTCCTCGTGCGGGCTGTAGTAGCCGAAGCGCAGCAGCGAGCGCTCGGCGTCCAGCGGGATCATGATGAAGGTGCCGAGGAACTCGGAGTACGGGAAGGTGTAGAAGGTGTTGTTCGGCCACAGGCCGATGTTGAAGAAGCGCTCGTCGGGGTTGCGCGGCCCGCTCAGCTTCAACCCGTAGGCATCCTCGGCCTGCAGGTTGGCCGGGGCGATGTAGGTCCACCAGTTGTCGCGCTTGGTCAGCCGGTAGCCCTTGAAGTCGATCAGCTTGGCCAGGTCGATGTGGCAGGGGCCGGACAGCTTGAAGTGATAGCCCTCGATGGAGTTGTCCATGATCACTTTCCAGTTGGCCGGAACGATCACGTCCTGCTCCTCGATCAGGCGCATCCTGCCCAGGTCGGGGAATACCGCGCGCATTTCCGCGTCGGCCTCGGGGAACAGCTCCGCCAGCGCGGGGGCCTCGGCGTCGAAGTTGAAATAGACGAAGCCGCCGAGTTCCTCGACGCGTACCTTGGGGATGTTGAACTGCTGCTTGTCGAAGGCGATCAGCCGCTCGCTGCGCGGCGCGCTGCGCAGGCTGCCGTCCATTTCGTAGCACCAGGAGTGGTAGGCGCAGCGCAGCACGCGGGTGTTGTTGCCGCGGCGGACGTCGAGCAGGCGATTGCCGCGATGCTGGCAGACGTTGTGGAAGGCGTTGATGGTGCCGTCGTTGCCGCAGGCGACCACCACGCTCTGGTCGAAAATGTCGCAAACGACGAACTGCCCCGGTTCGGCGAATTCGTTGCGGTGACCGGCGAGGTGCCAGGCGCTCATGAAGATGCGGTCGCGTTCGGCGGCGAAGATCTGCTCGTCGAAGAAGTAGCGCGAGGGCAGGGTGAAGGCCTCTTCCGGGCGCTGCTCGGCCCAATCTGCAATGGAGGTGCTGCGTTTGATCTGCTCGACGGATTGCATGGCGGGTCTCCTCCGGACTCTGCTCCCTGGGTTCGATCAGGGGCTTGCTCGGGGCCTAATCTAGGGGAGGGCAGGAGGCGACTCTTGATGAAAAGCGACAACTTTTCGCGCTGGAATGATCAACTGCCGCGCCGGTCTTCGGCCGATCGCCAGTGGCCGGGATCACGCCAAGCTCGACGCGCTCGGCGATCTGAGAGGCCACCTGAGACAAGGAGGGACTCTACCGACGAGGGGCGCCTCCACGGGCGTCAGTGGGTGTGTGCGCCGCGCACTTCGCGGGCGGTGCAGCCGAACCGCTGGCGGAAGGCCCGCGTGAACTGGGCCTGATCGTTGAAGCCCCAGTGATACGCCAGTTCGCCGATGGAGAGGTGGCAGTGCGGGTCGCGCAGTTGGCGATGCACGGCTTCCAGGCGTTGCTGGCGCACCCATTCGCCCAAGGTGTAGGGCGTGGCGGCGAAGAGCTTGTGCAAGTAGCGCAGCGACAGGCCGCAAGCGGTGGCGATGGACTGCGGGGAGAGGTTCGGATCGCCCAGGTTCTGGGCAACGAACTGTTCGACCCGTTGCAGGTGCAGGGCGCTGAGGCTGGAGCTTTCGCTGTTGAGCACGCGCTCGTCCTGTTGCAGCGCCAGCAGCAGGATGGACAGGGTCTGCTCCAGCAGCAGGTGGTGGGCGGCGGGCGGGCAGGCGTCGAAGTGGGCGGCGCACAACCCCAGTTGCTCGACGAACAGCCGGCCCAGGCCGCGCTCGGCATCGAAGCAGTAGCGGGTGTAGCGCTCGGGGCCGCGCAGGTGGCCCTTGAGCGCGCGTTCGGGGAGTTTGAGCACCCAGAGATCGTTCTGGTCGGTGTAATGGAAGCGGTAGGGCGCGTCGCCTCGTTCGACGATGAAACCGCCCGGCGCGCAGCTCAGCTGGCGGCCGTCCTGCTCGAAATGCACATCGGTGCAGCGGGGCACGGTGACCAGGTAGAAGGCTTCGCGGTCGTCGCCGGCCTGGGCCTTGCTGCGCGAATAGCCCAGCGTGCTGGAGCGCAGGCGGGACAGGCTGACGGGGCTGCTGGGGGTATCCCAGACCTGCAGGTGGCCGTCGAAGGGCTGGCCGCTGTCGAACTGCAGCGACAGCGGGAAGTAGGTACTGCTGATTGCCTCGGCCCAGCGCACCTGGCGTTCATGCTGCGACCAGCGGGCGGTCGACAACTCATGGGGCATGGCGTGTCCTCGTGCTTATTGCTTTTGTGAGGACAGCGCGGCAGGTCGGGCCCGCCGCGCTGTGTATCGGCCAATGATCCGCGTGATTCAGGGCCGCATCAAGCGCAGCGCGTCACCCGGTAAGTGGCGGAAGGTTCGAGTGTCGCCTGCCAGTTCGGTGGCACCACGATGTTGGTGGTGTCCTCCTCGATCACGCAGGGGCCCTGGACCGTCTGGCCCGGCAACAGGCGGTTGCCGTTGAATACGGCGGTGGACTGGAACTCGCCTTCGGCGCTGAACAGCATCGGACGCAGGCTGTCCGGCACTGCCGCCGGCGGGTTGGCCGGGCCCTGCAGTTCGAGCTGCGGCGGACGCGGCAGGTGGCCGATCACCGAGCATTCCAGGTTGACCAGTTCCACCGGGCTTTCGCGTTCGCTGTAGGAGAACAGCTTCTGGTGGCGGTCATGGAAGGACTCGCAGAGTGCGGCCAGGCCTGCTTCGTCGAGCCGGTGCGCCTCCAGCTCCACGCTGCATTCGTGGATCTGCCCGAGATAGCGCATTTCCAGGGTGTAGTGGCAGCTGCTGCTTTCGTCGGCGAAACCGTCGTCGCGCAGGTTGACCAGGCCTTGCTGGCGCAGGTCGGCCAGCGCCCGGTTGAGCTGGTCCAGGTCGACGTGCCCGGCGTCAAGGCGCATCGGCAGGGTGGTCAGTTGGTCGTAGCGCACGTCGGAGAGGATCTGGCCGAAGGCGCACAGGCCGGAGGCGACCTTGGGGATCAGCACGGTCTGGATGCCGATTTCCTCGGCCAGGCGCACCACGTGCATGCCCGCTGCGCCGCCGGCGCCGATCAGGGCGAAGTCGCGGGGGTCGTGGCCGCGTTCGATGGACACCCGGCGGATGCCGTTGACCATGTTCAGGTTGACCAGGGTAGTGATGCCGAAGGCTGCGCGTTCGATGCTGATGCCCAGCGGATCGGCGATCTTCTCCCGGATGGCGTCCAGCGCGGCCTGGCGGTTCAGGCGGATGGTGCCGCCGAGCAGGGCGCCGTCCGGCAGGTAGCCCAGGGCCAGGTTGGCGTCGGTCACGGTCGGTTCGCTGCCGCCCTTGCCGTAGCACACCGGGCCGGGTTTGGCGCCGGCGCTGCGCGGGCCGACCTGGAGCATGCCGAATTCGTCGAGGTGGGCGATGGAACCGCCGCCGGCGCCGAGGGTTTCCACCTGGATCATCGGCACGCCGATGCGCTGGCGGAGGAAGTCCACGTCCTTGCTGAAGTTGGTGCGCCCGGCGTTGGTCAGGGTGATGTCGAAGGAGGTGCCGCCCATGTCCACGGTGATGATGTTGTCGATGCCGAAGGGGCGCGCCACCGAAAGCCCGGCCTGGGGCGCGGACGCCGGGCCGGAGTTGATGGCGTTCACCGCCCGCTCGCGCATCACGTTGCCCGGTGCCAGGCCGCCGTTGGACTGGAAGTAGCGTACCGGCTGCTGGGTGCCGAGCTCCTCGAACAGCGCGTCGATGCGTTCGACGTAGCGCGCCATCACCGGGCTCAGGTAGGCGTTGACCACGGTGGTGGAGGTGCGGGTGTATTCGCGGATCTGCGGGAAGACCTCGTAGCCGGTGCAGACGAACACTCCTGGCAGAGCGGCGCGCACCAGTTCGGCGGCGCGCTTCTCGTGGCTGGGGTTGCGCACCGACCAGACGAAGGAGATGGCAACCGCCTCAACGCCCTCGGCGCGGAAGTAGTCGATGGCGTCGTGTACCGCGCGTTCGTCCAGCGGGCTGTGCTCGCGGCCGTCGCCGAGGATGCGGCCGCCGACGGGGCGACGCAGGTGGCGCGGCACCAGCATGTCTGCCGGCGGGTAGTGGGCGTCGTAGCGGTGGCCTTCTTCCTTGTGGCCGAGGCGGATTTCCAGGCTGTCTTCATGGCCGGCGGTGCAGAGCAGGCCGACCTTCACGCCGGTGCGTTCGATCAGCGCGTTGAGGGCGACGGTGGTGCCGTTGATGCACAGGTCGCAGTTGGCAATGATGTCCGCCGGGGTGCGGCCGGTGGCGTCGGCGATCTGCGCCAGGCCGGCGCGGATGGCCAGGGTGCCGTCCTGCGGGGTGGAAGGGGCCTTGAACAGCTGAACGCCGCCGTCACGGTCGGCCAGGATGAAGTCGGTGAAGGTGCCGCCGGCGTCGATGCCCAGGCGATATTGGTTGCGCATGTCGGATCTCCGGTCAGAACTGGCCGCGGGCGGCGCGGGTGGCGGTTTCGTCGAGGTGGCCTTCGGCGTCGAGGATCACGCCGTATTCCAGGGCCGCGCCCTGGGGCGAGACCAGGCCATTGCGGACGTCCTGCAGGACTGCCGCCACCGGGCGGCGCATCGGATCGCCGTAACCGCCGCCACCGGGATTGATGTTGATGATCCGCTCGCCGGGCTGGATGGTGAGCATCGGGTTCTGCACGTAGTGGTCTTCCTCGCCATCGGCGTGGCGGTGGATCAGGCGGCCGAGCTTGGGTTCGGGCAGGGCGTTGCGCGCCCCGGCGGCGCCGGCGGTGGGCAGCTGGCGGCCTTCGCCGAAGCCGACCACGGTCATGGCGTGCTCCAGGGGTTCGATCTCCAGGCGGGTGCCGGAGCCGCCGCGGAATTCACCGGCGCCACCGCTGTCGGCCATCAGGCTGTAGCGGTGGATCAGCACCGGGTAGGCATGCTCCAGCAACTCGATATCGCCACTCATCAGGGCGCCGAAGCAGCACAGCGGGCCGCAGGCGTGCCAGCCGTCCATCACCTTGTTGGCGCCGGCGCCGGCGATGATCGAGGCCAGCACCATGGTCACGTATTCGCTGTTGGCGTTGCGCGGATCGAGGCCGGCGATGTTGATCCCGCTGGCATGGCCCCAGGAGGCGGTGACGCGCTGCGGCGAGGCCTGCTCCAGCGCCAGGCGCACGGCGTCGGCCAGGGTTTCCATCGGGGTGGTGGTACAGTTGACGTGGGGCGCGGGCTCCTGGGCGTTGCACAGGGTGCCCCGGGGGCCGACGTCGACGCTGACGCAGCGGTACAGGCCTTCGTTATAGGGCGGGGCGACCTGGGCGAACATCATCAGCCCGAGGTAGACGCCGGAGACCGAGTTGCCCTCGTAGGAGTTGATGAAGTAGGGCACCTGGGGCGGGCTGTCGATGCGGATGTGGGCCTCGTCGCCACGGATTTCCACGTGGGCGGTGATGGACAGCTCGCCCAGGCCGTGGCCGGAGTCCTCGAGTACGGCGGTGCCGCTGTAGTGGCCGTCCGGCACGTCGCGCAGCAGGGCGCGCATATGCCGGTCGGCCATGTTCTTCAGCTCGGCGATGCAGGCGCGGACCTGTTCCACGCCGTACTTGTCGAGCAGCTCCAGCAGGTGGCGCTCGCCGACCTTGCAGGCGCCGTACTGGGCGTTGAGGTCGCCTTCCTGATAGGGACGGGCGCGCATGTTGGTGAGCATAAAGTTGATCACGTCTTCGCGACGCTTGCCCTTTTCCCACAGCTTGACCGGCGGAATGCGCAGGCCCTCGGCGTAGATTTCCTTGGCGTCGGGGTTGTAACCGGCCGGCACCGGGCCGCCGATGTCGGTGAGGTGGCCCTTGCAGACGGTCCAGAACACCAGCTCGCCCTTGTAGAACACCGGCTTGTACATGCAGCAGTCGAGGATGTGGCTGCCCTTGTAGGCCGGGTCGTTGTGGTAGATCACGTCGCCTTCGGCGATGTCGTCGCCGAAGAAGCCGGCCACGCACTTCATGGCGGGAATCAGCGAGCCCAGGTGGATCGGGATGTCCTGGCCCTGGAGGATCATCTCGGGAAGATGGTCGAACAGGGAGTTGGAATAGTCATGGGCCAGGTTGAACACACTGGAGCGGCCGGTCTTTTCCAGGGTCAGGGTCATCTCGCGCTGCGCTGTTTCCAGCGCGCCGCGAACGACCGCGAGGGTGATGGGATCAACTGTTTTCATGGGGCACCAACGCTTGTTTTTATGTTTCGGGTGAGGGCTGCCTGTGCATGGCCCTTGGTGCATACGCTACGGCCGGCGGGGGCGGCTGGCTTGTCGCTGGGTGCACCGGTTATTGCGCTTTGGCGCACTCGGGGGAGGACGGTCAGGCGGCAGGAGGATGCCCCCGCGAGGCGGGGGCGAACGCGTGGATTCAGGCGTGGGAAGGGTGCCGACATCGCTGCTGGAGCCGGAGGTCATCCACCCAGCCACGCCTCAGAAGTAGTAGCCGATGTTGCTGTACAGCTGGTTTTCCCAGTGGTCGGTGCCGCCTGCACCCAGGCTCTGGGTGTAGTTGCCGCCGCCGATGTACGGGTCGTTCTTGCCGTGCAGCCATTCCAGGGCGATCCACAGCGGGCCGAGGGTGAAGGAGCTGCCGGCGATGAAGCGCTGGGAGTCGCGGAAGTCCGACTCGTCCTTGTCGAACAGGCTGTAGTTGGCGTAGAGCTTGACGCCCGAGAACCAGCCGTACTGGCCCGGCAGGCTGTAGCTGAGGTCCGCCACGTAGAGGTTGCCCTTGGCGGCGACGTTGAAGGTGCCGTCGAAGCTGCCAAAGCTCACCAGGCGGTCGTCGCCGGGATTCTCCGGGGTCATCTGCTGGCGTGCGGCCTGGGCCTGGAAGCCCCAGGGCCCGTTCTGCGCGGTGGCGTGCAGGGCGACTGCGGTGCGGTGGCCGTCGCGGCCGGTGTCCTGGTTGTCCAGGGTGGAGGCGAGCAGCGAGACGCCGGCCTCGCCGCTCCAGTCGCCGGCGTGGTAGGTCCGCGCCAGGCGGCCGACGAGGATGTCCTGCTCGTGGTTGTCGCTGCCGTCCACCACGTAGTCATCGGCGCTGGCGACGCTGGTGCCGTAGGTGCGTCCGCCCCGGCTGGTGCCGCGGCCCTGTTCGGCGGGGATGGGGTAGTAGGCGGCCTTCAGGTCCCAGTTGCCGTGCCGGGCGAGGTACTTGAAGCCGATGTCCTGGGTGTCTTCCAGGCCGATCACGTTGCCCAGGGTCTCGAAGAAGGTGCTGCCGAAATAGGGCGCCAGGCCGAAGGGGATGGCTGTCTGGCCGACCTGCACCTGCTGCTCGGGGGTGAAGCGGTAGCCGACCCAGGCGTACTCGGCGAAGGAAATGTCGCCCACCCGGTCGGTGTAGTCGTAGGGGTAGTCGCCGCCGTAGAAACGGTACTTGGCGGCCGCTATCCAGCTGTCCGAGTGATAGTCGGCGGTGAGGAAGAAGGTGTCGAAGCTGAGCTTGGAAATGTCGCGGTCGGGGTCGTAGTCCAGGCGTCCGCGCAGGGCGCCGCCGAGGTCGAGATTGTCGGTGATTTCCACGGCGCTGGCCGGCTGTGCCAGGCCGAGAGCGAGGGTGGACAGGGCTGCGAGAATCGAGATAAGCCGGGTGCGTTGCGGGTGCATGAACCGCTCCAGATGTTCTTGTCGTTGTAGGGGCATGGGGTTGCAGGGAGGAGGCCGCCCGCCGGGCGGCCGACGATCAGCCCAGATCACCCTGGGGTTGGGTACGGCGTGACAGCAGGGGCGCGAGATAGCCGAGGAAGGCGACGAGGAAGGCGGCCGGCGCCGAGGCGGTGGCCAGCTCGGCAACGCCGCACAGGTGCAGGCCGATGCCCACGATCGCGGAAACCAGCCAGGCGATCAGGCCCCGGGCGCGGAAGGAGGGCAGGCCGTCGAGCCGATAGCGGGTGTTGCGGGTGAACAGCAGGTGGGCGAGGGCGATGGCGACCCAGCCGACGATCAGCAGGCTCTGGTAGGCCAGTGCCTGGAGGATGTAGCTGAACACGTCGAACAGCATCAGCAGGTAGACCAGCGCGCCGGTCAGCAGCGCCCAGGCCACGTAGGGCACCCAGGCCAGGCCGAGGTGGCCGGCGAATGCCTGCAGGTTGGTGGCGGCGAGGAAGAAGTTGCCGGTGTTGATGCGGGTCTGGCTGATCCAGACGAAGAGCAGGCCGCCCAGTCCCATCAGCTGGATGATCGCCAGCACCACCGAGACTTCGCTCAAGCCGCCCTCGGTGGGGATGGTGGCGGCGAGGAAGATGCCCACCAGGCCATTGAGCAGGAAGGCCACGCAGTAGAAGGGCATGCCGAAGTTGATCCGCGCGTGGTAGCGGCTGTCTTCCTGGCGGCCGAAGCGGGCGTAGTCCCAGGTGTACATCATCAGCACCCAGACACCCATGAAGTAGGTGAAGCAGTTCCACCAGCCGTGGGCCACCGGCCCGTCCTTGGGCGCCAGTGCCAGCCAGGCGGGGGAGTAGCCGTATTCACCGATGGCCATCGCCACAGCCGCCACCAGCCCGAGCAGGTAGAAGGGCAGCAGCACGCCGTTGAGCTTGTCCAGCCAGCGCAGGGCGTTGCCGAAGATCAGCAGCACGCTGTAGACCACCACCAGCAGGAATGCGGCGTGCAGTTCGAGGCCTGGCAGGTAGTGGTGCAGCGCCACCGCCATCACCGAGCCTTCGAAGACCGCGTAGTAGATGGCCGTGGCGCTGAAGATCAGCGTGGCCAGCGCCGCGCCGGTGCGGCCGAACAGCACCTGGGAAAACTGCGCCACCGACAGGCCGGTGGCGATGGCGTGGCGGCTGAGGATGGCGTTGATCAGGCCATAGCTGATCACCGACAGCACCAGGCCGATGATGGCGTTCAGCGTGCCGTAGCCCATGGCCAGGGCCGCGGCGACCACCAGGTAGAACATCGCGCTGCAGATGCCCCACCAGGCCATGGTCAGGGAGCCGCGGCCGAGCCGTTGCGAGTCCGGGACTGCGCCTTGGGAGTGGGACTGTTCAGGGGAAGAATCGTGGTTCGAGAGTGCTCCAGCCATGACCGTACCTTTCTTGTTGTTGGAGTGGGGAGGCTCCAAGACGGTAAGGAAAGTCGGTCGGGCGGGATTGCCGTTGGGTGTACGGGTTTTTGCGCCTGGATGCACAGGCGCTCTGGGGCGCGGGTCGGGCCGGTGGAAGCGCTTTCAATCGCGATGCGAAGCGGCGCGTGGAGCGGCCGCGACTGGACCAGCCTCCGCGAACAGGGCGGTCAGCGCGTGCCGTTCGCCTGCATGATCTGGGCGATGATCGGCACCGGGGTCATCAGGTGGGTGCGCATCATCTCGCTGGCGCGCTTGGCGTCGCGGGCGAGGATGGCGTCGACCAGCGCGGCGTGCTCCTGGCGCTTGAGCTCCAGGGCCTGTTCGGAGAACACCGTCTGGGTCAGCCAGAGATGGCGGTAGCGCTCGGCCTGGTCGAACAGGTAGGTGCGCGCCTGCAGCAGGTGCTTGGAGCCGCAGCCGGAGGCGATGGCGGTGTGGAAGGCCTTGTGGCGCTGGTCCCAGACATCCAGGCGCTGCTCGCGGGTCTTCACTTCCATCACCTTGGCCAGGGTGTGGGACTGGGCCAGCACCGAGGCTTCCCAGGCGTCGTCGCCGCGCTCGATGGCCAGGCCGACAATCATCGCTTCGAGGTTCGCGCGGGCATCGTAGATGTCCTGCATCTCGTCCAGGGACATGGGCGCCACGCGGTAGCCCTTCTGGCTGATGGCGACCACCAGTTTTTCCGCCACCAGTTGCGAGAGCGCCTCGCGCAGGGGGCCGACGCCCAGGTCGTAGCGCTCCTTCAGGGCACTCATCAGCAGCTTTTCGCCGGGCTTGAACACGCCGCGGATGATGTCTTGCTTGAGCCACTCATACCCGCTGAATGCCGAGTTTTGACGGGGAGCGAGAGCTTCCAAAGTCCTGTTCCTCAAAGCGTTTTGCGGATCATACCGAAACGTCGTATGGACGAAAAACAATAGACACAGTATTGAAATAGCGTTGTTTTATAAAAATGTAGACATTTTGATTTGATAGCGATATTTTTTGATCGCCCGCCTGATCCAGGTCATTGCTGGACGGCCGAATCCATCCCCTACGCCAGGACACCGCCATGAACGCCTTTACGAAGATCGAGGACCTTGTGATGCCGCTGCCTCTCGAGACCCGGGGTTACACCGTCGCCCCCTCGAAGCAGTCGCCCCGTCTGCTGGAGTTGACCTTCGCCCGCGAAACCGTCGACGCCTTCGTCAAGGCCGTGGCCGAGTGGCCGGTCCAGGCGCTGGAGTACAAGTCCTTCCTGCGCTTCCGTTTCGGCGAGATCCTCGACGAGCTTTGCGAAGGCACTCTGCGCCCGGTGCTGCTGAACACCATCCTCGGTCGCTCCACCGGCGGCATGCTGATCAACCCCGTCGGCCTGGATGACGTGAGCCAGGCCGAGGACATGGTGAAGTTCACCACCGCCTGCGCCCACCTGATCGGCCGCTCCAACTACGACGCCATGAGCGGCCAGTTCTACGCGCGCTTCGTGGTGGTCAATACCGACAACTCCGACAGCTACCTGCGCCAGCCGCACCGGGTCATGGAGCTCCACAACGACGGCACCTTCGTCAACCAGATCACCGACTACGTGCTGATGCTGAAGATCGACGAGAAGAACATGGAAGGCGGCAACTCCCTGCTGCTGCACCTGGACGACTGGGAGCAGTGCGACGAGTTCTTCCGCCACCCGCTGGCCCGCCGCGACATGCGCTGGACCGCGCCGCCGAGCAAGAACGTCACCGAGGACGTATTCCATCCGGTATTCGATACTGACGCCGAAGGCCGCCCGACCATGCGCTACATCGACCAGTTCGTGCAGCCGGCCAACTACGAGGAAGGCATCTGGCTGAACGCCCTGTCCGAATCCCTCGAAGGCAGCGCGCAGAAGCTATCGGTGCCGGTGCCGGTGGGCAGCTTCGTGCTGATCAACAACCTGTTCTGGCTGCACGGCCGCGACCGCTTCACCCCGCACGAGGGGCTGCGCCGCGAGCTGATGCGCCAGCGTGGCTACATCAGCTACCAGAAGCCGCGCTATCTGCGCGGCCAGTAAGCGAGCACGCAGGCTGAAGGGCTGCCACGGGCGGCCCTTCGCCGTGCCCGGAAAGCGCCGGTCCCTGCATCGAGGCGGGTGGGCCGATGCGAACCGCGTAACGATTTGCAGCGCCCCGGCGCGAGGTAATGGCTGTGTACGATTTCATCATCATCGGCGGCGGCATCGTGGGCATGTCCACGGCCATGCAACTGACCCAGGTCTACCCGGATGCCAGCGTTCTCCTGCTGGAGAAGGAATCCGGCCCGGCCCGTCACCAGACCGGTCACAATAGCGGCGTTATCCACGCCGGCGTCTACTACACCCCGGGTAGCCTCAAGGCGCGCTTCTGCCTGGAAGGCAACAAGGCCACCAAGGCCTTCTGCAACAAGCACGGCATCCGTTTCGACGAGTGCGGCAAGCTGCTGGTGGCCACCAACGAGCTGGAAATGGAGCGCATGAAGGCGCTCTGGGAACGCACCGCCGCCAATGGCCTGGAGCGTTCCTGGTTGTCCGCCGCCGAACTGCACGAGCGTGAGCCGAACATCGTCGGCTTGGGCGGCATCTTCGTGCCTTCCAGCGGCATCGTCAGCTACGCCGAAGTCACCGCCGCCATGGGCCGCGAGTTCCAGGACGCCGGCGGCGAGATCCGCTACAACGCCGAAGTCACCGGCCTCGACGAGCGCGCCGACGAAGTGGTGGTGCGCACCGCCAGCGACGAATTCCACGGTCGCTTCCTCATCACCTGCTCGGGCCTGATGGCCGACCGCGTGGTGCGCATGCTCGGCATCGAGCCGAACTTCATCATCTGCCCGTTCCGTGGCGAGTACTACCTGCTGCCCAGGCAGCACAACCAGATCGTCAATCACCTGATCTACCCGATCCCGGACCCGTCCATGCCGTTCCTCGGCGTGCACCTGACCCGGATGATCGACGGCACCGTCACCGTCGGCCCGAACGCGGTGCTGGCGATGAAGCGCGAGGGCTATCGCAAGTCCGATATCTCCGTCGCCGACATGTTCGAGACGCTGACCTCCCCCGGCATCCTCAAGGTGCTGGCGAAGAACCTGCGCCCCGGCCTGATCGAGATGAAGAACTCCCTGTTCAAGGGCGGCTACCTCAAGGAAGTGCAGAAGTACTGCCCGAGCATCACCAAAGCCGACCTCACCGCCTACCCGGCGGGCGTGCGCGCCCAGGCGGTGTCCCGCGACGGCAAGCTGATCGACGATTTCCTCTTCGTGAACACCCCGCGCAGCATGAACGTGTGCAACGCCCCGTCGCCTGCCGCCACCTCGGCGATTCCCATCGGCGCCTACATCGTCGGCAAGGTTCGCGAGCAGATCGACGGCGCCCGCGCCGGCTTCACCGTCAAGGCCACCGATAACAAGCAGCGGGCCGCCGGCTGAGCCGACGTCACCGCCGTCCACCCCCGAGGATGACAAGCGTGCAACTGAAAGACCCCACTCTGTTCCGTCAGCAGGCCTACATCGATGGCGCCTGGGTCGATGCCGACAACGGCCAGACCGTCCAGGTCAGCAATCCGGCCACCCACGAGATCATCGGCAGCGTGCCGATGATGGGCGCCGCCGAGACCCGTCGCGCCATCGAAGCCGCCGACAAGGCCTTGCCGGCCTGGCGTGCGCTGACCGCGAAAGAGCGCGCCAACAAGCTGCGCCGCTGGTTCGACCTGATGATCGAGAACCAGGATGACCTGGCCCGCCTGATGACCATCGAACAGGGCAAGCCGCTGGCCGAAGCCAGGGGCGAGATCGCCTACGCCGCCTCGTTCCTCGAGTGGTTCGGCGAGGAAGCCAAGCGCGTATACGGCGATATGATCCCGGGCCACCAGCCGGACAAGCGCCTGATGGTGATCAAGCAGCCGATCGGCGTGACCGCGGCCATCACCCCGTGGAACTTCCCGTCCGCGATGATCACTCGCAAGGCCGGCCCGGCCCTGGCTGCCGGTTGCACCATGGTGCTCAAGCCCGCCCTGCAGACCCCGTATTCGGCCCTGGCCCTGGCCGAACTGGCCGAGCGTGCCGGCATTCCGAAGGGCGTATTCAGCGTGGTCACCGGCAACGCCGGTGCAATCGGCGGCGAGCTGACCGGCAACCCGATCGTGCGCAAGCTGACCTTCACCGGCTCGACCGAAATCGGTCGCCAGTTGATGGCCGAATGCGCCAAGGACATCAAGAAGGTGTCCCTGGAACTGGGCGGCAATGCGCCCTTCATCGTGTTCGACGATGCCGACCTGGACGCCGCCGTGGAAGGCGCGCTGGTTTCCAAGTACCGCAACAATGGCCAGACCTGTGTCTGCGCCAACCGTCTGTACATCCAGGACGGCGTGTATGACGCCTTCGTCGAGAAGCTGAAGGCGGCCGTGGCCCGGCTGAACCTCGGCAACGGTCTGGATCAGGGCATTACCACTGGCCCGCTGATCGACGCCAAGGCCGTTGCCAAGGTCCAGCTGCATATCGACGACGCCGTTGCCAAGGGTGCCAGGGTGGTCGCCGGCGGCAAGCCGCACGCCCTGGGCGGCACCTTCTTCGAGCCGACCATCCTGGTCGATGTGCCGAAGAACGCCCTGGTGGCCAAGGACGAGACCTTCGGTCCGCTGGCGCCACTGTTCCGCTTCAAGGACGAGGCCGACGTCATTGCCATGTCCAACGACACCGAGTATGGCCTGGCCGCCTACTTCTATGCCCGCGACCTGGCCCGCGTGTTCCGCGTCGGCGAGGCACTGGAGTACGGCATCGTCGGCATCAACACCGGGATCATTTCCAACGAAGTCGCGCCCTTCGGCGGCATCAAGGCCTCGGGCCTGGGCCGCGAAGGTTCGAAGTACGGCATCGAGGATTACCTCGAGATCAAGTACCTCTGCCTCGGCGTGTAAGCACGGCGAACCCTCCACCTTTCCTGTACGGGCTTCGGCCCGTGCAGGGCGATCGCACTACCGGAGTCAACCATGAATACCAACCAGAGCCTGCAACAACGCCGCATGGACGCCATTCCCCGTGGCGTCGGCCAGATCCACCAGATCTTCGCCGAGCGCGCCGAGAACGCCACCGTGTGGGACGTCGAAGGCCGTGAATACCTGGACTTCGCCGGCGGCATCGCCGTGCTGAACACTGGTCACCTGCACCCGAAGGTGATGGCCGCCGTGCAGGAGCAGTTGGCCAAGCTGACCCACACCTGCTTCCACGTCTTCGGTTACGAGCCATACGTGGCCCTGGCCGAGAAGATCAACCAGTTGCTGCCGGGCAACTTCGAGAAGAAGACCCTGCTGGTCACCACCGGCGCCGAAGCCGTCGAGAACGCCATCAAGATTGCCCGCGCCGCCACCGGCCGCAACGGCGTGATCGCCTTCACCGGCGCCTACCACGGCCGCACCCAGTACACCCTGTCGCTGACCGGCAAGGTAGTGCCGTACTCCGCGGGCCTGGGCCTGATGCCCGGCGGCGTGTTCCGTGCCCAGTACCCGAATGCCCTTCACGGCGTGTCGGTCGACGAATCCCTGGCCAGCATCGAGCGCATCTTCAAGAATGACGCCGCGCCCCGCGACATCGCCGCGATCATCCTCGAACCCGTGCAGGGGGAGGGCGGCTTCAACGTGGCGCCGAAGGACTTCATGGCCCGCCTGCGCGCCCTGTGCGACGAACACGGCATCCTGCTGATCGCCGACGAAGTGCAGACCGGCGCCGGCCGTACCGGCACCTTCTTCGCCATGGAGCAGATGGGCGTCGCCGCCGACCTGACCACCTTCGCCAAGTCCATCGCCGGCGGCTTCCCCCTGGCGGGCGTGGCCGGCCGCGCCGAGGTCATGGACGCCGTGGCCCCTGGCGGCCTGGGCGGCACCTATGCCGGCAGCCCGGTTTCCTGCGCCGCGGCCCTGGCGGTGATCGAGGCCTTCGAGAGCGAAAAACTGCTGGATCGCGCCAAGTCCGTGGGCGAAATCCTGACCACCGGCCTGCGCCAGATCGGCGAGCGCCACAACAGCCTGGTAGAAGTGCGCAATCTCGGCGCCATGGTCGCCGTGGAACTGTTCGAGGGTGGCGACCTGAACAAACCGGCCGCCGAGCTGACCGGCAAGGTGGTGGCCAAGGCGCGTGAGAAGGGCCTGATCCTGCTCTCCTGCGGCACCTACTACAACGTCCTGCGCATCCTGGTTCCGCTGACCGTCAGCGATGCCGACCTGCAGCGCGGGCTGGCCATCATCGGCGAGTGTTTCGACGAGTTGGCGTAAGACTTCAGAGCGTCACCCCCGGTCCCCTGCTCAACCCGTTTCTGCCCCGGCTATCGGCCGGGGCAGGGCGGGCTTTTTGGCTTGGCACCGGGTGATCGCGGAGAGCGGCGCCGTTCTCCGGGCACGACAAGAACAAAGGTAATGCCATGCAGACAGATAAGAACAACCTGAGTCACGGGTTGAAGTCCCGCCACGTGACCATGCTTTCCATCGCCGGCGTGATCGGCGCCGGCCTCTTCGTCGGCTCCGGCCGCGCCATCGCCGAAGCCGGACCGGCCACCATCCTGGCCTACATCTTCGCCGGCGCCCTGGTGGTGCTGGTCATGCGCATGCTGGCCGAAATGGCCGTCGCCTCACCGGATACCGGCTCCTTCTCCACCTACGCCGACCGCGCCATCGGCAAGTGGGCCGGCTACACCATCGGCTGGCTGTACTGGTGGTTCTGGGTACTGGTGATCCCCATCGAAGCCAATATCGCTGCGACCATCCTCAACTCCTGGATACCGCAACTGGATATCTGGGTGCTGTCGCTGGCCATTACCCTGCTGCTCACCGCGACCAACCTGTTCAGCGTGAAGAACTACGGGGAATTCGAGTTCTGGCTGGCCCTGGTGAAAGTGGCGGCCATCGTCGGCTTCATCATCCTCGGCGCCTGCGCCATCCTCGGTCTGCTGCCGAACACCGGCGTCAGCGGCGTCTCGCGCCTGTGGGACACCGGCGGCTTCATGCCCAACGGCTTTGGCGCGGTACTCAGTGCCATGCTGATCACCATGTTCTCCTTCCTCGGAGCCGAGGTGGTGACCATCGCCGCCGCGGAGTCCGACGCCGCCGAGAAGCAGATTTCCAGGGCCACCAATTCGGTGATCTGGCGAATCACGCTCTTCTATATATTGTCGATCTTCATCGTCGTCGCCCTGGTGCCCTGGACCGATCCGCGCCTGGCCAGCGAAGGCTCCTACGCCACCGTGCTGGAAATCCTCGGCGTGCCCCATGCCAAGGCGCTCATCGACGTGGTGGTGCTGACCTCCGTCACCAGTTGCCTGAACTCCTCTCTTTATACCGCCTCGCGCATGCTCTATTCCCTGAGCCGCCGCGGCGACGCTCCGGCGTGCGCCCAGGCGACCACCAGCAGCGGCACGCCGATCTATGCAGTGCTGTTCTCCACTGGCGCGGCCTTCCTTACCGTGATCGCCAACTACCTGGTTCCTTCCAAGGTGTTCGGCTTCCTGATGGCAAGCTCAGGTGCCATTGCCTTGCTGGTCTACCTGGTGATCGCGGTTTCGCAGTTGCGCATGCGCAAGCGCCTGACCGCCGAGGGCAAGGCCATCCAGTACCGCATGTGGCTGTTCCCCTGGCTGACCTGGGGGGTGATCGCCTTCATCCTCAGTGTGCTGGTGGTCATGTTCTTCCGACCTGACCATCGCATCGAAGTGATCGCCACCGGTTTGCTGACGCTCGTCGTCGTCTGCTCCGGGCTGCTCGTTACCCGCCGCAGGGTCCGAAAGGAGCAGGGTGGGAAACTTGATGGGATTGCGCGCATCACGGACATCTAGCCTCGCGTCGGACGGCTGCTTCGGTGTGGAAGCAGCCTCCGGCGAGGATGCGTTACAGGGAAGGGACGATGATCCCCTGGAATTTTCACTGAAGGGTGTTGACGGCATTTTCAATTGCTGTAATATGCGCCCCCTCGCTGCGGTGGTCTCCGGGCTCCACAGCGTAGCGGCTTGAATTGAAAAGAAATTTTAAATTTAAGCTTGACGAAATGAGACGCTGCTGTAGAATGCGCGCCTCGGTTGAGACGAAAGCCTCAGCCAAACGCTCTTTAACAAGTCGAATCAAGCAATTCGTGTGGGTGCTTGTGATGTAAGACTGATGATCGACTGATTATCAGCAACGCAAGTA